>NZ_CM132773.1:3370000-3616135 GCF_053901425.1 Clostridium sp. JNZ J1-5 | reverse complement strand
TGTTATTGTCAATAAAAATTCCTCAAAAATGGGACTAAAAATTCCCCACTTTAGATAAAAAATTATTTGTGACTTTCGTCACAGGAGATTTCTTTTAATATACTTTCTCTTTGTTTCATCCTATAACTCTCACCTTTTATAACTACAAAGTGGCAATGATGTATGAATCTATCTAAGATAGCAGTAGCTAAAACTGGATCATAAAAAATCCTTCCCCATTCATCAAAAACCTTATTTGTAGTAATGATAATAGAGCCATTTTCATATCTTCGAGCGATAATTTCATAAAAATCATCTACATTGCTTTGTGTGAGCTTTTTTAAACCTAGCTCATCTAATATTAGTAAATCTGGTGATATGTACTTCTTTATTTTTGAGTTAAAAGAGTTATCTGCTCTAGACATATACAGCTCTTCGAGCATTTGGTTAACTGTAGTAAATAGAACATTATATCCTTGGGCGATAGCCTTAAAACCTAAAGCTATCGCTAAATGAGTTTTGCCAGTTCCGGGTGGGCCAATAAATGCTATATTCTCTTTTTTTCTTATAAATTCACAAGTCCCTAAATTATAAATAAATCTTTTATTAACCGTAGGTTGATAATTAAAATTATATTCTTCCAAAGATTTATGTTGTGGGAACTTTGCCTTAGAAATTCTCTTAGTATTACCATTATTTTTTCTGTTTAATACCTCGTCATTTATCAATAACTCAATAAACTCCATGAAAGATAAATTATCTTTTATGGCTTCTTCATTCCTCATATCGATGGTTTTAATCACCCCTGAGAGTTTCAAATCTTTTAGTTTAGATAAAAGTAAATCATTCATTCTTTCCTACTCCCCCTGATAGTAATTTATTATATTCATGCAAACTTCTTGCGATTTCTGTAGCTTCAGAGTTAACATAGCTTTGGGCTGGTATCTCATCACAAACTACACCTTTATCACAGATGTTTTTTATCATTTTATAACTTATAGCATTAAATGTTATAGCTCTTTTACAGGCTTCATTTATAGTTCCACTATCATATTTTTTTCTTAAAGAGAGTACTCCAGAAATTGCTCTATAGTCATATTTTCTATTTTTAAGATTGGTATTTAAGTATTTCTCATAAAATTCCAGTGCATGAATTCCTATTTCACTCATTTCTAATTTTTGTCTTGACAAAATGTCCTTAATAGAGATATTCTTACTTCTAGGATAGTGGTTTATATCTGTTATAAAGTTGCCCTTTTCATTGGTCTGCAAACTATGGAGGGCGATTTCTTTTTCGGATAAAAATATCCTTAAAAGTCCATTCATTTCTATTACTTTAACAGTTTGTCCGATAAACCCATAAGGTACAGAATAGTAATTACCTTTATAGGAGATATGGCAGTTTGTATTTACAAGACACTCACTGCTGTGAGATAGGACGAAGTCCTCAATTGGTAGGGATGATAATCTATTCTTTTCTGTAGATGTGAATACTTCTATTGGTGTTTTTTTAGTAGTTCCATGTATTCTTTTATTTGCAATATTATCAAGCCACTCTTTTAGGAAAGTCTTTGCTTCGTCAGCATCCTTAAATTCTCTTCCTTTAAAGCAATTATTTTTTACATATTTAACAGATGATTCAACTTTTCCTTTATCCGTAGGAGTATAAACTCTGCAGGG
Source organism: Clostridium sp. JNZ J1-5 (assembly GCF_053901425.1). Lineage (NCBI taxonomy): Bacteria > Bacillati > Bacillota > Clostridia > Eubacteriales > Clostridiaceae > Clostridium > Clostridium sp. JNZ J1-5. The sequence continues at coordinate 3,614,476 of NZ_CM132773.1, read as the reverse complement.
CTCCGCCCAAAATCCATAATAAGATGCAAATGCAGCATATTCTTTTTGAATTACAGGCTCATAGAAGTCGGTTTCTAAAATACCAGCCTTCAAGTTATCAATTTTTATATTTTGTGGGATGCCTCCAAAATACTTAAAAGCAGCCTTATGGCACTCAATAAAGGTCTTAACGCTTTGGTCAAATACTATTTGAACGTACATATACCTTGAATAGCTTAATGTCATTACAAAGATCCAAGCTTTTTTATATGTGTTATTTATTTTTAAAGTCCCTATATAACCAAAGTCTACCTGAGCTTCTTCACCAGGCTGCGAATGAAGAACCATGTATACCTTAGAAGGGATATCCTTTATTGTTTTAACATATTTTTTAACAGTGTCATAACCTCCATCAAAGTTAAAATCTCTTATTAAGTCTTGATGTATTCTTTTGGCCGTCAGGCCTTTATTTGCTTGAATTTGAATATATTCCTTATGTGGATCTAAAATTGATGGCCTAGTCTTTTTAATAACCTCACCTTCGGTTTCTATTGCTGTCAAAACCTTTCTTACAGTCTTCCTATCAATTTTTAACATCCTTGATATTTGAGACTTATTCAATCCTTTTTTATAAAGTGTTTCAATTGTTGTATGCATTGCTATCCCCAACATATCCTTTCCTCCTATGTACTTGTTAAAATAATTTAACTACATAGGACAATATTTTTAAAGATAGGTGGGGATTTTTTAATCCCATAAGTGGGTATTTTTATATTACCATTAACAGCCAAATGTACTACTAATATGGTTCTACTTCTTCCAAAGAATAACTGCTTCCAAGGAATTCTTTAGTAATTCTTCATTGGATATTTGTGAAATATCTGAGTAATCGCCAATTAGATAATACACTGCTGATATATCTTTTTTTACTTGTATATCCCCCCTACCGTCATCATAATTTACCACAGAATTATTATTAATTGTATATTTATATTCTTTATTCTTACGTGGCTTAGAAAAATATTTTGTCCATATAGAATCTGTATAATAGATATCGGATTAACCCCTTTGTTTTGGACAAGGACTAATAAATTCTCTACTTTTCTTAGATTTACGCCCTTATCTCAATATTGGTTAGGCTTTCTCCAAAATAAAGGTTGTAAAACTCATTTGGTGACATAAACTTTAAGCTTGAATGCATTCGCCTATCGTTATAAAAGTCCATGAATTCGTTTACTATCTCATATGCTTCCGCATAATTTTGAAACTCATTGATTTTTAAACATTCATCCTCAAGTATTCTATGAAATGATTCTACATGAGCGTTTTTATTTGGTGTCTTTACTGGTATTCTTTCATGTTCTATTTTAATTTCTGTGCAGCATTTGCTGAATTTATGGCTTACAAACTGTGGACCATTATCTGTTCTTATTACGGGCTTTTTAGCTCCTTCCTCAAATAGATTTCTTCTTATTAGGCACTTTCTAAGTAATGCGGTAGCATCTTTAGCTTCACAGTGTAATCCCATATGGTAATCGATAATACTTCTATCAAAGACGTCAATCAAGTTTAACAGGTAAAAGAATTTATCCTCACCTTGGATGTAGCCATATTTTATATCCATTTCCCATAGTTGATTTGAGCCTGTTATAGTTCTGTTAGCTGCAATAATTCTCTTTATTTTAGGTTTAATAACTCTTTGATCTTTGAGCACACAGAGTTCTTTACATAGTCTATAAACCTTCTTATGATTAATCACAAGATTATAATACTTTCTTAAGTGGTGGGCTATTTTTCTATATCCATAGTTAATAGCATCACCATCGATTGACTCCATAATAAATTCTTTAATTTGCTCATCGCATATCTTTTTATTCTCTTTGTTTAAGCTATATCCTCTAGGCTTTCCGCCTTTAGGTTTTGCTTTTTCTTTGCCTTCCACATTTAAGTTATAGTAATATGTTGATCTCCCAAGCTTAACTACTTTCAGTACAAAAACTGCGTTATATCCTTGATCTATATACTTTTTAGCTATGTCTACTTTATCTTTAATTGAGGGTTTGCTTTTTTTATTAAGTCTTTAAGAATTGCTATTTCTAAGTCTTTTTCTCCTAATAACTTTTTTAACTGATCATTTTCTTTTGTTACTTCTGTAAGCTCGCTTTCAAGCTCCTTTTCTCCCCCAATTAAAGTCTTTCTTCCTGGCTTAACTTTAATTTCATCCTTAGCTTTTGAATTTTTTATCCAAGTAAATATGGTTGACTTTGACACTCCGTGTCTTCTTGCAACTAGTGAAACATTTCCTACTTCCTGTACTTCTCTTAATATTTCATCTTTTAGCTCTTTTGTATAACTTTTACCTTTCATAACTTACCTCCAATCACTTTCTACATTATAATAAATGTATAGGCAATTGTCCAAGTCAATCTAGGGGCTTAAGAGATATATACAACATGTTATTTTATACCATCTTTTTCAATTGTCTTGATAAGTTGATATGAGCAATGATAATCATCACCATTAAATGAGACATCAAGCATTCCGTTACTTCCCATTTCCACACTCACTAGTCCATTTTCATATGAAATTGGTATTATGTTTATTTTTTTTACATAGCGAAAAATAAGTGTTTTTTGTTATTTGCCACAGCCAAACCCGTATTTTAGAGTCTCCTTTAAACTTGTCTACACTTTTCAAAGCTTTAAAAAACGTTTCTTGAGTTAATTCCTCTGCCAAAGTTTTATTGCGGCATAGCGACAGTGCGTATTTATAGACATCAGCAAAATATTGAGAGTATATAACTTCAAAATCAGTCACAGTTTCACCTCGCTTTCATACATAAGACTCTTGGAACTAAATTTTGTTACAACTTTTTTTTAAAATTTAAACGTGTCCTTTGACACGCCTGCTTAAGTTCATATTTTATACAATTGCTAACTAATTTGTTCATATATTCCATGTATAATTTTGTATATAAATAAAGAATTCCGCTTACACCATCATTTTTTAATATAATCTTAATTTAAAATAGTCTATTATAAAGTCTAACTTTCCCTTTTAACACCAAGAAGTATATCCCTTCAATGGCATAGCGTTTGCCATAAAAAACAGCCCTAAAATCTAGTGCTGTTTTTACTTATAACTAACCTAGCTTCTGTGAATTCTTATTACAACCCCAAAGAACGCCTATCCACCCGCTGACAATAGCGACTAAAATAAATAAAACATTGTGACTTAACTTATAACCACAAATTATTACACTAACTTAATATACAATTTAATCAAAGCAGTGTAGCAATAAATAAATCAACGGAAACGGTTGCTTGTTTATTTGATTTATTGTTCCTGTTACAAATAAACTCTTAGATGGACAGTAGAAGGAAAATGTACCCGTGGAACCTGAATGTCCTATAATCTCAGGAGCAGGAAACAATGGCGACATTAATCTTGACATTTTACATCTCATCATACCTACACCATATTCTAGTGGAAACCATTGAATCCTATTCCACTTATAGAGCATAGAAAGATGTGATTCCTTGAAAAGCTTTCCTGTATAAAATGATTTCAAAAATTTCATTGTATCTTGTGCTGTTGAAATAATACCACCTGATGCACCTGTAGATGCTACAATTAAAGGACGATTGAGAGGTTTTGCATTTAAATAAATTGGTGCAAATACACTTGTTTTTTCACATAAAAAGGTGTGCTTTAGTTCCTGTGGTTGTATAATAAACAGATCATAAATATCTTTTAGTTCTTTATGAGTAATTGCCTTTGCAATTTCCCCTAGCAAGTCGAAATTAATATCCGAATAGAATGCTTTATTTCTAGTCCCATTTATAAAATGTGACTTCATACTTTTAGTCCTTTTTAATGCTTCATCAAAAGTCAATTCAATATCTTCTTCATATATTTCATTAAAATATGATTTACCAGTCGCATTTTTTTCTGTCCACAAATCTGGTAACCCTGTTGTATTGGACAATAATTGTTGAATAGTAATTGTAGATGTGTATTCTTTTCCTTTATAAATATGTAGCCCTGCAAGATAGTCTTTAGGAAAAAATTTATCAATAGTATCATCAAAATACAACAATCCATCTTCTATTAATTTTATAATAACCGTTGCAGTATACATCTTGGTAATACTCGCTATAGCATATTGAGTATCTATTTTCATTTTGCCTGCTGATTTTATCCATGAAAACTCTCCATCCATTGATTCAATATAAATAACTGAATCAAACACTTTTTTATTATCAATTGTTTTATTTAATACTTTGTCAAGTTTATTAATTATACTTTTCTCCATTTGACACCTCCATCAACAAAATATATACTCTTTGTAATATACTATGTTTTAAAATTATGGATTCGAAGACTTGACCATAAACAGCTAAATACTGCTAATAATATAAATCCTATTAGTGACAATATATCAATTGAATAAACTAACACCCTTGAATTAACTATCATTCTACCAAAGCTTTCAAACCCAATTAGAGAAATCCAAACTTTAGAAATATGCTTATCTATTATGATGCTTTATCTATTGTACTTTTATTAACTTGCATTTTATTAAATATACTTCATCATTCTTTTTTATGCCATCTTCAATTAATTCCTTGCCTTGATTTATTGGAATACCAGATGAAGCATTTTCACCATATGCAGATGCTAAGAGCAGCATTTCATTATTTTGAGAAATTTTCATTTCTTTTAAAGCAGTTATTACACCTTTAAACTTAAAACTTTCTTTTTTTATATCCACTTACTAAAGTATCATTATACACATGTCCAGCTGTAAGCATAATAAATATAATTATAATTAAGTAGCCCAAAACATAAATGTGCCTTGAAATGAAAATACTAAACCTATAATTGAAGATGAAATTATCATTATTATCAATATCAATTTAGGTTTGTACAAACCATTTGTTTTTAAATAATAATGTCTAATTAATATGTATGTACTTGCCAATACTGCTATCAATAACAGAAAAATCCAAAACCAAATGCTTGTATCAACATAAACATTATTTACTACACTCCAAAAATCACTATATACAGTTCTGTTCCTACTTATTGCAAAATTTATAATATCCAAAGTTAATGCCACTATTGGAAATAAATTTAATCTAAGTATAGCTAGTTTCTTTAATCCTTTCAAGAAATTAGCAAAATCTGTATTATCACATCTTTGAAAGACATTACAAAAAAACTTAACTCCAAAAATAACTATTATATTGAATATTATTTCAAGAATGATATAAGGCATAAAAAGCATTCCACCTAAAAGAACTGTAACCAAAGCACGTTCGCCTATCAAAAAAATACCTCCAAATAATTATATATTTTCCACTGTTTTCTCTTAAATTATAACTGTCAAAAATTTATAAACCTTTACTTTTTTAATCTAAATTGCGTCTAACGTTCCGCACTCGTGACGTGCCTCAGCGCTACAGGTGGCTTGTTTTCTCATCTAGATAACTCTTATGTTTTTGTAATCATTTAATAATATTCCCACTTAACTGAACTTCACTTATACTGATAACGCTTTTGTTTTAATTAAATGATTACGTACCTCAACTATAACTATCGCAACTATAATTTTGAAAACTGCCGAAGAGTAAGTTGAAACTAAAGGGTTGATGATATTATCCGAATCAACCCACACCTGCAAATATGCATTAATCATGGCATGAAATAATACACATAACCAAAGGCTATAACTGACTTTATAAATAGCTCCCAACATAAATGACATTGCAAATATCACTATATAATATTTTACTGATTGCTTAACTGTAAAAATTTCTTTGATAAGTTGAATATAACTTTCAACCTTTCCCGATTTTTTTTGAAAGAAAGGCTCCCATAATTGTAGATGCAAGTCCACCAATTGCATAAAATGGCCAAAACAATATGGTACCACATTCTAAATATCCAAATTGATTAGTAATTAAAATAATACCCCACATAAAATAAGTCAAAGAAAATGTTCAAATCAAATACCTCTTTACGATCTGTTTTTCACTCATTATGATTTCTCCAATATAAACTATTATAAATAATTTTTAGTTTCTCATTTATACAAATATGCCTTAAGAAAACTTAGCGAAGAACTAAAATTTTTTAAATATGTATTTCCACTAACGTTTCGCATTCAAGACGTTCCTGAACCCTAGCTGGACTTTGCTTGGTAAAGTAATGTGCTTTGGCTACTTCGAAGGCTTGACCCTAATCATCCAAAGCAAACTTGAATGCATTGTTATATGTAGTTTTTGCCAAAACACTTTGGATAAAGCCATTTCAATTAACTTGAAATTTATTTCACAATTTATGAAAATGGCTCACCAATTGCCTTGCAATGTTGCGAATTGTATATTTATAGATTAATCGTATATTACATTTTTTCCTTCATCACTTAACTTTTTTAAAGATGAAAGCATATAATTTATTTCTTCATCGGAATGTCTTTCCCATGAACCTAATTCAGCTATTATTTTCAAAGGAGATTTAGACCTATAAGAACGTGTTGGATTTCCAGGAAATCTTTTGTCAGTTAAGTTTGGGTCATTTTCAAATTCACCTAATGGTTCTACAATATAAATTCTTTCTTTTGATTTAGATGCCGCTAATTCAGCACCCCATTTAGCAGCATTTAATGTTGCAGTAAAATAAATATAATTAGATTTTTTATTTTGGTAATTTGATAAGTGTTGTGGTTCTAATAAATCTCCAATTTTTAGCTCTGCTTTAGTACCATGAAAAAAAGGGCCATTATCTAAAACATCTTTTTTGTCATCCATGCTGATACACTCCTTTTATATTTTCAAATTTGTGTATAATGTTATAGTATCCAAATTACAAAAAATTAATGAACAATATTTTACTAATCCGTCCTATCATACTATCTATGTAACGGCAATAAGTCTTAATAAAACATGGCTTTTCAGATAACGTTGCGTGTTGCCGACATTCACCAGCCTTATAGTTATCATGAAAGCTTAGATAACTCCTATCTTAATTTTCATGATAATGCCTCGGTTGGCTGGTGAATGTGCTATGGCTTTTACTCCCATGAGCTTGATCATAGTAAAGCCATAATCTTATGGAAATACATTGTTAGATGATGCATATAAAACTTACCTGGATCTAAAGACGGCGAAAGGTGATGTGTTTCAGTCTCGCAGAGTCAGCTATATTACATATACTAACAAATGTAACTTTAAGTTCTTTTTTTATAATTTTATAATAGTGTACACTATACTTGGTATATACTTTTAATCTCTTCTAAACCTTGATAAACTTCTTCTCTTGAAAAGTTTCCCTTTGCTAACTCATCATCACTCTTTTCAAGTAACATGTTATAGAAATTAATTGCTACTTGATAGGTTTCTTGTGAATTATTTTTGCTTATTGTATCAAAAAGTATATTCTCTGCCTTATTATACTCTCCATCATTAACAAGACGTTTCAAGGTAATTTGAAGAATATCACCGGATCCAATATCATTTAAGTTTATCTGCTCATTACTTTCTTTTTTATTAAGAACTGTCTTTGCCATATTTTTAGCAAGTTCATTAATTAACTTTTCAATATCCATATACTTCACCCTCTTTAAATTCACAAAAGTACACTATTATGTATCATTTCTCAAATTGCCACCAAGGACGGTGGCAAAGCATGTGTCATCTAACGTCTAGTATTTCCAACGTTCACTAGCCCTACAGTCATCATGAAAATTTAGATAGCTCTTATCTTATCTTTCATGATGATGCCTCGGTTGGGTGGTAAATATGCTATGACTTTCTTTCCCGTAAGCTTGACCCCAATAAAATTATATCCTTGCGGAAATACCTTGTTATCTGATGAGCTATGTTTAGTACTTTCTAAATTTGATATTCCATACCTTCCGATTACTCTTTAAATTTCTAATTTTAAAAAATCTAATATGCCTTTTCAGGATACTTTTATTTCTTATGTATTGTTTTTAATGTGTCTAAAATTAATAGTACACTAAAATACAAAACAAAAATTAATCCAATTAAGGAAATTACACTTGTTATGAAATCTGTAACAAAACCTTGAAAACCTCCAAGTGCAAAATATAAATTAGTCTGAGGAAGTCTGAAAATCACTAAAAATAACCCTCCAATAATACCAAATAAAAGACTAAATCTCTTCTCCATTTTTAACCCTCCAATAAAATATCATAGCTTATAATTAGTGAGCCATTTCATACTGTTGTATCTCAATCTTCTACCGTTGCAACACAATGTTAGAAGATTGTGTATCAAATTATAGACTAATCAAATAGTTTATGTCATTCCAAGCATATGAAACTTCAACTAATTCAAGGCCTGCAAGATTAGTTACTCTTTTATCAACTTGTTTGCCACCAATATGTTGGTAGAAATTACAGGCATTGTTTTCGCCAAAAGCAGATAAAATCATATCTTTAGCACCTAATTTTTTTAACTTTGAAGCGACTGCTTTTACAAGTAATTTTCCAATGCCCATTTTTTGATATTCTTTTAATATATACAACGTATATATTGTTCTGTCAAAAGTACAGTTTTTATTACTTAGTGAACCTGTTGAAAATCCAATGACTTGACCATCTTCATTCTCTGCTACAAACATAAATTCATTTGTAGCACTATTAGAAAGTCTTTCAATCCATTTCTTTAATTGATTATCATATGTTCGATTTTTAAGGTATTCCTCTGGAAATATATTTTCATATGTAGAATTCCATGTATCAACATGAACTTTAGCAACAGACCTTAAATCTTCTTTTTTATATTCTCGGATTATCAATACTCTCACTTCCTTTATATTCTGTTTATTTGATCATATTCTATAAATCCGTCTCTTCATACTATTTATGTAACGACAACACATCTTAATAAAACATGGCTTTTCAGATAACGTTTTTAATTTTCGACGCCGAGACACTTAGCTAGACTTGGCTTAGTGCCGCAGATGTTGCTTGCTTATCTTTTCAAGCCAATTTGAACGGAAATTTTTTGTTATGTCAAAGTTGATAACGTAAATCATTGAGAACAATTCTTTCCTCTTTATCCATGTTTGATTCTATCAGCTTCTTGAGACATATAATAGAATTTAACTTCATCAAATACATTATACATATCACAAATAACTAAATGATCGATACTACATAGTAAGAATTCTTGCGATTTATATCTATCATCATATTGATGCCTCCAAATAGATAAATATACTGACTCCCCACTACTTATCACTTCTTCATATTTACATCTTTTTATGCTCATAACTACGTCATGTTTAGTATTTACTTCCCAATAATCTTCAAACACTAATACAGGACTAGCAAAACAACGATACCATAACTCTTTTAATTTTTGTATTCTTGTAATTTGTTCATAGAATTTGAATTTTTCTTTAATTTTACACTCCAAAAAAATGAATAATGATTCATAATCACCTAAAAATTTTTTTATCATTTCAATATTAAAATCAATATATTTTGAACTTGTACATTTATAATGTTGAGCCTTATTGAACAAATCCTTACTTGGTTTCCCTCTATTATGAATTAATGAATTTCTGTATAGAGAAATATCTGCACATTTCGTAATCAATGTTTCAATATCACTTTCAACCTCTTTAGTTTTTTTACCGCAAATTATATTAGTTAGGTACTCCAATTGCGCTACGACACCTTCACGAAATAATAAATAGAGTTCGTTTTCAATTATTACCTCATGCCCTCTATCAGCTATCTCGCAAATATGAGCTTTTGTTATTGTACACGATTTTAATTCTAATTTTTCGGGAAATGAAATTAATATAATTTTCATTAATTCTCTAATTGAATCTTCAAATAATGAATTAGCCATTAAAAATAATCCTTGGTTTACAAGATTATCTTCACACAGCTTTTCATTTATGTCTTTAATCTTTTGAAGAAAACCTTGTGTTATTTCAACTAGATCATCTGCATAAATTTTCTTTCTTTTACTAAGCATTTTTACCTCCTTTGTGATAGCCTAGCTATCAATTTCACATAACGTTTCGCATTCAAGACGTTCCTGAACCTTAGCCAGACTTGGCTTGGTGAAGGAATGTGCTTTGCTTATTCGAAGGCTTGACCCAAAATAGCCAAAGAGAACTTGAATGTTTTGTTATGCGATGCACCTAATCAAAATCTTCCCTTCTGTAAACTTTGACATAAGACCCTTCTCCCCATTTGAAGAAGTATATCCTGTCACTGTCTTTACAGTGCCAAACATCATACTCTGGGAAAGGAATAGTAACTGAATCTATAATTCCAATATTAACTTTTTCTTCCCATTACTTATCTATATAAACCCAAAGCTGCGTATCATTCAGAGCATGAGAATTGGATAAAAATTTTCCGCATTTACATTGAAACTTCATGTAATAGCCCTTCTTTCTTAAACCATTCATATGCTTTTCCACATATTATTAAGGTATCATGATGATTAAAACAGATTAAATAATCTAAATCGCCATTTACTACATAGAATTCAGCATTGTATGTTTCACTTAAAGTTGGAACCAAATCCCATCCATTTTTGAATTGAAAAGCTCTTCTTTCATCGTGTGGATTGAAAAATAAAATTGCCTCTGAATCTCCTATAAATTTATTGATTAAACTCCAAGATTGTGAGTCACTAATACTCCCATAAGATGATAATTTATCCCACAGCGGAAATAGGTTTCTAGATCTGCAAAACTTTTTAATTACTCTGCTAATTAACTCATCTTTCTGTAGATCTGGTACCTCTCTAATTTCAATTTTCAAACCTACTTCGGCTTGCTTTATTTGTTCTCCTATATTCCACATAACTCTACCATTCCTTAATTATATTAAATCACTCAATTATTATCTATCCAGTGTGGCATAACGTTCCGTGCTCAAGACGCCAAGAAGCCTAGTTCGATTGCACTTGGCTTCCCAGGTGTGCTTTGCAGCCTTTTCATGCAAAGCTAACTTGAGCATTTTGTTATATGATGTTTTAAATCTTTTGCTATCTATGCGCGGAGGTATTCCCCCTATCTAATTTCCTTTTTTATTATTTCGCAAAGCAAGAAAATTACAAAGTGAAATAACCTCTAATTATGCTATTTATAGAGTTCAAAATCTTGCCAATTTCTTAGTTTTCTATAACTACTTTTATTGCTAAAAAATCGTCTTCTTTCAATAATAGAACTTATTACATATTCTGTTAAAGCAGTTTCACTTAAGAAAAGTTCCTTACATTTAATTAACATTCTTTTTACCCATTCAATATCCGTATTCATTAGGTCATTGGCTTCTATTATTCTTTTTAGATAATTTTTACCACAGTCATTGTCTTTTATGAAAAAATAAAACATCGCCATATTCCATTTATTCCAAAGAGAATCACTATTTTTCACATTGTTCTCCAATTGTTGTTTGCAAAAGTTTAAATCTTTGAATTTTCGATAATATAAAACCTTTTCTTTTGCGTAAGTTGATAATCCAATCATTTCTCTATAAAAATTATCTTCATTGCCATTAAATTCTACATGTCCTTTTTCACGATAGCCAAAATCAAAGGACAAAGTGTTATTTAATGCTTCTGATTTTTCCCAAAGGAAAGATACGCCAACATTAAGATATGCTCCTTTGCTCCATGCACTTGGCTGAAACTCAACTTGAGTAATATACCAACCATTATCATCAAGCCAGCACCTCGATTGTCCTTTTTGAAACATTCCCAAAGGAATAAGAATTTCCTTTGCTGCTTTCTTAATTATTTTGTCATGTGCATTATTTGACATAGGAATCACACTCCTGAAAATATAAATAAACTTTGCTTCGTAGCAATTTAAATTTGTAAGTCTGCATTATGTAAATCTAATAAAAAACTTTATGCGTAGACATAAACTTTATCAGATTTAAAATGTCATATAACGTTCCGCACTCAAGATGTGCCTCAGCGTTACAGGAATTTAGAAAAGCTTACATAGCTCTTATGTTAGCTTTTCTAAATTCCGGCTCGGTTAGCTGAGGCATGTGCTTTGGTTTCTTTGTAGGCTTGACCCCTTGCTGTGCATTGTTATACGTAGCTTTAGCCACTACACTTTGAATTAAGCCTTTAACAATCCACTAAATGTACTTAACACTATAAGAATATTGTGTTGTAATAACTAACTTATTGGTTGCGTTCAATACAATCAGATTTAAATATACAATAATATAAAATAGTAACTACCTTATTATCTAACAATTTTAATTTTTCATTTTTTTGAAATTTATATTTAAATCCATATTTGATTAAACAATTTACTGCCTCAGGAATAATTTCTCTTAATATTAACCTTTCAGTTATTAATGTTTCCATAGTTTCACCTTATAGAACCTTAATTTCTTTAATCTGATGCTCTCCATTTCGTAAATCTACTTTAAATAATCCACCTGGGACAGATTTTACTATGTTGATATCTGCTCCACAGTAAGTTGTTTGATTATCTACTAATGTCTTTAATACAGCACCATGTGTTACAATTAATATATTTACATCAGAATATATGCTATCGTAGTAATTTAAGCCTTGTATTACTCTTGAAAAAACATTCTTCTCGGTCTCCATTTCAGCGATGTCAAAATTGGGAAACTTTAATTTAATCTCTTCTTCTAACAACCCTTCTGCTAAACCAAAAGATCTCTCGATAAATAACTCATCAATTATTATTTCTCCTTTGTGACCAATACTATTTGAAAAAATCAACGCACTCTCATAAGCACGAGATAGAGGGCTAGATACAATATAGTTAATATCACCAATGTTTCTTTTGAAGATAAAAGCAACTTGTTCAATCTTCTTTTTTCCTGTTTCATTTAGTGGAATATCTGTGTGTCCTTGACACCTATCAATAGTATTCCAATCTGTTTCTCCATGTCTTAGTAAAAAAATACTCACAAAACCATCTCCTCATTTTGGTCTAGAAATAATATTTGTACAAACCACTATATTTTCCCCTTTTAATTCACTATATTCTACAATTACACTTCAAAAAGTCTAAAAATTTTTGGTCTGTTGCTATTCATTTTCAAAATTACGTATAACGTTCAATATTTCCGACGTTCACCAGCCCTACAGCCATCATGAAAGCTTAGATAGCTCTTATCTTAGTTTTTGTTGTGACGACTCGGTTGGCTGTGAATGTACTTTGGCGCTACTTTAAGCAATAACCTACACATAGATTATAAACCACAATTTTACATAACATTATGTAAAAATAGTCCACCAGCCAAGGCTGACGGAAACATTTTGTTATGTGATATTTTAGCTTTTACTTACCATATGCACAGATTTATTTCCTTATGGATATTTAACTTTGTCTTTCGCACTATAAGAAGGTTGCAAATTAAATAAATATATACTATTTCATTCTAACTTTATGTTGAAATTGAATAATACAGCTTATAATACTTGCGAAAACAATTTCTATCATAAACAATATATGAAAACGATAGGTTGTAGCAAAGCGACTGAAAAGTTTATCTGGTATAACGAACGCTATTATTATGCAGATAGAAAAAATCCACATCCATACCGAGAAAATCAGGCTTCTATTAAATCTATTTCTACAGATTATAGTATTACTATTATCAGGATACAATTGCATATACTTTTCACAACTAACCTTAACATTATTGTAATTGACGAGAAAAACAATAATACTTAATATAACTAATATAATCCCAAACACGGCTGAACTTCTATGTCTAGTAGAAAATACCATTATAAAAGAAAGTATAATTCCTAGCACCGATATGCCTGTCGTAATTATATGTGCATTTTTAAACTTGAGTACCGCCTTATCTAGCAGATACTCGTATTGTTTTGATAATTATGTAATTGCTGGTTCTACGTTTTGGCTTTTCGACTTTTGCTCGTCTACAGTTACCCCAAGGATTTCAGCTAATACAGTTACTGCGCTTATTTCAGGATAATCCTCGCCTATTTCTCACTTTGAAACTGCCTTGTTCGTCACACCTAGTTTTTCTGCTATCTCCTGTTGATTTAGTGGTAATGATTTTCTCATATAAGAATATTACTACCAAATTTAATATATTTTTTAATCAATCAGTAACCCCATTAATGAAGAATCATAAAATTCGCCATTAATTAAAAAATCTCTTCTTACTATTCCTTCTTCTGAAAAACCAAGTTTCTTATATAAATGGATACCTCGTATATTATCAGTTCTAACTTTTAAATTAATTTTTCTAATTATTCCTGAACTTTTACTCCAACTAATTAAATATTTTATAAGTTCTTCACCAATACCATTTCCCCAATATTCTTTAAGGACACTTACTCCAAATTCACCAACGTGAGCAACTCTTTGTCTTATACCTCCAGAAAAGTTCAAATTTCCAACTACTTTTCCATTAATTTCTGCTATAATTAATAAAGCATTTTCATTTTTCAAGGCATTTCCAATAAAATCCTCTTCCTGTTCGACACTTATCCTGAACTGCCCTATTCCAAAAGTTAGAAAATCTGATTCTCCTCCAATCACATTAAGATAATCTATTAATGCTTTTGCATCGGACTTATTTGCTTTTCTAATTATTACTTTTTCATTCTTAACGTTCACTTCTTTCATTAAATCCATCTCCTCGTATTATCTTATTTAATTATATATTTTTTAAATATCACAAAACTTGAATTATGGCTTTTAGCGTATAAGGATAAAGCATATTAACTAAAGATTAAGACATATTTAACTTATTTTCCAATTACCTTTTTCTATCTAACAGCTCTCATTTCTACATCATCTTATCTAAGAGTGCCTATCTAATTCTATGATAAACAGGAAATAAAATTATTTAGCGATACTTCTAAATGGATAATATGTCCTTCCTGTTAGCTCAGAAGTGTAAAATAAATTCCATGCACTCCAATCACTTGTATCCATTCGTCCAGTTACCTTCGATACACCTTGACCTTTGTTCAGTTTGTCTATGGGGTATTGGTAAAGTTTGTCGTTATTGATGTCATAGGCATAGAAATACTCAAATCTTTGGTGGCCGTCCTTATAAACTTCCTTATAAATGTTAATAACATTCTTATCAATATTAAACCTAACTCTAGTAGACTCATTAGTCCCAGTATCATGATAAAACTGTGACCCTCCTGGTATAAGTGATCGAAGCATTTTTGAATTATCGAGATCATATACAAAAATACCCATATAATTATAGAAAATAAGTTGATGCTCGGACTCATATGCGATGAATGGTAACTCAGCCCCCAAATTAGTATCCTTAAAAACTTCTGGAGTTTCATAAGATACCTCAGTAACATTCTTTACTGAAACAGAAGGAGTACACATGCTAAACAAAATTAATCCACTAATGATAACTAAGAGCAGTAATATGATTTTACTCTTTCTGCCCTCCATGGCTCAAATCCCCCCTAAGTTAAATTTTTCCTCACATCCAACATACATGTTATCTTTTTACATGGAGTAAATATATAATCTTTTCACCACATGATTCTGCGATTACTACCTAACCTTTGTAAACGAAAGATTATTAAATGCGTAAATATAAATTACCTTAGCTTTAAAATTTTACATAACGTTTCGCATTTAAGACGTTTCTTTGGCTTCTTCGAAGGTTTGACCATAATTATCCAAAGCTAACTTGAATGGTTTGTTAGACGCTGTTTAAGCAACTACATTTAAGGAAAATCTTAAATTCCCTTTAACTTTATTACAACCTAGAATAAAATTGTTCATTAAAACTTTTTTAAAACCCAAAAGTAGTTTCTTTTACATTTGGTAAAATACTATAAATTGAAGTTCCTATTCTTTCCTCAAAATATATTTGTATTTCAAATGTTTCATTCCATTTTTCAAGTGTAAATTCATTAAATCCATATCTCATTACAACATCTAACATTCTTTTTTCTAATAATCAAAAGCCTGATGGCAGTGCTAAAGCATCACATAGTTGAATTAATTTATCATATGCTGAAAATTCAATATTATCTAAATACCCTTTAATAAAATTACGTTCCTGAATCGTACAATCTTTTTTACCACATATATCATCAACATTCTTACATAAATATGCATGTGTTATAGAAATTCTCGCCAATAAATCATATCCATTTTCACTGGCGAATTTATAACCATCTAAACTATGTCTTTCATTAGTCACACCATATCTTCTCCCAATATCATGCAACATTCCAAGTATTAATGCTACATTGGAATCTAATTCTTTATCTGCTTTTGCAATTAATTCTTCTGCCCTACCCACATTTAAAGAATGATCTATCCATACTCCTGGATTTAGCTTGCCAGCTTCTTTTAATAATGTCCTTGCTTCTTCTAAAGTCGGTAAACCTTCTTCCAAATGATATTCCATACTTACATCCCCTTTAATTGAACTAATTTCAGAATATTTTACTATTGTGACTTAATGAAATAATTAATAAAGTTTGAGTTATCACTCTATTTATACAAAATTACATATAACGTTCCCCATTCAAGTCGTGCTTCAGCGCTATAGGTGGCTTATCTGTTGAATTAGATAGCTCTTACCTTCAATAGACAGGCCACCGACTCGGTTAGCTGAGGCATGTGCTTTGGTTTCCTTGAAGGCTTGACCCTTAATATACAAAGCAAACTTGAATGCATTGTCATACGTAGTCCGTTAGCACTGTATTTGAAATCTCTACTGTCCAAAATTATTTATGTAAGTTATTTTTATGTTTAACGCTTCTGCTATGTATAAATAATATAATTATTAAAATGTCAAATTTTCTTTATTAGCAAGATGATTCAAAAATTATAAACTGCCTAAACAGTAACCATATAACCATTGAAAATCATAATGAATAATCCAATGTAGCTTATTATAATTAAACTAGAAGCTACTAAATGGTGTTTCCACGCCTGATTATTTTCCACCTTAAGTATAATACAAAAAAATAGATGTATTATTAGCGCTACCCAAGCAATCATAAACCAAAAGAAAGAAATTGAATAAAGATCTAATGCTACACGCTCGTTAGCATTTGTCCACGGAAGATAGTAAAACACCAACGCTAAAATTGAGAATATCCCTGCTATATAATACTTAACTTTCAATTTTTAATCAGTCCTTTCCCTGCAATAAAAATAGTTGCATAACATTTGAATTTTGATATTCTCTTTAGTCTTGTATTCAATATTACAAATGAGCATTGAAACAAGTATGAATTCAAAATATTTAAAATAATTATTTTAGATTAACGCTCAATTTAAAATTGTAAATTAAGTTTGCTATATAGAGTTGTTTGCCTAATACTTAACTAATCTTTTTTAACAATATATGATTATAGAAAGAAATATTTTTATACTCATCTATGTCAGAAACCTTCATTAATGGTGCATGATATGAAAAATACGAAATAAAGGGTACTTCTATAATCTATTTCTTATAACTTTTCATTTTATCTATTAATCTTTTAGGATTAACTATCTTCTCCATAACAATTTGTTTATTATATTTATTAACTGTTATGCTATCTCCTGTTTCAAGAGCAGTTTTCCAAAACAAATCTGGAGTAGTTTTGGGATACACTTGACAAGTTAAAGCATATAAGCCTGCTATATATGGTGAACACATGCTCCATCCATTTATTCTTCCAAATATATAATCCTCATTGCTATAAAGACTTGCAAAGCTTCTAGAATCCATTGGAACATATAAAACATTTTTTATTTCCCTTTCTAGCTTAAATTTTTTTAGAGTTCTTTCTTTAAAAAATTTATATATATCTTCTTCATTAAAATAATAATCATTATACATTACATTTGGTTCATAAGAATATATGCTATCTGGATCACTCATAGGGTCTCTTCCAAGCCCATCAAAGAAGTATCCATACTCCCCCACAAGCATAGAGGAAACTACAAATATTCCTTCTTGTTTAGCTCTACTAATAGCTTCCTTTATTTCCTCATAACCTTTTTGTCCTTGAATCCACCCAGCTGAAATTGATATAACTCTAATCTTACTTTCTTTAGGTAACTTTTTGTTTATTTCTAAAATTCTATCAATAGACTTTGCAAAGGAATTTAAATTAATTGTTCCATCATTATCAGTGTTTTTTGTAGCAATGAAAAATAAGTCTGCTTCTGGTGCTACCCCTACAGATTTGCCTACTGCAAGAGACGCCACCAAAGGTCCATGATAATAAGCATTCGAACTAACTAAGTCAATTTCTTCGTAAACTTTAAGATTATCCTTATATTCAATATGATCCACTAGCAAAGGTGCATCAATGATAGCAATTCCTATACCTTTTCCAGTGACTCCTTCACCATGCAACTCTCTTATGTTAAGACCTGGATTTTTACCATTTTTCATTATTATCTGTGGATTAAAGTTTTCTGGTAACTCACTTGGCCACTTTGTACTCATATTAAATTGAGAATACATTAAGTCATCAGCTCTGTTTTTAAGAGGTAATTCACTTAAATCTTTACCTCTTAAATCTATTTCTTCTCCTTTTGTAGAGTCTTTATCAAAATGTGGTAGTTCACTTAATTTTTCTATATTTAAATTATATAGTTCTGGATGTCTTGTAATACTTATCATCTCACTATTTTTAGCGGTTATAACTTCCTTGGTTAAGTCCTTATTATTACATCCTGCTAAAATTGTAAGCATAATCAGAATTAGATATGCAGCAAATCTTTTCATGTTTTGTACATCTCTCCTCAATTTTTGGGCATAATTTATACTATTTCGTGCTTACATTAGTGCATTGTTAGCAGCTGTCCACATTAATTAAAACTCTTTTTGTTTACTATTTGAACATTGTTAGTTTTTAAATTTGATTAATAGCTTCCTTCAAGTAATTTAAACATTTATTTACTTCAATAAAATTAACTGTACCATCTTTTATAAGTGATTTACTTTCAAGAGATAATGAACCTTCAAACTTTACTCTTTTTAACTCATTGAATAAAAGTGTAAAATCTATTTCACCCTTTCCTGGTAAAAGATAATTCTTTAATGAATCCAATGAATAAGCTTTTCCTTTATAATCATGAATATGTATATGCGTAATATATTCTTTTTCCCATAACCAATCTATCTCAAAGGTTTTCCATAACAAATCATGATATGATATCATTCTTAGATCCAATACCACTTTTGTTTGTGGGTATATCTCTATAAGCCTTTTTAAATTGGTAATTGGATCAGACTTTCTACATGGTAATGTCTCGACGGCTAGGCATATTCCATATTTATCAGCAATATTTAAACATTTCTCAAATGAGACGATATTATTTTCAAATCTATCATCCGAAGTCGGTAGTCCCCATAGATGAAGAACCATTAAATTTGCATTAAGCTGTTTTGCTACCTCACAATTCAACTCTAATATTTCCATTCCTTTTCTATAGTTTATAGAGCTTAATTCAGTAATAAGTGAACCTATATCTTTATCAGCATGAATAATTGGGAACTTCAACCTACTTTCAGATAACTTTTGAGTTACAGTTTCAATTTCACTATACCAATTAGGGTACATAACCAATTCAAGTCCATCAGCTGATAGCTTTTTCCCATCACGTAATATTATTTTATAATCAGCTAGATATGGATACTCAGTAATTACCCCAGTTGAGCAAAACACTCTATTTTTATCCTTCATAAACAATATCCCCCGTTGAACGGAAATTTTTTGTTAGTGGACGTTTCTACTTTGTTCTTTTACTAATTCTTGAATTTTTTCAATGACTATATCGGGCCTATCCCAATGAATATAGTGTCCAGCTCCGCTTATGGTTTCTTGTCTGCTATAATTTGACCAAGATTTCAAATCCTTTTGGGTTTCATTCCACTTATCATCACCTTTACTTGACAGAATAACTAATGGCATATTCCCGAGCTTTTCATTATCTATTACTTTGTTTGCATTTTCATTTATATTTCTAATTTCATTTCTATTGGTTTTGTTTCCTAAATTTCTATAAAACATCATTTTATCAATTTCATCTAGTTCATCAGGTAGCATTTTATACCTTTTACTTTCACCAGACATAGGTGTCAGTATTCCTAAACTTCCTAGTGCACGGGTTAAACCACATTCTCTTACACCTTCTAACAAATAGCTTAACAGTAAGGCTCCAGACTCATGATAATTAGCATAATATATTGGATTCCCTCCATCTATTAGAATAACTCCAGATACTTCTTCCGGAAACAATTGAGCATAGCGCATTACTTCCAGAGAAGATAGTGAATGTCCTACCAAAATATACGGTGGTTTTTCACCAGACTTATCTAATAGTTTATGTAAATCATTTACCTGCTCATCCACAGTTCTTGGTGTAGATGTAGGTTCACTAAAGCCATACCCAGCTCTATCGTATGTAACTGTTCTTACAGATTTGCTTAATTCTTTCTGAATATAATAGTAATCTGTATAAGCACATGGAGTACCTGATCCAACAGTAAAAACTACTGTTAACGCACCATTTCCTTCTCCATAAATGTGCATCTTGTGATTATTAACTTCAACAAGTTTTCCTGGGTAGTTGAGCTCCTTTTCCTCATAATAAATCATAATATGTTGCCAAATAGCGCCTATAAATAAAAGTGCTAAGAATATTGTTAAGAATTTAAAGAACCTCTTCTTAAATAATTTTCTGAAAACTAATAGCAATTGCATTCAATGTCCTCCAATTATTTTAATGAACTATCATCAAGGTCCACTAACGTTTCGCATTCAAGACGTTCTTGAATCGGACCCCAGAGGAATACTTCTATGGCGTGCTTGCACCGATGAAGGAATGTGCTTTGGCTTCTTCAGAGGCTTGACCCTTACAGCCAAAGTGAACTTGAGTCGATAGCAAGCCAAATTAAGTCGCTTCATTTACCATTTCAACTAACTGTTTACTTGATAATCCTGAATAATTAACAAATATCTTTTGTATTGTCTTTAAAAGAGTACTATACTCTTTTTGAATTTTTTTCTTAGGTACACCTATATCAATTTTATGTTGAATTTTATTTGAAGAATAAGCTACTAAATCAGCAAGTGAGCTATATAATAATGCTTTCTTTGAAAAAAAGTTGGGGTGTTTACAAATAGAAATATACCTATTAGGGAATCTTCTACTCATTTGGTTTATACCAGAGTATAATTTCAAAAAAAGCTTCTCAGCAATATCTTTATACTTACTAGGGTTATTAATATCATATTCTTGCTCTACACAAATATGGAATAAGTCTTCATCTTTAAAAGCAGGTATAATTCGCTCAAAGTTGTTCCAGAACAATGCAAAATATAACTCATCATTTGTTATATCTTCTTGCTCTAAATCACATAATATACCATCTTTATCCTTAGATATTGAGAGACACGTCAATGGCACCTTTGATACAATTTCAATATATTTTTCAATGAATTCGTTTCTTCGAGACCCCAAAACATTATTTTTACCAAAAATATCTGTAAAATGAATATTAATAATATTATACTCATAAATTAAATTTCCTAATTCTTTCTCCAGTAAGTTTAGAAAATCCTCTTCCAAAAATGGAAATAATATTAGACTTACACAGAAATGGTTTTTAAACTCTGATTCATCAGAAATTATAGTTATTAAGTTTCCTCCAGATTTTTTGACTGGATTTATATAGTCATTAGCGTAATATCCTGTAACTTTTTGCAAACTTAATGATAAAAGGCTTAGGTCATTTACCAAGTCATCATTATTTTTTAATCTATAATATTTATAATCCATTAATATCTCCCCCTAGTAATTATTAAAGTGTACTTACTGCTGTCGACTAACGTTTCGCACTCAAGACGTTCCTCAACGTTACAGGAATTTAGAAAAGCTTACATAGCTCTTATGTTAGCTTTTCTAAATTTCGGCTCGGTTAGCTGAGGCATGTGCTTTGGCTATCTTTTCAAGCCAAAGCGAACTTGAGTGTTTTGTTATGCGAAGGGATTAATTATCTATATCCAACCACAATGAGCCGAATCTATAAGCGTTATAAGGGTTGATATCATTTTGCTCTAAATATATACAAATATTATTAATAGCTTCATTTACGAGATTTGTATAGAAGCTAAAAGGATAATAAAGCTCAAATGTTTTATTATTTATCTCAAGTTTTTGTGTAACTAAGTTACGTTCAACATGACTACATGATGTATAATATGGTGAACTTTCTTCAAATAATCCCCACCCATATCCACGTCCCCTCATTTCGTGCACTAGGCTATTTCTCTGATTCCACAAAAGACTAGTATGGGTGAAATGATTAAGTGTAGTCCTATTTAACCCTCTGTAATCAGAAGGCCATAGTGCTTCTATTTGAGTAATTTCTGGATCATATTCAATTGATATAGGTTCATCTGTGGGCCACGTATCAAGAATTTTACTAACATATTCTCTTAGCTCTGTAAGCCTAGAAGAGTGGTCTTCTGACAGATAAAATAATAGCTGTGGTAAACTTACGCGTTTACCATTATTCCAACTACAAAATTCATTTACGAAATCAATAAATCTTTCTCTGTTTTTTGTCTTATCGCTTACACACTTAGACATTAAGTCCAACAAGCTGAATAATAATGTTATCTTATGATTTGTATTATTATACCCACTATTAGATTGTAATTCTTCAATTGAAACTTCTAAATCTTTTAGCGTTCTAACATATAATTCAATTTCTACACTCATTTTATCCTCCTTTGCACTTTCGCATAACTAACACCTTTAAGAATAGTTCTGTTTATCCTCTATATTGAGTTATAGCAGAATATTCCCATAATACTAACTCTAGTTGTACTTCTCATATCTAGAGTAAAAAACTAATTTTTAAACACACACCTTAATCACCATTTTAATGTTAATTTTCTGAATAATCAACAAATTTTAACAAAATACTTTTTTACATTATAAAAAATTCATTTCATATTGGACAAAGGTAGTGCAATATACTTTACTAGTGGAAGTGAGGTGAATTATTGTGAAAGCTGCTATATACTCTAGAAAAAGTAAATTTACTGGTAAAGGAGAGTCAGTAGAAAATCAAGTACAATTATGCAAAGAATACTTAAAAAGTCTAAATATTAAAGACTTTATTATATATGAAGATGAAGGCTTTTCAGGCAGCAATACAGATAGACCTGAATTTCAGAAAATGCTTAAAGATGCTAAAAACAAAAGGTTCAATGTTCTGATTTGCTACAGATTGGACCGTATAAGTAGAAATATAGCAGACTTCTCTAACCTTATAGAAGAGTTACAAAACTATAATATAGGCTTTATTTCTATTAGAGAACAGTTTGACACTTCTACTCCAATGGGTAGAGCTATGATGTATATTGCATCTGTATTTGCTCAGCTTGAAAGGGAAACTATTGCAGAAAGAATTAGAGATAATATGCTTGAACTTGCTAAGTCTGGCCGATGGCTTGGCGGACAAACTCCTTTAGGCTTTGAAAGTAAGCCTATTCTCTATATGAATAAAGACTATAAGCAGAGGAAAATGTATCAATTATATCCTGTAAAAGAAGAGTTAAAAGTAGTTAATTTAATTTATGATAAATATTTAGAGACTAACTCCCTTTCAAGAACACTGAAATTTTTGCTTTCTAATAATATAAAAGGTAAAAAAGGTGGAGATTTTGGAGTCACATCTCTAAGTAACATTCTTAGAAATCCAGTATACGTTAAATCTGATATGGAAGTTTTTGATTACTTGGAAAATAAGGGCATGAACACCTGCGGCACTCCTAATGGTAATGGTATACTTGTGTATAACAAAAAAAATTCTAAGTATAAATCAAAAGATATAAGTGAATGGCATGCTGCTGCAGCTAATCACAATGGAATTATTGATTCAAAAAAATGGTTAGAGGTTCAGGCAATTATGTATAAAAATGAAAAGCAAACCAATCCGCGTTCAGGTACTTCTAAAAATGCACTCCTCAGTGGTTTACTAAAATGTGACATATGCGGAAGTTCCATGCGTGTTTCTTATGGAAGACTAAGTAAAAATACTAAAAAAAGAACTTACTACTATACTTGCTCTATGAAATGCAACTCTGGAAAAACTCGTTGTAATAATCCTAATATAAAGGGATATGACATAGAAAAATGCGTAGTTGAAGAAATTAGAAATCTTAATAAAGACCATTTAATAAGAGAGATGGAAACCTATAAATTAGAAA
Organism: Clostridium sp. JNZ J1-5; assembly: GCF_053901425.1. Taxonomy (NCBI): domain Bacteria; kingdom Bacillati; phylum Bacillota; class Clostridia; order Eubacteriales; family Clostridiaceae; genus Clostridium; species Clostridium sp. JNZ J1-5. The sequence goes on along the minus strand of NZ_CM132773.1, from coordinate 3,590,237 downwards.
TTGTTAAAGGCTTAGTACCAGATGATTTTAATAATCTAGAGAATGAAATACAGCTTAAAACCAGACAAATGGATAATCTTTTAAATAAGTTATCTGAAATAGAAAATTCAACAACTTCAGAATATATAATATCAAAAGTTAATAAATTAGGTGAAGAAATAGAAGAATTGAAATTAAAATTCAAGTCTTTAAAGAGCACTGAGCTCCTAACATCTGAAGATGATTTAAATATAGATATTTTCTTAGAAGCTTTAAAAAAATTTAGTACCGCCTTTTATCTTATTAACGATATAGACAAAAAAAAGTTAGTACTTGAAACCCTTATTGATTCTGTCTATTGGAACGGGAATGATGGTAAAATCACTATTAGGCTCTGGGGAGCTAAAGGAAATTAGCTCCTTTTTACTGCTTTTATAAATGTCGCAATTCATTACACCATGCATGTTCATGTCCTGGGAAGTTTATGTTTTTATGCCTGCTATTTTCATCTGTCAAATTTATTAAATCTCCTGCTCCAAGTGCTATTAATTCTTCACTGGCAGTATATCTTCCGTTATTTCTCATTATACCTCCAACATTTCCAAGCCCTAATAGCATATCTGTTTTTTCATATATAGTTACATCAGCACCTGCTTTTCTGGCGCTTATAGCTGCGGCGCATCCAGCCCAACCTCCACCGATAACTATAACTTTCATATAAGTCTCCTCCCTTCAAAAATGTATTTAGGGTCTACTTGTAATTTGCATAGTCTTTTTACAATATGCCCTTTAAATCTAGCTGTACACGCTCCACAAACTCCTTCTCCGCAGCACATTTTAGCATTATTGCAACAAGAATAATTGTACTCATCCCCTAAGTACTCTATAATTTTATATATCAAAATATCTGCTCCTGCACAATGAATTAAATTAGGTTTCTTCTCCTTAACTAACTTTTTCAATATATCCTTTACTTCCTCAGTCAATTCTCCTGAATTAAAAGTACAACTTTCTATAATATCTATATCATATTTTTCTAAATAATCTTTGATGAAGTTCTCTTTGTAACTAGCTTTATCTAAAATAAGTGTTATCTTGTTTCCATTTGCATATAACTTTTTTAATACAGGAAGCATTGGTGCAAGTCCAATTGATCTTGCTACTATAATACAGTTGCCCTTTTCAGCTTTAAAAACATTTCTCAATCCTAAAACTCCATTCCAATAAGGGCCTCTTAGCACTATGCTGTCATCTACTTTTAGCTCATCAATTCTCTTAGTTTTAACTCCTTTTATTTCTATAGCAAAAGTTACTGTGCCATCCTCAGAATCAATATTCATAATTGAAATAGGAGCATCAAAATATTCTTTACATAAAGGATTTCTTAGAAATACATAACTACCTGGATGTACTAATGATTGCAATAAATCATAAGGTAATTTTACTGAAATTATAATTAGTTCATCTTCAACCTTCTTCTTACAAACTATTTTGCATAAGTAAGACTTTCTATCTTCCTTTGCTTTATTTCCATTCCATATATATTCCTGATATATACAAGTCCCCTTCCAATTTATACAATCACAAAAGGTCTTATTACAAAGTTCTGAACATAAAATACAGTCCCCAGTTTCAGCCAGATGGCAAGGACATGGTTTATACACCAAAGTGCCATTTATAATTTGCTATTTCTCGAATTCCATAATAATATTGAAAGTAGAATAGGTATTGATATTATACCTAGCAGGTAGGATGTTATCATTTCAAGCACAACAATTCCACATAAAAATAATCCTTTGGGAATCATATCTCCATAGCCTACAGTAAAAAAAGTTACTGCACTAAAATATATACACTCTCCTAATTTTTTTCTATGACCGCTATCCAGAAAGTTTCCTTTTAAATCTAAAGCCATAGTAGATGGTAAATTATTTATTATGTAGTATATAAAGGCATATGAAATTATTATTATAAGCACCACCACTAAAATATTAATAGTAAATAAAACAAATCTGTTGATATATATACATTGCTGCCGTCTATTATTTGCATTTTTAAACTTACTAATATCTTTCCATATAAAATACATATTGTATAACATGAAAATGAGTAATACAGAAATGAACAGTATGCTAAAAACTATAGGAATTCTCAGATAAAGTGTTTGATTGTTACTTAAATTTATAGCCAAGTACAATTCTGAAAGAATTGCCACAGTTCCGAACATTAAAAATATAAGATTTATTAATATTTTTTCTACTATATTGGCTTGTCTATGCAATATTATACCTATTAACATTATTAAAACAATAAATATGATTGATATTAATATAAAATATAGCATTCTATTTTTCATTAATATGACATTTAATAATTTCATTAAAATAAGGTTGTTCATAATATTCATTAGCAAATCCATAGCATCACGTCTCCCCTGTAATTAAACAAGTATTTATAAGATAAATATATATTTAACCTATACTATTTATGATTAATAGCTTTTACCATGAAATATATCTTCAAATATAATATTTAGCAAAAAAATTAAACCTCATAAAATATGAGGCTTTTTAATATTTCTAATATAAACTTAAACAATTTACATTATAGCTGAAAGTATATTGTCTCTTTTAAAATTTCTAATGCTTTTCCTTAAATAACAGTAGGCTTGTATATTATCACCTTGTATCTTTATTACTTTAATTCTTCTTTGAATTATTTTATTATCCTTAAGGTATCTTATAGATATTATTCTTTGATCTTCTAAGGAATGCTTAAGAACATAATCTCGCATTGCTTCAACTCCTAACACATATCTATATATTAATATTATACTAAATTATAGACAGCAACGCAAACATATGTTCTTATTTAATTAATTATTGCTTAAGTTTTTCTAATTTGCTTTTTAGTTCATTAGCTTCACCCGATTTTTTTATTAACTTGTCAATTTCTTCTTGGCACTTTTCTTTTGCCTCACTATCATCTAAGGAATCATTACTAATATCTTTAAGTATAGCTATCTTCTCTAATTGAATTTTGCAAAAATTATATTTCTGCTGACAGTCTGCTATTATCTTATCTTGTTCTTTTATTAGTTCTTCAATTGCTCTTTGTTTTAATTCATCTTTTTCTATTTCTTTAAGTACATTCATAATTTTCTCCTTTTTATTGGGTTCTGTTTTAAATGAATGTTAATTTTTACATTTATTTAAAACTTCCCATTAGTAAGTTGCGGCTGTTTTAATATTGATTAGGCTTATTTTTTGTACTTATAGTTTTAATATACTTATTTAATTACTTTAAAATATACCCTTTTGAGTTAAATATAAAAGCAAAGCACTAGTAATTTATTAATATAGATTACTAGTGCTAATTATTATTTATATATTTACTATTAAAAATATTTTTAATATATTTAGAATAATTTATTTAACTACTTTAGGGAATGTATTTGCAGCATGAGTCATTACGTAAGTTTTTAAATTTTTACCTTTTTTTGCGTAAGTCATTTCTAAAGCTTCTTCTATAGTTTTAACTACAGTTATATTTGCTTTTTCTACTAGTTTAGGATCTAATTCTGATACAAAAATAACATCATATTTTTGTGCAGTTTCACAGAATATATAGCCTATATCTTTTGAAATACTATACTCTCTTCTTAGTTCTTTTTCTCTATCTAATAAAGTATCAAAGTTAAGCAAAATCTTTCTAACGTCTTCATTATCTCCAAGACCTTCAGAACATTGGCTAGCAATAATTATTGTTCCACCTTCTTTTACTGCTTCTCTTGTATTTAAAATAGTTTTTATAGTCTGATAGAAGTTTATATCTTTAGGATATCCACCTGCTGTTCCAATAACTAAATCAGCTTTTTCTTTTATATCTACTCCATCTATACTCTCTACTATTCTGCATCCTTCAAGATGTGCTTCTATATAGTTTCCAGCTACAGCTCCTATTATACGTCCATCATGTCCTCCTGTTATTGTGTTAAACAAGAATGTAGGTCTTACAAAGGCTGCAGCTTGAAGCATATCTTCATGAACTGGATTACCATTTAGTTTTCCTGCACCTGCCTCAGTATTTTTACCCTCACCTAATTTATCACTTAATGAAAGTGCATGGTTTTTCATAATAGTTTCATATGAAGATATTCCTGGAAGTATTGCCTTTCTTCCGCCTCCCCAGCCAGCTAAGAAGTGGTAAACAATTCCACCTGTCAGTACTACATGGTCACATTCTAATGCATGTTTATTTATAGATATTGGTGTTCCATGGCTTGTTTCTCCAAGATACACTAAGTTATCTTTATCATGACAACTATGATCTACTACTTTAAATCTTTTCATTAAATCTTTTCCTATAAGTTTTTCATGTTCTTCTTCAGTTTGATATCTATGTGAACCTGCAGCTGAAAGAATGATTATATCCTCATCTTTTACTCCACCTTCATTTAACTCTTCTATAATTCTGCCTAGAAATCTATCTGTTCTTTGCCATGCTCTTGTTATGTCTGAAATTACTACACAAACGGTTTCTCCTGCATGCACAAGTTCCTTAAGTCTTGGGCTAGCTATAGGATTGTGAAGAGCTTCTAATACAATTTCATCCTCTGTCTTTTCTATTTTTATTGGATTTCCTTCTAATATTCCAAGCAAATTATCTTCATCTACTGGTACGCTAATTACGCTACTTCCATATTTCATTTCAACGTTTTCCATGTTAAATTCCTCCTTAATTAAAGTCATATTAGATGATTATAAAATTTAAAACTAGCCAAAACTCAAGTATTTACAATTCCCATTGAAAACGATTATATTTATCTAGGTAAAACATGTAAAGAAATGATAATGCCTAGTCTAGTTTTTACTCATTTCTTAAATACATATTACCATAGTATGTCTGTAAATTCTACATTTTTTATTGTTATATCATATTTTTTAACTTATTTTATCAAATATTTTTATAATTTTATATTGTTTTTATAAAAATTTTTGCATTTTTTGCACTTTATATGACAAACAATATTCAAAAAAAGTAAAGCACTAGCTAACCGCATACTGTCGATTGCTAGTGCTAAGCATTATTAATAAGAATTTGAATTTTGTCTCCCTATTATATTATGCTAAATAAATTGAAAGGTTCCTAAATAAACTTTTTATTATTTTTTATTTTATATTAGTATGGCATAAATTATATTTTATTATCATTAAATTTATTTTGCTTATTAATAAACTTTAAAAAGCTAAAGTCATAAAATAATATAATAGTAATTAAAATTAGGAGTATTTTATGAAGGCAGCTATTTATAGTAGAAAATCTAAATTTACTGGCAAAGGAGAATCTATTGGCAACCAAATACAATTATGTAGAGAATATGGCCATAAACTAAATATTAATGAATATGAAATATATGAAGATGAAGGATTTTCTGGAGGGAATACTGATAGACCTGAATTTAAACGTTTGATAAAGGACGCTCAATCTAAAAAGTTTAATGTACTAATATGTTATAGATTGGATCGAATCAGTAGAAACATTGCAGATTTCTCCAACTTAATTAATGAACTACAAGGACTTGAAATTGATTTTATATCAATTAGAGAGCAGTTTGATACTTCTACTCCTATGGGAAGAGCTATGATGTATATAGCTTCAGTTTTTGCTCAACTTGAAAGAGAAACTATAGCTGAGAGAATACGAGATAATATGCTTGAACTTGCTAAAACAGGGAGATGGCTTGGCGGGCAAACTCCCCTTGGATTTGAAAGCAGAGCCATTACCTTTCTAGATTCTGAATTAAAAGAAAGGTCCATGTATAGGCTTTTTCCAGTTTCAAAAGAACTGATCACGGTAAAAATTATATATGAAAAGTATTTAGAATTTCAATCAATAAATAAGGTGTATAAATTTTTGTTTACTAATAATATAAAAACCAAATTAGGAGCTGACTGGAATAAAAAAAAGGTTCAGCTTATTTTAAGAAATCCTATTTATGTTAAATCAAATGATGAAGTTTTGAACTACTTAAATGGTTTAGGAATGAATGTAGCAGGTATTGCTAACGGTAATGGAATTCTTACCTATAACAAAAGCAAAGGAATAAAAATTAAAAGAGACATATCTGAATGGATTGCTGCAGTATCCCAGCACAAGGGTATAATTGATTCTAAAGATTGGTTAAAAGTTCAAAGTATACTTGATAAAAATAAAGTTAAAGCCCCAAGGATAGGTACATCATCTTCAGCTATTTTAACAGGTTTGTTAAGATGTTCTAATTGTAAATCAAATATGATAATAAAATACGGACATATTAGTAAGGTCAGTGGTAAAAGATACCGATATTACGCTTGTAGCAATAAGGATAATTCATATAGCACTAAGTGTACTAATAATAATGTTAGAATTGATGAATTAGAGAGTGCCGTAATCCATAGTATAAAAATTTTTAATACTGATCTCTTTATTAATTATTTATTAGAGGAACTTGAGTCCTATAACCTTAAACGTTCAAAAGAAACATCCTATTTTCAAAGTAACTCTATAGAAATTGATATTTCTTCTAAAGAAAAGTCTATGCAAAGCCTAGTTAAAGCTCTATCAGAAACAGATAACTCTTCCTTAAAACAATACATTATGTCTGAAATGGAAAATCTTAATATAGAAATAGAAAAACTTAAAAGCAAACTATCTTATATTAATAATTTAAAAGTAAAAACGTATAAAAATTCAATAGATTTAAATAAAATTTTAGATAATCTAAATAATTTTAGCTTTATAATAAATCTTATTGAAGATATTGATTGTAAAAAACTATTCATAAAATCATTAATTAGTAAAGTATACTGGGATGGAAAAAATAAAAGTGTATCTATAGAACTTTACAAAGATGATAAAATTGGTTAAGTTATCTAAACCATAAGACAATTTAGCATTTTAGTGTTTCAAGGACAATATTCCGTTCCTGCATCTATACAATCAATAATCTCATATTTCATTCTCATGCCCCCCTTGATCACTCTAATATTAAAATATTTTATAGGCATACCTTTTGTTACACCGTTAACAATAAAATCTCATCTATAATCTTATAGATGAGATTTTAATTGATATATTTTTATTTTTATACCACTTTACCTATATATGTTTCTAATTAAAATACTCTAATCTTTCAGTTATTAATTAACTATAGAAGTACTTCCATAGATCTAAGTTCATCAACAGCTATTTCTTTATCTAGAATATTTATAGTTTTAACTGATACCTTTTTTGAACTCATTAAATATTTAATAAGTTTTAAGTAGTTTATGCTCCCGATTACTTTCTTTGTATCCTCTTCACTTAGCACCTCTTTTTTGCCATTCTTAAAATTTAGTGCTAATCTCATCATAATACCTCCATTAAACTTGTTACAATATAATATATATTCTTCTATATGTAAAAAATACATTGTTCTACGCACTTCAATTAAATATTACTAAAAATAGCTAATTCATGATATAATAAACCTATTATTATTGGAAATAAGGTGAGAGTATTGTTATACTATTTAGTGGGATTACTTGATAAAATCTCTTATAACCAAATTGAAAAGATTCAAAGGAACTTATCTGAAAAATATCACTTATATACTGATTTACCAATGCTTCATGTTACTTTAGAAATTATAGAAAAACCTAGTAACCTAGCAAACTTGGTTACTATTATAGATAGTGTTTTACAAGATTACAATAAATTTTCTATTACAATTAATGGGGCAATTTGTTTTGATCCGCCTTTTAAATCAGTTAATTTAAAAGTAGAAGATAAAGGTACTTTAATAGATTTAGTATATAAATTAAATTCTAAACTAAAAGCTAATGGATTTAAGGTAAGAGATAATATTGAGAACTGGGATTTTCACATTTCTCTTGCTAATACTAATTTTTCGCTACGCCAATGGTCCGATGAAGAGTTCCAAGAGGCTTGTCTATTAATATCTAAAAATTATTTTTGCAAGGAAGCTATAATAACCAATATTCAGCTTTGGGAACCTATAAATGATAGAGATAAAATGGTAGTAAAAAACTTTATACTATAGTTAAAAAGAAGCCTTAAAGCTTCTTTTTAACTTCTGTTTTTCTAGAATCTTATTTATCAATTAATACCATATCTTAGGATCTAATCTTCTTTATTATATCTTTTATGTTTTTATATTTACCCTGTGATATTTCCTCTTTATTGTTTAAAGGTTTACTAACAACTAAGTTATTATTTTTATAAATGCATACTTTTCCTAAATTACTTCCCTTAACAAGTTTTGAAGGAACTATTTTAGGTTTAACTACCTTTACCTCGTATGTTTCATCATTACCAACAGGTATAATAACATCTTCATTACAAACTAAGTTCACTTTTTTATTCTTTCCATAATAGATAGTGTCTATAGTTTCATCTTTAGATACTACTTTTTTAAAATTGTAATTTTTCTTTACATGATCATATATTTTTTTAGTCTCATTCCATCTATTGCTACAATTTAAAACTACAACAATTATGTCGTCTTCTCCATTTTCTACAGAAGTAACTAAACATTTTCCGGCTCCACCTGTGTATCCTGTTTTTACACCGTTAGCGTTTGGAATCTGGTACAAAATCTTGTTAATATTATGATAACTTTTAGTAAAACCATATTCCTTAGCATCTACGTCTTTTACACTTACTATTTTGTTAAATAGCTCATTCTCCTTTGCTTTTGCAGTAATAATGGCTAAATCATAAGCTGTTGAATAATGATTTTGACTATCTAGGCCATGTGGCGACTCAAAATGAGAATTTAATGCCCCTATTTGAACTGTATATTCATTCATTAATTTTAAAAACTCATCTACACTCCCACACATACCTTCAGCTATTGCTATAGCTGCATCATTACCTGATCTTAGCATAAGTCCATATAATAATTCTCTAAGAGATACAATTTCACCTTTTTTATACCCAGCTTGTGAACCATGTATATTCGCTGCTCTATCTGAAATTTCAACCTTCCTATCTAAATCACCATATTTTAATGCAACTAGAGTAGTAACTATTTTAGTTGTACTTGCAATTGGAATTAACATATCAGAATTCTTTTCATATAAAACGCATTTTGATTTACTATCTATTGCTATAGCACTTCTAGCATCTACATATATGTTTTTAGGCTGAGCATTAGCTTTAAATGAAAGTATATTTTGCATTAAGAATATAACTAAACATATTGAAATAATATGCTTTTTTTTCATATTTACTTGGACACCTACCTTTCATATTTATTGTTTTCAAAATTAATTTTAATAATCAAGAAATGTTTTCCGTTTAAACTAAAATCTCTTTTCCATATTGTACAAAACCAACAATATCTTAAAATATAGCCTAATTTTTTATATTTATTTAATTATGCATTATATTTACACAATTTTATGGAAATACTACTAAATAATAAGTATTGTGGAGGAGTTCTACATGATTTGGTTACTAATTATCCTAGTAATATTTCTTATTCCACTGCCTTTATCTATAACCTTTATATACGAAAATAATAAATTATCTGTTTTTATATATAAATTTAAGGTTTATCCAACTAAAAATGTAAGAAAGACAATAAAGAAACCTAGAAGAGGTACTCTTTACCCTAAAATGCTTTACTTTAAAATTTTACAGTATATATATCAAAAATCAGGTCATTTTTTATTTAAATCTTCATTAGATTTTAAACTGCATATAAACTATGGATTAGATGATGCATATTATACTGCTATTTTATATGGACTCATTGAAGGCATTACTAATAGTACATATTATCTATTTTCAAAGATATTTAAAATTAAAAATTTTGATATTAATATTAATCCTGAGTTTAACAAATCTATATTTCAACTTAAAGTTAAAAGTATAATTTTTATAAATTTAGCTAAAATTATCTATATGAGCTCACTAATATATATATCATTCAAAAAAGGCTCTAAACAGTACCTAAGACCTAAGGAGGTAATTTAATTGGAAACACACCCTATAGAAAGTTTAATGAAAAGCACCTTAGAAAATTTAAAGGCAATGATAGACGTTAATACAGTAATTGGTGATCCCATAAAATCACACGACGGAACTTTAATAATACCAATTTCAAAAGTGTCTCTAGGTTTTGCTTCTGGTGGAAGTGAATTTTCTCAGACAAACTCCAGAGATGAAGATAGCAAATATCCTTTTGGTGGTGGTTCAGGTTCTGGAGTATCAGTTAAACCAGTAGCTTTTTTAGTCATACAAGATAGCTCAATTAGACTAATACCTGTGGATCAGCAGAACATAAATATATTTGATAGGCTTTTAGATCAGATACCCAATATAATTAATCTTTTTAAAAAATCTTCTTCTGATGAAAATAATTCTGATAAATACAAATATGAAAAAAGAGAAACTGAAGAGGAATAGTCTATTCTTCTTCAGTTTCTCTTTCTTCTACACTTTCTATAAATTCTTCTAATGAAGGCATTTCATTTAAATCTTGTAACCCAAAATATCTTAAAAATTCATCAGTAGTTACATACATAATAGGTCTTCCAGGAACTTTTTTTCTACCTGATTCCTTTATTAAATTCTTTTCAAGTAAGTTTTGAATTGCCTTGTCACTTTTTACTCCTCTAATTTCATCTATTTCTACCCTAGTTATAGGTTGTCTATAAACTACTATAGCCAATGTTTCCAAGGCTGCTCTTGATAATGCTTGTCTATTATTTGTTTTTAAAAGCTTCTGAACATAATCACTATTTTCAGATTTAGTTACAAACATATAATCATTATTCATGCTTATCAATAGTATTCCTCTTTGATCTTCTTCATAGATATCCCGAAGCTCTTGTAATAAGTTGTATGTATATTCTTCGCTGCATTCTAATATCAATGCAATTTCTTTAATATTTAGAGGTTCTCCACTTACAAATAGTAAAGACTCTATTATAGAAAAGTATCGTCTTTTGTTAGATACAGCACCTATTTCTATCTGATTTATATTATTCTCCCTCATATGACTCTACTCCTTCTACATAGATTTCCTTAAATGCTCCCTCTTGAACTGCTGATACTACTCTCAACTTTATTAGTTCCAATAGGGCTAAAAATGTTACTACCATTTCCATTTTACTTTCGCATTTATATATAACCTCAGAAAAAACTATCTTTTCCCCTTTATCAAGTTTACTAGATAATTCTATCATTTTATCTTCAATTTTAAACTTATCTAATGGTATTTCCTTATCTATAATATTATCAGTATTCATCTTAGCTCTATGTGCATTTATTAGATTATTATATATATTGAATAACTCTAATATTGTTATATCTTTTAAAATGTCATTATTATCTATCCTCTTATCTTCAATTATTTCCGGTTTTTTCGAAAACATAATACCAACGCTATCTTCTTTTTCTTTTAAAAAGTTTGCTACTAGTTTAAATTTTTTATATTCTAAAAGCTTACTTACAAGTTCTTTTCTTGGATCTTCCTCTTCCATTTCATCCTCTTTATCGTTTCTAGGTAAAAGCATCTTTGATTTTATTTCTAATAGTGTAGCTGCTATTACAATAAATTCGGACGTTATCTCCAGATCCATTTCCTTCATCTGATTTAAATATGTTATATATTGGGTAGTTATATCATATATTCTAATATCATATATATCCATTTGATTTTTCTTAATTAGATGTAAAAGCAAATCAAATGGCCCCTCAAAGTTTTCAATTTTTATGTTTAGCGGCATTTAAAATCTCTCCTAAATTACTAGTTAAATATTTTGTATCATTAAGCACTCCTGTATTTAATCTTAAATTTAATAAAATGTCAAATATATATTTAATATATTTGCCTTCCACTATACCTAATTCAGTTAAGTAATTTCCTTTTACAGACAAATTGTTATTTTGTAAATTCTGCATATAATTAATAACTTTATATTTTGCCAACTTATTAAAACTAAGCAACCTCATTCCATATACATTTAATTTATTCAAAATACAATAAATTTCATAGTTGCTTAAATTTCTAGACAATGCACTATCTATAATTTCTATCAATCTGGTATAATTTTTAAAAGCAGTTTTCAACTCCTTATCTAATATAGAATTATCAATAAACTTTTCTCTATACTCATCACTAATTAAAGAAATAAATAAATTTAATATCCTATTATTAATCTCTAAATAGTTGCATAGAGAATTATTATTGTTCAACTTATCTTCATCAATAGAAAAGATCCCAAGTTTTTTGCACAGTAGTATATTTTTTATCCACTCTTCTTCTTTACACATTAAAACTATTTCTCTGATCATTCTATCATTACTTATAGATTTAAATACATTCATCTTTATAGCATTTTTTGCATCCCATATATCCTCTAAATTAAAAGCATATCTATTAGAGTACCTTACAGCTCTAAATATTCTGGTCGGATCTTCAAAATAACTGTTACTATGTATTGATTTAATAATCTTACTCTTAATATGTTCCATTCCATTAAATGGATCTACAAAATCCTGATTAATAAGGTCATAAGCTATCGCATTAATAGTGAAGTCCCGTCTATACAAATCATCATAGATACCTGATGCAATCACTTCCGGTAAGGCACCATTATAATTATATACTTCCTTCCTGCACCTAATTAGATCTATGGACACACCACTATTAAATATAATATTACTAGTTTGAAATCTCTCATAATATTTATAATCCATTATCTCTTTTAAATCTTTTATTATATCCATAGGATTACATTCTAAACATATATCAATGTCTTTTGGAGTTTTCCCTAAAATTATATCCCGTACAGCTCCTCCAACTAAATATACTTTAGCCTTCTTCTCTATACACTCATTTAATATAGAGTTAATAGCACGCCTTTCATCATAATCCAAATTACATAAAAAGTCCATATTAGCAGTTCCTCTACAATTCTTAATACTTATTAATATTATAATACAAAATAATAATCCATGGATAAAAATTATATACATTTCAAACTTATACAATAATTAATGTTTTATAAAATAAAAAAGTCCCTGAATCTCTTCAGGGAATAAAATTAATCTTCTTCTAAATCTTTTACATCTACATTTAATTCTTTATCTGTCTTCATATTTTTAACTCTAACTGTATTACTTTCTTCATTAATGTTTTCTAGCCAAACAGAATCTCCTTTATAATTTACTCCTATTACTCCTAATGATTCAATAATTTCAGTAGCTTTTTTTATATCCATAAATGCTTCTCCTATATGATTATACTTATTATACTCTGTTTTAAATGAATGTTGACTTTTACATTCATTTAAAACTTTCCATTAGTAAGTTAAGGCTGTTTTAAAGATTGTTGAGTTCATTATAATGAGGAATTATAATTCTTATTTAGTATAACTATTGTAGCGTTAAGAACTTCCATTTGTCTGAGCTGTGCGAGTTAATGAAAGTTTAGCTACAATTGTTATACTAAATTTAGAATTATTTTCGATATTATACGAAATCAACAATCTCTTAAATCAGCCTATTTTTAAATAGCATTGTCAAATAAATTCATAAGATTAGATTTTATATTATCTAAAATTGAATATGTTCTAACATCCCTATCACTATAAACCGATACCTTGCCATATAGGCTATCGTTTACGTATACTTCACAGTGACCTATAATTTCATTTTTCTTGTATTCTTTTTTAGTTTCACTTAAGATACATTTTTTAGTTATTTTGTTCTGTTTTCCTCTTTCAAGTATAACATTTAAATCACTATTGGCCTTGGCAAAAAAGAATTTTGTTCCTTTTTTATTTAAGCTTATTTTTTCTACATCTTCATGTTTACCTACTACCTTCTTTGATTCAAATTTGGAAAATCCATAATTCATAAGCATACTAGCGTCTCTGTTTCTAACCTTATAAGTAGGGGCTCCCATGATTACAGATAACATCCTTATATTATCTCTTGTAGCTGTAGCTGAGATACAATATTTTGCTTCATTTGTAAAACCTGTCTTTAACCCATCGCAGCCTTTATAGAATCTAACTAATTTATTATGATTTACTAATCCTATTGGTTGTTTTCTACCTTCAGATATTGTCTCCATATATGTTCCACTGTATTTAAGAATTTTTTCATGCTTTAATAATTCTCTAGACATAAGTGCAATATCATAAGCGCTACTTAAATGACCTTCAGTTGAAAGTCCATGACAATTTTTAAAAGTTGTATCCTTCATTCCTAATTCTTCAGCTCTTTTATTCATCACTTTAACAAAGGCATCTTCACTACCTGCTATATATTCCGCTAAAGCAACTGCAGCATCGTTTCCTGATGCTATTGCAACACCTTTTATAAGATCTTCTACACTTCTCACTTCTCCTGTATCTAAAAGCATACTGCTACTTCCATTTCCGCCCATTTTCTTTGCATTTTCACTTACCACTACTTTATCAGACATTTTTATTTTACCTGAATCAATAGCCTCCATAGTCAAAAGCATTGTCATTATTTTCGTTACGGATGCTGGCGCAAATTTTTCATGTATATTCTTTTCAAAAATTATTTTTCCAGTTGATGGCTCCATAAGAAGTCCTGACCTTGCCTCCACATCAAGACCTGATCCCTCTGCTTTCACAGGTATAACTAGAATTTGAGTTATGAAAGCCATAGCTAGTATTATACATATTATTGCCTTATTTCTTATTTTCATATTTATCTCCTTTCTGTTAACTTTATAATTTATAATTCTAGTTTTACCAATTTGAATAAGATTATCACAAAATTATGTTTTTAAATGATAAAAGCACATCCCTCACCTTTAGGCTCTTGGATGTGCACTTTTATATACATCTACTATTTTACTTTGCTTTGTTATACTTGAATAAATTTGTGTTGTTGCAATAGTATTATGTCCTAAAAGTTCTTGGACAGATTTCATATCAGCTCCATTTTGGAGCAAGTGAACAGCAAATGAATGTCTTAATGTATAAGAGTTAATTTTCTTATTTATACCGGCTTCATTAGCATAGTTTTTAACAATTTTCCAAAATCCTTGCCTAGTCATCTTATTTCCTCTTAAATTGCAAAATAAAAGTTCTGAATTGTCACCATTAACCTTATGCCGAATTTTAAGATATTCATTTAAACAATTCACAGCATAAGTTCCTATTGGAATAATACGTTCCTTATCTTTAGTACCTCTACACTTTATATATGATAATTTAAGGTTTATATCAAAAATTGCTAAATTTAATAATTCAGAAACTTTTATCCCTGCTGCATACATAAGCTCTAACATTGCCTTATCACGTATGCCCTTATAATCGTTACAATCTGGAGTTGATAAAAATCTATCTACTTCTTCTACAGTAAGTATTTCAGGTACAATTCTCTTAGTTTTAGGTATTTCATAATTAATTATTGGATTATCTGAAATTTTGCCTATTTTCATTAGATATTTATAAAAACTTCTTATAGCAACAAGACTTCTTATTATTGAACTATTTGCTCTCCCTTGTTTCTTTAAGTTCTGAACATAGGCCATTATAGATACCATATCTATATCTATAGTATCTTCATCCCTTTGTTTTAAAAATTCTTCAAATTTTCTAATGTCACTTTTATATGCTTCTATAGTATTACTACTTAGTTCTTTCTTTGTCATGCTTTCTACAAATTGAATTAAATATTCATCCATAATATCTTCTCCAAATATTTCATTTAAGACTAAATAACTATAAGTTAAAAAACTTATTTACTATATAAATATACCTATATAGTATCATCTCATTTTTACTTAAAACATTAAAAACAAAAACACTGTTTTTATATATAGTAAACTTATTTAAAAAAGTTTTCAAAATAAAATCAATAACTTTAGGCAGTATTAGTCCAAAAACTAAAATTATAAAGTAGCATTTTATAAATAATAAAATAGCTTGGACCTTATCTTTTGAACTAATCATGATAAAGTACTTCCCAGATTATGTAATAATAGTTTTATTATATTAGGAGTTAAGTATCCTTCTAAAATAAATCCTATAAACATAAACCCAACAACAAATAAAAATAGCGTAGAATAGGTTGCTACTTGAAATAAGTTATTTCCTTTAGCAACTGGATTAATTGGATTACTTCTTAAAAGCATTAATGAAAATTCCATTGCAAAGACGGAAGATATTATAATACATGGAATATATATTATATTTTGAGGGAAAACAACCAATAGGTTTAATAATATACCTTTAGTTCCTAATCCGTTTATGACTAAGCCAGATGTAAAACCTATAGTAAATCCCTTAATCAAATCAGCTACAAGTATGAAAGGAGTTCCTAACATTGTAAGTCCAAGAAACCAAATTATTAAAATTATTGATATGTTGTTTTTAGCTGCTTGTAAAAACACATACTTCTTATTTAAAGAATTTGGATCTATACTTTTCGAATAATCGACTAGATAATTAACTAGCTCTCCTTTTTCCACATCTCCCATATACTTAACTGTATATATCCCTATTACAATGCCTATACATAAAAACAGCAATGTAATCATGTATAGTATTAAGTTTTTATGCATATGTTCTGTGAAGCCTTGAAATATTTTAATGTTTTTCATATTTCATTCCTCCTCTTGTTTTATCTTTTTAATATTTATGATTACAAGAGAAGTTATATGCACAAATTAAAGTAACATAAATGCAGAAATAGTTTTTGCGTCAATAATTTTTCCTTCTTTTATCATCTTAAGTGCTTCATTAATATTTACTTGGTGAAGTTTTATAAATTCATCCTCATCTCCTCCAGCTGTTCCACTATATAAATTTTCAGCTTTATAGATATATATATACTCATCACAAAATGCTGGAGCAGTTGCAATTTTACCAAGATAAGTGAAATTATCAGATTTATATCCTGTTTCCTCTTCTAGTTCCCTTTTAGCACAATCTTCTATTTTCTCATTAACTTCCAACTTTCCAGCTGGAAGTTCTAATATTGTTTTCTCTAGCGGATTTCTAAATTGCTCTACTAGTAATATTGTATTATCATCTATATAAGCAACTATAGCAACCGCTCCAGGATGTTTTATTATCTCTCTAGTATAAATCTTACCATTTGGCAATTCAACTGTTCTTATATCTAATTTTAAAAATTCACCATTATATTTGTTAACTTCCTCTAAAGTTTTTTCACATAATGTCATTTGTTTTAATCCTCCAAATATTGATTAGCTAACTTTATTTTTTAGTCTTAATTTATCAGCTACCATAGCTATAAACTCACTATTCGTAGGTTTTCCTTTTCCATTATGTATTGTGTATCCAAAAATTTTGTTAATAGTTTCTACTTGCCCTCTTGACCAAGCAACTTCAATAGCATGCCTTATTGCTCTTTCTACTCTACTAGCTGTAGTATTATATTTTTTAGCTATAGATGGATATAACTCTTTTGTAACTGCTGATAAAAGCTCTACGTCGTTAACTACCATACTTATAGCTTCTCGTAAATACATATATCCCTTTATGTGTGCTGGGACTCCAATTTCATGGATTATATTAGTTATTTCAGATTCTAAATCTAATGGTTCATTTCTTCTTACCTTTATTTCTTCTGAATCAGCAATTGAAACCGTCTTCTTAACTTGATCACTTGATATAGTATTATTAAACATTTGTCTTATTCTCTTAGTAAATACATCCATATCAAATGGCTTTACCACATAGTAATCTGCGCCTAATGTTATAGCTCTTTGAGTTATTTTATCTTGTCCAACAGCTGAAAGTACTATTATCCTAGGCATAGGGTCTACATTCATAGTATTTAGCTTTTCTAAAACACCTAATCCATCTAAATGCGGCATAATTATATCGAGAACTACTAAATCAGGTTTCTTTTCTTGTATTAATTTCAAAGCTTCAATTCCATCCTTTGCAACCCCAGTAACTATAATATCTCTTTGATTTAATAAATAATCATTGAGTATGTTACAAAATTCCTTGTTATCATCTGCTATTACAACGCTTATTTTGTTATTTTCCATAATATATCTCTCCTTCTTATTTTATTCCATTTATTAACAATTACTAATTCGACAAAAGTTTAATAATTCCTTCTTATTTAGGAATTTTTTCTAAAATAAGGATAACATTAATAAAATAAAAGATAGCATGTGCTATCTTTTATTTTACTATTTTTTAGGAATAATTTCTAGCTATTTTGATAAAATATCAGCATCTTTGAGCATCCATTCGATATATATACCATATCCTACATCTGGTCTATTTATTAGAACATGAGTTACAGCACCTACTAACTTATTATCCTGTATTATAGGACTTCCACTCATTCCTTGAACAATTCCTCCTGTTTTCTCTAAAAGCTTAGGATCAGTTACCTTAATTATCATGCTTTTAGGCCCTGGTTTATCTTGAGATAGTAATTTTTCAATTTTTATATCATACATTTTAGGTTCTGTTCCATCAATTGTGGTTAAAATTTTTGCTGGACCTTCTTTTATCTCATTTTTTAGTGCTATTTGTATTGGTTTATTATATTTACTAGAAATTAGATTTTTTTCTCCATTACCATATATTCCGCATACCGTATTTTTATATACTTTTCCTAAACTATCTTCTTCATTTATAAATATTCCTCTAAGCTCTCCCGGATTACCTTTCTCTCCTTTTCTTATAGAAATTATGGATGATTCTACTATTTCACCATCTTTAATTTTTAACATAGTTCCTGTATCAACATCTGTTATAGGATGACCTAGTGCAGCAAACTTTTTACTTTTATCCTCGTAGAAAGTTAATGTACCTACACCAGATGTAGAATCTCTAACCCACAATCCTATTTTATATCTATTGTTTACTTTGTCTTTAGCTGGCTTTACAATTTTTTCTGAAATATTATTATGTCTCTCAACAGTTATTTTTAAATTCTCTCCTTTATTAGAATCTATTTCCTTAATTAGCTCCTCTGAGCTATTTATATACTTATTGTTTACTTTAGTTATCGTATCTCCTACTTGTATCCCACCTTCTGCAGATGGACTCATAACTTTCCCTTTGTCAGTATCAATATCTGAAAGCGCCACTACCAAAACACCTTTTGTGTTTAACCTAACTCCCACAGGTGTTCCTCCAGGATATACATAAATTTTCGGTACTGATTTAATTGAAACTGACTTAATAGGAACTACTCCAAGTAAGCTTACATCTAAAATTTCGTTATCTTTTTTTACATTTGGAGATTTAACATTTTTATTTAGCTTTATAATATAATTGGATTTTAACTCCTGGCCTTCTCTTAAAAAAATTGTACTTGGTATACTTTGTGTTTTCCAATAAGTGGCCAAAACAAATAAAATAATAGGAATTAAACTCCAGCATATTATGCATTTTCTCTTACTTTTCATTTTTCTACCTCCTGCATAACATACTTTATTCAAGTTTAATTTTCCCTTTTAGAACTTTATTATTCTATTGTATATATGCCTGCAAAGTAATACTTTTATAACAAAACAAATTTATGAAATATATTTAAATAAACAAAAAAAATTCATAATCATGTGCTGATTATGAATTTATTTAGCAAAAATCAAATTTTTTTTTCTTTCTAAAGCTAGCTTTATCATTTCTTTGGAGTTTTCAAGTGTTAAGTCAGTTATTTTAGAGCCACCAATCATTCTAGCTATTTCATATTCTTTTTCTAATTTATTTGTTTTCATTATATTTGTATATGTTTTTTCATTCTTAACTTCTTTAGAAACTATAAAGTGTGAATCTGACATACTTGCAATTTGAGGAAGATGTGTTACACAAAATACTTGATGTATATGGGAAATTAAATACATTTTTTCTCCTACTCTTTGAGCTATTCTTCCACTTATACCTGTATCTATTTCGTCAAAGATAACTGATGGTATATCATCTTTATCAACAAAAACAGCTTTTAAGCTGAGCATTATTCTAGATAATTCTCCTCCTGAAACTACTTTATCCAATGGTTTTAAAGGTTCTCCAGGATTAGTTGAAATTAGGATTTGAACTTTATCACATCCGTTATTGTAAAATTCTTCCTTATAATTAATCTCAATTTTTATAATGCTCTTTTCTAGACCTATATAGTCTAGCTCTTTTTTAATTTTATGTTCTAAAGTTTTTGCGATTTCGCATCTTATATTGTGTATTTCTTCCGATTCTTTTTTCATTTTATCAACTATTTTGTTACGTTCATCTATTAATTCTTCTACAATCTTACTGCTATTAATCATTTCATCGTATTGATTAGTTATCTTATCCTTATAATTTAAAATTTCTTCTATAGTCTTGCCATATTTTCTCTTAAGTGAATCTATTAAAAAAATTCTACTATTTACAGCTTCTAATTCATCTTTATCGTAAATCATTGACTCCTGCATATCTCTAATATCTGATATGTTTTGTTCTATATTAAAATAAGATTCTTCCAAAGAGTTTGCCACTTCTTGAAGTTTATCCATATGCTTTTCAATTGTTCTAAGTTCACGAATAACTTTGTTAAGTAGATCATACACAGATGTAAAATCGTCATTACTACTATATAGAATATTGTAACTATAAATCAAAGAATTATTTATCTTTTCAGCATTAGTTAATATAGAATATCTACTTTCTAATTCTATATCTTCACCAATCTTTATTATTGCACTATTTATCTCATCTATCTGATATTTTAAAAAATCAATTAATTTTTCTCTTTCTCCATCTTCTGCTCCAATACTTTCTATTCTCTTATTAATATCCATAAGTTTTTTATAGTCTATATTGTATTTCACTAAGGCTTGTGTTAATTTTTCATTTCCAAACTTGTCTAAATAGTATATATGCGTAGATGGATTTAATAACTGCTGATTTTCATGTTGCCCATGAATATTAATAAGTGTACTTGAAATTTTTTTCACATCAGAAATTAAAAGTGATTTGTTATTTACCTTTATAACACTTTTTCCAGATTTAAAAGTTTCTCTGCTTATAATTATTAAGTCTTCAAAATCTATTTCCATATTCTCTAAAACTTTTATTGTCTCTTTATTTTCTACTTCAAAGATAGCTTCCACGAAGGTTTTGTCTTCACCAGTTCTTATGAAATTTTTATTTGATTTTGCTCCAAGAACATAATTTATAGCATCAATCAATATTGATTTTCCTGCACCAGTTTCACCTGTTAAGATGTTTAACCCCTTATCAAAGTTAATGGTTAAACTTTCTATTAAAGCAAAATTTTTTATATTTAACTGTAGAAGCATAACAACCTCCTATTTATCATTTAGCATCTTTCTTAATTTCTTTACTATTCCATAAGCTTTTTCTTCACTTGTAGCCAAAATAAATATAGTATTATCACCAGCAATAGTACCTGCGATTCCTTCAAAGTTCATAGAATCTATAGCTTCTGCTGCTGCTGATCCTGATCCTGATAGTGTTTTTACTACAACAAAATTTTGAACATTGTCAACATTAATCACAGTATTAGCAAAAACATTAACTAATTTATTTGATAAAAATCCTTCACTTGGAGATATTGTTGCATATTTATATGTTCCGTTTTCAGATAAAACCTTAATTAGTTTTAATTCTTTGATGTCTCTTGATACAGTTGCTTGAGTTACATCCATGCCTATCTTTTTTAATTCTTCTGCCAATTCTTCTTGTGTTTCTATATCTTTAGAATTAATGATTTCTAAAATTTTTGAATGCCTTTGTATTTTCATTTTTCATCTCCTTAGATATTAAAATATTTTTCTTCTTAATACCTCAAAATAGTTATAGCCATTTATCTTAATTAATTTACATTTAAAATTACACTTTTTCACTATAACTTTATCACAACTTTCTAGATTCACAGATTGTTGTCCATCTAAAGTTAAAAAAACGCTTTCACTTTTCTTTTCCACTTTAATAACAATTTCGCTGTCAGACTCTAATATTATACTTCTTGAATGTAATGCATGTGGACATATTGGCGTTAAAGATATAACGTCTAATGTAGGATAAATTATAGGACCACCAGCTGAAAGTGCATATGCAGTTGAACCCGTTGGAGTTGAGATTATTATACCATCAGAATTAAACACAGTATATAAGTTGCCATCTATATATACCTCATACTTTAGTATTCTTGACAATGTTCCCTTAGATATAACAATGTCATTTAAACAATTATACTTTTTTTGTAAATTTCCATTTGTAAATCCACATTCTAACATCATTCTATCTTCTATATAATATTCACCCTTGCTTAGCTTTTCAATTGCATCCTCGAGTTCAAGAATCTCTATTCCTGTCAAAAATCCTAAATTACCCATGTTAATCCCTAAAATAGGAACTTTAAACTTTGATACAGTTCTTGCAGTCCTTAAAATTGTGCCATCTCCACCTAATACTATAACCATATCTAATTGATTAGTTCCATCATCTTCTAGACCCATAGTATCTTTAAATATTTTTATATTAGCCCCAGCTATATATTTTTCTATTTTATAGATTATTTCATTAATAGTCTTTTCATCTATAAACTTACTACTATTTATATTTACCCCTATATTTTTCATTATTCCTCCACTATAAATTCTCATGTGAGGAATCAACCACTAAATTTACCTTATTAAAATCAAAAGTTGTTGATATATCCTTAGATTTTGTAAAATATACTAGATACTCTATATTGCCTTCAGGCCCTTTTATAGGTGAATGGTCAATTCCTATAATTGTTATATCATTTTCAACTAAAAAATTTAATATATTGTTTATTACTTCTTTATGTGTTTCAGCGTCTCTAACTACGCCTTTTTTTCCAACCTTGTCTCTGCCTGCTTCAAATTGAGGTTTAATTAAAGCAACAACTTCCCCTTTATCATTTAATAGATTTAGAACTGCGGGAATTATTTTTTTTAATGAAATAAATGAAACATCAATACTTGCAAAATCTGAATATTCGCCAATATCTTCATAACTTAAATGTCTAGCATTAGTTCTTTCCATGCACACTACTCTTGGATCATTTCTAAGTTTCCAAGCAAATTGTCCATATCCTACATCTATAGAAAATACTTTTTTTGCACCATTTTGAAGCATGCAGTCTGTAAATCCTCCTGTAGAAGCACCTATATCCATACAAATTTTATCTTCTAAGCTTATACTAAAACTATTTATAGCTTTCTCTAGCTTATATCCTCCCCTACTTACGTAAGGCATAATCTGTCCTTTAAATTCAATATTAGAATCTTCTTTTACCTTTTGACCACATTTATCGACTCTTTGGCCGTCTATAAATATTTCTCCAGCCATAATACTTGCTTGAGCTTTTTCTCTAGATTCGAAAAAATTTTTTTCTACTAGAAGTAAATCTAATCTTTTACTTTTTACTTCGCTCATATCTTAACTCCTTTATAGTATCTTAGTTATGCTATTTATAACTCCATCTGCATCTAAATTATTTAATCTGTGTAATATACTTATATCTCCATGATGTACAAACTTATCTTCAAATCCTAGATTTAATACTTCTATATTTTTATCTACAGAATTTACGTATTCTAGCACAAGTGTTCCTAAACCACCGTGTAAAACATTATCTTCAAGTGTTACTATTTTTACATTTTTATCTATTAATCTGTTTAGCATTTCATTATCAATAGGTTTTACAAAGCACGCGTTAATAACTGATATTTCTATACCTAAAGGTTTCATTCTTTCTTTTACCTCTAGTGCAGTTCCAACCATTTTTCCAGTAGCTATTATGGCAATATGTCCTTTATCATCAATTACTTCCCATTTCCCTTTTATAAAAGTATCTTTTGGTTTTAATTCTATACTAGCATTATCTCCACCTCTAGGATATCTTATTGCTATTGGGTAATCTTGATTTACAGCCCACTTAAGCATATTCTTAAGTTCATCCATACATTTTGGACTCATAATTGTCATATTAGGCATATGAGATAAATAAGATAAGTCAAATATACCTTGATGTGTCTCTCCATCATTACCAACTATTCCCGCCCTATCAATAGCAAAAATTACCGGCAAACTTTGCTGGCAAACATCATGAATAACTTGATCATAGGCTCTTTGTAAGAAGGTAGAATATACAGCAAATACCGGTCTTAATCCACTCTGAGCCATACCTGCAGCAAGGGTTACTGCATGTTGTTCTGCTATTCCCACATCAAAAAATCTTTTAGGGAACTTTTGGCTAAACTCTTTTAAACCGGTTCCATCCCTCATGGCCGCTGTAATTCCTACAATTCTATCATCTTTAGAAGCTATTTCAACCATAGATTCCCCAAAGACATTAGAATAAGAATTTCCAGTTTCTTTAGATACTTTCCCTGTGAGAAAATCAAATGCAGATACTCCATGAAATTTATCTGGATCTTTCTCTGCAAACTTATATCCCTTTCCTTTTTGAGTTACTGCATGAATTAAAACTGGTCCTTTTAGACCTTTTGCCATAGACATAACTTTAGTAAGTTCCTTAATATTATGCCCATCTATAGGTCCTAAATATTTAATTCCCATGTCCTCAAAAAACATTCCCGGCACTAGCATTTGCTTTATTCCTGACTTTATTTTTCTCAATGAATCAGCAAGACTATTTCCTATATTAGTTTTTCTTAAAGCTTCATCAAATTCCTCTTTAAATTTATTGTATTTAGGGTCAATCCTAATCTTACTTAAATATGTGGATAGACCTCCTACATTTTTTCCAATAGACATTTGATTATCATTCAATATAATTATAAGGTCTGTCTTTCTATCTCCTGCATCATTTAAAGCTTCAAGTGCCATTCCACCAGTTAATGCGCCGTCACCAATTACTGCAACTACACTATGATTTTCTTTCTTCAAATCTCTTGCTCTAGCCATACCTAGAGCTGCTGAAATAGAAGTACTACTGTGACCTGTTTCAAAAATATCATATTTACTTTCACATCTTTTAGGGAATCCGCTTATTCCCCCAAATTGCCTTAGTTTACCAAATTTATCTTTTCTTCCAGTTAGTATTTTGTGTACATAAGTTTGATGTCCTACATCCCATACAATTTTATCTTTGTCTATGTCAAATACTCTATATAAGCTTAAGGTTAACTCTACTACACCTAAATTAGAAGCTAAATGTCCTCCTGTTTTTGACACTTTGTCAATTAAAAAATTTCTTATTTCACCTGAAAATTGCATAAGTTCAGAACTAGACATTTTCTTTAATTCGCTAATATCACTGTAATCATTTAGTATATTATATATAAATTTATCGTTTCTTTTTAATGACATGTCCTATCTTTAACTCTCCTAATAAATATATTTTTATTAAAATTTATATTCGGATTATATCACAGGCTTTTATTTATTTCAAAGTATTTGACATTTTTTATAGGTCATAAAATACTAAAATAAGGTATTAATACTGCCTTTTTGTAAGAAATATAGTTATATCTTTTAAATCAGTTGCATTAGAAGATATATTTTCTAGCAGTCCTAAACACTCACTTGTTAAACTTTCACACATTCCTTTACATTTTTCCAATCCAAACTTAGATACAAATGTTGTTTTATTATTGCTACTATCACTATTAACATTTTTACCTAATGTATTTGCATCCCCTATTACATCCAATATGTCATCCCTAATTTGAAATATCAAACCAAGTTTTTCTCCAAATAAGCTTAATACTTCTATGTCTTCTTCACCAGCACCGCCTAAAATAGCTCCAGATACTATTGCATTTTTAATTAAAGCACCTGTTTTATATTTATGCATATAATATAGCTGTTCCTCACTTATAGATTTTCCCTCTGATACAATGTCAACTACTTGCCCTCCTATCATCCCCTCAACACCTGCTGCTTTTGAAATCATAGAACAAGCTTCTAAAGTACTTTTATCTCCTTCTAGACTACATTGAAACATTATATTCATAGCTTCATTTAAAAGTCCGTCACCAGCTAAAATTGCTATTGCTTCTCCAAACACTTTATGATTAGTTGGCTTACCTCTTCTTAAATCGTCATTATCCATGGCAGGTAGGTCATCATGAATTAAGGAATAAGTATGAATCATTTCTAATGCACATGCTATAGGCATAATCTTACTATAGTCATTTGCATATATATTATATGTGGAAAGCATTAGAATAGGCCTTATTCTTTTTCCCCCAACTTTTACACTATACTCCATAGCTTCGTAGACTAATTTATTGTAGCTACCTTTATTTGCAAAGTAATCACTTAACCAAGTGTTTACCTCATTTTTTAATATATTCATATCCATATCATTCATCTACCTCTGTAAATTCTTTTTCACCATCATCCGTTAACAGCTTAATTTTACCTTCTGCTTCATTTAGTATCTTATACATTTTGTTACAAATCTTTACGCCCTCTTCATAGTTTTTCATAGACTCTTCTAAAGCTGCTTCTCCGTTTTCCATTGTCTTAACAATGTTTTCTAACTTGTTCATCAAATCTTCATAAGATTCTCTTTTCTTTACCATTGAAAGCCTCCGAAATTTTAATTACTTTTTTTGTTTTTCAATATCATTTATTTTAACTTTAACTGCTCCGTCTCTTAGTGTTATTCTTAACTCTTCATTTTCATTAAACTGATTGATACTTTTAACTAAATTTTCTTGTCTATCTTGAATAATTGCAAATCCCTTATCTAAAACATTTAATGGATTATGTGCACAAAGTAATGAATTTAGCTTTGACAAGTTTTCTTTTTTATAGGATATTGATGCTTGAGCCATATAATATAATTTAGACTTTAAGTTATCAAGCTTTATATATTCATTTGCAATAAAGTTTAAAGGGCTGCTAATTTCCAACTTATGAGACAACATATTTAAATAATTAACTCTATTCTTAATGTTATTTAACTCTGCATTATCTAATAAAATTCTATAGTTTCTAATTTTTTCATTTAATTCACTTAAATTAAAAACAGCAAGTTCTGCTGCAGCTGAAGGCGTTGGCGCCCTCCTGTCACTAACAAAGTCAGCAATTGTAAAGTCCGTTTCATGGCCTATTCCACTTACTATAGGTTTATTACAGTTATATATTTCATAGGCCAAATTTTCATCATTAAAGGCCCATAACTCTTCAATGGAACCTCCACCCCTAGCTAATATTATTACATCAACATCTTCTCTTCTATCTAAGTACTTAATCCCTTGGATTAACTGAAAACTAGCATTACTCCCTTGAACTAGGGATGGATATATTAAAATTTCTATATTAGGATTTCTTCTTTTTGATACATTTATAATGTCTTTCACAGCTGCACCTGTAGGTGAAGTTACAATTCCTATCTTTTTTGCATACTTTGGAATATCTTTCTTATGACTTTCATCAAATATGCCTTCTTTTAGTAGCTTATTTTTTAGATTTTCAAAAGCTATATATAAATCGCCTATACCATCCCGTTCCATTTCTTCACAATAAAATTGATATACACCATCTTTTTGATATACAGAAACTCTTCCTTTTATTATAACATTATCTCCATTTGCAGGTGTGAACAATAAAGATTCCGCATAAGTTTTAAACATAATACAATTTATTTTACTTTGTTCATCCTTTAAAGAGAAATATATATGACCAGTATTATGAATTTTAATGTTAGATATTTCCCCTTTAATGCAAGAGTTTTTTAAAATAAAATCACTATCTAATACCCTTTTTATATATGTATTTAGTTGAGAAACTGTTAAAGTTTTAATTTGCATATTACTTTAATCCCTCACAAAGATTTTTTATTAACATAGTTGTAGTCATAGCTCCCACTCCACCAGGCACTGGTGTTGTATAGCTAGCCTTTTCTATAACTTCATCAAAACGTACATCTCCCGCTAATTTTCCATTAACAGAAGTAGTACCTACATCAATTACTATTGCATCTTTTTTAATATATTCATCAGTTATAAAATCAGGCTTTCCTACAGCTGAAACTAATATATCTGCATTAGAACAAATTTCTTTTAAATTAGTTGTTTTTGAATGGCATATAGTAACAGTAGCATTTTCATTTAAAAGCAATTGAGCAACAGGTTTTCCTACGATGTTACTTCTTCCAACTACAACTGCGTTTTTCCCTTCTATGCTAATACCTGTACTTTTTATTAGTTCAATTATACCTCTAGCTGTGCAAGGTATAAAGCACTTTTCACCTTTATATAATTTACCTATATTTATGCTGCTAAGACCATCAATGTCTTTTTTTTCTGAAATTAAGGATGTAATTTTATCCTCATCTAAGTGTTTAGGTAGTGGAAGCTGAAGTATTATCCCATCTATCTCATGGTCTTCATTTAATTTAATAATTAAATCTTCAACTTCTTCTTCAGTTATATGTTCATCAAAATGAATACTTCTTACTCTAACACCAAGTTTCTCACATAACTTATTTTGGTTATTTACATAGTACAAGGAACCTCCATCATTGCCAATTAAAATATTTGCTATGCATGGAGGTTTTAATCCTGTAGCCACTCTATGGTCTACAAAGCTTTTTATTTGATTTCTAAACTTTTCGGCAACTTTTTTACCATCTAATTTAATACCCATTTTTCCACCTCAAAATTATGTTTTTTATTTAAAATTTAGATGGAGCTTTAAGCTCCATCTAAATTTTACTTTATCATGTTTCCTAAAACTCCATTTATAAATGCAGGTGAATTATCAGCTGAATATCGTTTTGCAAGCTCTATGCCTTCATTAACTGCAACTCTATTAGGCACATCTTCACTAAATATAATTTCATATGTAGAAATTCTCAGTATAGAAAGATCTATTTTGGACAAACGGCCTATCTTCCAATTTTTTAGATTTTCCTCTATCTTTTTATCTATACTTTCTGTATTTTGTTGAATGCCTTTTACTATTTTTTCTATGTAATCAAAATCTACATCTTCTAAAGTCAAGTCTGTGTTTTCTTTAAAATTGCTTAATATTTCTTCATACTCTTCCTTATTTATAGTCATTTCAAATAATAGTTTCATAGCAATTTCTCTTGATTTTCTTCTGTTCATGTTTTCCTCCTAAATTTATAAATAAATGCACCTAATATAGATAAATATATAAGTTATATACATTTTAATTATTATCAAATTAAATATTCTTATACACTTTTAAACATGGAAACACCCTCTGTTTTCAGAGGGTGTAAAACTACTCTTCTTTTTCATTAATCTTTTCTTCCTCTTTCGGAAGTACTACATTTTGAATATTAACATTGACTGCTGACACATTGAGACCAGTCATTGACTCAACTGATTTTTTTACATTTTCTTGAACTCTTTTAGCTACATCAGGAATCTTAATGCCATATTTCACTACAACAAATATATCAATAGTTGCACTGTCTTCTCCAACATTAACTTTAATGCCTTTAGAAACATTTTTCTTACCACTAAGTATTTGGGTTATACCTCCAACTATCGTAGTACTCATTCCTTCAATTCCATCTATTTCAGAAGCTGCTAATCCTGCAATTACTTCAACTACTTCATCTGATATTTTAACAATACCCATTTCAACTTCTTTATTTAAATTTTCGTCCATTTAGGTACCCCCTTTGCTTTGATTTTCCAAAACAAATTAATCTTATGCTTATTATATCAAAAGGAATAGAATTTTACAAACATATTTATTGCTTTAATTGAATTTCTACATCTTTAATATGTGTAACATCCATAACTACATCTTGAATTTGTTTTTGCTGTGCATCAGTTAATTTTTGTGAAGATTTTACTATAATTGTAACTTTACTATCTTGAACATAACATAGTACATCTTCATAACCTTTGCTTTTTAATAGTGTTTCAATTTGGGATTGATTGCTTGTCGCTAATGCTAAGTTAGTATATTTCTTAGAAAGTTCAGCCCTTTCTTCTTTAGATGTATGTTCATCATCAATTAATGCTTTTAAATTTTGTAATGCTTGTGATGCATTGTTGTCTCTTATAATTTGATTTTCTTGAAAGAAATTGCTTCCTGTATTTTTTTTAGTTGAATCGTTAAATGATATAGTACTCTTTCCATTTGGCATATCATTTCCTGCTACATAATCTAAGTCAGCGTTAAGCTTGGTTGCTAATATTCCAGCACATACTATAAGTGCCAACAACACAACAATAATAACCCCTTGTTTCTTATTCATTTAAATACCTCCCATATAATCTTTATTTTAACCTTTCTAGAAAATTTATATGCCCTTTATATACAATATATGTTATTTTTTCATAGGATAGACATTAACTTGACTTTCTTTTAAGTCAAATAAATTTAGTACAGCTTTTTGAATTTGTAATTTTATTAATCTATCCTCAGCACCTTCAGCTACAATGCAAATTCCTGTAACTTGTGGTTTGTATTTTTTAACTACAAAAGGCTTTGTCCCATTATCTGTCTGCATCATTACAATTGTTCTTCCATCATTCTTTTGTGTTATTTTCCTAGTTCCTCCATCTACATCTTTCTCCTCCGTAAGGCTTGTAGCATCATTTATGTTTATTGCTGGTATCTGCTCTTCACCCCCTTTAAAATAGACCATTACTTTGACATTTCCAACGCCCTGGATGTTTTCCAGAGTATCTTTCAGCTTTTTTTCTACCTCCGCTTCTTCATCTTTAGCTTCACTATTTTTTTCATCTTCTCCTTGAGATTTTTGTTGTGTTACTGCTCCTTTTCCTTTAGGTAAATTGTTATTGTTTATGTTAGAAGTACTTGTATCTTTAAATGTATTACTTAACATGGCCAACAATACTCCTATTAAAACTAGTATAAGTAAATTTGCTACATTTGCTTTTCCTTTCTTCTCTTTCGTTTTTTCCCTTATCTTTTCTAGTTTAAATAAACTTTTTAGGTCCATAAGTTCACTCCCCACTCTTAATGATATTCATTATAAATCTACATTTTATAAACTTTTATTTTATCTTTAGGTATATTTAGTACAGTATTTAAATATTCAGTAATTGATTTACTTTTGCTATCATCAATTAACTCTTTGCTACTAACCTCTTTGCTGTCTTTAATTTTTATCTTTTTAACTTTTCTAATATTGCCTTCATTTACCCCTACTCTAACTTCTGAAATAATAAATTTTTCTTTTTCAGGATCATAGCTTACTTGTGCAGAAACTTCATAGCTATCTCTTGGAAACTTCTCTTCTAGCTTATTAACACATAAATTTTCCAAGTTATCTGAAAATACTTCTACAGTGTTATTAATGCTACTATTTTTATACTTATCATAATCATCTTGAAATTGCTTTTCCTCAAAATATTTTGTTGCCTCATTCACATATCCATTTATATTAAAATTTTTATCAAATATCTTTATTATTGGGTTTAATACTACTGTAATCAGTATTAAACCTAGCACAAATTTACTATATTTTTTCATAGAATTATTGGGCATTATCATCTCCACAGCAGTTATAAAAAATATTGCAGTACAAATGCTCATAACCCAATCTTTAAGACCTGATATCATACTACTCCTCCTTCTTAAGTGCCTAGAATACTTCTACCAGCTGCTGCAACTATAGATATCATTATAAAAAACATTACAGAAACACTGATAACACTAGCCATAATTAGAATTAAGGAGTCACCTGCGGAGCTTATACATTTCACTAATCTACTGTCACTAATAGGTTCAATTAATGCTGCAGTTAATTTATAAATAAAAGCCATTATTAGCATCTTAATTAGTGGAAGAATTATTATGATAACTAATATAATTAATCCAATACTACTTAGAGCATTTTTTAGTAACAATGAATATCCTGCCACTGTTGAAATTGCATCTGAAAGACTTTTACCCACGATAGGTATAAAACTATCTACTGCGAATTTCATAGTTTTCTCTGTTACAGCATCTATTGTAGCCGTAGTCATACTCCTTATGGTAACTATGCCTATAAATATTGTCATTATAGTTCCCTGAACCCAAAGTATAGTCTTATTTAAAAGCTTTGCTAATTTGTCCACTTTGTATTCTTCTGATATATTGTTTACAAACTGTATGACAAAAGAAATACTAACTAATGGTATAATAAGGTCTGCAAAAATCCTAGCACTTATATTAGTAACTCCTATTATCAAAGGATCCATGAAAGCGGCCTGAGTAAATCCTCCAACTGTAGCTAAAAGCATTAATAACACTGGCATTAATGCAGCCATAAAATCAGTCATATTTTTAATGGTATCTCTTGCCGTTGAAACTCCTATATAAAATGTCCTTGAGATAAGTATTATAAGCATGGCGTAACAAGCAAAATAAGCTATATTAGATAAATTTCCATTACTAAAAGCATTTTCTAGATTACTTATAAGAGCACAAATTATGCAGATGATTATTATCATAGACATAAGTTTTCCGCAGGCTACTACTTCTCGAAATCCATATATTAATAGTGCATTAAATACTTTTTTTGTTGAAAATTTACCATCTCCGCTTTTTATATATTGTTTAACATATGTCTGCACATCTACATCATTTAATATTTCATATTTGGTTTTCATATTTGTTATGTAATCATACAGCTCTTCTACTTGCATTGTTTGTTCTTTATCAATAACAGGACCAGAGTCTTTAACAGGATCAGATGTATAAGCTTGTACATTGAGGGGGATTAGTAAGAACATTAGCAAAATAATTATTAACTTTTTCATATTTATTACTCCTATATCCCATTTACATAATCTTTAATATTGATTGCAATACTGCCATAAGAATAGGAATCGCTAGCACCAGTATTAATATTTTACCGGCAAACTCAACTTTGGAAGCTAAATTTCCTTGACCAGCATCTTTACATATTTCACTACAAAAGGACGCTAAGTATGCAATACCTAATATTTTAAAAACAATATTTAAATAGATAAAATCTATATTAGCTTTTAAAGCCAATTCCTGTAACAGCTGTAGTATTGAAGTGATCTTATCTAGCATGAACAAGAATATAGCTATTCCTGCCGCTATACTTATATGTAAAGCTAAATCATTTCTTTGATCTTTAACTGCAAGTATTATAAATAGTGCAATAAAAGCAAATGCAACAACTTTTACTATTTCCATATTTGCCTCCTAAAATTGGAACATAGTTTTTACGGTGCTAAACAACTTATTTATAAGATTGATTACCATCATTAATACAATGACTATTCCAGCTAAATTAGCTATTACTGCATAATCCTTTTTACCTGTAGTTTCTAAAATCTTATCTAAAATTATTATTAATATACTAACAGCTGCTATCTTAAAAATTAAACTTACATCTAACATATTTCTTACCTCCTATTAATCATAAAATCATGATGACAACTATAGCTCCAAAGGAAAAACCTAAGTATCTATACATCTTTATATTTTTTCTCATTGTTTCTTCAGCATTATCTAGCTGACTTTTTATATTGTTTAATGTTAAAGCTATTATATTTTTTTGACCTTCAATATCCGATTCCCCTAAAGTTTTTGACAAATCCATTAGTATATCAATATCAAACTGCTTAAGACTTAAAAAACTCTTATTCGATTTAAACGCTTCTTTAAATCCTTCATACACACTATCAACTTTATTTTCATATAATAAATTGGAGACTTCTAAAAATAATTTATTTATTGGTTTACTACACTTATAAGAAACATTTAAAAAAACCTCCGGTAACGCTGAATGTGTATATACTATTTCACTCTGTAATTGATATAGTGCTTGTTCAACTTCTTTTAGTTGAAAAAACCTTCTTTTTAAGTTTTCCCCGTAAGAGAAGCCTATTAATGAAGAACCTATCAAAACTAAAATACAGCCTATAACCTTTAAATACACACTATCTCCTCCAAAGTTTATCTTTCTTTTTAAAATCATATATATATTCTACTGTTCCTGCTTCCCTTATGCCGCTCAATACTATAGCTCTTTCAAACACTTTATTCTCCAATATGTCTTTAAATACTTGCCTTTTATATAAGTCATCAATATCAAATCCATGAATAGTTGTAATCAACTTAACTCCTGAGTTCATTGCCATAAGTATACTTTCAACATCTTTATGGGTTCCAATCTCATCACAAATAATAACATCTGGTGCCATACTTCTTATGGCCATCATTATGCCTTCACTTTTATAACAATTGTCTAAAATATCAGATCTTATCCCAATATTCATTTGCGGTATACCATTGTAACACCCTCCTATTTCACTTCTCTCGTCAATTATACAAACCTTCATACCTTGAAAATTTATTCCTTCAATTTTCGTTCCATCAGATAAATTTCTGCTAATATCTCTTATTAGTGTTGTCTTTCCACACTTAGGTGGAGATATTATTATTGTGTTCAATACCTTATTATTTTCAATAATATATGGCATTATCTTATTAGAACATCC
Organism: Clostridium sp. JNZ J1-5; assembly: GCF_053901425.1. Lineage (NCBI taxonomy): Bacteria > Bacillati > Bacillota > Clostridia > Eubacteriales > Clostridiaceae > Clostridium > Clostridium sp. JNZ J1-5. The sequence continues at coordinate 3,555,793 of NZ_CM132773.1, read as the reverse complement.
TATAACTTCTCTGCAAATTCTTATATTTAAAGAAGCTATATTCTTTATTGTTTTTACCTTATTGTCTTCCATGACACAAGATCCACATATTCCCACCCTATGTCCACCTTTTATAGTTATATAGCCTTGTTTAATTTCTTCTTCAAAAGCGTAAATAGAGTAGTTGCTTATTCTCTGTAGAATGCTTTTAATATCTTCTTTTGTTACAACATAACTAGATATAAACTCCCTATTCCCTGTATAAAAAACTAGCGGTTTGTTAGATTTTATTCTTATCTCTTGTAACTTTTCAAATTCCTTAATTTTTTCTAAGGGTGCTCTTATAGTATCTGGTAAAATATAAAACACATCTTTCGTATTCATGACTTTTCATCCTCCTTTCTTATTAAATTTTTATTTACACTATAGTTTATTTATTCCAAATATATTAAAAAAAATAAAAATAAGAATATCTCTTTTATTGAAACACTCTTATTTTTATATATAAAAAAGCATGCAGGCACATTGCCTACATGCTGATTATTAATTCTAATTAGATTTTAATTTTATGGTATTACGACAATTAGGACATATAAGTTCATTTTCATTGTTCATTAAGCTTTTTTCTATTGCTAGTATTGCATTACACTCATTACATTGTATATCAATGTAATCGTAGCTACTAAATTCCTCATCGTCTTCTTCGAATCCATAAAGTTCATCTTCTATATTACCTAAATTCTCATCTAAAATAGTTACATATTCACTAATCTCAGATTGATTTTTTTCCATTTTCTCTACTTTTTCTGTGATTTCATATACTATATTACTTAATTCAAGCAATATTTCTTTTTCTTTTGAATCATTTGGCATGTTTAAGTCATTTATAACTTTTTTTAATGAAGTTATTTTTGACATAAGAGAACTCATTTTAACACTCCCTCTAGGGTAGTTATAATACTATACTCTTTCCATATAAGCGCCAGTTCTAGTATCTACTCTTATTGTTTCACCTTCATTTACAAATAGTGGAACTTGAACTATTGCACCTGTTTCTAATTTTGCTGGTTTCATTGCATTTGTTGCAGTGTTACCTTTAACACCTGGTTCGCATTCAATTATTTGTAGTTCTACAAAGTTAGGTGCTTCAACTGAGAAAGCTGCTCCTTTATAGAATTTAATTATAGCAAACATGTTTTCCTTTAAGAATTTGATTGCTTCTTCTACTTGTTCAAGGTTTAGTGGTATTTGTTCAAAAGTTTCTTGATCCATGAAATAGTATAATTCACCATCACTGTATAAGTATTGCATTTCTTTTCTTTCAATAACTGCTTCTTGAAGCTTAGCTGTTGGGTTAAAAGTAGTATCTGTAACTCCACCACTTATTACGTTTCTAAGTTTTGTTCTTACGAAAGCTGCTCCTTTACCTGGCTTAACATGTAAGAAATCAATTACAGTGAAAACTTGTCCATCTAGTTCAAAAGTAGTTCCTTTTCTTAAATCTCCAGCTGAAATCATTATGTATCCCTCCACAAAATCTATTATAGTTTTATTATAACCCTAAAATCCGCATTAATACCAGCCTTATATTAATAAAGAAATTATATTTAAATAATTATTTTATTAAACTATAGGCTTTAAAGCTACAATTTGTTTTAAACTAATTACTCTTTAAGACTTGGCTTAATTGCTTTTAGAGCTTTTTCCATTAATTTAAACATAAATAAAAGCTTCATCAGTTGTAGAAGCAATTTATTCATTAATATTTCACTCTTTTTTGCTCTAACCAATGATATTTTATCAAAACTTGCGAATATTTGCAAATACATTTATTTTATCTGATGACTACAATCCGTAATACTCCCACTTCTAAAGTGGGAGATAACGGCTTCTACGTCCCTAGATAAGGGCTTCTAAGCTTCAGGTGGAGAAAAAAACTCCACCTGAAGCCAAGAATCCTCTTTATGTATAGATATTATATATAAAAATCACTTGTCAACGTAAAAGTTTATACCTAAGTCACATATAAATATATTATCTTTTTCATTTTTAAATTGCATACTATCTATACTATAAAAATTTTGTTCTTCTTTAATATTTTCTATAAATTTATTGAACTTATCTCTATCACCCTTAAACTCTAAATCAATATGAAATAGCTTTTCGTCTTTGTAGTTGCTATCGATCTTTTTTATTTTTAAGTAATTTTGGTTCTCTAAATATTTTAAAACATTAGAATAGTTTATACCCTTAGGTTTCCTATCTAATATTTGAACTGAACTTAGTTTTTCTAATTTTTCTCTTTTTATTATAATATCCTCTTTACTAAAATAATTAATTATAACCGAAATTATAATTAATCCAAACATTACGCTCAACAAAAATATGTACTTAATATTCTTATTCATTGCTTTTAACCTCAATAATCATTTTAATCTTAACTTTATTGTCTTCTATATTCTCCATATCTATATCTTTAACTTTGCAATCTTTATTGTTTTCAATATTGCCTACAAAGCTAATAGCTTTATATAAATCTATAGGTTCGCTTTCAATAGAAACCTTAGTCTCCTCTATAGTTATAGAGTGAAATTTACAATCACCGTTTTCTGATGTTATATTTTTTGATACATTTTTATATGTACTTATAGTTTTAACTTTTTCCTTATCTCGTGTCTGTGTTTTCATTTTTTCACTATTAGTTTTTATGATAATTTTATTAATCTCATTGTCCAGCTTAGCAGCTTCAGCTTTATAAGTAAAAAATCTAGTTAAACAAATAATAACATTAAATATCATTATTACTAGATATAGTTTAAGCTTTATACTATTCCTTTTATCCATCTTATTTCTATACCACATTGGAAGAAAATTATAGCTATTCATGTAAAACTATCTCCTATTTATTATAAAATATTCCAAGATTCTCTCTTCATCTATTTGTCCTAAATTTATAAATTCAAAATTATCCCCAATCCTACTAATTTTATCAAAAGCTTCTCTATTAATATTACAATAATAAATTTTTTTAATAATATTGCTATATTCTGATACTTTGGAAATAATATAATTTAATCCATCAACTACTCTACTATATTCCATATCACTTATAATCTTATTAGCAATAATTTTATCATTTACTAATGCCACAATATAAAAATTTGAATTATGTTTAAACATAATCATATAGTTTTTTTCCATTATATATCTGCGAAAATAATCTATATAACAAATTTGAATTAAATTAATTTTTTTTAAATTAAAATTAACATTACAGTTTCTTAACCATTTTAACTTTTCACCATTAATACAAAATACTACAACCTCTATATCCTCCTTATTTTTATTGGATATAAAATACGTGTATATTATATCTTCTGCTTTTTTCCCATATGAATACAGTAATTGATTTTTTATAATTAGATTCAGATTTTTATCGTTTACTTTAGGAACCTTTAAATATTTCGTATATATCTCTTCGTTTTCTACTAATATAAAAACATTTTTATTCTTCAATTTTATTTTAATTTTTTCTATATCGCTAGTGACGCTATCTTTTTTTATTATTCTATTTAGTATTAAACATTTAGTATCATATTCTGAGACTTTTAGCATTAAATCTTTCATAAGCATCTCATCCTTTTACCTATCTTTTAATTTTTTCTATATTAAATATAATTTTATTTGTATTTGGATCTACACTATAGTTATAATACTCTACTCTCGAAATCTCTGTTTCAGGGAAAATATGAATTATAATATTTCTATTTTCCTTATCATATTCTAGGTAACAACTGTTATAATATACTTTATCCATATCTTTTAAAATATTGTGTATGTTTTCAATAGTCAATACCGCAGCATCATTAACATCAGTTATATATTTATTTATATTATTAAATAAATATATCCTATATTTTTCATACTCATTTTGTGCTAACTGCAAGTTAATTGAACTGTTATTATATCTCTTTTTCATAATCTCAAGTCTAAAAGAAAACATTAACATAACAAATACTATAAAAACTATAATTAATGTGTATAATTCTATAAATCCTTTTTTATATTTCTTGTTCCAAAACATCTTTCAAATTTTTCTCCATGCATTGTATATACAGAAACATATACAAGATTTTCATTATTTTTTACCAAAAAATTTTTGATATCTTCAACAACTGTATCTGTAGTGGTTGTGTTACCTTTTAACTTATAATAAGAATTTACTACTTTAAAAGATCCATTAGATTTTTTGATACTTTTTATAGTGTTTCTATCTCCATTATTTTTTTCAATTATTAATTTATCTACTCCTACTTTTATTAACTTATTATTTACGTCGCAAAATTCACTTTCAATAAACCTTAAAGCCTCTCTTGCATAGCTCTCTTCTCTAACTAAAGTTATAGTATTTTTATACTTCCATACATTATGAGAAAGTAGCTGTACTCCAATTAGTGATAATATACTTAAAATGGCCAAAGTAAGGACTAATTCTATTAGAGTAAAACCTCTTTTCACTTTAATATTCTCCCTTATATAATGTTGTTCTAATAATCTTATTAGACTGGATTCCATTTATGAAAAAAGTCAGATTTATCTTAATTATCTCTTCTTCATCACTATTAGCTGTAATTTCTAAGTAGGTTTCTTTATTATTTTCAAACTTATCTAACATCTCTCTTAAGCCCTTAGTATTTAATGAATCTAAGTCTAAATTATTACCGTTTATAAACAACTTATCTTCACTAATATAATTACTATTATTTAAAGGTAAACAATTAACGAATAATTCTTTTATTTCCTCATATGTGTAGTTATATGTAATTTCATTTCTCAAAGCTTCCATAAACACAACACTTTTGTTCATTTCCGTATTATACTTCTTTAGCTTTATTTCTCTTACTTTAAAACTTGTAATATAAGTTATTGCAATCATAAGTATAGCTAAACTACAAATAACATTTATAAACCCTATCCCTCTACTTTTATTTAATCTGAACATATCTTGTACCTACTCTTATTGTTATAGTGTTCATATTATTCTTTGAATCTATATAATTTATAGTACATGCTTTAATTACCATTCCTAAGTTATCTATTTCAATTTTCCTTTGAAACACTTCAGGGCTTACAAATTCAAAACCTTTTGGTAACTTATACTCATCTACTTTGCTATTATTACAAAAAAACTTAATTGTTTTATTGTCTTCTTTAAACAATAAATATCCACTTCTATTATGTTCTTTGCAATATAAAGCTGAATTGCCTATAATTTGTAACATATAGTTGTTAAAAAAATCTACACTTGCATTGTTTATAAAACTTTTATTTACCTTAATTAAATTTATTGAACAAATGCTTATTATAGAAAATATTATACTTAACGAAATAACTAATTCTATTAAAGTAATTCCCCTATGATTTTTGTACTTCATAAATAGGCTTATACCTTTCAAAACATTTTATTTTATTCTAATAACATTTCATCACTATGCTTTTAGGCTAAGTTATTCAATAGTAGATGCCTGCTTACTATTAGCAGGAGGATATATTTGTTTATCAGAACTGTCTTTTATAATAAATCCATTATCAAGTTCATTAAAATTAACTGAATATTGCTTATTGTCAACTTTATAACCTATGCTTATGTTGTTTGCTTTACTATCTACTTCTAATTCATCTATACCAAGTAAATCCTTCGTAGCTTTCAAGATTCCATCTTTACTAAATTCTCCATTTCCTTCTGTATAACTTTCTACTGCTGCTAAATATATTTGTCTTCCAGTATCTATAACTTTTAAGCTTTGTGCTTTGTTTCTATATCCATTAAATCTTGGTATCAATAAACTTGATATAACTAGTATTACGGCCATAACTACTATTAACTCTATTAAAGTAAATCCTTTACTTTTACCTATTTTACTTTTCAAACTTTTCCCTCCTATAAAATTTAGTTAAAATCCTAAGATTAAACCTATAGAATCCATAGAATCTATTATTGGCATTAAAATATTTACAATTAATGCTGTAACTATAATGGCTACTATTACAATCATTAACGGTTCTATAAAAGTTGATATCCTATCTACTGATTCATTTAAATTCTCTTCATAGATTTCTGATATTATACTTAACATTTCTTCTAAACTTCCTGTTTCCTCCCCTAAGGCTATTACAGATATAAACATAGTATGAAAAAGTTTACTGTTTTCTAAAGACTTTGATAGACTTTCTCCTTCTTTTATATTTAAAATAATACTCATTATTTTATCTTGAATATAAAGATCATCCGTGCTATTTTTGATAATTTCTATAGAATTAACAATTGGTATACCACTGCTTATAAGTAAATTTAGACTATTTGAAAATTTAATTTCATATATTTCCTTAAAAAATTCTTTAATCACTGGAACTTTATATTTAAAATTGTCTAATAATTTTCTATGAAATCCTCTATATATGATAAAAAATAAAATAAGTATTATACACAAAACAAAAATTTTAAATTTTACAGAAGAAATAAAATTACTGGCATTTAACAGTCTTTTCACACTACTAGGTAATTCTGAACTAGGTTCACTAATTTCCATAATAAAGTTTGGTATTATACTTGTAATAACGAAAATTGAGAATATTATAGCTGTTATTAGAACTGTTATAGGATACATAGCTGCAGATTTTATTTTCTTATGAATTTTATATTGCCTCATGTAATACTTTGAAAGATTTCTAAATACGCCTTCTAAATTTCCACTTTCTTCGCCTACTGCTACCATCTCAATCATAAATTTAGGATATATGTTTTGAAATTTAATAATGCTATCATAGATACTTATTCCTTTTTCTACATCATTTTTTATTACATATAAACTATTTTTTAATGGTGGTTTAATTTTATTGTTGGTAATAATATTTAATCCTTCCGGCACACTCATTCCACATTTTAATACCTCGGAAAATTGCTTACAAAGTAATGATATATCCTTATAATTAACCTTGTATATAAAACTTCCTAATAACTGTGTTTTGCAAGGCTTATAATTCATCAAATATAAGCCCTTTTCACTTATTGTATATATAAGCTGACTTTCACTTTCCACTAAATATTTGCCTTTAACAATATTGCCTTTTAAATCTACAGCTTCATATTTATAAGCCTTCATAGTATACCCTCATCATTTCCTCTCCACTTGTAACCCCATCTATCACCAATTCTCTACAGCTATTACTTAGAGTAACCATACCCTTTTCAATACTATAACTTTTTAAATTAGCTGAAGAATTCTTGCTTTTCATAATTTCTCTATGAACATTATCTATGCCTAAAATCTCTAATACAGCTACTCTGCCTTTATATCCTGTTTTATTACAGTTTTTACATCCTTCTCCTCTATAAAGTCTATCTGAACTATTTAAGTGTAAAATGTTTATCTCATCTTCTGAAGGATAATATTCTTTTTTACAAAGTGGACATATTTTTCTGACTAACCTCTGAGCTATTACAGCTATTAAAGAATCTGCTACTAGGTAATTTGGTACATTCATATCAATTAATCTTAATATGGCACCAAAAGCATTGTTAGTGTGAATAGTTGATATAACTAAATGTCCAGTTATTGCTGCCTTTACTGCAATCTGTGCTGTTTCTTCATCTCTAATTTCACCCACCATTATAATATCTGGATCTTGCCGCAACATGCTTCTCAGTCCTTTAGCAAAAGTAAGCCCTGCTTTATTATTAACATTTATTTGATTTACCCCTTTGATAGCATACTCAACAGGATCTTCTATTGAAATTATATTCCTCTCAACAGAATTTAATTGGTTAATTATGGCGCAAGAAGTTGTAGTTTTGCCAGAACCTGTCGGACCAGCTACTAGTATAAGGCCATTTCTTAATCGCAGTATATTTTTTATTTCATTTCTTTGATTTTTATTTATTATTAGATTATCTAAATTTCTTTCTCTATTTAGTTTATATAAGATTCTTATTACTATTTTTTCTCCAAATAATGTAGGTATTGATGCTACTCTAAAATCCAAATCGTCATTTTTAGCTTGATATTCCATTTTCCCATCTTGGGGTATCAGCTTTTTAGATATATCCATACCAGATTTTATTTTTATCCTGGCACACACAGAAGGGTAAATTTTATTTGGAATTACCATCTCTTCTTTTAGTACACCATCAATTCTAAATCTTACTACTGCACCATCCTCAAATGGATCTAAATGGATATCACTGGCATTATCATTAATTGCTTGATTTACAATTGAATCAGTTAATTTTATTATTGGAGTATCATCAATAAAAATATCACTATTTGATTCTTTGTCAGGTTTTGTTTGTTTATTATCAATTTTTAAATTCTCTAGTGCTTCATTTGCCATTCGTTTATAATAGTAATTTTCAATTGCACATAGTATATTATCTTTTTTATCATAATAAGGCAGTATTTCTTTATTAGTAATAAATTTAATTTCTTCAATTACATCTGTATTTAATGGATTACTCATTGCTACATACAATAAATTTCTTTCAAGTTTAAATGGCATTAAGCAATGTTTTTTTACTGTTTCTTTTGGTAATATTCTTAAGATATCATCATCTATAATTACACTATCTAGATTAATATTTTCTATATTAAATCTTCTTTCTAAGATTTCACATAATTGTGGCTCACTTATAAGTCCATTATAGGTAAACATCTCTTCTAAGCTTTTCCCCAAATTATATTTATCTAAAATCACATTTTCACAATTATCTTTGCTGATTACTTTTTCATCAATTAGAATGTTTATCAATTTATTTAGCATACTTTCCACCATCAAATAACATATTTTATATTATTTTACATATAATATAATTATATTTTTGACATATTTCTTTTCTTTAATCAATTAAATAAAAAAATCTATTCAGTTGATTAAATTTTTTCAACTGAATAGATTCTATTAGTTATAAATATATATTATATAGTTATTTTCCCTTTAAAAATAGTAACTGCAGGCCCTGTCATAAATACACTATTATCAGATACTTCTATAAACATCTCTCCACCAGGCACTATTACTCTTACCTTTCTATTAGTAAATCCTAGTAAGTTTGCAGCAACAACAGAAGCACAGCTACCAGTACCACAAGCTAAAGTTGGACCAGCACCTCTTTCCCAAGTTTTAACCTTAATAGTATCTTCATTTACTACTTCGCAGAAATTTACATTTGTTCCATCTATAAATATTTCGCATTTTTCTATAGCTTTTCCTTCAGTTACATCTACATCATCAAGTTTACACATAATAGCTGTATGTGGAACTCCCATTAACATAGATGTTACAGAATACTCTTTATCATTGACATTAATCCTTTTATTTACTATTTTTTCTTGCACATTTATCTTAGCATCTTTAGGGTCAAGAGAGTAATTGCCCATATCAATTGTTATTCCAGAAACTTCTGAGTTATCTAGAGTTAGATGTGCTATTTTTATTCCATCTCCAGTTTCAATTTTTATAATATTACTCTTTACAATACTCTCATCATAAACATACTTTGCAAAACATCTTATTCCATTTCCACACATAGCTGCCTCGGAGCCATCTGCATTAACAATATCCATCTTAACATCTGTTGTATCGCTTTTTCTAACAAAAAGAACTCCATCTGCTCCTATTCCAAAACGTCTATCACATAGCTTCTTTGCTAATTCATTTTGGTTTCCTTTAAGTGCTTCATCAAAATCTTCTAAAATTACGAAATCATTTCCTGTACCTTGCATCTTAGTAAATTTCAAATTAATTCCCCCTAATTACAATAATCTTTTCCTAAAAGTGTTATAAATATATTACTTTAATTATATTACACAGTCAATATTATTGTCTAACCAATTATTTATTATCTGCCATTAGTGGTGTTACTAATTAAAGTTGATTATTTCTAATGTAACTAATATACTATAAAGTGAAACTTAGTTTAGATTGAGTTTTAATCTCTATCTAAACTTTAATTGTTTTATATATTAATTAAGGTTATTATCTATATCTTTAGAAAGGATGATAATATGGCACTAGACGGAATCTTTTTACACAGTATAATTCATGAATTGAAAAATACAATTGTTAACGGAAAGGTTGATAAAATAAATCAACCAGAGAAAGATGAAATAATTTTAAATATACGTCAAGGAAAATCAAACCATAGACTTCTAATTAGTTCAAGTTCTAATTATCCTAGGCTTCATCTTACTCAAGTAAATAAACCTAATCCAATTAAAGCTCCCATGTTCTGTATGGTTCTTAGAAAATACTTGAATAATGCTAAAATAATTGGTATTGATCAATTAAATTTTGATAGAATAGCAGTAATTCATTTTGAAAGTACAGATGAGTTAGGATTTGATAGCATATATTCACTTATAATAGAAATCATGGGCAGACACAGCAATGTAACTCTTATAAGACAAAGAGACGGCATAGTTATGGATAGTATAAAGCATATTACTCCAGAACTTAATAGTTATAGAAGTGTATTTCCTGGAATTAAATACATATATCCTCCTATATCTACAAAATTGAGTCCATTTGATTTCCATTATGAAGAGGTAAACAGCTACATTCTAAATAATAATATCAAATTTGATGATAGCTTTTTTTCAAATATATTTACTGGTGTAGGTAAAATACTATCAAAAGATATAGTTTTTAGAATACACAACTCCAATATTGCATTTGAATTAGAAAACCTAACTATTATATTAGATTATTTGAAGAAATACTTGTTAAAAGCTGAATTAAATCAATTTGAATACTATATTTATAAAAGCGAATCCAACTTAATAGATTTTTATTGTTTACCTTTAGATAGTATGGATAAGTATTCTAAACTTTCTTATTCTTCTTCATCAAAATTACTAGAAGATTTCTATTTTAAAAAAGATAAAATAGATAGATTAAAAGCTCAAAGTTCAGATCTTCAAAAAATTGTTTCTAATAATATAAATCGTTGTTTAAAAAAGTGCAAAATATTAAATGCAACAATTAAAGAATGTGAAGGAAAAGATAAATATAAGCTTTATGGAGAACTTCTAACTGCAAATATCTATACTCTGGAAAAAGGTATGAAAGCAGTTGAACTTTCAAACTATTATAGTGAAAATTACGATACAGTTAATGTATCATTAGATGAAAATAAAACTCCATCACAAAATATTCAAGCTTATTATAAAAAGTATAATAAACTAAAAAAATCAGAGGAAGCTGCCTATGAGCAAAATATTCAGAATGATGATGAACTAAATTACTTATACTCAGTTCTTACAAATATACAAAATGTTAATAGTTACACTGATATAGAAGAAATTAAAAAAGAACTCATAGATACTGGATATATTAAATTTAAAAAATCTTATAAAACAAATAAGTCCAAAACCTCAAAGCCTATGCATTTTATTTCTAGCGACGGGTTTCATATTTATGTAGGCAAAAATAATATTCAAAATGATTATCTTACATTAAAATTTTCAAATAAGAATGATATATGGCTTCATACAAAAAATATCCCTGGATCTCATGTCATTATAAAAAATAATGGCCAAATACCTGACACTACATTAGAAGAAGCTGCAAACTTAGCCGCATACTATAGTAAGTCTCAGAATTCTTCTAATGTTCCTGTGGATTACACAGAAGTTAAAAATGTTAAGAAGCCTAGTGGTTCAAAACCAGGGATGGTTATTTATTACACAAATCAAACTATCTACATTACACCTAAGGAATCTAATTTAAAATTACTAGAAGAATAATAAAAAATCTCGTTTAAAATTAAACGAGATTTTTTATTATTCTCTATATTTCATATATTTTAACTGAATCTTCATCGTCAATTTCAGAAACTTTAACCGCAATAAGTTCTTTTTTAGAAGTAGGTATGTTTTTTCCTACATAATCAGCTCTTATTGGTAATTCTCTATGCCCTCTATCTATAAGCACTGCTAATTGTACATTTGCAGGCCTGCCATGTTTAATTATGGCTTCCATTGCTGCCCTTGCTGTTCTACCAGTATATAAAACGTCATCTACCAAAATAATTTTATTATTTCTAACGTCAATATCTAAGCTATTATTATTTACTACAGGTTGTTCACTTAACTCTGTTAAATCATCTCTATAAAGTGTTATATCCACACTTCCTACTTTTACTGCAGTATCTTCAAATTCTTCTATTAATTTAGCAATTCTCTGTGCTATAGGAACACCTCTCCTTTGTATTCCTACTAATACAATATCATCAACGCCTTTATTCTTTTCAATAATCTCATGGGCTATTCTAGTTAATGTTCTTTTTATAGCTTTTTCATCTAAAAGTACGGATTTAAATTCCATCCTTTACCCTCCTTTATAAAACATTAAAAACTATGTAAATAAAAATCTTAGCCATAAAAAGGCTAAGGTATGCTATTAAGTACTACAATTATTCCATTTAGGAAATCTTTCATAATTAAAAATTTTCTCAAAACAATTAACATATATTAGGAATAGTAACATATTCCCTATATAAAGTCAATTATTCAGAGAGTTTACGAATAACTTCTTCATAATATTTAGGAATATCCGATTCAAACTCCATATATTCTTCAGTAGAAGGATGAATAAATCCTAATTTTTTAGCATGAAGCATTTGTCCTGCCACATTAAATTTTTGTTTTTTATATCCGTATACAGGATCCCCTACTAAAGGATGGCCTAAGTAAGCCATATGAACTCTAATTTGATGTGTTCTCCCGGTTTCTAATATACATTTAATTAGTGTATATTTTTCAAATCTTTTTAAAACTTCATAATGGGTAACAGCTCTCTTTCCACCTTCTACTATCCCCATTTTCAGCCTATCTTTAGGATTTCTTCCTAGTGGCTTGTCAACTACTCCCTTATCCTGCTTTATTACGCCTTCTACTAATGCTATATATTCTCGCTTCATAGAATGCTCTTTTAATTGTTCAGATAACTTATTATGTGATTTATCATTTTTAGCAATAACTAATACACCTGAAGTATCTTTATCAATTCTATGAACTATGCCTGGTCTAGCAACACCATTTATTCCTGATAAATCTTTACAATGATACAAAAGTGCATTTACAAGTGTCCCACTATAGTTTCCTGGTGCTGGATGAACTACTAATCCTTGAGGTTTATTAACCACTATAATATCATTATCTTCATATAGAATATCCAGTGGTATATCTTCAGGTTCTACCACTAATTCTTGAACTTCAGGAAGACTAACTGTAACTTTATCTCCTAATCTTAGCTTATAATTACTTTTCTTTATATTATCATTAACCACAATGTATTTTTCTTCTATAAGTTTTTGTATGTAAGATCTTGATTTGCCTTGAAAATCTTTTGCAACAAATACATCAAGTCGAGTATTTACAAATTCATTATCAACTATAATTTCTCTTTTATCCATCATTTACCTTCCCTCAACACACAAATCGCCAATAAAAACGTTCCTACAACTACTAACATATCTGCTACATTAAAAGTAGGAAAATAATATATATCTCTATAGTGCAACAAAATAAAATCCACTACATATTTATAAAAAACTCTATCATAAAGATTTCCTATAGCACCACTTATAATTAATGCGAAGCTTAACCTTAAAACCTTAGAATCCGGCTTATATTTAATTAAATAATATATCATTCCAATAACAACTAGCAGAGTTACTGCTGTTAGTAAAAACACTTTCCCTTGGAATATTCCAAAAGCTGCTCCCCTGTTTTCCAGATATTGAAAAGAAAAAAAGTTGTCTATTACTACAATATCATTTCCTGTTTTTAAACTTTTAAGGGCCCAAATTTTACTAATCCTATCTAAAGAAATACCTAAAAAAACCAATAAAATTTCCATGCTTTTCCCCCACCCCTTAATTTATTACAAGTACTAAACATCTATCTATATTTTTATTAATCTGGCAATTGACTTTTATACTGTGCATTACTTATCTTTTCTACTTCTTCAACTATACCTATATTATCATCCTCATAATCATCACCATAATCATAAATATTCTCCATAGTATTAAATCTATCTACACTTTGATAACTATCCTCAGCATCAAATTCTACAGCATCTGTAAAATCATTATTTCCATATCCAAAAGGTTTTTCTATAATATCTTCTTCTGGAGGATCATTGTTCCAATCACCTGGCATAGATTTTACCTGTTCATTTTTACAATCAATACAATATTGTGTATATGGTATAAACTCTAGCCTTTCTCTATTTATCTCCTTGCCGCAAGCTCTACACTTTCCATAGGTTCCATTATCTATGTCCTTTAAAGAATCATCTATTGAATTTAAAATCTCTATTTCATTTTTTTGTAATGCTGCACCTTTTTCTTTATCAAATATCTGTTGTGCAGTGTCTGCTGGATGATTATCATATAGTGATAGCTCTGATGATAACTCATTTCCTAATTCTATTCCTTCAAACTCTTTTATTTGCTGTATTAAATTTTCCACCCTCTGCTTTTCTTTCATAAGTTTATCTTTATAATACTGCATTTTAGCTTTATCCATAATAACAGCTCCTTTAAGTTAAATAGTAATTTGCTAAATAATTAGGCCTATTATTATTTTTTCTAAAGTAAAATATTTTATTACAATTATAATAAATAGTATTAATTAACTAAAATGTAGAGTAAAGTTCCTTATGTCCTCTATTATTTTTCCTACTTGTTCTATAGAAACAGTTTGCTGTGCATCTGACACTGCTTTATCTGGATCTAAATGACTTTCAATTTCTAATCCGTCGGCTCCAGCAGATATAGACGCCATAGACATTTTATAAACTAATTCTCTTAAACCGGTACCATGACTTGGATCAACTATTACAGGTAATCTATATCTTTCCTTTACTAATGCAACAGCATTTAAATCTAATGTATTTCTAGTAAAGGTTTCAAAGGTTCTTATACCTCTTTCACATAATACTACATTTAGGTTACCTTCAGACATTATATACTCAGCTGCATATAGCCATTCCTCTATAGTTGCACTTATACCCCTCTTTAATAATATAGGAAGTTTACTTTTACCAACCTCTTTTAACAAACTATAATTATACATATTCCTTGATCCTATTTGAATCATATCAATATACTCTTCACTTTTCTCTACATCTCTTGTGTCCATTATCTCAGAAACAATAGGTAGTCCAGTCTCACTTCCAACTTCCTTCAGTATTTTAAGACCTTCATTTTGAAGCCCTTGAAAGCTATAAGGGGAAGTTCTTGGTTTAAAAGCTCCCCCACGTAAAATATCTACACCTAATTTTTTTAATTCTTTTGCAATATGAACCATAGTTTCATAGTTTTCTACTGCACATGGCCCAGAAATTATAACTTTTTTAGCTCCACCAATAATCACATCTTTAACCTTAACTTTTATTATGTCTCCCTGGGACTTATTTACTATTAATTTATCCATTAATTAATCACCTACATTGATTGCAACATATTTCTTAGAATCTCAGTTGAATTTTCTATAGCAATTGGAATAAATTTTTCATAATCTATATGAGCTCCATTATTAGCATTATCCGAAATGGATCTTATTATAACAAAAGGAATTGAATTTAAATAACATACTTGTGCTATGCTTGCACCTTCCATTTCGCACGCAATAGCTCCGAATTCACTACTTAACCATTTAATCTTATCAATATTGGCTATAAATTGATCTCCAGATACAATTCTTCCTACAAAGCTCTTATATTTTGTAGCATTATCACATGCCTCTTTAGCAAGTTTCACCAACTCATTATCACATTTAAAGTCATATACTTCTAATCTTGGTATCTGTCCAAGTTTATCTCCAAATGCTGATGTATCCATATCGTGTTGTATTAAATTATCTGCCACAACTACATCTCCTGGTAAAATATCCTTTCCTATTCCTCCAGCTACTCCAACATTAATAACCTTATTGACTTTATAATCATCTATTAAAATTTGAGTACATACTGCAGCATTAACTTTCCCAATACCACTTCTAACTATAACTACGTCTTTTCCCCATAGTTTACCTATATTAAATTCCATGCTGGCTTTTTTTTCTTTTTTGTTTAATTGTATGTTTTTTAATAATATTTCTATTTCTTCATCCATAGCACCAATAATTCCAATAATCATTTTACGACCTCCGATTTTAAATAATATATGCTTATAATAGAATACAGTAATCCTTTTTTATTGTCAATTAGAGTACTTTTTTATAAAATAAAAAAGGCTCACAACTTAAGTGAGCCTTAGTTATCCTTAGCAAAAAAGCTTTTTATAGCATCTAATTCATCATTGTTAAATTCTTTATGTTCCTCTATTTTGTTTTTTACACTATTCTCAATTTCTTTTGGCTCTACATTTGATAACTCTGAAATTTTTCCCACATTATAGTCTTTCATGAATTCATTTTCTAACGTGTTAAAAGTGTCTAATTGAGAACTCATAAAATTCTTAAATTTAGCTCTAAATTTCAAAAATTCCTGTTTAATTGTTTCATATTCGTCATTAATTTTTATTACATCATTATGAGCCTTATCAATAATTTGTTTTGCTGATTCATTTGCCTGCCTGATTATTAGTTCTGACTCATTCTTAGCAGATTCTCTTGCTTGTTCTGCAGCATTTTGCGCTAAAACTAGAGTATTTTGAATTGTAGATTCTATTTTAGAATAATGCTTTAGTTTGTCTTCTAATAACTCTAATTTCTCTTTAAGTGATGAGTTTTCTCTATATAGAACTTCATAATCCTCGCCTATTTTATCTAAAAATTCATCAACTTCATCACAATCATATCCTCTAAGTGACTTTTTAAATTCTTTGTTATTAATGTCCATTGATGTAATTACCATGCTAATCACCCCATACTCATATGTATTTTTTTATTATAATCTTTTCTCTCTCTCTTTGTGTCTTTCCAATAGACTCCATAATTTTAAACTTACCGTATCCACGGATTGTAATAATAGAGCCTAATTTTACATATGTATCTTTTTCCACGATCTTTTCATAATCTAATAAAATCATTCCACTTTTGATCATGTCAACAGATGAGTTTCTAGAAACTCCACTTAGTGAAGAAACTACGCAATCAATCCTTAAGGAAGAAATCGTTACAGTTTTCTTTTCGAAATTAAATTTAGGAACTTTAATATCATTTATCTCTAACATTTCTATACTACATGGATTTTTACCAACTCTATCTAAATTATCTTTAATGTATTGATATATATCATTACAAATTGGAACAAAACAACTTTGACCTTCTAATATTAAATCTCCAAACTTTTCACGCTTAATTCCCTGTCCCATTAAAGCTCCTAGAAAGTCAGAATGTTTTAAATTTTTAAAAGCAGATTTATTATTGATTTTAATGAGACAAACTGGATATTCATAAGGGTTATCCTCTGTATCAGGAGGCAAAATAGAAATTACCCTTCTATCACTATCCTCTAGTACACCATATGTACCTATTTTACATCCTAAGTTATGACTAATGTTAGTTAATGCTTTCCAAACATTAGGTGGATAAAATTCATTAAAATATATTGGCCTATTTATTTTTTCATAAAGCATTATTTTATCGTAAATATTAGATAATAAAACTTTATCTTCATAATTAATTCTATTTAAAAATTCTTTTTTATTCATATTATAAGAATCCTAGTAATATAAATATAATACGTCGTAACATTGATAAAATAAATAGTCCAATTATAGGTGAAAAGTCTAATGGAAGATTTGGCATTAAACTATCTTGTATCCTTCTTCCTGGTTCTAAGAATGGTCCAGTGAAAATATGGATAAGCCTTGTAATAGCATTCTCACCTCTATATACCCAAGATAAAACTATATCTACAAGTATTAGAACTTCTAAAAATTGGAACAATAAGTTTACAGCATTCTGCAATAATAGCATTTTTTCCTCCAATCTATCTAGTCCAGTTTAGCAACCCTTTACTTGATAGCTCATTTTTGAGTTCATTAGATATTTCTACGTTAGAAGGTGATATAATATAAACACCTTTTTCTACTTCTTCTAGAGATCCTTCCAGTGCATAACTTGCACCAGCCATAAAATCTAATAACCTTTGAGCTGTTTTTGACTCAAGATTAGTCATATTTATAACTATAATTTTTCTGTTTTTTAGATTATCACATATTTCTATTACTTCATCATAATCTATTGGTTTAACTATTAAAATTTTTGCACTAGCAGCTGTATGTATACTAACTACTTTACCCTTTTGTTTCTTCGGATTAGTAGAACTAATTATATTGTCTATTTCTGGATGTTCTTGTTCAACATTTTCGTTTTCCATTTCTTCTATTTCATCTACTTCTTCTTCTAAACCTAAAAAATCCATAACCTTATTTACTATTTTACCTGCCATTTTTATATCCCTCCTAAATATTATTATATATTCTTTTGCCAAATATTCCTTCACCGATTCTTATCATATTTGAGCCTTCTTCCATAGCTATTTGATAATCACCGCTCATGCCCATAGAAAGGTATTCCATTGATATATTATTATACATCTTTTTTGATAAAGAATCATAGATTTCTTTCATATTTTTGAAATATTTCCTATTACTCTCTTCATCTCCTTTAGGAATTACTGTCATAAGACCTTTGACCTTAACATTTTTACAATTTTCACAAGCTTCTATAAGCTCTTCTAAATTTTCTAATAGAACACCTGATTTGTTTGGATCTCTGCCAATATTTATCTGTATTAATACATTAGCAATTTCATTATTCATAGAATATCTTTTTTCAATTTCTTTTAAAAGTTCAATATTGTCTAATGAATGAATAATAAATACTTTGCCTACTATATATTTTACTTTATTCTTTTGGAGATGTCCAATAAAATGCCATCTTACATCATTATGGAATTCATCGTATTTTTCTACCAGTTCTTGAACCTTATTTTCTCCAAAATCTCTTGAACCTGCATTATAAGCTTCTTCTAATTCATCTAAAGTTCTAGTTTTAGAAACTGCAATGAGCTTTACATTTTCAGGAATTTCATTAATTATTTTATTTATTCTAGCCTCAATAGACAATCTCATCGTCTCCTTACAAGTTATTTAGTTTTTTTGATTTTTATTTCTTTCACATATTTATAATCTATTTTTCTATCATTAGCTAATATCTTTACATTATCCTTTTTAGATACAGATATATTTATATTTCCTCTAATTTTTAAGAATGAAATATAGCCTCCATCGGCTACCATATAACTGTATAATTTTTCTTTATCACCTATTACCTTTATTTCAAAAGGGGCTGGTATCTTTACACCATCTAATTCTATAAACACTCCCCAGCAAAGAATATTAGATCTATCGGTAATTCTATGACCATTTAAAGAAATAGCTTCAGCTCCAGCAATTTTAAGCTCATTTATTAAATTAACTAGGTCACTATCATGTACAATTTGAGCCCACCAATCATTAGGGTCTATAACTTCCCCTTGAGATTGACTTGTTGCATCATTTAGTTCTATTTCAATTCCTTCCCCTTCAATGTCTATATAACCTAAAGCAATTTCATTGCCATATAATTCTTTATTTATTTCACTTAATACGTTGCTCTTATTATTAGGGTTTTCTTTATAGTTTTGTAGCTTTGAATAATATTGATAATATTTTTCAGATAATGTTTTAATGTCTTTATTAAGCTTACTAGTAGACTCATATGCTTCTTGATATTCTGCTGGAGTTAAGAATACTTCATTATTTACTTTCTTAAAGTTCATACTAGTTGAAATTAATATTCCAATTATTATACAAGCTATAAAAACAAATATAGTAGCTTCATTTGTTTTCATCTAATCACCTCACTGATGAGACCTTGCTTTTTCAAGCAATAACCTCCTTAAAGATGCGAAATTATTAAATATTCTTTCTCCAAAAACAATTATTGCTGCCAAATATATAGGCATTCCTAACTTATCACCTAAATATGTTAGTGCTGCTGCTAATACAGCATTCCCAAAAAAGCCTGAAATAAATACATCAGCCCTAAATTTTTTATCCATAGATGCCTTTAAAGCACCAAATACAGAATCTAGGCAAGCAAAAATTGCAACTGATATATAAGGAGAAAATTTCATAGGTATGTTAATGTTCCAAAACATCCCTATAATTGTTCCAATTAAAAGTCCGATAAATATAACCATCTATAACACCTCTAGTCATTTTTAATAGGTTTTGCATATTCAAATTTAAAGTTGTCATTGTATTTTTTTATTTCAATTTTGTCAGATACTTCATATTTTATGTTAAATCCATTAGATCCTGTATCTAGGACTCCTGGAAATTCTAAAGCTTTCTTTAAATTAGTTTTATTTCCTATTGCTTTTATTGTAATTCTTTTATAAGGAGAAATTCTCTCTTCATTTATAATAATATAATTACTAGCACTCCTTATGCCTGTTCTTGCAGTTATTCTTATATCGTTAATAGAAACTGCTTCGGCATCTGCAGCATTTAATTCATTTACTAGTTTGATTAAATCAGTGTCTATTATAGCAGGTCCTTCACTAGTATTACCGAAGAATTCATTTTGAGGTGTTATGTATATAATAACTCCTTCGCCTTCTACATTTACACTTCCAGTAAGAATTCTAGTATCTTCAAGTTTTTTTGCTATTTCTCGAGATATTTCATTACCAGTAGTAGCCGCCGTTTCATAATTTTTTATTTGTGTTTGAAGCTCATTTACCTTATCCTCTAAATTTTGCTTCTGCTTCTTTAGTTGTTCAACTTCTACTGTAATTTGTGCCACATTTCTTTTTTCGTCTAATTCTTTTCTTTGTTTCATTACAGATTTTAACTGATATGTAAGCATAAATCCTAGTAATATACATACCACGCCTACAGAAATTTGTGATCGCAATTTATTCATAAAAATCCTCCTAGTTATTTACCAAGAATACAGGATCTCCTTTATAACTTACATCTATGTATCCTTTTTTGCTTTGAAGACCATTGTGCATCATTACATTTATTGCTTTATTGTACTTTTCCTTCAGATTACTACTTGTCCCTAATTTTATCATCATATTCCCATAAAAAATTTTTATATCTGTTGCATCCTCTATATTTACAATTGAAGGTTCAGGTATACCATCTTTTAAGCTCTTTATTAGGTCAGTAATCTCGCCAATCAACTGTATTTTTCTACTATCTTTATCACTAATTATCTGCCCAACCTTATAACTGTCCTTATCAAAGCCTTCTAATTTAATTAATTTCATATTATTAATTTGTTGTTTTTCTTCTAATACAATCCCATCTTTCCCTACAATTAAATATTTATCCTCTTTTTTTATATAAAATATAGCCGTTCTCTCTTCAACAGATATATTTATTGTATTAGGAAGTTTTCTTTTTATTTCTACATTTAATATATACGAATTGGTAAGTATATTAGTTTTACTCCTATTTAAATTTAAATAAAATATATTTTTGCCTTTATTTATATTAGAAAGTTTTATAATTTCTTCTGAAGGAATATTTCTGTTGTTAACAATTTCTATGTTTTTAATATTAAAATAAGATAGTTTTAGACACAAAGTTATACTTATGGATAATAGCATTATTATAAGTAAAATACCCCTTCTTATCTTCTTTTTTCTCCTTCTTTTTTCAATAAGCTCGTTATTGCCTTTATCTTTTGTTTTAGTATTTATACTTAGGTCACTGCTCATATTCTAATCCTCTCAAATATTCAATTTTATACCTATATGATACCACATTATATATTAATATTAAACGTATTTAATAACTTTTTTAATTAAATTAATTTACAAGCATATAAATAAAGCATTGCCTTAGCAATGCTTTATTCTTATACTTACTCTAAGTAGTTTGCCTTGATATGTTTAACAATACTCCCATAGCAATTAAGTTAAATAAAAGAGAAGATCCTCCATAGCTTATAAATGGAAGTGGAACTCCAGTAACTGGCATAGACCCTGTAACAACGGCAATATTTATTATAGCTTGAATTGCTATTACTCCAGTTATACCTACAGCTAGCAGTGTTCCAAAGATATCCTTAGCTCTTATTGCAATCTTTATACCTCTCCAAATGAAAACAAGGAATAGACATATAATAGCTATACATCCAATTAGTCCTAGCTCTTCGCCTATTATGGAGAATATGAAATCATTGTGAGGCTCAGGTATGTAATAACACTTTTGCCGGGATTGCCCTAACCCCATTCCCAACATGCCGCCGGAACCTAGTGCCAATAGTGATTGTATTAGCTGGTATCCATCTCCTTTTGGGTCTTCCCATGGATTTAAGAAGCTCATAAATCTTCTCATTCTATATGACTCCAATACAGTAAAGGTTACTCCTGCAGCGAATACTAAAGACAGTACTAAAGTAATATCTTTTTTTCTACATCCAGCTGAAAATAGTACTATTACTGTAACTATCATTATTACAGAAGCTATACTTAAATTTTTTTCTAACAATACCATTCCTGCAAAAAAACCAGAAACTAATAAATAAGGTAAAATACCATATTTAAATGTCTTAATTTTTTCACCCTTTTGTTCAATACTTTTAGCTAAATATAAAACTACCATATACTTAGCTATCTCTGATGGTTGAATAGAAGATCCTCCTGGAAGGTAAATCCATCTCCTAGCTCCATGATTATCCGGGAAAGCAAAAACAGCACAAAGTAAAGCTATAGTAATAATCATCAGAATTCCAGTATACTTCTTAAACATATGATAATCTATCTTTTCTGTAATAATCATAAAGGTTATACCTATTATAGCCCATAGGCCCTGCTTTTTTAGAAAAAACATATCATCATAACCATAGGCTTTACTATGTAATGCAGTATATGAACTAGCACTATAAACCATTATAATTCCTATAGATACTAATATCATTATTGTTGCAAATAAAATAAAATCAACTTGACCCATTTTAACTTTGGGTTTTTTCATAACTTATCCTCCTATTTTAATTACTTAAAGGGATAAACCATTCATTTGCATTAATGATAAGAATCCAATTAAACTCAATATAACTGTAATTATTGAAAATACAGTTACAATTTTAGTTTCATGCCAACCACTTAGTTCAAAGTGATGATGCAATGGACTCATTTTAAAAATTCTCTTGCCAAACAACTTAAATGATGCAACTTGAAGTATTACAGATATAGTTTCAGCAACATAGATTCCACCTACTATTACAACTATTAGTGGCAATTTTAGTATCATAGCTACTACCCCAACTGCACCACCTAAAGCCAATGAACCAGTATCTCCCATAAAAATTTGTGCTGGATGAGCATTGTACCTTAAAAATCCTAAAAGCGCTCCTCCTACAGTAGCACAAAATATTGAAAGTGTATAATGACCTGTTGCATAGCTGACTACAGCAAAAAAAGTCATTACAAGTAAAGTTACACTTGTCGCAAGTCCATCTAATCCGTCTGTTAGATTAACAGCATTAGTTGTAGCTGCAAAATATACTATTATAAAAGGTACATAAAACATACCCAAATCCCAAGTTTTGTGAGTAAATGGAATTAATATACTGCTTCCGATTTTAGGACTATTATATGCATAAAAAGCAACTATAGCAGAAACAATAACTAATAGTAACATCTTCTGATAGGCTTTAAGTCCTTCATTCTTTTTATGAATTATTTTTAATAAGTCATCTATAAATCCTATAATTCCAAAACCTACAAAGGCAAACATAGCAAGAGTAGTTTCAGAACCTGGTTTTTTTAAAATAATAAACACCGTAATTATACATGATATTATAAATATAATTCCCCCCATAGTAGGAGTTCCTGATTTCTTCTTATGACTTTCTGGGCCCTCATCTCTAATATTTTGGCCAAATTTTAGCTTATGAAGCAGCGGTATTAATATTGGTCCTTGAAGAATAGATATAAAGAAGGCAACCAATACTGAATAGATCATTAAACTCATTTTTTTCTATCTCCTTTAGCAATTTTTCCCTTTGAGGCTATTTACTATAGTTTCAAATTTCATACTTCTAGAAGCTTTTACAAGTATAACATCCTTTTCTCTAAAATTATCCATTAAAAAATTTGAAGCATCTTCTATATTCTCAAATCCTTTAAATTTGTTATCTTGATTAAGTCCTTCCCTATATGCTTCTTTAAATTCTCCAACAGCTATTAGTAAGTCTACATTCTTATTTTTAGCATACTCAGCAACTTCTTTGTGAAACTTATAGGAATCAACCCCAAGCTCTCTCATAGTACCTAGAACAGCAATTTTTCTACTACCTTTCACGGTATCTAGTACTTCTAAAGCAGCTTTCATAGAATCCGGACTAGCATTATAAGAGTCATCAATTATAGTAAATTTCTCTCCTTTTACAATGTCTAATCGCATAGACGTAAAACTTAAGTTTTTTATTCCTCGTTTTAGTTCATTATTTTCTATATCCAAAGCCTTTCCCGCTGCAATTGCTAATAAAGAGTTTAAAATGTTGTGTTTCCCTGGTACCGGAACTATAAATCGTCCCTCTTCACCATTATGTCCAAGTGAAAATTCAACATGTTCTTCATCCACTAAAATATCACTTGCCTGTACATCTGCATCTTCGTTAAACCCAATCTTAACTACCTTATACTCCTTTTCGGAAATAGTAGATAGTAAGTCATTTTCATCATTTATAATAAGTATATTATCATTGCCAAAAAAATCTGTTATTTCCATCTTAGCTTTTAGGATGTTTTCTCTAGTTTTTAAATTTTCTATATGAGATATACCTATATTAGTTATTATAGCTACATCTGGCCTAGCTACCTTTGCAAGCCTATGAATTTCCCCAAAGTCACTCATTCCCATCTCTAGTACAGCAGCATCATAGGTATTGTCTAATTTAAATATCATAAGAGGAAGCCCAATTTCGTTATTAAAATTCCCCTGTGTTTTAAATACTTTTAATTTTGAACTTAAAGCTGCAGCTGTCAAATCCTTTGTAGATGTTTTACCAGTAGATCCTGTAATCCCAATTATTTTTACACTTAATTTGCTTCTATAATACTCAGCTAAATCTAAAAGTGCCTTTCTTGTGTCCTCTACTAGTATAATAGATGTATTATCTTTTAAATTTGAATCTCTAAATTTGATTTCATCTACTATACAAAGATTGGCACCATTGCTGCTAGCCTGTTCTACATAATCATTGCCATTAAAATTCTGTCCCTTTAAAGCTATAAATATACTATCTTTACATATTTTTCTTGTATCTGTGCTCAAATTATTATATTTATGTTTGTCAGCATTTATGTATACTTTTCCTTGTACAGCTTTAACTATTTCTTCAAAGTACAATATCTCCACTTAAAACAACTCCTTTATAATGTCAGATATTACTTCTCTTTCATCAAAATGAATTACTCTATCTTTTAAAATTTGATAGTCTTCATGGCCTTTTCCTGCAACTACTATTACATCATCCTTTTCGGCCATCTTCATTGCTTCCTTAATAGCTTCTCTTCTATTTTCTACAACAACATAATTATCTTTTTTTATTCCACCTATAACATCTTGAATAATACTCATTGGCTCCTCACTTCTTGGATTATCTGAAGTTATTATTGCCACATCTGATAATTCTGAACCTATATTTCCCATTATAGGTCTCTTTGTCTTATCTCTATCTCCCCCACATCCGAATACACTTATAAGTCTTCCCTTTGTAAATTCTCTTGCAGTCTTTAATATATTCTCTAAACCATCTGGTGTATGTGCATAGTCAATAATAACATCAAATCTAAGGTTATAGTTTTTAGTTGCAATTTCACATCTTCCTGGCACTACAACATTTTCTAGTCCTTCTTTAATTAACTCTAGTGAAACCCCCTCACTAAGGCAAGCCCCTGCACTACATAAAGCATTATAAACATTATATTTTCCTGGTATACTTAAATTAATATGTACATTTTCTCCTTTAAATTGTAGATCAAATTCTGCTCCCCTAGAGTGGTTTTCGATATTTTTAGCAACTAAGTCACCTAATCCTTCAATAGAATATGTAACTATACTACTGCTTTTAGGAATGTCCTCTATCATCTTTCTACCATAAGTATCATCAATATTGATTATTGAATTATTGGTATTCTCAAATAAACTTAATTTAGCTCTATAATAATTTTCAAAAGTCTTATGAAAATCAAGATGATCCTGGGTAAG
This sequence comes from Clostridium sp. JNZ J1-5, assembly GCF_053901425.1. Lineage (NCBI taxonomy): Bacteria > Bacillati > Bacillota > Clostridia > Eubacteriales > Clostridiaceae > Clostridium > Clostridium sp. JNZ J1-5. The sequence goes on along the minus strand of NZ_CM132773.1, from coordinate 3,529,515 downwards.
ATTTGTGAATATTGCTTGAGAAAAGTTCAATCCATATACTCTATTTAGACTCAATGAATGCGAGGAAACTTCCATAATACAATATTCAATTTCCCTATTTTTCATTTCATTAAATAGACTGTGAAGCTCTAAAGATTCTGGCGTAGTCCTATCTGCTTTTAATTTCTCCCCACCAATATAATTTGCTATAGTACCTATTAAACCTGTTTTATATCCAGCACCTTCAAGTATTGATTTAATCATATAGGTAGACGTAGTTTTTCCATTGGTGCCTGTTATTCCTATCAGTTTTATATCTCTAGATGGGTTTCCATATAGATTGGATGATACTATTGCTAAAGCTTTTCTTGTGTCATTAACTTTAATAACTGTACAATCCAAGTTTGCGTTTATATCCTTACTACAGATTATCGCCGTAGCACCTTTGCAGACAGCATTATTTATATAATTATGTCCATCTACATTAAATCCTTCTATGCAAACAAATAAATCCCCACTGTCTATTTTTCTTGAATCATACTGAACTTCATTTATTTCAATTTCAACCTGTCCAGTAACCACTTCATATTCTAAGTCCTTTAATAATTCTAAAAGTCTCATAACTTCACCTCTTAATTTAACAAATTAATGTGATTAGCATAAATGCTAATCACATACTATTTTTTATTATATTCTGTAGCTATTTCCTCCAAAAACTATTTTAATCTCCAATTTCATTGAGTGTAAGTGTTACTACAGTAGTACCTCTGTTAACCTTTTGTCCGGCACCGATACTCTGTTCAAAAACAATTCCCTGCCCAATTATCTTAGTCTCAATTCCAAGACTCTTGAGGAGTTCAACGGCTTTTTCTTTATTATACCCTTTAAGATTTGGAACTACCACTTCCTTATTATAATTTTTTGAGTCTCCAGTGTAAAGTAGTATTTTGCCTCCTTCATTTACTGAATAGCCAGGTTTAGGAGTCATATCTACTATATACTCTCCATCTTTATCTATTTCATAGTTCAATTTATATTCCTTTAAAACCTTTATTGCATCATTTTTGCTAAGTCCTCTTACTTCAGGTATAACTACATTTTTTAATAATACTTTTTCTCCATCATTACTACTTAACGCCATATAATTAAAAATATCAGTAAATAGTTGTTTTGCAACAGGTGTTGCAATTTGTCCTGCATAATAGTTAGATGGATCTGGTTCATCTATTGAAATAAACACTGTAACCTTTGGATCATCTGCTGGAGCCATACCTCCAAAAGAAGCTATATATTTTCCAACTCCATATTTACCATCAACAACCTTCTGTGCAGTACCAGTTTTTCCTGCAATACGATATCCTTCAACAAAAGCCTTTTGACCTCCTCCTTCAGATATAACTTTTTCAAGATAACCTCTTAATCTTGCCATTACATCTGCATCTTCAACTTGCTCCTTTGGAATATCTTTAAAATCTTTATCAACTACTTTTTGATTATTTTCATCGTAATGAACTATTTCTTTAGCCACATGAGGTTGTATTAAATATCCCCCATTAGCTATAGCATTTAAGGCTGTTATATATTGTATACCTGTTAAAGTATTAGTCTGACCAAATGAAATAGTTGCTAAGTCCGTTTCGGTAATTGAACTAGTCTTCTTAATTATACCCTTTGCTTCTCCTGGAAGATCTATATTTGTTTTTTGACCAAGACCAAACTTTTGGATATGCTTGTTTAATTTTTCTGCTCCAAGCTTTCTTCCTAAATCCATAAATCCAACGTTACATGAATTTTTAAGGATGTCTACAAAGGTTTCAGTCCCATGACCTGTTCTTTTCCAGCAATGAATAGTTCTTTTACCAACAGATACACTTCCACCGCAAGTAATCTTATAGTTCTCCTCATCAACTACTTTTTCTTCCATGGCTGCAGCAGCTGTAACCACCTTAAATATAGAGCCGGGTTCAAAAGTATCACTGACAGCTCTATTTCTCCAATTTTTTTGAAGTTCTTCAAAACTCTTTCCTTCTTCCCATGGTGAGTTAGGATTATAATCAGGTTTATTTGCCATAGCTAGCACTTCTCCATTTTTAGGATTCATAACTATTATGGTAACAGCTTTAGCTTTATTATCTTTTAATGCTTGATCTGCTGCCTTTTCAGCGAAATGTTGTATCATTTCGTCAATGGTAAGTACAACATCTTTTCCTGGTATTGGCTTTGTATATTCTGATATAGTATAAGGAAGTTCCTGACTCTTATTGTCCGTTTCAGCAATTTTAACTCCCGGTACTCCTGCTAAGTACTTATTATAAGTAAGTTCAACACCTGTAAGCCCCTCTCCATCGGCTCTTGTATGTCCTAAAACTTGTGCTAAAAAATTATTATTAGGATAGTACCTTTTAGTATCTGGTGATACTATAACTCCCCTTAATTTTTTACCATTAATCTCTATGTTTCTAACCTTGTCCGCTTCTTCTTTTTCAATTCTTCTTTTTAGTGTAGCTGATCCAAGTGGTAATCCTCCTGGCAAAGTTTTCTTTAAGATTTTAGATACTTCTTCTTTATCCATTTCCACAGCTTCCGCCAATTTAGCTGCTATTTCATCATCAGTCATTTTATTGTCATCTCTAGTTTTTCTTAAAGTGTTCATATCTAGATCCACTCTGTATACATTTGCGCTTACCGCAAGCTCACTACCGTTTCTATCGAGTATTTTCCCTCTTCTTGCCTCAATTTTCACATCACTTGTCCATTGATCAGTGGCAATGGCTTTATATTTCTGTGATTTGAATATCATAAGATATGACAATCTACCTACTAGGCCAAAAAACAAAAGCAAAAGCATGCTAAAAACAACCAGCATCCTTCGCTTTACTATAACTTTATCCCTATATTCCCTTTTAGCCACACTAATTTACCTCCGTTAATATAGAATCTTTTTTAACTTGGAAATTACACTATCACTTTTATTTTCCCCTTCTTTAGCAGTGTCCTTAAAGTTATTTTTATCTAGATCTATGTATATAACATTCATTCTGCTTTTAGGAATCATATTTAATTTACTATTTGCATTTTTTTCAATAACTTCTATATTGCTATACTTCAAAAGTCCAATTCTTATGTTTTCATTGTCAGCATTAACAGATGCTATTTCTTTTTTTACATTTATGATTTCTTTTTCCATATTATAAATCAATGAATATCTATAAACTAATGTTATTCCTATAGCAAATAGTATTAAAATATTCCTTAGAACCTTGGCTTTCTTATTTATTGACTTTTGTTTATTTATTTTTATATGTTCTCTTTTTAACTTTTCTAAATCTCTATACTTTTGTTTTTCTGTATGTTTAGAAGGTATGTGTTGGGGTACTAAAGCATTGCTACCATTTATAGTATTTTTATTATTTGTTACTATCACTTTATTCCCTCCATTCTAAATTTAGAACTATATTTTCTCAGCTACTCTCAGCTTTGCACTTCTACTTCTTGAATTAACTTCCTTCTCTATTTCAGAAGGTTCAATAGGTTTTCTAGTAATAATTTCAATAACAGGTTTTTTCCCACACACACACACTGGAAATTCTTTTGGACACTTGCACGGATCTTCCAATTCTTTAAACTTAATTTTTACTATTCTATCTTCTAATGAGTGGAAAGTTATTATAGAAAGTCTTCCCTCTTCATTTAGATTTCTTATACTATCTTCTATTGCTTTATTCAATATCTCTAATTCACTATTAACTTCAATTCTTATAGCCTGAAAAGTCTTTTTAGCTGGGTGTCCATTCTTTTGAAATTTAAGTGGAATGGATTTTCTTATAATTTCTACTAATTCAAAAGTTGTTTCTATTGGCTTACTTTGCCTTTGATTTACTATGTTATTAGCTATTTTTTTTGCAAATCTTTCTTCTCCATAGTTTTTTATAACTCTATAGATTTCTTCTTCACTATAATCGTTTACTATTTCATAGGCTGAAAAACTATTCTCACTGTTCATTCTCATATCAAGAGGTGCATCTTTCATATAACTGAATCCTCTTTCTGCTGTATCCAGCTGATAAGAAGAAACCCCTAAATCCATTAAAATACCATCAACTTTACTAATATTAAGCTCTCTTAAAATATCATCTATATTGTAAAAATTGTCATGTACATACGTTACATTATCGTAATCTGCTAACTTTTCTTTAGCAGCTTTTAATGCATTAGTATCCTGATCAATTCCTATAAGACGTCCATTTTTTGATAATCTCTTGATTATTTCACTTGAATGTCCTGCCCCACCTAGGGTACAATCTACATAAATTCCATCTTCTTTTATATTTAAGGATTCTATAACTTCATCTAATAATACCGGTATATGTTTAAATTCCATGCTTTTCTCCTTTTTAAATACCTAGTTCACTCATCTTTTCTGCTATTTCATCAAAGTCCATATCTGAAGCATTGTATTCTTCCCATTTTTCTTTGCTCCAAATTTCAATTCTAGTCATTACTCCAATACTTACTATTTCCTTATTTATTTGTCCATATTCTAAAAGATTTTGCGGTATTAAAGCTCTTCCTTGCTTATCAATGTTTATTTCATTTGCTCCTGAAAAAAAGAATCTAACAAAAGCTCTGGCATCTTTACTGGTAAGTGGAAGCTGCCTCAACTTTTTCTCTAGGGATTTCCATTCATCCATTGTATATAGATATAAGCATCCATCTAATCCCTTTGTAACAACAAAGTTTTCCCCTAGCTCTTCTCTAAATTTTGAGGGGATTATCATTCTATTTTTGCTATCTAACGAATGTTTATATTCTCCTATGAACATACTTGACACCCCTATTAAACATTTAGCTCCACTTTACTCCACTTTTAACCACTATTTTTATTATTCTATATAAATTCTAAAATTCCTTCTAAAAATTCTCTGTTTTAATTAAAAATTTAATAATTATTAAATTTATAACTTAACTTTTTGAATAGCTCCCTGGAAATTACTTTCTCTATACTAGTAACTTCCTTGAAATGATAATTAATCTAGAGTATAATTTATTAAGATATTATACTAAACAGAAGGAAAGGAATGTACATAGATGAAATTAGGAATTGTTGGTCTACCTAACGTTGGGAAAAGTACTTTATTTAATGCCATTACTAAAGCAGGAGCAGAATCTGCAAACTACCCATTCTGTACAATAGAGCCTAACGTAGGAGTTGTAAGTGTTCCAGACAAAAGATTAGATGTACTAGAACAAATATATAATCCAAAAAAGAAGATATATGCCACTGTAGAGTTTTATGATATTGCAGGCCTAGTTAAAGGTGCAAGCAAAGGCGAAGGTCTTGGAAATAAATTTTTATCTCATATAAGAGAAGTTGAAGCTATAGTTCATGTAGTTAGATGTTTTCAAGATGATAATATAGTACACGTAGAAGGTTCTATAGATCCTATTCGTGACATTGAAACTATAAATTTAGAATTAATATTATCTGACCTTGAAGTTTTAGAAAGAAGAATAGAAAAAGCTGTTAAATCTGCTCGTGGAGGAGTTAAAGAGGCTAAAGCTGAACTAGAAGTTATGGAAAAAATAAAAACTCATCTAGAAGCTAACCTCCCTGTTAGAACTCTTGAATTTACAGAAGATGAAGAAGTAATTGTTAAAAATCTATTTTTAATAACATCAAAACCTATATTATATGTAGCTAATATTTCAGAAGACGATCTTATGTCCGGAAATTCTGATAACTCTTTTGTACAAAAGGTTAGAGAATATGCAAAGGTAGAAAATTCAGAAGTAATAACAATATGTGCTAGAATTGAGGAAGAACTATCTTCTCTTGAAGATTCAGAAAGAGATGAATTACTTTCTGAATATGGTCTTACAGAACCAGGCCTAGACAAACTTATTCGTTCAAGTTATTCATTACTTGGCTTAATGAGTTTCTTAACTGCAGGTAAAGATGAAGTTAGAGCTTGGACTATAAAAAAAGGAACAAAGGCACCTAAAGCTGCTGGTAAAATCCATACTGATATTGAAAGAGGCTTTATAAGAGCTGAAATTATCTCCTACGATAAACTTATAGAATGCGGTTCTGAATCAGCTGCTAAAGAAAAAGGATTTTATAGACTTGAAGGTAAAGAATATATAATGCAAGATGGAGATATAGTAAACTTTAGATTTAATGTTTAGTAATATAAGTATAGTGCAACAAAATAACGGCATGTAAGATTACTTGGCTAACGCATATATGTATCATTGAGAAACCTTCAGTTCATAGAGTAGTACTAAAGGCTGCTTTATTTAAAAATCTTACCCCGCTCCATTCGACGTCCTGTCGAGGAGCGGGCTGTGCTCGTCCTTGAGCACAATTACAGATTTTTAAAACATCAGCCTTAAGTACTACTAGCTATTTCTTCAAAGTTTCTTCAATTGATACATATATGCTAGCCAGTAATCTTACATGCCTTAATTAGTTACAACTAGTAATTACTATAGTAAATACTGAAATGACTTCAAAAAGCAAAATGATAATTTTGCATGGCGTAGCCACACTGTAAAGTTACTAAGTAAGTATTATTGAGTAAAACTTAAAAAATTATTATAAATAAATGCGATAGCATGTTGACGTTTTGCAAAACAATCTATAAACAAATCATCTATAAGATATCCTACATTTTATTCAATTACTAGCAAGTTCTTTTAACCTGTTATCTTTATACTAACATCTTCATTGATTCCAACTATTTCCTTAATAGTTATACATTTTCGAAATAATTTCATATATCCTAATTAATTGCAATCATAAAATACTAATATAACCTCAACAGGCTTCGCCTAAAACCCTGGCACCCTATGGGATTAAGCGCTTTGCCCTTTTCTAATAAGTCAGTTAATATAATACTTACATCGGTTAATAAATTAGCTATAGTCTAAATAGTAATTAATACTACAGTTCTTAATATATGTTTTGTGTAAGTAATAGCGACCTTGTTTTACATAATTTAAGGTACTAAAAGTTAGAATGCGTATAATTCATTAAGAGAATTTTGAGCAAGTTCTAGAAGTTCTTAGTTTGTGAATTTAAAAATTACCGTAATTCCAACCTAGGACTGGTTGGAGCCAGGTCTGCAGCAGGACGCTGCATAGGACTGGGTAGGAAATTTTTAAAGGCACAAACTTAGAACTTCTTAACGCAGCGAAGATTCTCTGTTGAATTATACACCTTCGATTTTTAGCACCTTATTTTGCAGTTACCAAGGCCGCTATTTTGTAGCACTTTACTTATATTATTAAAATAGGCTGTTAAATTATTTTTTTATTATATTTTTTTAGTTCTCTCTTTATAGCATATATAACCTCTTCATAATTTGCCATTAAAACTTTAGCTGCATCCCTTACATTTTTCATAGCATAAATATGAAATTTTCCTTCTTCAATTGCCTTTTCTACTTCGCTGCTTAAAACCAAATCATTTTTATTGGAAAAAGGAATTAATACACCTTTGTTCTCAAATCCATCAGTACATTTACATACTTTAAAAAATCCCTCTATTTTTTCATTAACTCCTCCTATAGGCTGTATCTCTCCAAACTGGTTTATTGAACCTGTTACTGCGATATTCTGCTTAATAGGAATATTACTTAAAGAAGATATCATAGCAATAAGCTCTGCAACAGAAGCACTATCTCCATCAACTTTTCCATATACTTGTTCAAAACTTAAATGAAAATTAATAGGTATCTTACTATATTTTCCCAATAACTCACTTATAAAGCCTTTTAATATATTAACTGCTTTACTATGGATATTTCCACTTAAATCACTTTGCTTTTGAACATCTATAATTTCTCCTTCTCCCTTGTAGCAGGAGCAGGTTATCCTTATAGGTTTGCCAAAACTAGTATATCCTGCATCAATTACAGAAAGTCCATTAATTTGGCCAACTTTTTTATTTTTTACATCCAGTAGTATCTTATTCTCTTCATAGTATTCTCTAATTTCTCTTTCAATTATATCTTCACTGTATGCCACTCCTATAATATCTTCTCCTGTAATTTTATCTCTCTTTTCTCTTTCTACTTTATTATTAGATAGTAATAAAATTTTACTTAATTCCTCATTATCAATAAGAAGTTTATTTCTATCTTCAGCCTTTCGGGACATAAATTTAGCAACTTCTTTGATTGCGCTACTATCTAAGGACTTTAATCCATTAGCATTGCAAATGTCTACAATATTTTTCACTAATGAACCTTTTGTATTTTGATTTATAGCAACAATTGGATTAAACTGTGCCTTTATTTTAAATATTTTTTTGAAATCTTCATCATAGTTATACAATATATCATAAGTTTCATAATCGCCAATCATAATTATTTTTAGGTTAACATTAATAGGTTCTGGATCTAAACTACTCAATGCAAATAGTTCTACATATCCTTTATTATAATTAAAATTAATCTTACCGCTTATTAATGTTTTCTTTAAGTTATAATAGGCTGTTGGATTTGACAATAGGTTATTAATTCTAATTATTAAACATCCTTCATTTGCCTTAAGAATAGAACCACTTTTAATTAAAGACATGTCTGTAACATAAGTTCCATTTTGATTTTTATAATCTATGCTTCCTAAAAGATTTATTACATTAGGATCTTCTTCAAATATTACTTGTGGATATACATTTTTACTGTTATCTACTAAAATTTTAATTTCATATCTATTTATTATCTCATTAATTTTTTCTTCATCGTCTTCATATACTATAGAATAATTTTCTACTATGTCCTCTTCTATTTCATTACACATGTCATTTATAAACTTCACAGCATCAGGATCATCACAAAAAAACTGTTCATACTTATCTTTTATTTCTTTACACTCTATATCAAAATAATCAATCATTATCCTTTTTATTTTTTCTATTTCAACTATTTCAATTTCTTTTAACTGCTCTAAGATTTTAATGGATTTTAGTTTAAGCTCACTAACTTTTCCTAATATTTCTTCTTTTTTTTCAGTTTCTAAAGAATCATATTCCTTTTCAGTCATTGCTTCTTCATTCTTTACAGGAATAAAAGTAAATCCTTTACTTGTGGACCTAATTTCAAATCCATAATTATGTGCACTATCCATAAGTTCTGTAACTAATTCGTTTCTCTTTTTTTGTATATTTTCTATTATCTTTTCTTTTTCCTTATTAGTAGAACTATTGTAAAAATCATATATAATTTTAAAATAGTTATCCTGAATGTCTTCAATAGCTTCTTTTAGAATATGCCCTCTTCCATTGGAAACATATATAGGAAAAGGGTTATTTTCATCTTCCTTTACAGCATAGCATATATCTTTAGGTCTATCTCTATCTTTCAATATTTCACTTATATATTCTCTAATGTTTTCCAACTTTATTTTTGAAAAGTCATCTATTAAATAAACATTATATCCCTCTTCATTTATATCTAGTGCAGTTTTTATTTTTTCATAAACTTCTCCCTCATATTCAGGTAAACTAAATTTGTCTCTCTTTAAGTCAATATCATCAAATTCAATATTATATTTTATATCCTGGGACGATATCTCCATAGTCTTATCCCTCCCTTTCCTTGCACTTATTATATTAATATTCTTAATTAACTAATTTAGGAACAAGTTTCATCATAATATTTTCTACTTTTGCTTGTCCCTACATGTATTTAAGATAATAGGCTAAACTATAATTAGTTGTTTTAAAAAAAAAGATACTGTGATATAATAAGCCTTAGTTATAATTGTCATTTTTTTATTTGTTATAGAAATTATATGTAAAGGAGTCATTTATATGGGTTTTAAAGAAAAACTAACTGAACATTATACTAATTCTTATTTAAAAAAATACGGCGACAGAATTACTCAAGCTCAAGGTAAAGTAATTTCAGTAAAAGTTGAAGAAAAGGCCATCTTATGGATTTTTCATAAATTAACTGTTACCATATTAATAAAACCTGAAAGAAGCAAAAACATACTAAAATGTGTTTATAAGAAAAATAAATGGTTTAAGAAGCCTGAATTTATAACTGTATCACAAGGTCATTCTGTTGTAATACAAGGACTGAAGGGTATTAAAGGTAAGGCTAATAGCGAGTTAATTCAAATACTAAACGTTATGAATATGACCACTAAAAAGCATCTAGTTCCAATTGAGGGAGACGCCGTAAAGAAAATTCAACAAGCACAAAAAATTAAATACAGATAAAAAAAACGTTGACTATGTCAACGTTTTATCTTTTTCTTGCAAATAGATATAGACTATTTATAAAAGCTATTGATCCTGAGAAGAACATAATTATTACCCATTGAGCTAAGTTCAAAGGTACAGTATGGAATACTCCTTGTAAAAAAGGAATGTATATTATTGATAATAACATAGAAATAGATACTAATACTGCTCCCACTAAATATATATTAGTGAATAATTTAATTTCAAAAATAGAATGACTTTCAGATCTGCATTCGAATACATGAATTAATTGAGACATTACTAATGTTCCTAAAGCTAGTGTCCTACAGGTTTGCAAATTCATTCCATAGTACTTTCCGGATAGAAAAGCAAGTACAGTGCATACTCCAATTAAACTTCCCCTTAAGAGTATTTTCTCTTTAAGGCCCCTTGCAAATACGCTTTCATTCTTGCCTCTAGGTCTCCTTAGCATTATATCACTATCTGGAGGATCTACACCTAATGCTATTGCTGGCAGTCCATCAGTTGCTAGGTTTACAAATAAAATTTGTATTGGAAGAAGAGGAGTATCTAAATAAAATAGAGATGCTAGAAACATTGTAAGAACTTCTCCTAAATTACATGATAATAAGTATCTAATAAACTTTCTTATATTATCATATATAATTCTTCCCTCTTCTATAGCTGCCACTATTGTAGCAAAGTTATCATCCAAAAGTATCATAGATGATGCTTCTTTTGTAACATCCGTACCAGATATCCCCATAGAAACTCCAATATCTGCTTCTTTTACAGCAGGAGCATCATTTACTCCATCGCCAGTCATTGCTACTATGTTATTTTTCTTTTTAAAGGCTTTAACAATACGTAATTTATGTTTAGGACTTACTCTTGCAAAGACTGACAATTTATTTATTCTACTTATTAACTCTTTTTCTGATAACTTGTCTATCTCTTCTCCTACCATTACTTCATCTTCGTTTTTACATATACCCAGCTCTTTTGCTATGGCATATGCTGTATTTTTATGGTCACCAGTTATCATAACCGGCCTAATACCGGCCATTTTACATTTTAAAACAGCTTCTTTAGCTTCAGTTCTTGGTGGATCTTTCATTCCTGCTACACCAATAAATATTAAATTCTCTTCTAAGCCATTTCCTTTTACTACGTTATCATCTTTGTATGCAGCTGCAATACATCTTAATGCATTATAAGACATCTGTTCCACCTGCGTTACTACTTTCCTTTTATATTCTAAATTAAATGGAACAACTTTATTATCAATTAAAATATATTTACACCTTTCTATGATTCTTTCTGGTGCACCTTTAACATAGCATCTTTTTCTGCCTGATTCTTCTACTATAACTGACATCATCTTTCTAGTTGAATCGAAGGGTATTTCATGAATTCTATTTGTCCTATTTAAAAAATCTTTTAAACTTTTACTATCTTTAAAGAACGCCTTTATAAGCGCTGTTTCTGTTGGATCACCTAATAAAACTTTTTCAAATTTATTCTGTTTAAAATCATATCCACAATCATTGCAATATACAAAAGCTTTCTTTAAAATATCCAAATTAGCTTGCCTATCCTTATTTATCTCTGTCATAACGTTATTATAAAATACTTTTTCAACTGTCATATTATTTTGTGTCAGAGTACCAGTTTTATCACTACATATAATAGATGTACATCCTAATGTCTCTACTGCTGGAAGTTTTCTAATAAGTGCATTTCTTTTTAACATTCTTGATACGCCTAGCGCTAAAGCCACAGTAACTATGGCAGGCATTCCCTCTGGAATAGCGGCTACAGCAAGGCTAACACCTAATAAAAACATTTGATACTTATCTTGTCCCCTTACTATCCCCATCAGAGTTACAACAATACATATAGCAATACAAATAACTACCATTACTTTACCTAAAAAAGCAAGTTTCTGTTTTAATGGAGATTTTTCAGTTTCTATGCTATCAAGCATATTTGCTATTTTGCCCATTTCAGTTCTCATTCCAGTCTTAACTACTTTAGCTAACCCTTTACCCTTAAGTATAATAGTCCCCATATATATATTATTACTTTTGCCTTCACAGGTTTTCTCTACTCCTACAGATTCTCCAGTTAATAGAGATTCATCTACTAATATACTGTTTCCTTCTAATATTATACAGTCTGCGGGAACCCTATCTCCACTTTCTAATATAATTAAGTCCTCTGGCACTAAAAGCTCTGCATTTATTACTTTAACTTGTTCATTTCTAATAACTTTTGCCGTAGGTGCAGCTAAGCTTTTCAATGCCTCTAGTGATTTTTCTGTCTTATACTCCTGTATAAAACCTAATACAGCATTCATTATTACTATAATAACTATTGTTATTGCATCTGCTTTCTCCCCCATAAAAAATGATAAAGCAGTAGCTGCAATTAAAACCCATATGATAAAATCATTAAACTGCTCTAAAAATATCTTTAAAGAAGATATTTTTTTTCTTTTCTCTAGTATATTTAATCCATATTCTTTTAGTTTTTTTTCAGCTTCAGCATTTGTAAGGCCTTTAATCTTATTTTTTTCCCTAATCATGTTCCTCCCCCTATCATTTACGCTATCATTTAATTCTCCTTATCCTTAAGCCTCTAAAATAATATATGAGTAGTACATGCTATCTTATGAAAAAATTATATTTTTTTATAAAAATAATAAAATCCATTGATTTTATGGTAAAATAGTAAGGTGAAATTTGATTTAATTACTAATATACAGGAGGTACCATTAGATGAAAGATGTAATTTACATTACTGGACACAAAAACCCAGACACTGATTCAATATGCGCTGCTCTTTCATATGCTGAATTTAAAAATAAATCTGCTAATGTAAATGCAATCCCTATTAGATTAGGTGAGGTGAGCAGAGAAACTCAATTTGCATTAGATTATTTTGGAGTTGAAAAACCACAATATGTAGATAGCTTAAAGGCTAGAGTTAGAGATTTAAACATGGATAAAATACCAGCAGTTTATCCTGAAACATCATTAAAAACTGCTTGGTCTATAATGAAAAAAAACAATATTAAGTCTATCCCTGTTATTAATACCACTGAAACACTTGTTGGTATTGTAAGTTTATCTAACTTAACCTCATCATACATGGACATATGGGATAATTATATAATAGGAAAAAGCGATACTCCAATTGAAAATATAATTGAAACTTTATCTGGTAAATTATTATATAAACCTGATAAATTATCAAAATTCGGCGGTAAAATATTAGTTGCCGCTATGGATCCAGAAAGCATGAAAAAAATCATGGAACCTGGAGATATTGTAATTTGCGGAAATAGAGAAGACACTCAAGAAGCAGTTATAGAAAATAATGCTTCATTAATGATTATTACAGGTAGCCATACTGTAAATAAAAACATTATTGAAAAAGCTGCTAAGTTCAATTGTTCAATAATAAATACGCCTTATGATTCATTCACTTCAGCAAGAATGATTATTCAAAGTATCCCTGTAAGATACGTAATGGCAAATGAGAACTTAGTTTACTTTAGAGATACAGATTACGTAGAAGATATAAAAGATACTATGGGCAAAACTAGATTCACTAGTTATCCTGTACTTGATAGCAATAATAGAGTACTTGGAACAATTTCTAGATATCATTTGATATCTCAATTTAATAAGAAAGTTATACTTGTAGATCATAATGAAAGAGCTCAATCTGTAGATGGACTTGAAGATGCAGAAATAATAGAAGTAATTGATCACCATAGAATAGCAGATATTCAAACTGGTAACCCAATTTACTTCAGAAATGAGCCTGTAGGATGTACTTCATCTATAATAGGATCAATGTTCTTCGAAAATGGCATTACACCATCTAAGCAAATAGCTGGACTTTTATGTAGTGCTATAATTTCAGATACACTATTATTTAAATCACCAACTTCAACTAATTTTGATAGAGTGATATTAAATAAATTAGCTAAAATAGCTGACATAAACCCTGAAGAATATGCTAAGGAAATGTTTAAAGCAGGTACTTCCCTTACTGGAAGAAGTGTTGATGAAATATTTAATACAGATTTTAAGACATTTACTCTTCTAAACTATAAGATAGGAGTTGCTCAAGTTAGCACAATGGATTTAGAAGGATTTGCTTCTATGAAACCTGAAATGATATCTTATATGAATGGTAAGTGTGAATCTGAAAACTATGATTTACTTGTACTTCTATTAACAGACATAATTCAAGATGGTTCTGAAGTAATAGCAGTAGGAGATAAAACAGAATTTGTAAATAAAGCTTTCAATGTAACTTTAGAAAATGATTCTGTGTACATCCCTAACCTTTTATCAAGAAAGAAGCAAGTTATACCGCCTCTTACAGCAGCTATTGAATCAAGTAAATAATAAAGTATAGTGTAACAAAAATGGCGGCATGCAAAATTACTAGGCTAACGCATATATGTATCATTGAAAAACCTTCAGTTCATAGAGTAGTACTAAAGGCTGCTTTATTTAAAAATCTTACCCCGCTCCATCCGACGTCCTGTCGGGGAGCGGGCTGTGCTCGTCCATGAGCACAATTACAGATTTTTAAAACAGCTGCCTTAAGTACTACTAGTTATTCCTTCAAAGTTTCTTCAATTGATACATATATGCTAGCCAGTAATTTTTCATGCCTTCATTAGTTGCAACTAGCGATTACTATAGTAAATACTAAAATGACTTTCAAAAGCAAAATGATAATTTTGCATGGCGTAGCCACACTGTAAAGTTACTAAGTATGTGTTATTGAATACAACTTAAAGAATTACTCTCAATAATGCGTTAGCATGTAGATATTTTTAAAAACAATCTATAAACAAATCATCCTATCAAATAGCTTATCTTTTTATCCTATGATTAGCAATTTTCTTTAGCCCGCCCTCTTCAAACTAATATCTTCATTGATTCTAATTATTTTTACAATAGTTATATACACTTGATTATACTTTTAAATACCTTTATTGATTGCAATCAACAAACATTGTGGTAAATACTGTTATAACTTCAACAGGTTTAGCACAAAATCACGACCTCCTCATCGGGTTAAGTAAAGCTCTGCGCTTTTATAATAAGTCAATTAATCTGATGACTACCATCCGTAACACTCTCACTTCTAAAGTGAGAGATAACGGCTGCTACGTCCCTAGATAAGGGCTTCTAAGCTTCAACTGGAGGAAAAACTCCATCTGAAGCCAAGAATCCTCTTTATATAATATTTACATCGATTAATAAATTAGTTATAGTCTAAATACTAATTACTACTACAATATTTTGTATAAGTAATAGCGGCCTTAGTTTGCCTAATTTAAGGTACTAAAAGTAAGAAGATGTATAATTCACCAAGAGAATTTTGAGCAAGTTCTAGAAGTTCTTAGTTTGTGAATTTAAAAATTACCGTAATTTCCACCTACTAGGACGGGGGGAGCCAGGCCTGCATCAGGACGATGCATAGGACTGGGTAGGGAATTTTTAAAGGCACAAACTTAGAACTTTTTAACGTAGCGAAGATTCTCTGTTGAATTATACACCTTCGATTTTTAGCACCTTATCCTACAGTTACCAAGGCCGCCACTTTGTCGCAATATACTTAAAGCATTCTCTGTTTAGTATATTTTGACTATATTACATCCTAAAAATACAATAAAAAATATTGTGCACACGATATAGGCTATAGCTAAATAATCTTTAATATGTCCATATTGAATACTATTGTTGTATTTCCCGTAGCTCTTAATATAATCTGTTCCTTTAATATTAAAGTAATAGTAAAAGTTTATAGATTCTACATATGCAGCTAAAATGTTAGCATTTAAAAGAGGATTTATAAAAATACCCGATATATACTCATTTTTATAATCAACTGAGATTTCTTTATTTCTAATTAAAAAAATTACATATAAAAACATTTGTAATATTAATGATGGGACTATAGTAAAGATTCTCCAGATAAATAAAAATAGTTTATATTCCTTCTCGTAACTTAAATTATGTATTATAGTATAGGTAATAGCAAAATAATTTCCCAATATCAGTATATATAAAAGAGGCGCAATAAAGCCACATACTATAGCCCTTGTAATAGTGGTAATAGTATTATAAAAATCAACTTTCTCTTTTATATTTAAGTTGTACCTTTCCGTATTGCTAATATCTATTACTAAAAAAGCTGTTATAGCATTATATAGCTCTTTAGGAGCTGCTTTTTTTAATAATAGGCAAACTAGTATTATAGATAAAATGTAAAAAGCTTGTACTAACAATGGATATTTAAATATCTTTCTAATCCTTAAATCCATGTATTTTAATAATTTATGTCTATCAACCTTCCAAAATAGAATGCTAAATAAGCAGCCAACAGCATATCCTATCCCAAACTTATCCACTCCTTTAAAATAAAAAATACTTCTCATATAAATGTATATTAGTAAACATACATTTATATGAGAAGTATTAACAATTATTTTTATCTTCCTCTTAAATTATTTGCCATTTGCCACATCTCATCAGCAGTTCTGAGAGCACTTGAGTTTAGTTGGAAAGCTCTTTGTGTAATAATCATATCTGACATTTCTTTTCCCAAGTCTACATTTGAATTTTCAAGAAAACCTCTTATAATATCAGCATCTTTAGTTTCTACAACATCAACTTGTCTTGAAGTTCCACCTGCATTAACTATAATTTCAGGAGAATATAAATTTTTACCTATGCTTTTCATAGAATTATCCCCTATTGTATTATATAGAGGAATTCTAAAATTTTTATATCTATCTCCTTGAAGATTACCATTCGAATCAACTATAAAACTTTCTTTTGTAAAGCCGATACCTTGTACATTTACGTTTTGTCCATTGGCATTTAGTATAACAAGCCTATTACCATTATTATCTACAATTGTACCATCTCTATCAATACCAAAGGAACCACCTCTTGTATAAGCTTCATTTCCATTTGAATCCATTACTTTGAAAAATCCAGCACCATCGATTGCTAAGTCTGTATTAATATCTGTTGGCATAAGATTTCCTTGTGAATTATCTTTAATAAATTCTGAAGCTTTTACTCCTGTTCCAGTATATGGAGGATTGTTTTCCCCTCTTGCATTATTCTCAACAGGGTACCCTCTCCTTTTTAAAGTTTCCTGTACTAAATTATCAAAATCTACGTCTACTCTCTTATACCCTATAGTGTTCACATTTGCCATATTATTTGAAATAGCATTTAACTTATCCATTTCAGCAGACATTCCGCTTCTAGAGTTCCATATACTTCTTATCATATACTTTTTCACCGCCTAATTTAAATATGTTTTTTAGATCACTTTTAAACTCTTCCAACTTCATTTACAGTTTTTCCAAGAACCTCATCTAACGATTGTACTATTTTTTGATTACTTTCAAAACTTCTCATTGTCATCATCATATCAGATACTTCAGCCATTACATCTACATTAGATTTTTCTAGAGCTGACTGTTCCACCTTAGCATTTGTAGCTTCAATTGGATTCTGCCCTGAATATAAATTGTCTTCCATTTTCTTTAGGTTATTGTAATCTTCAAAATCTGCTATATACATTTTATATGTAGGAACTCCATTTAGACTTATATTTCCATTTTCATCGCATTTTATTTTAGCAACTTCTCCATTTCTAACTACATTAATGGGTTCTAATGCACCTGTATTTAGATTTCTAGCCATAACCCTATCTCCGTTACTACTTACTAAATCCCCATTTTGATTAATATGAAAATGACCATTACGTGTATAATAATTTTGATTATTAATTCCATCATTTCGAGATACTACAAAAAAACCGTTACCTTGTATAGCAAAATCAGTATCTTTGCTGGTTGCTTCAATTACTCCTTGCTCATGATTAATATAGGTTTCATCTATCTTACTTCCCATGGATAAGCTTCCTATTACATTTCGAACATTTTTTCCATTAACTACTTTATCATAATTTTGAATCATAACGTCATCAAATTTCTTAGTGATTAAGCTATCTTTTTTATATCCTACAGTATTAGCATTAGCTAAATTATTACTTATAACATCCTGCCTTGCTTCTTGATTTATCAATCCTGAAACAGCTGTATATATTGATCTTATCATTTCTTCACATCCTTGGCTTTATTATTTGAAGATTCATCTTCGATAACCTTATGCTCACCCTTATACTCCATGCCATATTCTCTTGCTTTCATCTCAATTTCTGTCTTTGAAATACTAACTTTAATCTTTGCATTTGCCATAACTGCAGTTCCAATAATAATTCCTATGCCTATACCTACAAGAACTCTTCTATCGCTCAAAAAGTCCACTATATTTTTTATTTTAGATATAATTCTTTTATTAATAGTACTTCCCCCTTACCAATTTTAAGGGCATCTGATATTTCATCTATGTTTAACCCCTCATTTAAAAGCTTTTCTACTTCCTTTATCTTTATACTATTATTTTCGGCATTGTCATTATTATCTTCCTGCTCTATATTTGTTCCATAGTTTTCTTTTGCCGTTAATGGCTTATTATTTTCCACTTGCAATTTTACTTCATTATCAAGACTCTTAATTCTATTAAAATCTATATCTACAATATCTCTTATTTTATCGTTAAAACTTGCTATATCTTTACATTTTTCTAAATTATTTATATCGTTTTCATTATTAATATATTTTTTATTCTGATCTTTTATATAATCATTATTGGACTGCATTTTTTCTTCCAGCTCAACTAATTGAGTTTGTATTTCTAGCAGCGTTTCCGCAAATTCTCGTCTTAGCTTACCAATTTCTACTTGAAATTCATCCATATTATTTTCACTGCTTTTTAAAATACCTTGAAAAGATCTTTTGTCCTTCAGTAAAGCTCTTAAATTCAGAAATATTAAGATAACTGCAATTAATATTAATGTAATGGCTGTTCCCATAAATTCACCCCTTATGTCTATATGAGCTTTAAAATTTTAGATTAAACTTCATATTTAAGCTTGCTCATCATTTTTCTAAGATGAATGATGGCCCTGCTATGTAATTGACAAACTCTTGATTCTGAAACTCCTAAAACCTTTCCAATTTCTTTTAGGGTCATCCTTTCATAATAATATAATGATAAAACAGTATTATCCTTTTCGTTTAATAGCTCTAAAGCTCTTGTAAGGTACTCTACCTGTTCTTGCTCTTCTAAAGCCTTTTCAGGATTTGGGCTCTTCTCATCTTCTATAGTACCCATCAAAAGCATATCATCATCTTCTGAAAAAATTAGATCTTCTAATGACACAATAGATATGTAATTTATAAAATTCTCTATCTCTCCTACACTTGTAATATTTACTCCAAGTTCCTCAGCAATTTCTTTACTACTCGGTTCTTTAAGATTCCTTTTTTGCAATGTTTCAACTGCATTATTATAACGGTTAAGCTTGTCCATAGCTCCTTTAGAAATAGGGCTGTTTTTTCTGATTTCATCAATCATAGACCCTCTGATTCTTATTGAGGCATAGGTTGAAAATTTCATTCCTTTGCTTTCATCAAACTTATTTAATGCATCCATAAGACCGACCATACCATAACCGATCAAATCTTCAAATTCAATATATTTGCTTTTTCCAATAATAACCCTTGAAGCAATATACTTAACCAATGGTATATACTTTTTCACTATCTGTTCTCTAAGATCCAAGTTACTTGCTAAGGACATTCCCTATTCCTCCTTTAATCCTTTTTTCATCTGTTCACGCATGATTGCAAAAACATACTTAATTATCTTGTCTTGTTCTATCATCTTCAAATCCACAAAGCTTATTCCGCAAAGCTTGTCCCCGGCTTCATCTTTTACTACTCTTTTTATCTCTCCTTTAACAAGGATATACATTTCTTCTATTGGCAATATTACTACTATTGAATCGTCTCTTTTTAAATCTAGTGAAGTTTTTAATTTTGATCCTCCTCCACTTAAATCTAATAGAGTTCCCTTTTCAAATTTCACAGTTGCTAAATTTTCTTTATTAAGTTTAAAATTCTTACCTATTAACCCAAACTTAACATCAATAAGCACTGGTACACGTACATATTTTCTTCTTTGAATTTTTTTTACCTTCTGAGGCTTATTAATCCAAATTAATGGTATATTAGATTTATTTCTTGAAACTACCATAGAGGGAAACTGATATATGCAATTTCCATCGTAGTAAAGTACCTCAATTCTTTCATTTTCTCTTAGTGGCAAGTATTGGCTATCTTTAATTGGAATACTTATGGCTACATAATCATCCTTAACATCTTGAATATCACAAGTGTATATTTCCTCATATGATATTATTTCTACTTTGTTGTTTATTTTAAAATTTACTTCAGTCATTATTAACCCTCCTATGAAAAGATGCTAAAAATCTTTTTAAATAAACCCTGTATTCCTTCACCACTGTTATTAACACTTAAGCCACATAGCTTTGATGCTACTCTTTCAATATCTTGAGCTGCTTCACAATTTGGGTGATTAATTACAAAGGGTTTTTGCTCTCTGACAGATTGAATTAGCTTTCTGTCCTCAGCAATACTTCCTAGATGCTCCAATTGTATGTTTAAAAATCTCTCTGCAGCATTCTTGAATTTATTAAAAGTAATTTCACCTTCTTGTCTCTCAATAACTCTATTTACAATAATTTTTGCTGATAACTTTATTTTAAAATGATCAACAGCTTTAACAAGACTATAAGCATCTGTAAGGGAGGTAGGTTCAGGGGTTGTAATTACTATAAGCTCTTCACAACATTTTATAAAGCCCAACACTGTTCTGTTAATCCCAGCTCCTGTATCCATTAATATAAAATCAAATCCACTAAGTTTACCTAATTTATTTAAGAAATTTTTTCTTCTCTCATCATCAATTTCATCGATTTTATTTATACCTGTTCCCCCTGGCAAAAGCTTTACTCCATAAGGTCCTTCTATTATTACATCTTCAATTTCTTTATTATTAAATATAATATCATATACGTTATATCTTGGTAAAAATCCCATTAATACATCGTCATTTCCCATTCCTACATCTGCATCAAAAATTAACACAGACTTTCCCATCTTCTGTAGAGCTATTCCCAAGTTTACTACGAAATTACTTTTGCCTACTCCACCCTTACCAGACGTAACTGTAATTATCTTGGCTCCTCCACTATCTTTATGGGAAATGGGTTCCTCTATATCTTTTTCTTTAGCTAATTGTCTAAGTTTCTGAGCTTGATCTAGCATATAAATTCCTCTCCTAGTATAAGGTTACAAACATCTTCTTTATTTAGCATCTTAAAATCATCTGGTACATTTTGGCCTACAGTTACAAAGCTAAGCGGCTTTCCTGTACACTCTAGTATATTCAAGATGGATCCATAAGTTGTTGTTTCGTCTAGTTTTGTAATTATTACATTATTAAAGTTTAATGTCCTATATCCTTCAACAATAGAATCTATATCTTTATCTTTAGTTGTACAACTTATAACAAGATATATATTATTTGCATCCACTTTTTGTATAAATGCATTTAATTCTGCTATCTGCATGGCGTTTTTACTACTTCTTCCTGTAGTATCAATTAATATAACATCACATTGGTTCATGCACTCTATAGCTGTCTCCATTTCCTTTACAGAAAATACCGTTTTAAATGGTATATTCATTATATCTGCATAAGTATTTAATTGTTCTACTGCACCTATTCTATATGTATCAATTGTAATTAATCCAACTTTTTTCTTCTCAATTAGAGCAAGTCTTCCTGCAAGCTTAGCAATAGTGGTAGTTTTTCCAACTCCTGTAGGGCCAGTTAAAACTACTACTCCCTTCATTTCTTCATCAGACAAATGGATCATATCATGAATTGCTTTTTTAACTTTTTCTTCTTCACTTATCTCTTCATCTATAATGCTTACCCGAGATAGTATTTTTTTTATAGTTTTTTCATTTAAATCATTTTTCTCCAGTAATAATTGAAGATCACTTTTTTTAGTACTTGAATTCCTATCAACCTGAGATATTTGTGATAACATATCTTTCATTTCTTTCATTTGTTTTAATATCTCACTATTTGAATTATTGCTTTTTTCTACAGTAATATTTTTATTTACTGTAGCATCTTCCGAACACTCTTTTGCAGGCGAAGCACTTTTTATCTCCATAACTTTTTTTATTGCCTCTATGCTATTTTGCATATCTTTTTCCATATAATTTTTATTATTATCAATTGCAGCTGTAACCTCTAAAACCTTAGATGAAAATAATCCTTTAATACCAGGTTTTCTTATTTTTCTCTGGCTTATTATAACTGCATCTTTCCCTAATTCATATCTTATTCTATTCATGGCTTCATTCATGTTGTTAACTATATACTTTTTAACTATCATTTATAAGTTACAACTCCTTCAGTCCTAATTTCTACATCATTAGGTATTTCATTTAATGAAAGAATATTAATGTTAGGAAATACCATCTCCGTAAGCCTTCTAAATGCTGGTCTTATCTTAGGTGAAACTAAAATCACAGGCTGATTTTCATAAAAGTGAACTGTATCTAAAACATTTTTAATTGAATCAAATATTCTGCTTGTAGTTTCAGGATCTACTGCTGGGAATGATCCCTGCATTGACTTTTGAATATTATTAGCAATAACCTCTTCTAACTCAGGTTCAAGTACCGCAACAGTTATAACACTATTTTCATCTACTAATGGATTGCATATAGTTCTTGAAAGTGAAAATCTAACATATTCAGTTAAAACTTCAATTTCTTTAGTATTTCTAGAATTGTCAGCTAATGATTCCAGTATAGTAACCATATCTTTTATAGATACTTTTTCTTTTAAAAGGTTTTGAAGTACCTTTTGAACCTCTCCTATAGTCATTAAGTCTGGTATTAGTTCTTCTACTACTGTATTGTACTTTTCTTTTACGGTATCTATTATCATCTTTGTTTCTTGTCTTCCTAATAACTCATATGAATGTGCCTTAATTGTTTCAGTTAAATGAGTTACCATAACAGTAGTAGGATCTACAACTGTTAGGCCCTTAATTTCAGCTTCTTCCCTTTGATCATTATTAATCCATATAGCTGGAAGACCAAATGTTGGTTCAATAGTTCTAATACCTTGGAGTCCAATTTCGTCTCCGCTAGGATCCATACATAAAAGCATATTAGGCATTAGTTCACCCTTTGCAATAACTGTCCCTCTTATCTTAATAACATATTCATTAGTCTTAAGTTGAAGGTTGTCTCTTATTCTTATAGGTTGTACAATTATGCCCATTTCAATAGCACATTGTCTTCTTACAGATGCAATTCTCTGAAGAAGATCTCCGCCAGAGGCCTCGTCTGCAAGAGGAATTAATCCATAACCTATTTCAATATCCATAGGTTCAACAGAAATTAAGTTAGTAACATTATCAGGTTCACGCTTTTCAGTTTCTATAATTTCCTGCTGCTCATTTTGTATTTGCATAATAGCATGTTCTTTTTCTTCTTTATATAGGAAATATGCACTTGCTCCTGTAGCTGTTGATAATATAAAGAAAGCAAGCGTAGGAAGTCCTGGAACTAAACCTAAAAATAAAAGCACAACAGATGCAATAGCTAATACCTTAGGAAATCCAGTTAACTGTTTTAAAAGCACATTACCGAAGTTCTCACTAGAGGATGAACGAGTTACCAATATACCTGATGCTGTAGAGATTAGTAATGCTGGTACTTGAGATACCAAACCATCTCCTATGGTTAGCTTTACATAAGTTTGAGCAGCCTCTCCAACAGGCATACCTTCCATTGCAGCACCAATTATGATTCCAACAATTGCATTTATAATGGTTATTACAATACCAGCTATGGCATCACCCTTTACAAACTTTGAAGCACCATCCATTGCTCCATAAAAATTTGCTTCTTCTTGAATTTTTAAACGTCTCTCTCTTGCTTCAACTTCAGAAATAAGTCCTGCATTTAAATCTGCATCTATACTCATTTGTTTTCCTGGCATAGCATCAAGTGTAAATCTTGCTGATACTTCTGCTACTCTACCAGCACCATTTGTTATTACCACAAATTGTATAATAGTTATAATTAAAAATATAGTTATCCCAACTACATAGTTATCGCCAGCAACAAAGTTTCCAAAGGTTTCTATTATTTGTCCAGCGTAATGATCTTTAAGTATAAGTCTTGTAGAAGATATATTAAGTCCTAATCTAAAAAGTGTTGTAACAAGCAACAATGTTGGAAATACTGAGAATTGAAGTACTTCAGTAGTAAACATTGTCAGTAGAATAATTACTGATGCTATTGTTATATTAAGTGCAATAAAAACATCCAATAATGCTGTTGGTATAGGAATGATGATCATTAGCACTATTCCCATAACTCCAAAAGCTACTATCATGTCTAAATAATTTTTAAAATTTAAGTTGAGCTTTCTTTCACTTTCCAACGCATTCACCCTTTACTTTACATTCGTTTTTTCAACTTATATACAAGAGCTAAAATTTCAGCCACAGCCTGATACATCTCTGAAGGTATCTCACTTTCTAGCTCTACTTCCTGATGTATTAATCTTGCTAGAGGTTTATCTTCAATAATTGGAATATTATTTTCTTTTGCTATTTCTTTAATTTTAATTGCCACATATCCACTACCCTTTGCAATAAGAATCGGGGCGTTTGTTTTTCCAGATTCATATTTAAGCGCTACTGCTATATGGGTGGGGTTTGTTACAACTACTGATGCATTTGGTACTTGCTGCATCATTCTCCTTGTAGCCATTTCTCTTTGCTTTTGCTTTATTTTGCCTTTTACTTGTGGATCTCCTTCCATCTGTTTAAATTCCTCTTTAACTTCCTGTTTTGTCATTCTCATATCCTTCTTAAATTGGAATTTTTGATACATAAAATCAATTAAAGCTATTGCTAGCATAATTAAAGTCACCCTAAAAAAAATATTGGTAGCCAATTTAAAAAACACATTTATTATTTCAGGAAATCTTAAATTACTTACAGATAAAACTTGTCTAAAGTTATCCTTTAAAAACTTGTAGCCAACTGAGCCCACTATAATTATTACTGCTATATTTTTCACTAAATCAACTAAACTTCTAAGTGAAAACATCTTTTTAAAACCACTTATTGGATTTATTTTAGATAATTTAGGTTTAATAGCCTCTGTTGATCTTATAAATCCAGATTGAATCAAGTTAGCACCTACACCTATAATCATAATTGGAATTACAACTGGGAGGACTATAATAAAAAATCTCCACAATACTGTAACTATAATGCTTTGTAAGCTATCCATATCTAAATTACTATTTAAGTTATTCCCTATAAATTCGATAATGTTTGCTCCAAAAGAATTAGTTACATATTTTCCTAAAGTTATCAATATAATAGTCGATGCTAATAATGTAAGAGCAGAACTTATCTCTTTACTTTTTGCTATCTGACCCTTTTTCTTTGCTTCACTTAATTTATGTGGAGTTGCCTCTTCCGTTTTGTCATCTGAAGCAAATACAATCATTAAGGGTATTAACTTATATATCTGCCTTATACTAGCAGGTATGTTATCAAAGGCAGAAGCAAAAATATTATAGATCATTGGAAGAGATAGTGATATAACACTTAGCCCTAATAAAATTTTTATAGGCAATCCTAAAATCATTACATTTAATTGAGGTACAGTTTTTGCAACCAAACCTAGGGTCAAGTCAGTTAATATAATAATCAATACTATTGGTATTGCTATTCTCAATCCTAATTCAAAATATTTGATAAAGACTTCTATTACATGCATGGCACTTTTCCCAGACAAAATAAACTTCCCTAAATGTACAACATTAAAGCTATCTATTAAAGTCTTTAAAAGTATGTGATGTGCATCTACTACAAAGAATATAATTAAACTAAACCAGTATAATAACTTTTCGATTAGGGTTACATTACTCTCTGCGCTAGGATCAAACATGGAAAGCATAGCTAATCCAACTTGCATATCCAAAAGTGTACCTGCATACCTTATGCAATGGAAACAAATGCTTGTTATAAATCCTAGTGTTAATCCTGTAGTAAGTTCACTTATACAATATACAATTAATTGAAAACTATTAGTTATTTCACTTATGTATTTATAATCTAAGCCAGGCATTAATATAAAAGCTACTACTAAAGTAAACATTACTTTCAATATCTCTGGAGTCCCTTTTGGAAAAAACACTGGAACAACTAAAGTGAAAGCAAATAATCTAAGAAAAACTAAAATAAGTGCCGTAAAATATGCTATATCAATCAAATTAATCCCACCTAATGAGTTATATTTGCAATAATAGCAAATATTCTTTCTGTAAATCCTACTATTGTATGGTTTATAAACTTAGCTGTAATAAGTCCTACTAACGCTATACCTATAAGTTTTGGTACAAAGGTTAATGTTTGTTCCTGAATTTGTGTAGTAGCCTGAAATATACTTACAATAAGACCTATTACTATAGAAACAATTAATATGGGAGCTGATGCCGCTATTCCAGTTGCTATAGCATCTTTTAATATACCAATTACCATATCTTCACTCATTTATATCACCTCACGAAAATCCCATAACTAAAGATTTTACCAACAAGTACCAACCATCAACCATTACAAATAAAAGTATTTTAAATGGCAGTGATATCATAACTGGGGGAAGCATAAACATTCCCATAGACATAAGGATACTGGCCACTACTATATCAATTATTAAAAATGGTATAAATATTAAAAACCCAATTTTAAATGCAGTTTGAAGTTCACTTATAATAAATGAAGGAATTACAATGTAAAGCGGTACATTGTCTTTTGTTATTTTAGTTTTATCAACTTTTGATATATCTAAAAATAAACCTAAATCCTTTTCTCTAGTCTGTTTCAGCATAAATTCTCTCATGGGCTTGGCAGCTTTGCTCATAGCCTGTTCTTGGTTGATTTTATTTTCTAAAAATGGCTTAACTGCTTCTTTATTTATAGTATTAAAAGTTGGAGCCATAATAAATATAGTCAAGAATAAGGCAAGTCCAATTAATACTTGGTTAGGTGGAGCCTGCTGGGTTCCTAGAGCATTTCTCGTAAAACCTAATACAACAATAATTCTAGTAAAACTAGTCATCATTACTAAAAAAGATGGTAATAACGAAAGTACTGTTAACATTATAAGCAGTTTAATATTGTCAACATAATTCTTAGGTGATCCTGCCCCATCTATTGAAATATCAATTT
Source organism: Clostridium sp. JNZ J1-5 (assembly GCF_053901425.1). NCBI lineage: Bacteria > Bacillati > Bacillota > Clostridia > Eubacteriales > Clostridiaceae > Clostridium > Clostridium sp. JNZ J1-5. The sequence goes on along the minus strand of NZ_CM132773.1, from coordinate 3,501,986 downwards.
TAGGTACTGGTACAGGATTTGGGGCAGCATAGACATTTGTTTTTATAAAGAACAAAGCCCCTAAAAAAACAAGAAATATCAAAAGAAATTTTTTTCTTCTCATTGTTTATCTTCCTTTTTGGTTTTAAGTTTTATAATTGCATCTTTTAAACTTGTATATTGAGGAGTACTATTTGTAATTTCAATTTTTCTTATTTCTTCTTCTGAAAGTTCCATATGTATTTCCACCTTACCTTGGCTAGAAGAAACTACATATGCTTTTTCACCAATTTTAACTATTAATAAGTTGTTATCCTTGGATAATGGCATTCTATCAAGAATCTTCATATATCTTCCATTTTGCATTTCTTGAATTTTTGTCCCACCATATTTAAACAATAAATAAATAAGAAAAACTATAAAAGGTAAAAAAATTATAAGTTTTATGAAGGTTTCTAAGGTTTCTTTATCTCCCATTTGACAACACCCTTACTGCGCCTGAACTATTATTTCATAAAAATAGATATCTTCAATTCTTCCGTTTTGAAGCATTGGGTTTATTTTTTCCTTTATCTCTTTCTTAAGTTTTGGAACATTATCATCGTTAAAATCATTAGCTTTTTTGCTTCTAAGAACTGAGTTAACACAATCTCTTAGAATAGCTTTTTTATCTTCCAATTCTGTTGGTAGTTTTTTATTGTCCTTTGTATCTGCATAACCAATATATATTTTTGCTTTTAAATAAGCTCCGGGATTGTTAGCGTCTCCCTTTACATTTAATAAGAAATCATCTAAAGAAAAAGTTTTTTGATTTAGAACTGTTTGACTACCATTATTATTATTATTAATATTATTATTGTTTGCCGCCGGTCTAGCTTTGCTTGCAAAAATATATCCTGCAGCTACCCCACCAGCAACTAGTATAGCTACTAATAAAACAATAATTACTATTCTCAAAATATTACCCTTTGAGCCTTCTTTTTTTTCTTTCTTTTCCTTTTCTGCCATGTTACTTTTTCTCCTTTTCTCCTGTTGAAATCAAAATATTAACTCTTCTATTCTTTGCTCTGTTTTCATAAGTATCATTTTTTGCTATAGGGCGATGCTCTCCATATCCTGCAGCTTGAAATCTATTAGGAGCAAATCCCTTATTTTGAACAAAGTATTTTAGTACGTTAACTGCTCTTTGGGTGGACAGTTCCCAATTACTAGCAAATTCATAATTATGAATTGGAACATTATCTGTATGTCCTTCTACAGTTATCTCATTAGATAATGAAGCCATAAGTACACTTAATTTGTCTAGTATAGGCTTACTTTCCTCTTTTATATCAGCTTTTCCAATATCAAACAAGATGCTATCTTTAAGCTCCATAATAATTCCTCTGCTGTCTTTTTTAATCTTTACATCATCCTTTAGATTATTTGAGTCTACAAAGCTTTTTACTTTATTGTACATCTGATCTTGTTCTCCACCCTCTTGAGGGCCCATATCCTGTGGAGGCCCTACAATAGGCACTTCACCATTATAGTTAAATTCAAGTATTGAATTACTATTCTGCCCTGTAAAGACAGAGGAAAGAGAATTTGTTAACTGTTTGAACTTTACAGAGTCAACACTGGAATATGAATACAGCAAAACGAAAAATGTTAAAACCAGTGTTATGGTATCTGCATAAGTTGCTAGCCATCCTTCAGTGTTAATTTCACTTTCTGGGGCTTTTTTTCTTTTAGACATCTGTTTCCACCTCACTAGCCGCTTGGAGAGTATAATATTGTTTCTTGTCTAAAGGATTTAAATATGATACCAATTTTTCTTCTACTATTCTTGGATTAACACCTGATTGAATAGCAAGTATACCTTCTAACATCATTTCTCTTATAGTAGATTCTCTACCACTTTTGTAAGTTAAATTTGCAGCCATAGGATTCATTATCAAGTTTGCAATAAGAGAACCATAATATGTTGTAATAAGTGCTTTACCCATACCAGGTCCAAGTGCTGATGGATCATTTAAGTTTGCAAGCATTTGTATAAGTCCAATAAGTGTACCCAGCATACCAAAAGCTGGAGCATAAGCTGCCCATGATCTTAACATATCTGAACCATCTTTATGCCTTTTTTCCATTTCTCCAATTTCAAGTTCAAGAATTTCTCTTATAGTCTCAGGTTCAATTCCGTCAACTACCATTTGAAGACCTTTCTTTAGAAAGGCATCTTCTACCTTGTCAATATCATCTTCAAGAGATAATAGCCCTTCTCTTCTAGCTTTTTTAGATAACTCTCCAAATTCATTAATGATATCTAACCCTGCCATACTTGTTTCTTTAAAAGATTGGACAAGTACTTTAACTAGTCTTTTAAATTCATTTAAAGGATAGTTAATCAATAGGGCACTGAATGAACCACCTACAGTTATTGCTATAGAAGCAGGGTCAAAAAACATTTTAAATGTGCCACCGCCACTAAGCATACCGTAAATCATAAGTACAGTTCCCGCCAGTAGTCCTAGAAGAGTTAGCATGTCTTGTCTTTTCATTGTAAATTGCCTCCTATAAACCCAGTGTAAAAATCTTTCTCTTGTACTCTATAATTTTATCAATTACTACTTTTGTTGATTCGAGTACTATGTACTTTTTACCGTTGGTTAATGTGATTAGTGTTTCTGGAACTTCTTCTATTTTTTCAATATGGTCTGCATTTAAATATAGCTGTTTGTTATTTAAACCTGTTAAGCTTATCATTTGAAAACCACCTTCTTTTTTAGTAACCAGTAACCAGTTTCCAGTAACCAGTCGCTAATCTCTAGTCCCTAGTCGCTAGTTTTTAGAGATTAGAGATTAGTGATTAGTAATTAATAATTAGCTATTATTACCTATCCAGTAGAAAATGACTACCGGTCACTAGTTATTAGTTATTAGTTATTAGTAACTAGTTACTAGTTACTAGTTACTAGTTACTAGTTACTAGATTCTGGTTACTTTAAACTATCTCTTCAAATTAATAATGTCCTGAAGAATTTCATCTCCAGTTGTAATCATCTTGCCACTAGCTTGGAAGGATCTTGTAGTTACAATCATATCTGTAAATTGTTCTGCTAAGTCAACGTTTGACATTTCAAGAGCACCCTGCATAATATCCCCATACCCATCACTATTGTCATATTGTGGATCACAGTTTACTCCACTTCTTACTATTGGCTGCCCTGTATTTGCTGTATTTTGCAAAAGGTTTTTACCTAGTTTTTTAAGTCCTGCAGGATTCTTAAAAGAAGCTAAAGCAAATTGTCCTAAGACAGCAACACTTCCATCATCCAACACTCCTTTAATAAGACCCTCTTTTTCAAAAGAGAAACTTCTAATCTTTTTATCTCCCTCTGCTCTTATGGTTGTAGTCCATGAATATTTCATGGCATCAGCCGAAGAAATATCAGTATCACCTATGTTTGTAATATTTATAGTGCCACTTCCCAATGTACCTTTATCAAATCCAAGAATAGCTTCTGCACTTGCTAAATTTATAGTAATATCAGTACCTCCAAAGGCAGCTGAACCAACTATTGTATCACCTATCTTGGAATACCATGTTAATGTTCCAGATGCATTTTTTTCTGCTACAATATTAATGCCCAGATCCTTCTTTCCCTTATAAGCAGCACTACCTGTATTAACTTTTGGTGCATCTATTATGACAGTATCTGTTCCAGATGCCCATTTAATTCTTCCATTTCCAGTGTAGGTCATGTTTTCTCCTGAACCTACAATTTTTGTCGCATTTACATGAACTGAATCAGGTATTCTTAGAGGTACTAATGAAGAATTAGCAACTTCAAGTTCACCTGCACTGTCAGCATCTACAAAATTTACTGTTCCATTGGCATCATAATCAACGCTTATAGTTGATGAATTTGGCCCTGATTTTTCTTTTATTGCATATCCTAAAACTCTATATCCATCAGAAGTTAAAAGGTTACCTTGGTTGTCTAGTGCAAAGGCTCCATCCCTTGTAAAGTTTATTTCCATGTTACCGCCGCTCATAGTATGTTGAGCAGGATTAACTGTTATTCCTCCTGCATTTGAGTCTGGTAAAGCGCCTCTTGATACAATAAAATATCCTTCACCATCTACAGCTGCATCAAGAGGTCTACTAGTTGGCTGCATCATACCTTGTGTTACTATAGTATCTATTCCTGCAACTTGAACTCCAAGCCCTACTTGCCTACCATTAACACCACCAGTGTTCCTACCAGGGCCTACTGCTTCAGACATATTCTGACTTAACATATCTTGAAATCTTGTTCTTGAGTATTTAAATGATGTAGTCCCTACGTTAGCTATATTGTTACCTGTAACATCAAGTTTCGTTTGATTTACCTTCATTCCACTGATTCCAGAGTACATTGCTCTAATCATTTTTTGAAACCTCCCGTTTTTTTAGGTGCTAGGAATTAGGTTCTAGGTACTAGGAAATGATGTTTTGCCTTAGGCAAAACTACCCCTCCTATCACCTAGTATCTACTACCTAGTATCCTCATAATAACTTTCCGCTTCTTTCATTCCACGGTTATTGGCTTCCTTTCGGTCCAGCCTAGTTAAATTAAAATCACACTATCTATATTAGTAAAAATTGTACCTTTACCCTCTTCTTTATCCATAGCAGTAATTATTGTTCTATTTTTTATGCTTGTAACTAAAGCTACATCTTTGTATATTATTAGAGAGTCTTTTGCTCCTTTATCTTCAGCTATGTTAATTCCTTTATTAATATTCTCCATATCTTTACTATCTAGAACAATATTTCTCTTATCAAGCCTTTGAGCTGCATGCTTTGATATTGTAAATCCTTCTTGAGCTTTAATATCTTTATGTATCTCATTTTGAAGAATATTTTCAAAACAAGTTTTATTATTTTTCTTGTTTATTGCTCGTGAACTTTTATTTTCAAGAAAATTTCCCACAGGATAAAGTTTTCCGTTAATTACTCTATATCCCATATTACCACCTGCATTTAGGTTTATTCATTTCTAACTTTTTGAATTTGATTATATAAATATTCTTTTTCTTCCCCATTTACATCAACTCTAATTTTGATTCCATCTGGAGTGTTGTAAACCTCTTTTACCTTTCCAGTAGCTACTTCTTCCCCTTTTCCTGTTGGTATTTCAACAGTTTTATCTAATAATGCAGAAGCTAGCATAAAGCCTAAATTGCTGTTAATAAAAGTTAAAAGTTTAGTATCATCACTAGGTACGTCTAATACTCCAGCTAAATCTCCATATTGAAATTCTTTGCTTTCATATCCTATTGCCTTGTCTCCTTTATACTTAAGAACTTTAACGCTTAATTTAATTAAATCACCTGTTTTAGAGACACCTTCTACTACTCCTCCATATTGGTGTCCATATGGATCATAAGAATTTAGTGCAATAGTTTTTCCAACCAGACTTCCAGCTGAATTCAGACTCATAGTACCATTTAAGTTAGCCATTTGTTCCAGGCTCGAAAACTGTGCAAGCTGGCTTACAAAAGCTGTTGAGTCTTTTGCATTCATAGGATCTTGATTTGTAAGTTCTGCTGTTAGTATTCTTAAGAAAGAATTTTTATCAAGTTCATTACCCTTTTTAACGATTTTTGTACCTCTTTGGGTAGCTCCTTGTGAAGCTTCAATTGAATCTATCACAATATCCCTCCTCAGTTCGTTGAAATTTATACAAGAGTATTTATGCTATTATCTTGTAGTGTCACTTGTGGCTCTACTAATGCGCCTTCTTCATCAATTGTCAATACACTTCCACTTTTTCTATTATTAGCATCTTCTCTCTCTTGCCCTTTACTATTTTCTCTACTAAAGAATGTAGTATCTCCATTGTAGATATCTACAGTAAAGTTCTGTATTTTGATTTCTCCATTGCCTAACTTATTATTAATTTCTTGGATATTAGAATTTAATAAGTTATATGCTTCTTTATTATTAGCAGTAATGTTAGCCTTCATCAATCCATTTTCCATGGTTAATTTGATTATTACTTCTCCAAGTTCTCTCGGCATTATCTTAACTGTCATCTCTTTCATATTGCTTTGCTCCATGAATTTAACAGATTTAATAATATCATTTACAAATGTATTTTTATTTATAGTTACATTTTGATTAACTTCACTTAATCCACTTAAATCATTAATTTTATTAAATCCATTCATAAAGCTTACTACTTTATCAAGCTTTGAACTTACATCATTCTTATTTCCAGAGGCTAAATCTTGAAGAAATTTATCTTCATTGCTACTTTCTTGGAAATTGTTCTTACCATTAGTATCTGCATTTTCAGCTATCTTGAGATTTAATTTAGATTGCATCTCATCATTAATAAAACTTTTTAAAGTGAGATTTTCTGCCTTGTCTGGTTCTAGATTATTTTTACTTTCACCTTGGAATAATTTAGCCTTTAATAAGTTAACTATTTGTTCTTTAAAATCTGCATTTCCATCAGCACTTACTTTAGATAGATTTAACTGAGATTCATCTAGAACTTTAACAATCTTTTCATTAAGATTGCTAACAATCTCATCTAAAGAAATGTCTTTTAAATTACTACTATTTAAAGTGTTTTCTAAAGCTTCTCCAATCTCATTCTTTAATTTACTGTACAAATTAGCAAGTTGACTTTCAGATAACTGTAACTGTCCCTTGATTTTGTTCAGTATATCATTGCTAAGAACATCCGATATCTGATCCATAGTCTCTGGATTTTGTGATAATTTGTCTCTAAATTCTTTTGTGTCTATTTCTCCATTCATTAACTTAAGGAGTAATAACATTAGTAAATCAATTGGATCACTTACCTTCTTTGAATCCTCTTCTTTTACTTCACCTAAATTATTACTATCTACTTTGTTTAAATCGGTTGTTTCTGAGTATGCTGACTTTTTAATTTCATTTTCAGTACTATTAATTGCTGTCTTATCATTACTGCATGTCTTATCTAATAGTTTTTTAAAGTTGTCTTTTTTACTGATATTATCTTTTGTGTTTCTTGTACAATTATTTTGCAGAAAATAATTATCTGACTTATTTGTAACTTTTGTATTAGTAACTGGTTTTACATTTACTGAAGCATTTATTACAGCATTATTCAAAAATCTTCCCTCCTTCCACTTATTTATTTTTTAAATTTCTTATAAATCCATAAAGAGCAAATTCGTCATTGTTCTTCTGTTCTATTAAGTTTTGCTCTTTAAGATAAGCTTGTTTTTGTTTGTCCTTCAAAATTTCAACAGTCTTTCTTTCAATTTGACTTTTCTTTAAGTCTTCTCTTTTAATTTCAAGTTCTTCACTTTTTTTGCTAAGTTCTACTGTTGTTTCATTTATATTAAAATGTAGTACGTTACAATAATTTTGTCTAATTTTTCTTTCTACCATACTACAGTTTGTTTCCAACCTAGAATATTTTTTATAATTGTACTCTAATTCATTTAGTTTTTTTTCAATTACGTTCTTATTATCTTGAGCTTCTTTGAATAATCTTTTGCTTTCTTCTTCTCTTTGGTATCGAATATCAAGAATTTTTTGCAATCTAAAATTAAATCCTGACATATTCACTCCTCATTTACTTAAAAATATTTACAAGTTGTTTTATACTTTCTCTAAAATCTGCATGTTCATCAATGTTTTGCTTTAAATATTTATTTATTTCATCTACATATGCAATAGCTAAATCTACCTTTTTATTACTTCCTTTAACATAAGCTCCTATGTTTATTAAATCTTCTGAATTGTTATATGTAGCTAAAAGGTCTCTTGCAAAGGAGGCTGCCTGTTTATGGTTGCTTTCTGCTATTTCCGACATAAGTCTACTTACACTATTTAAAATATCAATAGCTGGATAATGATTCTTAGCGGCTAAATTTCTAGATAAGACAATATGTCCATCCAATATACCTCTAACTGCATCTGCAATTGGTTCATTAAAGTCATCTCCATCAACTAACACTGTATAAAAAGCTGTTATAGAGCCTCTATCTGACATTCCTGACCTCTCCATTAATCTTGGAAGCATTGCAAATACAGATGGAGTATATCCTTTAGTAGCTGGAGGTTCCCCAATAGCAAGTCCCACTTCTCTTTGTGCCATGGCAAATCTTGTAACAGAATCCATCATAAGAATAACTTTTTTCCCTTGATTTCTAAAGTACTCTGCTATTGCCGTAGCCGTAAAAGCTCCTTTAAGCCTTACTAAAGCTGGTTGGTCTGAAGTAGCACAGACTATAACAGACTTTTTAAGTCCTTCTTCTCCTAAATCTTTTTCAATAAAGTCTAATACTTCTCTTCCTCTTTCTCCAATTAACCCAATTATATTTACGTCAGCCTCTGCTTCCCTTGCTATCATACCTAATGTAGTACTTTTTCCAACACCGCTTCCTGCAAATATACCAATTCTTTGTCCTTCTCCACAGGTCAAAAATCCATCAATTGCTCTAACTCCTGTAGGAATAGCTTCTTTTATTCTTCTTCTCTTAAGTGGATCTGGAGGTGCAGTGTCTAGTGGATATTCTTCTATTCCAGTCTTTAGTTCTTCACCTCTTAAAGGTCTTCCTAATCCATCAAGTACCTTACCAAAGAGTTCATTAGAGCATTTTACACTTAACGGTTTTTTTGAAGGAACAACTCTACACCCTGGTGCTATACCAATTAGTTCTCCTAGAGGCATTAATATAACATTGTCTTCTTTAAAACCCACTACTTCACAAGTTATTGGTTTATTTCTTTCATTATATATAGTGCAAACTTCTCCAACAAAAGCTTTAATACCCTCAACTTCAATAGTCAATCCAATTACTTGTTTAACTATCCCCTCAACATATTTGAAGTCTAATTCCTTAATTTTATTTTCTAGTGTTTGAAAGTCTATTGAAATTGACATATATCCACCTCTTATTTAGTAACCAGTTTTCAGTAACCAGTAGCCAGTTTTTAATCGCTAGTCGCTAGTTTTTAGAGATTAGTAACTAGCTATGACTTCTTTAACCTTTTCTATGGCATCCTCTATGCTTACAGTAATCTTACCTTTGTCACTTTGTATTACAGCATTTCCTTCTTCTAAATTATCATCACTAACCACAAAAACTTCGCCTCTAAAAACAGATTGATGTTTCCATGCTTCTATCTTTTCATTTAAATTTTCCACATATTGATCTCTACATTTAACTATTATAGTTTTAGATTTAGAAACCATTTCTATAGCCTCTATTACCATGCTATCTATAGAATCCTTATCCTTAACTTCCTTCTTTAAAATACTTTCAGAAATACACAGAATTAGAGACTTTATTTCTCCTTTTTTCTCTTCTAGATAATTTAAATACTCATTTTTACATTGAAGTAAAAGTTCCTCTGCATTTTTATTCATAATTTCAATTTCGTATTCAGCTTTAGCTTTTATATCTTGATAATAATTGTCAGCATCAGCAATTCCTTGCTGATGCCCTTCTTCGTAGCCTTGTCTTAATCCTTTATTATATGCTTCCTGCTCTACTCTACTGGCATCATCATATGCAGAGGCAAGTATCTCATCACTTTGTCTTCTTGCATTTTCAAGCATAGTTCTTGCTAAAACCTCATAACTATCTATGAAATTCTTAGCATTTTTTTCTCCTAGCTCTTTTTTATTATCGTTATGAGAATTTGGAGAATACTCAGTATTTATATCTATATTTCCATTGCTAATAACACTGTTACTTTTTATAACCTTATACGATGATAGCATCTTCTCCACCTCTTGAAACGATTATTTCGCCAGCATCTTCTAACCTTCTTATTATGCTAACAACCTTTTGTTGTGCCTTTTCCACATCCATCAGCCTAACTGGGCCTAAGAATTCTATATCTTCCTTCAATGAAGCAGCTGCTCTCTTAGATTGATTTCTAAATATAGCATTTGCAACTTCTTCTGAACATCCCTTTAATGCAAGAGCAAGATCTTTTGATTCCACCTCTCGAAGTACTCTTTGAATTGATACATCGTCCAATGAAATAATATCTTCGAATACAAACATAGATTGCTTGATTTTTTCTGCAAGCTCTGGATCTTCTCTTTCTAAGCCTTCCGTAATATTCTTCTCAGTTGTTCTATCAACCTGATTCAATATGTCAACAAGAGTCTCTACCCCTCCTATAGTTGTCATATCAGTTCTTACTACTGAAGATAGTTTGCTATTTAATACTTTTTCAATTTCCTTTATAACCATAGGTGAAGTGTTGTCCATAGATGCCACTCTAAAAGCAACCTCAGTCTGTATATCTTCAGGTAATTCTGCAATAATTTGAGCTGCTTTATCAGCTTGAAGATAGCATAATATAAGTGCAATAGTCTGGGGATGCTCATTAGAAATAACATTTAAAAGTTGATGAGCATCTGCCTTTCTTGCAATTGCAAAAGGTCTGTATTGTTGAGTAGCTTCTGTAACTTTTTCTAAAATCTCTCTAGCTCTTTGACTTCCAAGTGCTTTACCTAAAAGATTTCTTGCGTATTCAAAACCACCCTCTAATATATAGTCTTTAGCCTTGTTCATTTCTATAAATTCTTCAAGGATATCAGATCTTTGTTCTTGTTTTACAGCTGTAGTATTAGCTATTTCGTAAGTTATCTTTTGTATTTCAGCATCTGATAATTTCTTTAGAATTCCCGATGCTACCTCTGGTCCAAGTGTTATAAAAAGAATGGCGGCCTTTTGTACACCTGTCAGTTTATTTTCTTTTGCCATCCTTATCACCTCTCATCCTCAGCCATCCAAGATTTTATAATCTCAGCAACTTGATCTGGCTTGTTAGTAGCATATTTTCTAATTTCTTTTTCAACATGATTCTTTTCATTTTCTTCTTCAAAGTCAATTGGCTTAAGTGCCTCTTTTGGCTGAATATTATCATCAATAATAAAATCTATTCCTTCTTCCATCTCTTCAGCTTGTTGTTTTGCTTTCTTTGATTTTCTTAAAGCTATTAAAATTACTAACAGTAATATAAGCGCTGCAGCACCGGCCCCTATATATTTATACATAAGCATCTTCTTCTTCGCCTCTGCTTCTTTTGCTAGTCTTGCTGCTTCCTCTGCCGCAGCATCGTCTAAATCATTGTTAAATTTAATACCTTCAACATTAATTATATCTCCCCTATTTTGATCAAAACCTACAGCAGCAGAAACTGAATTTTTAACACTTGATCTTTCTTCTTCAGTAATATTTTCATTATTTACAACTACTGAAGCAGAAACCTTTTTTACTCTTCCTGGGGCTGCTACAACTTTTTGTTCTACTTTTCCTACTTCATAGTTTCTAGTTTGCTTTTCATGAGTAGATTGTGTGTTGTTACCACCATTGGTATATGTATTTGTCATATTATTATCTACAGGTCCAGCACTTGTATTACCCTGTGCTGCATTATTTGTGTCCTTTTCTATCTCTTCACTTTTAACTACATTTTTAGGATCAAAAGTTGTAGAAGTTTTTTCCGATGCATCAAAATCTACATCTACATCTACTGTAGCTTTAACTCCGCTTCCATATTTAGGAGTTAACAATGAAATTATTTTTTTCTCATATTCTTTTTCCAATTTACTTTTATAGCCCTGTTGCTTATCCACAGTAGTAGCTAAATCATTTTTCTCGTCAGTAAATAAATCTTCTGTTAGTTCTGCAGTTTTTCCATTGACTACTCCAATGACTTTTACATTTTCTTTCGAAAGATTTTTTACACTTCCTGTCAATAATGACACTATAGCTTTAATTTGATCCTTTGTTATGTTTTTGCCTGGTTGGAATTCTAATGTTACTGAAGCTTGGGATGGTTCAGCTTCTTTAAAAAAGTTTCCATCTTCCTGCATTACTAAAAGTACTGTAGCTTTTTTTACTTCTGGAAAAGACATTATATTTCTAGCTAGCTCTCCTTCAAGAGCTATTTTATATTTTAAGTTTCTTTCTTTGTCAGTCATTCCGAAAGCACTAGAGTTCTCTAATATTTCATATCCCTTACTGCCCCCTGTCAATTGAGGAGCAAGTTCAAGTCTTAATTCTGATACTTTTTCTTCTGGAACCTTTATAGTGTTATTCTCTACCTTGTACGAAATCTTCTTTTCGTTCAATTTAGAAATAACCATATTTGCATCGTTAGGATCCATATCTTTGTATAGAGCAGCATACTTAGTAGTGTTAAAAAAGATGAATAAATATACAATTCCTACAATTAAACCAACAGTGAGTATGCTGAATGCTATTTTTTTACCTTTACTTAGGTTCTTAATTTTTTCTAACATTTTATTTAAACTTTCTTTAATTTTGTCCATTTATTTAGCACTCCTAACTATACCTGCATTCTATTGATTTCTTGATATGCCTCCACAATTTTATTTCTAATTTGTACTGCAAGTTGGAGAGAAAGTTTAGCTTCTTCTGTTTTTATCATTACTTCATGAATATCTGTACCCTCACCCTTTATGAAACTTTCTGTTGTACTTTCAGATTCTAATTGTTTCTCATTAACCTGATCTAATTTATTTTTTAAAGTATCAGCAAAATTTACAGTGTTAGGTTCACTTTCAACCTCTTTTTTTACTGAATCCCCTAAGTTTACTGAATTCAATTTTGAATAAATATAATTATCTGGTATAAAATCGTTAACTTTCATAATCCATACTCCTATCTACCAATTTCTAATGCTTTCATAAACATACTTTTTTCTGAATTTATAGCAGTTACATTGGCTTCATAAGCACGAACAGATGCTATCATATCAGCCATTTCATTTAAAATATTAACGTTAGGCATTAAAACATACCCTTCTCTATCTGCATCAGGATGTGATGGATCATACACTCTTCTAAGAGGAGATTCATCGTCAACAATCCCTACGGCTTTTACTCCTTTAAAATTCGGTTCATTAGGATTATTTTTATTTAATTCCCCTGTCAAATTTTCTTGAAAAACAGCTATCTTTCTTCTGTATGGTTGTCCATTTTCGCCCCTTGTAGTAGAAACATTAGCTACATTTGAAGATATTGTATCCATTCTAAGTCTTTCAGCTGAAAGACCACTTGCACTTATTCTAAGTGAATCAAAAGCACCCATCTTATCTTCCTCCTGATATTACATATCGTTTTGTTGACATTCTTGAATTAAGTTCAGTTATTAATGCATTATACTTTAGTGTATTCGCAGCTAAGTTTACTGTTTCAGTGACATCATCTACATTATTGCCGTCTTTTCTCATGCTGGTTGAATCATCTCGTTTAACTTCTATTTGACCATATTCACTTTCGTTGGAAATATGTCTTTTATCTGTTGTCTCAAGCTTAAGCTTGTCTTTACTTTCCTTTAAAGTTTCTTCAAAAGTTACGTAAAGTCTTTTATATCCCTTGGTATTTATATTGGCTAGATTATTTGCAATAACTTTTTTTCTATCTTCTGCTGCGTCTAATGATTTTTTTAATAATTCGTAAGTTCTTTCGCTTTCTGACATATTGTTTATCTTCAAATTACCACCACTCCTTAAATTCACACACACTACAATTTTTTTCAATTTACTCTTAAATGCAACATATTCTCTTAGGCGTCAACCATATTATTTAAAATAAACCAGCAATAACATCTCTTTTCCTATATAATACTCACATGTAATATATTATAATACATTTTCTTCTATTTTTAAACAGTTTTAATCAAAATTTTATTTATAATTAAAATTACTATTAAAATTAAGTATTTTTTGTACATTTATATTCTATTCATAATATATTTTCAGAAAATTACAACAGTAACAGCTAACTTTATAACAAGATCTACCTCCAAAAATCATAATTCACCATATATGTCTAAATTATTATGTCATAATAATTATATAACCTAAATGAAAAATTTGCTAGAATATTATAATTATACGTAAAAAAAGACTAGTAAATTATTCATTTACCAATCTATTTTTCATACAATTCATAATTTGTGCTCTCATTTTAATATGTTTTATTATTTACATTAAAGCTCATTTTATAAATCTTTCAAATTCATCTGCCGAAATTGGCCTACTAAAGTAATATCCTTGTATTTCATCACAGTTGATATCTCTTAATACACTATATTGATCTTTAATTTCTACACCTTCTGCAATTACAGTAATCCCTATTTTATGAGCTAATTCTATTAAACCCTCCACTATAGACTTATTGCTTTCACTTAAATGAATTTCATCTATAAAGGATTTATCTAATTTCAATTTATTAATTGGCAGTATTCTTAAATAACTTAAAGAAGAATATCCTGTTCCAAAATCATCTAGTGCAATTTTAATTCCTAATGCTTTAAGTTCATCTAAGATCAATAAATTTTGTTTTACATATTTCATTAGTATACTTTCAGTTATTTCTAACTCTAAATATTCAGGTGGAAGTTTAGTCTCTTCTAAAATATCCTTTACGGAATCTAAAAATCCTTCCTGCTGAATTTGAACTACAGAAACATTAACACATATGGTAATAGGTGAAAAACCCCCATCTAACCATTCCACATTTTTTAAGCAAGCTTCTTTCAGCACCCATCTTCCTATCGGATTTATAAGAGATGTAGCTTCAGCTAGAGGAATAAATTCTCCTGGACTAATGTTTCCAAATTCATTGCTTTTCCATCTTAAAAGAACCTCTGCTCCTTTAGTTTTCCCACTTATTACATCTATTTGAGGTTGAAAAACTAGTTTTAATTCATCCTTTAAAATTGCCTCTCTAAGTCCTTTTTCTAAATTATTTTTCCTCATTATTTCATCAAACATGTTAGAGTCATAGAATAAGTATCTATTTTTACCAGCTTCTTTAGCCCTATACATAGCAGTATCAGCATTTTTTAAAAGAAAATTTTCCTCTACTCCATCTTTAGGAAATACAGTTATACCAATACTAATGGTTGCAAAAATCTTTCTCTGTCTAACATTAAAAGGATTTTGAAACAAATTTAATATTTCCTCTGCAAGATTTTCTATATCTTCTATATCTTCTATGCCAGATTGCAATACTAAAAATTCATCTCCTCCTAGCCTGCTTAGAATTTCATTATTTATTAAAACTCCTGATATTTCCCTAGCTATAACCTTTAGAAGCTCATCTCCAAAGTCATGTCCTAAAGTGTCATTGATATTTTTAAAGTTGTCTAAATCTATAAAAAACACTGCTCCCATCTTATTACTATTCTTTATTTTTTCAATTTCCGCTCTTAATTTATCTAAAAAAAGAGTTCCATTAGGTAATTTTGTCAATTTATCATAATATGCTAAAAATCTAATTTTTTCTTCTGCTTTTTTTCTTGTAGTTATATCAGTTACGGAGCCAGCCATCTTTATTGCCTTGTTATCTCCATCTCTCAATACTTTTCCTTTTGCTAAAATCCATTTTTCTCTTCCATTATTATTTTTTATTTTATGTTCTATTCTTAAATTAGATAAATCTCCATATATGTAACTGTCTAGTTCAGCTAAAAGTCTTTCAACATCTTCTTTATCCATAATATTTCTTATAACTGTCTTAATATCATCACTATCCATAACTTCATATCCGGTAATGTCCTTCCATTTATCTGATACAAAGAATTTTCCATTTGCGATATCCCACTCCCATATAGCATCCCTTGCTCCATCAACAGCAAGTTTATATCTTTCTTCGCTTACTCTTAAAAGCTCTTCATTTTCTTGGAGCTCATCATATTGCGCTCTTAATTCTTCTTCCGTAGCTGCCAATTCTTCATATACAGCACTTAATTCCTCGTAACTTTCTTTTACACGTCTTTCGCTTACAATTCGTCTCTTAACATTAAAAGCAAGTACTAATATAAATATAATAAGCATAAGTATTATACTTATAGTTGCAAAAACAAGTTTCTTATAGGTTTTATAAAAAGAAAAGGGCTTATTTATTATATTGTAATTTTGAGGAATATCATTTAAATTAATATCATATTTTAGAAGTTCATTATAATTAAAAACATATTTGGTAGGGCAATCCGCAATTACCGGAATATTTTGTACACTTTCTCCATTTAAGACTTTATTAACAAGTTCTGCTGCAATCCTCCCTTGAGTATACCCATCTACAAGTTTTCCGCCCATTATTCCATTTCCAAGTATAAAATCCCATGTAACATAAATAGGAACTTTTATATCAGAAAGTACTATTCTAGTGTTTTCTAAGCGTATAAGACTTCCATCCTCTCCCCTAAGATGTCCAATAGTTAAAATTGCTGCACTCTTTTCTATATCTTTAACTTTTTCTTTAAGCTGTTTAGCGCTTATATCTTTATAATAGTAAAATTTAGCTTTATCCTTAAATTCTTCTATTACTTTCTTAGCTATTTCTTCATTTATCTTTCCTGTTGTAGAATTATCTCCAACTATAATAATATCTTTTCTATCAGGCTGAAGTTTAAAAATACTTTCTATGGTGCCTTTAACATCTATTTGTTCAACCACTCCTGTAAAATTAGTCTCACCCTGAAGCATAGAGCTATTAAAATCATTTACTCCACAAAACACCACAGGAGCATCATTGAAAAGCTCATCATCGTAATTCACCATAAATTTAAGTGCATCGTTATCAGAACATATAATTGCATCAAATTTAATATTTTTATACTTTTCGCTATAATTTCTATATAAAATTTCAATATATTGAGGATTATTCACATTCTTTGTATCCATAAACTCATAATATAAGTTTATATTTTCACTACTTCCCAGTACACTCTCTATTCCATTTTCAATATCTTTTGTCCACTTAAATCCTTGATCATATGAATTTAATATTAAAACTTTTTTGTGCTCACTAGCTTTTACATTAATATCTAAATTTATAACTAAAATTAAATAGAATGCTATAAAAATAAAAAACTTAAATTTGTATTTCATATATTAAAGCACCTCAGCTTCACATAAATTTACAATATTTTACACTAACATATAACACTATATCTATTTATCGTTATAAAATGAAAAAAAATTAGTAGAATTAATTTTATTCTGCTAATTTTTTATATTCTCACTTAATTTTATACTAATGAAGAGTTAAGTTTTAGTTCCTCTATTTTTTTTCTTAATCTATAGTATATAACATCTGAAGAAGATATGTAGTCTTCCAGTTTTATATATTCATCTATTGTCATTATTTCTTTCTTTATATCATTGATTTTATTTATTGCTAAGTCTTTATATTTAGGGGTTAATTCCTTTTTTTCATAGTTAATTATTTTTTCCAATTCTTTTATATTATTTTTTGCAAAATCAAGAATTTTATTTCCATCTTCAAAATTTGCTCTTATAAAACAATTGTGTGAATATATTAATTGATTAATTATATTAGCCGTAATAAATTTATTAAATCCTTCTTTAAATTCCACTTATTCACCTTCTTTTATTATATCTTCTCCATAAAAAGCTTTTTCCATGATATAGCACTTGTCTAGTACGTACATATAGTAATTTAAGCTTCTTCCTATATAATTTTTAGGAAGAAGGAATTCTATTGGCTTCATAAGTTTTTTTAATATATTATTATACAGATCCAAATTTAATAATACTTTTTCCCTTTGTTTTATTTTTTCTACTAATTCATGGTTATCCTTTTCTTTGTTTATTAAATTAACTATCTCCTCACAAATATTAATAATCTTTTTATTTTGATTATGAAGATCTAATATTATATCATTATCATTGATTTTATCTTCATCAACTTCATCTTCATATACTTTTTCTAAAATTTCATCAATATTTATCTTTTTACTACTACTTATTATATCATCAAAATACCTGTTAAAGTCTATATTATCTGCACCTTCTATATTTAAGCCATTATCGCTACCATTTAAATACTTTATATGGGGATGTTCTTTAATGCAGTTTTCTAAAGAATACTTAAATGACAAAAATACAGATGTAGTATATACTTCTTCTCCCTTTTTATTATGCACTTTAATTAAATTTGGATTAGCTTCCAATTCCTCTTTAGTAAATTTATTATATCCTTTTGCACCCTTGGCATAAGAACTATTTTCACTATAACACACATCTTGTCCTAAAAGAATTATAGGATTGCACCCCAGTTGAGAAAGATTATATGTAACAATATTAGCAATTGAAGGTCCAGAGTACCCCTGTGATTTTTTCCACCCCATTGCTTTATGTAAGTACTCATCCATATCTACTTGATTTAATAAAAATTTTTTTCCTTTAAACATATGTAAAACCGAATAATAAGTCTGACTGGAATATAGAAGTGCAGTATTACTATTTAAAGCGAAATCTTTAAATATACTTTCCTCAGCCTTACCTCCATCTATTGCTCCTATAATATGGGCTTTTATTTTATTGCTCTCTAAAACTGTAGCACCACTACCTGCAGCTACTATTATACACCTGTCATTAATATTTTTTAATGCTTCTATATTTAAATTTAAAGATGGTCCTCCTGATACCACTATTGCTGGTTTTCCACTAAAATATTTTTTTAGAGATTCTACAGGTTTACTTTCTTTTAGGCTGCTTAAATTTAGAATATAATTTCTTGCCCATCTTTTTTGAAAAAAATTATTAGTGTTCACAGAAATGTAGTACATATTTAAGGTCTTCTTTATAGAATTCATTACATTTTCCCATAATTTTTTATATATTACTTTATAGGATGGAAGTACAACAAATTTAACTCTAAGGCTTTTATATCGATTTAATATATAACTGAAAACTTCATTTATGGCCTTTTCATCATTTCCAATAAAAAGATTTATGCTTTCCATAATAGGTTTAATATCTATGCAGTGAAGAGTGTTTTTAAATATTTCTACATCAGGCTCTATTACAAGATATATTTTATTAGGATTTTTCTTTTGCATTTCCCAAAGCTCATAACCAATACCTAATCCAAATTGAAAAACTATGTCACAATCCTCTTTAGATATAGCATCTGCTATTATTTTTCCGTTAACATATGGATCATAATTACTATGTATAGGGTACTCTGCATTATTAAAAATTTTTATAATATTCCTCTTACCAAGGACCCCTCTTTTAATATAGGCACTGTTGCCATTAGTCCTTAATATTTTTTTTTGAAGAGGGCTGTTTACACGCTCTAGATAACCCAGATTCTTTTTATATAATGCATCACTCAAATATCTACACTCCTTTTCCATTTATACCATTAGTATATAGTAAAATCTTAAAAATTTATACCCCAGAGTATACTTTACTCTGGGGTTACTATTCTATCTTGATCTTATATTTTCAAGAATTCTAAGAATATCTTGCGGGAATTTGTTAGTTTGAGCAAGCATAGCATGTCCTGCATCTATTAATATATTGTCCTTTGTATATTCTATCATTTCCTCAGCTATATCTGCATCCCTAACTTTACTTTCTGCCGATACTATTGTATCATGAATTTCTCTTACTTTATCAAAAGTACTATCAAATCTATTTGATAAGGCTCCATACTTATTTCTAGCTTTAGTAACCTGATCTATTGCGGAATCTACTACCGAAATTGCGTCACCAGTATTAACAGCTGGCGGTGGTAAATTTACACCATTTTTTAAGTCCTCTAACTTACTAACTAAATCTTTTAAATTACTGCTTTTTACATTTTGCAGAGGTATGTCTATTTTTTCACCTACATTTGGTCCTATTTGAGTAAAAATTTTATCCACATCTTTGCCGTTTACATCTTTTAAACTTCCATTTAATAATTTAACACCATTAAATTCTGTATTATCTGCTATATTGTCAATACCATCTATTATAGTTGATATTTCATTTTTTATGATATTTTTTTCTTCATCTGTATTAGTATCTGTTCCCGCTTTTACAACAAGCTCTTTAAGCCTTATAAGCATTTCAGATATATTTCCCAAAGCCCCATCAGCAGTCTGCATCATAGAAACCCCGTCTTGTATATTTCTTTCTGCCATTTGAAGACCTCTTATTTGAATTCTCATTTTTTCACTGCTTCCTATAACATTAGGATTATCCTTCGCTGAGTTAATCTTATAACCTGAGGATATTCTTTCAAGGGCTGTGCTTTGAGCATCTAAGGTTTTTATATGTCCTCTATATATGTTAAGAGATGCTAAGTTGTGATTTAGTCTCATTTTATCAACTCCATTTGAATATATTATTCTCCTTTTAGAAAACATAACAAATATCTATTATTATGATTTATCGTACTTTTTATTCCAATCTTTACAATTAGAATAGATTTTTTAAATCCATTTCAATAGTTCCTTTTATTCTAGCTCCCTTACTTGAATTAATGAATTTTATATTTTTATTATTTTCTATAAGTCTTTCTATACCTTTTTTAAACTCTAACATGCCAGAAGTAGTATTTAAATATGTTCCATCTACTCCTAATACTTTTTTGTAAGAATTATTTTCTTCTACAATTTCATTGTCCCCAGCGTGAAATCTATTATCTAAAAAAGCTATATCTTGTCCACATAGAATTATTTTAGAAGCTTCAGTCTTTATAGCTATATCTATGGTAGGTATAGCTACAGTTTTACCTGTTTCTATTACAATACCCTCTTTATTGTAGCTGCATTTTTTATTAAAAAACATATATTTAGGCCCTTTATAAGCTTCAACTGCCCATCTAGAACCTGTAGATATAAAACAGAGAGGAATATCTAAATTTTCATAACCCTCTATCTGACTATATACAATTTCTTGGGGGTCTAATATGGTAATTAAATCTGGTTTTATTCCATTTTTCATTAAAATATCTAAAGCTCTTCCCACAGCAAATATTTTAATATTATTCCTATTTTCTCTTATAGCAGATAAATCTTTTTCTAGTGAAGGTCCTGCAGATGCAATTACAACTGATTTCTTTTCTAATTTAAAAGACTTAAAAAATTCTCCTATAGTGTTATAATTATTTTTTATATTAACATTTTCGTTCTCTTCCATTATTGGCTTGAACTTTTCCAAATTAGTTTTTGATATTTTATAGCTTTTTATTGCTTCTTTAAAGTCTCTATATTTATCTTCCAAAACTTTTATAAGTGGTTCATAAACTATAATGTCCTCTACTAATGAAATCTTATTAGTAAACTGTTTATAAAAATCTTTACGATCACTTAATATAAGTTTTACCCTACCATCTCTTTTTATATCTTCTAAAAGATTGTACTTATTTGCTATATCATGTATTTCCATATCTAAATCAAATATAAACACTTGTGAATCCTTAGATAGTACTTTTAATAGCTCTTTTACATGATATCCAAAGCCTAATCCGTACATAACAATATATTTTTTGTTTAAAATTAGCTCACTATTGTTTTCAATAAACTTTGCTGCATCCTTCAGAGGATAAAATTTACTATATACAAACTTGTTTTCTACTTTTAAACAATAATTATTATCTTTAGATTTAATGATTTCTATTTTCCTTTTGTTACTACTCATTTTTTTATAATTCATTCCTCTATTTTTATTCATCAGTAAAACTATATTTAAAATTATTTTTCTGTTTTTATAATATAATCGTAAACTTATATACTATCTTTTCTTTTATAATTTTTTAAAATCACAGCTACACTATGTAAAACTCCGGTATTATATTGTCATAATTTATTAGATAGTTATTTTGTTTTGTACTTATTTTTAAACTAGGCAAATAAAAATTATTATCTTTCTCAAATTTAAAATTAAGCTTCTCTAAATCTTTCATAGTATAATCAAATAGATTTAAAAAATCTGCCCCTAATCCATGAGTATTAGACTTGAATGTAATTCCATCTATATTTTTTTCAGATATTTCATTATAGATACAATAATCTAAACTAGAGCAAAAACTTTTTTTAAGCTCATTATTTATTAGATTATCATTATCCCCATGATATGAAACTATGTTACAATTATTTCTCACCTTACTATATAAAACACTTAAATTTAGCAATTCTTCA
Organism: Clostridium sp. JNZ J1-5; assembly: GCF_053901425.1. Lineage (NCBI taxonomy): Bacteria > Bacillati > Bacillota > Clostridia > Eubacteriales > Clostridiaceae > Clostridium > Clostridium sp. JNZ J1-5. The sequence continues at coordinate 3,480,032 of NZ_CM132773.1, read as the reverse complement.
TCAAAATTTATGTTTTTAGCAAAGTAATCGAATTCTATAGCTAAATTCATTTTACCTGTTCTATTAAAAATCATTCTATTACTTTTAAGATACACAGGAAATAACCATGCAGAATTATCTATTAATAGAGAAAATAAATGAGGTGCTAGCACATTACACAAGTATGCTAAATAAGCACCATGAGAATGCCCGTATAAAATTACTTTTTTTGAATTGAATTTATAATTATTATTATACAATATAGACATTACACTTAAAACTGCTGTTATATTATCTAAAGTTTGCATTATTCCCATATCATTAAAATTTTTAAATTCTTCATTTGATAAATCCTCTTTACCAAATATGTTTATGTTGTAATTTTTTCCAACTTCAAGTAGCCTATCTAATTTTATATTATCTTGCTGAAATATAAGTTTGATTTCATCATTCGCAAATATTCCTTCTATATCGTTCCCGTTTAAATTTACCAATATATTATTTGCACCCTGCATAAATTCATATCCAAAATAATCACATTGTATAGTAACTAAATTATATTTATCTGCAAATATTTGTCTCATTTTTTTATAAACATTGGAATTGCTATTTCCCCCAAAACCTGAAATAAACAATAATATACCTGTCTCTTCATTTACTCCAAAATCCGGTTCAGAAAAATAAACTTTAAATTTTCTTTTATTATAATTATTTTTTAGGTAATTATTAATATATATACTATTATGGCCACACACATCTAATATGTATTCTTTTGCCATGCTATTGGCACCCCTTTGTTATTTATTAAAATTGTATTTTAAATTACTTTACTTTTTATGGTAATTTTATTGTGACAACTTTTTATCATAATACTATGCCTCATACAGTGCTTGAATTCTTCTTGCTTATAATTTTTCTATTTTTATTACTAATTCTTCTACTCCATTTCTATTTATGACTTTTTGCTTTTTAGTCATTATTTCTCTATTGTCTAATTTGCATATTCTATTAATATTGTATATAATTTTATCTTTATTTAACTCATTATACCAACCTAAGTTATATATTAGTCCTTCACAGTGCATTTTATATGCTATTTTTTCTTGGTTATCCGCGACAACTATTCCAAGGGTGGGAACACCACAAACTGCGAGTTCATATAGTGTGCTTCCACAAGCCGATATAGCTACATCACATTTATTCATTATTTCAATCATTTTGGGATTAAAATATAAATTTATATTTTTTCTCATATTTTTTAACTTTGTTAACTTTTTAATGTTCTCTTCTTTAAATGATGATCCTACTACAATATGAAATGTAAATTCTAAATCTTTTACATACTCACATATAATGTTAGTAATTCCGTTAGGGTCTGCTCCCCCTACAGTTATCATGATATCTGAAACTTTTTTGTTAATACCTTTACTATTAAATCTTCTAAATTCTTCTCTTAGCATAGTATACTCAGTTCCTAAAAGTAATCTTGTATCAGTATTAACCCTATATTTTAATCCTTCAGCCCCAATATTTTGATTTATTAGAAAATCTACATTAAAATAATATAGATTCATATCATCTATATACCCTGTAATTTTAAAAAACTTTTTAGTGACATTAAAATACTCTTCACTTACATCATAGCTGTCTGTAATTAAACAGTCAGCTCTAACTTGGAATAACTCTTTAATAAGGTTGTCTTCATTTATGGTTATTACCTTAAAACCATTAGACTTAACCATACTTATTCCAGGCTTATATTCATCAGAGAACAGCTTATCTATTTTACATACATAGAAAACTTCATTGGTCTTTTTTAATTCTTTAGCTAAAACCAGTGTCCTCATTATATGACCCATTCCAATTTTAGAACCACCATCTGCTCTTATTGCTATTTTCATCTAATCACCTTATTTTATCACTCTCACAACTTCAAATGCCTCTGCATAATCTCTACTAATTACACTACCCCACTTTAAAGCGGAAGCCTTTAAAGTTTTACTTGATCTTGGATGTGGAAAATCTCTTAATTCACTTTTGTAACATTCCATGGCTTTTAATTTCATATCTAAAGTTTCCGTCACATCAACAAAGTAATTTGGTTTAAAATTAGATTTACTGCCGAAGTTCCATTCTGTAGAGGATACAGTTTCAAAAGCATATATTTCTTTTACATACTGTTCTCCAATTGGTCTTGTAGCAGTTAATACAGCTTGAAAAGTTATTTTGTGATCTATATTCAAATCGCCTCCAAAATGAGTATATATTATATCAGGTTTTATGTTTTCTATATATTTTTCTATTATTTTTATAATGTCTAATAGAGGAATTGAATCAAATCTATTATCTGGCAAGTTTTTCATATAAGTCGTTTTATATCCTAAAATCTTTGCTGCTTTATATGTATCTTCATGAAGTTTTTCGATTTTTATACTATCTGCTAATTCCCTTTTATTATATCTTGATGTCATTCCTTCGCCTAAAATAAGTGCAAAACACTGGTCGCCATATTTAGTATGTCTCAAGACAGTTCCACCTACTCCCAGAATTTCATCATCTGGGTGTGCAGCTATTACTAATATTTTTTTCATATCACTCATCCTCGTCTATTATTTCAACATCTGCAATTATTCTATTATCTTTTAAACTAGCTCTTGAAAATTGAAGCTTATATTTCCCAAATTTAATAAAAGCCTTAGGATATCCTTCGCCATCTAACATTCTTATATAATCATATATTCTTTTCAAATCATAATTTAAAAGTATTTCACTTTGTGAAGGTTTTCTCCTTTTAAACTCGACGACTTCTCCTTTTTGCTTTTCAGGTACTATTTTCTCATTAATTATTTTAGATATCATCTTTTCAAAAATAATTTTAGATGATCGCATAAATATCTCATCAGCTGTTCCATTTAAATTCAAAGTTTCTTTAAAATATATATCGCCAGTATCAATACCATCATTGACTTTTATTACAGATATTTTAGTATTTTCTATTCCTCTTTCTATTAAATTTTGTAATGGACTTCCACCTCTACCAAAAGGTAAATCAGTCATATGAAAAACTATGCAGTTAAAATTTTGATATAGTTCTTTTGGAATAATCCATGACCAATGAGGAAAAAAAATGTATTCAGGATTTATTTGACTCACTTTTTTATAAGTTAAATCATTTTTATCTGTTATTATAAAAATATCATGCTTATAATTATTATCTCTTTTAAATTTTTCTGCATTTTTTATATTCCACGACTTAATAGTTGCAATTATAATTTTCATGTTACATCACCTTATCCCATGAAAGTGGAGTTCCTCTTTCTATATCACAAGCTGCTATTTTACCTAAGACATCATCATAATATTTGGGTTTCAATCCATTTCCAGGACGTATTATTCTTATATTTTTTTCTGTAAATTTCTCACCTTTTCTAATATCTTCTATTATGAAAATTGATCTTCTAAATATTTTACTTTGATTCTCTTTGTAAGAGAGTTTATAACTAACCTTTCCTATAGCTCTTTCTGCAGCTCTAACATCTTGTACCATATTTTTAAATTCTTGTGGCTCCATAGAAAAAGAAGCATCTGGATTTTCTATATCTCTACTTAAGCAAAAGTGTTTTTCTATTACTTTAGCTCCCATAGCAACTGCTGCAACTGCTGCAATTGACCCCAAAGAATGATCTGATAATCCTACTGGGACTCCAAAAGTATCACTTAAATTTTTCATAGTCATTAAATTCATATCGTCTGGTATAGCAGGATACGCACTTGAACATTTTAACAAACATAAATTTTTATTTCCAGCAGATTTAACAGCGTTTACAGCTTCCTCTATTTCATCTAATGTTCCCATACCAGTAGACATTATTATGGGTTTATTTTTAGATGCAATGTATTTAATTAAAGGAATATCTACTAATTCAAAAGAAGCAATTTTATAAAAACTAACATCTAAACTCTCTAAAAAATCTACTGAAGTTTTATCAAATGGAGTGGATAAAAAATCCATTCCTAACTCTTCTGCTATATTTTTTAATCCTTCTTGCCATTCCCAAGGGGTATATGCTTTTTCATAGAGTCTATACAAATTCTCTCCTTTCCATGTACCCTCTTTTATAGAAAAATATTCATTGTTGCAGTCAATAGTCATAGTATCTGGAGTATATGTTTGAATCTTAATACAATCTGCTCCTGAATCATTTGCTGCCTTTATTATTTCTATTGCTCTTTCATAACTTCCAGCATGATTTGCTGACATTTCAGCAATTATATAACAAGGTTGATTGTTTCCTATAATCCTACCATTAATATTTAATTCATTATTCATAGATAATTCTCCTTGCATATATTAAAAAAGTATTTTTACTATTAATCATAAAATAAATAAAACTTTTACTTAATTAATTTTATATTATAAATTTTTTCTATACACAACATATGATTCTTCAATAAATTTATTATAAGTATTTCTTTCAAAACATTTTTGAGATGGAATATTATTTATTTTAACTCTTCCCTCTAATGTTTTTATATATGACCAATTTGTCATTATCTCTCTTTCAAGCATATTTAAAATTTTATATCCATATTTCTTTCCTCTGTAATTTCTATCTATACTGTAATCAATAACTGCCTTTGTTTTATTAATATCAATTCTTATTTGACCTATCTTTTGTTCTTCTTTTTCTAATATGAATATTTGTGAAGATTGATCATCTAATTTATTTTTAAACCATTTTTTGTGTTCTTCATAGTTAATTTTGCTACTATTAAAAGAATTATTTCTTACTTCTTCATCGTTCACCCACTGGTACAGTAAATTGCAATCATTTAAGTTTGCCTTTCTTAATTCAATATTCATATTATATACCTCTTTTTATATATGCTTTTGCATTATTTTCTTGTTAATATCATAAAGCTTAGGGTACTCATTGTATAGATTTAATATATTTTCAAATTTAAATTTTGAATTCATATTTGGATATAATAGGTTATATATTTTATAAATAAGTTCAAAATCTTCCTCTGTATCTAATGTCCATCTTAAATATGAGTAGTCTTTACTACTTTTATATTGTTCTAATTTGAAAATTTCATTATTATCCCAAATATATGGTGTTATATGTTCTCTATCTCGTTGAATAGAACATCCTCTTCTGATCTTCTAAAGCACTTTACTCCTAATCTTTCACATTCATTTACAATAGCATTATCCTTTTCTAATGTGGTTGTAGCAATTACTATTTCATCTATATTCTTAATTCTTTTAAGTCTATCTATATCATGCTCTAGTATTACTTTTCCAAAATTTCGTTTTAATTTTTTGTATTAATTATTTATAATCTGTTTCCATAGCAATTCTCTTTTTATATAAATTCACAACCTCTCTCCAACTAAAGTCGATTCCAGAATTAGTTGTCAATTCATATAATAATTTTTCCGCCCTAATAAAATCTTCTTCGTAATCGACAGTTAATCTAACATTTGATAAATCTTCATCTAGTGGTATTTCTAATGTTTTAAAGTCATCAGTATTTTCTTTTATATACATTGTTACGTGTTCTCTATGTGACTTTTCAACTGCTTTTTTCCATGTTTTTTGTAATGCTTCAAATGTAAATACTTCTACATCCAGCCCATATGGCCACGTGTTTGTTTTATTTCTCATTGTAATATAATCCTTATTATAAGATAAAATAGTTGTAATAAGTAGATCTATTATCTTTGGATCAATAAAAGGATCATCAGCAGTAACTCTAACAATTATTTCAAATCCATACTTTAATGCCGCTTGATAATATCTATCTAATACATCATCTTCACTACCTCTAAAACATTCAATACCATTCGACAGACACCATTCTTCAATGCTGTCATCCATTGTTTCAATTGTAGTAGCTACAACTAGTTTGTTAATGTATTTAGAAAAGCTAGATCTTTTTACACTGTAGTATAGTAGAGGTCTTTTATCTATTTCTCTTAATGATTTTCCAGGTAATCGAGTTGACCCCATTCTAGATTGAATTATAACACCTACCATATTGTCCATCCACCATCCACGCTAATATTTGCACCATTTATATATGATGACGCATCTGAGGATAATAATGCAATAACCCCTTTTAATTCTTCTGGTTTTCCAATTCTACCCAAAGGCACTTTTCTTTCTAAGTTATTTATAAATTTTTCATTTTTTTGGACACTATCATTAGGAAAAGGACCTGGTGATACACAATTACATGTAATGCCATACTTTCCATATACAGCTGCAATATATTTTGTAAATTGAATAATTCCAGCCTTACCAATGCCATAATTAGCAGGATTGTAAAAATTATTTCCTTCATAAATTGAAACATCTGGTGCTACTATACCATACATTGAGGCAATGTTTATTATTTTTCCATATCTCTTCTCAATCATTGATATTAATACAGCCTTAGTTAGTCTAAAAACTCCATTAATGCTCCCATCAATTCCTTTATTCCAATCTTCTTCACTCATATTTAAGAGTTCAGCACCTGCTCCAAAGTAAGAATTGTTAATTAGCACATCAATTTTTCCGTATTTTTTTAAAATATTTTCTACAACCTCATTTATCATGATTGAATTTGATATATCTAAATTCATAGTTTCAACATGATTACCATATTTATATTCCAAATTTTGTTTAAGTTTTAAATTTTTTTGTTCATCTCTACTGGCCATAACTAAATTTGCACCAAATTCAGATAAAATTTCACTCATTGCTGTTCCTAGATAACCACTTCCTCCAGTTATCAAAACTACTTTTTCATGTAAATCAAATATAGTTTTTTCTATCATATTAAAACCTCCAATTTCTTGGATCTACTAATTCTTTAGGTATTTTTGAGAACTTATTTTTAATTATTTCTCTGTCAACACTATTTTCACCTTTAATTGTTATGATTTCTTTTAGCTGTTTAATAGAATCAACACCAAATACTATACTATCTATACTTTCATGATTCATTAAATAACTTATAGCAATCTCGCTAATACTCAATTTATAATAATTAGATATCTCTTTTAATTCTATAATATAATTTCTTATTTCGTACAATTCCCTAGGTAGCTTATCTTGATTAATAAAAATTAATCCTTGAACAAATGCACTTCTAACAAAAGTTTTAATATTTTTTTTCTTTAACTTAGTTAATTTATCTGATTCTAAAATTCTTTGGTTAAAAATACTGGCTGGAAATTGAATTGTATCAAAATTATATTTTGAAAGTACATCTATAGATTCCAAATCATAAATTGAATATCCTATATTTTTGGTATATCCTTTATCTTTCAATTTTATAAGAATTAAAGCTATTATATCACCATACTTCACTAAATCATTATAATCATGCAACATAATATTATCTAATTTATCAACTCTAAGTTTTTCAAGCGATAAATATACCTGTTCCTCTACATATTGCCACACATAATCTTTTGAAATATTTTTATTTGAAATAGACGGTATTTTCGAGGTAATATATAAATCATTATGCTTACTACTTTCCATCCACTTTCCAATTACATTTTCGCTATCTCCGTATGCAACTGCAGTATCTATTGACCTAATGCCATTTGCATATGCATATTCAAGCATTTCAATGCTTTTATTTAAATCAGGTTTTCCAAAATGATTATTAATACCGTACTTTAATCCAAATTGAGCTGTACCAAGTGTTAATTTTAATGACATATTATCGCCTTGCTTCCATAATAAAGTATTGTTTAATTTGTTATCTTCCTATTATTTTTATTATTACTCTTTTAAAATTCCTAATTTAACTAACTCTGTTTTTAAATCTTTTACTCCTAGCCACTCATTATTAGTTCCTGAATCATATTCAAAGCCCTCTTCTATAAGTTTTCCACCATTAGTATAGTGCTTTGATTCTTTCCACCAATTAAAATGAGGATAAACTATATAGTGTTCTGGATATTCATAGGTGTATCTTGAGTCATCCTTAGTTACCATTACTTCATGTAGTTTTTCTCCTTCTCTTATACCTACTTCCTTTAGTTTACAATCTGGTAGCATTGCCTTTGCCAAATCTATTACTTTAAATGAAGATATCTTGGATATGTAAGTTTCTCCCCCTTTAGATTCTTTTAATGCTTTAAGCACTAATTCTACTCCCTGCTCTAGTGTTATCCAAAATCTAGTCATTCTAAAATCCGTTATAGGAAGCTCCTTACACCCACTTTCTATTAAGGATTTAAAAAATGGAATTACAGAGCCTCTACTTCCTGCTACATTACCATATCTAACTACTGAAAATATAGTTCCACACTCTCCTGAGTAAGCATTAGCAGCAATAAAAAGTTTATCGGATACTAACTTTGTTCCTCCATATAAATTTATTGGATTTACCGCTTTGTCTGTAGATAAGGCTACAACTTTTTTAACCCCTCTATCCAGTGCTGCATCTATTATATTTTGTGCTCCATGTATATTTGTCTTTATAGCTTCAAAGGGATTATACTCACAAGCTGGTACCTGCTTCATAGCCGCAGCATGTACAACATAATCCACCCCATTAAAAGCTCTATATAATCTATCCTTATCTCTTACATCTCCTATAAAAAATCTAAGCTTGTCTACTTTATCTGGATATTTCAATGAAAATTCTTTTTTCATTAAATCCTGTTTAAATTCATCTCTTGAATATATAATTACTTTTTTAGGATTATACTTTTCTAAAATTATTTCAGTAAATTTTTTACCAAAGGAGCCTGTCCCTCCTGTTATTAAAACTATTTTATCTGATAGCATATTATCTCCCCTTAAATATCTATTGTTCTACTAATTAGCTAAACTTAAATTAATCTTTTCTTCAATATCATCTATAATTGGAATCAATTCATACTGAAACAAATCTCCAACTAAAATAAAATCATTATTTTCAACAGCTTCTACTATTTCTTCTAGTTTTTCATTCAATTCATATAATGATATTTCTGATTTTTGAATGTCCTTTGTTAATTCGATAACCTGTGTAAGCCACTCTATACCATCAACTATTAAAGGTATCGCCTCTAACCCTATATTTTCATCCCCTGTCTGAAATTTTTCAGCTGAATTTATTATACCTAGTTTTAAGTTTCCAATATATTCACTAGCAGTTTTTAGTGCTTCAAACTTCTCATTCACTTATATTTCCCCCTTTAAGCTTTCTATTCCATCTTTTAAAATTGGCATAAACTCTTTTATTTTATCCCTTATTCCTTTATATAAAGTCATACTTTTTTCTGCCACTTTTATGCTATTCTCTCTTTCACTATCCTTAGAATTTAACATATATTCAGTATTACATAATACATTCTCTATAGTCTCAAATAATAATGAATTTATAAGAATTATTCTTTCCCTATTTTCTTTTATATAATTATCTATTTCATCTAACTTTCTATTTATTTTACTTATATTAATGTTTATATTTTTTGCAAATGCAAGATACATATCATTAGAATAGTTTAGTGCTTTTTCTGCTTTTTTGCATATTTTATCTAATATCTCTTCACTTTCTTCTAAATATTTTAGTATTTTTTCTTTTACTACCATAGGGTGGTGTTTTAATATATTTTTTATTTTTTCTTTTTCTATGTCTTCTTTTCCATATTGTTCTATGGTTCTATCTAGAGATTGAACTATAGTTCCCTCCATATTTGCTCCACCCTCAGTACTATTTATAAAAATTTTATCATTATAATTATTTATTATTCCCTCCATATTAAGCCTATATATATTTAATATTCTATCTGTTTTAACTAAATTACCAAAGATATCTTTAACCTCTATAGTATCTATTTCGTTGTCTATTATATTTTTTTCTTGAAAAACAGAAGAATCTGAATGTAGTTTCTCTTCTGTGTAAGCAAAATCTTGTCCTATAAATGTAATAGGATTACATCCTAAATAAACTGCAAAAGATGTGCAAGTATGAGCAACTGACCCTCCTGTTATCAATCCATCCACATCATATTCTAACATAACAGAAGTTAATGGGTTACCTGAAAATAAAACTTTAGGTCCTCTATATAAATCCATAGCTTTATAGCTAGTATTCTCATAAAATACTAATGGAATTTCATACTCAGAATAGTCCTCTATAAACTTACAATTAAACTCTTTAGGATCTATCATACATATAAAATCAGGTGTTATACCATTTTTAATTAATGAACCTAGGCTTCTAGCTCCTGTTATTATTATAAATTTGCCTTGAACAGATTTTAATTTATGAATATTTTTCTCTAAAGATGGTCCGGCAGAAACCACTATAGAAGGTTTATCTTTAAATTCATTTTGAAAATAATTTATTGGAGTAGATTTTACTATGTGTTTTAAGTTATTTATAAAAGCTTTTGTAAACGTTTCTGAAAAATACTTTGTAGTAATATTATTCATTAATGAATTTTCCATAACCTTTTTCAAAACATAAAACGTTTCTAATAGAGGCTTTTGATATATCTTATCATATTTTGAGAATACTTTTATTTTTATATATTTTTTTACATTCATATTATCTATAATGGTATTAAATAAGCTTTCTATTTCTTCTTTTTTATATAGATGTAGAATTACTCTATCGTCTTCTATTATATCATTTGAATATTCTACTTCTATAAATTTATTTAATACATTTATATCAGGTTCTATAATTAAAATTTTATTATCCTTTTCTAATTTTTTTAAGATTTCTTTTATATGTTCTCCTGAAGCTAAACCAAAAACTATTATTATACTTTTAGAAGTTATATCTTCTAAATCATCTAGAAAAGTATCTATATCTCTTTGAACATTATATTTACTTCCTAAATATATATTTTTTCCTTCTTTATTTATTTTTATTATATATCTGTTATCCTTACTTTTTTCTAAAGAATATTCTTTATCTATATCTTTAAAATTTTTTAGATACTGTAATGTTTTATCTGTAAAGTTGTTCATACTACACCTCTAATATAGTTAATCTTTTCTTATTATGTTTCGTTATTTTTTATAATAACTTTACTATGAGTAAGAATTTGTTTTTATCAATTATTCAATTAAAAAAGAGCTAGAGAAAATTTCTCTAACTCTTTTTTATAAAATAATTTTCTGCTTATCTTAATAATTGAAGAACTCCTTGTGGTGCTTGGTTTGCTTGAGCTAACATTGCTTGTGCAGCTTGAGATAATATATTAGTCTTAGTGAAGTTCATCATTTCTTTTGCCATATCTACATCTCTTATTCTTGATTCTGCTGCTTGTAAGTTTTCTGATGAATTATCTAAGTTTGCTATTGTATGTTCTAATCTGTTTTGGTTAGCTCCAAGTTTTGCTCTTTCTTCTGATACAGTATTTATAGCTGTATCTATTGTTGTTATCATTCCAGTTATAGATGCTGCTGTTCCATCTACCTTTACTTTAGCTGCGTCAACACCTAAAGCAGATGCGTTCATTTTGCCAATATTTAAAGCAATTGTCTGACCACTATTAGCACCTATTTGGAAAGTCATTGCGTTAGCAGCACCAGATGCTGTTCCATCTAATAATTTTTTTGTATTAAATTCTGTCTGAGTTGCTATTCTATCTATTTCTGCTTGTAATTGTTCAACTTCTTTATTTAAGTTTTTTCTATCAACTGTTACATTTGTATCATTACTTGCTTGAACTGCAAGTTCTCTCATTCTTTGAAGAATTGAGTGTGTTTCATTTAATGCACCTTCAGCTGTTTGGATTAATGATATAGCATCTTGAGAGTTTCTTGATGCTTGGTTTAATCCTCTGATTTGGCCTCTCATTTTTTCAGAAATTGCTAGTCCTGCTGCGTCGTCTCCAGCTCTGTTTATTCTTAAGCCTGAAGATAATTTTTCAATAGCCTTTCCTGTATTTCCTGTGTTTATACTCATCTGTCTATGAGCGTTCATTGCATTTAAATTGTGGTTAATTATCATCTTTTATTCCTCCTTGAATTTTTTGAGCGTCCATGCTCTTGTTTTATACTTCAATAATTTATAAAGGAAATTCCTTCTCCTTATGTCGAATGAGTAAGCGATTCACACAATTTTAGAAAAACATTAAAATTGGTTCACTGCTTATCTTAATAACTGCAGCACTCCTTGTGGTGCTTGGTTAGCTTGTGCTAACATTGCTTGTGCAGCTTGAGATAGTATATTAGTCTTAGTGAAGTTCATCATTTCTTTTGCCATATCTACGTCTCTTATTCTTGATTCTGCTGCTTGTAAGTTTTCTGATGAATTATCTAAGTTTGCTATTGTATGTTCTAATCTGTTTTGGTTAGCTCCAAGTTTTGCTCTTTCTTCCGACACAGTATTTATTGCTTTATCTATTATTTCTACCATTCCAGTTATGTCGCCAGCACTTTTGCCTGAAAAAGTAACTTGTGCAGTATCTACACTTAGTTTAGCTGCATCCATTTTATTAATTGTAATTGAAATCATTTGATCTTTGTTAGCACCTATTTGGAATTTAACATTTGCTGCAGAACCGTTTAAAAGCTTTTTAGTGTTAAATTCTGTTTGGTCTGATATTCTTGTTATTTCTTTTTGCAGTTCTTTAACTTCCTTATCTAGATTTTTTCTATCTACATCTACGTTTGTATCATTAGTTGCTTGAACTGCAAGTTCTCTCATTCTTTGAAGAATTGAGTGTGTTTCATTTAATGCACCTTCAGCTGTTTGGATTAATGATATAGCATCTTGAGAGTTTCTTGATGCTTGGTTTAATCCTCTGATTTGTCCTCTCATTTTTTCAGAAATTGCTAGTCCTGCTGCGTCGTCTCCAGCTCTGTTTATTCTTAAGCCTGAAGATAATTTTTCAATAGCCTTTCCTGTATTTCCTGTGTTTATACTCATTTGTCTATGAGCGTTCATTGCATTTAAATTGTGATTAATTATCATTCTTTATTCCTCCTTGAATTTTCTTTAAGATAAACCTCCTTGTTTATCTTTTGAATTATTATTTATATAAAGCTTTTGCTTTATAATCACCATAGTATATATTTCGTAATAGGCATACATTACTTTACACTTTATCTAAATTTTTTTATTAAAATATATTGAGTCTACAGCTGATGTCCTTTTGTAAGATTTATTAGCTGTTTTATTATTTAAAATATTATTTATTTTGTCTTTTACATCTAGTCTTTTATTATTTATTAGGTTCTTTAGTTTTTCTTGAAGGGTTATGATTTGAAGCTCTGTTGCTATACTACTAAACTCTTCCTTGCTATACTCCAATTTATCCATGTTTTTAATAGCTTTTTCTCTATTATCAAGTATGTCACTTAAAGAGTCTATTTTTTCTTCTTCCAATGCAACAATAAGTTCTAAAGTATATTTTTTATAGGCTTCAAGTTCTTTTCTCAAATTTTCTAAATTGTAATTCATATTTCACTCCTAAACTATTGACCACCGCCACCAAATTGTTGCGCTAACCATGCAGATTGTTGATTCATTTGGCTCATGGCTCTTTCTAACTGGGCAAATTGAAGATAATATTTATTTTCTTTATCCGCTAATTTTTCATTTAGTCTATCAATTAAATCATCTTTTTCAGTTATATATTTGGATAGTGTACTATTTAAATCACTAAAGTCTCCCTTTATGCCTGCTTTTTCTAGAAGGGACCCTTTGCGGCCTTTTGAATCTCTTGTAATCCTTGTGTAGTCTTGAAGTATATCATTAACTCTTTGAAATATTCCTTCATCTTCATATCTTTCTTTTCTTTGAGAAGCTGTTAAGTCAGGATTATAATACTTGTAATTTGATGAAGTTTCTTTAGTAAATAAACTGGCTACTTTATCCCCATTTTCACTTATAGCCTTTTTAAGCTTTTCTTCATCTATTACAAGTTTTCCTCCTTCTTTATAGTCTCTTGAGGTTGTAATGCCTATATCACTAAGGGAGATACCAGCTCCTTCAACCTTGTCCGAGAAGGCTTGTCTTAATCTTATGAGCATACCTTGAAGTTGACTATCCCCTTTTATTATACCCATTTTAGCTCTCTCTTCCCAAAGTTTTATGTCATCATCCTTCATGTCTTTTCTTTGTTCATCTGTAAGAGGCTGATACTTGTATTGTTTTTTCTCAGTAAGCTTACTATTTATTTTTCCTATTATTTCATTATATTTGTCTACAAGTGATTTTATATTTTCAAAGGTTTTAGATGGATCCTTTGATAAATTGAAGGTTATATCAGTTCCTATTGGAGTATTGTTACTTAACTGATAATTCACACCATCTATAGTGAAGTTGTTTGTAGGTTTTGAAACTTTTGTTCCATTTATGGTGACTACAGCATCTTCACCGGTAGCTTCTATAGTACTAGTACCAAATAAAGTACTTAAAAAGCTACCGGTTACATCTTTAGCACTAACTTTAGATAACATACCTTCATTCTTAGAAGAAATTGAAAACTTATTAGTAAGTTGACTATATGAAATATCTACATTTGCCTTACTTGAAATATCAGCTAGTATATCAGATATGGTTTTATTATTATCTACTCCTGTACTAGTAAAATCATAATTAAATTCTACTCCGTTAATTGTAAACCCTACTTTTGCATTTACTAAATTGGACATTTTTTCTGTAGAATTCATACTTAGCTCATAGTTGTCTGGAACTCCCAAAACCGATGATGCATTTCCATACATACGAATTTGTTTTCCTGAAGTTGAAGAAAGCATAACATTTCCTTCTGAAGTTCTACTAACTGCAAGTGATGATGATATATTACTTGTACTACCATCTGATATTTTCTTTGCATTTTTTAAAGCATCTGTTACTCTTATTAATATATCTGAGTCATCTGTTTTTCCTGGAGCTATTTTTATTTCATAAGTATCTGTACCTACAATTATATTAAGTGTATCATTAAAGTCAGAAATTATTTCTTTTGAATAGGTTAATTGATCCATATTTGTTGATACATCTGTACCTGTTATACCATCTCCAAATTCACTACCAGCTAAGCTAATCTGATTTACATTAAATCCATTAGGAGTTGAAGATATAGTTCCTAAAAATGATATACTAGTTCCATCAGCACTTAATTCCGCTTTAACCGTATCTGTTAAAGTTTTAGTTCCATCTGTAGACTTTAATCCTTTTAATTTATTGTTAATCTGAGTAGTAAGATCCTCTAAGGTATAGTTACCATTATCCAATTTAACTTGAAAGTCTTTATCCACTCCATCTATATTTACTTTTAAATCCACAATATTATTATCATCTTTAATTTCTAATAAATTCATAAACTTTATGGAACCATCTTTTACTACGGCTTTTACTTTATCTTTTAAAGTGGAATCACTAATTTTATTATTTATTTCAGCACTTAAGGAATTTAAATCTCTATAATCCCCTTTAGACAAAGTTATTTCATTACCACCTATTACCATTTTATCATTGCTATCATCTATATTTATTCTAAAGTTTGTTTTACCTACTGTACTTACGTTATTAAATACTGCACCTGAGAACTCAGCTTTCTTAGCAACTTTTTCTACATTCATTGTATAACTTCCACCTACTGCATTAGCACCTGGAGTTACTTTAACTCCATTAGCTTCTGCAGCTCCACTTACTTGATAACTTGCATAATTTCTATTAGATAACATATATGTGTCTGATTTTAATACATCAAAGTATGTGCTTTTGAACATATTAAAATCCTCAAGTACTCCTCTGTATGCTTCTTGCTGCCATACCAATGCTTGTCTTTGTTGTTTTACTTTATCTACCTTCATATATTCAGCCTTCATTAGCTGTTTTACCATATTATCGGTGTCCATTCCGGTAGCAAGACCAGGTATCCTTAACATACTTATACATTCCACCTTTCCTTATATATTTTAGTAAAGAAAATTTTTGCTTATTGTTTTATCTAGATGAAGCTGCCAGCTTATAAACTTCATGCCACATATCTTTTATTTCATCAATTAATGGAATGACTTCATCTAATATTTCTGTGCTCTTTTTTATATTTGCCTCAGCTAACTTTCTTGTTATAAATTCATACAGTGCCATAAGGTTCTTTAACCAATTTTCTCCACTTGATACATCTAAAGTAGCCATAAGTTCATAAAATATGTCTTGAGTTCTTGTTAAATTGTCATGAGCTTTTGATATGTTTTTATCCAAGATAGCTTGTCTAGCTACTTTTACATATTTTGCCGCCCCATCTACTAGCATCAACAAGAGTTGTTCTTTTGATGAAAAATTAACGCTATTTTGTTTATAGGTATTATATGCATTAGATGGATACATCTTTTAAAAGACCTCCTATTTATTTTATCTTTTAGTGTTTAAAAATCTACCTCTTGTATAATCTTCAATGACATTTTCTTTTACCGCTTGTATCTCCACAGTTTTTTCTTTTACACTTTTTTCTATTTTTTCTGCCTGTACTTGAAATCTATTCTTCTCATCCTTTTGCCTTTTTGAAAGTTCTTTTTGAAATTCTTCCTTTTGTTCTTTATGTTTTCTTTCTCTTTCTTCTTCACTTATTCTTGTTGTCTCTTTATTCCCGTGGACAATTCCTTCTTTTGTAGAATCATTAACTATTTGTCTCAGTTCAGTGTCTATTTTGTTAAGTCTGAATTCCATAGAGAACACCCCCCATTTTTAGGCTTTTTCATCAAACATTACTCCTGCTAGGCGGCACATCTCTGCTACCATGTCCAGGATCTTTTTAGGTGGTATTTCTTTTATTACTTCTTTTGTATTGTTGTCTATTATTCTAATTACAAATTGAGTTTTTAACTTATCATGTCTTTCATATTCTACATGGGTGTTTTCACCTTGCAGAAACTTGTTTAATTTTTCTACAGATTTTTTTATTTGCTTTTCTGTGAATTCTCCTTGACCTTTACCTTTATCCATATGTTCCATGGATTTTTCATTTCCTAATACAGGAAGATTATTTTGAATATTTGCCTTTACATTATCACTTATCGGCACTGAGCTTTGCCCTAAAGTAACGTTATTTTGTCCTCCTTGACTTATAACATTGACACCCATTTTACACACTCCCTTATTTTAATGAGACTCACTCCATTGATAACTCATTTTTTAATACTTTTAAGCAATTCTAAATCTGAAACAACTGATTTTTTATTCTGTTCTTGTATTTCATTGTAGAGTTCTTTTCTTAAAATAGTTATGCTTTTTGGTGCTTCTATGGCAATCTTTACTGAACCATTTTCTATACTAACTACTTTTATCTCAATATCATCTCCAAGTATTAAACCTTCTCCTTCTTTTCTCTTTATAACAAGCATTTACGCACCAGCCTTTATTAGTGGATATTTTATTAAATATTCTTCGTTATTTAGAATTATTTGTTCCCCTAATTTATATTTTTTATTTATTATTATAGGGGCACGCAAATTAGTTGTAATGTTTTCCACTTTAGAATCTAGCGTTACTGTGTTTAATACTATTACTTGATCCTGAGACTCTATTTTTAGTCTCTCAATTAAACTGTCTTCAAGTTTAAATTCATAGTCTTCCATTGCATAAAAAGGCGAAATCACAACTAAAGCTACGGCTTCATCATCAATGGAATGCAGTATACTAAATATTTCATTTTCTTCAGCTGGAAAAATAATAAATTTCCTCAGTTCTTCAAAACCAGGCAATCCTTTGTTAAAAATTATTACATCTTTTTCCTCATATTCACGTTTTCCATGATATTTTGTATTTAGCTTCAATTTTACTAACCCCCGCTTTTTTTAGTAACCAGTTGCCAGTTGCCAGTGATCAGTCCAGAATGTTGTACTGGTTACTGGGGCTTGGTTACTAGTTACTATCCTCCCTAGTACCTGCTTTCTATCTCGTTTATCTGATGACTACCATTTTATCTAAGGTAATCTAATAGTGATGGTTGTAGTACTCGTGCACTTGCTTGAAGCGATGCCATGTACACTGTTTGAGCCACAGCAAACTCCATAGTTTTCTCAGTAAAATCTATATCTTCAGTTTTTGATAATATTTCTGTCATATTAAAATTAGAATCTAGATTTTTATCCTTCGCACTATCCATTCTATTTTGCTTTGCTCCAACTTCTGAACGAATTTTAAGAAAATTATTTATTGCATCTGTCATATTTTTAAGATCTCC
Organism: Clostridium sp. JNZ J1-5; assembly: GCF_053901425.1. Classification (NCBI taxonomy): domain Bacteria; kingdom Bacillati; phylum Bacillota; class Clostridia; order Eubacteriales; family Clostridiaceae; genus Clostridium; species Clostridium sp. JNZ J1-5. The sequence continues at coordinate 3,461,894 of NZ_CM132773.1, read as the reverse complement.
ATTAACTAGATCCTTCACAGAATCTGGACTTGCAATAGAGCCATCATCATTTTTACCATCAAGATGATTTATTATATTGTTCAAGATGTTTCTTAAATCTTTACTTTCTCCATTGTCATTTTTAAATTCCATAACTTCTGTAGCTGTTACATTATAATCCATAACTACCGCTTGCGCTATTTGAACCTTAAGTTTTGTTCCAATTTGGTTATATTCAGCACCATCAACTAATTCTCCGCCATCTTTTTTATAGTAAATTAGTCTGGCATTATCTAAATTATTATCTTTATATTCAGAAGTGCTCTTATTTATTGCTATAGAAGGATGAGTTATTGAAATTTCATAATTAACCCCACTTCCTTCTTCAGAATTAGTATTAACAAACATTACTTTACCTTCAGAATAATTTGGAATTGCCTTTAATTTATTTTCAGCATCGGTTCCTTCCATCTTTTTATTTATTATACTAGCAAGATCACTTAAACTCGTGATTTTAGTATCCTTTGCAATAGTAATATCAGGTAGTGGAGTTCCAGCTCCACTAACAGGTTGTTTTGTTATTTTAATTGTGATAGGAGATTTTAGTGTATAATCCTTATTAATAATTGAATCAACGGGCGTAGATGTAGCAGGAGGTGTTACAGTATTATCTATTATTATCTTTTTTGTAGAAGCAGCATTTCCAAAGTTAGTTCCACCTAATACCTCCACTGGTTTTGTTGTGCCCCTTGTTCCTCCAAAAATATAGGAGCCGTCGAAGTTTGTGTTTAGTATTTGGCCCATTTCTCCTATTTTTTCATTTATTTCATCTTTTATTGCCAATCTTTCATTTCCGCTATAGGCACCATTGCCGGCATTTACTAAAAGTTCTCTTATTCTTTGAAGTACGTCAATTCCTTGTCCCAATGCTGTATCTGTAGTATCTAGCCAATTAATTGTACTTGTAATGTTACTATTAAATTGCTTATTTGTGTTTATATCAGTATGCAGCTGCATAGCTCTAGCAACTTTAAAAGGATCATCTGAAGGCTTTCTTATTTCCTTTCCACTTGTAAGCTGTTGCTGCAAGGTTTTTAAGTTGCTAAGATTTCTTGTCATATCCGTTAAAAAATTATTTGAAAGCATTTTATTTGTAATTCTCACTAAAACTCACTCCCGTTCGTTTTTAGTAACCAATGGCCAGTTATCAGTGGCCAGTAATTTGAGCCTAGTTACTAGTTTTTATTTATAAAAATAAAGTTTTTATTGAAATATGCATTGGACTTTAGTCAATACTCATAAATGTAATAAATTAATTGTAAGTAGGTGCATTTATGAGATTTGAAGAAAATAGTATTATATATAAAAAATCTTTTAATTTTTCATTAGATATAATAAATTTATACAAATATCTAATTGAAGAAAAGAAAGAATATATTATGTCAAAACAATTATTGCGTTGTGGAACAAGTATAGGTGCAAATGTTAGCGAAAGCTTTAATGCTCAAAGTAAAAAAGACTTAATAGCTAAACTCTATATTTCATTAAAAGAAGCTGGAGAATGTGAATACTGGTTAAAACTTTTAGTTGCCAGCAATACTATAGATAATTCCTATGTAGTTCACTGGTCACTGGTCACTAGATTTAAAGCGCCTAGCGCTTAAGTCCATTAACCACCACATCTAAAAGTTCATCTACCGTTGAAATTATCTTTGCATTAGCTCCATAGGCATGTTGAAACTGGATTAAGTTAGCCATTTCTTCATCTAGAGAAACTCCTGATATTGAGTCCCTTCGCTCTTGAAAGCCTTGAAGTAAAGTTTCTTGATTTGCAACGGTACGCAAAGCCTCTTGTTCTTGTATACCTAATTTATCTACTGTATCTTTAAAATAAGCATCTATTTTCATTCCGTTAATATCACTACTTATTGTGGACATGTCTATGCTTACATCATTTGTAAAAATCCCTACAAAGTCAGCTCTTGTAGTATCTACTTTTATATCTTGAATTTTTAATAAGGTATTTCTCAATTTTGCTATAGCTAAAGCTCTTCTTCCGTCCTTTTCTCCACTTTGATCGTTTTGTGATGCAAAAGCATACTGATCATCACTGGATCTTGTTTTAATTTCCATAACATTGTCAAGTATCTGCTTATTAACAGATATGTTTCCCGCAGTAATTTCCACTTCACCATCTAAGGCACTTTGCAGGGCAGCTGTAGTTCCAGTTACACCATCATAAAGTATATGTTTCGTGCCATTAAGCACATATAAATCTTTAGCTTTATCATTGTTTACGAAAAAGGGCATATAATCTGCATCTGGTGGCTGCTCTGTTGGATCAGCGGCACTACCTATATCTGTTTTACCACTATGAATAGCATTCACTGAAAAAGCAATTGCCTTTGCCAATTTATTTAATTGATCTATATAACTGTCCACGTCCTTCTGCACTGACATATATCCTTTAAGCTCTCCCCTATATATGTCATCTTTTAAATCAAAAAGTCCTAAGTTTTTAAAGTTTACAGGGTCTCCATTTTTTATTGGAGTTCCATCAGCTTTTATAGGTAGTCCATTATTATCATCATTATTTCTATCTACCTGAGACCAAAGAACTCTGCCTTGGTCAAGTCTCTTAAATTCCTCTTCATTATTAATCTTTAATGTAAATGTACCTTCTTTATCCTTGTCCCCATTTTTTAAATAAGTTATAGTATATGTTCCCGGTACTCCTGACTTTTGTCCATCTTTTGGCTCTATACTTTTAATATAAGAAAACCTTCTTACTGAATCATTAGGACTTCTTTTTACCAAATATGGATTTCCTATGTTTCCATTTCCCTCAATATTGCTAGTATAGTTTGGTTTTAAATTTATAGAGTAGAAATTATCCTTTTCTACTGTTATATTGAACTTTTCGCTAAGTTGATCTAGCAGTAAATCTCTTTGATCTAAAAGATCGTTCGGCTCCATCCCTGAGATTTTAACACTCATTATCTGCTGATTTAATTTATCTACTCTATCTAAAATTCCATTCACATCAAAAATTGATTGTTTTATAGATTCTTGAGCATTTTTCTTTACTTCCATCAATTGATTGTATGTGTGATTAAGTTCATCTGCAAGAGCTGCTGATTGTTGTGCTACTACTGTTCGAGAGTTAGAATCCTCTGCCTTTGTAGAAAGCTCCTCCCAGGCATTAAAAAACTTTCCTATTAGTGTAGACATGGCTGTATCAGAGGGTTCATTAAAAATACTTTCAACTTCACTAAGATATTTATCTCTTGCTTGATACTGACCAAGTGTACTTTTCTCTCTTCTTACTTGATAATCCATAAATTCATCTCTTATCCTCTGTATTGCTTTAACCTCTACCCCAGTACCTATTTGTCCTGGTCCAATAGCACTGTTCATTGATGGCATACCAAAAGGTTTAGTTGTTTCAAGTATAGCTCTTTGTCTTGAATAGCCTTGCGTATTTGCATTAGCTATATTATGTGTTGTTACGTCTATAGCCTTTTGTTGTGAAAATAAACCTCTTTTACCTATATTAAAAGTTGCAAATAAACCTGACACATTATCACTCCTTTTTTTAGTAACCAGTAACCAAGTCCCAGTAACCAGCAAACCCACTATTTTTTTATCCCCATAACTGGTTACTTGTTACTGGTAACTGGCTACTGGTTACTATCTTCCTATTTTTCCGTATCCATTATATGTTTTCGCTTGTCTATCTGGATTTAATAGCATAAGCATCTTATTTGTAAAACTTAAGCCCTGCTTTATTAAAAGCTCATTTGTATCCTTTTGAAGTCTAATCTCTTCTAACAATCTTCTTAGGTTTTTAAAATTATTTTCTAGTTCTTTATCGTTTAGTTGCTGAATTAATTTACCAAAAGTTTTATCTTTTAACATATCTTTTGTTAATTCTCTTCTCTTCAATTCAGCATTTGCTATTTTTTGATTAGAAGTTTGTATTTTTTCTACCATCGATTCCATATTGAAAACATCATTTTTTACTATATAGGAATGCTGTTCTTCCATCAACTTCAGCAGCTCACTTAGGGTATCAATTTGAATAATCATAAGCTGATTTAACTGTTTCTTAAATTCATACATATTCATATACTTATATGTTCACCTCTACCTTATAATTATTAGCCTATTCTTCCCTTCATGGCATCTACCATCTTTTCAGCAACTAACCTAGCATTCACTTTATAAGTGCCATTTGATATTTCCGCTCTTATTCTTTCAAGTCTTTCACTAGATATGTTTGTAGGCTCATCACTGCTAAAAGTACTTAGACTTTTGCCAAGTTGTGAAATCTCTATATAATCCTTTTTTGTGCTATCTTTGCACTTATTAACTTCCCTTTTATTTCTATCATACATATTTATTACTTTATTTACCGATGCTCCTGTAATTTTCATTCCCTACACTCCTCAATTCCTATAATTCATCTATTACCATTATCGAATTAACAAAAATAAAGTTTACACTTTTTAAATAAAAAAAGAGAATAAATGCAAGAATTTATTCATCTTTAATTCTATCTTTTATTGTATTAAAATTTTATTTTAAAAACAAAAGTAATAAATATGCAAAGTAGACATATTAAGTGTGTTTTGAGCTGGATAAATATTACATTAAAATGAATCTTTAAGTTTTATTTCATGCAAAATCAAAAGAAGGCATATGGCGTAAAATATACCATGCACCTTCCCATATTTAATTATCCTTTTAAAGTTTTTACTCTTTCTTCACTGCTTACAATATTTATTATTCTAACGCCAAAGTTTTCATCTACAACAACAACTTCTCCATAGGCAACTTTTTTACCATTAACATGAATTTCTACTGGTTCTTCAGCAAGCTTATCCAATTCTACAAGAGAGCCTGTACCTAAACTTAGTACATCTTTTATAGTCATTTTTGCTTTACCTAGAACAACAGAAATTTCAAGTGGTACATCTAATATTAAATCAATATTCTTAGGAGCATCGTGTACAGCTACTTGGCTTAGCGGCTGGAAGGATGCTTGATGTACATTTATTGGAGGCTGAGGTGCATATTGTTGTGTATACTGTGTAACTTGTTCTGGTTCATTATTATATATCTCAGCTGGTTTTGGTTGAACTTCTTGTTGAGGCTGAGGCCCTGCAATCTTTGGAGTCTCTTTTTTCTCTTCTATTTCTTCTTGTCCCATCATTATAGATACTATTTTCTTAGCTGTTCTTATAGGAAGTATCTGCATTATAGTGCTATCAACTAAATCACCAATGGCCATTTTAAAAGAAACTTTTATTATTTCTTCGTCTTCACTTATGCTGTCTGCAAGGGGCGATGTTAAATCTGCCCATATCTTAGAAGTAGGTGGAGATATATTTACCTCTCTTGCAAACATAGTTGCCATAGATGTAGCTGCTGAGCCTATCATCTGATTCATAGCCTCAGAGACAGCACTGACTTCAAGTTCTGATAAATCAGCCTTACCTTCGTCTAACTTTCCATCTTTACCCATCATCAAATCTGCAATAACAGCTGCATCTGATATCTTCATTACAAGTAAATTTCCACCAACAATACCACTTGTGTACTTTACCTCTAAAGCTATGTTAGGAACATGGAATGTATCCCTTAACTCTCTTAAAGTAGTAACTGTGACTTCTGGAGTAGTTATATTTACTTGTTGCCCTATTATTGTAGAAAGCGCAGTAGAAGCTGATCCCATAGAAATATTTCCTATTTCACCTAACAAATCTATTTCGATATCTGTTATTGAATCATTTTTCTTTGCTTGTTCTTCTACCTTGGGTATTTCGCTTTCAGCATTTCCTTCTGAAGATGAATTTTCTTCACTTTGACTGCTGCCCCCTCCATTTAAAAGAGCATCAATTTCATCTTGTGAAAGGAATCCATTATCGCTACTCATAGTTTTCCACATCCTTATCAATAATATCTAGTATCTGAACGCCCTTATTCTTATTGATTGTTCCTGGCTTTCCATATAAATAAGGCTGATCTCCAACCACAATCTTGACAGGGGTTGTAATATTGTCATTTAAAGTTACTACATCCCCGATAGAAAGTCTTAAAAAGTCTCCTACTGATATATTAGTGCCGCCAAGTACAGCAGTTACAGATAAGTCCACTATACCCAATCTCTTTTTAAGTTTTTGTTTAGATTCTTCTAATATTTCTTCATCATTTTCTCTAAACCAGTATTGTACAACTAACTTATCTAAAACTTTTTCTATGCTTAGGTAAGGAATACATATATTAATAAATGTACTACTTCCACCCATTTCAACTGAAAAAGTTATTAGAGCTACAGGCTCACTTGGAGCCAAAGTTTGATTTAATGCAGGATTTGTTTCTAAACCTTCTATCTCTGTTTCAACTTCTAATACATCTTCCCATGCAAGTTTTAGATTAGCAATTAAACCTTTATTTATTTGTCTTATTATATTTTTATCTATATCGGTAAATTCCCTTGCTTTATACGGGCCTATCCCTGAACCTCCTAATAGAACATCTATAACTTGATATACAAATTGAGGATTTGTTTCAAAAAGTATAGATCCATTTAATGGAGGCATCTTAAATATTGTTAATATAGTTGGGTTAGGCACAGAGTGAATAAATTCCTCATAAGTTATCTGTTGAACTGTTTCAATTTTAATTTTTACATTTGATCTTACTTGAGCACTCAGGTAGTTAGAAATTATTCTTGCAAAGTTATCATGAACAAGTTCTAGTGTTCTAATATGATCCTTAGAAAATTTTTGAGGTCTTCTAAAGTCATATTGCTTAACTTTCTGCTTCTCTTCTTCCTTCTCAAGTTCTTCAGGATTTAATTCACCAGAGTCCAAGGCAGATAAAAGGGCATCTATTTCTCCTTGCGATAAAACGTCTGCCATGTTTGTCCCTCATTTCTATATCTAATTTACAAACAATTTGTCAATATCTATTAAGGTTACCACTCTATCCTTAAAGTTGATAACGCCTTTGATATAACCTTTTCTTTGATCATCAACTTTTTCAACTATATTTTCTTCTATCTCTAAAACTTCGTCTACTTGATCTACTGTAATTCCTACTTGTTCATCTTGCATTTTAAGTATAATTATATTGCTTTGTTCATTTTCTTCAGTTTTAGATATGTTTAGAAGTAAATTTATATCTAAAAGTGAAATTACATTTCCTCTTAAGTTTATTAATCCTTTTATATGTTGTGGAGCTTTAGGTACTTTTGTTATTTCCATAATATCATTTATACCTTGAACATTTGCTGTTTCTACTGCAAATTGTTCATCTCCAAGTTTAAATATAACTACTTGCACTTTTCACTCCTCCTCTATTAACCTACTGCTTTTCTAATAGCTTCAAGGACCCTTTCTGCTTGGAATGGCTTAACTATAAAATCTCTAGCTCCTGATCTTATAGCATCCATTACCATAGTTTGTTGTCCCATAGCGCTACACATAATTATTTTTGCAGCAGGATCAAAAGCTTTTATAGCCTTTACTGCTTCAATTCCATCCATATCTGGCATTGTTATATCCATTGTAACAACATCAGGATTTTCGGACTTATATAATTCCACTGCTTTAAGTCCGTTACTTGCTTCACCTACTATTTGATATCCATTTTTTTCTAATATGTCCTTTATCATCATTCTCATAAAAGCAGCATCATCAACAATTAATACTTTAGCCATGTGTTTATAACCTCCATTAATTTACTCCTAGTGTATTCAATATTTTTTCTAATGATCCCGGCATGGGAATATAGTAAAAATGTCCACTTATTTCTTCGTTATTGTTTTGTAAAAATCTAGTTTCTAAGTCCAATACTTGTTCATCAAATTGACCTGATTCTATAAATGTTGTAGATAATATTGCACCTAACATATCATAGCTAACTGCTGGTACTGAAGGGGTTATAGCTAGATTTGTAAACTTAGCTATAGCATTCATATAGGAAGTTGCTATTATATTTCCAATTTCAGAAAGTACTGAATGTCCCATCTCCGTTAATTGTTCTGACTCTTCTCCTGTTAAAGTTTTGATAATTTGAAACGCAGTTTCCTTCTCTAGTACAAAGAGTATATTTCCTGGAGTATCACCAAGTACTCTAACAATTATTCCTATAACAACTCTTTCCGTACCATCCCCTGAAAAAACATCATCAAAAGGAACAATATTAACTGCCGGCACTGTCATATCAACAGTTTTATTTAAAAGTTGAGATAGTGCAGTGGCAGCATTTCCAGCTCCAATGTTCCCCACTTCTCTTAGGGCATCTAGTTGCATGGGAGTCATGTCAAGATAACTCATCAAAATTCCTCCTTAAATTAGGGCAGCCACATCAAGAATTAGAGTTACTAATCCATCACCATAGATGGTTGCACCTATATATTCTTTTAAGCTCTTAAGTGTTTTCCCTAAAGGTTTTATTACTGTTTCTTGTTGTCCTAATAATCCATCTACTAAAAGCCCCACTGTTTTTTCGCCGACTTTTACAATTACAATATAATTTTTACTACTATTGGTTTTTGGAAGACCTAATTTTTCATAAACTCTAATAAGCGGTATAACATTTTCATTGTATATTATAACTTCTTTATTATCTGTTCTCATTACTTTATTTTCATCATAGTCTATAACTCTATCGATATATCCCAATGAAATTGCCATGGTTTCACTTCCAACCTTAACTAATAGGGCTTGAATGATTTGAAGAGTTAGAGGAAGTCTTATTATGAATGATGATCCTTTTCCTCTTTCACTTATAACATCTACAGTACCACCTAGGGAGCTTATTTTGGTTTTAACTACATCCATTCCAACTCCTCTGCCTGATATATCTGTAACTACTTCATTGGTACTAAAACCTTGAGCAAAAATAAGATTTTTAATATCTGATTCACTCATACCTTCTGTATTTATTCCTACCTTTTGAGCTTTAGCACGAACTTTTTCAACATCTATTCCAGCTCCATCATCTTCTACTTTGATTATAGCCTTTGTTCCTTCTTGATAGGCTATAAGTCTAATAGTTCCAGTTGGATTTTTTCCATTTGCTACTCTTTCTTCACGGCTTTCAATTCCATGGTCTGCAGCATTTCTAATTAAATGAATTAGCGGTTCACCAATTTCATCTATTACTGTTCTATCAAGTTCAGTATCTGCACCTTTAATTATAAAATCAATTTCCTTATCAAGTTCTACTGATAGGTCTCTTACCATTCTTGGAAATCTATTAAATACTGTTTCTAGTGGAAGCATTCTAATTTTCATAACAAGATCCTGTAAATCTGATGTAGTCCTTGCTACCTGTTCTAAAGTTTCATTTAGTTCAGTAGATTTATAGTTTGTACTTATTTGTTCCAATCTTGTTCTATGAATAACTAACTCAGAAACCATATTCATAAACTTATCTAATCTCTCTAAATCAACTCTTACTGATTGATGAACTTTCTTATGTTTTTTCTCTTCAGTATTTTTTTCTACTTCTTTTGGCTTTACAAAATTATTTTTTACACTTGCTTTTTGAGTTTCAGATTCCTTAGCTGGTGATTCATCTTTACCTTTTTTCATCTTTTCTTCATGACTATCTGTTTTTTTATAATTTTCATCTACCTTTACATTATCGACTGTAACTTCTGCAACTTCAGATATATTTATCAAAATGTCATATATTTCTTCCTTACTTTTATGAGTTAGATAAAGCATTTCTATTTCGAAATCAAAGTTTTCATTTTCCAAATCATCAGCAGATGGTATGCATTTTATAATTTCTCCAAACTCTTCTAATCCTTTAAATATCAAAAATGCTCTAGCAGACTTTAGTAATGTATTTTCATCTAAAATTATCTTAATTTGTTGAGCGTGATATCCCTTGTCCATAGCTTGCTTTATAACATTAATGTCATATTCGTTCATCTCTATGAACATATCATTATCATCTTCTAAACTCTCTTTTTCATTTTCACTACTAGGTGTACTTTTTTCTAGATGTCTTTCTCCAACCTCTTCCTCACTTTTGCCATCCACAATTGACTCTAGATGCTCTATTATCTCTTCAATAGGAATACTCTCTTCTATTCCTTCTGATATATTATTTACCATTTGTTCCAAAGTATCTAAGCACTTAAATAAAACTGTTACCACCTGTTGAGTAACTTTTAATTTTCCTTCTCTAAATTGAGAAAGCACATCTTCCATTTTGTGAGTTAATTCTGCCATTTCATTAAAACCCATAGTGGCAGCCATGCCTTTTATTGTATGAGCAACCCTGAAAATTTCGTTTAATTTGTCTATATTTTCTGGTTCTTGTTCTAACTGCAATAAAGACTCATTTAAAGTTTGAAGATTATCCATTGATTCCTCAAGAAACATTGATAGATATTGTGATGTGTCCATGTTTTTCCCTCCTTACAGCTTCTTGTATATAAAGGTAGAAGCTTTTTCGAATCCATAGTCTTTATAATTATATATACTCTCAGTAGCTCCTACAAAAAGTAACCCGCCTTTTTTTAATGAATCACTAAATTTTTTATAGATTTCATTTTTCACATCTTGGTTAAAATAAATTACAACATTTCTACAAACTATTAAATCAAATCCACTTTCATATTTATCGAGAATAAGATCATGTTTCTTAAATGTAACCATATTTTTAATTTTTGAATCTATAATATATTTATCGTTAACTTTATTAAAATACTTTTGTAAATATTCACTTTTAACATTTTTCACTTCACCGTTTACATACTCTCCCTTTTTAGCTCTTTCTAATATAGTATTGTCTATATCTGTAGCTAAAATGGAATGTCTACCTTTTATCTTTAAATTATCTAGTATCATAGCAATAGAATAAGGTTCTGCTCCTATAGAACATGCAGCGCTCCAAATTTTTAAATTATTTTCTTTTACCATTAGTTCACTTTCGATTTTTTTTCTAAGCTCTTCAAAGATTTCCGGATTTCTAAAAAATTCTGTAACATTTATAGTTATAAAATCTAAAAACTTCATCCTTTGATTTTCATCTTTTTTTAAAAGCTCTACGTATTCATCTACAGAATTAACTCCAACTCTGGACATTAAACTTAAAATTCTTCTATGTAACTGATTAGATTTATATGCTGATAAATCTATTTTAAATTCTTTCAATACCCATTTTTTAAAATCTTCCAGCTCCATTTTTTACCTCCAAGTTGTTTTTATATTTCTCGTTATGGCATCGGCAATTTCATATATAGGAAGTACTTGATCTACTTTTTCTGTTTCATAGGCAGCCTTTGGCATTCCATATATTGTACAGGTGGATTTATCTTCTGAAATTGTAATTCCTCCAACATTTTTAACTTCAATTGTCCCTTGTGCTCCGTCTTTACCCATTCCTGTAAGTACTACACTTAGTAAATGTGCTCCATAAACTTTAGCTGCTGATATAAATAGCTTGTCCACAGCTGGCCTAACTCCCCATACTGTAGGATCAGTATTTAAATGTATTTTTTTGTCCATACCAACTTCCATATGAAAACCACCTGGAGCTACATACACTACATTTTTTTCTATAACCTCTCCCTCAGAGGCCTCCACTACTTTTATTTTACTATTTGAATGGAGTCTTTCTGCAAAAGCCTTTGTAAACCCAACAGGCATATGCTGAACTACAAAAACAGGTACTTCTAAATCAGCTGGCAATTCAGTAATCACTTTATAAAGTGCTTTAGGTCCTCCCGTTGAAGCCCCTATAACCACAGCATTTATTTTTGTCCTATTTTTTTCTACTGGATTCATTGGCTTAATTTTATTGATTTCAACTTTGCCCTTAACCACATTCTTTTCTAATTGGCTGTTTTTATTTGAAGCAAGTCTAACTTTATCAACTAATTCTTCTGCAACCTTTTCTATATCTAATGATATAGTGCCAGAAGGCTTTGGTATAAAGTCAAAGGCTCCATTTTCTAAACATTCCATTGTAAGAGCTGTACCTTTTTTTGATATACTGCTGAGCATTATTACAGGTACATTATAGTTTTTAACTCTCATTTCTTTTAGAGTTGTTATGCCATCCATTTTAGGCATTTCTACATCTAATGTTATAACATCAGGCATATCCTTTGACATTTTTTCTAATAGATCTTCACCATTTCTTGCTATGTTTATTACTTCCATATCCTCTTGCGAATTGATTATATCTGAAATAATTTTTCTCATCAGTGCTGAATCGTCTACTACTATAACTTTAATCTTTTTCAAGGCTATATCACTCCATTAAATTTCTTTTATACCAATTCCTACAGTTTTTATTTGCACAACACCATTTATGGTATCAAAGATCATAGTCCTACCTTTATTTCCACCAGTATCTTCACCAATTATAGGAATGCCAATCTCCTTTAAAACCTTTTTTACTGAGATACCATTTCTATTTCCAATGTCCATAATCATACTTTTATCCGAGAAATTGAACATTGATGCTCCCCCTGCAATTTTAGCCTTTAAATTTCTCTTAAGGGCACCTTTTTGTCCCATTCTTTCTAATAGTATGGGAATAGCAAGATCTGCAAATTTCATAGGATTATTAACATTACTAAATTGAGTGCTATCTGGAAGCATAATGTGAGCAAGTCCACCTACTTTGCTACTTGCATCGTATATGGCTATGCCCACACAGGAACCTAAACCTACAGTTATAAGCTTTTCCGGCGGAGCTGCAATATTTAAATCCGCAATTCCAACCCTAACTTCATTATTATTCATACGCTACACCTTACTTTAAAATTAGTTCTTTTTCTTCTTGTGTTAAAATAGTAGCTAAATTTAGGAATATTATTATTTTCTTATTTATCTTTATTAGTCCTTTTATATATCTTTTGGATATTCCTGCTACTATTTCTGGTGCTTCCTCTATGTTATCAACTTTTACATCACAAACCTCTGATACAACATCAACTATTATTCCTATTTTATTTTTTTCTTGTTTTGCAACAATTATTTTAGCATCATTTCTAGCTTCATTATGTGGTATGTTGAATTTTTTAGCCAAACTCATTATAGGCAAAATATTTCCTTCATAATTTATTACACCTTCTACAAAGTCAGGTGAATCTGGAAGCTTTGTTGGAACTTCATATCCCAATATTCTTTCTACCTCCATAATGTCCGTAGCATAAAACTGATCATTTATGCTAAATATCAATACTTTAATTTCTTTTTCATTCATTTGACCTATCCCCCTCTATAATGTCTATAATATAAATTTATCTACAACTATTTCACCTTCATCGTTTAAATAAGCGTGCACATCTTTACTTGCAGTTTCAAGAGTATATTCTTTTCCACCTACAACAAAACAAGTATTTTGATAGGCAATATCTGCCCAAATACTGCCGTGAGATTCAACCATTAATTTTGTTGATACACCACCTTCACTCCCTACGCTTTTACACTTTATCTCATTTTTAGCCTTCATAACACCACCTCTTGCTAAGCTCCCTGGACTTATGAATTCAATACTTTCATGAGCTGTTATTTTTGATACATATTCACCTTTTCCTGTAATTATTATATTGCCTGAACTTTTTATAACTGAATCTTGACAATAGCTTATTTTCACGTTAACAGGAACAGCCAACATTCCATTTAATATTTTTTCAGTATCCTCTATTTTATGAATCAACTCTCCTAGCTCCGAAACGTCTCTAATGCTAAGAGGTGCAAATCCAATTAACTTTTGCTTAATAAAGCTAGCCAGCTTTTTTTCTTCGTTTGTATCATTCATAGTTATAGATTTGATAAATTCTGCAGCTATTTGAGTTACATGTTTAAATTTGTTCTCAATTAGTACTTTAACTATTTCTCCATCACGAACTTCTTTTCCTAAAAGGTTAAATTTTTTAATATGATCAATGGTACTAATCATTTCTGAAAGTGATGAATTTAACTTATTTAAATATTTTAACTTATTTAATTTTTCTATATCTTCTCCTCCAGCACTAACTGTAGAATTAATTATGCTTCCCTGTATATCAACATCACCTTTTGAATGTACTTTAGCACTTTCAAGATTTTTATTTATTGTAAGATTATGACCAGCATTAACTTTCATACCTTCTTTTACGCTTCCATAGATAATTACATCTCCTATAAAGTCTATATTGCCAGTTTTTAGTTCAACATCTTTTTCAACTATATGTACTTGATGTACTGAAAAAACATTTCCTTGACAAGAAGGTTTCCCCTCTATAGCTGCAACTACTGTATTTTCGTCCTTAAGTTCACAACCTCCGCCAGCTTTTAATTCATATTTCTTTGCAGTTCTATGTTTTTTTATTCCACCTTTTACATCAATACCATCTCGTCCTTGTTTTCCTTCAATCCTTATAGCTAGGGGATCACCTTTTTTAAAGGCATCAATATGTCCTATACTCTTATAGTCAATTCTACCTTCTTTATCTTCTACTAAATTTTTAACATCTTTGTCAACATGAAACTTAATTTGAATTTCATCATCTATACCATCTATTGGTTCTATCCCTTTTGCTATTAAAACATTCTCAATATCCTCAATACCTAGTATCTTATTTAGATTTTCTTTAATAACTCCACATTTAATACCAGCTGCAGCTAACTGCTCTAGTATTTCACCTTCAGTATATGGATTTGGGTATTTTTGCTCTTTTACTTTTGTATATACCTTTAGCTCACTACTCTCTTCCATATCATCTAATGTATAAATATTTTGAGGTATGTATCTTATGCTAATATACGCTTCCATTTTGTCAGGGCTAATGCTAACATTCATTCTTCTTTCAGCAGTATTCTCGTCAAAAAACACTTCAATTTTACTGTCTCCAAAAACTTCTGTTTTTGAATTTATTTCAATTCCATCTACTAATACCTTTACCTTCTCTACTGGCTTAATTAAAGCAGGTTTTCCACCTTCTTTAGGATTTTTAACGATAATCTTTCCCTCTTCAACTTTTATGCTTCCATTTTTATTTTCCTTTAAAACTTCTTCAATTTCTACAGAAATAGATACTTTTTTTACAAAGAAGCTCTTCTTTTCTTCTAAAATTTTATATTTCAAATTTTCTTTTGGTATATTAAGTTGAAAAGAGGCTGTTTCCAAGCATTCATTCAAAGTTTTTCCAGTAAACACTTTTTCGCTCAAAGAATCAACTCCCTAAAATATTTATCTTAAGAAAAGTATACCATATTTTGATAAGTTATTTTACTTAATTTATCGTTATTTTCCACATTTACTTTATAATAATTTTAGTTTTGTTCCAATTAATGTAATATATAAAAAAACACGTACTTTATAAAAGTCCGTGTTAATATCTGCTATTTTCTATATATTCTTCTATTATTTTGTCGTAACCATATTTTATGTTCTGAACAACAGAATTTTTAGGATCAAAATTTATATTATCTACTTTAGAAATTGGAAGCACCTTAGGTGATGTTCCTGATATAAACAATCCATCTAATTCATTTACCTCATTGCAATTAACTCTTTTTTCTATTACTTCATATCCTAAGTTATTACATGCTTTGATAATATAGGCTCTAGTTATTCCAGGCAGTACATCCTCTACAGGCGAAGTATATACTTTTTCCCCTTTAATCATAAAAATATTAGATCTACTTCCCTCTGTTATATATCCATTTCTATCAACTAAAATTACTTCATAAACTCCCTTATCCTCTATGATTTTATTTGTAGTTTCTCTTAAATTCATATTTATTATCTTGGCATTAGGATTTTCTCTTTCAGCTTTATATAAAACTGTTGAAACCCCATTTAAATACATATCTTCGCTAGGGTATTTGTGTTTTATAAAATATACTAAAAAATTATTATTTCCATCTTCATTAAAGTTAAATATAAGCTTTACATTTCCAAAATATGTGGAATTAATTTTGCAAAGTTCTTTAATAGAATTCTTAATATGAGACTCTTCAAGCCATAGATTTAACCCTGTAACTTTAGCAGAATTAAATAATCTTTTAAGATGATCTTCTAGAAATAGAGGAACTCCTTCTACAATTCTTATTACCTCATATAATGATTTGCCTTTATGCAGAAAACTATCTTTAAATTCATTACATTCCATAACGTTTCCATTACATATAAATCTTTCGCTATAGCATTCACTCATATATGTCACCTCTTACTTCCATTTTAAGATTTTGATCTTATCATGTTTTTTTCTATAATTAATGAGATATGGATTTCCAACCAGTTCAAATAATGGAAGATCAGCAAGGGAGTCAGAGAACATATAGGAATTTTTATAATCTACTTCTATATTTTCCCTTTTTAAAACTTCCTTAAGTCTTTTAACTTTTTCTTCACCTTTATTATTTTCACCTTCTATAATGCTTTTATATACACCATTTTCTTTTCTCAATCTAGTGCCTAATATCTTATCAACTTCTTTTATATTATATAATTCATTTAAGTACATTTCAGGTGATGCTGAGATCAAGTATATTTTACATCCTTCGCTTTTAAGCTTTTTTATAGTATCAATAGCATCCTTATATAAAATTTTACTTAGCCTTTTTTCATAAAAATCTTTAACTAGTTCCTGCATTTCTTCTTCATTTATACCTTCTAAGAATTTTATAAAAGCTTCTTTAGCTTTTCTAGCATCATACACCTTAAATCCATATAATATACCAGTTAATATTACCCTTGGAATGTATTTTAACAATTTAGGATTCTTCTTTAACATAAATAAATACAATTCAGTTAAAGTTTCACGTTTTGTTAATGTATAATCTACATCAAATATAGCTAGCCTTTCCATACGCTTGATCACTCCTAGACAAAAACTTCTTTAGTAAAAAAGTCGATGCATACGCAACGACTTTTCTATTAATTATTCTTCATCATCTTCTACTAAAGTATCATAGTAAGCTGTAACTTCTTCGAATTCTGCGTCATCTGGAACGACTAATTCTGCGTTATCACCTTCACCTACAACTTTGAATAGATAAACTGAACCATCTTCTGGATTTTGCACAAGAGCATATTCATTATCTTTATATTCAAATCCATCAACTACTTCACATGGAACAACATTGCCATTTTCATCTTCTAATTCAACTATTAAACTTTCTTCTTCATGGCATCCACATCCACAGCTTCCTTCATGATCATGTTCATGTTCATGATCGTGACATCCACAGCCTTCATCTTCACATCCGCAGTGATGTAATTTCTCGTTATCCATTTTATACCTCCTATAGTTAACTTTTTATTTATTACCTTATTTGTTAACAGTAATAGTCTTATTTTACCCCTTATTTATAAATATTAAAAGAGTTTTTTTATTTTTTATTATAAATCTAAAAAACTCTTTTAATTATCTAAAAACTTTTTTTATTTTTGTGATGCTAATCTCTTATAATTTTCTAATCTTTCCTTAGCATCTTTCTCAGTTTTAGCAAAGAAATCATCTGCTATATCCGGTCTTACTTTTTGCAGAGAAGCATATCTAACTTCACCTAATAGAAAATCTTTAAATGATGCAGTTGGCTCTTTTGAATCTAAACTGAAAGGATTCTTGCCCTCTTCTTTTAATTCTGGATTATATCTATATAGACCCCAATATCCACATTCTACTGCTTTCTTTGATTCCAATTGAGAACATCCCATACCTGCTTTTAATCCATGATTTATACAAGGTGAATAAGCAATTATAATTGATGGTCCATTATAAGCTTCTGCTTCTTTAATAGCTTTTATAGCTTGATTTTTATCTGCTCCCATAGCAATTTGAGCTACATACACATATCCATATGTCATTGCCATCATACCAAGATCTTTTTTCTTTGTCTTTTTACCTGCAGCTGCAAATTTAGCAATGGCTGCCTTTGGAGTTGATTTAGAGGATTGACCACCTGTATTTGAATATACTTCAGTGTCAAAAACAAGTACATTCACATCTTCTCCTGATGCTAAAACATGGTCAAGTCCACCATATCCAATATCATAAGCCCATCCGTCTCCTCCAAATATCCATTGAGATCTCTTAACTAATAGATCTTTTTCCTCATATATTTCAGCTAATGTTATATCCTTATCTTTTTCTGCTTCTAGTAATGGTATTAAATTCATTGAAGCTGTCTTTGATTCTTCTCCATGATCTTTATTTTTACACCATTCACTTAATGCATTTTTTAATTCTTCACTTATATTTAAATTTACTGCCTTTTCTACTAACTGAACAAGTTTTTCTCTTCTTTGATTTGTTCCCAAAAGCATACCTAATCCATATTCAGCATTATCTTCAAATAGAGAACTAGCCCAAGCAGGTCCTTTTCCTTCATGGTTTTTAGTATAGGACATTGCAGGTGCTGAGCCTCCCCAAATTGATGAACATCCACTAGCATTTGCTATAAGCATTCTATCTCCAAATAATTGAGTTACAACCTTAGCATATGGAGTTTCTCCGCATCCAGCACAAGCACCATGGAATTCAAGAAGAGGTTTCTCAAATTGACTTCCCTTAACAGTATACTTATTTGCTGGATTCTTTTTAACTGATAATTTTTCAGCATAGTTGAAATTATCTTGTTCTTTAAGTTGAGTTTCAGCAGGGCGCATTATTAATGCCTTTTTAGGTGCCGGACAGACTTCCGCGCAGTTTCCGCATCCTGTACAATCTAAAGCACTTACATTTATTCTAAAGTATAATTTTTCTTCTGATTTTATTCCTTTAGCCCCTAATGCTTCAAACCCTTCTGGTCTATTTTTATATTCTTCTTCATTAAGTAGTGCTGGTCTAATTACTGCATGAGGGCAAACATAAGAACATTGATTACATTGGATACAGTTGTCAATTTGCCATTCTGGAATATTTACTGCTATTCCTCTCTTTTCAAAAGCTGTAGTTCCATTAGGGAAAGTTCCATCTTCTCTTCCCTTAAAAGCACTTACTGGAAGACTATCTCCTTTTTGTCTATTCATCGGTTCAAGAACTTGGGATACAAATTCCGGTACTTCTTTAGATACTTTCTCTTCATCCTTTGCATTTTTCCATGCTTCTGGAACTTCTATTTTTACAAGAGATTTTATTCCTCTGTCTATAGCATCATTATTCATGTTAACAACTTTTTCGCCTTTATTTCCATAAGAAGTAATCACAGCATCTTTTAAATATTTTACAGCTTCTTCAATTGGAATTATATCAGCTAATTTAAAGAAAGCAGATTGCATTATCATGTTTATTCTTCCGCCCAATCCTATTTCTTTAGCTATTTCTACTGCATTTATAGTATAGAATTTAATATTATGCTCAGCTATATATCTCTTCATTGAAGCTGGAAGGTGTTTGTCTAATTCATCTTTGTTCCATATACAGTTAAGTAAAAATGTACCTTTATCTCTTAATCCCTCTAACACATCATATTTATTTACATAAGATTGGTTATGACATGCTACAAAGTGAGGTTCATGTATTAAATAAGTTGATCTTATTGGTGATTTTCCAAATCTTAAGTGAGATATTGTAATACCACCTGATTTTTTAGAGTCATATGCAAAATATCCTTGTGCATACATATCTGTATGGTCACCTATAATTTTTATAGCACTTTTATTAGCGCCTACAGTACCATCTGATCCTAATCCCCAGAACTTACATGCTGTAGTGCCTTCTGCTATTACATCTATACCTTCAATAGTATCTAGTGAAGTATGAGTTACATCATCTACTATTCCTATAGTAAAATTATTTTTTGGATTTTCCTTGTCTAGGTTTTTAAATACTGCCACTATTTGGCCTGGAGTTGTATCTTTAGATCCTAAACCATATCTTCCTCCAACTATAACTGGTCTTTCTGCTTTTTCATAGTAAGCAGCTTTTACATCTAAGTAAAGAGGTTCTCCAAGTGACCCTGGCTCTTTTGTCCTATCTAAAACAGCAATCTTTTTAACTGTCTTTGGTATGCAATTTAAAAAGTGTTCAATTGAAAAAGGTCTATATAGATGAACTTTAAGTAATCCTACTTTTTCGCCTTTAGAATTTAAATAATCAACAGTTTCTTCAATTGTATCGCAAACAGATCCCATAGCTATTATCACTCTATCTGCATCTTCAGCTCCATAATAGTTAAATAGCTGATAGTTTCTTCCTGTTAATTTGTTTATTTCCTTCATATAATTTTCCACTATCTTTGGAATGTCATTATAGAACCTGTTAGCAGCTTCTCTTGCTTGGAAATAAACATCTGGATTTTGCGCTGTACCTCTTGTAACTGGATTTTCTGGACTTAGAGCATTATCCCTAAATGCTTTTAGTGCATCCATGTCTACTAAGCTTTTTAAATCTTCATAATCTAAAACTTCTACCTTTTGAATTTCATGAGAAGTTCTGAATCCATCGAAGAAATGCAAGAATGGCACTCTTCCTTTAATAGCTGCAAGGTGAGCAATAGCTCCTAAATCCATAGTTTCCTGTACATTTGCTGAAGCAAGGAGGGCAAATCCTGTCTGCCTAGCTGCCATTACATCTTGGTGATCTCCAAATATTGATAATGCTTGTGCAGAAAGAGCTCTTGCACTTACATGAAATACTCCTGGTAAAAGCTCTCCAGAAATTTTGTACATATTAGGAAGCATTAATAATAATCCTTGAGATGCAGTATAAGTTGTAGTTAGTGCTCCACTTTGAAGTGAACCATGAACTGAACCAGCCGCTCCTGCTTCTGATTGTAGTTCAACTACTTTTACAGTCTGTCCAAATATATTTTTCTTGCCTTCTGCACTCCATTTATCGGCAACTTCTGCCATGGTTGTAGATGGAGTTATGGGATAAATAGCTGCCACATCAGTAAAGGCATAGGATGCATAAGCTGCAGCAGTATTTCCATCCATTGTTTTCATTTTTGTCATTTCATTACCCTCTTTCTATACAATTAAAAATATGTGTTAGTATTATTCTCAGGACTTTCATCCTAAAACTTTTATATATACTTACTTTAACATAATAATCATTATTATATAAAACTAATTATCTGTTATTTCCTATTATTTCTTATTGTTTTTTATGGTTTTCATTATATATCTTCCTAATACTATTAATCTTAATAAATTTTTTCTATGATACAGTACTTCTGTTATATATCACTTAAATGTAAAAAAAAGACAGCTTCTTTTATAAAAAGCTGTCTTCTTTAAATATATTATTTGTATATACTATTATTGATTTGCAAGTCTCTTATAGTTTTCTAGTCTTTCAAATGCGTCCTTTTTAGTTTTTTCAAATAATGCTTCTGCTGCTTCTGGGAATTGCTTAGCAAGTGATGAATATCTTACTTCTCCCATTAAGAACTCTTTAAAGTCTGCTGTTGGCTCTTTTGAGTCTAGAATAAATGGATTCTTTCCTTGCTCCTTTAATGCTGGGTTATATCTATACATACCCCAATATCCTGATTCAACAGCCTTCTTAGCTTCTTCTTGTGATTTACCCATTCCATTTCTTAATCCATGGTTTATACATGGAGCATAAGCTATAATTAATGATGGTCCTGGATAAGCTTCTGCTTCAGCTATAGCTTTTAATGTTTGGTTCTTGTCAGCACCCATTGATATTTGTGCCACGTAAACATATCCGTAGCTCATAGCCATCATACCAAGGTCTTTTTTCTTAGTTTGCTTACCGCTAGCTGCAAATTTAGCTATAGCAGCTGTTGGAGTAGCTTTAGAAGATTGTCCACCAGTATTTGAGTAAACTTCAGTATCAAATACAAGAACATTTACATCTTCCCCTGACGCAAGAACGTGGTCTAATCCGCCGTATCCGATGTCATAAGCCCAGCCGTCTCCACCAAATATCCAATTTGATCTCTTAACTAAGAAATCTCTATTTTCATATATATCATTTAATAATGGGTTATTCCCTTTTTCAGCTTCAAGTAAAGCTATTACTTGATCAGCTCTTTCTCTTGATTCTGCTCCAACATTAAAGTTATCTTTCCAAGCTTGAAGAGTAGCTTTTAATTCGCTGCTGATGCCACCATTCATAGCTTCTTCTGCAGCCATAGCTAATCTTTCTCTTACTTGTTGAACTCCAAGGTACATTCCAAGACCAAACTCAGCATTGTCTTCGAATAATGAGTTAGCCCATGATGGTCCATGACCTCTATGATTTTTAGTATACGGAGTTGCTGGTGCTGATGCTCCCCAGATTGATGAACATCCAGTAGCATTAGCTATCATCATTCTATCTCCAAATAATTGAGTTACAAGCTTAGCATATGGAGTTTCTCCACATCCTGCACAAGCACCTGAGAATTCAAGTAATGGCTGCTCAAATTGGCTACCTTTTACATTGAATTTGTTCATTGGGTTTTTCTTAGGTGATACTGCCATAGCAAAATCCCAAGCTTCAGTTTTTGCTAATTGAGTATTAAGAGGTTTCATTACAAGAGCTTTTTCCTTAGCTGGACAGATGTCAGCACAGTTTCCACATCCTGTACAGTCAAGTGGAGATATAGCTATTGTAAACTTAAGTCCTTTAGCCCCTGTAGCATCCTTAGCTTCAAATGTAGCTGGTGCCTTAGCTAATTCTTCTTCATTTGAAAGAATTGGTCTTATAGCAGCGTGTGGACATACATATGAACATTGGTTACATTGAATACACTTATCAATTTGCCATTCTGGAACATTTATAGCTATTCCTCTCTTCTCATATGCAGCAGTTCCATGTGGGAATGTACCATCTTCCATTCCAACAAATGCACTTACAGGAAGTTTGTCTCCTTCTTGTCTGTTCATTGGATTAACAATTCTACTAATGAATTCTGGAACTTCAACTGCAGCAGCAGCTTCCTCAACAACTTCCTTCCATGATGATGGAACTTCTATCTTAACTATTGATTCAACACCCTTATCAATAGCAGCGTTATTCATGTCAACAACCTTTTGTCCCTTCTTACCATAAGAAGTTACAACTGCTTCTTTTAAGTATTTAATAGCGTCATCAACTGGAATAACTTCTGAAATCTTAAAGAATGCTGATTGCATTATCATATTGATTCTTCCGCCAAGGCCTATTTCTTCAGCTATCTTAACAGCATTCAATGTATAGAACTCAATGTTGTTTTCAGCAATAAATTTCTTATATGATGCTGGTAAATTAGCTTCTAATTCTTCTGGACCCCAGATAGTATTTAATAAGAATTTACCACCTTTTTTCAACCCTTCTAATACGTTATATTTGAAAACGTAAGATTGGTTGTGGCAAGCAACGAAGTCAGCTTTATTTATTAAATATGGTGACTTGATTGGAGTCTTACCAAATCTTAAGTGAGAAACTGTTATACCGCCAGATTTCTTTGAGTCATATGCAAAGTATCCTTGTGCATACATGTCTGTGTGATCTCCAATGATCTTTATAGCACTTTTGTTGGCTCCAACAGTACCATCTGATCCAAGACCCCAGAATTTACAAGCTTTAGTTCCTGCTGGTGTTGTATCTATATCTTCTCCAACTGGTAATGAAGTATTAGTTACATCATCAACTATTGCTATTGTAAACCCATTTTTTGGTGTGTCACTCTTTAAGTTTTCAAATACTGGTAATATATGAGCTGGAACAGTATCTTTTGAACCTAATCCATATCTTCCACCAACTATTACTGGTTGATAGTCTTTTCCGTAGAATGCATTCTTAACATCTAGGTATAGAGGTTCTCCAATTGATCCTGGTTCTTTAGTTCTATCAAGAACAGCAATCTTCTTAACTGTCTTTGGTATATATTTAAAGAAGTGTTCAAGTGAGAATGGTCTATATAAGTGAACATTTAGTAAACCAACTTTTTCACCTTTAGCCATTAAGTAATCTATTGTCTCTTCTATAGCATCACATATAGAACCCATAGCTATTATAATTCTTTCAGCATCTGGAGCTCCATAATAATTGAATAGGTGATATTCTCTTCCAGTTAACTTAGTTATCTCTTGCATGTATTCTTCAACTATTTCTGGAAGTGCATCATAGTATTTGTTTGAAACTTCTCTTTCTTGGAAGTATATATCTGGGTTTTGAGCAGTACCACGAGTTACTGGGTGATCTGGATTTAATGCACTTCTTCTAAAAGCATTAACAGCATCCATATCAAGTAATTTTCCTAAATCATCATATTCTAAAACTTCTATTTTTTGTACTTCATGGGAAGTTCTAAATCCATCAAAGAAATTTACAAATGGAACTTTTCCTTTTATAGCTGCTAAGTGAGCAACTGCTCCTAAGTCCATAACTTGTTGTACTGAACTTTCTGCAAGTAAAGCAAAGCCTGTTTGTCTTGCTGCCATAACATCTTGGTGATCCCCAAAGATATTAAGTGAGTTTGCAGCTAAGGCTCTTGCTGATACGTGAAGTACACCTGGTAAAAGTTCTCCAGCCATCTTGTACATGTTTGGTATCATTAATAAAAGACCTTGTGATGCAGTGTATGTAGTAGTTAATGCACCAGCTTGTAATGAGCCATGAACAGCACCTGCTGCACCAGCTTCAGATTGCATTTCCATAACTTTTACAGTTTGTCCAAAAATATTTTTTCTTCCTTGAGCTACCCACTCATCTACGTGCTCAGCCATAGGAGATGAAGGAGTAATTGGATAAATGGCTGCTACATCAGTAAATGCATATGAAACGTGTGCAGCAGCAGTATTACCATCCATTGTTTTCATTTTTGCCATGTTTATACCTTCTTTCTATATAATTTTAACTTACTATTTAGGGGTAAGTTATTTTAATTAACAATTAAGATTATAATAATTGATACTTATAGTTCTTAGAAAATATACATATAGGCTTTTAAATTTTAGAAAGCTTGTAATATCTTTTATATGCTTTCTTTTAACAATTTATTATAATTGAACAATAATAGTTTAATAGTATAGCTTAATTACTTTTATATGTGGCTTCATAAATGTAAAATATATATTAATATATCATATTTTTATGACTTAGCATATACTATATTTTATTTATGCAACATTTCTTAAAAGTCTATAAGCTAATTTATAAATTAATTTATTTTATAAACAAACTTAAATCTAAAATTTAACAATAATTTTATAATAATATTTAAAAATAATCTATAATTCATAATATAACTTATATTATTTAATAAATTTTATCTTTTGTCAATAAATAAAATAAATGTCAGACTATTAAAATAGTTAAACCTTTCACCAACTTTACACTATAATCAAAGCAAAAGGTAGTCACATTTGACTACCTGCCGCTATTTATATAATGGATATCTGCTACATATTTGATTAACTTTTTCTCTTATTTCACCTAAATCTCCATCTCTATTTTCTATAACATAATTTATGAGATAGGCTATTTCCTTCATTTCTTCTTCTTTGAAACCTCTTGTTGTTACAGCTGGTGTTCCTATTCTTATACCACTTGTAATAAATGGACTTTTAGTTTCAAAAGGAATTGTATTTTTATTAACAGTAATTCCTACACTATCTAGAAGTTTTTCTGCATCTTTACCAGTAATATTTTTGTTGCTTAAATCTATTAAAATCAAGTGATTATCTGTGCCTCCTGAAATTAATCTAAAATTGTACTTAGTTAGTTCTTCCTCTAGTACTTTGGCATTCTTAACAACTTGGTTTATATAGGCTTTGTACTCATCTTTCAAAGCTTCACCAAAGCAAACTGCTTTTCCTGCAATAATATGCAATAATGGTCCTCCCTGTATTCCTGGGAAAATAGCTTTGTCTAGGGCCTTTGCATATTTTTCTTTACACAGTATAGCTCCTCCTCTAGGACCCCTTAGTGTTTTGTGAGTTGTTGTTGTGACAAAGTCAGCATATGGTACTGGAGATGGATGAAGTCCAGCTGCAACAATTCCTGCTATATGAGCCATATCCACCATAAAATATGCATCAATTTCATCACATACTGATTTTATTCTTTCAAAATCGATTATTCTTGAATATGCACTTGCACCAGCAACTATCATTTTAGGCTTATTTTCTAATGCAAGTTTTCTTAGCTCATCATAATCTATTCTTTCATTCTCTCTATCTACTCCATATGAAATGAACTTAAAAAGCTTTCCTGAAAAGTTTACAGGACTTCCATGAGTTAAGTGCCCTCCATGGCTTAAATCCATTCCCATTATTGTATCTCCTGGTTCCAATACAGATAGATACACTGCCATATTTGCTTGTGAACCTGAGTGTGGCTGAACATTTGCATGCTCTGCTCCAAATAACTTTTTTAATCTCTCTATAGCTAAGTTCTCAACCTTATCTACTTGTTCGCACCCGCC
Organism: Clostridium sp. JNZ J1-5; assembly: GCF_053901425.1. Taxonomy (NCBI): domain Bacteria; kingdom Bacillati; phylum Bacillota; class Clostridia; order Eubacteriales; family Clostridiaceae; genus Clostridium; species Clostridium sp. JNZ J1-5. The sequence goes on along the minus strand of NZ_CM132773.1, from coordinate 3,435,576 downwards.
ATAATATCTTTTGCCAGGGTATCCTTCAGCATATTTATTCGTTAGCTGTGACCCCATAGCTTCCATTACGGATTTGCTAGTAAAATTTTCTGAAGCAATCAACTCAATGTTGCTGTTCTGACGATTGTTCTCCATTTCAATCATATTAAATATATCTGGATCATTAATCTTTAGGTTATCAAAATTCACTTTTATCCCTCCTTAATGTATTTATTCGGTAATTACTATATAGTTTTACTCTATTATAAGATTTTATTGTCAAAATATCAATCAAATATCCAATTTCATAATAATATGTACAAACATTTAGTTCATTTTATATATTATTATTCTTATTTTCCTATAGAGATTTTTCTAAAAATCATGCTATAATAACTTTGTTAATAAACAATTATATGAAGAAAGGACTTCACACTATGGATAGGAGCGACAAAATACTACATATTGCTGCTGAAGCAGGAAGAATAATACTTCAAAGTGGTGGAGAAACGTATAGAGTTGAAGAAACCATACTCAGAATATGCTATGCCTTTGATGTTAAGCAGGCAGATAGCTTTGTGACTCCAACAGGAATAATGTTATCTATAACAGATGAAAATGATAAAACAATTTCCTTAGTTAAACGAATTAGCATTAGAACTGTTAATTTAGAGAAAATTTCAAAAGTTAATGATTTATCTAGAGCAATAGTTAGTAAATCCCTTTCGCTGGAATATGTGGAAAAAAAATTAAAAGAAATCGATTTCATTCAAGGATATAATGATAAAGCTTTACTTATAGCCTCATCTTTTAGCGCAGGCTTTTTTTCCTTACTTTTTGGCGGTACCTTTAGAGATTTTTTTGTTTCTCTTTTTATAGGATTTATAATAAAGATTATGTCTATAGCACTAAATAACATAAGAATAAACGAATTTTTCATAAACTCCTTAGGTGGCGCTATAGCTGCATTAATAGCTTTAGTAAGCGTACATTTAAATTTAGGCCAAAATGAAGACAAAATTATAATAGGTTCCATAATGCTTCTTGCTCCAGGCTTAATCATCACAAATGCTATTAGAGATACCATAGCTGGTGATTTATTATCCGGCATATCAAGAGCTGTGGAAGCTATCTTTGTAGCCATTGCCGTTGCTGTAGGTACCGGTATAGTTATGAAATTATGGTTTTTACTTTTTGGAGGTATAGTAAGATGATATTAGGTTCTCTATATGCATTATTAGCTTCTTTAGGATTTGGAGTAATCTTTAATATAAGAGGAAAAAACTTATTTTTTGCATCATTAGGCGGATCTATTGGCTGGTTTTTTTATTTATTATCTCTAGAATATTATCCATCTAAAGTATTTGCATTATTTGTAGGCTCTTTAGCCATAAGTATATATTCAGAGGTTATGGCAAGAGTTCTAAAAACGCCTGTTACTACGTTTATGATTTGTGCAATGATACCATTAGTTCCTGGTGCAGGCATGTATTATACAATGCTTGAATCCATTCAAGGTAATATAGATAAATCTTTAACATTAGGATTACAAACCATAGGCGGTGCTGGTGCTATAGCTGTTGCAACAGTATTAGTAGCTTCCACTACAAAAGTTATTGTAACGCTAAAACAAGGTAAAATAAAAGGAAGTAAGTAAAAATAGGCAATCCAGATGGATTGCCTATTTCATAAACATAGTTAATGTTGACACTAAATCGTCTATTTTCAAATCTCCATTATCTTCTCCACTTGCCATACAATCTTGAGCATAATTTTTCAGTATTAAAGCTCCTACTTTGTTTACAGCAGCTCTTACTGCTGCAACTTGGACCAGCACTTCTTTGCAGCATGTATTATTATCTATCATTTTTTCTATTCCTTTAACTTGCCCCTCAATCCTTCTAAGCCTTACTTGTATATCTTTTTTAGCATCCTTTTTATTATCCATATATACAATTCTCCTATCTACAACAATTGAATTCTTTTATCCAATAACCACTACCCACAATACTACTTATACCTATACCCGGTATAATAATATAATTATATCACTAATTACTTTTAAGTTCAATAATGGAATAAAGACTTATATTTTTTGAAATTAAAAATTCCCACTACACCGTAGAACGAGTAATAGTTGAACCTGTATATAACAGGTGGGCATCTCCTTTTTATTTCTTGTCCTTTAATAGTCGCCTTTAAAGTTTCATTCCATAAAAAGAGTCGGATTCCCTTTTTTAATATTGTTGGGTCAATATATACTCATTATACTAATATAGTAGGAATTATTTTTTATTTTATACTTATATTATACTACATTTCTAAAAAAATATCATAGTTAAATCTATTTAGATTGATTATTTTCTTGAAAGGCTATTCCTAGTTCATTTATTTGTTTACTGTCTACAAAGTTTGGTGCCTCTGTCAAAGGACAATAAGCATTTTGATTCTTAGGGAAAGCTATAACGTCTTTAATATTTTCAGTTCCAGCCAAGAACATTATTAATCTGTCAAATCCATAAGCCAATCCGCCATGTGGAGGTGGTCCAAATTTGAAGGCATCCAATAAGAAACCAAATCTCTCCCATGCACTTTCTTTTGTAAATCCAAGCACATTAAACATTCTTTCTTGAAGTTTAGTATCGTGTATTCTTATACTTCCTCCACCAAGTTCTTCTCCATTTAAAACTATATCATATGCTATAGCTCTAACTCTTCCTGGATCACTTTCTAGATATTGAATATCTTCTTCCATAGGAGCTGTGAATGGATGATGTTCCGCTTGATATCTTTCTTCTTCTTCATTGTAAGATACTAATGGGAACTCAGTTACCCATACAAATCTGAAGTCCTTATTGTCTTTTAGTATCTCTAGTTTTTTTGCCATTTCAAGTCTTAATGCTCCAAGAGTTTGTAAAACTATACTGTTTTTATCTGCTACTATTAATATTAAATCTCCACTCTTAGCATCTAGAGTCTTAATTATTCCATTAATTTCTTCTTCCTTTAAGAATTTTGATATAGGTGATTTTATTTCACTATCTTTACAAGCTATCCATGCAAGTCCTTTAGCTTTATAAGATTTTACAAAATCAGTTAGCTTATCTATTTGCTTTCTTCCCATATCAGCAGAATTAGGTACTTTTATAGCTCTTACACTTCCACCATTCTCTAATGCATCTTTAAATACTTTAAATTCAGCATCCTTAACAATTGAGCTGATATCATTTATTTCCATACCAAATCTTAAGTCTGGTTTATCACTTCCATATTTACTCATAGCTTCATTATAAGTAATTCTCTCAATTGGAAGCTTTACATCCACATCTGCAATTTCTTTAAATATCTTTTGTATTAGTTTTTCGTTTAAATTTATTACGTCTTCCATATCTACAAAAGAAAGTTCCATATCTATTTGAGTAAATTCTGGTTGTCTATTAGCTCTTAAATCTTCATCTCTAAAACATTTTGCTATTTGGAAATATTTATCATAACCTGAAACCATCAACAATTGCTTAAATAGTTGTGGTGATTGAGGTAATGCATAGAACATTCCAGGATAATTTCTGCTTGGAACTAGATAATCCCTAGCCCCTTCTGGCGTACTCTTAGTAAGTATTGGAGTTTCCATTTCTAAAAATCCATTTTCATCTAGAAAATCCCTTACAACCTTTGCAGCTTTATGTCTTATTTTAAATATTCTTTGTATATCAGGTCTTCTAAGATCAAGATATCTATATTTTAATCTTACCATTTCATCTGTGTCTAGATTTTCCTTTATGTAAATAGGTGGTGTTTCTGATTCAGATAAAATTTTAATACTTTCCCCTTTAAGTTCAACCATTCCTGTTGGCAAACTTTCATTTGGTGACTCTCTTCTTACTAACTCTCCTTCAACAGCAATACAATATTCAGGTTTAACTAAATCTGCTTTTTCAAAAGCATCTTTATTGATCTTTTCTCCGAATACAACTTGAAGTATACCTTCTCTATCTCTAAGATCTACAAATACTAATCCACCTAAGTTTCTTTTTCTTTGAACCCATCCCATTACAACATGCTTTTGTCCTATATGGGATTCTCTAAGTTCACCGCACATTATGCTTCTTTTAAGTCCATTTAACGACTCTCCCACTTTTTCGTCCTCCTTTTATTTTAGATGCTAGGTACTAGGTACTAGGTACTAGGTGCTAGGTGCTAGGTGCTAGGTGCTAGGTGCTAGGTGCTAGGTGCTAGCACAATTTTAATTAGTAAAGATTATTTTGTACATTCCTAAAAATATTTTCTCCTATTACCTATTACCTATTACTTATTATCTATTACCTTCTTTTAATATTGTTGCTATTTCATCAATATTATCTAATGCTACTTCAATTTGTGTTCCATCTTCCATTCTCTTTAGTTTTGCTTTTCTTTCAGTTATTTCAGTATCTCCTAAAATAACTGTATAAGTAGCTCCTATTTTGTTAGCATACTTCATTTGTGCCTTTACGGATTTATCCATATGATCACATTCGGCTTTAATGCCTCTTTCTCTTAAGCTGTTTACAAGCTTAATACTTTCTATTTTACCTTTGTCTCCCATAAATCCAATATATATATCTATGTAATTTGGTTTAGGGATCTCAATATTATTTTCTTCTAGTGTGAGTATAAGTCTCTCTATTCCCATACCAAAGCCCACAGCTGGTGTTGATTTTCCTCCTATTTGTTCTATAAGTCCATTATATCTTCCACCACCGCATACAGTTATATTATCATTTATTATTTCAAACACGGTTTTAGTGTAATAATCAAGACCTCTTACAATATACGGATCTACCTTATATTTTATATCTAGTGCATCTAGGTATAGCTTCAAGCTTTCAAAATGATCCCTGCAATCATCACATACGTAATCTAAAATTATAGGAGCTCCTTTTGCAATGGCTTTGCACTCCTCATTTTTACAATCCAATATTCTCATAGGATTTCTTTCAAACCTGCTTTTACATGTATCACAAAGCTCATCATGTTTTTCTTTAAAATAACTTTTTAAAGCTTCATTATATCTCTGCCTGCATTCTGGACATCCTATGTTATTTATGTTTAACTCTAAATTTTTTATTCCAAACTTTTTGAAAGCTCCCATGGCAAGACTTATTATTTCAGCATCTAATGAAGCTTCTTGAGAACCAAAAACCTCTACTCCAAATTGGTGATGCTGCCTTAATCTACCTTTTTGAACATTTTCATATCTAAATACAGGTGTAAAGTAATACATCTTTATTGGTAAAGCTTCATTAAACAATCCATTTTCAATAAAAGCTCTCGCTGCTGGAGCAGTGCCTTCTGCCTTTAAAGTAACACTTCTACCTCCTTTATCATTAAAAGTATACATTTCCTTTTGAACAACATCAGTAGTTTCTCCTACTCCTCTTTCAAAAAGTTCAGTATGCTCAAATATAGGAGTTCTTATTTCTCTACAAGCATAAACCGCTGCCATTTGTCTTAAATTTTCTTCTATGTACTGCCATTTATATGAATCCATAGGTAGTAAATCTTTAGTACCCTTTGGCGCTTGAATTGCCACTATTGCTCACTCTCCTTAGATAAATTATAATTCCATTGAAGGTCTATACACTAACTATAAATTATAATCCTTAAAGCCTTAGCTGTAAACATCAAAGTACTGCTAGTATAGAGTTTTTAATAATTGTAGTTTGCTCTCTACTTTTTCCTCAATTCTATCTACATACTCTCTTACATCTTTTATATTTCCCATTCTCTCTATTTTATCAATGTCTAAGAATATAACTTTAGTAACTGCATCTGCTCCTAAGGCTATTATAGTTTGCCTTTCTTCTATCATCTCAACGTTATATATTCCCTCTTTGTTAGGTTTGGAATATCCTACATTCTCCATATTGCCCACCATGTTTTTTTGCCTATACATATAATATGGTATCATATTTAGCTTTTTTGCTAATTCTACTGTTTTACTATACATTTCATTTAACTCTGTTTGCTCCATAACTTTAACTTTCCCAGTGACTATTTGTTCATGCAGTATAGAAGCTCTTTTTACAGACATTCCATGAACCGTTATACTATCTGGATTGAGTTTTAATATTTCTTCACATGTATTATTAACATGCTCTAGATTTTCGTTTGGCAGACCTATAATTATATCCATATTTATATTATCAAAGCCCATCTTCCTAGCTAAATTAAATTTATCTATTACCTCCTGTACACTATGGCTTCTCCCTATAGCTTTTAAAGTACTATCATTCATAGTTTGAGGATTAATACTTATCCTATTTACATTAAAATTTTTCATAGATTTTAACTTAGCCTCAGTTATACTGTCTGGACGTCCACATTCCACATTAAACTCTTTAACATTTCTACTTTTTACAAAGCTCTCATAAATAAGTTCTAAAGTACTGTGAAATTCATCATCATCTATAGCCGTTGGAGTTCCGCCTCCAAAATACACACACTCAACCTTTAATCCTTTACAATCAATAAATTCCTTAATTTTATGAATTTCGTAGCTTAAAGCCTCCAAGTAGGGTTTAACCATCTTCTTAAAGCTCTTTATAGGATTAGATGCAAAAGAACAATAAAGACAGCGTGTAGGACAAAATGGCATAGCCACATAAATACTTATAGTATTAGTATCTTTATTTACCATTTTTTGTTCAGCCTTAGCCACATCAATAGAAAGTTTTGCTTTGTCTCTTCTTACAAAGAAATTTTCCATTAATGATCTAATTATTTCTTCTTCTTTCAATCCTTCTTGAATCATACGATGAACTCTCTTAGTAGGTCTTATTCCTATTAAGCTCCCCCATGGGAGTTCTTTTCTAGTTTTGTCTCTAAGATATTTAAATATTATTCTTCTTAATTCATCTTTAAATTTTACATTTCCTTTTACGTTAAAAACATTATTACGGTTTTCACTATCATATATAATTACTTTATCTTCTTCTATATGTACCCTATAATCATAATCTTCTTCCACAAATTCAATGTTTGAAAGATTATAAAAGAGCTTAAAGATATGATATACATCATATCTATAAGCAAAATTATTTAATTTTATCTTTACCATATCTTTAATCACCCCTTATATGAAAGGGTTATGTTCTCTTTCAAATTTAATACTGCTTTCACTTTCATGTCCTGGAAGAACTACGGTATCATCTGGAAGAATCATAAGTTTTGTCTTTATACTATTAATTAATTGCTTGTAATCTCCTCCTGGAAAATCCGTTCTACCAATAGATCCATGAAATAATGTATCTCCTGTGAACACTACATTTTCCACTGCAAAACACATTCCTCCTGGAGTATGTCCTGGAGTTTCTATACATTTTATCTTTAAATCTCCAAGTTCTATTATATCTCCATCTGCTAATTCACTATCTTCTGATGTTTCATTCCACATTGGTCCAAAAACATTTTCTCTGTCTTCCATTAAAACTTTATCTTTTACATTTATATATACAGGAATATTATATTTTTCCTTTAATGAGTTAACTGCACCTACATGATCTAAATGTCCGTGAGTTAATAATATGAATTTAACATTTATATTACTATTTTCTACATGTTTAATTATAAAATCTTCATCTCCACCCGGATCTACTATGCAACCAAATTGCGATTCTTCATCAATCAATATATAACAGTTAGCAGCATACATACCTGCTGGAATTCTCTTTATTTTCATAAACTCTTCTCCTTTCTGATTTAGAATACTTTTTTACTATCTATTATTAGCGTAACTGGTCCATCATTTTTTATGTCTACAAGCATTTCTGCTCCAAACACACCTGTTTCAACCTTAGATAGTTCATCTTTACACAAATTAACGAACTCTAAATATAACTTTTCAGCTTCTTCTCCGCCTAAGGCTTCCATGAAATTAGGTCTTCTACCTTTTCTACAATCTCCGTAAAGAGTAAATTGAGACACTATTAATAACTCCCCATTTACTTCTTTTAGTGATTTATTTAGTTTACCATCATCATCTTCAAAGACTCTGAGGTTTACTATTTTATCTTTTAAGTACTTCACATCTTCTATTGTATCATCTTTTGATATTCCCAATAATACATTAAATCCTTTTCCTATTTCTCCAACTATTTTATTATCTACTATAACGTTTGAATGTTTTACTCTCTGAACTACAGCCCTCACATTAAACACCCCAATATTAAATATTTCATTAATTCTTTTCAAAAAATCAAAAATGAAGTATATAGAACTAAAATTTAATTTTTAGTTCTATATACTGCTATCACACCTTTGAGTCTTCTCATTTTTCGCATTACTTCTTTTAGTTTTTCAACATCAGAAATTCTAAGTTTTATTGTTATTATTGCCACGTTTGCTTTTGAAGTTTTTGCATTAACGGCATATAATACAATCTTAGTTTCAATTATTGCCTCCATTATCTCCGCTAATAATCCATGTCTATCTTCTGCTCTTACTTCAATCTCTGTTATATATTCTGATTTTCTAGAATTTTCATCTTCCCAGGATGTTTCAATAATCCTACTTGCATCACTCATTATTAGTGACTTTACATTTTCACAGTCTTGCCTGTGAACAGATACTCCTCTTCCTTTTGTAATATAACCTATAATAGAGTCTCCTGGTACAGGGTTACAGCATTTAGCAAATCTAACGAGAACATTGTCAATTCCCTTAACTTTTACTCCTGGGGAATTTGACTTCTTTCTATTTTTAGCTGATTTCTCTAACTGTTCTTTTATCTCTTCTAGATCAGCCTCTTCCTTTTCTTGAACCTTTAGGAATCCTATTAATTTGCTCACTATAGACGCTGGATTTACTGCTCCTATGCTAACACCTACATATAAATCATCCAAATTATTAAAATTATATTTTTTAAGTAAACTTTCTAAATACTCTCCTTTTGCAATTTTGCCAAAGTTTACTCCTTGTCTTTTGCTTTCCTTTTCAATTAGTTCTTTACCCTTTTCAATATTGTCATGTCTTTTTTCTTTTTTAAACCATGCTTTAATTTTAGATTTCGCTTGATTACTCTTTGTAATATTAAGCCATGCTATATTAGGTCCTTTTGGAACAGTAGATGTTAATATTTCAACAATTTCTCCTGTTTTTAATTTATAGTCTAATGAAACTATTTTTCCATTAACCTTTGCTCCAATACATTTATGTCCAATATCTGTATGAATTCTGTATGCAAAATCGATTGGTGTTGAATCATACGGAAGATTAATTACCGTACCTTTAGGGGTAAATACAAAAACTTCGTCAGAAAACATATCTATTTTAAAGTCTTCCATAAATTCTTCTGGATTAGAAGTTTCTCTTTGCCACTCTAACACTTCTCTTAACCAAACTAACTTTGATTCAAAATCCATATCTCCATTTTTAGGGTTGCCTTCTTTATACTTCCAGTGAGCTGCAATTCCATACTCTGATGTATAGTGCATCTCATAGGTTCTTATTTGTATCTCAAAGGGTTTTCCCTGAGGTCCAATTACTGTTGAATGTAAAGATTGATACATATTTGGTTTTGGCATTGCTATATAATCTTTAAATCTTCCTGGAATAGGTTTATACATAGTATGTACCATACCTAAAGCAGCATAACAATCTTTAACATCATTTACAAGTATTCTAACAGCTGTTAAGTCAAATATTTGATCGATGGTTTTATTCTTCACAACCATCTTTCTATATATACTATAGAAGTGTTTAGGTCTTCCTGCTATTTCAGCTTCGATCCCTGCTGTTTTAAGTTTTTCTTTTAATTGATTTATTATTTTATCAATATATTCTTCTCTTTCGACTCTTTTTTCCGCAACTTTTCTAACTAAATCATAGTATTCATTTGGATGTAAGTATCTTAAAGCTAAATCCTCAAGTTCCCATTTAATTTTTGAAATTCCTAGCCTATGAGCCAATGGTGCATATATATCTAAAGTTTCTTTAGCTTTTTCCTTTTGTTTCTCAACAGACATATACTTTAAGGTTCTCATATTATGGAGTCTATCTGCCAATTTTATAAGTATAACTCTGATATCCTTTGTCATAGCAAATAACATCTTTCTAACATTTTCTGCCTGTTGCTCTTCTTTTGTCTTATATGTTATTTTTCCAAGTTTAGTTACCCCTTCTACTAAGTTTGCTACTTCAGCGTTAAACTCTCTTTCAACGTCTTTATAAGTGAATTCTGTATCCTCTATTACATCATGTAATAAGCTTGCAGCAATTGTATTTTCGTCTAATCCCATTTCAGCTAGAATGGACGCAACTTCAACTGGATGTATTATATAAGGTTCTCCTGAAACCCTTTTTTGCTCTTTATGTGCACTTTCAGCATAATTATAAGCTTTTATGATTATATCTTTATTAATATTATTACAATTTTCATCAATTTTTTCTAATAAATCATCCAGCATATAAATACTCTCCTAAAATCAAAAGCTGGTTTATATAACCAGCCAACATTTTTTTATAAATATTATATAATACAGTGTAGAAATTTGCAATAAGAACCTAAATTCAAATAAAATCCTTACCATTTTATTTAATTTAGTAAGGATTTCATCTGAATTTTATATATTGTACTCTACTAAAGACATTACATCATATTTTTTTAATTTTTCTCTTCCTTTTAAATCTGTTAACTCAATAACAAAGTCAAGACTTACTACTTCTCCACCTAATTGTTCAATTAATTTTACTACAGATTGCATTGTACCTCCTGTAGCTAATAAATCGTCAACGATTGCAACTCTTTGTCCAGGCTTAATAGCATCCTTGTGTACTTCTAAAACATCAGTACCATATTCTAAATCATATTCTACTTTTATAGTGTCACATGGAAGTTTTCCTTTTTTTCTTACAGGAACAAAACCAGCCCCTAATGCATAAGCAACTGGAGTGCCAAATAAAAACCCTCTAGCCTCAGGTCCAACAATTATATCTATATTTTTATCTTTTAAATAGTTTACTAATTCATCCACAGCATTTTTAAAAGCGCTTCCATCCTTTAAAAGTGTAGTAATATCTTTAAAACTAATACCTTCTTTAGGAAATCCTTCGATTATTCTTATACTTTCTTTTAATTCCAAATTATATTCCCCCTAGTACAAAATACACTTATTTTTATGTATTAATTCTATCCACTTAAACATTATATATAAACTAGATGTTTTATTCAAGGATAATTAGAAATTATAAATTTTTGTTAGTAAGATTATTTGCAAGGTTATGGCAGCTCATTATTTTTTTTCATATATTTCGCTATTTGCTCAGCTCTTTCCATATCAGATGTAGTAAACAATTCTACTACAATTCTTGCATCATCCATTCTTCCTACAGCATTAATTTTAGGCATAACTATATTACATAACTCTTTTAGCCTAAAATAATCCATATTGTCTATATTATTTATTTTAGTTATAGCTCTTATACCATAGTTATTTGATTTTGATAAATAATATAGACCTTTTTGAAGCATAGCTAAATTTTCTCCAATTAAAGGTACATCACTTGAAGCAATACCTATTGCTACAAGGTCTAAATACTTTTCTATACATTGCACATGATACTGTTCTGCTATTGCATATGCTAACTTATAAGATATTCCCACTGCGTTTAAATATTTAAAAGGATACTTACATCCAATTTGATTTGGATTTATTACAGTCGTATCAGGAATACTATTTAAAGACTGATGATAATCTGTAATAATTACATCGATTCCAAGTCTATTGCATAACTCCACTTCACAAACCGAATTTATTCCGCATCCAACTGTTATCACAAGTCCTGCCCCTAATAATTTAATATGGTTTTTTATCACATTAGAATTAAAGGTATCAGTATAATCTAATACCTCAGGTATGTAATACTCTACATCAGCATTTAAATATTTTAATATAAGCATTAAAAGCGAAACACTAGTTATGCCGTCTACATCGCATGAACCGTAAATAACTATCTTTTCACGTTCATTCACAGCTCTAGTAATTCTATTTAAAGCTTCTCCTATCCCTGTTAAAAGAAAAGAATCATATAAATATATTGAATTTGAAAAATTGTTATAAGAATAGTTACTTTTCATATTTAATCCCCCAAAATTTATAGGAAGCAAATAATATTATAATTTAAATCTCCGATTATTACAAATGGTTTTTTTCACGAAATGACAATATATTTAACTAAAAGTAAGGATTAACAAAATATAATAGGATATTTTGTTAATCCTTGCACTTTTTCTTTTCTTAAAAAAAATCAGAGCTGAAACTCTGATTTTTAGACTGCAACTTTTTTATTTCTTTTTTTAAGTATAATCCATATAGGACTTGCTATAAATATTGAAGAATATGCCCCTGACAATATACCTATTATTAATGGGAAAGTAAAATCTCTTACCGCTGGTACGAATATATAAACTGCAACTATTGTAAATAATGTTGTTAAAACAGTATTTATAGATCTAGACATAGTTTGAGTTATACTTATATTAGTAAGTTCAATTAGATCCTTTCCTCTCATTTTTCTACTATTCTCTCTTATTCTATCAAATATAACTATAGTATCATTTATAGAATATCCTACTATAGTAAGCACAGCTGCTATAAAAGGCGAGTTAACTGGTATACCAAAGATTGCATATACACCCAATGTTATTAAAATGTCATGCACTAAGGCAATTATTGCTGCAATACCAAATTTAATTTCAAATCTAAAGCCAATGTATACTAACATTGCAAGTGTTGCAATTAGAAAAGCTTTTAAAGCTTTAGTTTTTAATTCCTGTCCAATAGAAGGACCAACATTACTTTGTGATAATAGTGATTTATCTTCTAATTTATATTTACCTTTTAATTCACCAAACATTTTGTTTATATTATCACTATTTAAAGTATTACTTTTTATTTCAAGTTGGGTTTCATTTGCAATATAAGTTGAAGCATTTGAATCATATTTTTTTATTATTTTATCGGCTTCTTCTTTGATTTGTTGATTAAAGTTTTTGCCCATTTCTATAGTAACTATAGTACCGCCTCTAAAGTCTATACCATAATTAAGCCCTTTAATTCCTAGAGATGCCATTCCTATAATTATTATAATCACCGAAATAGAAAACCATAATTTTGTCTTTTCAATAATCTTCAGCACGCTTCTTACCCCCTCTTTACACCGAAATGAGAAGAACTATTTATTAATCCCATCTCTATACTAAGATTAAGCAATAATCTTGTTATTGTTAAAGCAGTGAAAATACTTAATACTATACCAATCATAAGGGTAAGAGCAAATCCTTTTACTGAACCAGATCCTAGATAATAAAGAACTATAGCAGCAATTATAGTTGTTATATTAGAGTCAAGTATAGATGATAGAGCTCTGTTAAATCCAGCCTCTGTAGCTGTTCTAATGGATTTTCCAAGTTTTAATTCTTCTTTTATTCTTTCAAATATTAAAACGTTGGCATCAACAGCCATACCTACCGTAAGCAGGAATCCTGCAATACCTGATAATGTTAACGTAGCTTTAATTGCTGAGAATGTTCCTAAAACTAAAACAACATAAAATATTAATGCAATTCCAGCCATTAATCCTGGGCCTCTATAATAGAAAAGCATAAATAATAACACTAAGCTTATTCCTACAGCTCCAGCTTTCATACTTAAAGGCAATGCATTCGCTCCTAAAGTTGCTCCAACTGTCTTAAATTCAACAGCTTCTAAGGTTACAGGAAGTGCTCCTGATTTTATTATATTAGCTTGACGTTTTGCTTCTTCAAGTGTTTTACTTCCTGTTATAGTTGCTTTTCCTCCTGTTATAACACTTTGTACTACAGGATTTGTCAGCATTTCCTCGTCCATATAAATTGCTATATTTTGTCCTTTAAATTTACTTGTAGCTTCGGCAAACTTTTTAGTTCCCTCTGGATTAAGTTCAAGACCAATAGTGGGACTATTCATGTCATCTAAATATGCTGTAGCATCCTTAATATCAGAACCAGTTAATATAACTTTTTTATCTGGTCCTCTAAACTCTAACTTTCCTGTCTTGCCTATGCTATCTAATACTCTTTTAGCATCAAATTCACCAGGAATTTCTATTCTAATTCTATTTTTTCCTTCTCTTTGAACTGAAGTTTCTTTTACTCCCTCAGGGTTAACTCTCATTGAAAGCATCTCTATAGTTCTTTCCACAGTGGCATTATCTACATTTCCTTTGATTTCTTCTAATACAGATATACCACCTTGTAAATCCAATCCTTTATTAATTGTTTCACTAAAAGGTTTAACTTTATAACCAAAAATATTCTTAAATCCAAAAAATCCAGCATAAGCTAATAGTAATATGACTATTACTGAAAGAAGAAACAATACTGAACTTTTGCCTTTTTTGGACGTGTTCACTTTTGAGTTTCTCATCTTAATCCCCCTTCGTTCCTCAATTTAAGCACAAATTATACTTAATTATATTACTTTTAAATATAATAGTCAATAACAGGTAATTTATTGTTTTTCTGACATTAGTTTTGACTTTAAAGCTATTGCACATTCAATTCTCTTCTTCTGCATTTTACATCCTATTTCATAAGGAATATGCATGTCTCCATTAAAGTTATAATTGTTAGCCTGGCATCCGCCGCTACAATAGAATCTAGCCCAACACTCTCTACAAGCTGGCTTATTATATATGTGTGCTGATTTAAAAGTTTTAGTAATTTCCCAGTTTATATCTTTATCTTCATTAAATATAGTTCCTAATTTAAAGTCTTCATTTCCAACAAATTGATGGCATGGATATATATCTCCATCTGGTGTGACAGCTATGTACTCATGTCCTGCTCCACAGCCTGATATTCTCTTATATACACAAGGCCCTCCTTGTAAATCTATATTAAAATGATAAAACTTGAATTCATTACCGTTTTCATATCTTTCCAACATATCTTCATATAGTTTATCATAATTTTCAAAAATAGTCGGTAGATCCTCCTCTTTTAAAGATAGTGGATGTTCATCTGGAAGTACAACAGGCTCTACAGAT
Organism: Clostridium sp. JNZ J1-5; assembly: GCF_053901425.1. Classification (NCBI taxonomy): domain Bacteria; kingdom Bacillati; phylum Bacillota; class Clostridia; order Eubacteriales; family Clostridiaceae; genus Clostridium; species Clostridium sp. JNZ J1-5. The sequence goes on along the minus strand of NZ_CM132773.1, from coordinate 3,420,531 downwards.
ATTTCTTTAAATCCTAAATCCGCTAGATGTTTAATGTCATTATAAAAATCTATATTTTCATGGGTAAAGGTTCCCCTTACATAGTATGCTTTAGACTTGTCTCTTCTATCTACCATCTCTTTTATTTTAGGCAAAATACCTTCATAAGTTCCGCTTCCGTCAACTCTAGTCCTTACTTTATCATTTACTTCAGGTCTTCCATCTATACTTAATACTATATTTCCCATTTCTTTATCCATATATTCCATAATTTCATCATTTAGCAAAGTAGCGTTTGTAGTCATTGTAAATCTAATTACTTTATTATGTACCTTTTCTTGTTCTCTTGCATATTTAATAATTTCTTTAATTTCTTTTATAGCAATTAATGGTTCTCCGCCAAATAAATCTATTTCAATATTTTTTCTCGGCCCGCTATGTGCAATTACAAAATCTATTGCTTTTTTAGCAACTTCTAAAGACATTATTTTTCTTGCACCATGATACTTACCTTCATCAGCAAAACAATACTTACACCTTAGATTACAGTCATGTGTTATGTTAAGACATAGCGCTTTTATAAAATCTTTTGAATCTTGACCTTTAATAGCAATTTCTTCATAAGTATCTTCTGAATAAAGGAATCCTTCTTCTTTTAATTCCATTATTTCATTATAAACTTCTATGATTTCTTCAATTGAATACTTGTCCTTAAATAGTTCAATAAGCTCTTCTTTTGATTTTAAAGTATCTTCATCTAATAAATCATAAACTAATTCATCTACTATGTGAACTGCTCCTGTATTTACATCTAGTATATAATATTCTCCGTTTTGAATAAATTTATGAACTAATGACAATTTTCCATCCTCCTTAAATAAACACAAAGCAGTAACTCTCAGGTTACTGCTTACTTAGTTTTATTAGTTTTCACAAGCTAAATTTGCAACTGTGCAAGAAGTTTTACATGCTGATTGACATGAGTTAGCACATTCTTTACATCCTGGTTTATTTAAACTTTCCTTAATATTTCTTTTGTTTACAGTTTTGATATGCTTCATTTTACTTCCTCCATTCCCACTATAGAATTATCCTGTAAGATTATATCATAGATTTTGATTTTAATAAAGCCATTTTAAATATTTATTCCTAGCATGCCAGAAAGTGTTCCAACAAAAATGGCTAAAGCTATTCTAAGTACTCCATAACTTGATATGTCAAATCCTCTTCCATTAACAGCTGATACTAGGTAAATAATCAGCATATATAAAATTGCTACTATTAACCCAACTAACCATCCTTTTTTCTGTATTTGCTTTACAGCGTATACAGCCCCATACATAACACTTAGGGCGGTAATTGCTACAAAATATACAGAATCTATCTTTGGATTGGGTTTAGTAAAGTATGTTATTATAGCGTAAATTATAAGTAGTCCTAAAGTTAGAAAAAAACTTCTAATTACTCCTTGTCCAATATAAAGAGCTTTACTTTTTTCTTCCAAACAAAACACCTCCTATCTACTAATATGTATGTATATAGAAGGTATCTTATTACTTTAATTATTCTACTTTTTTTCTTCAACTACTTCACTTAAAATAGAAGCTATTCCATTTTTCTTTATTTTTAACTTCACCTTATCTGGACCTGTTTCCAATATTACAAAATCATCTTGTATCTTTACTATACTTCCTACAATACCACCTCTAGTCATAACGTCATCCTTTATTCTTAGTCCTTCTAACATAGCATTGTACTTACTCTTTCTCTTTTTTTCTGGAACTAAAACAACTATGTAAAATAAAAGCAACATAAATGCAAAAGGCAGTATAACTGCAACAATATTGTTACTTTGAGGCATAACCTCACCCCCTTTCTTTAATTTTAAGCTCTTCCTCCCCATTCTTCAAGTTTTTGAGCTTTAAAATCTTCAAAATAATCTCCGTCTATGGAAGTTCTTATATCCTCCATAAGCTTATTATAAAAATATAGATTATGTAGAACACAAAGCCTCATAGCCAACATTTCCTTAGCTTTGAATAAGTGTCTAATGTAGGCTCTAGTATAATGTCTACAAGCTGGACAATCACACTCTTCGTCTATAGGTCTGTCATCTAACTCAAACTTTGCATTCATTAAATTAATTTTACCATATTTAGTAAATACATGTCCATGCCTTCCATTTCTAGCTGGTAAAACACAGTCAAAAAAGTCTACTCCTCTTGAAACTGCTTCTAATATATTACTTGGTATTCCTACTCCCATTAAATATCTTGGTTTATCTGATGGTAAAAAAGGTTCTACAGCTTCAATAATTCTATACATTTCCTCGTGGGTTTCACCAACTGCAAGTCCTCCTATAGCATAACCATCTAAATTCATCTTAGAAATTTCTTTAGCATGTTCTATTCTTATATCTTCATACACTCCACCTTGGTTTATGCCAAACAACATCTGTTTTTTGTTTATAGTATCTGATAAAGAATTTAACTTCTCCATTTCCTTTACACATCTTTCAAGCCATCTTGTAGTTCTTGCTACAGATTTTTCCACATAATCCCTAGGGGATGGGTTTTCTACGCATTCATCAAAGGCCATAGCTATAGTAGATGCTAAATTACTTTGAATTTGCATGCTTTCCTCTGGACCCATGAATATTTTTCTACCATCTATATGTGAATTAAAATGTACTCCTTCTTCAGTGATTTTTCTCATTTGAGATAGAGAAAAGACTTGAAAACCGCCTGAGTCTGTAAGTATTGGTCTATCCCAATTCATAAATTTATGTAATCCACCTAATTTTTTTATAACTTGATCTCCTGGTCTTAAATGTAAATGATATGTATTAGATAATTCTACTTGACATCCTATTTCTTTTAAATCCATTGTTGAAACCGCTCCCTTTATTGCAGCTAAGGTTCCAACATTCATAAATACAGGAGTCTGCACTACTCCATGAGGAGTAACGAATTCTCCTCTTCGTGCACTTCCATTCACTTTATGTAATTTGAACACTGTATTTTCCCCTTCCATATTAGTATCTTTAATAATTGTATTTTTTCACTGAAAATAGTAGCCTTTACTCTAAAAACATAGCATCTCCAAAGCTAAAAAATCTATATCTTTCTTTAACTGCCTCTAGGTAAGCGTTCATTATAATCTCTCTACTTGAAAAAGCACTTACAAGCATTAAAAGTGTAGATTGTGGTAAATGAAAGTTTGTAATTAGCGCATCTACTATTTTAAACTTATATCCTGGATACATAAAAATATCTGTCCATCCCGATTGTTCTTTTAATCTTCCATTATTATCTGCTATGGTCTCTAAGGTCCTACAGGATGTAGTTCCAACAGCTATTACTCTTCCCCCGTTTTCTTTAGTGCTATTTATCATATCCACAGTTTCTTTTGATATAGTATAATATTCTGAGTGCATATGGTGTTCTTCTATATTTTCAACTTTTACAGGTCTAAAAGTTCCTAATCCTACATGTAAAGTTACAAAAGCTATCTTAACACCCTTTTCTTTTATTTTGCTTAACAGTTCTTCTGTAAAATGTAATCCTGCAGTAGGTGCTGCTGCTGAACCTACTTCCTTTGAGTATACTGTTTGATATCTTTCTTTATCTTCTAGCTTTTCAGTTATATATGGTGGTAAAGGCATTTGTCCAAGTCTATCTAAAACCTCTTCAAATATTCCATCATACTGAAACTCTACTACTCTGCTTCCTTCTTCTCCAATTTCTTTAACTTCTGCTTTTAACTCTCCTCCACCAAATACGAATCTAGAACCTATTTTCGCTCTTTTTCCAGGCTTAACTAGAGTTTCCCAAAGATTTTTATCAATTCTCTTTAAAAGCAAGAACTCCATCCTTCCGCCTGTGCCTTCCTTTTCCCCTATTAACCGTGCTGGTAAAACTCGGGTATTATTTAGTACCAGGCAATCTCCATCACTTAAACGCTCTATTATATTTTTAAATATTTTATGTTGTATTTTTCCGCTTTTCCTATCTACAACCATTAACCTTGATTCATCCCTTTTTTCTAAAGGGTGCTGTGCTATCAATTCTTCTGGTAGATAAAAATCAAAATCTGTAACTTTCAAAATTTGCCAACTCCTCTTATGTTAACTTTGTCTGTTCTACATATTTTCTTTTTAAATGTTTGTATGCCTTTTCAGTAGCTTTCCTTCCTCTAGGCATTCTTATTATAAATCCTTTTTGAAGTAAATACGGTTCATACACATCTTGAATTGTGTCTAGTTCCTCTCCTATAAAATAGGATAGGGTTTCTAATCCTACCGGTCCTCCTTCAAAACTATCTATAATAGCTTCTAAAATTTTATTGTCTATTCTGTCAAAGCCTTCTGAATCAATCTCAAGTAAATCCAAAGCATTCTTTGCAATTTGAATATTAATTATGCCATCACCTTTTACATCACAGTAATCCCTCACTCTTTTTAATATTCTATTTGCTATCCTTGGAGTTCCTCTGGATCTTTTTGCTATTTCATAGGCTGCATTTACTTCTATAGAAACACCTAAAATTTTAGCAGATCTTATAATTATCTCCTTTAAGTCATCTTCATTGTAAAATTCCATAGAACTCAATACTCCGAATCTATCTCTAAGTGGAGATGTTAATAATCCTACCCTTGTAGTAGCTCCAATTAGAGTAAATTTAGGAAGATCTAATCTAATAGATTTTGCAGCCGCTCCCTTTCCTATAACAATGTCTAATGCGTTATCCTCCATGGCAGGGTACAAAATTTCTTCAACCGTTCTATTTAGTCTGTGGATTTCATCTATGAATAATACATCATAATCGCTAAGAGTTGTAAGTATTGCAGCAAGGTCTCCCGCTCGTTCTATTGCAGGTCCTGAAGTAACTTTAAGGCTTCCCCCCATCTCTTTTGCTATAATATTAGCTAAAGTAGTTTTACCAAGTCCAGGCGGCCCATATAAGAGTACATGATCCAGTGCTTCTCTTCTTTTTTGTGCAGCTTTTATAAAAATATCTAATTTTTCTTTAACCTTTTCCTGTCCAATATATTCATCTAAACTCTGAGGTCTCAAAGAATACTCTATATCTACATCCTCATTTTTACAAGAAGGAGAAATAAATCTGTCCTCCATAATATCCCCCCTTAATTCATTAGGTATTTTAAGCTACTTTTAATAATCTCTTCAAGACTACCATTTGTGTCTACAGTTTTTAATGCACTTTCCGATTCTTTTTCTGTAAAGCCCAATGCAATTAATGCTTCTAGAGCTTCATCATGATTTCTACTTATATCTTGAGTAGTATCAATAATATTTTCTAAGTCTATATCACTTTCTCCAATTTTACTAATTTTATCTTTAAGTTCTAACACTATCCTCTGAGCAATCTTTTTTCCTACACCTGGAGCTTTGGTTAATGTTTTATAATCACCAGATAATATTGCAAGCTTCAATTTACTGACGCTTGCTATGGATAACAAAGATAATGCAGCTCTTCTCCCTACTCCATTAATAGTCATTAATAAATTAAACATTTCTCTCTCTTCTTCTGTTAAAAATCCGTATAATCCTAAAAAATCTTCCCTTACTATTTGTTCAATATAAATCTTCACTTCTTCATTTATATTAGGCATTTTAGCCATGGTACTCCCAGATGTATATATTTTATATCCTATATTATTATTTTCTACTACTATATATTCTTTATTTAGTCCTATATATGTACCCTTGATATAATCAAACAAATTTAACCCTCCAATTTTGCACCACATAACAATCATATAATACTTTACCATTTTAGTTTTAAATTATCAAGAAATCAAAATGAAGAAATTTATTTTATAATATAAGTAAAGTACGACAAAATGGCGGCCTTGGAAACTACAGAGTAAGGTGCTAAAAATCGAAGGTATATAATTCAACAGAGAATCTTTGCTACGTTAAGAAGTTCTAAGTTTGTGCCTTTAAAAATTCCCTACCCAGTCCTATGCATCGTCCTGATGCAGGCCTGTCTCCCACCCGTCCTAGGTGGGAGTTACGGTAATTTTCAAATTCACAAACTAAGAACTTCTAGAACTTGCTCAAAATTCTCTTAATGAATTATATACTTTCTAACTTTTAGTACCTTAAAGCTGGTAAATTAAAGCCGCTATTGCTTATACAAAACATATATTAGCAACTTTAACAGTAATAACTATTTATACTATAGTTGATTTAATGATCAGTGTAAGAATTATATCAATTGACTTACTAAAAAAGCACAAAACGCTTAACCCAATAGGGTGTCAGGGTTTTAGGCGTAGCCTTTTGAATTTATGCTAGTACCTTTTGATTACAATTAATTAAGGTATATAAGAAGAATCCTAGACTTCAGAGGAGATTTGTAACTCCAAGTGAAGTTTATTAAAAGAATTATTAGAAGTTTTACTCAATAATACTTAATTAGTAACTTTACAGTGTGGCTACGCCAGGCAAAATTATCATTTTGATTTTTGAAGTCCTCATAATATTTACTATAGTACTTTTTCTTTGCAACAAATTAAGGCATGTAAGATTACTGGCTAGCATATATGTATCAATTGAAGAAACTTTGAAGGAATAACTAGTAGTACTTAAGGTTTCTCAATGATACATATATGTGTTAGCCTAGTAATCTTACATGCCGCTATTTTGTTGCACTTTACTTAAATTTTTATAAATTAAAGTGTCAATTGCATTCTTATTTTTGTAAAAAGCTCATACATAAATCTTTGTTCATGAGTAATATGTTCTAAAAGAGTTTGCCAAACCTTATCCTCTTTACCATACTTTTTAACTTCATCTAAAACATTAAATACATATTTATCATTTACTAAGAAACTATCAACGAGTTTTCTAAGTTGTACCATATAATTAAAATTCATATAATTATATGGCATTGATTTTCTTAATTCTTCTGATTGTATCTTTAATTTACTAAATACTTTTGTAATTTCAGATAACTTATCTAATAAATCCTTAGGTAAATTTTTATTAGTTAAACTTGCAACTGTTTTTATGAATATAGGATGTTCACTTGAGATATCACTCCAAAGATATAACTCATTTAACACACAGCCAAAATTATTTACATAAGTAAGACAATACAACTTTATACCTCCCCAAAATTAACACAATATAATATATTCAAATGTTAAAATTTATATGTTATTTTCTTTAACTTTGGTTTCAAATATTATATTTGATGCTAAAAAATATAAGTTTATAACTATTAACTTATATTTAGGTGGTATACTTACGCACTATATTTATGAATATTTTATAAACTATATTTAAACTAAAATAAAGAATAGCATTTTTGCTATTCTTTATTTATTCAACGCCTCTAGTAAAGCATTTAAATCTATTCCATGCACTGAAGCTGCTTCTTCTAATGTTTCTCCTTGAGCAGATGGACATCCAACACATCCCATGCCAAAGTTCATTAACACTTCAGCTTTAGAACTATCCATTCTAATTATTTCACCTATAGTCATATCCTTAGTAAATTTCATGTTTATATCTCCTTCTTAATACTTATTTTAAAAAATCTTAAATATCTATTATATATAGTACCCAAATATTACTTAATAAAATACATGGACTATATAAATATATTTCTATTTTTCAACTATTTCTGTCATTTGGAGAGTATATTCATGTTTATTGCTAACTTTTTTGTTGTATAAATTTAGAACCATATATGAAATTGCTAAAGCAGCTAGTCCTAATAAGAAACTTAGCATCTCGTAGCTGGCATATCCTGCAGCTTTAAATACTTTTGTTCCAACTCCAATACCTATAGCCATCATAATTAGTGGAAATACATATACCCAAAGAAGCATTTTATTAAAAGCACTTTGCTGCATTTCAATTTTAACTTTATCACCTTTCTTGGCTCCTAAAGTATTTTTAATATCAGTTGTTACCGATGTTGCTGCACAGCCTGCCTTACAGCTTGCACAGTTGTCTCCACAACCTGATTTTCTTTTAAATGATACAGAAACATAGTCTCCATGCACGGAACTAACATATCCTACTTCTGTCATAATATCAACTCCTAAATTACATTTTGTATATTAATTATATCATATTAAAACAAATTTTTTACATGTTTTTATGTTGCAATATTTGTAAAAATTTAAACTATTTTAGTGGACCAACTTTCACAATCCCATACATCAGTGACTATATCTTCATAAAATTCAGGTTCATGAGAAACTAAAAGTATGCTTCCCTTATATTCTTTAAGAGCTCTTTTTAATTCTTCCTTTGCATCTACATCAAGATGGTTAGTAGGCTCATCAAGTATTAATATATTTGTCTCCCTATTAATTAACTTAGAAAGTCTTACCTTTGCTTGTTCTCCTCCACTTAAAACCATAACCTTACTTTCAATGTGCTTAGTTGTAAGACCACATTTAGCTAAAGCAGCTCTTACTTCATATTGAGTAAACCCAGGAAACTCTTTCCAGAACTCTTCAATACAAGTATTTCTATTGTCCTTGCTTCCTTCTTGCTCAAAGTATCCCACATATTGATACTCTCCTCTGTAAACTTTGCCGCTTATTGATTTAATATCTCCTAGTAAACTCTTTAATAGGGTTGTTTTTCCTAATCCATTAGCTCCACGCAAGGCTATTTTTTGGCCTCTTTCCATTCTTAAATTTAAAGGCTTAGATAACGGTTCTGTATATCCTATAACTAGATCGGTTGTTTCAAATATTACTTTTCCTGAAGCTCTAGCAGTCTTGAAATTAAATTCTGGCTTAGGTTTTTCTTGAGGTAATTCTATCATTTCCATTTTGTCCAAAACTTTTTGCCTAGATTTTGCTCTACCTGTGGTAGATATTCTAGCTTTATTTCTAGCAATAAAGTCTTCTAGTTTTTCTTTTTCCTGTTGTTGTCTTCTATAAGCAGCCTCTAATTGCTTCTTATTTGCTTCATATATTCTCAAGAAATTATCATAATCCCCAACATATCTTGTTAACTTTTTATTATCTACATGGTAAATTATATTTATTACACTGTTTAAAAAAGGTATGTCATGAGATATTAATATAAAAGCATTCTCATAAGCTTGAAGATATCTTTTCAGCCATTCTATATGCTCTTCATCTAAATAGTTTGTAGGTTCATCTAATAATAGTATATCTGGTTTTTCTAAAAGGAGTTTTGCAAGCAAAACCTTAGTTCTTTGTCCGCCGCTTAATTCTGTAACATCTCTATCCAAACCAACATCCTTAATTCCAAGTCCTCCAGATACCTCTTCAATTTTGGCATCAATTGTGTAAAAATCGTTATTATCTAATAGGTCTTGAATATTTCCCATATCTTCTAATAGTTTTTCAAGTTCTTCTGGAGAAGCTTCTCCCATTTTATCTGTAATATTTATCATTTCTTCTTCTAAATCAAAAAGATACTTAAAAGCATCTTTTAGTATATCTCTAATAGTTTTGCCTTTTTCTAATACTATATGCTGATCCATATATCCTACTCTAACTTTATTTGACCATTTAATTTCACCTTCATCTGGCATCAAATTACCAGTAATGATATTCATAAATGTAGATTTACCTTCACCATTAGCTCCAATAAATCCAACATGCTCTCCTTTTAATAATCTAAAAGATACATCTTCAAATATTGCCCTATCACCAAAACCATGATTCATATTTTTTACTGTTAATATGCTCATCCTCACTTCTCCTCATAAAACTATTTTATATATCTTTTACTGACACTGTATAGTTTAAAATATATAAATACAGCTTGTCAAAAGAAATTTTCACAATTTTTATATTAACAAAAAAATAGATAATACTCTTTACTTTGAGTATTATCTATTTTATATTTTAAATTATTAAAAACTTCTTAAAAATATGTGGTTTTACACTACCCCTTGTGCTAACATAGCTTCAGCAACCTTTAAGAATCCAGCAATATTAGCTCCAACTACTAAGTTGTTACTATATCCATATACTTCTGAACATTTTACTGAGTTTTCATATATGTTCTTCATAATATTCTTCAATTTTGCATCAGCTTCTTCAAAAGACCAAGAATATCTAATGCTGTTTTGAGACATTTCTAAAGCTGAAACTGCAACTCCACCAGCATTAGCTGCTTTTGCAGGTGCAAATAAAATACCATTCTCAATAAATATGTCAATAGCTTCTAAAGTTGATGGCATATTTGCTCCTTCTCCTACAGCAATTACTCCATTTTTAACTAGTGCCTTTGCATCTTCTACATCTATTTCATTTTGAGTAGCACATGGAAGTGCTATATCACAAGGTATATTCCATACTCCTTTACCCTCATGATATTCTGCTTCTGAATGATATTTTACATATTCAGTTAATCTCTTTCTTTCAACTTCTTTTATTTTCTTTAATGTTTCTAAATTAATTCCGTTTTTATCATAAACATAACCATTAGAATCACTACATGCTACAACTTTTCCACCTAATTGATGTACTTTTTCTATAGCATAGATAGCAACATTTCCAGATCCAGAAACAACGACAGTTTTTCCTTCTATATTCATTCCCTTGCCTTTTAGCATTTCATCAACGAAATAAACTAATCCATATCCAGTTGCTTCTGTTCTAACAAGACTTCCTCCGTAAGTTAATCCCTTTCCAGTTAAAACTCCAGCTTCATAGGAACTGGTCATTCTTTTATACTGTCCAAACATATATCCAATTTCTCTTCCGCCTACGCCAATATCTCCAGCTGGAACGTCCATGTCTTTTCCTATATATTTGTAAAGCTCAGTCATAAAGCTTTGGCAAAATCTCATAATCTCTCTATCTGATTTTCCTTTAGGATCAAAGTCTGAACCACCTTTTCCTCCGCCTATTGGAAGTCCAGTTAATGAATTTTTCAATATTTGTTCAAATCCTAAGAATTTTATTATACTTAAGTTTACACTAGGGTGAAATCTTAATCCACCTTTATAAGGTCCTATGGCACTATTAAATTGAACTCTAAATCCTCTATTAACCTTAACATTACCTTCATCATCAACCCAAGGAACTCTAAACATTAATTGTCTTTCTGGTTCAACAAGTCTCTCTAAGATTCCATTTTGAATATACTCAGGATGTTTTTCTAATACTGGAATTAAAGAGTATAAAACTTCTTTAACAGCTTGATGAAATTCATTTTGACCAGAATTTCTCTGTAATAGTTCTTCATAAATTTTTTCTACATATTGTTTTGCTTCCATATAAACAACCCCCTAAAAATTCTTATCATTTGCTATATAATATCATAAAAAAGATAAAAATTACATAGTTTTTTTATATTTTTTTTATTTTTTTATACTTTTTATTAACAATATAATAAAACTCGTGTAATTATTTTACATATTCTTCAGTTTATTAAATTTGTATTACTTAGAATAAATAAGTAGTTTGAAAATCGCAAAAATTTTTATACTATCTTTAGCATTTTTTTATAAATTTATTCATTTTATGTCTAAAATTTTTAATTATAAAGGCTGTAGACATTGAGTATTGTCTACAGCCTTTTTATTCTATTATTTTACTTCTTAATCAATTCCCCAATAGCTGCTATACTACCCAAAGAAGATAGTGTTTCATTTGGAAGTATAAGCTTATTTGCAGGTGATTTTGCCATTTCTTTAAGAGCCTCCACTTGCTTTAATGCTATAACTGTTTCATTAGTTCCTGATTCTATAATGGCTCTATTTATCTTATTTATTGCCTCTGCTTCAGCTTCAGCTACAATTTCAATAGCTTTAGCCTTACCTTCAGCTTCAAGTAATTGAGATTCACGAAGACCTTCAGCTCTTCTTATATTAGCTTCTTTTTCTGCTTCAGCTTGAAGAATTCTAGATTGCTTTTCTCCTTCTGCCCTTGCAATTTCACTTTGCTTTTGTCCTTCTGCTTGAAGAATAGTTGCTCTTTTATCTCTTTCTGCTCTCATCTGTTTTTCCATTGCCTCTTGGATTTCTGCTGGAGGTATAATATTTTTAATTTCAACAGACAATATTTTTATGCCGTATGCATCTGTGATCTCATCTATTATTTCTAATAATTTTGAGTTAATTCTATCTCTCCCTGATAATACTTCATCTAAACTCATATCACCAACTATATTTCTCATATTTGTAATAGTTGAGTATACTATACCTGATTTGTAATCTTCAATATTATAAACTGCATCTTTTGAATTTAAAACCTTATAAAATATAACATTGTCTATTGATATTTTAACATTATCTTTAGTAATAACACTTTGTGGTTGTATGTCTAAGATTTGCTGTTTTGTAGATATTTTCTTTCTAACAAAATCAGCAAAAGGAATTGTAAAATGCCAACCAGGTTCAAGAGTTCTATGATATTGACCAAATCTTTCAACAATGTATACATATCCTGTATTTACTATCTTTATTGAAGATATTACTGCTAATAGAATAATAATTAACAATACTATTCCTAAAATGTTTAATATCATGATCTACACCATCCTTTTATCTTATTATATTTTCTTTATTATTAGTTTATTCCCTTGAATTTTTATAATTTTGACTTTATCCCCTTTTGATATAAGTTCTCCTTCGTTTTTAACTGTCCAATATATTCCTTGAAATTTTACTGTAGCTTTTTCTACTATATCTGTATTTACTATAAATTCTCGTCCAATATATTCCTCTTCCATAGTTGGAGTTACCGGTACAGTTTTTTTAATTGTTTTTTTAACTATTGGATATCCAACTGCCATTAGGGCAGAACTCACTGCTATAAATGTAATTAACTGTGTTGTAAAGGAATAATCAAATAGTGCCAATGCTATTGCTACTATTCCTCCTATGGTAAACCATATAAATAGAAAACTGCTAGTTACTAAATCTATTCCTAGTGCAACAGCAGCTACAATTATCCACAATAAAAGATATTGCCACATAATATATTCCCTCCTTCTAATCGTCGTCACCTATAATTTTATTATACAATAAACTCCCCCTCTTTAATATACTTGAATTCTAAATATATCCGTTTCATATGTTTATATTACAGCATTTCATTCTACAATTAAAACCTTGTTTTATCTATAAAATCTTATCTATTAATCCTTTTTACGGTTTCCAATACCTTATTCACTATTCTCTTAACTTTACTATGTTTATTTGAGTAAGGCTATGTTTTAAAAAATAGCCCTAATCTGCTAGTGATGGGTTTCAATTTTTTATATTATATTTACCTAACATAAAGTTGACAAATAAATACTGTAGGGTATAAAGTTTAATAGAATATCCATACACTACACTTATTAAGGACGTATTTATAATCTAAAAAATGGAGTGTGAATTAAATGAATTTTATTAGAGTTGCTGCTGCATGCCCTATTACTAAAGTAGCAAATATAAACTTTAACCTGCAAAATATAAAAAAATGTATAGAAATAGCCCTAAAAAAAGAGTCTAAAATGATAGTTTTTCCTGAACTCTGCATAACATCCTATACCTGTGGCGACTTATTTTTGCAACAACATTTACTTCAGGAATCTGAAGATGCCATAAAAGCTCTGTGTAGTTTTTCTATTAATAAAGATATTCTTATTGCTGTAGGGGCTCCTTTAATCTACAATTATTGTTTGTATAATTGTGCTTACATAATATATAATGGAAAATTAATTGGAATTGTTCCAAAAAGTTATATTCCTAACTACACTGAGTTTTATGAAAAACGCTGGTTTACAGAAGGTAAAGATATAGTTAATGAGCGTGTTGACTTATCTTTTCAAAATGATATTCCATTTGGAATAAATTTAATATTCAAAAGTGATACCTTTAGATTTGGTTTTGAAATATGCGAAGACTTATGGACAGTTATACCACCTAGTTCTTATCTTAGTCTGTTTGGTGCAAATATAATCGGTAACCTATCTGCTTCAAATGAGCTTGTATCTAAAGCTAGCTATAGAAAATCTATTGTAGAATCTCAAAGTGCTAGATGCATGTGCTCATATGTTTATGCTTCCTCTGGAGTTTTCGAATCTACTACAGATTTAGTATTCAGCGGTCATTTGATGATAGGTGAAAACGGTATAATATTAGAGGAAAATGAACGATTCCAAAGAGAAAATGAGATAATAAGTTATATAATAGATGTAGATAAACTAAATAATGAACGACTTAAAAACTTAAGTTTTAGAGATAGTATTAAATTATGTAATTTCAAACCTTTAGAAATTCCATTTAGTTTTTCAAAAACTGAAGTTTCTGTATTTGATAGATTTATAGATAAACACCCTTTTGTGCCTTCTAATGAGCATGAAAGAGAAGAGCGATCTAGAGAAATTTTTAATATTCAAACTGCCGGCCTTGCTAAACGATTAAATCATACAGGAATTGAAAAAGTTGTAATTGGAATTTCAGGAGGACTTGATTCCACTCTTGCACTACTTGTAGCAGTTAAAACCATAGATATGCTAAAATTACCAAGAAAAAATATAATAGCTATAACCATGCCAGGATTTGGAACCACAGATAGAACCTACAACAATGCTATTAGTCTATGTAAAGAACTTGGAACAGATTTAAGAGAAATAAATATAGTGGATGCTTGTCTCCAACATTTTAAGGATATTGGTCATCCAACTGAAATTCATGATGTAACTTATGAAAATGTTCAAGCAAGAGAAAGAACACAGATCCTTATGGATTTAGCTAACAAGAAAGCAGCTTTATTAGTTGGAACTGGGGATTTGTCTGAACTAGCCTTAGGATGGGCTACTTATAACGGAGATCATATGTCCATGTACTCTGTAAATTGCTCTGTTCCTAAGACTCTTGTTAGATATCTAGTAAAATATGTATCTGACAAAGAAGTTGCTAAAGAAGTATCTGATATTCTTGTTGATATCTTGGATACTCCTGTTAGTCCTGAACTTCTTCCTAAGGATAAAAATGGAGAAATATCTCAAAAAACCGAGGATATAGTTGGGCCTTATGAGCTTCATGACTTTTTCTTATATTATTTTATAAGACAAAGTGCTACCCCTGAAAAGATATTATTTCTTTCAAAAGAAGCTTTTAAGGATATTTATGATAATAATACTATTGAAAAATGGTTTGAGAAATTTATAAAACGATTCTTTACCCAACAATTTAAACGCTCAGCTCTTCCCGATGGTCCAAAAGTAGGAACTATAAGCTTATCTCCTAGAGGAGACTGGAGAATGCCGTCTGACGCTGACTTCAGTACATGGATTTAAATCTTAAAATATAGAAAGGGATTAAGTCATAATTGTTTATGACTTAATCCCTTTTATTATAAACTACTTATATATATCAACTATAAGTCCTGATATTTCATCAATAGTACTAGCAATACTTAAATTTTCCTTTTCTTCACTTAAAAGCATCTGAGTTAATTCTTCTAATTTTAAGTCTATAGTTTCAACTGTTATAAAATATTGAGTCTGCCAAAAACTAATGTCTTTTTTTACTCCATACATATAGCTTAAAACAGATTCTAAATATTCTTTTATCATCCTTTTATAAGCTGCTACATCTCCATAACATTTTGTAATAGCAAGTCTATTTCCTTTTTTCTTTATATCCTCAAGCATTTGTTTAAGTTGTTGTTCAGATTTTCTTTGGTGAGCAAAGCTAAAGCTTTGAGAAAAATCCTTTTTACTAGTCACTACTTTTTTCTCGGAACTTATTTGTGTTCCACTACGCACCCTTGATATCTCCATCGATCCACCCCCACCTAAAATCATTAATTATATTATATAGCATATTACTGTAAAAACAAAGTATAGTAAATTTGATTGTAAAATAATATACAGCTATAATAGTATTAATTAAATTTTTTAGTTTATATTGGGAAGGTGATAAATGTGAAAAGACTTCTGACTATGTTTGTTAGTTTTTTTAAAATAGGTGCTTTTACTTTTGGTGGCGGATATGCAATGATTCCTCTTATTGAAGCAGAGGTTGTAAATAATCGTGAATGGTTAAGTAAAGAAGATTTTCTAGACATACTAGTCATATCTCAAACCTTTCCAGGAGCCCTTGCTGTAAATTCATCTATTTTCATTGGATATAAAATTGGTGGACTAATGGGTGCAGTATTAGCGTTGCTTGGTGTGGTTTTACCCTCATTTTTTATAATATTAATTATAGCTACATTCTTTTTTCAATTTAGAAACAACGCCTTTGTTGATTTAGTCTTTAAAGGAATAGCTGCTGCGGTGCCTATGCTAGTACTAATTGCAGTAGTTAGTCTTTCAAAATCTATTGATAAAAACTTAGTAAATTTGCTTATTATAATAATCACCGTCATTGCAATTTCTATTTTTAAAATAAATCCAATTATAGTAATAATTCTTTCAGGGCTATATGGATTAATGTTTTTTAGAAAGAAGGTAGATGAATGAATTTAATTATAAACCTATTTTTAGCTTTTTTGAAAATAGGTATGTTCAGCTTTGGTGGTGGATATGCAATGATCCCTTTTATTGAAAAAGAAATTGTAACAAATCATAGATGGATAGATTTAAAAACCTTTGTAGATATAATAGGTATATCTCAAATGACTCCAGGACCTGTAGCTATAAATTCTGCAACTTTTGTTGGATTTACTGTTAAAGGTGTTTTAGGTAGTATAGCTGCCACCTTAGGAGTTGTTAGCTTCTCCTTCTTTTTAGTTTCTATAGCAACACATTATATAATTAAATTTAAAGAATCAAAATTTTTAAAGGCTGCTATGAAGGGAATGCGTCCTGCACTTATAGGCCTTATAATTTCTGCATTTATATCCCTTTCAAAAGTTTCTTATAGCATCAAAAATATAAAAAGCATTATTATTGGTATAATAATTGGAGCATTATTATTTAAAACTAAAATACACCCTATATTAATCATAGTTATTTCTGGAATACTAGGAATTTTGTTTTATAAATTTCTTCCAGCATTTTAACATTAGCAAAATAAATCTCACTTCAAATTAAATTTAGCATCTAATATTTTTAAAATAAATTTAAATAATTATTTTTAAGAACAGTATAAAGCTTCCTTTTATGTGCTGTTCTTATTTTTTACACATAAAAAACCAAAACTAAAATATCATTATAAAAGTAATATTTTTATTAGCCCTATAGAATAATAAGACTGAGGTGATTTTGTTATGTTGTATTCTAAAAAAATTGAAGAGATACTAGACAACTTTAATACTGACCCTAATAATGGTCTTACTTCTGAAGAAGTGCAAAATAGAAGAGAGAAATACGGTCTAAATAAACTTATAACTCAAAAAAAACAAACACTGCTTCAAATGCTTATTTCTCAGATAAATGATATATTAATATATATTCTTATAGGAGCTGCAATAATTTCCGCAATAGTTGGAGAAATAAGTGACTCCATTATTATTGCAATAATTATAATCTTAAATGCAGTTATCGGTGTAATACAGGAGTCCAAAGCTGAAAAATCACTAGAAGCTTTAAAAAGTTTATCCACTCCTAAAGCTATTGTAAAAAGAAATGGAGAGTTAAAAGAAATTTCTTCTGAAGAAATTGTGCCTGGTGATATTGTTGTAATAGATGCTGGTAGATATATTCCCTGTGATTTAAGACTTATTGAAACTGCTAACTTAAAAATTGAAGAATCAGCCCTTACTGGTGAGTCAATACCTGCAGATAAAGAAGCTGATTTAATTATTGAAGATACAAATACTCCTTTAGGTGACCAAAAGAATATGGCTTTTATGTCTACTTTGGTTAGTAATGGTAGAGGTATCGGAGTAGCTGTAAGCACAGCTATGAATACACAAATAGGTAAAATAGCATCTATGCTAAAAGATAATGAAAAGGAACTTACTCCCCTCCAAAGAAGGCTAGAACAACTTGGAAAAATTTTAGGTATAGCAGCTTTAGCTATTTGTGCAGTGATTTTTATAATAGGCTTTATACAAGGTAGAGATTTACTTGAGTTATTCCTAACCTCTATTAGCTTAGCTGTTGCTGCCATTCCTGAAGGTCTTCCTGCTATTGTAACAATTGTGCTTGCTTTAGGTGTGCAGAGAATGATTAAAGAAAATGCAATTATAAGAAAACTACCCGCAGTAGAAACCTTAGGTTCTGTAAATATTGTATGTTCAGATAAAACAGGAACACTTACCCAAAATAAAATGACTGTTACAAAATTTTATGCTGACAATATTTTCGATGATATAGAAAATTTAAATATAGATAATTCTGCCCATAGATTATTAGTAGAAAATCTAGTACTATGCAACGATGCTACCTATTCTGAAGAAAATACCACTGGTGACCCTACTGAAATAGCTCTTTTAAACGCTGGAGTTAAATTTAATATATTTAAAGATGATTTGCAAGAAAACCATAAAAGAATAGATGAAGTTCCCTTTGATTCTGATAGAAAGCTTATGACCACAGTTAATAAATATGAAAATGAATTTTACGTAATGACTAAAGGTGCAACTGATAACCTCTTAAAAATATGTTCTAATATTTATATAGATGGCAATATAGCTCCTTTAACAGAAGAATTAAAAAATACTATATTGTCATTTGCTTCTGATATGTCTAGCGAAGCACTAAGAGTTTTAGGTTCTGCTTTTAAAAAAATGTCTAATTCACACGTTGAAATAGACACTCTTGAAAGTAATCTAACTTTCATTGGTTTAGTGGGTATGATTGACCCTCCTAGACTTGAAGTAAAAGACTCTATAGCTTTATGTAAAAAGGCTGGAATATCTACTGTAATGATAACTGGTGACCATAAAGATACTGCTTTTGCAATTGCTAAGGCATTAGATATAACTAAAAACTCCGAAGAAATTATGTCCGGTTCTGAAATAGATGATTTAACTCAAGAAGAGCTTAACGAAAGAATAGATAAATTAAAAGTATTTGCAAGAGTTTCCCCTGAGCATAAGGTTAATATTGTTAAGGCATTTAAATCTAAGGGAAATATTGTATCCATGACTGGTGATGGCGTAAATGATGCCCCATCACTGAAAATAGCAGATATAGGTGTGGCAATGGGCATTACTGGTACAGACGTTGCTAAAGGTGCCTCAGATATGATATTAACTGATGACAACTTCTCAACCATAGTTTCTGCTATTAAAGAAGGTAGAAACATATACAAAAATATTAAGAAATCTATTTTATTTTTACTTTCCTGTAATATGGGGGAAATAATAGCTATATTTATAGCTATAGTTATTGGATGGGCTACTCCATTAAGACCAATACACATTTTATGGATAAATCTTGTCACTGACTCTCTCCCTGCACTTGCTTTAGGCGTTGATCCTAAGGATGAAAGTGTCATGGGCGAAAAACCAAGAAGTCCTAAAGAGAGTATTTTCGCAGGCTCCTTATGGAATTTACTTTTTAATGGAGCTTTAATAGGAGTTATAACATTAATTGCATTTTTTATTGGCATGAAAAAATATTCAAATTCTCTTATGCATGCACAAACCATGGCTTTTATGGTAATGAGTATTTCTGAACTTATACATTCGCTAAATATGAGAAGTACAAAAAAGTCCATATTTAGTTTAGGATTATTTAGTAATAAACTTCTAATAATATCTATAATATTAGGTATACTGCTTCAGAACATTATTTTATATGTACCTATACTTGCCAATATATTTAATGTATATAGATTAAATTCATATGATTGGCTTTGGGTAATAATTTTAAGCTTAATGCCGTTACTATTTAATGAAATTATTAAGTTATTTAAAAAATCTAAATAAAAGTAAAGTGCTACAAAATGGCGGCATATAAGATTACTTGGCTAACGCATATATGTGTCATTGAGAAACCTTCAGTTCATAGAGTAGTACTAAAGGCTGCTTTATTTAAAAATCCTACCCCGCTCCATCCGAAGTCCTGTCGGGGAGCGGGCTGTGCTCGTCCTTGAGCACAATTACGGATTTTTAAAACAGCAGTCTTAAGTACTACTAATTATTCCTTCAAAGTTTCTTCAATTGACACATATATGCTAGCCAGTAATCTTACATGCCTTAATTAGTTGCAACTAATAATTACTAAAGTAAATACTAAAAGGACTTCAAAAAGCAAAATGATAATTTTGCATGGCGTAGCCACACTGTAAAGCTACTAAGTAATTATTATTAAGTACAACTTAAAAAATTACTATATATAAATGCGATAGAATGTTGATTAATAATAATACTTACTACAGTTAATAAATTATCTATAGTCTAAATAGTAATTACTACTACAGTTATTAATATATGCTTTGTATAAGTAATGGCGGCCTTGTTTTACCTAGTTTAAGGTACTAAAAGGAAGAAGGTGTATAATTCATTAAGAGAATTTTGAGCAAGTTCTAGAAGTTCTTAGTTTGTGAATTTAAAAATTGCCGTAATTCCCACCTAGGACGGGTGGGAGCCAGGCCTGCATCAGGACGATGCATAGGACTGGGTAGGCAATTTTTAAAGGCACAAACTTAGAACTTCTTAACGCAGCGAAGATTCTCTGTTGAATTATATACCTTCGATTTTTAGCACCTTATTCTGTAGTTACCAAGGCCGCCATTTTGTTGTAATATACTTTTATGTTAAAAACTTACACAGAAAAAATTTTTTTAACATAAAGTCTGCTATTTTATTAGGTTTTTGATTGTCAAGTAAATATTTTACAAATATTCTTCTTGAACATTACCTACTTTTACTATATAATACTACATGTAGTATTTTTCATTAAATAACTAACTACATATAGTATTGTTTAGGAGGATTCATATGAGCTCTATATTAAAGATCATCAATAGATATTATACCAAAGAGTTGGAAAAAGACAATTCAAAGACTGTTTATGACTTATTCAATTGGAAAAAAGTAGATGTAGTTTTAAAGGATTATAAAACTGGAAATACCTTAGTGGACATGAAAAATTTAGAATTTCCTGAGCATTATTCACAAAATGCTTGTGATATTATAGCTTCGAAATATTTCAGAAGAGCTGGTGTACCTAACAAGCTTGGGTATGAAAATAGTATGAAAATGGTTGCCCACAGATTAGTAAATTTCTGGTGTGAAGCATTGAAAGATGAAAAGCTAATTACAACAGAAAAAGAAGCTGAAATTTTCTATGATGAGATGGTTTATGGATTATTAAACCAAATGTATGCACCTAATTCACCACAATGGTTTAATACAGGACTTGCATTATCTTATGGGATAAAAGGTTCAAAAAACGGTAGCTTCTATTATGATGAAGCAGAAAATAAAGTTGTAGAAAGCAATGATGCATATACACGAACTCAAGCATCAGCTTGTTTTATACTTTCTATAGAGGATAAACTTTTAGGATTGCATTCTATTTCTGAACAGTATATAACTGAAACTAGGCTATTTAAGGGCGGTTCTGGAACTGGAACTAATTTCTCTTCTATAAGAGCAAAGGGCGAACCTCTCTCTGGAGGTGGATTTTCCTCTGGACTTATGAGCTTTCTAAAGGGGTTAGATAGAAATGCTGGCGCTATAAAATCTGGTGGTACCACAAGACGTGCTGCAAAAATGTTATGTCTTGATGTAGATCATCCTGAAATTATGGATTTTATAAGCTGGAAAGCTAAAGAGGAAGATAAGGTTAGGGCTCTAGGCAAAATGGGATATGACATTAGTTTTGAAGGTGAGGCTTACGAGACTGTTTCTGGACAAAATGGAAACAATTCTGTTAGATTTTCTGATGAATTTATGGAAAAAGTAAGCAATCTTGAAAATGATCCTAATTCAACCATAGAATTAAAAGGTAGAGTTGATAGTTCCGTAAATAAGAAACTTAATGTATCTGAATTGTGGGATACTTTTAATGAATGTGCATGGAAATGTGCAGACCCTGCTCCACAATTTGATGATATATTTAATGCTTGGCACACTTGTCCTTGCGGTGAAGACGGAAAATACAATGCACCATACAATAGAATAAATTCTACTAATCCATGTGGTGAATATGCCTTTTTAAACGATACATCTTGTAATCTAGCTTCAATTAATATATATAATTTTTATAATACAGATACAAAAGAATTTGATTTAAATGGATACGTCCATATGGTTGGATTAATTCAACTTGCCTTAGAAGCTTCTATTCACTGGGGACAATTTCCTACAGAAGATATAGCAAGAAAAACCTACTTATTCAGAACAACCGGCCTAGGCATTGCAAATATAGCTTCATTATTTATGGCCATAGGTTATCCTTATGATTCTGATGAAGCAAGAAATCTAGCATCTTCTTTAATAGGAATACTAACTGGTCATTCATATTATGTTTCTTCACTAATGGCTAAAGAAGTGGGAAGTTTTAATAAATATAATATGAATAAAGAATATATGTTAAGAGTAATTAGAAATCATTGTAGAGTAGCTGGAGCTTTAGATACTCCTTATGAAAAGTTAAACTATGATCCAGTTAAAGTTAATCATGAAATACTTAAAAAAGAGAACTTTACTAATCTTAGTAAGACACTTAGAGAAGTTTGGAAAAGTTCATTAGAATCTGGCGAAAAGTATGGTTATAGAAATGCCCAAGTATCTGTTTTAGCTCCAACTGGAACAATATCTTTAGCTATGGACTGCGGAGCTACATCCATTGAGCCTTTTTTCAGCCATGTTGCATACAAAAAACTTTCTGGTGGGGGTTTCATGACTATAGTAAACCCTGTTTTAGAGATTTCTCTAGATAACTTAGGTTATACTAGCGAACAAATAAAAGATATTGTTGATTATATTATGAGAAAAGAGACCGTAGAAGAAAATGGATATGAGTATGAAAAAATTATAGATGGAAAAATTGAAGGAGCACCTCATTTAAAACAAGAGCATTTAGCAATATTTGATACTGCAAATAAGTGCGGAAGTGGAAAAAGATATATAGCACCAATGGGTCACGTAAAACTAGTAGCGTCCATTACTCCTCTTATTTCTGGTGCTGTATCTAAAACAGTAAATCTTCCTAAAAGTGCAACAGTAGATCACTTTAAAGATGTAATACTGTCTTCATGGAAGCTTGGCATAAAGGGAATTACTCTATATAGAGATGGTTCAAAGGCAAGTCAACCTCTTAATACAAGTTTAACTGAAGATGGTAGTAAGAAACTTGAAGACTTAAGTTATGCTGAATTGTTAGACAAAGTACGTGATTTACAATCAAAGCATCACTATTCAAGAAGAGATAAAATAATAGGTATACGCCAAGGTACTACCCATCCTGCACAAATTGATGATGTTAAAATATATACTACTGTAAACAGAAATTCCGATGGTGAAATATCTGAAATATATATAACTACAGATAGAGAAGGAACTATAATTACCGGACTTTTAAATTCTCTTTCAAAATCAATTTCAGTAATGCTACAATATCATGTACCACCACAGGATATCGCTAAAATGTTAAGAGGTCAAAAATATGAGCCTTATGGCTTTGTAAAAAAACATCCGTATATTAAGTATGTAACCTCTATTTCTGATTTAATAAGTAAAATAATCGATATAGAATTAGGGGATTTTACAAGATGTCAGGTTAAAGACCAGGAATATCTTTCAAAGATGTTTAATGTAAATCTACAAACTGCTTATGATAGTTCAAAATCTGAAAATAAACCTGCTGAAGGAGAGCGTCTTTATGATAGTACGTGTCCTACTTGTTCAAGTACAAGGATGATGAAGAATGGTACTTGTAAAGTTTGTCTAGACTGTGGCTCCACTACAGGATGTAGTTAATTCACTGGCATTTAAAAAGACTGCAGTATTTTGCAGTCTTTTCTATTGTTCTTTATATTTTCAACCTTTTAGATCATTGTCTTCATATAGTTCCATTTTTCTTTTTTAAAATTGCTTTAGCCATATCAAACAATTCATTGCTTACTTCATTATCTAGTATAACTTCTTTTATTTCAGGAATTTCCTGCTTTAATGCAGATTCTATTACATCCTCTACAGTATATTTAGCACAAGGGCATCCGCTGCACTGTCCTAATAGCTTTATTTTAACTATTCCCTCTTCAACTTGTATAAGTTCTATATCTCCATAATGCTCTGCCAGATGGGGTTTCACTTTTCTATCTAATATTTTCTGCACTTTTGCAAGCATAATTTCACTCCATTCCAAATTAATAAAAAAGAAACTTAAGCAGTAGAATTCTTTTAAATAGACTACTTAGCTTAGAGAGATTCATTTACCCTAGCGATTGCTTTTGCTAAGGACTTTTTGTGCTCTAAGTTAGATTGTCTTGATATCATTATTCTTTGTGCTTGTGGCGAGCCGGCTCCATGCATTGACTCTGTTCTATACCCTACAGCTGCTGCTCCAAGAGTTATATTTTCTATAAGTCTTAATACTCTCATACGGTTTTCTACTGAAATCTTAGCGTTACCTACTAAATACTTTCTAATATATGGTCCTATTTTCTCATCTCTAAGATCTTTTTCTGAAGGCATAGTTACCATTAATCCTCCAGCTATATCCTCAGCAAGTCTTGCTATTTCATATGGGAACCTTGTGACATTTTGCTTACATACATTTGCAAGTAATAAATCTATTTGATAGCTGCCTGATTTAGTTTTATGACCTTCAGCGGAACAAGCAATTCCACAAGCATACAATGTTTCATTAAGGTGAGTCATTTCTATTATCTTATCTTTAACATGGCTTGCTTTAGCTGCTCCATTATATTCAGCAGCAAGTGCTGTAGCACCTATTAATACGTCCCCTACTCCAACCTTACATCCTCCATAACTTTGACGATGGAATCCTGCAAATCTTTCTACAAGCATTCCTGCAAATTCTGTTTCCCCATCTAAGAATATCCTTTCATTTGGAACGAATACATTGTCGAATATAGTTAAAGCTTCTACTCCTCCATAAACCTTGTTTCCCACATCTATATCTGCCCCTTCTTCAGCTTTTCTTGTATCACAAGATTGACGTCCTATAACCATGAACAATCCCTTTGAATCAGTTGGTACTGAGAAAGAAATGGCATAATCCTTATCCTCTGGTTTTAATGCAATTGTAGGCATTACTAATACTTCATGAGAGTTGCATATTCCTGTTTGGTGAACTTTTGCTCCCCTAACTATAACTCCATCTTCTCTTCTTTCTACTACTCTAAGATATAAATCTGGATCTGCCTGCTTACTTGGAGATAATGCTCTATCCCCTTTAGGATCAGTCATAGCTCCGTCTACAGTTAAATCATTTTCTTGTACATACTCCATAAACTTTTTAAATCTTTCATGATAGTTTGTGTCATGAGCTTGGTCTATTTCATAAGTAGTGCTGTATTCAGCATTGAAAGCGTCCATACCAACACATCTTTGGAAACATGCTGCAGTTTTTTGGCCTAAAAGTCTTTGCATTTTAACCTTTTTAACTAAATCTTCTGCACTTTGATGTATGGTAGTAAAACGATTTATTTTCTTCCCAGTTAAATGTGAAGTGGCAAGCATTAGATCTTCATACTCTGGCATCTGAGCTAAATCATATGTAGCTTTTACTGAATTAGCTGAAGGACTAAGTATGGGGTGATCTACTGGGCTTTCTATCCTCTCACCAAACATATAAACTTCTAAATTAAGCTTTCTTAAACTTTCAATATATTGTTCTCCACTCATTAATGACATTTTTAACCCATCCTCTCAGATTCGTATTATATATATCTATGTAGTAATTTATAGCAATATCCGTTCCCATTTTCATTTTCTTAAGTTAATACCTTAATATGTATAGGCTTATCTTTATATATAAGTAAAACTTTCATATATAACAAATAAGGATTTTGTTGCAAAACAGCAACAAAATCCTATTTAATCTTTATTTTATGAGCCCATTGCATATATGCAACAAATTTCATTTATGCAACAAATCCCTTTCTGAATATTTTTTTCTCTTTCTAACAAAAGTAGATGCATCAATATTTAGTGCTTTTGCAGCATCTCTTACATTACCATATTTTTTATAGGAATTATTTATAAGTTTAAATTCTAATGTCTCCACAGCATCTTTTAATGGCATTATATTCTCTTTAATGTCTATTATTTTTTCTTTGTATAATTCCTTAATCTCATTTGGCAAATCTTCAAATTCTATGCTGTGACTACTTCCCATAATCACAAGTCTTTCTATTATATTTTTTAACTCCCTAACATTTCCATGCCAACTATATTCGAATAAATATTTTAAAACCTGAGAAGAAAAAATTTTATTCATTGAATGTTTTTCATTAAATTTCATTAGAAAATGATTGGCAAGAGGTATTATATCTCCTTTTCTCTCTCGTAAAGGCGGAATAGTTATGGGAACTACATTTAATCTATAATAAAGGTCTTCTCTAAAGTTACCATCAATTACCATTTGCTCTAGATTTTTATTTGTTGCAGCTATTATTCTAACGTCTATTTTTATAGGTTTTACTCCACCTATTCTAAATATTTCTTCTTCTTGAAGAACTCTTAAAAGCTTTACCTGCATATCTAAAGGAAGGTCACCTATTTCATCTAAAAATATTGTTCCACCATCAGCAATTTCGAAAAGTCCTAGTTTTCCTTCTTTATTAGCTCCTGTAAAGGCTCCTCTCTCATAGCCAAACAATTCTGCTTCTATAAGTGCATGAGGAATAGCTCCACAATTTATTTCTATAAATTGATTAGCATTTCTAGTACTTTCTTTATGAATTAATTTTGCGATTTCCTCTTTTCCTACTCCCGTCTCACCTCTTAGCAGCACAGTAGTCTTAACTTTTGCTGCTCTTCTAGCTAATTTTATGGTCTTTATCATATTTTCGTCTTCTGCAATTATGTCATTAGAGTGTAAAAGTTGAAGCTTCATTTCTTCTATTTGTGAGTAATACTTTTTTGTAAGTTCTTTATTTTTTTCTAGCTGCTCCTTTAATTGAAGTAGCAATGTTACATCTCTTACGTTAGTTACAACAAGAGCTATTTGTCTATCTTCATCAAATATTGGATTACTTGATACTAGCAACTTCTTCCCTGTGTTAAATTCTTGTTCTATAGTGACACTTCTACCATACTTTAGCACCATCAAAGTTGCAGATTTAGATATATATCCCTCTTTCTCTAAATCTAACATATTCTTTCCCAGCATATCTTCTTTATTTAAACCCGTTAATTCTTCATAAGCTTTGTTTATTATTAAAGTATTGGCTTTTCCATCAGTTATATATATTCCATCATAAGACGATTCTATAATATCCTCCAAATCTTTTTGGCTAAGCTGTGACTTTTCATATTGACTCAAATCATCCACTTATATTCCTCCTGTATATAGGTTTTATCTGCACTCTATTTAATATTACATACTATCTCTTTACTAATCTACTACAGATTGGATTGCTAAAGTTAATTTTTCCATTAAATCAACTTCGTAAAATTGTATAGGATTCATTGTCACACTATCATAGACAACTCTTATTACAGGCCTATCCGGGAAATTTTTATTTTGTCTAACAATATATCCTTCAACTCCATTTGAAAGTTTTACACAGCATCCTAATGGATAAATAGCAAAGTTCTTTCTAAATCTATCAATTACAACTTCATCAAATACACTTCCCATTCCGCCTAGTATAAGTTCATAAGCCTCTTTAGGATCAAATTTTTTTCTGTAGCTTCTATTGGCACTTACCGCTGTAAAAACATCGCTTACAGTTATTATTTTAGCATAATCTGAAATTTCATACCCTTTAAGCCCATATGGATATCCTTTCCCATCTACTCTTTCATGATGCTGTACTACACCATCTATAACTTCTTTTGAAAATACTCCACTTTTTTCTAAGATTTCTTTTCCATATAAAGTGTGCTTTTTTACCTCTTCAAATTCTTCCTTAGTAAGCATATCTCTCTTATTAATTAATTCATTGGATATTTTTATTTTTCCAATATCATGAAGAATAGCTGAAAGTCCTAATTCTTTTATTTGAGAAGGGTTTAGCTTTAGACATGCACCAAGATAAATAGCCATAATACTTGTATCAACACAATGAATATATGTATAGTTATCATAGGTCTTAACTTCATATAAGTTAGTGTTAATACTATTTTGTTCTATTATATCATCAATTAATTCTTCTATCATATCTATTGATTTAGTAGAAATGTGTTTGTCTCCATCTAATAGATCATTAAACAATTTAGGCATTATTTCTAAAGTAGTCTTCTTCAATTCAGTAAGATCCTGTTCTTTAGGGATATCATGAAATCTTTCATCTTCAACATATATCATAAAAATTCCGTATTTCTTTAACTTTGGTATTATTCCATTACTAATTTTACAACCTGACTTAAGTAATATCTCTCCACTTCCACTTAATATATCCTTAGCTAAAATTTCGTTGCCTTTAAGGTTTCTAATAAATTCCAACCTCATAAAAAACCCTCCAAAATGAAACTTATGTAACTTTATCTAAATTATAACATATTCTCTTAATGGTACACAGATATAAATTTAATGAAATACACTATTATTAGAATATATATTTTTAAAAATAAAAATAAGAAATTTTACTAATAAGGAGAATTTCAATATGGTTACTAATAAATTCATAATAACACCACAAGATAGAACATGTATAAATAATAAACTTCCTAATATATCATTATTAATATTAGATAAAGATTATTTAAAAGATGCAATTTCTCTAAAAATGTATCTTGATAGTAAAAAGATAACTCCAAAAGTTGCATTAAATATAATTAGTTATATACCTGACAAAAGTCTTAGTCGTGGTAAACACAAAGTAAAATTTATAATTAAATTTTTAGATGGTTCTAAAAAAACTATAAGCTGGTCCTTTAAAATTAATTCATCTAACTGTAAATCCTCTCCTCTTGATAAATATAATTTTTACTATGGTATACCACATGCCCATACTTCTCTATCAACAGGAAAAGGTATTCCTATTGATGCATTTAATTATGCCTATAAAAATAAACTAGATTTTTTAATAATAACAGACCATTCTAGATACCTTAACAAGCGAATATCATTTAACTCAAGCGATATTAAGAAATGGGATTTAATTAAAAGAAGTTCTATGTCATTTAGCAAAAATCATACTGACTTCTTAGCTCTTAGTGGATTTGAGGTAACCTCTAGTGATTATGGCGACTTTAATGTGATAAATACAAATAACCTCTATAGTGAAAAAATTAAAAATTTTTCAAAGTTTACTAATTGGTTGGAACAATCAGGTAATCCAATAGTATTTATAAATCATCCTCATAAATATATAGAAAATTTTAATTATAGCCTTAGGTTAGACAAGTTTATAAACTTCATTGAGGTTGGAAATGGATGCTTCCCTACTAAATACCTTAATGGTGAAAAATATTATTATAAATTATTAGACAACGGTTGGCATATAGGAGCTATAAATGGACAAGATAATCATAAGCTTAATTGGGGTGATAGCGATAACTTAACTGTAGTGATCTCTAAATCACTAAAATCAAAAGACTTTTTTGAAGCATTAAATAATAGAAGAACTTATTCAACGGAAACTAAAAGCTTAAAACTTATTTTTACAATAAATGATTGCTGGATGGGTAGTAAAATTGCTTCTAATGATAATTCTAAGCTTAACTTTAGAATTTATGCCGAAGATAAAAAGGTACCTATAAAAAAAGTTCAATTATTATCAAGAGGTGGCATAGTTATACAAGAGAAAACTTCTCATAAAAAATCTAAAATTAAATGGGACTTTTCATTGACTTTTAAAAAGAATAGTTGGTACGTAGTTAGAATAATTCATGAAGATGGACGCTGTGGTGTGTCTTCAGCTATTTTTACTTAAAATAAGATTAGTTGGAATAATAAAAACACCTTCTTAAAACTCGAAATCTAGAAGGTGTTTTTGCTTATATGCAAAAATATTAAATAAACTCCATTTTTTTATTTTTAAAATATACTGCTTTTAAGTTACAGTCATTTATAATATTTTCCGCTATATTAAAATTTTTACCTATGTCTTCATCTTTATGAGCATCAGAACCTATAGTTACGTATCTTCCTCCTAAATCATAAAATCTTTTATATATTTTTATTAAATTTTCCACAGCCTTTTTATCGCTTAGTCTTCTTGTATTTAGTTCTATAGTTATTCCTTTATCTATAATTTTCTTTAACACTTCATCTATATATTCCCCATATTCTTCATAGTAAATTTCCCCATCCTCATATTGAGCACACCTTGCAATATAGTCAATATGTCCTAAACTATTTATAAAATCATGTGTATCTACACAGCTTACCATCTGCTGAAAATACTCCTGATAAAAATCTGTTTGATTTTTATTTTTATATAACTCTTCCGCCTCATATAAATCTATATCATACATTTCGTGTAGAGATCCCAATACATAGTCAAAAGGATTTTCTATACATATAGATTTGTTTTCCTCTAAATATTTATTACACATACCTATTTCTATCCCAAGAAGTAACTTATTATTTCTATATTTATTATAACTATCAAAGTAATCATTTATATCAAATCTGAATTTACTCTTATCTCTGTAATTTAAATCCATATGTTCTGTTATTATAACTCCCATATTATATTTAATACTTTTATCAATAACCTTATTTATCTTCATTTTAGAGTCAGAAGAATATTCTGTATGCATATGTGTGTCAAACATTACTTTCCCCTCCTAAAAAAATAGCAAAACATTTATATGTTTTGCTTATAATTAAAATTATTTTTTCTTTTTTTTGCCTTTTGGAATAACTTCCATATTGTTATTATTTTTTACCCTATTAGGTTTAGCTTTAGTTCTTATAGTAGCATTTTTGGTATCTTCCTTTTTTACAGCTCTTCTTCCAGACATACCTACCAAATCCATAAACCATAAAAAGAAAATTAAAAATACTCCTGTTTGTATGTATTGCACAACACCTTTAATTTTACCAGGCCAAATCAAATTTGGGCCAGCAAATATTACTGCAGAAATAATAAGTATTACCCATTTATTAACTTTAATATTTTCTAAAACATAAACTTTTAGTACATTATAAATTAGCAAAATAACAACAACCATTAAAAGCATCGGTAAAAATACCTTTACAAAAGTCATTATGTTTCCTCCTTTTTGTCTCTTATTTACTATATCATTATACATTTATATATGTATATTTATCAAGTTTAATATATATATACTCTATAACAAATTATCTCTAAAAAATTTTAAATAATTGAACCCCATATTTTGTATGTAAAAATGCCAAGATAATACTTTTACAAATATTATAATCATTTTTTATGAAAAGTATTAATTTATCAATATAAAACCTATAAATTTGATATATATCAAATAAAATTGTTGTATAAAAATTATTTTACTAATATTATTTTTTTTTGAAAAAGGTTTTTTTGATAATTTATTAATAATTCTGTTATAATGTTGTTAAATATTATATCTCTTGAGGTGGTTTCTATGGATTTAAAAATAAATGGACTTGATGATTTAGATATTCAAATATTAGAAATATTGATTAAGGATTCTAGAACTCCTTATTTAGAAATAGCTAGAAAATGCCACGTCAGTGGAGGTACTATCCATGTTAGAATGAAAAAGATGGAAGACATGGGCATAATTAAAGGTACTAAACTTATTTTAGACAATACTAAACTTGGATATGATGTATGCTGTTTTATAGGTATATTTTTAGATAAGGCAGCTTCTTTTAATAGAGTGTTAAGTGAACTTGAAAAAATCAAGGAAGTAGTTGAACTTCATTATACTACTGGAGAATATTCTGTATTTATAAAAGTTATATGTAAGAGTATTACTGATTTACAAAGCTTGCTTATGAATAAAATTCAAGTTATACCTGAAATTCAAAGAACTGACACTTTTATATCACTTTCACAACCAATAGAGCGAAATGTTCAATTATAATAATTTACATATAAAACAAAAGTTATGCTATTTTTAAACATGTAGTGTAACTTTTTTATTTTTTTTCATATTTTCACTAAAGCTTTTGTTTTTTTAATAATATTTTTTAAAAAGAATGCAAATAATAACTCTGTAAAATTAATTTTAAAAAGGAGATGCAAGTTGTTATGAGAACATTAGATGTGATTGCACTTATATTAGTAGTTATAGGAGCAATAAACTGGGGATTAATAGGATTCTTTAGATTTGATCTTGTTGCAGCTTTATTTGGAAATATGTCCAGTTTCACTAGAGTTATATATGCACTAGTAGGTTTAGCAGGATTGTATGCAATATCCTTCTTTGGAAGAGATAGAGACAGAGACGAAGTTAAATAACATTATTAAAAATCTCAAATATATGAAATATTTGAGATTTTTTTATTTATCACTTGACTTCATTACTTTATTAGATTAAAATATACTAAAAGAAAAGTTAATTTAAAATCTTTGATCAGGAATAGTAGTTATTTGGTTTAGTTTCAGAGAGTTGAGGATGGTGGAATCTCAATACAATGGCCTATAACGAATGGACCTGTTAGATGTAAACCGAAATCTATTTTAGAAAGTAGTATTTACCGTGTTTCGCACGTTAGAGCGATAGGATATGTTAGTATCTGAAAGAGATATGTTTTAAGTATATATCTTATTATACTTTTAGCATAATTTAGGTGGCAACGCGAATAATACTTCGCCCTATGATTAGGGTGAAGTTTTTTTATTTATCTAGAAATTTTATAGTGGAGGTGAGTTAATATGGCATGAAATGAAGATTTATCGGACTGGACTAAACAAATTTATAAAAATAACTATAATTTATTAATTAATTTTTATTTAAGAAAGGAAGATTTTTTATGGAATCAAATTTTAAAAAAGTTATTATTAACTCACTATTACTTGCTATAGGATTTATTTTACATCAGATTGCTCCTCCTCTATTATTTGGCATGAAACCAGACTTTTCATTAGCCATGATGTTTATAGTAATACTATTGAACGATGATTATAAGAGTACTTTAGTATCAGGAATTATATGTGGAATTTTATCTGCTCTTACCACTACTTTTCCCGGTGGGCAGCCTGCTAATTTAATAGACAAAATTGTAACTTCTCATATAATTTATTTAATGCTAATACCTATAAGAAACAGATTTAATAATCAGATTAAAATTATTTTTATCACAGCTATAGGCACAATGGTAAGTGGACTTGTATTTTTATATTCGGCTTCAATTTTAGTTGGACTACCTAAGTCATTATCTGTATTGTTTGTTGCTGTTGTTCTTCCTGCTACTGCAGCTAACACTATTGCAGCACCTATATTATATAATACGATTAAGTTATCCTTAGTTAAATCAAGGGTTAAAGTATTTAAAAACCAATATTAAAATAAGGCTATATTTTAAGAGATTGTTGAGTTCATTATAATGAACTCAACAATCTCTTAAAACAGCCTTAACTTACTAATGGAAAGTTTTAAATGAATGTAAAAATCAACATTCATTTAAAATAGAACATAATATAAAAAACATGTAGGACATATTTTATCCTACATGTTTTTTTATTTTATAATAATTTCGATTATTGAGCTTTTTCAAGTTGGCCTTCTGCTTCAATGACATTTACAGGTTTACCTATAAATCTAACTACTAATCCAATGAGAATTATATCTAGTGGAAGTACTATATATATAGGTGCTCCAAGACCTACTGGAATATATCCTGCAACTACAGTTATAATTCCAACTACTATAGAGTAAAATAGTTGAGTGTTAACATGATCCATGTGGTCACAGGCTGATCCCATGGAAGAAAGTATAGTTGTATCCGAAATTGGTGAACAGTGATCACCAAATATGGATCCTGTTAGTACAGAACTAATAGCAGTAATCATATAAGCATTAGTAGGATTTATTGCAAATGCAAGAGGTATTGTAAGTGGCATTAATATTCCCATTGTTCCATAAGAAGTACCTGTTGCAAATGAAATAATTGAAGCTAATATGAATATTATAGCTGGCAGTATAAATGCAGGTAATGTATCTTTTAACGCACCTACTAAGAATAAGGCAGTTCCTAATTCTTTAACTACTGAGCTTAAAGACCAAGCAAGTAGTAATATAACACCTGTAATAATTAGAGATTTCATTCCTTGTATCCAAGTATCAATTGCTTCACTTACTGTGAATAATTTTTGTCTTACTCCCATTATCATAGCTACTATACTAGCAACTAAAGCTGATTGGAATAAAACTATACTTGCATCAGATGCACTAAAAGCTTCTCTTATACCAGTAAATGACATTGGTGAATCTTTAAGTAATTGAATTAATTCTTTATTTTCTCCACCCATTATTGAGTTATAACCATTGTAATAGAATCCTATGAAAGCTCCTAAAACTAAAATTAGTATAGGTACTACTGCATTAGCAACTCTTAATTTTATACCTTCTTTTGGTTCAAGTTCTGTAGCTTCTGATGAAACCATTGGTTTTGAACCTTTACGTAAAACTTCTCCTGTAGCTCTAGCACGTCTTTCTGCCTTAAGCATTGGACCAAATTCTCTTAAAAATATTGCTGTAAACACTATGAATATAAGAATTAATATATTATAAAATCTATATGGAATAGTTTGTAGGAATATATTATAAGCACTTACATTTTGTCCTACAGATTGATATCCATCTTTAATTAAACTAAGTTCAAGTCCTATCCATGTTGATATAACTGCAATACCTGCAATTGGCGCTGCAGTAGCATCAACTATAAAAGATAGTTTTTCTCTTGATATTTTCATTTTATCAGTAACTGGTCTCATCATAGGACCTACTATTAATGAGTTTGCATAATCATCAAAGAATACTAATATTCCTAAAAACCAAGTAATCAATTGAGCACTAGTTGGGCTTTTAGCTTTTTTAGCTAATGATTCTGCTACCGCCTTAGCTCCACCCATTTTAGAAATTAGAGCTATAAGTCCACCAATTGTTAAACATTGAAGTATAATACCAGCATTCCACGGATCTGCTAATGACCCTACTAATCTATTAACTATATCAAAAAATCCAAGGAATAATGCATAAAATACATTTGCTCCTTTTAATTGCAATATAACTGTTCCTGAAAGTATTCCTAAGAATAGTGATATTACAACATTTTTAGTTATAAAAGCTAATATTATAGCAACTAGCGGTGGCATTAATGTCCACATCCCAAAGTTATTTGCATTTGCCTTTGCTACTTCTTGATCAACCCCTAAAGCCGTGGTAGCAAATGCTAAAACCATAATTAATAAAGTAAGTAAAAACATCTTTTTTCTTTTCATTGATTTTCCCCCTGTTTTCTTTTTATCATATACCGAGCTTCTGCGGAAGAACATCTTTAGACAATAACAAAAGCCTTGAGTTTTCACCCAAGGCTCATTAAATACTACAGAATTATAATAGTACCCAACAAGTTGAATGATAGCTCTCCACAAATATTACTTGTGACAATCTTACACATATTTTATGCAAGACCAGCTGTATAACTTTAAAGTATCCGTTATACGCTTCGGCGGTATTTCCTTTCCTGCTACATCATCGTACTTCTCTCCGTAACAATACTCTTAAATATCGCACCTCTACCAACAAACTTCGATATACGCTTTTTTATTATTTTATAACACTATCATAATATAGTCAACCTATAAATTAATAATTATTCAATTTAATTAATTTTAAACCTAAATATTCACTATTTAAGTAAGATTAAACTATATATATTTCTTTATTCCTCTGCATAAGGTATTTTTGTAGTCTATAAATTCATATACATCTTCTTCAAAAAGCTGACTAAAATTCTTTAACTCTTCTAATTTTAATTCCTCAATACTTGAACCATTTTCTTCACAGTATAAAACTATAGAACCGATTACTCCATGCGCATCTCTAAAGGCCATCCCCTTGTTTACTAGATAGTCAGCTGCTTCGGTGGCATTTAAGAATCCTCTTTTAACACTATTATACATATTATCTTCTTTTATTTTTAGTCCATCTAACATACCATTCATAACTTTTAAAGACTTTAAAACAGTGTCTAATCCATCAAAAAATCTCTCTTTATCTTCCTGCATATCTTTATTATAAGCTAGTGGAATACCTTTCATAGTAGTCAAAAGTCCCATTAAGTCTCCATAAACTCTTCCTGTTTTGCCTCTTATTAATTCAGCGGCATCGGGATTTTTCTTTTGAGGCATGATACTACTTCCAGTTGAAAATTCATCACTTATAGATATAAAATCAAACTCTTTACTGCTCCATAATATAAGTTCCTCACTTAGCCTACTTAAATGCATCATTATTATAGAGAATGAAGATAAAAGACTTATTAAATAGTCTCTATCACTTACTCCATCCATAAAGTTATCTACAGGTTTTTTAAAACCTAGCTCAGCTGCAGTAAAGTCTCTATCAATATTATAAGTAGTTCCAGCTAACGCTCCACATCCAAGAGGGCTCTCATCCATTATATTGATGTCACTCACAATTCTATTTTTATCTCTTTTCAGCATACTGTAATATGCCATCATATGATGCTTAAATGTAACCACTTGTGCCCTTTGTAGATGTGTGTAGCCTGGCATCATTACATTATTTTTTATTGCAAGTTCATTTATTGTGTTAAGTAATTGATCTAGATTTTCTATAACTTCATAGGCTTTTGCTTTAGAGTACATTCTCATATCTAAGGCAACCTGGTCATTTCTACTTCTTCCTGTATGAAGCTTTTTTCCAACCTCTCCTACTCTGCTAATTAGATTGACCTCAACAAAGCTGTGAATATCTTCGTAATCACCTTCAATAAGAAGTTTTTTAGCTTCAATATCTTCTAATATTGACTTTAACCCCTTTACTATTGTATCTTTTTCATCTTCCTTTAAAACCTTGCATTTTGCTAGCATTTTTACATGGGCAATACTTCCTATAATATCTTCTCTATATAATCTTTTATCAAAGCTTAGGGAACTATTAAAGTCCTCCATAAGCTTACTTTCTTCATTTTTAAATCTTCCTCCCCAAAGTTTCATAAGTAAAATCACTCCGTTCTTTTAGTCTTCAATCACTAATCGCTAATCTCTATCTCTTTTTAGTGATTAGAGACTAGAGATTAGCGATTATGTTTTTAGTTATTTATTTTTATTAAGCATAGCATTAATTTTATATGGCAGTCCGAAAAGATTAATAAATCCTTCTGCATCACTATGATCATATAAGTCGCTTGCACCAAAAGAAGATATTGTCTCTTCATATAATGCATAAGGAGATTCCATTCCTGCAAACATTATATTACCTTTATACAATTTTAATTTTACACTTCCAGTTACTTTTTCTTGAGTTTTATCTACAAAAGCATCAAGAGCTTCTTTTAAAGTAGTATACCACAATCCATTATATACTAATTCTCCATACTTTTGAGATACCATTTCTTTAAAGTGGAAAGACTCTTTTTCAACAGTTAAATATTCTAACTCTTTGTGAGCAGCATATAATATTGTACCTCCTGGAGTCTCATATACACCTCTTGATTTCATTCCAACAAGTCTATTTTCCAATAAATCTACAACACCAATTCCATTTTCTCCACCTATTTTATTTAACTTATTAAGCATTTCTACAGGACTTAATTCTTCTCCATTAATTTTTTTTGCTATACCTTTTTCAAAATATATCTCCACATAAGTAGCTTCATCTTTTGCCTTTTCTGGAGGTACTGTCATAAGATACATATCTCCCTTATGTTCATTTTTTAGATTTTCTAAATCTCCGCCCTCATGACTTGTATGCCAAATATTTCTATCTCTTGAATATATCTTTTCTTTAGTTACTGGTACCTCTATTCCATTAGTATTAGCATAATCTATAGCATCTTCTCTTGATTTAATGTCCCACATTCTCCATGGAGCTATTATATTTATAGAAGGATCAATAGATGCTATCCCAACTTCAAAACGTACTTGGTCATTACCTTTTCCTGTACATCCATGGCATATATATTTTGCACCTTCTTTATGAGCTGTCTCAACAAGTTTTTTAGCAATCAATGGTCTTGCAAAAGATGTTCCTAAAAGGTACTTACCTTCATATATAGCATTGGCTTTAACACCTTTAAATAGGAAATCAGTGATAAATTCTTCTGTTACATCTTCTATATATATCTTTGATGCTCCAGATTTTATTGCTTTTTTCCTAATCTCCTCAAAGTCTTCATCTTGACCTACATTTACACAACATGCTATAACTTCTAAATCATAGTTTTCCTTAAGCCAGTGTATAATAATAGATGTATCTAATCCACCTGAATATGCTAATACTACTTTTTCTTTCATTGTTAAATCCCCTTTCTTCATTACCCAGTTGTTAATAATTTATATGATTTGCAATTGCAAAATTTTAATAACTATTTTTGTTAATTAATATTAAAGTATTTTATCTAAAAATGCTTTTGTTCTTTCTTCCTTAGGATTGCTGAAAATATCCTCTGGAGTACCTTCTTCTACTATTTTTCCTCCATCCATAAATATAACTCTATCTCCAACTTCCCTTGCAAATCCCATCTCGTGAGTAACAACCACCATAGTCATTCCCTCTTTTGCAAGATCTTTCATTACATTTAAAACTTCCCCTACAAGTTCAGGGTCCAGTGCTGAAGTAGGCTCATCAAAAAGCATTATATCTGGGTCCATAGCAAGAGCTCTAGCAATAGCAACCCTCTGCTTTTGGCCTCCTGAAAGCTTAGATGGATAATAATCTTTTTTATCACCTAATCCTACCTTATTTATTAATTCATTTGCTTTTTTTAGAACATCTTCTTTTTTTTCTTTCTTTACTGTAATTGGAGCTTCTATTACATTCTGCTCTACAGTCATATGTGGAAAAAGATTAAAGTTTTGAAAAACCATACCCATTTTTTCTATTTTTAATCTTGTATCCTTTTTATCTTTTATATTTAGCTTTTCACCTTCTATAATAATTTCTCCTTCATTAGGTAGCTCAAGTGTATTTAAACATCTTAAAAACGTACTCTTACCTGAACCAGAAGGGCCTATTATAACTAAAACTTCTCCTTTTTTTACCTTAACATTTAAATTTTCAAAAACTGTTAAATCTCCAAATTTTTTAGTTAAATTTTTAGCTTCTATCATATTCACCTTAACCACCATCCTTAATATACTGAAAGCTTTCTTTCAGTTAAAGAGAATATAGTTGTAAATACTGTTGTCATAAGTAAATACAAGCATCCTGCTATAAAAAAAGCTTCTATAGGTCTTGCTGTAGAGGAAATTTGTAATTGTGCGTTTCTCATAAGTTCTTCCATTGCAATTGCGGAAACAAGTGAAGTATCTTTGAGCATTGTTATAAACTCATTTCCTATAGAAGGAATTATTACTCTAAAAGTTTGAGGTAATATTACCTTTTTCATAGTTTGAAAGTAAGTAAATCCTAATGCCTTGCAAGCTTCAAACTGCCCTTTATCTATAGAAAGTATTCCTCCTCTTATAATCTCTGCCATATATGCTCCTGAATTTAAGCTTAATCCAATTATAGCTGCACTCATAGGAGTTAACTCTAGTCCCACAAATGGTAGTGCATAATAGAAAAAGAAAAGCTGTAAAAGCATTGGAGTTCCTCTAAACAACCAAGTATAAAAAGATACAATTGAAACAACTATTTTGCTTTTAGATAATTTCAAAGTAGCTACAATTATTCCTATAACACTTCCTAAAATTACTGATATAACTGTAAGTTCTATAGTTATAATACTTCCTTTAAGCAATATTGGAAGCATATTTTTTAAAATTGCTATATCCATATTATCCCCCCATAGTCCATCCTATAAGCCTTTAAGTTTCTATACCTCTGTAT
The DNA here is from genome assembly GCF_053901425.1 of Clostridium sp. JNZ J1-5. Taxonomy (NCBI): domain Bacteria; kingdom Bacillati; phylum Bacillota; class Clostridia; order Eubacteriales; family Clostridiaceae; genus Clostridium; species Clostridium sp. JNZ J1-5. The sequence goes on along the minus strand of NZ_CM132773.1, from coordinate 3,380,612 downwards.
TCACAAATATACAGAGGTATCTTTATTACTATTTTTTATATGCATCAAATCCAAACCACTTAACTGATAACTTAGATAATGTTCCATCTGCTTTTAATTCATCTATAGCCTTTTGAATGGCATTTTGTAATTGCTTATCTTCTTTTTTGAAGCCTACTCCCATAGGTTCTTCACTTACCATTTCTTTTAAAACTACAAATTCACCTGGTTTCTTTGCTATATAATATCCACCAACTTGGGCATCCATAATAACTGCATCTACTCTTCCTATTGATAATTCACTAAAAGCCTCTGTTATCTTTCCATATTTTCTAAGCTCTTTAATATCTTTTAAGTTAGTTTCTGCGGCCTTCTGTCCAGTAGATCCCATTTGACAACCAACTTTTTTACCTTTTAAATCAGCAAGTGTTTTTATAGAATCATTTCCAGCTTTAACTGCTATAACTTGACCACCCATAACATATGGTTCTGAAAATGCTATTGATTTTTTTCTTTCTTCTGTAATACTTAAGCCTGAAATTATCATATCAAATTTCTTTGATTGAAGAGCTAATAAGATTCCATTCCATTCTGTTGTCATGAATTCTACCTTAACTCCAAGCTTTTTTCCAATTTCATTAGCTAAGTCAATGTCAAATCCAACTAAATTGTTTTTTTCATCTCTGAATTCCATTGGAGGGTAAGCATCATCTAATCCAACCACTAATTTTCCTGCCTGCTTTACTGTCTCCAAAGAATTATCAGATTTAGTTTCAGTACCTGCAGTACCTTTTGAATTACTAGCAGCTGACTCCTTTCCACAACCAACTAATAATGTAAGTCCCATAATAAAAACTAATAAAATAACACCTATTTTTTTCATATTTATACACCTCTCTATTTGTTAATCCCCTGTATTAGTTGGATCTATGATATAAATTACCATATACAACCAACTTTTAATATAATAATTATACATAATATATTATATTTATGCAATACCTTTTCTAATATTTATTCTGTTTTTTTGAATTTTTATTCATCAAGAACAAAAATCAATATATGGAAAATTTTAAATGAATGTAAAAATCAACATTCATTTAAAACAGAACCATTAAAGAAAAAAGGTCTTTGAGCGAACACTCTCAAAGACCTCTTAAATCAGATGCTAAAAATATAAATTTAAAAAATATACTAACACTATAGTTCCTAATACCGAAACAATCATATTCTGCTTTTTTAATATCAAAACACTAGCAAAGACTCCTCCAGCTAATGCTGTTATTAAATTTCCTGTAGAATACAATACTTCTGGGAACAAAAGACCTCCTAGTGCAGCATAAGGTATATATTCCAAAAAGGATTTTATAAATTTTCCTGGTTCCTTTCCTCTATAAAAAATCATAGGTATAGCTCTAGTCAAATAAGTTACTAATCCTGTTACTATTAGCATAATAAGAAATCTATTCATTTTTTTCACCTTCTTCACTAGGTAAAAGTGCAGCTCCAATTAAAGAAGCTAAAATAATAGTAATAACTATTCTCCAACTTCCAATAGTTTTATTTAATATTGGAATCCAATATATGATAGAACTAATTATCATGGCAACAACAGATACAATTGCTATTTTAATAGATTCTTTTGCTGCTGGAAGAAGTAAGCCTAAAAACATTATATATATTGCAATACCTATACTGCTTGAAACTCCCTCAGGTAATATATTAGCCAAAAGAACTCCTACTATGGTTCCCAAAACCCAACCTGAATAGGAAACAAGTTGTGCTCCAAATATAAAACTAGGTTTTAAATCCTCTTTAGTCATTGATACAACAAAAACTTCATCTGTAATTCCAAAACTTAATGCAGCTTTTATTTTAGTACTGGCTGAATTTTTCAATTTATTAGCAACACAAAATGACATTAAAAGGTATCTTGCATTGATCATAAAAGTGGTCAAAACAATATTGCTAAGAGCAATTCCCTGAGCAAACATATTTACTCCAATAAATTGTGTAGCTCCTGTAAAATTTGTCACTGCCATTAATACTGCTAGAAATCCATGTACACCTGAAGCCTTTGCAATTAGTCCAAAAGTAATAGAAATTGGAAAATATCCCATAAATATCGGAATACCTGCTTTCATACCTTGCTTAAACTCTGTTTTATAATCTGAATCTAAGTTTAACTCCATCCATTATCCCCCTCTTAATTATGTATACTGGTTCATATTTTGAAATTATAATTAATAAATATGTAATTAATAACATAAAAGATGTATAGACAAATCTATCTACACATCTTTTATAAATATTAATGTTAAAACTTACAGGTTATAGATTTCTAATTATTTCTTCTGCAAACTCCATTGTTTTTGCATTTCCACCTAAGTCAGAAGTTTTTACTTTTCCTTCTTTTAGTACCTTTGCTACAGCATTATCTATTTTTTCTGCTGCTTCATACTCTCCTAAATATCTTAACATCATAACTCCACTTAGTATAGCTGCTGTAGGGTTAGCTATATTCTTCCCAGCAATATCTGGTGCTGAACCATGAACTGCTTCAAATACAGCAATTCCGTCCCCAATATTTGCACCTGGAACCACACCAAGTCCTCCTACTAATCCTGCCGCCATATCTGATAAAATATCTCCATATAAATTAGGCATAACAAGTACATCATAATTTTCTGGAGATTGAACTAATCTCATACTCATAGCATCTACTATCATATCTGAAAATTCAATAGTTTTGTGCTTCTCTGCCACTTCTTTTGAGCATCTTAGGAAAAGTCCATCTGATAATTTCATTATATTAGCCTTATGAACTGCTGTTACTTTCTTTCTTCCTTGTTTTTCTGCTAGGTCAAAAGCAAATTCAGCTATTCTATCACTAGCTTTTTTTGTAATTATCTTGATACTCTCAGCAGCCACATCTCCTATACTGTGTTCAATACCTGCATATAAATCCTCTGTATTTTCTCTAACTATTACAATATCTACATTTTCATATCTTGAAGCTATACCCTCATAAGTTTTTACGGGTCTTACATTAGCATAAAGATCAAGTGCTTGTCTAAGTCCTACATTTACACTCCTAAAGCCTTTCCCTATTGGAGTAGTAACTGGTCCCTTTATAGCTACTTTATTTTTCTTAATACTTTCTATTACATAGTTTGGAAGAGGTGTGCCATATTCTTCAATAACCTTTTCACCAGCTTCTACCATTTCCCAATTAATTTGTACTCCACTTGCATCAATTATAGTCTTAGCTGCTATCATAACCTCTGGTCCAATTCCGTCTCCCGGAATTAAAGTCACATCATATTTCATTACGTTACCTCCAATTGCTGATCAATTCTAATGCTTTATATTATTTATCTTTAATAGTGTTTATAAGCCCACCTTTTAATATCATCTCTTTTTGTCTTTCAGAAAGCTGTAAATTCATCTCGTATTCCTTATTCTTAGTTTTATTTTTAACTATAATTTTTCCACTTTCTATCCCTTGAAGAACATTTTGCATAATAAGCTCATCAAACTCATCTATATTATCATAATCATTAATATTATTGAATACTAAAGGCATTATTCCATTGTTTATCAAATTGGCCATGTGTATTCTAGCAAAAGATTTAGCAAGCACAGCTTTTATTCCTAAATAAAGAGGTACTAAAGCTGCATGCTCTCTACTTGATCCCTGTCCATAGTTAGCTCCACCTAATATAAATCCTCCGCCATTTTCCTTAGCTCTTTTGGGGAAATCTTCATTACATGGTGCTAAACAATAATCAGATAAATAAGGAATATTAGATCTAAATGGTAATAATTTTGCATTTGATGGCATTATATGATCTGTAGTTATGTTGTCTCCTACTTTTATAAGCACCTTACCTTCTATATTATCTTTAAGTGCTTTAGCCTTTGGAAAAGGCTTTATATTAGGTCCTCTTACAATTTCAACTTCCTCTGGATTGTCTGATGGTTTTACAATTAAATTATCATTTATTAAAAATTCTTCTGGCATTTCTATTTCTGGAGCTTTGCCAGATTCTCTTGGATCTGTAATGTAACCAGTTAGCGCTGAAACTGCTGCTATCTCTGGACTTACAAGATAAACTCCTGCTGTTGCTGTTCCACATCTTCCTTCAAAATTTCTATTTATAGTTCTAAGAGATACAGCTCCGTTGGCAGGTGCTTGACCCATTCCTATACATGGTCCACAGCCTGATTCTATTATTCTAGCGCCTGCAGATATCATAGCTGCTAAAGCACCATTTGAAGCAAGCATGTTTAGAACTTGCTTTGATCCTGGTCCAATTACTAGTGATACATCCTCATGAATAGTCTTTCCATCTAATATTTCAGCAACTTTCATCATATCTACATATGAAGAGTTTGTACAACTTCCTATGGTAATCTGATTAACTTTTACCCCTTTGAGCTCAGTAACTTTAACTACATTATCAGGACTATGAGGACATGCTACCAATGGTTCTAATTCACTTAAGTTAATTTGGATTATTTCATCATAAGTGGCATCCTCATCTGGCATTATTTTAACATAATCTTCTTCTCTTCCTTGAGCCTTTAAAAACTCTAAAGTTACCTCATCGCTAGGGAAAATTGAAGTAGTAGCTCCAAGCTCAGCACCCATATTTGTTATTGTAGCTCTTTCTGGAACTGATAGGGTTTTTACACCCTCTCCACCATATTCAAAAATCTTATCAACTCCCCCCTTTACTGTAAGGCGTCTTAAAATTTCTAAAATAATGTCCTTTGCTGAAACCCAAGAATTTAGCTTTCCTTTCAATTCTACTTTTACAACCTTAGGAGTCTTTATATAGTATTCTCCGCCACCCATTGCCACTGCTACATCAAGTCCACCAGCTCCAATCCCAATCATTCCGATTCCACCTGCTGTTGGAGTATGGCTATCTGAGCCTACAAGAGTTTGTCCTGGGACTCCAAATCTTTCCAAATGTACCTGATGACAAATACCATTTCCCGGCTTAGAAAAATAGATTCCATGCTTTTTCGTTACAGTTTGTATATATGCATGATCATCTGCATTTTCAGGACCTGTCTGAAGCATATTATGATCTATATATGCAACTGAACGTTTTGTCTTTACCTTATCAACACCAAGAGCCTCAAATTGCAAATAAGCCATGGTACCTGTAGAATCTTGAGTTAAAGTTTGATCTATCCTAATACCTATTTCGTTACCTTTTTCCATCTTTCCAACTACTAAGTGGTCTTTTAAAATCTTTTCAACAATATTGTACCCCATTCTATTCAACCCCTTTTTAATGAGAATTTTATACTATTTAAAATTTTTAATAACTACATATTTATATTATGAATTTTACTCAAGTTTATCAATCATAAATATAAGTTTTCATAATACTAAAACTGCGTTTATTCAACATTATATCATATTTATACAATCTCAGTAAAGATGCTTGCAATATTCGTCATTAAATAATTCATTTTTCAAAAATTAACTAATGCTCATTAACTGGTTTTTTATAAAATATTTATAGATTCCTATAAGGTCACCTCTTTTAGTACATAATAATATTAATAATTAAAGGGGTGATTTTTTTGTTTGAAAATATTCATGAAAATAATATTTACAAAAATTTATACAATGGCCAGTGGGTAGAGTCTTCAAATATGCCAATTGAAATTTTTTCACCAGTAGATGGTACATTAGTTGGCAAAATTCAATCTATGAATGAAAGGGAAGTAGATGCTTCTATACAGAATTCACATCTAAGCCAATTATCTTGGGGAGAAACACCTATAAATAAACGTTCTGAAATTCTGCATAGAGCAGCAGATATTCTCTCCAATAAAGTTGATTTTTTAGTTTCTATACTTCAAAAGGAAATTGCTAAAGATAAAAAGTCCTCAATATCAGAAATTCAAAGAACAGTAGATTTTATTAGATTTGTTGCTGAAGAGGGTAAGCATTTACATGGTGAAACAGTTAGTTCCGAAAACTTTCCTGGATTTAATAAGAATAAAATTTCATTTGTCACTAGAGTTCCTATAGGTGTTGTATTGGCTATATCACCTTTTAATTATCCTATAAATCTTTCCGCATCTAAAATTGCCCCTGCCTTAATTGCAGGAAATAGCGTTGTCCTAAAACCTCCAACCCAAGGTGCTATATCCACATTGTACCTTGCAGAAATATTTAATGAAGCAGGCATTCCTAAAGGGGTTTTAAATACTGTTACAGGAAAAGGTTCTATAATAGGAGATTATCTAGTAACTCACAAAGATATAAATTTTATAAACTTTACAGGAAGCTCTGATATAGGAAAACACATAGCTGTAGTGGCTGGTATGGTTCCTATGCTGATGGAGCTAGGAGGCAAAGATGCTGCATTAGTCTTAAAAGATGCAGATTTAGAAAAAACAGCTGACAATATAGTATCTGGAGCGTATAGTTATTCTGGTCAAAGATGTACTGCTGTGAAAAGAGTTTTAGTAGAAGAGACAATAGCAGATGAACTTGTACTAGAACTTAAAGAAAGAGTAGAAAAACTCAAAGTTGGAAATCCAGAAGATGAAGTAGATATTACTCCTCTAATAAATAATGAAGCTGCAGATTACGTGGAAGGTTTAATTAAAGATGCTATAGTGAAAGGTGCCACTATGCTTACACCAAGTAAAAGGAAGGGTAATTTAATTTATCCAGTTCTTTTTGATAAAGTTACTACAGATATGAGATTGGCTTGGGAAGAACCATTCGGGCCCGTGCTTCCAATAATTAGAGTAAAAAATATTGATGAAGCTATTGTAATAGCAAATTCATCTCAATACGGACTTCAATCATCTATTTTTACTCGTGATATAAATAAAGCCTTTTATATAGCTAATAAATTGGAAGTAGGTACTGTTCAAATCAATAATAAGACAGAAAGAGGTCCTGATAACTTTCCATTTCTTGGAGTTAAATCTTCTGGGCTTGGAACTCAAGGCGTTAGGTATAGTATAGAGGCAATGAGCCGTCCTAAAGCCATAGTTTTAAATATAGAAAACTGACAATACTCGCTAGTCACTAATCACTAATCACCTAACATTTAGAACTTAAACATTATTTTAGGGACTAGAGACTAGAGATTAGCGATTGTATTTTTACTCTAGTATCCTCAATTCTAATTTGTAGCCTTGTTTTACAGATTTTTAACTATTTCTGCTTTAACTATTTCTGATAAATTTTTTTGTTCTTCTTGAGAAAGCTTTTCCAAATATATCGGCTTTTCAATGGTTAATTTAATTTCTCCTTTTCTAAGCCATCCGTTGTGTTCTTCGAAAATTTTGTAGCTTCCATCAATTGTAATTGGCACTATAGGAACTTTAGCCTTAGTAGCCATCTTTAAGCTACCTTTTTTAAATTCTCCTATATTATGGCTTTTACTTCTTGTCCCTTCTGGAAAAATAACCATAGAATATCCATTTTTTAAATTATTTGCTCCTTCATTTATAGCTTTTAAAGATTCTCTAACATTTTTTCTATCAATAAACACACATCTTATATTCCTCATCCATCTTGAAATTAAAGGTATTTTCGCCATTTCTTTTTTAGCAATAAATCCCATAGGTTTATCTATAGCAGCTAATATTGCTAAAATATCAAAATTACCTTGATGATTTGCTACAAAACAACAAGCTCCATCCGGCACATTTTCTACTCCTCTAGCTTTAACTTTTACTCCGGCCTTTTTAAGTACTTGCTTTGCCCAATAAAAAACTGTGCTATGTAAAAATTTTTCTGCCTTTTCTTCTTCTCCTTGCCTCTTCATTTTTTTATACTTACTGTCTAGTCCTAGTGTACGTATTAAATTAAAAATAATGTATGTATATATACCTATTGATCTCATGTTCCCATTCCTTTCTTAGATTGTTTAAGCAACTTCTATTATAGCTATGTAAAGACATCAATTCAATAAATAGTTTATTTTTCTCCTTGTATAGGTTTATTTTTCTATAGAATTGGTATTATTATATAATAATTATATTATTTTATGAATTTTTGAGGTGAGTACATGAAAATCAATAAAAAACGTTCAAAGGCTATCTTGGTTTTTTTCACAATAATATTAATATTATGTGTATATGTCATATATAATTATTCTATGAAAGCTTCTGTAGTATTTCCATCAAAAGATAAACTTTTAATTCACTATATAGATGTAGACCAAGGAGATGCAATTTTAATCCAGTTTAATAATGAAAATATTTTGATTGATTCTGGTTCAGGAAATAAAAAAGCTTCCTCCTATTTAAAGAAACAAAAAATAAGTAAACTTAATTATGTAATTGCCACTCATCCTCATGATGATCACATAGGAAATATGAGTCATATAATTAAAAATTTTTCTATAGATAAATTCTACTCTCCTAAGATTACAACCACCACTGATACATTTAAAAATATGGCTTTAAATCTAAATAAAAAAGGATTGAAAATATCACCTATTACATCTGAAATCACTTTAAATTTAGAAGAAAAAATACACTGCTACATAATACCCACTTACTCTAATTATACTAACCTAAATAACTATTCCGCCATAATAAAAATTGTTTACGGTAACACTAGTTTTATCTTTTCAGGAGATGCAGAGTCTATAAGAGAGGAAGAAACATTAAATAAAGGCTATAATATTAGTGCTGATGTTATAAAGATAGGACATCATGGAAGCAAATCCTCCACGTCACAAAAATATTTGGATGAAGTTAACCCTAAAGTGGCTATTATCAGCTGTGGAAAAGGGAACGATTATGGCCATCCCCATAAAGAAACTTTGCTTAAATTAAAAGAAAAAGGTATAATTACATTTAGAACTGACATACATAAAACAGTTGTATTAGAAAGTGATGGAAATAGAATAGTAAAAAGGACGTGATATTGATGAATCCAGTAGCATTTGAACTGTTTGGTCTACCAATTCGTTGGTATGGAATTTTAATAAGTATGGGCATTATGGTAGCCTATTTTGTAGGCTATAAACAAAGCAAAATTCACAATGTGGATTTTGATAAATTAACCGATATATTTATAGTTGCACTTCCTATTTCTGTATTATGTGCTAGGTTATATTATGTAATATTTGAATGGTCTTATTATAGCGCAAATCCCTCTCAAATATTAAATATTCGTGGAGGAGGTCTTGCAATTCACGGTGGAATTTTAGGAGCTTTGCTAAGCGGTTATATTATGTCAAGAGTAAAAAATGTGAATTTTCTAGATCTACTGGATACCATTGCTCCATCTTTCATAATAGCTCAAGCTATTGGTCGTTGGGGAAACTTTTTTAATCAGGAAGCTTACGGCGGAGAAGTATCTAAAGAATTTATATCTCATTTTCCAAAGTTTATTCAAAATGGAATGTACATAGAAGGCGCCTATCATCATCCTACATTTTTATATGAATCAATTTGGAATCTACTAATTTTTATATTACTTATATTTTTAAGCAATAAGAAACACTTAGCAAAAGGTTCAATTTTCTATTTATATTTGATTCTATATTCTATAGGTAGGTTTGCAATTGAAGGTTTAAGAACTGACAGTTTAATGTTAGGACCATTAAGAATGGCTCAAGTAATTAGTATAATATTTATAATAGCATCCACTATATTCTTAATGAGCGCTAATAAATATAAGAATAACAATCAATAAATTGTAAAAATAAAACTAAGAGCACTAATTACTCTTTGATAGAGATTAGTGCTCTTTATAGTTATTTACATTATTTTATCAAAAAATAAAAATGGCTCCGCGAAAAGGATTCGAACCTTCAACCTATCGGTTAACAGCCGAGTGCTCCACCGTTGAGCTATCGCGGAACATTTACCTGGCTACGACCTACTCTTCCACACCGTCTCCAGTGCAGTACCATCGGCGCTTTGAAGCTTAACCTTCGTGTTCGGAATGGGTACGGGTGTTACCTTCAAGCCATAATAACCAGATGCATGATTTGTCAAAATCTTCGATTTTGGTAACAAATCAGTACTCATCAGCTACGCTGAGGAGTTTCCTTAGAGAGATTGTTCTCTCAAAATTGCACAGTGAATTAATATTTGATCAAGCCCTCGATCTATTAGTATCAGTCAGCTTAATGCATTGCTGCACTTACACCTCTGACCTATCAACCTGGTAGTCTTCCAGGGATCTTACTAGCTTACGCTATGGGAAATCTAATCTTGAGGTGGGCTTCACGCTTAGATGCTTTCAGCGTTTATCCCTTCCCGACATAGCTACCCAGCTGTGCTCCTGGCGGAACAACTGGTGCACCAGAGGTCAGTCCATCCCGGTCCTCTCGTACTAAGGACAGCTCCTCTCAAATTTCCTACGCCCACGGCGGATAGGGACCGAACTGTCTCACGACGTTCTGAACCCAGCTCGCGTGCCGCTTTAATGGGCGAACAGCCCAACCCTTGGGACCGACTACAGCCCCAGGATGCGACGAGCCGACATCGAGGTGCCAAACCTCCCCGTCGATGTGGACTCTTGGGGGAGATCAGCCTGTTATCCCCGAGGTAGCTTTTATCCGTTGAGCGATGGCCCTTCCATACAGAACCACCGGATCACTAAGCCCGACTTTCGTCCCTG
>NZ_CM132773.1:1745000-3365000 GCF_053901425.1 Clostridium sp. JNZ J1-5 | reverse complement strand
TATTCCAATCCATTACATAACACTCCTTTATAAATTAGTGTTTTTTATAAGTAAAATAAATTTATTCTTTACTTATATAATTTTATTCTAAATTTATTATTACCCATTAAACAAGAAAAAATGATTAGTAAAATAAAAAGCTGAGAAATAAATCTCAGCTTTTAAAATTTCTATATAAAATTATATATTAATTTAAATTATATTAAAAATAATTAATACAAGTAGAATTATTCCAATTAATATTCTGTATATAGCAAAAATTCTCATAGGTCTCTTTTTTAAGAAACTTACAAATTTATCTACAACAATTAGAGCAACAATAAATGAAACAATAAAACCAACAATAAGAGCTATAATTTGTACCATTCCTAAAGCAGCTATATTAATATCTAAAAGAGACTTTAAAGTGACTCCAACCATTACAGGTAATGCTAAAAAAAATGAAAATTCAGCAGCTGCAACTGTTGATAATCCAGCAATCCAGGCTCCTATTATAGTTGAAGCCGATCTTGACATGCCTGGCCAAAGTGCTAGACATTGAAAACATCCTATGAAAAAAGCCTGTTTTATATTAATATCATCTATAGTTTTAGTAGTGTACTTACCTCTATATTTTTTTTCAGCAAATATCATCCATATAGCCCCTACCAAAAGTGCTGCAGTTACAGTAATGGGATTAAATAGTTTTTCTTCAATCCAATCATTAAATGTAAGCCCTAAAACTCCTGCTGGTATACATGCTACAAAAATATTAAACCAAAATTTGAAGCCTGACTTTGGTTTTTTAGGAGAAAAATTTTGAAAAGTTTTCATAATTTTATTCCAGTATAAAACCACAATAGCTAAAATAGCACCTAACTGAATTATCATTGTAAAAGCATCTATGTATTGTTTTGTATATAGAGCAGCTGGTACTCCTCCCTCTTTAAACCCAATCAGATGGCCAACTATAATCATATGCCCTGTAGAAGAAACTGGTAAAAATTCCGTAATTCCTTCAACTATACCTATGATTATAGCCTTCAAAATAAATATTAAGTTATGCATTATCCTTTCACTCTCGCTTCCTTATTTACTTACCAAGTTCAACTTAAGACATTTAAAATCTATTTAGAATTATACTCTTTTTAACCGTTTTTTGTCCACCTTTTTATAAGTGCTATTTATCTGAGTATTCCAGTATAACTTCTCTAGATACTATTTTTCCATCTTGAGATAGCTTAATTGTATTTAATCCTGATTTAATATCTACATCAAAATACTTATTTACTTCTTTAAACGGTCCATCATTAATGCTTATATAATATTTGTCTACCATTTCACTATTTTTAAATACTCCACCAAGAAATGATAGTTTTACATCTTTATTATTAGTATTGTTTTTTCTAGAAAATATTAAAGTAGGTTTATCATCATTTTTTGATATTTTATGTACTACTTTAGGTGATAAATTAAATAGATGTTCATCATTTGTAAAAATCGTTGGAGAATTTAGTAAAGCTTTAGATGGAATGTTTATTTCATTCATGTCTTTTGCAAAACAAAGATAAGAGTTACTTTTTTTTATACTATAAATACTATTATCAATACTAATTGCATATGCATAAAAATATTTTTTCATTTGCTTCTTATAACTTTTACTTTTACTTAATTCTATTATATTAAGATTATCTATCCCTTTTTTTATAACTTCTATTACAGACAAAGGTGTATTGTTTTCTGTTATGTATATTCTATTGGATGGATCTATCATTATCCACTTATTGTGCTTATCACTCCATATCTCACAAACCATAAATATATCATTATCAGAAACTTTTTCTTTATTTGAAACAATCAATTCTCCAATCCTAGATTTAATGCCTGCCGCTATGGCAAATTCATTAAATACTGTACATATTTCTTTATTTGAAAACTCCTTTTTATTTTCCTTATCTTCGAGTATATCAAAAGCTCCTTTATTCCCTTCAAAAGGTTTAATGCTCTTTGAATACTTCATATTATTTTTTATCCAATTAATTATATCAATACTTTTATCAAGTTCATCTATTTTTCCATTAGTAATTTCCTGTATTTTAAATCTGTCTTTTAAATCATTTAATAGCTGTTTATCTTCAATATCGTAATATACATGTATATTTTTATTATTATATAGATTGTCCCACTTATCTATTTTAAGACCAACTTCCTTTTCCCTTCCTTTTAATTGTATTCCAACAAAAAAAGCTAAACCTAATAGTATAATAATTATTATAATTCTTTCCCTCATGCTTCTCATAGTAAATCACCCTATCTATACCTTATTAAAATAAATTTATATAAATAAAAAACTACTTATACTTTAATAGTATCGTAGTTTTTTTATTTATATTAATATAGATTTGCATTTGCTATACAATATTTAGATTTCCTCATACTTATTCAGACCTATATACTACTTCCCCATTTATTATAGTATAAAGTGTACTTGTAAGAGTCTCTAATGGATTACCATCAAAAATTGCAATATCAGCATCTTTTCCCGTTTCAATGCTTCCTACTCTATCTGAAACTCCACAAATTTCTGCAGCATTAATAGTAATAGCTTTTAATGCTTCTTTCATATCTAATCCTTCTTTAACAGCTAACCCAGCACAAATCGGCAGGTATTGAATAGGGGTTACTGGATGGTCTGTCATAATAGATATCTTAACTCCGTTTTTAGAGAGTACTGCTGGAGTGCTGAAACTTTTATTTTTTAATTCTATCTTAGACCTAGATGTAAGGCTCGGCCCAATAATTGCGCATCTTCCTGACTGCTTAACATAATCTGCTATAAGATGACCTTCACTACAATGATCTAAAGTAAGTTCTAAATCAAATTCTTTTCCTATTCTAATGGCCGTTAGAATATCATCTGCCCTATGACAGTGAGCCTTCAACGGAATCTTTTTATCTATTACAGGTAACAGTGCCTCTAATTTAAAGTTTTTATCAAAATCACTTTCTTCTTTTAGAGTTTTTTCTTTTTTTAATTTATAATCTTTAACTTTTATTAAAGTTTCTCTAAGAAGTGAAGCTGTTGCCATTCTAGTAGTTGGCATCCTCTTCCTATCCTTATAAACTCTTTTGGGATTTTCTCCAAAAGCCACTTTAATAGCAGAAGGTTCTAGAAGGATCATATCATCTATGCAAACTCCTTTTGTTTTCATTGCAACAAATTGTCCTCCTATAACATTTGCACTCCCAGGACCAGTCATCACAGTGGTAACACCAGCCCTAACTGCATCGTCAAAAGCTGTATCCATAGGATTTATTGCATCTATAGCTCTAAGCTCAGGAGTAATTGGATCTGTAGCTTCATTCACATCTAAGCCCTCAAAACCCATATCCTGTTCGTATATGCCTATATGGCAATGTGACTCAATTAATCCAGGTAAAACCCAGCCTCCTTTTGCATCTATTATCTCTACATCTTTATCTACTTCTATGTTTTCTGCAACTTTTAAAATCTTTCCATCTTTAATGAGTATGCATCCATTTTCATAGTCTTTGTTAGCCATAGTGATTATCTTACCGTTTTTTACTAAAATCATCTTTATCCCCCCAGTTTTTAGGACTAAATTCTTTTCCTATTCTTATATAAAATAGCTAATACAACAATTATAACTAGCATTGGTATTGAAAATATAAATTTAAATATGCTAAATACAAGTCCTATAATTGTCATGACAATTGCAACCGCTAAAGCTATTCCGGCAATTGGAAGAATTATTGCTCCTGCTAATGCTAAAACAACAATTAAAATAACTATAAAAAATAAAATTCCAAATAAAGTAGCCATTTAAATACCCCCTTTTTTATATTTTAATCTATTTCTATATTATTCATATACTAGTTCAATTAATTCACCTAAATTTACATCCTTTATTCTAGTCTCTGGCCTTCCCATTCTTCTTACTTCAATAAATCCACCATGAAAATCAGATCCAGATGTGTAAATTAGTTTTTCTTCTTTACACCATTGTACACACTTATGCATTATATCCTTACTATGATTTGGATGAAAACATTCAACTCCCATTATACCCATTTCTAAAAAAGGTCTTAGCTTTGCTTCTACAGGCATATTATCTCCTTCATAATAGGGATGGGCCAATATAGGAATTCCTCCGGAGTTTTTTATAATTTTTATAACTTTATCTGTTAAAGAAAACTCTGGAAATATAATTGTTTTTTCCTTATAGAATAATCTATTAAAATAATCACCTACATCTTTACATATTCCATTATCTATTAAAAAATTTAATGCCTTCCATCCACCTTTTCTCACATCATAATCATAATTTTCATACTCTACATAATCTATATCATATCCTTTTTCTATTAAATACTTTATTGAATTATCATTTCTCTTTTCCAGCAAATATTTATTATAATCTAATAAATCTACTAGTTCTTTATTGTTATTATTTGTACCATAAGCTAATATATGATATAAATTTCCTTGAAAAGTGCTGGATATTTCAATGCCAGGTATAAGAGATATGCCATGATCTTTAGCAATACTTTTAATTTCCTCTACATTTCTAAATTCATCATGGTCAGTTAAAGCTATTAAGTTTAATCCACATTTTAAAGCTTCATCTACAATTTCTTTTGGATTAAGAGTACCATCAGAAGCATTTGAATGGATATGCAAATCTAGTTTAGAATTTTCATTTAATTTAGCCATGATTCACCTCATTAATAAGATACTTTAGTTTTTATTACAAACAAAGTGCTAAATCCCCAAATAAGACTTAGCACTTCTATAACTATTTAAACTTTACTGCTGTACCATAAGCTATAACTTCTGCTGCTCCCTGCATTATAGCACTTGATGCATATCTTATATTTATTACAGCATCTGCACCAAGCTTTTCAGCTTCTTCAGCCATACGTTTTGTAGCTATAGATCTTGCTTCATTCATCATCTCAGTATAAGATGCTATCTCTCCACCTACTAAAGTTTTAAGACCACTCATTATATCTTTTCCTAAATGCTTTGAGTGTACTGTTGAACCCTTCACCATAGAAATAGTTTCTAATTCCTTTCCAGTTATAAAATCAGTATTTACTAATATCATCTTCATTCTCCCCTTTTATTTCTTTTATTCTTAAAATTAAAGTATATATAAGCATAGCTAAAATTATTACAAAAATTAACGCTACAAATAAAACTATTCCAAAAGGAATGTGTGTTTCAATAAGTCCAATACTAATTCCTACAGCATATAATATTATAAAAGTACCTACTATTATTGTTATTATAATTGCAGGAATTACACCCTTTTTCAACTTTTCCTCCCCCTTAATATTACTAATAATATAATATCATACATTTATTATAGACTTAAATATATATTTTAATTAAGTATAAATAATAAGAATGACAATACAAGTATTGTCATTCTTATTATTTACTTATTTACTTCTTCATATTCTACATCAATTATCTCAGAATTGTATACATCACTATCATTTTTCACATTGTATTCATAAACCTGGAAGTTTTCAATTTTACTATTTACCTTCTTAAATTTCGCAAATTTACTCTTTATAAAGTTTACCCCTTTAAAAATTCCCCAAATACCTATACTCACAGGAATTAATATAGCAATTCCTTGTAGTATAAATATAATAAACAAAAATACAGCTACTGAAATTAAGGCAGCTTTTATATTTCTTTTAAATCCAAAATTGTGATTTAAATATTCCATAACATATCCCTCTCTTTAACATTTAGGTTCATTGTTATTAAATTATATCACACTTTAAACAATACAATATTAAATGCTTCTTAAAAAAGTATTAATAATCTATTAAATTTAGAATCTTCTAAAATATTCTTCCTTGAATCCACTTCCATTTTCAATAATACCATCAATTTGTTTTAATAATCTTTCCTTATCTTCATTTAATGTTGCAGCTAATGGTGCATAATTTGAAGCATGATTACTCCTAAATACACAATTATCTACATCTAAATTTTTGATAAATTCTCTAGTTTCCATCATAACTTCTATAGGAGAAAGCAATGTCAATTCTTTACTTACAATTTTTTCGTAAATTTCGGTTTCTGATTCAACCATCAACGTAAGTAAGCCTACATAATCTGGATTTATACTGCTTACAACCTTTGCAGATTCCACGGCATGTTCCATCCATTTCTCTTTTCCTCCAAGGCCAGATATTATTGTAACTGAAAGTTTTATACCTGTTTTCTTAACCTTTTTTCCTGCTTCTATCATTTCACTTGCATTTACACCTTTTTTTACATCTTTCAGTATTACATCACTTCCACTCTCAATACCAAGATATATTATATCAAGACCTAGATCTCTAAGTTTTATTAACTCTTCCTCACTTTTTCTTAAAATGTCCTTAGGAGTTCCATATATTCCTATCCTATTGCATTCCGGGAAAAGCTCCTTTATTTTAATTAGAATTGCTTCTAAATCTTCTGTCTTTAATATTAAAGCATCTCCATCAGCTAGAAATACTCTCTTTACTGTCTTATAATATTCTCTTGCCATTTCTAAATCTTCAAATATATCATTTAACTTTCTTATTTTAAACTTTTTATCCTTATACATATTACAAAAAGTACACTTATTATGTGAGCATCCCAATGTAACTTGAATAATCAAGCTATAAGCTTCACTAGGAGGCCTATATACAGCACCTTCATATCTCATTAGTATCATCTCCTTATAAATATTATATCTTAAAACTTTCTTCCATGATTGGTGTAGTAATCTGTGTATATAATACCTAATTTCTAACACGAAGATTCATGAAATACTTATTATTTAGTAAACTTTGTATCATAACACTTTGGATATTTACTTCTATCCCATATATGATCTTCTGACAACTTTTCGTCAGTTACATTAAAGTAACTGTAACTTAACATATCTCCACCACCAATGACTACTGGATCATCCCAAGTTGTATCTAACTGATAATACTTATTTTCAATTTTTACGATGTTCCATGCGTGAGGTATAATGTCATTTCCATCATATGCGTCTCCAGTTACATAAATACACTGAATTCCTGCTGTATTTAAAAGCCTGTACATAGTTCTAGCATAGCTATCACATACTCCTGTACCCTTTACAAGTACACCGTAATCTAAATAGGATTCATTAGGCATATCTCCATCGTATAATCTTGTATCATATTTTGCATTATTTACTATATAATTATGGATTGCTAACTCTTTTTCATAATCTGTCATTCCTGGTTTTATTATATTTGAAATAATTTCTGCAGCTTTATTTTGTGATGCTTTTCTCATGTTCTCCATATACTCATTAGAGTATTCATATTTCAAACTAATAGTCATAGTAGCACTATTCATCTTTCCATATACTATACTTGCACTTGCTCCTGCATATCCATAATCTAAGAGAGGATTTTCATTTATTATTTCATTTATAAAGTCTAATCTGTAATCCTCTGAATTGTAATTATTTATTGTAAGTTTTATTTGGCTTTTAAAATTAGCTAGTCCATATCTTAGCGCATTACAAAAATCTTCTGAACTACTAATTATAGTTCCTGGATCATCAAATTTTTCTTTTAATAGACTATTATTAGTCGAAGATTGTGTTTTAAACTTTAACTTTATAGGTTTTACTATACTTAATCCCTTTTCTGTCTTTATTCCAGAATCAATTAATAGTATGTAACTACTATTATATTCATATTTTTTAAGAGGTTTTATACTTATAGATTTATTAATTGTATCATAGTTTAAATTTGTTTCAACTACTTCATTTGTATTTTCTGTTATTATTTTAATATTATCGTACATTGTAGTTTTGTCTAAGGAATTGTTGAATTTTATATTCCAAATTTTATCTACTGGAACATTATCCTTAGGAGCCCAAACCATATAGTTATTCTCTGCAGCTAATGTAATTCTTGTCATTGACGAAAATACTATTAGCAATGTTATCAATAATAATCTCCAACTTCTTTTGTTAATAGTCATTTATTTTCCCCCTCTAAAAGTTTATCTGAAGCCAAATATCCTCTTTATCCACGTTTTTACATTTTTAAAATATACTTTCTTATAAAAAATAAAAACTACCTAAAGCCAAAAACTATGTTTATAGAATACCATAATATATTATCTTTATATAGATAGAAAATTTAAGTTATGTATTTTAAATAATCATAATTTTCTATCATATGAACTGGTAATACCTCATACCATGTGTTAAAATATAACTGTAAAAAATATTAATGTTGGGGGTAATTCAAATGACAAAAATTAAAGTTCCATACTCAAAAGAAATGTGGGAAATCGATGTTCCAGATAAAAATTTAGTAGGTGTTTTAACATCTAAAGCACATAATTTTAAACCTGATAAATCTCAAGAAGAGATTGTAAATGATGCATTAGATAATTGCATAGAAAGCAAATCTCTTGAAGAATTAGCTGTAGACAAAAAAAATATAGTTATAATAACTAGTGATCATACTCGTCCTGTTCCAAGTAAAATAACCCTACCTATACTTCTAAACAGAATCAGAAAAACTAATCCGACTGCTAAAATTACAATACTTATAGCCACCGGCTTCCACAGACAATCCACTAAAGAAGAACTAATTAATAAAATGGGTAAAGAAATTGTAGAAAATGAAACTATAATTAATCATATTTCAACTGATGATGCTAGTATGGTTTCTCTTGGTACATTGCCATCTGGTGCTGAATTAAAAATAAATAAGTTAGCTATGGAAGCAGATTTACTTATAGCAGAAGGTTTTATTGAACCTCATTTCTTTGCTGGATTTTCCGGTGGTAGAAAAAGCATACTTCCTGGAATAGCCTCTGCAAAAACAATAATGGCTAATCATTGTTCTGAATTTATAGCTAGCCCTCATGCGAGAACTGGTTTACTAGAAAATAACCCAATACACAAAGATATGATCTACGCTGCCGAAAAATCTAACCTAGCCTTTATTCTTAACGTGGTTATTGATGCTGATAAAAAAGTTATAAAGGCATTTGCTGGCGATAGTAAACTTGCTCATGAAACTGGATGTAAATTTGTATCTGAATTAGCTGGAGTAGATAAAGTAGAAGCTGATATAGTTGTTTCAACTAATGGTGGTTATCCTTTAGATCAAAACGTTTACCAATCTGTAAAAGGTATGACTGCCGCCGAAGCTACCTGTAAAAAAGATGGAGTTATAATTATGATTTCTGCTTGTAACGATGGTCATGGTGGACAATCTTTTTACGATAATTTAGTTAATTCTAAATCTCCTCAAGAAGTTCTTGATAGAGTTTTAAAGATTCATAGGAATGATACTGAACCTGATCAATGGGAATTTCAAATTTTATCAAGAATATTAAATAATCATAAAGTAATATTAGTATCAAAACATGTAGATCCTGAAATGATAAGAAAAATGCATATGGATCATGCTTATACATTTGAAGAAGCCTTAGAAAAAGCTTTCAAAATTAAGGGATATGACGCCAAAGTTACTGTAATTCCTGATGGTGTTTCTCTAATTGTCCGTTAAAAATAAATTATTATATATTAACATTCTTCTCCTAAAGGTTTACTATTATAGTATATGTATTTCTACAGATACTTTTAAGGAGTTGATTTGTTTGAAAATTATAACTTTAATAGAAAATACATTAGGAGAAGATTTAAGCTTAGTAAGAGAGCACGGCTTATCTATTTTCATAGAGACTCCTTATGGAAACATATTGTTTGATACTGGACAAAGTAATAACTTTATAAAAAATGCGAAAAGTCTAAATATTGACTTAAACAGCATTAAGTATATTATCTTAAGCCATGCTCACTATGATCACTCTAATGGACTAAAACCATTGCTGGATACAATCACTTCTAAGCCCAGCTTATATGTTAGTAAATACTTCTTTAACCACCAGGATAAATATTATGAAACTCAATTAAAAAATTCTGTTGATGTTTCACAGAATAAACAGCTTAAATATATTGGAGTAGATTTTCATAAAGAATTTATTTTGGACAAGGATATAACTATTAATTATATTACAAATAATTCATTAAACTTAACTCCAAATATAACTATACACACTAATTTTCATAAAAGTTGCAGCTTTGAAACTATAAATAAAAATATGAAAGTTAAATTAAATAATACTATAGTACTTGATTTATTTAAGGATGAAGTTGCTCTTTCAATTGACACAAAAAAAGGTTTATTAATATTAGTTGGATGTTCTCATCCAGGAATTGTAAACATCATCGAAACTATAAGGCGTAGAAGTAATAAAAACATATATGGAGTTATAGGTGGAACTCATCTTATAGAAGCTGATGAGTACCGTATAAAAAGAACTATTGAATATTTTAATGATATGAACATAGAATTAATTGGAGTGTCCCATTGTACAGGAGATAAGGCCATAGATCAATTCAAAAGGCAATCTAAAAACTTTTTTATAAACAACACTGGAAAAATATTAGATATATCTGATATAACCACTTAACTGAATTTATAAAAGCAGCTTTTATGTTAAGCTGCTTTTATTTTTACAATAACGTTTACACAATATTTAGAATATATTGTGTTTTATGCCCATTTAATATATGATATATTTTATATAAATAATCTACCATTATATATATTCATGGAGATTGGGGCTGTATCATTCCAAAATAAAACTTAACAAAATGATTAGGGGGTATATTATGAAATCCATTATAACTGTAATAGGCAAAGATAAAACCGGTATTATTGCTGCTGTAAGCAGAGTTTTAGCAGATTCAAATGTAAACATCTTAGATATAAGTCAAACTATCCTTCAAGATTATTTTACAATGATAATGCTAGTTGATTTATCCAAATCATCAAAGTCCTTTAAAGAATTAAAAGAAGTGCTAGATTCACTTGGAAAAGAATTAGACTTATCCATAAGGATACAACATGAAGAAATATTTGATGCTATGCACAATATTTAAAGGTGGGTGTTAACGTGATAAACCAGAACAATATAATAGAAACTATAAAAATGATAGAAAAAGAAAAATTAGATATTCGTACCATTACCATGGGTATATCTTTAAGAGATTGTTGCGGATTTGATGGCAAGCAATCACGTCAAAAGATATATGATAAAATTACAAAATATGCAGAAAACTTAGTTAAAGTTGGAAATGAAATAGAAGTTGATTATGGAATCCCTATAATCAATAAAAGAATCTCTGTTACACCTATATCCTTAATAGCTGAATCCTGCGATGATACTAACTATGTGGAATTTGCTAAAACTCTAGACAAAGCAGCTAATGCTGTAGGAGTTAACTTTATAGGCGGTTTTTCTGCTCTTGTACATAAAGGGTATTCCAAGGGAGATAAGATATTAATTTCTTCTATCCCTGAAGCCCTTAGTATAACTGATAAAGTTTGTTCATCTGTTAATATAGCTACTAGTAAAACAGGAATAAATATGGATGCAGTAAGAGAAATGGGTGAAATCATAAAACAAACAGCAGAACTGTCAAAAGATAGAGATGGACTTGGTTGTGCTAAACTAGTTGTATTTGCAAATGCCGTAGAAGATAACCCCTTTATGGCTGGTGCTTTTCACGGAATTGGAGAAGCTGAATGTATTATCAATGTAGGTGTAAGTGGTCCCGGTACTGTGAAAGCTGCACTAGAAACAGTTAGAGGCGAAAACTTTAACGTAGTAGCTGAAACTATAAAGAAAACAGCTTTTAAAATAACAAGAATGGGACAATTAGTCGCATCTGAAGCTTCAAGGAGACTTAATGTGCCATTTGGTATAATTGATTTATCCTTAGCTCCTACTCCAGCTGTTGGAGATAGTGTTGCTCATATCCTAGAGGAAATGGGTATAGAAAGTTGTGGTGCTCACGGAACAACTGCAGCATTAGCCCTTCTAAATGATGCAGTAAAAAAAGGTGGAATTATGGCTGCTTCCCAAGTTGGCGGTCTTAGCGGCGCATTTATACCAGTAAGTGAAGATGCAGGAATGATTGATGCAGTTTTAAACAATTCTCTAAATATTGAGAAACTTGAAGCTATGACCTGTGTTTGCTCTGTTGGACTTGATATGATTGCAATTCCTGGAGATACTACTGCTGAAACTATATCTGCTATTATTGCTGATGAAGCTGCTATAGGCGTTATAAACAATAAAACTACCGCTGTTAGAATAATTCCTGTTCCAGGTAAAACTATAGGTGATATGGTTGAATTTGGTGGTCTATTAGGAAGGGCACCTATTATGAGCGTAAGCAAATTCAGCAGTGCTGATTTCATTAGAAGAGGAGGACAAATTCCTGCTCCTATCCATAGTTTTAAGAACTAAATAATAAAAAATGAAGCTTTAAATTATCAATGTCTAACAAAAAAATATTTAATAATAGAGGAAGTGGTATATTATACGTATGTACAATATACCACTTCTTTATTCATATAATCTTTTAATAAAATTACTTATAATTTTTAATTCATAATGTTATTTTTGTAAATTAAAGCTGTACTTCATTGCTTTGTTTTTCTTGAAACATATAAAATTCCTGCTGAATTTAAAACAGCATAGAAAACTTTCAAATCTATAATTACCATTATTTATAAAAATCTGAATTTTTTTATAAAATTGTAAAGGATTTTGTTATAATATTATCGAATATAAATATCATCATACAAATTAGGGTTTTTATCTGGGGGTAAGATTATGGGGATGAAAAATATCGTGTATATTTTAAATAATATAGAAAGCAACAGTCTTTTCAATATTATTATTCTACTTTTTCTTATTTTTTCTTTGCTAACATACATATTATATTTTAAAAAAAATCTATATAAGGCTAATTTTAAACTATATGATAATAAAAAAGAATTAGAATATATGGTTGATTTATTCAATGATAGGAATAACTTAGTAAATAGTATTCTTGATAATGCTAATTTAATTATTTTAGTATGGAAGGAAAAAGGAATACTTTTAAAATTTAATAATTATGCTCAAATACTAACTGGTTTCAAAGAATATGAAATGTTAGGTTTAGGTTGGGATGGAAATTTAGTTGATAATGAACTGAAAAACCTTATGATGGCTAGATTTGGTGATTTAAGTAAAGGTATAATTCCTGCTCCATATGAAACATATGTATTTGATAAATCTGGTGATAAAATTAGCATACTTTGGAATAATTCAATAATATACGACAAGCATAATAAGCCCTCTATATTTATTGCAATGGGAACAGACATATCCGCCCGTAAAAATGCAGAAGAAAAACTAGTTACTAGCTATAAATCATTAGAAATGCTTAACAATAAGCTCTCTTCTGCTCAAGAAGAATTAAAAAAACGTTTTATAGAGCTTCACTCTAGTCAAGAATCTCTTAAAGAAGTTGAAAAAGCTATGTATAGACTGGCTTACTATGACCCTCTTACTAATTTGCCAAATAGAACTTTGCTAAATTTAAAATTAGAAAACGAACTAAAAAAAGCTAAGAGTAATAATACTCAAGTAGGATTACTATACATGGATTTAGATAATTTTAAGTCTATTAATGATACTTTTGGACATTCTTTTGGAGATAAGCTTTTAGTAGAGGTAGCCAAATCTTTTCAAAGCTTTATTGATAAAAATATGACCATATCTCGTCTAGGCGGAGATGAGTTTCTAATAATAATTCCTAATATTAAAGATATAAATTGTGTTACTAATTTAGCAAATGAAGTTTTAAAATCATTATGCAAACCTTTTATAGTTAATGGATTATCTACTTTTGTTACTACTAGTATAGGAATTGTGATTTTTCCAATTGACGGTACTGACATTCAAAATCTTTTTAAAAATGCAGATACCACTATGTATCATGCAAAATCCTTAGGAAAAAATACTTATCAATTATTTTCTAAAGAGATAAATGACAATCTAGTTAAAAAAATGGAACTAGAAAAAATCTTAAGATTTTCACTATTAAACTGTAAAGAAAGTGAATTTAGTGTCTATTACCAACCTCAAATAGATGTAAAAACCTCAGAATTAGTAGGATTAGAAGCATTAGTAAGATGGCACCATCCTAAATACGGATTTATTTCCCCAAATGAATTCATTCCCCTAGCCGAGGAAAGAGGTCTTGTTAATGAAATTGATGAATTTGTTTTAAATACTACATGTAATCAGCTTAAAGAATGGCAAAATAAAGGTTATAAATTAGTCCCCGTATCTATTAATATATCTGCCAACCAATTTAAACAACAAAATCTCTTTGAAAAAATCCAAGAAATTCTAAATAAAACTAAACTATCATCCCGTTGGCTTCATATAGAAATAACTGAATCAGCAACTATTTGTGATATGAATATGGCAATAAAAATTTTAAATAAATTCAAAGCTATAGGTGTTAAAGTTTTATTAGATGACTTTGGTACTGGTTACTCCTCTTTAAATCATCTAAAATACTTACCCATTAATACATTGAAAATTGACAAATCTTTTGTAGATCAAATAGCCTACTGCGAAAATGAAAAAGCTATCGCCAATACTCTCATACAACTAGCACACAATTTAAATATGGATGTAATTGCAGAAGGTGTAGAAACTAAAGAACAACTTGAAGTACTCAAATCCCAAAAATGCGATACTATACAAGGTTATTTTTTTAGCAAACCATTGCCTTCAAATAAATTAGAATCTATATTAAAGTGTAGTTATTCAAAAAACAGTAAATTTAAAATTAAAACATTTGATTAATAAAATTGACCAATAGTTTTGAATATGGCATACGAGTTGCTTAATAATTTTTATATAAATACTGAAGTTTATATAAGTTGTACAAAAAATATATGCAAATTTAGGAGGCGCAAAATGACTAAAGAAATTAAATTAAAAACCATTAAAATTCCCAATGGTGAAACCATAGGATATAGAGAAAGTGGCTCAGGGGATAAAATACTTATTTTAATTCATGGTAATATGACATCATCAAAACACTGGGATGTTTTAATAGAAAACCTTCCTGATAATTACAAAATATATGCCCCTGACTTAAGAGGAATGGGAATTTCTTCTTATAATTCTCCTATCAATTCCATAAAAGATTTTACTGATGATGTAAAAGCTTTTGCAGCTGAACTAGAGTTAAATAAATTTGATATAGCCGGATGGTCTACTGGTGGCTGTATCGCTATGCAACTGGCTGCTAGCTATCCTGAATACGTAAATAGATTAATCTTAGTTGAATCTGGCGGAATAAAGGGATATCCAGTCTTTAAAAAAGATAAGAACGGTCAACCTATTTTAACTGAACTTACTAAGACGAAAGAAGAATTATCTAATGATTTTGTTCAAGTTCTTCCTATTATAAATGCATGTGCTAAAAAAGATACTGAATTCTTAAAGAGTGTATGGAGAGCTACCATATACACTCATAATGAGCCATCTCCAAAGAAATTTGATGAATATATGGAAGATATGATGACTCAAAGAAACCTTATAGATCTAGACTATTCCTTAATAACATTTAACATATCTCATGAACATAATGGAGTTGTTGAAGGTAACGGAGACATAGATAAAATAACAGCACCTACTCTAGTTATTCAAGGAGATAGAGATATAGTTGTACCCCCTTATACAGGTAAGGAAATACAAAGAAGTATTGGCTCAAATGCAAAACTTGTTATGCTACCATGCGGCCATTCCCCACTTATAGATTGTCTAGACTTACTAACTGAAGAAATAGTTAGCTTTATAAAATAGCAAGAGCAAGCTCCTTGCTCTTTTTATTGTACTAATTTGATACAAATGTATATTTTATATACATTTATATCAAACACTTCTATTTTTACATAGTTCACATAATTATTTAAAATTAAATTTAAGGAGGTTTTTTATTTGGGTAAGGAAATTTTATTGAAATCAATAAAAATATCTAATGGTGAAACTCTAGGATATAGAGAAAGTGGCTCTGGAAATAAAATTCTTGTTTTTGTTCATGGTAATATGACCTCTTCAAAACATTGGGATGTTTTAATTGAAGCACTGCCTGAAAATTACAAAATATATGCTTTAGATCTAAGAGGCTTTGGAATTTCAACTTATAATAATCCTATTGACTCTATTAATGATTTTTCAGAAGATCTTAAACTTTTTGTAGATAAATTACATTTAAAAAACTTTTATTTAGCAGGTTGGTCAACAGGCGGTGCTGTATCAATGCAATTTACAGCTAACTACCCTGACTATGTAAAAAAACTAATACTAATTGAATCAATAGGTGTAAAAGGATATGACATATACCAAATAGATGAAAACGGAAAAATATTGAAAGGGAAGCGTCATCAAAGTAAAGAGAGCCTTTCAAAAGACTATATACATGTAACACCTTCCCTAGAAGCTTTTATTAATAAAGATAGAGCTTATTTTAAAAACCTATGGAATGCACTAATTTACACCAGTATCAAACCTTGTGATGAAAAATATGAAGAATATCTTGATGACATATTAACTCAACGAAATCAATTAGACGTATACTGGGCGCTTTTAAAATTTAATATATCTAATGAACATAATGGAGTTACTGATGGAAGTAATGATGTAGATAAAATCACAGCTCCTACTCTTATATTTCAAGGTGAAAGAGACTTAGTTGTACCTCCTATTCAAGCTGTTGGAATAAAAGAAGGCATAGGTGAAAATGCATTATTAGTTAAACTACCATCTGGTCATTCTCCTCTTATAGATTGTCTTGATTTATTAGTAGAAAATATAATTAGTTTTATAGAAAAATAATTTATTTGAATAAAAATCTAAGTAAAATTAAAATTTTTTAATTATTTAATAGATAAACAGCATTTATTTTACATGAAAAACAATATTATTACTTAATTTGTTGAAAATATTGATTAATTTAGGTATACTAATAAGTATAGACTTAATTTGTTATACAAGACATCCTATGGTAAATATTATAGGAAGAGGTGTGTTTTATGTCTTATTTTTTAACTAGTGATAATGTAAAAATGTACTATGATGAATCAGGCAGCGGAAAGCCAGTTATCTTAATTCATGGATGGTCCTGCAGTCACCTTCACTTTAAAAGTCAGATTGAGGAATTATCTAAAAATTTTAGAGTAATTCACTATGACTTACGTGGACATGGACTCTCAGAAGTTCCAGACTATGGTTTCACATTACCTAGATTTGCAAAAGATTTAAAAGAATTAATAGAACATCTTAATCTAAAAGATGTAACTTTAGTTGGATGGTCTATGGGAACCTCTATAATCTTTGATTATGTAAGTCAATTTTCCTGTGATAACTTACATAAATTATGTTTAATAGACATGTCTCCAAAATTAATGACAGATGATTCTTGGAAATATGGTCTATATGGTAAATTCTCAAATGATGATAATTTAAATACTATGGTTGATTTAAATGCAGATTGGAATAAATTTGCTGAAGCCTTTATACCAGCTATCTTTGCAAAATCTGGCTGCAAAGACAAGGCTATGTTAGATTGGGCTTTTAAACAAGCATTAAAGAATTCTCCAAATGTAATGGTACGTATGTGGGTATCTATGTCTACTAAAGACTATTTACCTATACTCTCCAATATATCCGTACCTACACTAATAACTTATGGAGAGGAAAGCTTCTTATATCCTGCAGAAAATAGCGAATACATGGCAAGTAAAATACCTAATTCTAAGTTGCTTCCATTCCCTAAATGTGGTCATGCACTATTTATGGAAAACTCAGAGATGTTCAATGAGGGACTTAAGAGCTTTATAAATGCCTAATATTTTGTATAATTATTAAATTTAGATTAAATTTTAAAATTCATCTAAATTTATCTTTATAGTTAAGAGGTAGTTTCTAAGTATATGAGAAACTACCTCTTAATGTTTAAGTAAATATTAATCTAATAGGTTTGGAATATTATGTTATGAACCGGCAATAATATACCTATAATTAAGAGCAAGGGTGTGATATTAGCATGAGAATACCAAATCATATTGGAATTATTCCTGATGGAAATAGGCGATGGGCTGTAAATAAAGGGTTCACAAAAGAAAAAGGATACAATTTTGGTCTAAATCCTGGATTAGCACTATATAATCTATGCAAAGAATTTGGAGTAAAAGAAATAACCTATTATGGTTTTACTACAGATAATACTAAAAGACCTGCTGTCCAAAGACTAGCTTTTACGAAAGCTTGTACTGACGCTGTAAAAATGCTTGCTAACGAAGATGCAGAATTATTAGTTGTAGGAAATTATAATTCACCAATGTTTCCAAAAGAATTACTACCTTATACACAAAGAACTACATTTGGTAAAGGTGGAATAAAAATAAATTTTCTAGTCAATTACGGTTGGGAATGGGATTTAGGAGATTTAACATCTAATAATAGTAATAATAGAAATACTATAAATCAATGTTTAAAATCCAATGATATCTCAAGAGTAGATCTAATTATTAGATGGGGTGGCAGAAGACGTCTAAGTGGTTTTTTGCCTGTTCAATCTATATACTCTGACTTTTATGTAATTGATGATTACTGGCCCGATTTCAGCAAAGAACATTTTACTAAAGCACTAGAATGGTATAACTATCAAGACATTACTCTCGGTGGTTAATGTAAGTAAAGTGCGTCAAAATGACGGCATGTAAGATTACTAGGCTAACGCATATATGTATCATTGAGAAACCTTCAGTTCATAGAGTAGTACTAAAGGCTGCTTTATTTAAAAATCTTACCCCGCTCCATCCGACGTCCTGTCGGGGAGCGGGCTGTGCTCGTCCTTGAACACAATTACAGATTTTTAAAACAGCAGCCTTAAGTACTACTAGTTATTCCTTCAAAGTTTCTTCAATTGATACATATATGCTAGCCAGTAATCTTACATGCCTTAATTAATTGCAGTTAATAATTACAATAGCAGATACTAAAAGGACTTCAAAAAGCAAAATAATAATTTTGCATGCGTATCCACACTGTAAAGTTAATAAGTATATATTATTGAAGATAGTTAAAAAGCTACCTTTAATAAATGTGTTAGCATGTGAATCCTTTTCTAAACAATCTATAAAAAAGTATCTTATTGCTAGCAATTCAATTTAATCTGCTATCTTTAAACTAATATCTTGATTAATTTAACTATTTCCTTAATAGTTATACATACTGGATAATAATTTTATATACTTTAATTAATTACACTCAGAAAGCCTTAGTATAACTTCAACAGGTTTCGCCTAAAACCACGGCACCCTAATCAGGTTAAAGCGCTCTACGCTTTTTTAATAAGTTAATTAATATAATACTTACACTGGTTGTTAAATTAACTATAGTCAAATAGTCATTATTATTACAGTTGTTTAGGAGCTTCTTAACGTAGCGAAGATTATCTATTGAATTATACACCATCGATTTTTAGCACCTTATTTTGTAGTTGCCAAAGCCACCTTTTTATCACACTTTACTTATATTAAGCATTAAACTCAGTGCGCCAATAAAAATAAATATGTCAGCTACATTAAATACAGGTGTTTTATATCCCTTAATGTGTATAAAATCTATTACATATCCATATCCCAATCTATCAATAAGATTCCCTAATCCACCCCCTATTATGAATGAAAGTGCAAGTTTTACAACAATACTTCCTCCACTTTCTACTAATTGTATTAAATATATTAGCGCACATACAATTAACACTAAAGTTGCTTTAACAATTAGCTCTAACTTTCCAGTTAAAATGTTAAAAGCAGCACCTTCGTTTTTTACTAATATTAGTTGTAATCTTCCTTTTATTACTTTAACAGAATTTACATCTTCTAATTCTATCAAAGCTCTATTTTTGCTCCATCTATCAATCACCACTATTAAAGTTATTAACCCCAAAAATAAATAAATCATATGCTGCTTCCCCTTTCTTTATTTTTCAAACGAATTCCATTATAACATAGAAATATTTTACATTCAATGAAATTAAAGTAAATTTTAACCATATTAATTTATTCTACAAATAAAAAATATGTTAGTATATAAGCAAACTAACATATTTTAAAAATTTCAATAAGTAATTAACGTTTAAATCTTTCCTATGTTATTTTTGATAATCCACTTCTCATATAATATTGGTTTTTCTTCTTTTAATACTTTTAAAAATTTTTCTAAGTATCTAGCTTTTTTTAAGCCTTTCATTAAGTGGCTTGGGTAGTCTTTTTTCCTGCTATAGCATCCTTTAGGATCAATAACCATAACAGACTCA
This sequence comes from Clostridium sp. JNZ J1-5, assembly GCF_053901425.1. Classification (NCBI taxonomy): domain Bacteria; kingdom Bacillati; phylum Bacillota; class Clostridia; order Eubacteriales; family Clostridiaceae; genus Clostridium; species Clostridium sp. JNZ J1-5. Next base: position 3,344,685 of record NZ_CM132773.1, on the reverse strand, counting down.
TCTTTTTGAACAAATATGTCTTTGCATCTAATATCAATTTTAGTAAAATTCAACCTTTCAAATTCTTCTAGTAAATCAATCACATTTAATGCCAGTTTTTTGCTAAGGCCATTTTTTTTAATATACTCTTTCATGCATTGACCACCAACATAGTCTCTAACCATATATATATTATTATATTCATAGGCCTTTGGGAAATACTTTGTTCCATTTACTTTTTTTAGAATTGCATATTCATTTTTACAACTTTCAGCTGTAGTACAAATTTTAACTACCTTTCCATCTTCCCTTAAAAAAACCTTTCCATGATGTCCTTCACCTAAAAGCTTACATCCACTTAAATTTAATCCTGCATTATTTCTATAATTCTCTAGCATTTTTTCTTCGTCATAGTTTAAGTCTTTGCATTTATATCTCTTATCCATAAAACACCTTTCCATTTAATTAGTGCTTTATAATTATAGTATGTATTTGAAACTTTTTTGTTAATACTGCTTATAGAAAAACTCTTTATATTTATTTCACAGGAGAATAATTTTTTACATTCATTTAAAACAGAGCTAAATTAAAAAAACTCAGATTAAATCTGAGTTAAACTTAATAGCTTTTAAGAAACATCTTCTAATGTCTCAATATATTCATCCATATACTTTATACCACTTTCAGTTAATCTAATTAACTGTTCTTCACATTCTTCTATAACTTCAATATATCCTCTTCTGATTAATAATTTAATATTAAAATCTGATATTTTACTATCATCTATATTAATACTATTTGTATTAGATTCATATAAGCAAATTAAGAAATTTACTCTTTCAGCAATTTCATCTAAAAATAACTTTGTATATACTTTCACATTAGCACCCCATTTTTTTACATTTCCCATTTACCTATTATAGTATATTCTAATATTAAAAACAAGTTAATTATTTTACACAAACTTAACAAAACTTTTTTTAAAATTATTATTGACTTTGAAAAAGTCAATAATAACTTTAGTTCTGCAAAATAAAAATTCAATTTGGTAATGTTGCCAAAAAATAAATATGGCACACTGACGGTTTCCGTGATATATAAAAGTTACCACACAATCATAATCACGGGGGGTTATCAGTATGCCAAGCAATAATATTGTATCCATTAATAATGAACTTTACAACTACTTAAATGATGTAAATTATGGAATGAATAAACCACAATTTCATCATCTAACCACAATTATAAATGGATTAATAAATTTACCTGGCAATAAATCTTTATTAAATATTTCAGAACACATATTAAGTGCTAAAAGTAGCAGCTGTATATATAGGTTTTTAAGCCGTTCCAAATGGGACGATAGTCTCATTGATAGAAATCGCATTAGCTATTTAAAGCTGCACTTTGAAAAACTTATAGAACCAAAATCCGTAGGATTCTTAGTAATAGATGATACGGTAAATCCTAAAATACAAGCAAAGAAGATGGAATGCTTAAGCTATAATCACTCCCATACAGAGGGTAAAAATCTTTGGTCTCACTGTGTGGTTACTTCTAATTTTGTTGTAGGAGATATATCTATCCCCTTAAACTATAAAACCTATTTAAGTGAAGAAAATTGCTTAAAACATAACAAACCATTCATGGGAAAGTCTGATATTGCAGTTGACTTCATAAGCTCATTTGAAAAGCCATCTAATTGCGATAAAGTATATTGTCTTGTTGATAGTTGGTACACTAGCCAGAAGCTTGTAGATAGCAGTTTAATGCAAGGTTTTTACCTAATCGGTGCGTTGAAGTCCAATAGGAAAATATCTCCTTTAGGAATTTCAATGCAACTGAAAGAATTCGCCAAATATATTGATCCTTCTACCTTAGATGTAGTTACCGTCAAGGGTAAGAAATATCGAGTATATAAATACGAAGGCAAAGTTTCAAAAATTGAAAATGCGCTAGTTTTAATCTGCTATGAAGCTGATGGCGAAGGCTTTAAAGCCCCTGTATATTTAATGTCGACAGACATAGAGCTTGATGCTCAAACTATAATAAAATACTATCTAAATAGATGGAGTATTGAAACTAATTATAAATACCTTAAAAGCCATTTAGCCTTTGATAAATATAAGGTCCAAAGTATACTCTCTATCGAGAGATATTTCTTGCTTGTATTTTTAGCGATGAATTTCTTAGAAATATATAGAATATGTCATCTTACTTCAATGTACACCGTAGGTGATACCATCAGGCTTATTCAAAGCCTATCGGCTAAGGAACTTGTGTGCTTTGTTTATGAGCAAGCTAAGAATGATATACCTATAGAAATAGTGTTTAACAAGTTAAAATTGGTTTCTTAAAAAAGGCATAAAATTCTATAGGATAACTATACTCACGTATAATGGAAACTAATTCACAAAGGTGATTTTATATCTACAATTGGTAAAATAGCTTTTTAAATTAAAGAAGTTAAGTAATAATAGAAAGTAGACTTTTGGCAAGTCTACTTTCTATAACTTATTTATTTCTTTTATCCACTTTTTTGCAAGGTTGGGTCTTAATTCTACTAGTATTCCTATAAAATTTTCTAGAGAATTAGCTTTTTCCAAATCGGACATTAATATCCGAGGGAATGGTACTTTTTTAGTAAAGCTTTTTCTTGGATCTATTACCTTTATATTTTCATTATCTTGTACAAATATATGTCTTGCAGCAATGTCTAATCTAGTAAAACCTATACTTTGAAATTCTTCTATTAAATATATTAAATTTGCAGCCAATCTCCTTGATAATCTATTATCATCTAAATACTCCTTTAATGAAATTCCTCCTACAAATTCCCTTAGCATACAATTTCCTTTTACATCTACCACCTTTGGAAAATAACTACTTTGTTCTACCTTTTTTAATAAATTATATTCTGATTTACACTTTTTCTTATTTTTAAATATCTTTAAAGCTTTACCATCTGGTGTTAAATATACCTTGCCTTCACATCCTTCGCCTAAAAACTTGCATTCATTTATATTTACTCCAAAACACTTTATGCTAATGTTAATCACCTCTTATTAATTGCTTTCTATCTTGCAATTTAAACCCTAGATTAACTTAAATATTAATATTACTCTTCATAGGTTAAATATCTATAATACATACTATTAATTACTTATACTTTAAGTTACTATTAGGCTTTCATAACCCATTGAGTTGTTGAACCTTTGCATTTTATATTAGCAGAGTTTACACCCCTATTTCTATTTCGAAAATAAATATAAAAAGCTGTGAACAAAATTTATTTGTTCACAGCTTAGATTATGAAACTTCATATTATAGTTTTTAAGAAAATAATGCTCTATCACTTATTAAATCTTCTTTGCTATTGTTTTCAAATAGCTTTAACAATTTCTCTATTGTAAGTTCTTCTTTTTCTTTACCACTGATATCTAATATAACTTTTCCATGATGAAGCATTATCAATCTATTTCCAAGTTTAATAGCATGATTTAGGTTATGAGTAACCATTAATGTTGTAATAGATTTATCTTTCACTATATTTTCAGTTAATTCTATTATTTTTTCTGATGTTTTTGGATCTAATGCTGCTGTATGCTCATCCAGAAGCAATAAATCAGGATTTCCCATTACAGTCATTATAAGTGACAGTGCTTGCCTTTGTCCTCCAGATAGAAGTCCCACTTGAGTATATAGTTTATCTTCAAGTCCAAGTTCCAAATTAGAAAGAAGCTCTTTAAAATACGGTATATCCTTCTTATTTACAGCAAAATTAAGTCCAAATTTCTTCCCCTTATTATAAGCCATAGACATATTTTCTAAAATTGTCATTGATGGTGCCGTTCCCTTACTTGGATCTTGAAACACTCTACCAATAAACTTTGTACATTTATATTCTGGGAATTTAGATATATCTTTATCTCCAAGCATTATTAAACCATTATCAGCTTGTATTGTTCCAGAAATTATATTCAACAAAGTAGACTTTCCTGCCCCATTACTTCCTATTATAGTTATAAAATCCCCCTTGTTAACCCTAAAGTTCAATTTATTAAATACTATATTTTCATTTACTGTATTTTTATTGAATACCTTGTATAGATTCTTTATTTGAAGCAACTAGATCATCCCCTTTTTTATCTCTTCCTATAAGCTTAGAGTTAAATTTAATATTATTAGCCCCTAATACTACAATAACAATAAGCGCTGTTACAAGTTTTAAATCTTGAGATGGGAGTCCAAGCTTAAGTGCCCCTCCTATTGCAAGTTTATACAATACAGCTCCAACTAAAGCCATAGTTGTTGCTCTAATAAATTTAATTTTTCCTAATACAGATCTACCAAGTATAACTGCTGCAAGGCCTATTACTACTGTACCTGTCCCCATACCAACATCTGCATACCCTTGATGTTGAGCCATTATAGAGCCTCCTAATGCAACTATACCATTTGAAATACTTAATCCAATAACCTTTATTACATCTTTGTTTATTCCCAGGGATGTAACTAGTTGTTCATTATCCCCAACAGCATTTAAAGCAAATCCTAATTTTGTCTTTAAAAATACATCTAATAACAACTTAACCCCAATAGCAAATATACCTACTAATATAACTGGCGATATAAATTTGGTAATAGTAAAAATAGTGCTAAATCCAAAGAAAGGAATATTTGACTTTCCCATTATTCTTAGATTTATTGAATATAATCCTATCATTACAAGTATGCCTGAAAGTAAATTAGTTATTTTGAACTTAACATGTAAAAATCCTGTTACTGCCCCACCTATCATTCCAACAACTATAGACAGCATGCACGCTAAAAAAGGATTTATTCCCTTTGATAAACAAAGTGCTGTAGTTGCTGCCCCCAGTGGAAACGTACCATCTACGGACAAATCTGGAAAATCTAATATTTTATAAGTTATATATACCCCAAGAGAGACTATTGCAAATATAAAACCTTGCTCTAATACACTTATTAAAAAATTGGTCATTTTTCAACGCCCCCTGTTACCTTTTCAGCACTTGAATTCATATCATCTGGAACTTTAATATTAAGCTTTTTAACAGCGTCTTCATTGATAACTATCTTAGTTTCTTTAAGAAAAGTTACTGGTATTTCCTCTGGTTTTTTGCCTTGTATTATTTCTACAGCCTTAAGACCTGTTTCATATCCAAGTTTAAAATAATCGATTCCAGCTGTTGCAACTGCTCCTGCTTTTACTTGTCCTGCTTCAGAGCCTATAACAGCTACTTTTTTGCTATAGCAAGTTTTAGTAATAGTTGGTGCTGCTGCTGCAATCATATTGTCTGTAGGTATATAAAGTACATCTATTTTATCCAAAATAGAACTTAATGCCTGAGGTATTTCATTACTACTTGTTACTCCCGATGTTATAATTTGATACCCGAAGTTTGGAGCTGCCTTTTTAGCATCTTCTACTTGAAGAGCTGAATTAGTTTCACTTGTATTGTAAAGTATTCCTATATTTTTAGCTTGTGGTAATAATTTTTTTATAAGTTCAAATTGCCCCTCTATAGGAAGTGCATCTGATGTACCAGTTACATTTGTACCTGGCTTATCTAAAGATTTTACAAGTCCAGCTTTTACTGGATCTGTTACTGCTGTTATTAAAATTGGAATATTTGCATTTGATTTTTGAGTTGCATTATAAGCTGCTTGTGCCGATGGAGTTGCTATTGCTAGAATCAAATCCACCTTATCATTTACAAACTTATCTGCAATAGTTTGAGTTGTTGGCATATCCCCCTGTGCATTTTGAAAATCTATTTTTATATTGCTGCCATCTTTATAATTTTTGTCTTCAAGAGCTTTAATGAATCCCTTTCTAGCTGAATCTAATGCAGCATGTTCTACGATTTGAGTAACACCTAATTTTACTACCTTCTCCTTTGACTCTGCTCCTTTTGAAGAAGATGTAGCTTTTGAATTAGAACATCCTCCCAAAACTCCTACTAATAATAAAGCACTCATTAAAATTGAAATCTTCTTTGCTACCATACTACCTTCCCCCTTAAAAATAAAAAACTCCCCATAAGGAGAGTGATTTTTTGTATATCTAATAAAGGCAATTCATAATAAAAAATATTATAGAACGCCTATTATATCATATATATTCTACCAATCTACCTTACTACTATTTTAATTACAACTTTCTAGTTGTATAATTATTAATAACTAATCTACATGTGGCTTAGCCAAAAGCCTACTCCCATACTACAAAAATAATCTACCGTTACATATTTACCTATCTACTAATTCTACAAAAGTATTTTATTTAAAATTTCTTATATTTTACATTATAATAAAACCTTTGTCAACTATATATTATCACTTGGTATAGACCTATGTCCAAGTCCTATGGCAACTTCATTTAGATGAAGCAGTCCTATACTCATAAATATACATACTATAACATGCTCTCCTCCTCGAGCTATTCCAATCTTGCCGCCTACATTAAGGCCATTGGCTTTTGCTGCAACTTGCATTATAGCTTCTCTTGCTGCTCCCATTATAGCCCCATCATGCACTTGGCAATCTTTAATAATTCCCATACGCTTAGAAGCAACTAATGCTCTTTCCATAATTTTAGGTATAGAATTATTTATATTTCCGCCTATATCTACCGCAGCAGTTAATATGTCTTTACATCTAAATTCCTCTTCTAATCTTTTCTCTTCACTTCTATCAGAGGTAGCCATTTTTATCGCAGCCTTTGCAACATCCGTACTGTTAAGATTCATTTATTTCACCTCTATAAATATTATATTACTTTTTCAGCTTTAGTTTATTATACTATTTTATTCTTATTAAAAATATCTGCTCTAAATTTTTATTTTAGCTTTATTCCTTTTTCAGTTTGTTCTATTTTTTCTTCCTTCATCAATCTTCCTACAGCCCTTTTAAATGCAGCTTTACTTATTTTTAATCTATCCTTTATCTGCTCAGGACTACTCTTATCATTAAGTGGAAGAAAACCATCATATTTTTTAATCTTTTCTATAATCATCTCAGCATCATTGTCTATTTGTTTATAGGCAACTTCTCTTGAAGATAAGTCAAGTTTTCCATCTTCTCTTACTTTTATAACCCTACATTCAACTTCTTCTCCGACTTGTGCTTCTTTATATGATTCGCTCCTTGGTATTAATCCTCTATATTTATTATCTACTGCAACCAATAATCCAAGCTCTGGATTAACTGAATAAACTGTTCCTTTTACCCATTCATCCTTTTTATAAGGACTATCGGTTTGTAAAAATTTAGATATAAATGTAGTAGCAGTTAGTCTTCCTGTCTTATCTACATAAATTCCAACAAGATATTTTTTCCCTGGATATACTGCATACTTTTGTTCCTTAAAAGGAAGTAGTACATCTCTTTCAAGTCCAATATCTAAAAAAGCTCCTATTCTTGTAGTATCCTTTACTTCCAAAAGTGCTAATTCACCAGCTTGAACTAGAGGCGTTTTCCTTGTTGCTATAAGCCTATCTTCAGAATCTCTATATATAAATACTTCTACTTCATCCCCAGGCTGTATATTATCTGGAAGCTGATTATTAGGTAGTAATATGTTATCTCCTTGTTCTCCTGTACCTGCATCTAAATACGCTCCTGCTTTAGCAATATTTGAAACCTTTAAAGTTTGAATTTTTCCTAACTCTACCATATTTTATTTCCACCTTTACATTTAAAGTTTGTTCTTTAGCATATTATTATTTTAATTCTTTTTCAACATACTATGTACTAATAAATTGGATAATTATATTATTATAAACCAAATTTAATTGTAATCTAGATATCTATTGATAGTCAATGCTATGGTTTAATATATTTCATTTAACTTTTTAGCCAACATGGTCATATAATAGCATTAAACTTATATTTTGAAATAGTCTTTGTTTATTGGCTCTGTTTTATAGGTCATCAACAATCTCTTAAAACATAGCCTATTTCCTTAATCAAATTTTTGTTGTATAATGGATTTTAAAAACTATTATGCTATTACATACTATATTATCATAATTTTATAAAAGGAGGGACTCATATGGGAAAATCAGTAGCAGCTTTTTTCGACATTGATGGTACATTATATAGAGAAGGTATGATAACTGAAATATTTAAAAAATTCATAAAATCAGATATTATTGAGTCTGAACGTTGGTACAATGAGGTTAGAGATTATTATATAAAATGGGATAAAAGAATAGGTAATTACGATGATTATCTAATAAAAATGGCAGACATTTATATCGAAGCTGTAAAAGGCCTTCATAGGACCCAAGTAGAATTTATAGCTAAAAATGTAATCAAAGAAAAAGGAGATAGGGTTTATACCTACACTCGAGATATGATATCTTGGCATAAAGCTCAAGGCCATAAGGTTATAACCATATCTGGAAGCCCCATAGAGCTTGTTGGTGAAATGGCTTTAAAGCATGGTTTTGATGACTATATAGGAACAAAATATTTAATGGATGAAGAGCACCATTATACTGGCAAAATAATTCCTATGTGGGATAGAGAAAATAAAAAGAAAGCTATAGAACTCTTTATAGATAAATATGATATTGATTTATCTCAAAGCTATGCTTATGGTGATACTGCTGGAGATTTTACTATGTTAAAAGAAGTTGGAAATCCAACAGCTATAAATCCTACCCGTGAACTTATAAATGAACTGATGAATGATCCAGTTACACGTGATAAAGTGAAAATTGTTGTAGAGAGAAAAGACGTTGTCTATAAATTAGACTCTCACACTTTGAAAATTTGATTTTTGTAAAATTAGAGGTTATTTCAATTAAACACTGCTTGAAATAACCTTTAATTAATTTCAACTTAACTCTAAATCCCAATTTGCCCACTCTAAACTTCTCATTAGCTTATTACATTTAGGCAAAAGTCTACAAATTCTTCTAAATTATTATTCATTCCGTTTTCTAAAAACACAAAATTAAACTCTCTAAAGAATCTAACCTGGTTTAAATTTTTATCGACTACAGGTAAAACTTTAATTACTCCTAGCTCGCATTCTCTCCTTATGGCTTCTTTAGATATTATCGTATATCCAAGGTTAGCTTCTACAAGAGATTTTATAGCATCGATACTTCCTACTTCCATGTATATATCTAGCTCTTTCATACTATAGCCTTTATTGAGTAGTATATTTTCAAAATATTTTCTTGTACCAGATCCTTCTTCTCTTAAAATTAATTTTCCACCATATAAAACTTCATCTATTTTGACATAATCTTTTTTCATAAAATTACTACTTGAGGAAACAGCCAAGACCATCTCATCATCCTTTAACTTTTTATATTTAAATTTACTTCTATCAAAGGGCCCTTCTACTATTCCTAATTCTAATTCTTCTTTTAATAATTTTTTTAATATTTCTTCTGTATTATTTACTGTTAATATAATATCAATATTAGGGCACTTTTCTTTATATTTTCCAATAATTTGTGGTAATATATATCCTCCTATAGTAAGGGTTGCTCCTATGTTATATCTTTTATGGATAGATGATTTATTTCGAAGCTTTTTATATAAATTTCTATCCTTAAGTTCCATTTCCTTAATATGCTTAAAAAGTTCTTCTCCCTCTTCTGTAAGCTCTATATTTCGCCCTACTTTCTTAATTAAATTTACTCCATAGTGCTCCTCTAAAAATTTAATATGCTGAGATACAGCTGGTTGAGTTAAATTTAAAATTTGCGCAGCCTTAGTGTAGTTTTTGATTTTTGCCACTGTTAAAAATGTAATTAATCTTGTATCTAACATAATGTTCTCCCGACTTTAATTATCTATTAATTACTATGCTTTAAATAAATGTAAAAATCAACATTCATTTAAAACTGAACCTAATAAATAATAGCTAAAATATATTTTATGCGATATAATATTTATCGGTGATTAAAATGTGTTATGTATATATTCTTAAATGTTCTGATAATACTTTATATACTGGTTGGACTAACAACTTAGCTAAGAGAATAGAAACTCATTCAAAAGGCAATGGATCAAAATATACTAGGGCCAGACTTCCTGTGGAACTTGTTTACTTCGAAGAATATAATGATAAAATATCTGCTCAAAAAAGAGAATATGCAATTAAACAAATGACTAGGAAAGAAAAGCTAGAGCTAATTGCTAGTCTTTAAAAAATCTATACAAGCTGTTCTATAACTCCTTGTTTTATACTAATACTTCTATCCCCTAATAGCTGTGCTTCATTATTATTATGGGTTATTAATATAATATCCATTTTTATTTTCTCTTTAAACTCAAGAAATTCCTTATATATTACATTTCTTGTATCACTGTCTAATGCTGAAAAAGGTTCATCAAAAAGTAGCAGTTTAGGTTTTGTTACTAAAGCCCTTGCTAGTGCAACTCTTTGCTTCTCCCCTCCTGATATTTCACTTGGAAATCTATTTTTTAAATGTTCTATCTTTAAGATTTCTTCTATGTATCTAGCATAACTAAAGTCTTTTATCCCCCTACTTACTAAGCCAAAATGTATATTTTCTTTTACTGTCATATGGGGAAACAATGCATAGTTCTGAAAAACGTATCCTATATTTCTATCCTTTATAGGTAAATTTATATTATCACAAAATGAAAAAACTTTTCTATCTCCAATAACTATTTTACCTCTATCAGGAGTATTAATTCCAGCAATGCAGTTAAGTATTGTGGTTTTTCCAGATCCTGAAGGTCCTTGTATAACAAGAACTTCTCTATGGACATTAAAAGTAATATCCAAATTGAAATAATTTAACTTTTTAAATATATTAATATTAACCATATATATCACCTAATTTTACTTATAATGTCTTTTCTTCATCCAGCTGTTAAGACTATATATTAGTATAAAGCTGAATGCTACAACTATACACATTAAGGTATTTGCAGTTCTTGTGTCTCCACCTTCAACGGCAAAATATATTGCCAATGGTATAGTTTCTGTTTTCCCAGGTATATTACCTGCAACCATAAGGGTTGCACCAAACTCTCCCAAAGCCCTTGCAAATGAAAGAACAATACCGCTTACTATACCTGGCCATGCCAAAGGTATTGTTACTTTCCAAAACACTCTTCTCTCACTAGCCCCAAGAGTTCTTCCTGCATTTTCATAAATTGAATTCACATTTAAAAATGCGGATTTGCAACTTTGATACATTAGTGGTAATGAAACAACGGTTGCAGCAATGCAAGCTGCAACCCAAGTAAAAACAAGTTTTATACCAAATGTATTATAAAGTACTTTCCCTAAAAATCCTCTTTTTCCTATTAAAATTAATAGTCCATATCCTGTCACAGAGGGAGGCAATACCATAGGTAATATAACTAAAACCTCGAGAAAATCCTTTCCCTTAAAATTATATTTTGTAAATATCCTAGCTAAAAGTATTCCCAAAACAAGTGTAACTGCAGTTGTAATCAAAGCCACTTTTACTGATATAATTATGGGACTTAATATCATTCTATCTACCTACTTTACATTAACATTAAAACCGTATTTCTCAAGTGTTTGTCTTGAAGTATCGGTATTTAAATAATTCATAAATAATTCTGAAAAAGCTTTATGTTTACTTGTTGAAATAATTGCCTCTGGGTAAACTATAGGTTTGTGAGTTTTTTCTTCAAAAATCTCAACTATTGAACTATTTTTTAAAGTGGTTGCATCAGAATTATATACAATTCCTGCTGCTACCTCTCCTTTCTCTACGTATGCTACTACTTGTTTAACGTCCTTAGCATATACAATTTTATTACTTAGCTTGTCCCAAACTTTTAAATATGTGAGACTGTCCTTTGCATATTGGCCTGCGAGAACACTTTCCGGTTCTCCTACGCTTATTTTTATATCTTTATCTACTAAATCTGAAACAGTTTTAATTTTGTCTTTATATTCATTTGGCACTATTAACACAAGTTTATTGCTAAGTAAATTTTTTCTACTATCTTTTTCAATAAGATTTTTACTTTGGAGAGCATCCATTTGTTTTACTCCTGCTGAAATAAACACATCCGCTGGCGCTCCTTCCTCAATTTGCTTTTGTAGTGCTCCTGATGAACCAAAATTAAAATTAAGTTTAATGTTTTTATCTTTTTCAAACTTTGGCTGAATTTCATTAAGTGCTTCTCTTAAACTAGCAGCAGCACAAATTGTAATGCTTATCGACTCATTTATAGATGTTTCTTCTGCCTTATTAGAAGAACATCCTGTAAAATATAATGTACTGAGTAAAGCAGCCGTAATCAAAAAAAGCTTTTTCATAATAACATCCTCCATTGCATAATTTATCAAAAACCTTACTCTACAATAAGTATAATGTTTTTGGTAATTATTGTAAACACATTTTTCCATTTAACCATTTTATTTCATGCGATACTTTGAGCTTTATTTACCATACTATATATAGAAGGTTTCTACCTACTTTTTAGATATACTGGAGATGTTTTAATATGTATATATTTTCAATTTTATTATTTCTAATACTATTAATTTTTGAACTACTAGCTATAATCCCATTAAAGATTAAAGTTATAGTTAACTCTGAAGAATTACCCAATTTTTGCTTTAAAGCATCTTGGTTAGGTTCTTTCTTTAAAGGCATAGTAACTAGAGAAAATAATGCAATGTTTCTAACAGTATATTCATTTAACACTAAAGTTTTTAAGAAAGAATTAAAAAACAATTCAAATGGATATATTGATAAATTGAATTTTATAAAAACCTTAAGAGTTAACTTTATTGATGTGAAAGTTTCTTATGGCTTTCAAGATCCATCTATTACCGGTATGTTATGTGGAGCTGTAGATTTAGTTTCAAGTTATATAAATTTAGATACATTATATAACGATTTTGATTTTTATTCAGATCATGACTACTTTAATATTAACGTATTAGCTAACATTAACATGATAAATTTGCTTGTAACAATATTTAAATACAATAAAAAAACTAAAGTAAGCCCATTATATGGAGCTAAGTAAAAACAAAGGAGGAAATTAATATGAATGAAGATAAATTATTTTCAGATTTAAAAAACTTTTCAAAGACAGAATCTGTACTTGGAGACCCGCTTGCTATTGGAGATAAAACTTTAATTCCTGTAATGTCTGTAACAGTTGGTTATGGCAGCACTCCTAGCATAAGTAAAAATCAGCAGTCAAACAATTCAAATGGTGTTGGGCTAGGAGCTAGATTCGCCACAAATGCTGTTATAGTTGTAGAAAAAGATTCAGTATCTATGTTATCTGTAAATGAGAAAAACAACCTTAGCCAATTAATGAGCAATATTCCTCAAACATTAATGAATATGGGACAAAACGCAATGCAGCAAGGGCAACAACAAGGTGGTCAAAGCGGTCAGCAGGGACAACAAAATACTTCTACTAACACAATGCAAGGCATGCCTAAAAATCAACAAAGTCAATAAAGCACTAAGAAAATATTTAATCATAAAAAATACTGGTTAATAATTTTAGCCAGTATTTTTATTGATAATTATTTTGATCCAAGGTCAGCTATAGAACGGCAAATTCATATATTTTTTATCTATATTTTCTTCTTTAAAAGTACAGCCCATAGAAATGATTTTCCCATAGCTATACCTGTTTTATCTATATCTATCATTCTTCTAAATTCAACAATTTCAAAGTTTTTAGAGAATATTTTTCTTAGCTTTTCTTCAGTATAACCCATTCCGCCTCTAAGACTTTTTTCTCTATATACCTCCCAATCTGACATTTGAGATAATCCATTTTCATTTTTATCATCCGCTGCCGCATAGCAAACTAATCCAAAATACCCTTTTGGTTTCAACAATTTTTTAATCAAGCTAACATACTGAATTCTTCTATGTGGTAGGATATGGTGAAAGCATCCTGAATCATAGATAAAATCATATGCTGATTCACGTGCTGGAATATTAAATATTGAATCACATATAAAATTTACATTTAAATTTTTTTGGCTAGCCCTTTCTTTTGCCCAGGTTATTGCCTCTTCTGAAATATCAACTGCATCTACTTCACATCCATTTTTAACCATATAGATTGCATTACGTCCAGGACCACATCCTAATTCTAATACTTTACTGGATTTAATAATTTCTTTTTGAAAATATGAAATTAGGTTTTCATCTGGAACATCTATGAAAAAAGGTATATCTTTTTCTCTATCTTCATAAAATTTATTCCAAAATGGTGAAGGCTCTCTAAAGAAAGAATCCAACATTTTTAATATATCTTCATAATCATAAATATCCTCAGTTATACTTTTGTTTTGATTTTCCCCCATTTTTATCTACTCCTTAATATCTATATCTAAATTATTTTTATATTATATTTTAATTTTTCTTACAAATATATAATCCATGATTACTATATCCAAGCGTTGATTGCTCTCTACATGTCTTTAAATGATAATTCACCCATACTTTATATTGTTCATCATCCATGCTATTAACCATATCTCGTAATAAGATGCTTACCCCATCTGTCCCTATATTCTCAAGCTTACTTACATTATATTGAGACATCATTTTCTCTAATTCATCTGGTGAATAAAAATAGGCATCAGTCCAGAAACAATCATCATCCTTTGAAGTTATATATCCTTTTTCTATAATTTTTGATACATATTCTTCATTAAGATATTTCTTATCTTGCTGAGCTAAATAAGGAATTATAAAAAATTTATTTACATATGCAACTGCTAAAATTCCACCTTTTTTTAATACTCTAATACATTCTTTAATACACCTTGTCCTATCTTCAGACTCTGTTAAATGATATAAAGGTCCCAAGCATAATACTACATCAAAACTTTCATCACTAAATCTTGATAAATCTCGTGCATCTCCTCTTTCTATATTTAGCTCTAATTCCTCTTCATTTTTGTCTAATTTCTCTTTCATAAATTGAACATATTTAGGTACAATTTCTACAGCTGTAACTTGATGTTTTTTAGCTGCATAATAGAATGAGTATCTCCCTATTCCTGCTCCCACCTCAAGAATTGTTGAATTGCTAAGAATTATATTGTCCATAATACTTGTTGTAGTTATAAATTCTAAATTCTGAGCTCTCCCTCTAAACATACGATTTTCCTCGTCGTAATTTTCATAGTATTTAATCATTTCTTCCATTTTTTTGCCCTCAACTTTGTTTTATTTTATCATTCCATCCTACTTGATTGAATAAAACTGTTAATTTATTATAATCAACTCTTTTATCTGTATAATACTTGATCATAATTCTTCACTCCTTACACGTGACTTTCTTTAACAGGGTATATAACGTGTTGCAAATTTCTCTTGCCTTCTGAGTATATAGCTTTTCAGGTATTTTCTTAAATTTTACTTTGTGAGTCAGTTTTAATATTATACTGATGATTTTTAGTAACCAGCATTTTTCATTAATTCTAATAAATTTTGGGTTATATTTCTTTTTAAATCACCATATTTTTCATCTGAGTATTCATATCTGCTACTATGCCTTTATTCCTTTGGATAGAAATAAGTTGGTCTACACTTATTCTCGTCAGGTTCCCAATCATAACGTGCTTCAATATGAGCATGCAAATAGTGATCTAAATTCATCAATATAGAATAATTAATTCTTAATGGATTACACGCTTTTATAATAGCATCTCCTATTAACGTCATATCAGTCAAATATTGAGTTCTTTCAGCTAAAGATAACTCATTGAGTGAACTTGCTTTTGGATGTCCAAGCAGAACACAATCTCCAGGCAAAAATTGATTATCTCCTATAACAGCAAATCCACTTTTCATTTTTACCATTACTGTAGGATTTTCGCCTCTTTCTGCAGAGCCGATCCTATCATTTTTCCAATTATCCATAATATATCTCCTCCATGGGCTATTTATAAATAATATTTGTTTTAAAATTAATTACTGTTATGTAATAATTTAAGAAAAATATGTCTTAAATGAGCTTAAAGATTAATCTCATAATTTTATTTGCAGCATAGCAAACATTGACTTTAAACTTTTATTATTTCTTCTGGTATCTCTAAAAACCATGAGAACAATTCAACATCAATACTACCATTAAAATCTTTTTTCACTGGCTTAATCACAGATATCTGTCTTTTAAATCCATTAATTCCAATGTTCTTATCTGATGTTAAAAACTCTATGGCTAATACAGAAGTATTATGTACTGGCTTTTTATCAAAATATTCTTTGGAATAGAAATTAAGATGTATATCATCTTCAACTTCATATTCAAGGATTGCTAAATTCATTCCTTTTGGGCAAATTTCTTCTAAATGAGCTATATTTTCTTCTTTCATTTGCTTAATCTGTTCTTGTGACAATGATTTCACCCATTCACTCTCAAATATATGATTTACTTCTTCCCAAATATCATAATGACTAATTTTATCAATATAGAAAATTCGATTTTTCTTTCCAAAAGAGTCATAGAAATAAAATCTGTTTCCTTTTCCCATTTCGCCAAATTGAAGATGTATTGGTTGATTTATTAGCACCTGTTTAGATTCCCTATCTACTTTTAAAGTAATGTCTAATTCTGTTGATAAATCTATTGAAGGGAATTCTCCACTTTGTTTTTGTACATAAGCTACTATAACCATCTTAGCTAAATCAACATCATCCCAATTTATTGTAGACATCCCTCTTTCAATAAAATGTTGCAATTGCATATATACTTCACAACACATACTATACATATAACTTGCACTTGAAGATGAAAAGGTCATCTTTTGCTTTTGAATAGTCATTTCAGATATATGGACATAATGAGAATTCATTTCATTTCTAATATTATTCATCATTTCATCTCTATTTGAAGCATATTCGGGTATTTCTTCTGTATCTATTACTCCATTAAGACAATAAGGCAATTGATACATTGCCCATAATACATTCCTATTTTCTTCTAAAGTTATAGAAATTAAATGAACGTCTATTCCTTTAATCTTTACTATTTTATTTATAGGAATTTCTTCTTTAGGTAAAATCATATTTTTCTTTAAATCTCTTAGAAACATATTTTATCTCCCTTCTCAATGATAAATAGTAACTATAACTTACTATAAGAATTGATAGAACATTTTTATCACTTTCAATTCTGCTGTTTATGTTGTCTAAGATATTTTCATTTACACATTAAACATAAATTTTACATTAATTCAAATTTTATCATCATATCCATCTCCATACAATATAAAAATAGAGTGGATATATTTTTGCCACTCTATTTTTTTCACTCATAAAATTATTTTTCATTTATATAAATTTATTTTTGTATTTTATTTTTCTAATGCTATAGATTTTACTTTCCAATTGTTATCTACTTTTTTCAATTCCATGGTAATATAAGATACCGAATCTTCTCCATTAACCTTAAACTCATAGGATGCATTTATTTCATTTTCTGATTTAATATCTCCTAGATTCCATTTTAATATCATGTATTCTAAATTATTAAAAATATTTTCTGTTTTTAATGAAGCATCTTTAGGCTCTACAAAATATTTTGACATTTGCTTTAAATCACCGCTTAAATATGCTTTTGCAGATTTATATGCTATCTTTTGAAAATTTACTCCTTCAGGACTATTTAAAAAATCTGATTCAGTTTTGTAAGTTAAGCCTGTTTCAGGTTTTGAATTTGAAGTTTCTGCTGTTTTATTTTTTTGTCCCTTGTCGGTTTGAGTATTCTGTTCTGCTGTGCTGGACGTATTTGTTGACTCTATTTGCCTTGATGATGATATTGAATCTGATTTGTTACTGGAACAAGCCACTAAGCTTCCTGAAATTGCTACAGTCAATAATATGGCACCTGCTGTGATAATCTGTTTAATTTTTTTATTCTTACTTAAGATTATTTTGGATTTTTGTTTCATTTCTTTTACTTCCCTGATAATTAAAAAATATATACCCTCAATAGTAAAATATCTAACAAGGCCATATGCAAGAAAAACTATGATGCCCTTCTGGAAATATTATCCCCCAAAAATAATATTATTAAAATTATAGTTTACAATTTTGTGATTTATTACTTCTTATATAGTGAATCCAATGTACAATAACTTTTCCTCTTGGGCAAAGGGAAAGGGATGCCCACTATAAGTACAAGAGATTTGTAAAACTAATTACTATATTGGAAATTTATATTAAGAAAGGAAGGATATTTATGAAAATCTATGTATCACCATCAAGTCAAACTACCAATGTGGGAGTAGGCAATTATGGAACAGAAGCTGCTAGAATGAAACAATTATCTGATTTATTAATTCCAAAGTTAAAAGCTAAAGGATACACTGTTTACGGAGGAGATAATAGTTTAACCTTGACACAGAGAATTAGTGCATCTAATGCTAATAATGTGGATTACCATGTAGCTTTACACTCAAATGCAGGCGGCGGAACTGGACCAGAAACCTGGTATTATACTACTTCAACAGGAAGTAAGGCCTTAGGAGCTTCAATATTGACTAAGCTAAAACAAGTTCCAGGTGCTTCTACAGGAAGATACAACAATGGTTCTACCACTTATACTGAACTTAAAGATACTGTTGCAATTGCTGTTATCGTTGAGGTTGCTTTCCATGATAATATAAATGATGTTAATTGGATGTTATCACACTGGGATGCAATTGCACAAGCAATAGCTGACGGAATAGCTGCAGCTTAAATAGATATTTACAAAATTATTAATTCCATTATATATAACATAAAAGGAGCTGTCTCAAAATTTTGAGACAGCTCTGTTTTAAATGAATGTTGATTTTTACATTTATTTAAAACTTTCCATTAGTACGTTAAAGCTGTTTTAAAGATTGTTGAGTTCATTATAATAAAAAACTATAATTCTTATTTAGAATTATTTTTGATATTATACAAAATCAACAATCTCTTAAAACATACCCTATTTCTTAAAAATATGTTGTTTAATATCTTCCACATCCTTTTTTACATCTTCAATTATATTAAATTTATCTGTTAAATTTTTTATTATATCTTGATAGTTTCTTTCACGTTCTTCTTGTCTAATGTCTCTCTTTTCTTCGGCTTTTAAAATATAGAATATAAGTACAACAGATAAAACAGCCCATATTCCTTGATTTAAGGCAAGTTTTAATATTTCATTTTCCACTAATTTCACCTCCTATAATTTAAGTTAGTAACTGACTTTCTTGAAGATGTTTCTTTAAGTTATTTAATCCTTTATTTTTGGTTTTATTTACTGCTTGTCTTGATATATGTAATTTTTTAGCCACTTCTGATACTGTATAACCCTTTATATATATTTCATTCAAAACTGTTTTTTGAGATGATGGAAGCTTATTCCAAGATGTATTAAGCATAATATGTGTTTCCATATCTAAACTATTTTCACCACTAAGTAATTCTTCTTTTAGTTCTAATTCATTTACATATAAATTACTATATTTTTTAGATAATTTAATATACTTATACTTTAAAGAATTAGCAATGTAGCTTACTAGACATTCTTCTCTTTTTAAAGATACTTTTTCAGAAATCGGAATAGATTGTACCGTTTCTATAAGACTTATTATTAAATCTGTGTCCGATCCATCATAATTTAATTTTCTACTATATTTTTTTATTAATGGTTCAAACTTTTTTATAATTTCTAAAAGAGATGTTGCATCGCCGCGCTGAGACTCAGCTGTTAATATATACAAATTACTATACATATGTATAGTACCTCCTTTCTAATGATTTAACTGTTAGAAAGACGAGGGTATTGGCAAATGTAAACCACATTTTATAAAAAAATACTAATATTAAAATTAATGTAATTTTATGTAATAATCATCATACTATAAAATGTAAAAAAATATATATTTTTATAATTTTATAAGGAATCAGGGATTGACCATAGAAAACTTATTGATTTTAGGTTTGATATTGAAGGTTCTATTTTACAAGAATTTGATAAGATGATAGATAGTAAATTACTTTACGAAGTATTATGAAATAGAAAATTCAGAAGAGTTACAGTGATCATTACTATTGGAAAAGTTGTATAAAGAGGATGTGCTAGACTTTATGCCTTTAATAACAAAAGGGTTGTCCAAAGTATGAAAATACTTTGAACAACCCTTTTATTGTATATCAATTAATTTTTTAAAATTTAATCTATAAATATATATTAATCATTATTTTTGTACATAAACCAATCTGATAACTTACAGATGCCTTGCCTTTTAATATCTTCATCTGTTAAATCAGGATTTGCTGGGACTAAAACCTTGTCTCCTATTATTTCATTGTGTGGCCAGTTAGCTGGAGCAAATAAATGTTTACCGCTTGCTAATTGAAGTCCTTTAACTATTCTCAATATCTCGTCCATATTTCTTCCTAGTTCTTTTGGATATTCTAATATTGTTCTTACAGTTCCTTTAAAGTCAACAACTACTACAGATCTTGCAGTTGTTGAATCTTCATCAGCATCTTCTCTTATCATACCTAGTGATTTTGATATTTTTTTGTCTTTATCATCAATTATTGGGAACTCTATATTTACACGTAAATTTTCCCCTATCCAATTTACCCATGCTCTGTGTTCCTCTAAACTATCAACACTTAATCCAATTAACTCAGTGTTTAATTGTTTGAATTGATCCATTCTCTTTTGGAAAGCTACAAATTCAGTTGTACAAACTGGTGTGAAATCTGCTGGATGGCTAAAAAGTACAAACCATTTACCTTGATAATCCTTTGGTATATTTATTTCACCTTTTGTTGTTTTAACTATCATTTCTGGAAATTGATCTCTAACTAATAATTTCATTATGTAACATCTCCTTATCCTTATATTATCTGTATAATATTATTATAACACTTATTTGTAAATAATGCCTATTATATAGAATTATTATTCCATATAAAAAAATAAGCATGTAAAATTTCTACATGCTCATATATCTATCTTTATAATAATATATTAATTGCTAATATTCCTTAAGATTAATAAACTTTAGTGCAAAAATGAGAATATTTAGGATTTTTTGCTACGGTTATTTTATGGAATAATTCCTTAATCTTTGCACACACTTCACCAGATTGTCCGTTTCCAACTACTCTGTCATCAACTTCAACTATTGGAGTAACTTCCATTGCTGTACCACTAAAAAATAGTTCATCTGATGCGTATAATTCTGTTCTTGCTATACTTCTTTCAACAACCTCAATACCTAGCTCATTTTTTGCAAGAAGCATTACAGTATCTCTAGTTATTCCTTCTAATATATTATCTGAAGGAGGTGGAGTTATTAGCTTTCCCTTTCTAACCATAAAAATATTCTCTCCTGGACCTTCACAAACATGTCCGCTTTTGGTTAAAAATATTCCTTCATCATATCCTCTTCTTAATACTTCTAAAGATGCTAACCCTGAGTTTAAATAAGCTGCAGTTGCCTTTGTTCTTGGTGGCAACATATTATCCTCAATTCTATCCCATGAAGTTACTGCCACTCTTAATGTGTCTTTACCTGTATAGCTTCCCATTGGCTGACAGTAGATTACCATTCTATCATCGTCATCAAGCAAAGTTGGCCCTATCTTATCAGCACCCTTATAGGCTATAGGTCTTATATATGTTGTAGTCTTAAAGTTATTTTTTCTTAGAAGTTCAATTGTTGCTTCCATAAGTTCATCTACTGTGTAAGGTAAGTTTATATATAGTGTTTTGCAGGACTGTAATAATCTTTCATAATGCTCCCTTAATCTAAAAGCATATAATTGATTAGTTTCTTCATCCCAATAAGCCCTAATACCTTCAAAACATGCAAGTCCGTAATTAAAAGCCTTGCATCTTATGCTTATACTTACCTCACTTTCTTTTACTATTTCTCCTTGATAAAATACGTAAGATTCATTCATCTTATCTCCCCCTTATTATTCACTTAAATTTTAGTATTAAATTGCCCCCAATATACTAAAATCTAATATATAAAAAAGACCTTTGCCATAAGGCGAAAAGTCTTTAATTACTATAAACTTTCAAAAGATATTAATTGCCTACTCTTCCCTTTTATCATTGAAATATAAATATTTAAAATGAAGTATATCACTTTTAAATTTCCATGTCAATTATCCACTTTAAAATTAATTGAAAATTCTTTTTTTTGTAATATTGAATTTAAATCTAGCTATTGTTATTATATTATAATAAGTTAATTAATTATTGGGGGGCTAAACGTGAATTCAGCATTTAAAATTGTTATTGCTATGATCATTTGGGGAAGTTTGGGGATTTTTGTTAAAAACATTAATCTTCCCTCTATGGAAGTAGCTTTTCTAAGAGCAATCATCGCTACGGGGGCTTTTTTTATTTATAATTTATTTACTAAAAAAGCTAGTATTAAAAACTACTCAAAAAAGAATTTAATTCTCCTACTTGTCTCAGGAATGGCCATTGGATTTAATTGGGTATTACTATTTCAAGCCTATAAATTCACAACTATATCAAATGCAACGCTAAGTTATTATTTTGCACCTGTTTTTGTTGTACTTCTATCACCAATCATTTTAAAGGACAAGCTTACACCTAATAAGCTCTTTGCTGTAATAGGTGCTATGATAGGATTGTTTTTAATACTAAATAATCAAGGAAATAGTGTATCAAATATTTCTTATAATCATATAAAGGGAATCAGTTACGGTCTTGCTGCAGCTATTTTTTATGCTTGTGTAATGATTCTTAATAATTACATAAAAGGCTTGTCTGGATTTGAAAGAACTATAATACAACTTTCTTCCTCAGCTGTTGTACTTCTCCCTTTTGTATTATATAGAGGTCAACTTCATATAGACAGCTCAGTTAGTTTAATATTTATATTGATATTAGGAACAGTTTATACTGCTATCCCTTATTTACTGTACTTTTCCAGCTTAAAAGATATAAACGTTCAAAATGCTGCAATATTAAGCTATATAGATCCTATCTCAGCACTAATTTTCAGCTCATTATTCTTACATGAACTGATGGGCCCGTGGCAAATTGCAGGCGGAATACTAATTCTATTCTCCACCTTTATAGCCCAAAATAGCAAAACTGTAAAAAGTACAAAATAGCATATTAAATATGTTATTTTGTACTTTTTCGCATCTTAATCTTCATTAAAATATTAATCTATAAACAGAGTTCTAAGCTTCAGGTGGAGGAAAAAGCTCCACCTGAAGCCAAGAATCCTCTTTATTTCATTTCTAAATTTTCAAATATACTTGAATTTGTAAACAGAATTATAAATGAAACAAAAATATTATAAACAATTAATACTATATAGGATAAATATTTAGCCAATACTAAGTTCTTATAGGCTATACCTACTACTATTGAAATTATTATTTCTGGAGCTATTAACACTACTGTAAGTAATATTTTCAATAACATGCCCAAATTTTTACTATGATCACCAAATATTCTTCTTCCTAGTATATCACCATATATATACTGCACCGAAACTTCCATATGATAGAGCACATAAAACAATTATAATAATGGATTCTTTAAACATGGCACCCGCTGCAATAAACAACACTAATCCATCTATAATATTTTTTATATTATCTGCAAGAGTTGCATAAAATAATTTACCTCCAGAGCTTCCAGGAATTAAGAATATATAAGGCTTGCTAATTTCTTGTGACCATTTACCCTGCATTGTCATAAATAGAAGCATATAAACCGTAAAATATAGAACTGAATTTATTCCCCCATCTTTATCTCTAAAGAAAAATCCAAATACTATACCTGAGACAATCATCATAATAGTGCTTTTATCAATAAATAAAAGACCTGACTTTCTATATTCAAGAAGCTGCCTATAAAATATAGACTTTACTCCATACCCTTTATAACCACCTTTAACCTTTCTAACCTTTCCTATAGCCCCATCTGATAAAGACTTTCCTTCTTTTTTTAATCTGTAGAGCTGTTCTTTATATTCAGTGGCATTTAAAACATCTTCATAATAATCTACATCATATTTATAAATTACATATATCATAATCCCTATAGATATAGCTATAAGTAATAAATTGATGTAAAAACTACTATTGATACCTAATATAGCGGACATAAATATTTGTTTAAACCATCCTAAAAAAGGAATATAACTAAAATATTTGCTATTTAATATAGCTTCTGCTGATACTAAAACATCTTTAGTTATATAGAGCTTCCATAAGAATAGAATTAAGATTATTCCTATAACTAGGTTTATTCCCTTCTCAAAATAATTTCTTCTCTTTTTAGATTTAGAGCATATGGAATATACAAGAACTCCAATTATAGATAGTGAAAAAAAGAACAAAAATAGACCTGCTATTATAATAATTGGTCCATAGATTTTTAAAGGAAACATATTTTTTAAATTAGGTATTTGAAAAACCATAAACATTAAAGCAAAAAAAGTAGTATATAGCTGTTTAATAAATCCATAGATTAAAACTTTTGCTGGTGGAATAGGAGCTGTAAAAACTAAGTTTACATCAGAAAATCTAAAAAATGAACTTCCTCTGCTAACTCCTTGTTTTATATTAAAATATAAGAAGATTAAAAGGGTTGCACTTATTATAGTTCCATAGGTATTAATAGATAAGTTTTTTAAATTACTTGATGGAGCCATAAAACTATATACTATTATAAATATAATAAATAATGCTGCAATTATATAAGCAATTAATGCTGCTGGTTTCTTCTTTAATTCTTTTAAGTAATTTTTAAAACTTTTTTTCATTATATATAGTAATGGTTTCATTGTTATCCCTCCGTAACTTCAAAGAAGATTTCTTCTAATGACTCGTTTCTCTCTTGAAGTTCACTTCTAGTTCTGGCAAGTACAATAACTCCTTTGTTTACAATTAAAGCCCTATCCCATATTTCATCTATACTATCTATAATATGGGTACTTATTATTACACTACACCCTTCTTCTTTAAGTTCTAAAAACACTTTTTTTAACTCTTTTATAGCTTTAGGATCTAGCCCTATCATTGGTTCGTCAAATAAAACTACTTTAGGGCTAGTAATAAGTCCACAGCATATACTCACTTTTTGTTGCATACCTTTTGATAATTCTTTTCCTAGCTTATCTCTCTTATCCGCTAAATCAAATCTTTCTAAAAGTATTTCAGCTTTTTCTTTATAGTCATTTACACTGTAAGCATGTGCAATATATTCCAGGTGCTCGTATACTGTAAGCATATCATATAAAGCTGGTGTTTCTGGTATATAGCTGAATATTTTTTTTGCTTTAATACTCTTATTTCTATATCCACAAACTTCAATATCACCCTTATATCTTAATAACCCTGTTATACATTTTATAGTTGTGCTTTTTCCTGCTCCATTCGGTCCTAAAAGTACAGCAATTTCACCATCATTTACATCAAAACTCATATTATCTACTGCTAAAACATTATCATATTCCTTAGTTAAATTTCTAATACTTAACATCTTATCCCCTCCTGAAATTAATATAGCCACTTTTTAATTATATATATTTATGAGCATTTTAGCGTATACTTTATAAATACTTTATAAATATTTTTGCAAACCAGCGGCTTAAGCTACATTATTATATCATAGTGATACATATTGCTCCATAAATACAAATACCTGCTATAATAAATTAGAGGTGATAAGTTGTGCCAAAACGTATTAAAAGTCGAAAAAGTAAAACTGGTTCTGCTCCTGGTACTCTTGTGCACGTGGGGGAACGTCTTAGTAAAGATGTAAAAATTACTCTTATAAAATATAATAAAGATAGTTTTAATAAAATCATATATGATGATATAGAAAAATGCCTTGCCGCAATTAATGGAAATACTGTTAATTGGATAAATATTGATGGATTACACGATATAGATGTAATTGAGAAGATAGGAAAAAACTTTAATCTTCATCCACTGATTTTAGAAGATATTTTAAATACAACGCAGCATCCTAAAATAGATATTGATGATAATTATATATATGTAGTTATTAAAATGCTCTATTACGATAAAAATATAAAAGAGATTAAATCTGAACAAATAAGTCTTGTAATTTTGGAAAACTATATTTTGTCTTTTCAAGAATTCGAAGGAGATGTTTTTAATGATCTTAGAAGAAGACTTGAGCAAAACAAATCCAATATAAGATCTAAAGGAACAGATTATCTGGCCTATTCTTTGATAGATTGTACAGTTGATAGTTACTTTGATATCATAGAAAGTATTGGTAATTCAATAGATATAATTGAAGATGTTCTTATGACTAATCCTAGCAATGAGATACTTAATGATATTTATAAATTGAAAAGAGAGATGATATTTTTAAGGAATTCTGTTTGGCCTCTTAGAGAAGTACTAGGAAAATTAGTTAAATCTGAATATGAATTAATACAAGATAAAACTATAATGTATTTAAGAGATGTATATGATCATACTATTCAAATTATGGATATAATAGAAACCTATAGAGACATTTTGTCTGGTATGTTAGATACATATTTATCTAGTATAAGCAATAAAACAAACGAAGTAATGAAAATACTTACAGTATTTTCAACTATTTTTATTCCTCTCTCCTTTTTTACAGGTATATATGGAATGAATTTTGAACATATGCCTGAACTTGGATTTAAGTATGGCTATTTAATTTTTTGGGGAATTACTATCACCTGTATACTTCTTATGATTAATTATTTTAGAAGAAAAAAGTGGTTTTAATATAGAAAAGCGACCATTACAAAATAGAAGATTTTGTAATGGTCGCTTTTACAGAGTTACATGCAATTTTAAAATGAAGGAATTATTGCTCCTTTATATTGTTCTTCTATAAACTTCTTAATTTCTGGTGAAGTAATAGCTTCATTTAAAGCTTTAATATACTCTTTATCTTTATTTTCTTCTTTTACAGCAATAACATTAGAATATGGAGAGTCTTTATCCTCTATAGCAAGTGCATCTTTAAGAGGATTTAACCCTGCCGGTAATGCATAGTTGGTATTTATAACTGCTGCATCCACATCTTTTAAGGTTCTTGGAAGCTGTGCTGCTTCTAATTCTTGTATTTTAATATTTTTAGGATTTTCAGTAATATCTAATTTAGTTATTAACTGTCCTTCTTTAAACTTTAGAATTCCTTGCTTTTCTAATAGTCTTAGTGCTCTGGCTTCATTTGTAGGATCATTAGGAACTGCTATAGTTGCCCCATCCTTTAATTCTTTTAAATCTTTTACCTTTTGTGAGTATACTCCCATTGGTTCTAAATGAACTTTTGCTGTGTAAGCTAAATGAGTACCTTTTTCCTTATTAAATTTCTCTAAATAAGGAACATGTTGAAAGAAATTAGCATCTAAACTTCCATCTTCTACTGATGTATTTGGGATTACATAGTCATTAAATATTTTAATTTCTAAAGTATACCCCTTCTTTTCTAATATAGGCTTTACCTTTTCTAATATGGCAGCATGAGGTTCTGGAGATGCTCCAATTACAATATTTTTCTTTTCTTGTGGTTTTCCACTAGTATCCTTGCTCCCACATGCTGTTAACGTAATTGCCCCCACCACAATTAGCGTTCCTGTTAATAAAACTGATAATATTCTCTTATTCATATAAAAAGCCCCCTTAATATTAATTAATTTTTTATTTTATTATCAAAATAAACTACAAAATACATAATTGAAGTAGTCTATTTATTAACCTTTTTATATACAATAGTTCCTATACTTTGTAATCCCTGAACCATAATTATTAAAACTATTACTGTAGCTATCAAAATATCATTTCTAAACATTTGATATCCATAATTTATTGCTACGGCACCAAGACCTCCTGCTCCAATTGCACCAGCCATAGCTGAAAATCCAACTATACTAATAACAGTAAGAGTTATTCCAGAAATAATAGATGGAAGTGCTTCTGGAAGCATAACTTTAAATATTATCTGTGAAGTACTGGCTCCAAAGGACTTTGCTGCTTCAATTACTCCTTTATCTACTTCTTTAAGAGCAGCTTCAATAATTCTAGTAACAAACGGTGCTGATCCAATAGTTAATGGTACTATAGCAGCAGCTGTTCCAATAGATCTTCCTACTATAAATCTTGTAAATGGTATTAGTATTACCATCAAAACTATAAATGGGAAAGATCTTAAAATATTTATAAAAGCATCTAAAATTTTATAAACCGCTTCATTTGGTCTTAATCCATCTTTGCCTGTTATTATCATAATGATAGCTGGTATAAATCCTACTATTATTGCTAAAATTGTGGAAACTATAACCATAACTAGAGTTTCCCCTAAAGCTGGAAGCAATATTTTTTCAATCATATCCTATAACACCTCCCAATGCACATTTTGACTTTCTAAGTAAAAACAAACTTTATCTTTTTTATCCTCTGATATGTTAATTACTAAGCTCCCCAGTACACCTTGGCTAAATTTTTCAAGTTTTCCCCAAACAATTGAAAAATCCATATTTAATTCTCTTGCCATAGATGTTATTACACAGTTTTGGCTTAATTCCTTTGGAAAGAAAATCTTTATATTTACTCCATCCTCTGGCAATACCTCGTCTTCCCCTAAAAGGTTTTGCATCTCCTTGGTTGGATTAAGAAAAATTTCTTCTGCCTTCCCAAACTGTATTACTCTTCCTTCTTCCATCAGTGCTACTTTAGTACATACTTCTTTTATAACTTCCATTTGATGAGTTACTATTACTATTGTTATGCCTAGTTTTCTGTTTATTTCTCTTAATAGTTCTAGAATTGATTTTGTAGTTTTAGGATCTAATGCAGAAGTTGCCTCATCACAAAGAAGTATTTCTGGCTGAAGAGTTAAAGCTCTAGCAATAGCAACTCTCTGTTTTTGTCCTCCACTAAGTTCTTTTGGCATGCTCCTAGCCTTATCCTCAAGTCCCACTAGATTCAATAGTTCCTTTACTCTTTTATCCATCTCTTCCCTACTGTACCCCCAGATTTCCATTGGAAGAGAAACATTTTGCCATACATTTTTTCTATTAAGCAGACTAAAGTTTTGGAATATCATACCTATATTCTTTCTAAATTTTCTTAATTCTTCTTCACTTAATATATTAACTTCCTTATTATTTACTAATACGTTCCCCTTATCATAGGTTTCAAGTCCATTTATACATCTTAAAAAAGTTGACTTTCCTGCACCACTATGCCCCACTATCCCAAATATTTCCCCCTTTTCTATGCTCAAACTTACATCTTTTAAGACATGGTCCTTACCAAAGAACTTTTCTACATTTTTGATTTGTATCATTGTCTTACCCCCTGATTATTTCTATACCCCTTAAAACTTGCTAACTTTGGAAAAAATAAAAGACCTAAGGATATCCTTAGGTCTTAATAGATCTACCCTACCCTCATCTCTCAGCTTTCGCTGCAGGATTTAGCACCATTGTATATAATTCATATAATATATACCGGTTGCTGGGTTTCATCGGGCCAGTCCCTCCACCACTCTTGATAAGCCATATTAAGTTTTATTGTTAACAATTATATTATTAAGATTAATGTTTGTCAATAACATTTTTAAATTTTTATTGTTCTCTATTTTTTTCTAATTTATTCATTAATTCTATAACTTCTTCTAAAAACCTTAAATGCTCTTTCTCTTCATTGATTATTTCTAATACTGCTTTTTTTTCCTGTTCGTTTTCAATTTCACTTAAAATTCTTTCATAGGATTCTATGGTATCTCTTTCGTCTTTTGCTGCTGCTAAATATATACTAGTTTGAAGCTCTGATAGACTTCCAATTATTTTTTCTTCTCTCTTGTCTTGAAAAATACTTTTTAAATCTTTATAATTATGATTTTCTAAACTTTTAAATTCTAGATTTCTATCCTTCATCTCTTTAAATATGTTAAAATGCTTCTTTTCTTCAAGGGATAAAAATTCAAAAATTCCCTTTAACCACTCATCTTTACATAAATCAGCTGCTCTTTTATAGTAAGCTGATCCCTCTAACTCTGATTTCATAGCAAATTCATAAATATTCAAACCTATCACCTCTACATTATAAATTAATTTGAATCTATCTAAAAAATACAATTAATCTTACTGCATTTAAAAGGCTCCTGCACCTCCTCCACCGGCTCCACCAGTTGATCCGCTGGTTCCTCCGCCAGCCCCAGTAGATGGTACAACTCCTCCAAATGCTGAATTGATACTGTCATTAAACGGATTGGTTGCTTTATTATTGCTATATAAGATAAAATACCAGAATATAAAATTATTATTATAATCATAACTAGTCTCTATATATGGCTTAAATTTTTTTATTATTTTATCATCAAGTCCAAGTGAAATTGCATATATAAGGTATTCATCTAATGGATATTGTGAAAATTCATTTTGTATATTTTCCTCTTGTACCTTTTTTAGATATTTTCTAAATTGAGTCCATTTTATATATTCTATATATCCATGGTCACTTTTTCTATATACAAGAGCAATTCCCCATATAATAAAAATCACTCCAAGGATTATGTTGACTATTCCCATAAAAGCAGAAAAAGCTGTAAATATACATCCTGCTGTAAGTTCGATTATTCCCAGCACTATACAAGCTAAAGCGTATTTTTTGCCTCTTTCATCAAAATAGCCTCTGCTTTTAGCTTCCTCTTTAACAAGTTTACTCCACTTATTATAGTTTTGAGTAAACTTGGATGTGTTCTTTTTAGAGTAGCTTTTTATATCTTCTAAAGTTACATAAGTGCCATTTCCCATCTTCTCTATTACCCATTCTATAAAAAACTTTTCATGGTTTAATAATAAATCGTCTATTTCCTTTATTTTTGTTATCTTATAATTTTCATATTTCTTTTTCTTAGTTTTATTGTGTTCATTTTCTAACATGTCTTCTTCAAAATTTTCCACCCTTAGATAACCTTTTCTACATAAATCTAAAATAGTTGAAATTATGTCTTTAGTTCCTAAATAGCTTGAATATATTATACTTGCAACTGCTGGAGTACAATCTTCTGGAAGCATTATATAGAAATCTTCTTTATTAAACCTTACTTTTCTTCTAAAGGCTAATATTAATGCTACTATTAAAACAGCACTTCCTCCTGTAAACGCTATAGATCCATAATTTGAAAATTCTTTTCTCTTTTTAGCTCTCTCAATTTTATTCTTAATATCATCAGAATACTTTTTTTCTTCGCTTAAAATTCTAGAATAGGCCTCTTCATTTACAATTTTTCTAGAGTTAGGTATATATTCTTTAGGAAAAATCAGCCTTGCAGCTAAAATTTTTTCATCTGGAACACTTTCTCCATGCAAAACTACTGATCCTTTACCTGTAAAGTTTATAAGTCCATTTGATGGAATACGTCCAAATATTTTAACTTTATCCTCATAAGCAGGATATGGCAAATCTATATTTGCCGTAAATGAATCTACTGGAGTAGTGTTTTCAGTACCTAAAAAGTTATAGAAAAGCTCACCTACATCATTATATTTAATAGCTACGTTATTAACTTTATAGCTTATGGTAAAGGTTTTTTGCTCATTTTTAGAAGGGGAATATACTTTAATTTTTACATAATCATTTTTTTTATTTTCTAGCTCATAAACTCCTACATCACCTTTTGACCCCTTATCAACCTTTTTATATATAGCCTTATCTCCATTTTTACTGTCCCATATTTTTATATCACTAATTCCATCAGTCTTTTTTAAAGACACCTCTCTAAATACTCCATTAAATTTTCCTGAAAATTCATACGTAATATTTTCTTTAATATCTAATGAACCATCATCTAAAAGTTTAGCTTCAACCTTCCAATTTTTAATTTGGAACTTGTCTTCTGCTTTTGCTTCTAAGTTCAAAAAACTAGCCGAAATAATAACAAATGCAAGAAAAAACAGAATGCTTTTCAAACAATTCTTCAACTCCACTGCACCACCTATGTTTTGTATTTTAGTTCTATCTATATTTTATCATACTTATATTAACTAGCTATGTAAAATATTAAATCAATACTATATTTTATAAAAACTATGTGTTAATATTTTATTGTAATGTAAAATGTTAACATAAAATTATTTTATTTAAGGGGGGAAATAGCTCAATACAAGAGCGAAATTTATGAAAAAACTTAATTTTAAAATTTTTACCTGTTTTATTATTACACTGCTGTGTAGTTTATGTTTTAAAGTACCTTATGCTTTTGCAGAGGATACCTTAAACAATTACAAAATTAATGCAGTCTTTGATGAAAATAAAAAAGTGCTTACAGCTAATGAAACAATATCTTTCAATAACTCATACGGTAAAGACTTGAAGGATATTGTACTACACTTATATCCTGATTCCTATAATAGTGCTGAAACTTTACCTGGTATAGGAGGCATGCCACCTACTCTTGAGAAAGATCAAATAGGTGATATAACTATAACTAAAGTTCTTATAAATAACAAAAGTGTGGATTTCACACAAAAAAATCAAATTCTTAAGGTAAATCTTAATGAAAATTTAAAGCCTAAGGAAAAAGTAGATATTTACATAGATTTTACTTTAAAGCTTCCTTCTGGAAATAACCGTATGG
Organism: Clostridium sp. JNZ J1-5; assembly: GCF_053901425.1. NCBI lineage: Bacteria > Bacillati > Bacillota > Clostridia > Eubacteriales > Clostridiaceae > Clostridium > Clostridium sp. JNZ J1-5. Next base: position 3,312,045 of record NZ_CM132773.1, on the reverse strand, counting down.
GATACTCTAACGATATTTATAATTTTACTAATTGGTATCCTATTCTGTCTATATATAATCCTAAAACCGGTTTATGGGATGAAAGTCCTTTTCATCCAGTTGGTGAATCTAATTACTCTGAATCATCTAACTATGATTTTACAATTGAAACTTCTAAAAACATGGTAATTGCCTCTACAGGAGTTGATAAAAAAACAACTTTTAATGACAATAAAAAAACACTAAATGTTGCAGCTGAAAATGTTAGAGATTTTGTATTTATAATGAGTCCAAAGTTCAACGTAGTTTCTAAAACTGTAGATGGAACTAAGATAAATAGTTTTTATTATAATGATGAAAATGCTATAAAATCAAAAAAACAAGCTAATAAACTTTTAGATGTAGCTTCTGATTCTATAAAATTTTTCAGTAATACTTTTGGAAAATACCCTTTTGAAGAGTTCGATATAGTAGAAGCCGATTTATCTGGTGGAGCTATGGAATACCCACAACTTATTCAGATGGGGCATTACAATTTTAATCCTGATATTGATTATTTTCAAACCTTTACACACATGCCATTTGAAGTAGCCAGTACTGTACATGAAATTGGTCATCAATGGTGGTATTCTGTAGTTGGAAATAATGAGTTTAAAGAATCTTTTCTTGATGAATCTTTGACAACTTACTCCACAGCTTACTATTTTGAAAAACAGTACGGTAAGTATTTTCAAGAAAGTGCTTTTACACAGTTTAGACTACATTTATATCCAGATAAGACTGCAGGTCTACCTATAAATTCAAGCGTTGATAAGTTTGCTTCTTGGTCAGAATATTCAATGATAATTTATCGAAAAGGTCCTGTGGTATTTGAAGATTTAAAACAAAGAGTTGGTGAAGAAAAATTTGTAGAAATACTTAAAACATATTTTGAAAGATATAAATTTAAAAATGCAACTATTGATGGATTTTTAAGTATAATCAATGAAATAGCAGGAAAAGATATTGAGGCTGCCATAAGATCTGCCATAAATTCTAAGACTTATTCTCCAGAAAATTTAATGCTATCTGAAGAAGAAAGACGTAATTCTTATAGAGAAATAGATAAAAATAGAATTCTAAGTATGGACAAGCAATATGGAACATCTTTAGAAAGTTTTGTTGCTAAAGGATTAATTGGAGAAAAGCTATATATTATTAAGCCTTCTAACTTGACTCAGACTGAAGCTCCAGAAATAGATAACTTTCTTTCTATGCTTCAAGGTAGCCTTAAAGAACAGTATGGTATTGAGATTATAATAAAGAAAGATACAGAATTATCCTCTGAAGAATTAAAGAATAATAATTTGATGTTCATTGGAAACCCTTGGAACAACTCAGCTCTAGCTTTAGTTAACAGTGAGCTTCCTGTTTCTATAACCAAGCATTCTCTTACCATGAAAGACTTAACTATCCACAGCAATGATATATCAGGTCAATTTGCAGCTGAAAATCCTAACAATAAAAATAAAATAATTTTAGTCTTTTTCTGGACTAAAGATATAAACCTTGATCAATCTAACTACTATAGAAACTATTCTGATGAAATACCATTACAGTTTAATATAAACGTTAATAGCAAAAAAAATATTTCTGGAAGATACTAATATTATTACAAGCAATGGTATAAAACTATTAAGTTTTATACCATTGCAATAAAAATTTATTAACCGCATATCATATTATTAATAGCTTCTCCAGGTGCTACCATAGGAAACACTTTCTCACTAGAATCTATCTTACAGTCAATTATAATAGGCTCATTAAGAGATAAGGCATATTCTAAAGCCTCATGAACCTCTTCATTAGCTGTAATTTTTATGGATTTTATTTTATAAGCTTCCCCAAGCTTTACAAAATCAACCTCATCTTCAAAAACAGTATAAGAAAAGCGTCCTTCATAAAATATTTCCTGCCACTGTTTAACCATCCCAAGGGAACTATTATTTAAAACCAACTGAACTATTGGAATTTTGTATTTAGCTATTGTAGCAAGTTCTGTTGAATTCATTTTAAAACTTCCATCACCTGCTACATTAATAACTTTCTTACCTGTATTTCCAAAGTATGCCCCAATAGCTGCTCCAAGTCCAAATCCCATAGTTCCAAGTCCTCCCGAAGATATAAAAGATCTTGGTTCTAAATATTTATAATACTGTGCTGCCCATATCTGGTTTTGCCCTACCTCTGTAGTTATAATACATTCTCCCTTTGTAAGTTCATATAATTTCTCAATTATATATTGTCCGCTTAAAACCTCATTTTTATTATATGCTAGAGGATACTTTCTTTTCCATTCCTGTACTTGATGATTCCAACTTCCTTCTGCTTTTTCATTTATCCCTTCGTTTATAAGTTCTAAAACTTCCTTTACATCTCCTCTTATTGGAACATCTACTCTAACATTTTTACCTATTTCCATTTCATCAATATCTATATGAATAATTTTAGCCCCCGGTGCAAAACTTTCAACTTTACTTGTTACACGATCACTAAACCTTGCCCCAATTGCAATCAATAGATCGCATTTTGTTATTGCATAATTAGAACATCTTGTTCCATGCATTCCTATCATCCCTGTAAAATACTTATGATTTCCCGGGAAACCACCAAGTGCCATTAAACTACAGGTGACAGGAGATTTGATCTTTTCAGAAAACCTAATTATTTCTCTGCTAGCTCCTGAACTAATAATTCCGCCACCAGCATAAATAATTGGTCTTTCTGAAGAGTTTATTAAATTTACTGCCTTATTAATATCTTCTTTTAATCTATTATTTAAGAATGAACTTGCCCCCACTTCATCAATGCTTTTAAATCCTATTTCTCTGTATTCAGTTTCTGATACTTGAATGTCCTTTGGAATATCAATAACAACAGGTCCTTTTCTCCCCTCATTTGCTATTTTAAAAGCTTTTTCAAGTATTAATGGAAGATCATTTACATTCTCCACTATGAAATTTTTCTTAGTTATTGGAGTTGTAATTCCTAAAATATCTACCTCTTGAAAAGCTGACTTCCCTATTTGAGATAATGGAACTTGCCCTGTTATAATTACCATTGGAACGGAATCTCTATATGCAGTTGCAATTCCTGTAACTGTGTTCGTTGCCCCAGGCCCTGAAGTTACTAGAACTACACCTACTTTTCCAGTAGCCCTTGCATATCCATCTGCTGCATGAGTAGCCCCCTGCTCATGAGCAGTTAAAATATGCTTTATTTCTTTTTCATCATATATAGCATCATAAATCGGAAGTACTGCCCCTCCAGGATATCCAAAAATGATCTCCACCCCAAGTCTTTTTAGACACCTTAATAAAATCTTAGCCCCATTTAATTTCATTTATAAATCCCCCAATATAAAAGCTTTATCCCCATATAATATTAGCTCTGTTTTAAAACTTAGCCTAAATTTACTTTGCGTTAATCCACGCCATCATTTTTCTTAGTTCGCTGCCCACTTTCTCAATTTCATGCTCTCTTGCTGCTTTTCTCATTGCATTAAATTTAGGTCTATTAACCTTGTTCTCAAGCAACCATTCTTTTGCAAAACTTCCATTTTGAATTTCTGAAAGCACCTTTTTCATTTCTTTTTTTGTCTCTTCTGTCACTATTCTATCCCCAACTACATAGTCTCCATATTCTGCAGTGTCACTTATTGAATATCTCATGTAATTGAAGCCACCTTCATATATGAGATCTACAATAAGTTTCATTTCATGTACACACTCAAAATAAGCGTTTTCCGGTGCATATCCCGCTTCAACTAATGTCTCAAAGCCAGCTTTCATAAGTGCAGTTACCCCTCCACAAAGAACTGCCTGTTCACCAAATAAATCTGTCTCAGTTTCATCTTTAAAAGTTGTTTCTAGAACTCCCCCCCGGGTTCCACCTATTCCCTTAGCATAAGCAAGAGCGTACTCCTTGGCTTTTTTTGTATAATCTTGAGCCACAGCTATAAGGCAAGGTACTCCACCGCCTTCACTATATTGTCTTCTTACAATATGCCCTGGACCCTTTGGCGCAATCATGAATACATCCACATATTCTGGTGGAACTATTTGTCCAAAATGAATGTTAAATCCGTGTGCAAATACTAGAGCGTCTCCTTCATTAAGATTTGGCTGAACTTTTTCTTTGTATACTTCTGCTTGTTTTTCATCTGGTATAAGCATTACAACTATATCAGCCTTCTTTACAGCTTCAGCTGTTTCTAATACTTCAAGTCCTGCACTTTCTGCTGCTTCTTTTGACTTACTTCCATCATAAAGCCCTACAACTACATCAACCCCGCTCTCCTTAAGGTTTAACGCATGTGCATGCCCTTGGCTTCCAAAACCAATTACAGCTACTTTTTTCCCCTTTAGTAATTCTAAATTTGCATCCTGTTGATAATAAACCTTTGCCATTATTAATAGCCCCCTTTTAACTAAGCATTACTGATGTAGGTATTTTAGATAATAAAAAAAGACTCCTTTGCCATGAGGCGAAGGAATCTATATCCGCGGTACCACTCAATTTTATTACTTAAATTTTTAACGGCATTGCCGGCTCAGCTTACTCTATTTCAGCTTGCAGCTCCAGGGTGATTTTCAATAAAACATCATCTATGGGCTTTCACCTAATCCCACTCTCTGTAAGACTACCTTTTTATTTACTCTCCCTTTCAAAGCTTTTCAATATAAAATTTTAAAAATAAAAAAGACTCCTTTGCCATGAGGCGAAGAAGTCTATATCCGCGGTACCACCCAATTTTATTACTTAAATTTTAACGGCATTGCCGGCTCAGCTTACTCTATTTCAGCTTGCAACTCTGGGGTGATTTTCAATAAAACATCATCTATGGGCTTTCACCTAATCCCACTCTCTGTAAGACTACCTTTTTACTTACTTTTCCCCTTCTTCGTTTTTTATTAATAATTTTATGTTTGAAAAAAGTATACTATCATAAATTTTTCCTGTCAAGAGGCAATGTTAATTCTTTTACTATTTTGTAATATAAGTAATAGTTGAAGTAAGAACTAAGAAGTAATAGTTGTGGTGAAAATTCAGCCTTGCTGAATTTTTTCATAAACTTTTACCTCTTACTTCTTACTTTTTTTCAGTTGCTTCGCAACTTTCTTATATTGTCACCAAACTAAACTTTAGGAACTTCTAAGATAGCACCCCTATTTCCAGACGTAACTAATGCAGCATATCTTGCAAGATAACCCGTTGTAATGTTTGGCTGCCTAGGTTTCCAATTAGCTCTTCTTCTTTCTAACTCCTCATCACTTACAACAAAATTAATTGTATTAGCCATGATATCAATTTGAATAATATCTCCTTCTTCAACTAGTGCAATATTTCCTCCTACTGCAGCCTCTGGAGAAACATGTCCAATCGATGCACCTCTGCTGGCTCCACTAAAACGTCCATCTGTTATTAGTGCAACTGTACTGCCAAGACCTCTTCCCATAATAGCAGAGGTTGGATTAAGCATTTCTCTCATTCCAGGGCCTCCCTTAGGTCCTTCATATCTAATAACAACAACATCTCCATCAACTATTTTCCCAGTGTTGATAGCCTCTAAAGCATCCTCTTCACAATCAAAAACCCTTGCTGGACCTTCGTGCTTTAACATTTCAGGTACAACTGCTGAACGTTTAACAACACATGAATCTGGAGCAAGATTTCCTTTAAGAACTGCTATGCCACCAGTCTTGCTATAAGGATTTTCAACTGGTCTAATAACCTGTGGATTTTTGTTGTAACAATTTTTAATGTTTTCACCAACAGTTTTTCCTGTACATGTAATTAGATCTGTATTTAACAGACCCAGTTTATTTACTTCGTTCATAACTGCATAAATACCGCCAGCCTCATTTAAATCTTCAATGTAAGTATGCCCTGCTGGAGCAAGGTGACAAAGATTTGGGGTCTTACTGCTTATTTCATTTGCTATATCTATATCTAATTCAATTCCTACTTCATGAGCAATGGCTGGTAAATGCAACATGCTATTTGTGCTGCAACCAAGAGCCATATCCATAGTTAAAGCATTCTTGAAAGCATCCTCAGTCATAATATCTCTTGGTTTTATGTCTCTTTCAATTAGCTCCATAATTTTCATACCTGCATGCTTTGCAAGCTTTATTCTTTCTGAGTAAACTGCTGGAATTGTTCCGTTTCCTTGCAATGCCATTCCAAGAACTTCGGTTAAGCAGTTCATGCTGTTAGCTGTATACATCCCTGAGCAAGATCCACAAGTTGGACAAGCTTTATTTTCAAATTCTTCTAGTTTCTCTTCTGAAATTTTTCCTGCATTAAAAGCCCCAACTGCCTCAAACATACTTGAAAGACTTGTTTTACATCCATCTACTTTTCCTGCAAGCATAGGACCACCACTTACAAAAATAGTTGGAATATTAACTCTTGCTGCTGCCATTAAAAGACCTGGTACATTTTTATCACAATTTGGTACCATCACAAGGCCATCAAATGCATGAGCCATTGCCATTGCTTCTGTTGAATCAGCAATTAAGTCCCTTGTAACCAGTGAATACTTCATTCCTTGATGCCCCATAGCTATACCGTCACATACTGCAATTGCAGGAAAAACAATTGGTGTCCCTCCAGCCATTGCCACTCCCATTTTAACTGCATCTACTACTTTGTCAAGATTCATATGCCCTGGTACAATATCATTCTGTGAGCTTACAATACCTATAAGAGGTCTTTCCATTTCTTCTTTAGTAAAACCTAAGGCATTGAATAAGGAACGGTGTGGTGCACTTTTTGTTCCTTTTTTTACTGCATCACTTATCATAGTTATTCCCCCTTTTTAAGTTATACGAAAGCTTTATAAATTGAATCTATTGCTCTTTCAAAATCTTTTGTTTCCACCCCAATTATAATATTTATTTCACTTGAACCTTGATCTATCATCCTTATATTCACATTATTTTTTGCTAATGAATTAAATAATTTTTCAGAAACTCCAACTGCCTTTGCCATCCTTCTTCCTACTGTAGCTATTAACGCCATGTTAGGAATAACTTGAATAGAGTCAGGATTACATTGTCTTTTAATTTCATCTAAAATCTTATCTATTTTATTATTAAGTTGGGCATCTTCAATTACAACACATATAGTATCTATGCCTGAAGGCATATGCTCAAAAGATACTCCATAAATCTCTAGTATAGATAAAAGTCTTCTTCCAAAACCTATTTCAGCATTCATATAAGCTTTTTCTATTGAAATTACTGTAAAGTCCTTTCTACCTGCTATTCCTGTTATTGTACCTATTCCATCATCAATATCTATGTCATTTATAATTATAGTTCCTTTATCATCTGGTGAATTTGTATTCTTTATATTTATTGGTATGCCGCCTTCTCTTGCTGGAAAAATAGCTTCCTCATGTAAAACTGTAGCTCCCATATATGCAAGCTCTCTTAATTCTTTATAAGTAATCTTTTCAATAGGCTTTGGATTTTTAACTATCCTAGGATCAGCCATTAAAAATCCTGAAACATCTGTCCAGTTTTCATATAATTCTGCTTCCACATCTCTAGCAACTATAGCTCCAGTAATATCTGAACCTCCACGAGTGAAAGTCTTAATATTTCCATCTGCCATAGCACCATAAAATCCAGGGATAACAGCTCTTTTAACACTAGATAATTTCTTTCTAATAGCTGCTCTAGTACTTTCTGAATCAAAACATCCATATTGATCAAATAAAATCACTTCAGCAGCATCTACAAATTCATATCCTAAATAATTTGCAAGTATCAATCCATTCAAGTATTCTCCCCTACTTGCAGCATAATCTGCTGTAGTTCCTTCTACGATTTTTTCTTTAACTTCCTGTAAATAAGAAGCTATATCTATATTTACCTCTAGTTCAGCTACAATTTCCTTATATCTATCTTCTATAATGCTAAAGACATCATTAAAAGATATTCCATGTTCTACATGGGCATGACATAAATAAAATAAATCTGTGATTTTATAATCTTTATTATGCCTTTTGCCCGGTGCTGAAGGTACTATATACCTTCTTTTACTATCTTGTAAGACGATATTTTTTACCTTCCTAAACTGTTCTGCATTAGCTAATGAACTGCCCCCAAATTTAGCTACTACTACATTATTCATTTTTAAAACACCCCATTTATTATTAATCTTGTATTAAAATACACGCTAATTTTATTCAAAAACATGTATAATCATAAATCTTATCATATCTACAAAATATTTCAATGTTTTTTATAGATTTTATAACTTACTTAGCATGTCTAAGGGTACATAGAACTTACTATATCTTTTTCCTAATTTATCTACATAGTTACCTTTAGAATCTAAAATCATAACTACAGCCCTTTTATTTATTCTATATATAAATCCATTTTTATTTTGCTTGTTGTATATAAAAGTAACTTTATCCCCTACCATAAGCCCAGAATTATTGCTAATTATTTCGCTATTAGTTGGAAGAGAATGGTACACTCCCTTATGTCCAAAAATATTGTTTGCTATAGTTTTAAATTGGCTATTTTTGCAGCTAGATTTTGAAAAGACATAAAATTCTATAAAATGAATTAATTCATGCTCAAATACAAGAATCAATGCATGAAGTGCATCAATTGTTTTAATACCTACAACAAACTTTTCTTTTATTAATTCATAATACTGAAATAAAAAATTCACTCCTATTCTTATTTCATATATTTGTTTCTCCTCTGGTAATTTTATATTATTTCGTGGAATTATAGTTTTGCCTGCACTTTTGCTCATCCTTTTAGATAGAGAAAACTTAACCTTACCAAAAAAATTATTTTTAAAATAGTTATTAAAAAAGTATTTGTCATATAAATTAAATAATAATTTTAAATCTTCTTCCCCTATGCTTGTAATTCTTCCACTTTTTATATTACTTGAAATGCTTATAAATTCTTTCCTTAGCAATTTTCTTTTATTTAATATAATATTCTCATCATATTTTATATTAATTAATTCTGTTTTCTCCATAATTTATCTCCTAATAGCCACTAATAAAAAAAGTTTATTTCTAGTCTAATCATATAATAAAAAACTGTACAATATATATTTAACTATAAAATTTACTAAAATTAAAATATTTTAAGGATTTATTACATATAAAATAGTATGGTAAAGGTTTACAGATAAACTATCATTTTTAACAGCGAACCATTATCTAATTTATCTGATGACTACCATCCGTAATACTCCCACTTTTAAAGTGGGAGATAACGGCTGCTACGTCCCTAGATAAGGGCTTCACCTAAAGGATAACGACTTCTAAGGAGTAAAACTCCTAAGAATTCTGTTAATAAGCTTCAGTTGGAGAAAAAACTCCACCTGAATCCAAGAATCCTCTTTATAATACAAAATATAAATAAATTAAATAAGGAGGTTACTTATGCCAATATGTCCTTGTTTAAAAACTTGTCCTTTCTATAATGACAGACTTAATACCCCACATACACCATCTAAAGAGCTTAAAATTAAATATTGTATGAATGATAATTTCAGTTGTGCAAGACTTCTAGTTGCCCGATTTCTTGGTGTGAATTCTGTGCCTTTAAACTTACTCCCTAATGAAATGTATAAAGCTGAAGAAATCATAAATAATCAAGAAAAATACTAACAGCCTAGAAGGCTACACCTTCTAGGCTGTTAGTATTTCAACTCCATCTTCTGTAACTAATATAGTATGTTCCCATTGGGCTGTGAGTTTTCCATCAGCAGTAACTGCTGTCCACCCATCTTCAAGAACTTTGCATCTATATGTTCCTTGATTAATCATAGGCTCAATAGTAAAGGTCATTCCAGGTACTAGTACCACACCTGTATTAGGACGTCCACAATGATCTATAAATGGATCTTCATGAAACTTTAATCCTACTCCATGACCACCATATTCCCTTACCACTGAATATCCTTTTCCTTCTGCATACTTTTGAATAGCATGACCAATATCTCCTGTAGTATTATATGGCTTAACTTGGTCTATTCCAATATATAAACACTTTTCAGCTGTTTCAACTAATTTTATAGCATCTTCTGAAGCTTCTCCTATTATAAACATTCTACTAGCATCACCAAAATATCCATTATATATGCTAGTTACATCTACATTTACTATGTCCCCACTTCTTAAAATTCTCTCATCAGGTATGCCATGACATACTACTTCATTTATTGAAACACAGACACTTTTGGGATAGCCCATATAATTTAATGTAGCTGGAATGGCTCCAAGTTCTATTGTATAATTATGAACCCAAGTATTAATTTCCTCAGTAGTTACTCCTGCTTTTATTCTTTCTCCAACCATATCTAAAACCTTTTTAGTAACTTGACAACTCTTTCTTATACCTTCAATTTCTTCAGGAGTTTTTATAATTTCTCTCGGAGGTATAATCTTCCCTTCTAATTCTAACATTCTCAGCTTCTCATCACTGGCAAGGTGGCAATTCTTATATTTCTTTCCACTTCCACACCAGCATAATTCATTTCTAGACAATTTTTCCATGTATTCACCTTCTATATAAATTTAATATAATACTCCTACTTATATTCTATTATTTTATCATACTTTAGTTATCTATATACAATAATTTATTTTCACAAATTCATCACAATTATAACAAATTTTAATCAAATTTACACTTTAAAATATAGATATAAAATAATTAAGGAGGATTTCATTATGAAAAGAAAAAAAATTTTATCAATAGCAGCACTTACTTTAGCTATTGGATTAACTGCAACTGCCTACGCCTCTACTACTGAAGGAACAAATTCTAACTCTATAAATATTACTACATCCACCACACAAGGTATTGGCCTAAGAAGAATTACTGGAATGAGAGGATATGATTTTGTTTCCTCTATACTAAAAGATAAATTGAAACTAAATGATGAAGACATAAATAAAGCAAGACTTGATGGAAAGACTCTTTACGATATTGCACAAGAAAAAGGATTATCTCACGATGAATTAAAAAATTCAATGCTAGATGCCAAATATAAAGCCATTGATGATGCTGTATTAAAAGGAACTATCACAGAAAGCGAAGGTAAATCTTATAAAGAAGCTATAAAGAGTCGTTCAGAGAATGCAATTCCTGGTCAAGGAAGAATTAATAAAATGAAAGGTTCATTGGGTAATCAAGGTCAAGGCCAAGGTAGAGGCATGAGAGGAAATGGTTATAATTGCACATATGAAAATTCAGTAACCAAATAATACGATTTTATTAATTAATAAAATGGGTTGTCTAAAAAATGTAGTTCATACATTTCTTATGACAACCTATTATTTTTACTGTAATAATTAATTATTTTTTAAATACTCCAAAAGGCTTACCTACAGGTAAAAATTCTCTTCCAAAATGAGGATTTAAAACTGTTGCTGCAGAACCATAGAATCCGACTAATGCAATAATAAACTCTGAAATTCCTGCAAGCTTGTGGGAAAATTCTGGAGCTACTCCAAAGGTATATAATGTTAATCCTATAAATAGAAAATCAATTAAGAAAAATATTATAAACAGTACCTTATTAGTTTCTGCAGCTCCAATTGTCATAAATATACTAAAAATTAAATAACCTATAAATGCAAATCCTAATTGTTTTAAATCAACAGTTTTTGCTAATGCTTGTCCAAATACTCCTTGCTGAATCATCCATCCCATAGCCACTGCTATCCAAAAGAATCCATAAGCCCCAAAAGCAGTGCTTCCAAATACATTATTACGCTTTGAGTCATTAACACAGGCATATAATTGAGCTAACCCTCCTAGGAAAATTGCCCAAGGAATTAAAAATGAAACACCTTGTGTAATTCCAAGTTTTTGACTTGAAGCTACTAATGTTACCATCGCTAGTCCAAATAGCCCAATTGAAGAAGGGTCTGAATTAACAATTTTTACACTTTGATTTTCGTTCGTACCCATAATAGAAATAACCTCCAAATAATTATGTACTATCCGTAAAAATATTCACACTTTATTAAAGTATCAGAAAATTTATAATTTGTCAAATACTTTATAAAATTGTCGTCTAGTCACTTATTTTGTTTATAATATCCTATATTATGAATATAGGAATAGTTAAATTAAATAAACCTCAGAAATAATTCCAAGGTTTATTTTTTTCTATTTTTTAGTAGACTTTTTATCAATTTCTCCTTTTATCTGTTCTTCAGTCATTCCTTCAGCATTTATTATTGGAGTTGTTGTTAAGGTATCTTGTATTCCCATAAAATCTTCACTTAATCCACTTAGAATTACAGCATCAAAACTATTAAGGGTTGATGAATTATATTTCATGTTTGTATCTAATTCCTGAACGCTATATCCTTCATTTTTAAGATAATCACCTATCCTGCTTAATTCTTTTTCAACTGCCACCTTTTTCATTTCCAACCACCTCTTAAATTATTTTTTCATATCTATAAATATTTCATAATTTATTTTCTCCTATTTATTTAAATTTATTATCTTTCATCATTTAAATGTCCAAAAAACTACTAATGAATAGATAATAGCTAAAAAGAGATGCAATCACATTTGCATCTCTTTTCCATTTATTTATTATATTTTTTATTAAGCTTTAACTGTGCTCTTTCTATTTAATACTATATTTATCAAAACGCCTACTATTGCAGCTAAACTTAGTCCTGATATTTTCACATTTTCTGTTACAGGTATACCTAATGATATTCCAGTAAATCTTTCTAGGTAAGTTGTTCCAAGCCCTAATAATATAACTGTAATTATTATTATTATATTTTTTGCATTGAATTCAACTTTTCCACCACCAAGAGTTTTTACTCCTATAAGTGATATCATACTAAAGAGCATCAAACTAATTCCGCCCATTACAGGAGTTGGTATTGTTCTTAAGAAACCTCCTATTTTCGCTATAAATCCTAATGATACTGCGAATACTGCTGTTATTCTAAGTATTGCCGGGTTGTAATTTTTAGTTATAGCAAGAACTCCTGTATTTTCTCCATAAGTTGTATTTGCAGGTCCTCCTATTAATCCAGCAAAAGCTGTTGCGAGACCATCTCCTAGTAAAGTTCTATGTAGGCCTGGATCTTCAATGAAATTTTTTCCTACAACTTCGCCATTAGTGGTAATATCTCCTATGTGCTCCATGAAAACTGCAATAACAACTGGGGCAATTATGGCAATAGCACCTAAGTCGAATTTTGGTAGAGTAAACTTTGGCATTGCAAGCATTGGAGCTTCTTTAACAATTGTAGTATCTACTATACCAAATTTTAATGATATTAAATATCCTATTACCACAGCAATTAGTATAGAAAGTTGTTTTAAAAATCCTTTTCCTCTTAGTGTTATTAAAAGTGCAGTTCCTAATGTAATTCCTGCTATTAAGAAATTTTTAGATGCCATATCAAAAGCTGTTGGTACTAGACTTAATCCTATTACTATAATCATTGGTCCAACTACTTGGTTCGGTAAGTACTTTCTAATATTTTCAACGCCTATTTTTTTAACAACAAGTGACATTATTACATACAATAAACCCGCTACTACAATACCGCCTTGTGCATAAGTTAAATCGCCATTGAATTTTTCTTTAACTGTTAATATTCCTGCTATGAAGGCGAATGATGATCCTAAGAATACAGGAACTTTTCTTTTTGTACATATATGAAATATAAGTGTTCCTACCCCAGCAGATAAGAGTGCAACTGAAGGGTCAAATCCTGTAATAATTGGAACTAATACTGTAGCTCCAAACATAGCTATCAGATGTTGCAATGCTAAAATAAGCCTTTTGCTTACTTCCCACACACTTAAATTTTCTTTTACTTCTACTTTTTCGCTAACTATTACGTTTTCTGACATAAAAAAACCTCCTTATTTTTAGATACTAAGGAGAAAATCACTCTTCTCCTTTTTTCAGCCTCACTGGACTGAATTAAAAAGTAATTTATTTAAAATAAAAAACTTCTTGTCCATGCTGACAAGAAGTATAATCACATACATAATGAGCTTACCCTAGGTAACTCCACTATCATCTTGCCAGCCTCACTGGACTGGATTAAAGATATTCATATTATCCTTTTAGTTATTATATCACCTATAATAATTACTTTCAATATACAAATTTAAAATAATTTTAAGAACTTTAATACAATAAAAAAGATTTCAGTTTCACTTATAAATACTTATTTAAAAATAACGACTTATATAATGAGGAGATTTATTATGAATGAATTCTTTATTTAAGTTTATATTCAAAATTTAATTGATTCATTTGAAAATAAAGGAGGTAAACTTATGGACATTGCAATGTTATCAGTAATCAATAATCATAACAAAGTTAATGATGCTGCCAGCTTACTAGTTTTAAAAAAAGCTATGGATACTTCAGAGGAAAATGCGACTAACATGGCTCAGTTACTTAATCAATCAGTTAACCCTAACCTAGGAACTAACTTCGATAAAACAGTATAAATTTATAAAGGATGCATTCTTATGTATCCTTTATTTATTATTTTTAATTTACTATGAGATAGATATATAATAAAAAAATAAGCCATTCTTCTATTGATTCAAACTGAGAATGACTTATACAAACATATATATTTTTTTAATATACAAAACTCACTCCTTTACATTCTAATAAAATTCTTAAATCCGCTTTTAATTTGTCGCTTATATTATCTGAATCCTTGATCAGCTTATATCCCTCTATAATAACATTTTTACATAAAGTTTTTGATGGCACCTCTATGCTTTGAATAAATTGCAGATATTTAATTACTTTCATATTAGTCAAATCACTTTCAAGTTCCATTGTATTTTTTATAATTGCCTTCATAGTTCTTTTTTCCATTTCCTCTTCCATAATACTTTTCATTCTATTCTTAACTACTAAAACCGGTATTGATAACATCCCAGCTACAGCAATAATACCTGTTATAGTTTCCTTTCTATCGTATTTGGCTCCCATTTAATTCCCCCTTTTATTTTTAATAATTTGTAGTGCATAATTCCTATATTGAAATATATTCATAACTTTTATAAATATTCTTACAGGATATTTTAGTAAATAAAAAAACTTCAATAGATTAAATCCATTGAAGTTTTTTTATTTACTTATTTATTAGTATAGCAAGCTACAATTTCCCCATAATAAATTGTGTGTTTATCATCATCTGGGTATGTAGACTTCATTATGTTTCCATCTACTAAATCTAAATCCATATCTTGCTTATATACAACCCTACATTCATAGATATATCCGCAGTTTCCTATAACAGGTGCCTTAACTATTTCTCCCTGTTCCAACTTAAGCCCAGATTGGCTTATTTTATCTACATTTCTCCCTGACTTTGTTCCACAGAACATTAAAGCACTTTCCATTTTATCATCCATAGGTATACTTACTGTAAACTCTTTTGAGTTTTCTATAAATTCATGAGTATATCTTGATTTTCTAACGAGTACAGTGAAAATAGGTTTTTTCCATTCGAAACCTATATTTCCCCAACTTATAGTCATAGTATTAATCTTTTCTCCACTTCTAACTGTTAGAAAAGCTCCTTTTTTATAAAGACGTTCCATTACCTTATCAAGATTTTTTGTAAAATTTACTGTCATGAAAATTCCTCCTCGTTACTTATTAGTCAACAAATATAATTTTACCACATATTTTATATATTAGTTTATAAAATATTATATACATATATTAACATCCATGCTAAAATATCAACTATGTAAGGGGGACATAATATGGATTATTTACACAAAAGAAATTTAATATTAAATGGTGATATGAAAAAGGTGATTTTAACCCTTTCTCTTCCCATTATGTTCAATAATTTAGTGCAAACTTTATATAGCCTTGCTGATATGTTTTGGGTAAGTAAACTAGGTGCTATAGAAGTTGCTTCCACTGGATTTGTTTGGCCTGTTCTTTTTCTTATAATATCTATAGGTATGGGAGTTACTATAGCTGGTACTTCATTGATTTCTCAATATGTAGGATCTAACCAAAGAGAGGAAGCTAAATTAACAGCTTCTCAAATTTTTTCTGTTGCTATTATCTTAGGAGCATTCTTATCTCTTTTAGGTTACTTTTTAACACCTTATATCCTTAGGATTATGGGGGCTGATTCGGAACTTTTTAAAAATAGTTATGCATATTTAAGCATTATGTTTTTTGATATACCTTCATATTTTATATTTTTAGTTTTTGGTGCCATTAGGCAAGCAGAAGGAGATACCCTGTCTCCTATGATATTGAATGTAGTTGGTGCTGTGACTAATGTCCTTTTAGATCCTCTATTCATTTTCAAATTTAACATGGGAATAAAAGGTGCTGCAATTGCTACTGTACTTTCTAAAGTAATATTTGTTCCATATGTTATATACATTTTATTTAAACCTCAAAACGGTATTTATATTTCATTAAAAAGTTTAAAATTAAAGAAGAAAATAGTAAATAGAATATTAAAGGTTGGAGTTCCTACTTGTATAGGACAGTCTTGCTCATCCTTAGGCTTTATAGTACTTAATGCTTTCATTGTATCCTATGGCAATGATACAATGGCTGCTTTTAATATTGGAAATAACATAAATTCTATAATAATGATGCCAGCTCTAGGCATAGGTACTGCTCTTGCATCTATAGTTGGACAAAATTTAGGAGCAGACAAAATAGACAGAGCAAAGATTGCATTTAAAACCTCAATATCTATATGTACAATTATCTTAGTAATAGGTGGAATAATATTGTTTCTATTTGCTGGAAATATAATTAAAATATTTGTACCTGACCCGAAGGATATTGGAGTTGTAATAGAAGGTAAATATTATCTTAAAGTAATTTCTGCAGCCTTACCTTTTATGGGTGTATTTCAAATTTTAATCGGTATCTTTCAAGGCTCTGGTCACACTTTTTATTCTATGATTATGGACATGGGAAGGCTTTGGTTCCTTAGGCTGCCTATGATATTATTTTGTAAAAATTTCACCAATTGGGGATCTCCTTCTGTATGGTATTCTATGATTATAAGTAATGGAATTATTTGCATAATAGGTATAATTATATATTCTACAGGTAATTGGCAAAAAAAAGTTATTCATAAAAAAGTCTCTGCATAGAAATAAAATAGAATATATAATATCAAGGATGTGTATATAATATTTAAGTGTAGTAAAATATATAATGTATATTATAAAACTTTGGACGAGGTGATTAACTATGTTTACTTTACCAAAACTTCCTTATGCATATAATGCATTAGAACCTTATTATGATGAAGAGACTGTCAAAATCCATCATGACAAACACCATCAGGCATATGTAGATGGACTTAATAAAGCCGAAGAAAAAATTAAAGAGGCCAGAGAATCTGGTGACTATTCCCTTATAAAGCACTGGGAAAGAGAACTTGCTTTTAATGGCGCTGGTCATATGCTTCACACTTTCTTTTGGGAGAACATGATATCTGGTGGTTCTCAACTTACCGGAGATATTGTTAATAGAATAAACGAAGATTTTGGCGACACTGAATCCTTTAAAAAACAATTTACTGCTGCAGCAACTGCAGTAGAAGGCTCTGGTTGGTGTATTCTTGTTTGGATTCCTAAATTTCAAAAATTAGAAATCCTTCAAGTTGAAAAACATCAGGATCTAACTATCTGGGGAGCTATTCCACTTTTAATTCTAGATGTTTGGGAACATGCCTATTATTTAAAATATCAAAACAGAAGAGCTGATTTTATATCCGCTTGGTGGAATATAGTAAACTGGGACGTTGTAAATAATAGATTTGTTGAAGCAACAAAATTAAAATAATTTATCTTAAACATATATAAGCTATAAAGAGTTATTTAAACAATTCATCTCTTTATAGCTTATTTTTTTGCAACTTATATTTTATAATCATTTGTAATAATCTTAAATATGCTAATAAAAGTTCTATTTATTAAAAATTTTTTCAACAGAACAAGCGCTAGCTATTTTCCGCAGTACTTCTGCAATTTCTGACGCTTTATCTTCATCTGCTAATACTATTAAATAATCTCCAGCATATATAGTTGAATTTCCTTTAGGTATTATTTCTTTTTGCCCCCTTTTTATTCCTACAAGTAAACACTGCTGTGGCCAAGTTATTTCTTTTATTTTCTTTCCTTCAAGAGCAGTTCCTAAACAAACAGCAATCTCTAATATAACTTTTTTCTTACTATCCCCTACGAATTTATTTTCCGTTTTGCTGTTTTTCATTAGAATTCTTTCTAATAAGGATTCGTAAATAGGCTCTGATTTCATTAAATCAGCTGTTATATATGCAGTAATTGATACTACTGTCAATGCTAAAAGATGGCTAAAGGATCCCGTCATTTCAGTAATTAAAATACTTCCTGTAATAGGAGCTCTAACAACTGCTGTAAAGTAACCTGCCATGGCCAACACAACAAAATTGGTAATATACTCTGGACTAATACTTAATACTTTTGCTAGTACACTTCCATATATATTTCCTATTATAGCTCCAATTACAAGCATAGGTAAGAATATTCCTCCTGGAACTCCAGATCCAAAGCTTATCATAGTAAATAAGAATTTGATTATTAATAATAGTAGAAGCATTTGTAATGCAAACTTTTCATGAGTAAATTCCATTATTAAATTATGACCTGATCCCAGTGCCTTAGGAAAAGCTAATGCTAATATTCCTGCTACAACAAATGGTATAATGGGCCTTACTTGTGCCGTAAGCCATTTTTTACTTGAGTATAAATCTTGAGTTTTCAAAAGTGTTTTATTGAACAATACCCCTAAAACTCCTGTTATAATACCTAAAACTATTAAATATAAATAGTATTTTAAAGGCAAAATATTAAGTAATTCAAAATTAAAAACTGGTCTTAATCCAAAAAACTGTTTTGAAATAAAATCTGCTGTAATTGAAGCTGACATTGCAGAGACTAATACTAAAGGTGAAAAATTTTTATGTATCTCTTCTAGTGCAAATATTACTCCAGCTAAAGGAGCATTAAATGCCGCTGAAAGACCTGCACTAGCACCACTAGTTATTAAATACTTTTCTTCAATCTTTACTCTTTTAAAAATTCTACTAAATCCTTGTCCAACTGCAGCACCCATTTGTATAGAGGGACCTTCTCTGCCTAAAGATAATCCCGCACCAATAGCTAGAATTCCTCCAATAAATTTTCCTATAATTACTCTAAGCCAATCCATTTTAAGTTTTCTAAGCAAAATTCCCTCTGTCTGTGGAATTCCACTTCCTGAAATCATAGGTTCTTGTTTTACCATAAAACCTACTACCAAACTTACTATTATATAAATTAAAAACCAAAATACAACTAAAGTTATTGTATGCTTTTTTATTACAAAATTCTGCTCTGTAAATTTCCATATCCATTCTACTGCAAAACGATATAGTACTACTAATAGACTAGCTAATGCTCCAATTATAATACCCTCTATAACTAGCTTTAACTGAAAAGTCTGCCAATGAAATAAGGTATTATGTGTGCCATGTTTATTTTGTGCTTCCACGTTACTTCCTCCAATATTGTTTATTGATATAAGTTAATTATAAACTTATAAAGCATTGTTATCAACCATTAAAGAACTAGGCTAAAATCAGTGTTGACATGTGGTATGAATTTTCACAATTTTTAATTGATATTTTTATTACCGCATGATATTATGTTACTAATACGATATAAAGTTTTCAAAACTACATATACAATTGTTAATAAAGGGGGATAAACTTGGAAAAAATAGCTTTAATTACCGACAGTACATCTGACTTAAATGATGAAATCATAAATGAATACAATATCAAAGTACTTCCATTGAAAATTATTTATAAAGATAGAGAATATATTGATAGAGTAACAATAACTCCTCAACAAGTTTATGATAGTCTAAGTGTTGAGGTTCCCCATACTTCACTACCTTCAATACATGAAATGAATGATTTATTTTCAAAACTAGAAGAGGAAGGGTATACACATGCAATTGCCATATGTATTAGTTCTGGACTATCTGGAACATATAACACCTTAAAACTTGCAGCCAGTGAGCATGATAGATTAAAAATTACTGTATTTGATTCGAAGTCCCTTACACTTGGTGCTGGTGCTCTTGTAATTGGCTGTGGTGAAATGTTAAAACAAGGAAAGTGTTATGATGAAATTGTAAATTTATTACCTTCTATGAGAAATAAAATTAGTGTTTACTATATAGTAGATACTTTAGAATATTTAATAAAGGGTGGAAGAATCGGCAAAGTATCCGGTACAATTGGAAAACTTCTTAATCTTAAACCAATTATATCTATAGATCCTGAAGGTGTATACTATACCTACACTAAAGTAAGAGGAAAGAACCAAGCAAAGACTAAACTTATGGAGATAATTAAAGATAATTTAACTAATTCTAAATCAAAGATATGGGTCATGCATGGTGGTGCTTTAGAAGAAGGTAAAAAATTCTATGAAAGTTTGAAAGATGATCCAAATATCACATCTCTTAACTTTGGAGAAATAAGTCCTGTAGCTGGAGTACATACTGGACCTGGCCTTATAGGGGTTGTTATTGTAAAAGAACCATTTATAATATAAAGTAAACCTAGGATAAAAGTCCTAGGTTTACTTTATATTCTTACTATTTATTATCTACTATATTTGTTAAGGTTCCTATTTTTTCTATATAACATTTAATTTCATCCCCAGCTTTTAAAAACTTAGGTGGCTTAAATCCCATTCCTACTCCTGCTGGAGTTCCTGTAGATATTATGTCTCCAGGTTTCAAAGTGGTTCCTTTAGAGAACTCACTTATTATGTAAGGTATATCGAATATTAACTCTTTAGTATTTGATTTTTGTCTAAGTTCACCATTTACATAACACTCAATATCTAGTTCTATAGGAAACTTTATATCTCTTTTGTCTACTATCCACGGTCCTATAGGACATGTACCATCAAAACTTTTACCTTTAAACCACTGTACATGCTTTGTTTGAATATCTCTGATAGATATATCATTTAAAATTGTATATCCAAAAATATATTCTTCCACTTTATCATAGGGTATATCTTTTCCTCTTTTTCCCATAATAACTGCTAACTCTACTTCATAATCAAGTTGTTTAGTTATCTCTTCATGAAGGGATATTTTTTCTTCATTCCCTAAAGATTTATCAACCAGTTTACAAAAGTATATAGGATTTTCCGGTAATCCGTTTTTTAAATCCATAGTACTTGGAACTTCTTTCACATGTTCCTTGTAATTTTTTCCAAGACAAATAACTCCTCTTCTAGGTTCCGGGATTGGTGCTTCTAATGTAACATCACCTATATCTATACATTTTTCTTCATTGTCAATATTTATTAGTCTTTCTTCATATTTATCAAAAAAGTTCTCAATAAACTCCATCATATTATTAGTGCCACTTTCCCCAAAAACATCTTTAATTATTATTATTTTTTTGTCGTCTTTTGTCATAACTCCTATTTCTTCATTTCCTTTATAATTGAAAGTAATAAACTTCATATTAAACACCCCCATATTTATTTTCATTAATTATATCAGAAAATCCTCGTAATATTAAAATTTATTTAAATTATTGATTCATCTATATCTTAAGTATATAATTTTATCAATACCATTATAAATTCCCAAAATAAGGAGACAACGCCATGAAAAAAGTTTTTTTCAAGTCTATAGATTCTTATATGGATACTGAAAATATAAGCAAAACTGCAGCCTATCTCTTAGATAGAATAATTAAGGAAGAACAAATCTCTCTAGAAAAATATATTCCTCTTAAAGTTCACTTCGGTGAAAAAGGAAATAAAACATTTATTGAACCAAAGAACTATAATGGCATTATTGAATATCTGAAAAACCATAATGTGAAAAGTTCTTTTATTGAAACAAATGTGCTATATGAAGGAGAACGCACTACTAAAACTAAACATATGAACCTTGCAAAAGATCACGGTTTTACACAGCTTCCTATAGTAATAGCAGATGGAGAATATGGAGAAGATTATGAATTAGTCGTGATTAACAAAAAAGTATTTAAAATGTGCAAGATAGGCAAAGAAATTGCAAAACAAAAGCAGTTAATTGTCCTTAGTCATTTTAAAGGGCATGTTTTGGCAGGTTTTGGCGGTGCCATAAAGCAGCTAGCAATGGGATGTGCTTCAAGAGGCGGAAAATTGGATCAGCATGTTAACTCTATTCCAAAAGTTAATCCTTTCAAATGTAAATCTTGTAATGTCTGTGTAAAAAATTGTCCTGAAAATGCTATTTTATTATCTTCAAAAGCAAAAATAGTTAAAAATAAATGTATCGGATGTGCTTCCTGCATGGCAATATGCCCTCACAAAGCTATATCAACTAACTGGTTAGGCGCACTATCAGGTTCATTCAGTGAAAGACTTGCAGAATATGCTTTTGCAGCCCAAAAAGATAAAAATAATATATATATTACATTTGCTTTTAATATAACAAGAGGATGTGACTGTGAAGGTCATAAAATGAATCCAATTGTTAGCGACCTTGGAATATTTGCATCTACAGATCCTATAGCTATTGATAAAGCTTGCCTTGATGCTCTTGATAAAAGAAAAGGTGGAAAAGTTTTTTCGAGAGGAAGACGTACTCTTGAATATGGTGAAAAAATCGGATTAGGAAACTTAAATTATAAATTAGTTGAAATTAACTAATATAACCAAAAACTTTCAAAACAATTTATAATTTATTTAAAAAAATATTGAAAATTTTTTTTAATAATGTTATAATGAAAACGTAATCAAACCCACACTACATGTTATTTAATGATATACGGACAGAATTTAATATGGTATCACTTTGCGTGCTACTGACTCGATCAGGCATGAGCAATTGATTAAATTTGAACTTTCTATATTTATTTGTATTATTATGTCGCTTTTACGTGATAATACAAATGAGTATAGAATAATTCTCATTAATCTTTGCTCATGCCTTTTTCTTCTATTAAAAACTCTACACTAATAAATAATAAACAAAAGAAAGGAGAAAATACTATGTTTAAAAAATTTTTTGGTGTTTTACAACAAGTTGGTAAAGCATTAATGCTCCCAGTTGCCTTATTACCGGCAGCAGGATTACTGCTCGCCTTCGGAAATATGTTTCAAAATCAACAATTCTTAAATATTGCTCCTGCATTAAATGTTCATTGGTTTCAACAACTAGCTAAAGTTATGGAACAATCAGGTGGAATAATATTTAGCAATCTTGCCCTACTATTTGCAGTTGGTGTTGCAGTTGGTCTTGCCGGCGGTGAGGGCGTTGCAGGACTTGCAGCTATAGTTGGCTTCTTAATTATGAATGCCACTATGGGCCTTATATCTGGAATTACTCCAGAAATGATAGGTAAAAATCCTGCCTTTGCAAATGTTTTAGGAATTCCTACTCTTCAAACAGGTGTTTTTGGAGGTATTATAGTTGGAATTATTGCAGCACAGGTATATAAGAAATATCACAACATAGAACTTCCGCCATACTTAGGGTTCTTTGCAGGAAAGAGATTTGTGCCAATAGTAACAGCAGCAGTTGCAGTTATACTTGGTATTGCAATGACCTTTATATGGCCGCCAATACAGCATGGTTTAAATGTATTTTCATCTAATATGATTGATACAAATAAAACCCTAGCAGCCTTTGTCTTCGGAGTAATAGAAAGATCCTTAATACCATTTGGTTTGCATCACATATTCTACAATCCATTTTGGTTCCAATTTGGTGAATATATAAATAAGGCAGGTCAAGTAGTAAATGGTGATCAAACTATATTCTTTGCCCAATTAAAAGATGGTGTTCCATTTACAGCAGGTACATTTATGACTGGTAAATTTCCATTTATGATGTTCGGTTTACCAGCAGCAGCACTTGCTATATATCATGAAGCAAAACCTGAAAAGAAAAAGGTAGTTGCAGGTATAATGGCTTCTGCAGCACTAACTTCATTCTTAACAGGTATTACAGAACCAATTGAGTTCTCATTCTTATTCGTTGCCCCAGCACTATTTGCAATCCATGCACTATTTGCAGGATTATCATTTATGACAATGCATATTTTAAATGTTAAAATAGGTATGACATTCTCTGGTGGAGTTATAGACTTTCTTCTATTCGGAGTAATTCCAAATAGAACAGCCTGGTGGTTAGTAATTCCTGTAGGCTTAGTATTTGCATTAATTTACTACTTTGGTTTCCGTTTTGCAATCAGAAAGTGGAATTTAAAAACTCCAGGTCGTGAAGATGACATAGTTGAAAATAATACCTCTGACGTTAAAGGTGCAGCATTAGCTGTAGGAGTACTAGAATCATTAGGCGGAGGAGAGAATATTGATAATCTTGATGCTTGCATAACACGTCTTCGTGTAATTGTTAAAGATATTAATAAAGTAGATAAAGAACGTATAAAGAAACTTGGAGCTTCAGGTGTTATGGAAATCGGCAATAACATCCAAGCCATATTTGGTCCAAAATCAGATCAATTAAAAGAACAGATAAAAGACGTTATGGCTGGTAAGGTTCCAACAGAAAATATAGATCTAAAAAAATCTGAGTCAAATTCTGAAGTAAGAGATTTAGATTTTATAATTCCAGTATCCGGAAAAATTATAGAATTGTCAGATGTCCCAGATCAGGTATTTTCACAAAAAATAATGGGTGATGGCTTTGCAATTGAACCATCAGATGGTGAAGTTGTATCTCCTGTAGATGGAGTTATAACAACATTCTTCCCAACAAAACATGCAATTGGCATAACATCAGATAATGGCCTTGAAATATTAGTTCACTTTGGAATAGACACAGTAAATCTTCAAGGTAAAGGCTTTACAGCACTTATAGAACAAGGTTCTAAAGTAAAAGCCGGTCAACCAATGTTAAAAGTAGACTTAAAGGAAATCGCAAAAGAAGTTCCATCACTTATTACACCAATAGTATTTACAAATTTATCTGAAGATAAAAAAGTTTCATTTAAGCCTGACCAAATTGTAAAACATGGTGAAAATGGAGTTATATCTATAAAATAAGCAATAAATATATCTGAAAATATCTATATAAAAATATAGTGACCGCAATAATTGTAGTCACTATATTTTTTACATATTTCCTTTACTCTATAACTATTTTTCCATCATGCAGTTTTACTTTTATGTGTGAGCCTTCTCCAAATTTCTTTTGTAGGTATTGCTCTGCAATTTCATCTTCAATATACTTCTGAATAGTTCTTCTTAATGGCCTAGCACCATATTTACTATCATATCCGATTTCTAATATATAATCTTTTACTTCTTCGGAAACTTCTAAAGTTATTTCCCTTTCTTTAACTTCTTCAACTACTTCCTTTAACATTAAATCAATAATTTTATTAAGTTCTTCTTTAGTAAGAGGTCTAAATACAATAGTATCATCTACTCTATTTAAAAATTCTGGCCTAAATACTTCCTTAAGTGCTTCTTTTACATGGTTCTCCAAATCATTATATTCACCTTGAGCAAATCCAATTCCTGAAGCCTTATAGTTAGTTCCTGCGTTAGAAGTCATAACTATTACTGTATCTTCGAATGAAACAGTTCTTCCTTGACTATCAGTCAGCCTTCCATCTTCAAGAACTTGAAGTAGCATATTAAATACATCTGGATGAGCTTTTTCAATTTCATCTAAGAGTATAACAGAATAAGGTTTTCTTCTTACTTTTTCTGTTAACTGTCCTCCTTGGTCATATCCTACGTATCCTGGAGGCGCTCCTATTAGCTTTGACACAGTATGCTTCTCCATATATTCAGACATATCAATTCTAATTAATGCTTCTTCACTTCCAAATAATTCACAAGCAAGAGCTTTTACAAGTTCTGTTTTACCAACACCAGTAGGTCCTACAAAAATAAATGAGGATGGTTTTTTCTTTTTCCTAAATCCCAATCTATTACGTCTTATAGCTCTTGATAATGCTACAATACCTTCATTTTGTCCTATAACTCTTTTATGAAGTTTTTCTTCCAAATTAAGAAGTTTATCTGCCTCTTCTTCAGTAATCCTTTGTACAGGAATTTTAGTCCAAGCCTCTATAACATAAGCAATATCTTCAACAGTCAATTCTATATTCTTGCAGTTTTTCTCAATATGATCAATCTTTTCTTGAACCTTAAATTGATCCACTTTATATTTTGCTGCCTTTTCATAGTCATTATTAGCTGCTGCTTCTTTCATATTTAATTCAACTTTTATTAATTCTTCCTTTAGCGCTTCTAATTCTACAAGTCCTCTATTCTTTAGATTTGCTCTTGAACTAGCTTCATCAATAACGTCTATTGCCTTATCAGGTAAAAATCTATCTGTTATATACCTTTCTGAAAGATTTACAGCCATCTCTATAACTCTATCTGAAATTTTTACTTTATGGTAATCTTCATAATAATGTTTTATTCCTTTTAAAATTTCTATACTTTCTTCATTGGTGGGTTCTTCAACTAAAACCGGTTGAAATCTTCTCTCTAAAGCTGAATCTTTTTCTATATATTTTCTATATTCTTCTAAAGTAGTTGCACCAATTATCTGTACTTCTCCCCTTGCTAATGCCGGCTTTAATATATTAGCAGCATTCATAGCGCCACCTTGAGCTTCTCCTGCTCCAATAATATTGTGCACTTCATCTATTACCAAAATAATATTACCATTATCTCTAGCTTCCTCTATTATCGACTTCATTCTACCTTCAAATTGACCTCTAAATTGTGTGCCAGCTACAATAGCTGTAAGATCAAGAAGATATACTTCAGCATCAAATAACTTAGCTGGAACTTGTCTTTCTGCAATTCTCACAGCCAAGCCTTCTGCTATTGCAGTCTTACCAACACCAGGCTCTCCAATAAGTATAGGATTGTTTTTATTTCTTCTATTTAGAATCTGAACAACTCTATCTAGTTCTCTATGTCTTCCTATAACCATATCTACCTTACCATTTTTAGCTTTTCCAGTAAGATTTATCCCATACATATTCAAATACTTTCTCTTTTTCTTGAATAAACTACTTTTTGATTTTGTCTTTTCTTTTGCTTCCACATTTGAATGCTTTTTATCATCTTTTTCCTCATTTATAGCATCTTCATTTGTAATGTCTGAGTTATCCTTTTGTTCTGGCAATATACCGTTAAATAGATTGGAAAGCATGCTATTTTCACTTAAATCATCTATACTTATATCTTGAAGCATACCATTCATTTGTTCAGCTAAATTTTCAAAATTCTCTGGAGTTATACCTGCCTGCTTCATTAGCTGATCTAAAATTGGATATCCCATTTTCTTAGCACATTCTAAGCAAACTCCCACCATTTCAGTCTTTCCATCTTCTACTTTAGCTGTATATATAGTTGCTACATTTTTTTTACAAATAGAACACATTTGCATCTATATCATCTCCGTATTTTTATATATCCAAATATATTTTTATAGTTAAAGTATATAATACTTTATATTTACAATTTTATCAATCAGATTGTTAAAAACAATTATGAAAAAATAATGAACTTATTTTTATTCTATATTGATAAAAATATTGACTATATATATTGTATCATAGTATTGAATTTTAAATAATGACTCTTAAATTTTTACTTTTTACTATTTATCTCATATTTATAACACAATTTCCCCTCTATGCTAATAAACTATTAGTAAGATTACTACTTGGAGTGTGATTATATGAATACATCCTTTTATAGAAAATTAGTAGTAGGTGTCAATACAAAAGTTCCACTAATAGATGGAAAATATGGTCAAGCTATAAATTTTGATAATGCAGCCACAACTCCTCCATTTGTTACTGTAGTCGAAGAAGTTGTAAAATTTCTTTCATTATATTCTTCAGTTCATAGAGGATTCGGTTATAAATCTCAACTATCTACTAAATTATATGAGGATAGTAGAAATATTGTAGCAAAGTTTGTAAATGCAGATACTAGACACAATTCCGTTATTTTTGTTAAAAATACTACTGAGGCCATAAATAAACTTTCTAACATGCTTTATAGCAAATATAAAGATGATATTATTCTTTCTACTGACATGGAGCACCATTCTAATGATTTACCTTGGAGAAAATATACTATTGACTACGTTTCAGTTGATCAATGTGGAAGACTATCTCTAGAGGATTTAGAATTAAAATTAGATAGATATAATGGAAAAGTTAAGTTAGTTACCATTACTGGAGCATCTAATATTACAGGTTATAGAAACCCAATACACGAAGCAGCAAAACTTGCCCATAAATATGGAGCAAAAATTTTAGTAGATGGAGCTCAATTAGTTCCTCATGCAGTAGTGGATATGAAACCCATGGATTCAGATGAGCATATAGATTATCTCGCTTTTTCTGCTCATAAAATGTATGCTCCTTTTGGAGTAGGTGTATTAATAGTTCCAAAAAAAGATTTTGAAGATATTCCACCTGATTATTCTGGAGGAGGGACAGTAGATATTGTTACTCATGATTATATTAAATGGTTAGAGCCTCCACAAAAGGATGAGGCTGGTTCACCTAATGCAATAGGAGTAATTGCCTTATCTACAGCAATAGAAATTTTAAATTCCATAGGTATGGATAATGTAGAAAAATATGAAAATAGATTGACACAATATGCCCTTAAAGCTTTAAATCAAATTCCTGATATAAAAATATATTGTGATGGAATGGATACTAGACAAAGAATCGGAACTATCGCTTTTAACATATCTGGAATAAAACATGAAATAGTTGCAAAAATTCTTTCTTACGAATCAGGTATATCTGTTAGAAATGGATGCTTCTGTGCTCAGCCTTATGTGCAAAAGCTCTTAAGAATGACTAGCGAAGAAGTAGAGGAAAGAATAAAAAGTGGTAGCCACGAGCCAGGTATGGTAAGGGTAAGCTTTGGAATATATAATACTAAACCTGAAGTAGATGTTCTTGTTTCCACATTAAAGAAAATAGCTTTAAATAAACAATCCTATATAGCTAAATATAAATCTCTGCCTAATGATCTCTATTTCCAAGCAATGAGTTATCAATAGGTTGTCCATTTAACTTTAAGTATAAAATTCTCTAGAGGATTTTATACTTTTTATTTAATAGTTCTTACAGTAATCCAAAGCTTGATCTTTTCAGATATCATAATTTTATTTATTTTTAGTTGATATTCCTTTCCTTCCAATTTCATAATTCTTTTATCTATTATTTCACATAAAACATCTCCATCTATTTTATCTACTTCTTTTCCTATTAACCCTTTAAACTTATTTTTAATATGTTTTTCCAGAGCAATTTTAGTTATATCATCAATTTGTGTATTACCTTCTTGCATAAGATCTACTTTAATTTCTTTCACAACAAGCCTCTTTTTATAAACAGCTTCTTGATATCTTTCTAACTTAAGTTTATCCTCTTCAATTACTGTGTTTAAGTGCTGAATCTGTTTTATATAGTTGTCTATTCTGTAGCTTACTAATAAATTTATTATAATTACACCAACCATTCCACCTAAAAACAAACCTGTAAAAAAAAACATGAGATATTTGCTTTTATTATTTACTTTAACCATATTTCACCACACTTTTGTACTAGTTTTATGAACTTATACCCAAGATTTGCACCTATAAGCGCAAACAATATGTACACTATCTGCTTTATTAAAGCTCCTAATTCGCCTCTAAATATACCTTCTTCTATAAGCTGAAAAGATGAAAATGTACCTCCTAGTGATGTAGCTACTGCCCATATTTTTATAGACTCTGCTAAATTTAGCATGGTTCTTAAAGGTGGATTATTAGTCATTAGTGCTCCAATTCCAGCAAAGGAACTTGCTCCAATTATAACTCCAAATGATATTAAAAAACTATAAACTATGTTAGTTACGAAATTAGTCACTTAATTCACTCTCCTACTGAGAAAATAATATTTCTATATAATTTATGATATATATTTTCCTAATATTACCTTGCATACTTTTTTGAGGCTATGTATAAAAAACTATACTTATAATCAAAATACTATAAGATAAAGAGGATTCTTGGCTTCAGTTGGAGTTTTTTTCTCCACCTGAAGCTTAGAAGCCCTTATCTAGGGACGTAGCAACCGTTATCTCCCACTTTAGAAGTGGGAGTATTACGGATGGTAGTCATCAGATAAAATGAAAATGAATAAGAGGTGTTTATATGTTTCCTATAAAATTTGAATCTCAGCATCAAGATGCTCAGCCCGGACTTGAAGCTCTCATGAATCCTAGGCCAACTTCTGAAAATCCTAGATACAAAGCTTGTGGTAAATTACTGAATAAAGTAGCTATAATAACTGGTGGAGATAGTGGTATAGGAAAAGCTGTTGCTATCACTTTTGCTTCCGAAGGTGCAGATGTTGTTATAGTATATTTAAATGAAGAAGTAGACGCAATGGAAACAAAAACAATAATTGAAGGAAAAGGCCGACGTTGTCTTACTATTGCTGGAGATTTAGGTGACGAAATTTTTTGTAAAAAAGTGATATCAGACACTATAAATACATTTGGCCATATTGATATATTAGTAAATAATGCTGCAGTTCAATATCCACAAAATGGTCTTCTTGATATAACTTCAGAACAGCTTCAGCTTACATTTAAAACAAATATATTTTCAGTATTCTATTTAACTAAAGCAGCACTACCTCACTTAAGAAAAGGTTGTTCTATTATAAATACAAGCTCTATTACAGCTTATGATGGGCATGAAACTCTATTAGATTATTCAGCAACAAAAGGGGCTATTACAACTTTCACTCGTTCTCTTTCATTGAATTTAGCTAGTGAAGGTATTAGAGTAAATGCTGTAGCGCCTGGACCAACTTGGACACCATTAATACCTTCTAGTTTTTCTGAAGAAGAAGTAACTAAATTTGGAACCACTACTCCTATGGGTAGGGCTGGTCAGCCTTGTGAATTGGCTCCTGCCTATGTCTATCTTGCCTCTGAAGATTCCTCTTATGTTTCAGGGCAAGTTATTCATGTTAACGGTGGAAAAATCACAGAGAGTTAAATACTGTTTGCAATAAAAAACAGCAGTTGATTTACTGCTGTTTTTTAGTTATCTTCTACTTTATTAAATTTGTTACTCATTATAACAATATCTATTCTTCTGTTCTTAGCTCGTCCTTCTTCTGTTCGATTATCTGCTAAAGGTCTGTATTCTCCATAGCCAACCGAACTTAACTTTTCTGGAGAAAATTCGCACTTCTCTACAAAAAGTTGAACCACATTTGCTGCTCTAATAGCGGATAATTGCCAATTAGATTTAAATTCATCATTATTTATAGGTTGATTATCAGTGTTTCCTTCAATCCTAATATAATTATTTTCATGTTTAAGTATATTACCTATTTGCACTAATTTTTTCAATGTATCACTTCTAACTTCAGCCTTACCAGATTCAAAGAATAA
The DNA here is from genome assembly GCF_053901425.1 of Clostridium sp. JNZ J1-5. Classification (NCBI taxonomy): domain Bacteria; kingdom Bacillati; phylum Bacillota; class Clostridia; order Eubacteriales; family Clostridiaceae; genus Clostridium; species Clostridium sp. JNZ J1-5. The sequence continues at coordinate 3,280,477 of NZ_CM132773.1, read as the reverse complement.
TGTATCATTTAAGCTTACTACAAGTCCTCTTTCTTCTACTTTTGTAATAACATTTTTATCTAAGTTATTACTCTCTAAATACTTATCTACTTCACCTTTTAATTGATTCATCTTCTGTTGTTCAGGATCTTTAGATACTATAGGAGTTGGCTTACCTTCACTTCTTTCCATATCTTCTTGCCCAACTATAGTCTTTCCACCACCAAATGCACTGCTGAAAGACTCAGACATTTTTTTATACTTTGATGCATCTATATTACTACTTGCATACATAATAACAAAAAATATCATTAATAGAGTTATAAGATCTGAATATGTAAGAAGCCATCGTTCATTATTGGCTTCCTTTTCTTCCTCCATATTTATCATTCTCTATTTGCTCCTTTTTCAATTTCATATTGTAAAAGTTGTTTCTTGTCCAAAAATCCTTTAAGCTTTTCACCAATTGTATTTGGATTAATTCCAGCTTGAATACAGGAAATAGCCTCTATAATAAGTTCTTTTTCTCTTAATTCTTCCATATTTAAGACTTTTAACTTAGATGCAATTGGAAGCCATAATAAGTTTGCTGATGAAACTCCATATAATGTAGCAATAAAAGCCACAGCAATTTTGGGTCCTAAGGAATTAGGATCACTTAGGTTACTTAAAACATGTACAAGTCCCATAACAGTACCTATTATTCCCATAGTAGGTCCATATCCTCCTGCTGCTTCAAAAACCGCTATACTCCCTTTATGTCTTAATGAAGTTACCTCTGCATCTAAATTTAAAATAGATTTAACAGTTTCAGGCTCAGAACCATCCACCACAGCTTGAAGGCCTGTCTTTATAAAAGAGTCCATATTAGGATCATTTAAATCTGATTCTAAACTTAGCAATCCGTTTTGTCTTGTTTTCCTAGCAACCTCAATAAAATATTTCATTAAAGAAAGCTGATCTCTTTTTTGTCCTTTAAATGCTACTTTAAGAGCTCCTGGAATTCTCTTTAGTGTGTTCATTGGAAAGGAAACACCAACAGCTCCAATAGTTCCTCCAAAAACAATCATAGCTGCCGTTCCAACCAATAAACCAGCTAAATGTCCTCCTTCTAATACGAATGCGATAATCATAGATCCAAAGCTAATAACCAAAAAAAGTATTGTTGAAATATCCATATATAATACCCCGTTTTACCATATAGTTTATTGTTTGTATATTTTATATTAATTTTTTAATTGCGGCAAATCTTAGAATAGCATACAATAGCATTGTTAAATCATTAACGCCTTCTCTATTTAATATAATTATTTAATTCTTTTTCTTTCATTGTATTATTAATGAATGCTTAAATTATCATATTTCTATTTGTAAAACGGATACATTTGGCCTAATATTTTGGAAATATTCTTGTCTTTAAATCACAGAAAACTTTTCTATTAAACTATTAAAACAGGTGTTACTTACAATAACACCTGTTAGCTCCACTCACTCTTTATTTGGATATCCTGCATAATTAATTTGTAAACTATCAGCTAAATCTTTGTCAACAGTAACTAAATCATAGCTAGACAGTTCATAGAATTTTGTCTTGCCCATGGCTATAAGTGCTAGTTTCATTTCTTCTACACAGGAGTTTAAAAAATTTTGAAGATTATTTGCTCCCTGTTCTATATCTAAATCATCTCTCAATTTACCATCATATAATACTAACTGAGGAGTTGGTTCAGCTGGTGTAGCATTAAGTGATTGACTTTGAAGCATAGCTACAAGAGCAATTGAGCCAATATAAACAGCATCAGCCCCTAAAGCTAATGCTTTAAGAAAATGACCTGGAGTTTTAAGGCCACCAGCTGCAATTAGATCATATTTATTTTTAACCCCTTTTTCCTCTAAATATTTTGCAGTTCTTCCTATTGCATAAAGAGTCGGCAGTCCCATATCATCTGCAAGAGTTGGCGGTGATACTGCAGTACCTCCTTCTGCTCCATCAATTACAATATAATCTACATCTGTAGCTAATATAACATCCAGCTCTCTTTCTATAAAATGAGTAGCTGCAATTTTAATTCCTATAGGAACATCATACTTTTCTTTTAGAGAATTTAGAAGTTTAATAATATCCTCTGGAGTATTCACTCCTGTAAGTCTTGATTTTATTACTCCATCCTCTCCTTCTTCAAGATGCCACGTTTTTCTAATATGGTCATCAATCTTTGACCCACTAGTTATAGATACAGTGGCTCCTCCCCAAGCTCCTTGTCCTAGCTGAACTTCGATAGCATCCAATCTCGATAGCTGATCTTCTGTATTCATCCATTCTCCACGATTAAATTGACCTATTAAGTATTTTGCAGCTTCTCTTTCCTCATCGGATAGTGCAGACTCTCCGGTATTTGTTGATGTACCTGCAAGTGATGCCCCTTTTGCTAAAGCAACTTTTGCCTTTAAACTTAGTGAACCGCCATAAGACATACCAGTTATCATAATTGGCATTGAAAGCTTTAATGGTTTTTTTGCTCTTTTACCAATAACTACTTCTGTATTTATTGGAACACTTTCCGGTGTTGGTAGTGAAAAAAGTTGTGTTGGATTTAAAAATACCTTTTCCCATGGTGATTGAACATTTGGACTTCCATAGGCTCTTCCTAGTATTTGACCTGATTCAGCTCTCATGGATGCCTCAACAATTGCTCTTAAAGTAAGTTTTTGAGCTGCTGTTACCATAACAAACATATTTTCATTGTAGGTGTCTTTAAGAATTCTTTCCATCATTTCATCTGATGCATTGTTTAATATGTTACGTATTAAATTTTCAAACATTAAAATTTCCTCCCGGTATATTTATATTCTCTCCATAATAGCATTTTTTGAAAATTATCAAATAATTATACATGTTTATTATTTTATAATTTTCAGCTGAAATTTAGAGCTATTCACCATCGGATAAATAACTTAACTTTTGAAAATACTATTCTGGAAGGAGTGATATATATGGCAAAAAATAAATATAAAGAACAATTCCTATCAATGCCTATTGAGCGCCATGAAACTGCCGCTTGGGCTAATATATCAGAAGTAAAACCAGTTTCCCAAGTTACTATTCCAAGTGAGTTTGATGTTTCTGAGGCAAAAGACTGGGTAGAAGAAAATCAAAAATAATCATGTTTAGTAATCAATATAAAAAAGAGAACCAAAGATGTAGTTATGCTGCATCTGGTTCTCTTTTTTTATTTGGTTCACAATAACTAATTCTTAGGCTAGCTATTATTTATAGTAAATATTCGTTACCATTATAAATATCCACAATCTTCTAAAGTTTTATAAGTTTTATATTTTTCTTTAGCATGCTTTTCAGCCTCTGTGAATAATTGCTCTGCAATATCTGGGAATACATTGGCTAATGATGAATATCTAATTTCTCCAAGTATAAAATCTCTAAATGCTTTTGAAGGCTCTTTAGATTCTAGCTTAAACGGATTTTCTCCTGCCTCTTTTAACATTGGATTATATCTATATAGATGCCAATATCCAGACTCTACAGCCTTCTTTTCTTCTGCCATACTAGTTCCCATACCACTTCTTATACCGTGGTTTATACATGGTGCATATGCAATTATCAATGAAGGTCCTTTGTGCTTTTCAGCCTCTACTATAGTCTTTATAGTCTGATTCATATTTGCCCCCATAGCTATTTGAGCTACATACACATGCCCATAACTCATAGCCATAAGTCCAAGATCCTTCTTTCTTACCTTTTTACCACTGGCTGCAAATTTTGCTACTGCTGCTGTTGGAGTTGCTTTTGAAGATTGACCTCCAGTATTAGAATATACTTCCGTATCCATTACGAATATATTCACATCATCTCCTGAAGCTAACACATGGTCTAATCCACCATATCCAATGTCATATGCCCAGCCGTCTCCTCCTATAATCCACTGTGATTTCTTTATTAGATAATCTTTCTTGTCTAAGATTTCATTTATCATTTCATTTCTATCATCTTTATGATTTTCTAAAGCTTTTAATACATTATTTGAAGCAAGCTTTGAAGCCTCTCCATCTTCTTTGGATTTAATCCATTCTACAAAAGCATTTTTTATATCCTCATTTATATTAGTATCTAATGCCTTCTTCATTAAATCCTCTATTCTTTGTCTTATTTGCTTAACAGCTAAAAACATTCCATATCCATATTCAGCATTATCTTCAAACAATGAATTACCCCATGCAGGACCTTTTCCTTCAACGTTTGTAGTATATGCTATTGATGGTGCACTAGCTCCCCAAATTGATGAACATCCAGTACCATTAGCAATTAACATTCTATCTCCAAACAACTGAGTTATTAATCTTATATATGGAGTTTCTCCACATCCTGGGCACGCTCCATTAAATTCAAGAAGCGGTCTTCTAAATTGACTTCCTTTTAATGTTGTATGATCCATAGCACCTTCTTTTGGAATTATCTTTGTTGCAAATTCCCAATTTTCAGACTCCATTTCCATCTCTTCTTCTGCAGGTTTCATTATTAAAGCTTTTCCTGGGGCTGGGCAAACATCAGCACAATTTCCACATCCAGTACAATCCATTGGTGCCACTTGGATACGATATTGATAATTTTCCAATCCTTTACCCACTGCCTGTTTGGTTTTAAATGTATCTGGAGCCTTATCTACTTCATCTTCATCTAGTAAAAACGCCCTTACTGTGGCATGTGGACATATATATGCACATTGGTTGCACTGTATGCATTTGTCTATCTGCCATTCTGGTACCATTACAGCTATACCGCGTTTTTCATAAGAAGTGGTTCCAAGAGGATAAGTTCCATCTTCCATTCCCTTAAATGCACTAACTGGAAGTTCATCACCTTCATGTCTTGCCATAACTCTCTGAATATTTTTAACAAAATCTGGTTCATCTTTTATTGGATACTTTTCTTCTTCACTTTCTGCATTAGACCAATTTTTAGGAACTTTAATTTGTTTAAGTTCACTTACACCTTTGTCTACTGCAGCTTGGTTCATATCTACTATTGTTTTTCCTTTTTTTCCATATACTTTTTCTACAGATTCTTTTAAATATTTCACAGCATCTTCTACAGGAATTACATTTGCCACCTTAAAGAAGGCTGCCTGCATTATCATATTTATTCTTCCACCAAGCCCTATTTCAGAAGCTATCTTAACTGCATCAATTGTATAGAATCTTACATTATTTTCTGCTATAAATTTTCTTATCGGAGCTGGAATTTTTTCATCTAATTCATCTTCTGTCCAAGGGCAATTAAGTACAAATACTCCATTTTTCTTTAGTCCTCTTAAAATATCAAAGTGATATATATATGACCTGTTGTGGCATGCTATATAGTCTGCACTATAAACTAAATATGGAGATTTTATAAGGTTTTTTCCAAATCTTAAGTGAGATATAGTACTTCCACCTGATTTTTTACTGTCATAAGAAAAATAAGCTTGAACATTTAGATTAGTATTGTTTCCTATTATCTTTACTGCCGTTTTATTTGCTCCAACTGTTCCATCTGACCCAAGTCCCCAGAATTTACAGCTTATTGTTCCTTCTGGAGTAGTATCTACTATATCTTCTTCAGATAGTGATGTATAACTTACGTCATCCACTATACCAATAGTAAATCCATCTTTAGGATTATCCTTTTTTAAGTTATTATAAACAGCTATAATTTGAGATGGTGTTGTATCTTTTTGACCAATTCCATATCTTCCTCCAACTATTACTGGCTTATCACTTTTATTATTAAATAAGTGAACTATATCTTGATATAATGGCTCTCCAAGTGAACCTGGCTCTTTAGTCCTATCTAATACTGCTATTTTTTTGACACTCTTTGGAAAAACATTAAAGAAATACTTAGGTGAGAATGGTCTATATAGATGGACTTTTATAGCTCCAACTTTTTCGCCTTTACTCATTAGATAATCTATAACTTCTTCAACAGTATCACATACAGATCCCATTGCAACAATTACATATTCTGCATTTGGGTCCCCATAGTAATCAAAGGGATGATATTCACGTCCAGTAAGATTTTTAATCTCTTTCATATAATCCTCTACAATATCAGGAATAACATCATAATAAGGATTTACGGCTTCTCTTTGTTGAAAATATATATCAGGATTCTGTGTTGTGCCTCTTGCTGTAGGATGTTCTGGATTTAATGCTTTACTTCTAAACTTCTTTATAGCATTATAATCTACAAGTTTTGCTAAATCTCCATAGTCTATAGCATCAATTTTTTTATATTCATGTGATGTTCTAAAGCCGTCGAAGAAATGTAGAAATGGTATACTTCCTTTTATGGCAGATAAATGAGAAATACATCCTAAATCCATAACTTCTTGCACACTTGAAGAGGCAAGCATTGCAAATCCAGTCTCACGAGTTGTCATAACATCTTGATGATCTCCAAAAATTGATAGTGCATGTGTTGCAAGGGCACGAGCACTTACATGGAACACTCCTGGTAGCATTTCTCCTGCCATTTTGTACATGTTAGGAATCATCAAAAGTAATCCTTGAGATGCAGTATAAGTTGTTGTTAAAGCACCAGCAATGAGAGAGCCGTGCATAGCGCCTGCTGCACCTGCCTCTGATTGCATTTCACTTACATGAACTGGCTGACCAAAGATATTTTTCTTGCCATGGGCAGACCATTCGTCTACTGATTCTGCCATGGGAGATGATGGAGTTATAGGATATATAGCTGCAACTTCTGTAAATGCATAGGAAGCATATGCAGCTGCTTGATTTCCATCCATTGTCATTTTTGTTCCCATATTAGTTACCTCCTTTTACAAAAATAAAACACCGTACTTAACTTATTATTTGACTTTATAGAATAACCATACATAAATAATTGTAAAAGTTAATAAATTTATCACCTTTTTAATTTTCTAACTAAATTAAAGCAGCTCAACTTATTTCGTCGAACTGCTTTAATTTATATTTTTACTTATGCAACACTTATATAATCATATTATATATTATTTTACTGTTCACCATTTATCCACTTTATTATGCTCTCATATCTTCTTTTAGTATCATTATATCCAAGCTCATACAATTCTTTTAACTTATCTTGATTTTTTTCTAATCTATCCACTTTTAAATCTTTAGATGGCCTAATTATAAATATTTGATTTTTATCTTCAAGCTCTTCTATGTAATCCAATGTTTCATTATAAACTTTATATCTATTAAATATAGTATTTACTAAATTGGGATATCTTCGGTATTTACTCTTTATAACTTTTTTAAATTTAGCTGGTTCTTTTCTATATTCTTTATTTCTTGTTAATATTATTATATTTCTTATATTTCCATCTTCCATAGACTTTTTTATAGGTATAGAATCTGAAATCCCACCATCTAATAACAATTTGTTGTCTACTTCAACCATAGGAGCTAAAAGAGGAAGACTGCTTGATGCCCTTATAATCTTTAATATATCTTTGCATTCATTTTTTTCAAAGTATACAGGCTTACCTGTTAAACAGTCAGTAGTACCTATCATAAACTTCTGTTCAGAATTAGTAAATGTCTCATAATCAAATGGCTCTAACTTATTTGGCAGTTCATCATAAATAAACTTAATGCCAAAGATACTCTTCTCCATTATTAAATTTCTAAAACTTAAATATTTAGGATTTTTTATATAATTTATATTTACTTTTTTATTTCTTCCCTTTTGCTTTGATATATATGATGTGGCATTACAAGCTCCTGCTGATACTCCTATAACATAAGGAAAGTACAGATCTTTTTCCATAAAAAAATCCAAAACTCCTGCAGTATAGATTCCTCTCATTCCTCCGCCTTCTAGAACTAAGCCTATGTTATCCATGTCCATCCCCCCTTTAGTAGTTAAATGTTAATTTAGTAAATATTATAATACAACTTTTAAAATAATCAAAATAATATATTTAAATTCATTTAATAGAAAAGGGAAGCCCCTAAAGAGTTTCCCTTTTCTATTAAATAAATTTTAAAAAGAACCTTCTCAAAAAGGTTCCTTATTAATTATACTAGCTAAATCTTAGTCTTCAAATTCATTATTTCTATTATTTCTATTGTCTCTTCTATCATTTTTCAAATCATTATTTTTTCTATCATTTCTGTTGTTTAGATTGTTATCTCTGTTATCATTTCTATTATTTTTGTTGTTTGCCATTATTTTTTCCTCCTTCAATTTAATTATCAACATTAATATTTTATCTTTTTTTAAATTTTTAATACAAAAAAATTTTTCTGATATTAATATTTATAAATTAGCAAAACTGTCCATGTATTCTTTCATAGACAGTTCTTCATAATTATATTTACCCTTGCATTAATTGTGATTTAACTTGTTGTAACTCTTGTTGATCTACTTGTTGCGCTGGCATATAGTAATTCTTTTGAATTGCTAATTGAGATAATTGATATTGGAAATTTTCATCTCCATCTCTCATTTGTTGAAGTGTCTGTCTTAAGTTTTGATTGCTACATTCTCCTATTGCTTTAGCATAATCAGCCATTCCAGCCTTTGTCATAGATAGAACGTCATTTACCATTATTTTTTCTTGCATAGCTTTAAACCTCCTAATAAATTTTATAGAAATCCCATTAATTTTTGAGCACCTTGCTGAGCAGATTGTGATGCCTGTTGAAACATTTGTTTTATTTGAGCATCTTGGCATTGATTAGCATAATCATTAAGCTTAGCTGCTATGTTCTTGTGGTTTCCAACAAGATGCCTTATGTTTTGTAATTCCATTTCATTTAGTTGTGACATATTATTTCCTCCCTTTATTTTTAATTTCCTGTAGTATTTTGTGTTAACAACCTAAAGAATATTCATTTTAAATTTAAAGGTTATTATAACCATTTCTTTAAATCAGTATAAATTAGCATATTATGTAGAAAATAATTTTGTTAAATAACTTATATATAGGGAGGCTTTTATATGGTACCGACTGCAACTATGCCAAGATCTTTAATGAATTCAAATCAACAGTATCAATCTTGTATTGACGCTTGTTCTAAGTGTGCACAAATCTGTGAAGAATGTTTTTCTCTTTGCTTAGAAGAAGAAGATGTTCATATGAGAACTACTTGTATGAAGGTTCTTGTTGATTGTGCTGAAATTTGTTCTACAGCTGCTTGCTATATGTCTCGTAGAAGTCCTTTATCAAAGGATTTATGCAATCTTTGCGCTTCTATTTGTGAAAGATGTGCTACTGAATGTGATAAATTTCAAGATCAACATTGTAAAGACTGTGCTAACGTATGTAGATCATGTGCAGATGACTGTAGAAATATGCAGCTTTAATAAAAAATAATTAAGGCAGATGCTTTAAAGCATCTACCTTAATTATTTTTGCTATTATATTTTTCAATGCAACTATTATTATCTAGTTTTTCTAAAACTCTTCTATAACCAATTTTTATAATATCATTACTATACAAATCTTCATATTTTATATTATCTATATCTAATTCTATAGCTTGTAAATAGTTCTCTCCATATAACTTTTTTAATAATAATTCACAATCCATACGTATTAAATTATAGCCTTCTTTGTCATTAAATCTAAGTTCATTTGTATGTTTATTTAACGTCTCTATAATTCCATATAACTGATATATGTAACTCATTTCTTTTAAATCAAATTTACTTGTTAAAGAAGCTACTACCCTTGAATAATCCTTATTGATTGGTATTGGATACCTATTAGTGTAATTATCCATTGTAAAATTTTTCAGGTTTCTTATGCCTTGAAAAATAGCAGTACAAATATCTAATCTAATAATATTTATATTTTCACACACTTTACCTATTTTCTCTAAATTATCATACTTTCTATTTTCTTCAACTATTTTATTCTCTACTTCAGTACTTTTTTTAATAGAATGGCTGGTTGTAATCCAACTACATACTGCCCCAATTAAAGAGCCAGCTATAACAGCAGTAGCTGATATAATGGGCGTTACAAATTTGTCTGGTATACTCAATAAGCTTACCCACATTATTACAACTCCTTTCCTAGTAAAATCCTGCCTTTATAGATATTACTGTATTATAATTTCCTTTTACATAGTTTTTATTCTTTACTCTCATATATACTTTTTACCAAATATATGGTATAATTCTTTTTTGTTATATTATTAGGTACATATGGTGATTTTATCTGATGACTACCATCCGTAATACTCCCACTTCTAAAGTGGAAGATAACGGCTGCTACGTCCCTAGATAAGGGCTTCCCCTAAAGGATAACGACTTCTAAGGAGTAAAACTCCTAAGAATTCTGTTAATAAGCTTCAGTTGGAGAAAAAAACTCCAACTGAAGCCAAGAATCCTCTTTATGTAAATATTAGATTGTGTTCTAAATAATCCAGGAGGTGCATTATGGATAAATCTAAAGAATTAGGAACAGGAAATATAGGCAAGCTTCTTCTTAAATTTTCTGTACCAGCAATTATAGGAATGATGGTAAATGCTCTATATAATATAATTGACAGAATATATATTGGTAATATTGGACAAGGTGTTGGAGAAAAAGCATTAGCTGGGCTAGGAATTACTATGCCGATTGCTACAATAATAATGGCTTTTGGAATGTTAGTTGGAATAGGTGCTTCTACACTTATTTCTATTAAGCTAGGAGAAAAAGATAGAGAAAGTGCTGAAAAAATTCTTGGATTATCAGTGCTATTAGATATATTAATCTCAATAATCGTTTCTATTTTAGGTATTACATTTTTAACACCTATTTTGAAAATTTTTGGTGCTGATGCAGAAAGCATTTTTTATGCAAAAGAATACATTACAATAATACTTGCTGGAGCAGTATTCCAAAATATAGGTTTTGGTATAAACAATATTATTCGTTCTGAAGGTAATCCTAAAATGGCTATGATAACCATGTTAGTTGGTGCAGTATTAAATATAGTTTTAGATCCTATTTTTATATTTGATTTTGGATTGGGACTTGGAATTAGAGGAGCTGCCATTGCTACAGTTATATCACAAGCAGTAAATACTTTTCTAGTTATGCGTTATTTTGTTAGCAAAAACAGTGGAAGTATTCTTAAGTTAAAGAAATCAAACTTTAAGCTTAATATGTCTTTATCAATGGAAATCTTTGCTATAGGATTATCTCCTTTTTCCATGCAAATTGCTGCTAGTGCCGTTTCTACTCTTTACAATAGAGGATTACTATATTACGGTGGAAATATGGCTGTAGCTGCTATGAGCATAATTGTAAGTATATCTATGTTAATATTTATGCCTATTTTTGGAATAAACCAAGGTGTCCAACCCATTCTTGGATATAACTATGGTGCTAAACAATATAAAAGAGTAAAACATGCATTACGACTCGCCATAATGTCTGGTATATGTATAGCATCTATTGGATTTATAGCAGTGGAATTTTTCCCACATTTGTTATTTAGAGCTTTTGCAAAAGATGCTCCTGAGCTTATAAAATTAGGATCTTATGGAATAAGAATTGATCTTATGTTTCTTCCCATAATAGGATACCAAATAGTTGGTTCCAATTATTTTCAAGCCATAGGAAAAGCTAAAATCTCTATTTTCTTAAGCTTTTTAAGGCAAGTAATCGTACTTATACCTATAATATTAATTTTGCCTAAATTTTTAGGACTTAACGGACTATGGTTATCTCAACCTATAGCTGATATAATAGCTGCTTCCCTTACCAGCTTCTTCTTATTTAGAGATATGAAAGATTTACGGCATTTAGAAAAATATGAACAAAATAAAAAAGAGTAGAGCTAACCAATATTTTAGGTTTGCTTTACTCTTTTTAAATAGGAAAACTTACAAAAAAGCTTATATCTTCCCCTTCACATTCTGCCCAAATACTTCCTCCTTCAAGTTCCACAATATTCTTTGATATAGCTAATCCTAAGCCGCTTCCTCCATTGTCAGACGTCCTAGACTTATCCATCCTGTAAAATCTTTCAAATAAATATGGAAGCTCTTCCTTAGGTATGTTTTTACCTTTATTGTGTATTGAAATTACAACGCTTTCTTCTTTCTCATATAATTTAACAATTATCTTGCCCGGCTTCAAACTATATTTAACTGCGTTTATAAGAAGGTTATCAAAAACTCTAACTGTTTTATCCGGATCAACTGAAACTACTAATTTTTGTTTTGGAATATTTTGCTCCATCTCCAAATTGTTTTCTTCTACAACAGGTATAAACTCCTCAATAATCTGTCCGAGAAGTTCGTTCATAATAACCTCTTTTTTGTTTAACTTTATAACTTTATTAGAAACCTTAGTGTATTCAAATAAATCTTCCATAAGAGATTTTAACTTTTCTGATTTATTAAAAGCTATATTCACATATTCATTTAATTGACTTTCACTTTCATATTTCTTTTCTTTTATTAATCCTAAATACCCCATTATTGATGTTAATGGAGTTCTTAAATCATGAGAAACATTAGTTATGAGTTGGTTTTTCGTCTCTTCTGCTTTTCTCTCTTCTTCTATAGTATTTTGTAAATCTCTAGCCATATTATTTATGTTAACTGCAAGAGAGCTTAATTCATCCTGACCTCGAATTGCCACTCTGTATTTTAAATTTCCTTGGGATATTTCCTTTAGTCCACTAGATATTTCCTCTATATATTTCATCTTATTTCTAGTAATAAATAGAAATACTAATATAAAAACTACAACGGCCAATAAAAAAGCTAGTAATCCAGCTGAGCCTCCATTATAATAATAGCTTATACTTCCTCTTGGAATTCCCTTTACAACTAGATATGCTCTTCCATCATTAAAATTTAATGGATAAAAACTTACATGTTCTTTCCTTTCACTTGTATCACGATTTTCTTTGTTTCCCATAGCATTCTTTATTATGCTGTATATATCTATTATATTTTCTTCGGCACCTTTATTCTTATATAATATCTTGCCATCTAAATCAGTTATCAATATCTTATTGATATCTTCTGAATGATCTGTATATCTGCCTATCACTTCATCAATTTGTTCTTTGTTTTTTATACTTAACTTTTTATCTAGTATTTCATTTGCTAGATTTTCTGACTTTCTTTCTATTTCTTGAATCCCGTCTCTATAATTGACCACTGCTGTTCTATTAAATTTACTAATAAAGTCACCACTAAATGCCAAAGTAATCGTTGCAAATAAAATACATACAGCAAAAGTTACTAAAAGCTCTATTCTTATACTCCTACTTACTTTATCCTTTGCAAATATATAGATGCTATTTAATTTTCTACGTAATCTTTTAAAAGGTCTAAACCTTGGAAAAATTCTAAGTCTCAAACTTATACCCCACTCCCCATACGGTTTTAATATATCTTGGATTTCTTGAATCTTCCTCTATCTTTTCTCTAATTTTTCTGATATGGACCATTACTGTATTATTTGAATCGTAAAAATCTTCTTTCCATACCATCTCATAAATTTTTTCTATACTAAATACTATACCTTTATTTCTAGCTAAAAGTTCTAATATATCAAATTCTCTTGGAGTAAGCTTGATTTCTTTTCCATCAACCTTAACTTCATGAGTATCTATATTTATGACTAATCCATCTATTTCTATTATAGACTTATTTATGGGATCAATATTATTTAGTTTGGTATATCTTCTAAGTTGTGACTTTATTCTTGCAACTAGCTCTAATGGATTAAATGGCTTGGTTACATAATCATCAGCTCCTGTAGTAAGTCCCAATATCTTATCCATATCTTCACTTTTTGCCGATAACATTATAATAGGCATATTTCTATCTTCTCTTATTTTTAAGCAAGCTTCTATTCCATCCATTTTTGGCATCATTATATCCAATACTATAAGATGAATATCATTACTTTCTAAAATTTTAAGAGCTTCTTCACCATTTTCTGACAAAATAGTATTATATCCCTCATTTTTTAAATATATTTGTATTAACTTTCTAATTTCTTTTTCATCGTCAACGATGAGAATAGTTTCTTTATCCATAGTTCTTCCCCCTTATGATAGCCTTGAATAGACAGTCTAAATGCCATTTCCCCTAATACCACAGCAAATATCAAGTCTAATATCACATGCTGTTTCACAAATTGTGTAGAAAGTATTATTAAAATTCCTATTACATTTGATGATATAAGAATTCTTTTATTTTTTGATACTGTATTTATACCGTGCATAACTATATAAGTTGTTATAACGTGAACACTTGGAAAACAATTATATGGATTGTCATGACTGTATATAACTCGTACTATATTTGTAAAAATATCTGTTCCAATCAACTCAGGTCTAACTACTGTTGTCTGAAAAAAATAGAATATGATGTAGCAGATTATTAATCCAACATTAATACTAATTAGTGTTCTATAATAAACTTCTTTATTTTTAAGACATATATATATTAAGAATATAAATATAAAAGGATACCATATTATATATGGTATAATGAATTCTTTTATAAATGGAACTTTTGTATCCATATCCAAAATTAAGCTGTACACACCTCTAGATGAATTATTTAAAATCCTATAAAATATATTTGATATAGGAATAGTTAACATAAATAGCAACGGGACTATGTTATTTTTCAAACCCTTCATTTAGTTACTCCTCTCATCACTCTATATATGTATTTAAATTTATTTACTGCAGCTAAAAATAAATGCAGGAGGTATGTTCTTAACCTCATAAGAAATCTGTATATCATTAAAGAATTCATTAATAAAGTCTTTTTTTAGCAAAGTATACTGAAATGTAATAAATCTACCTTCATCATTTAAGACTTTGAAAGTATTATCTAATATTATATTTGATACACTATCTTCAAAAGCCGCAAAAGGTAATCCTGATACAATATAATCTGCATATTGAAAACCTAATTGTTGTATATACTTTTCTATGTTTTCAGCACTATCATTTACTATTATAACATTTTTAATATCATTATACCTTTTACATAAGTTATAGTACAAATCTTTATTTAACTCTATAAGTATTAATAATGCATCTTCTCTTTTATTTTTAATTAATTCATTGGTAAATACTCCAGTTCCTGGACCATACTCTACTATGCATTGTGCTTTTTTAAAATTTATATCTTTAACCATCTTCTCCGCTAAAGCTTTAGAACTAGGACAAATAGCTCCTACCATTTTAGGATATTTGATGAAGTTTCTAACAAATGATTTTATACTCAAATTATCTCCCCCAATTTCCATAATTAAGATATTTTAATTATAATAAGAATATCTTAATAAAAGATTACAAAAATTCTTAATAAATTCTTAATTTATCCAATCACTTAGGAAATTTAAGATTTAAATTTAGTACAAAATTCTTTTAAATTACTTATTTTAAATATTTGGATTTGAAATTTTATATATTCTTGTTAGTATATAATTAATAGTAAAACTTTAGGGGGGAATATTTTGCATAGTTTTTTATTAGATTTAGGCCTAAAATTTCAAAATACTAATGTATTAATGAAATTCATTATTACTATTATTCTATTTGCTGCACTGCATTTCATAAAAAGAAGTCTTTGCTCTTTTATAGATAAAATCAACTTAAGCTCAAAGCAGACAATAAAATATAAAAAAATAACTTCAGTATTTTTTAAAATACTTTTCATATTCATAGTAATTCCTCTCTGGATGTATGAATCAAAAGATATTCTAACATTTTTAGGATTATTCTCTGCTGGACTCGCTTTTGCATTTAGGGATGTGGTAGCTAACTTTTTAGGATGGATAATTATAAATACCCAAAAACCCTTTCAAGTTGGTGATAGAATCAAAATCAGTGAAAGTGTTGGAGATGTTTTAGAAATAGATTGGTTTTATACAACTATAATTGAAGTCATGGAAAGTGATAATAAAACTTATGGTCAAAGTACAGGTAGACTTATATATATACCTAATATTAAGCTATTAAACGAACAGCTTATAAATGAGACAAACTCCTTCCCCTTTACTTGGCATGAGTTAGAAATAGCCCTAACTACTGATAGTAATTGGGAAAAAGCAAAAGAAATTATACTTAATATTGCAGATGAAATAGTTGGAAATGTGGAGCAAGAAGCAAAAGATTCCTTGAATATAGCCTCTAAAAATCTTCCTATTTATTATGAAAATCTATCTCATACCATATATACCTCTTTAGAAAATGGTAAAATAATTTTAACTCTAAGATTTATATGTAAAGCTAGGAATTTTAGAAACTTAAAGCACTATATTATAGAAAATGTTTTAAAAGAATTCCTAAAACATGAAGATATTAATTTATATTTAAATTAAGTTTTGTATCTATAAATATAAAAAATAAGCCATTAGTTAAAAATGGCTTATTTTTTATTAATATTTTATTTACTCTCTTTTATCAAATCTTCAATTTTGCATCTGCATCTCTTTGCTCCGCAAGGACCTGTTCCAGCTCCAGTTGCTTTCTGAACCTTCTCAAATGTATCAGCACCTGCTTTTATTGATTTTTTTATTCTAGCCCTATCAACACTTTTACATATACATACTTTAGTAAGTTTATCTAAAATTTCTGAACTTATATTTTGTTCCATATTTTCTTCACTCCTTTATTGATTAGCTATTCTTCATTAATAATTAAAATAATATGAATCTAATAGATATTCTTCATCATATTTAATTGCTAATCTCTTCAATTTTTCTTTTATCTTTATATATTCTTTTGAATTTTCCATTAAAATAGAAAACTGCATTTTTTCCTTTTCTGATGCCGTTTTTCTAAAATACCCCCAAACATGTTGTGCTGTATTTATGAAGTTTTTTTCATTAAAGGGCATATCTAAACACTCATCAACAAACTTATAAAAGTCTATTATATCTCCTTTGGAATTAACTAAAGCACTACACTCTTTATATAGTGAATAATCTTTTTCCATAACTAAATATTTATACCTTGCCCATTCTTTATAAACTATAGATTTCTTTATCTTATTATCATCATTATATGCACTTAATAAATTAGTACATTTTATTGCTGAAATATCCTTGTCTTTCACTTCAAGCATTATATCTATATCATAATTTTTTATTTTGTTATAGTACTCTAAAAAATTTTTCGAACATACAAAAGAAGAATGCGCACCAAGTCTCTTTGTCTTATCTTCATCAGAATAATGAACTTTAGGAACGCCATCTTTTTCCTTCCAAGTATATATAACCTCTTTAATTATTAGATTAAAGTCATTACTTAAAGATGGATTGCATTTGTGATGAAGGTTATCTAAAACTGCTGGAACATTTATCTTATTGCATATATTAAGTACATCTTCAATATCATACATTTTTTCATCATTTTCTACTATAATTCTTTCCTTGCATGAATCAGACAAGTATTTAAAGTTTTCTAAAAATCTATCTGTAGCCGATTTTTTATCTCCATAAACCCCACCTACATGAGTTACTATTTTATTAGTGTTATCAACTCCTAGTGAATTTAGAAATCTATTATGATACTCCAGTTCTTTAGTACTTTTATATAAAACTTCCTTAGAAGGTGAATTTAAAACTGTATACTGTCCTGGATGCATAGAAACTCTTATAGAATTTTCAATGATAAAGTTTCCTATGTCACTTAATTCTTCCTGGAATATATCCCACCAATTAATATCATTTACTTCATGGCTTCCAAATGGAATTATATCTGAACTTATTCTAAAAAGATATATATTGTTTTTAATATTATTTTGTAAAATAAGCTTCAAATCATTTAGATTTTCCTTTACTGTACTACAAAATCTCTCATAAGTAAAATTTTTTAATATAAATCCTCTATTCGTCCTATAATTAACAGTTAATGGAATGCATGCATAACCTATTCTCATTTCAATTCTCCTCATATTTTTATTTGGAGCTGTAATGTGCTCTGGATTTTTCAGTATTTTATCTAAGAAGATATCCAAAAGCTTTAATCCAATAGAAATAACTTATTTTATGATGACTCTATCAGCTATATTTTTTAATTGTATTTATATTATAAGTCATTTGAGATTAAATACTATTAATAATTATTTTGATCCTTTAAAAAATAAAGATTTTGTTATATCTATTAGCTATTTAGGAATTCTTTCTTCTATAGTAGCATTTTTCTTAGCTAATTTTACAATATCTAAAACTGAAGTTTCTAAGTCTTCAGTATTTGCAAATGTATCTACTAATGAAGAAATTCCATTAACTAAAATAAACCATTCTGCTTAGAATGGTTTATTTTAGTTAATTATTCCTTCTTCTCTTAACACTTCTTCAAATGCTGCAACTACATTTTTATCATAATGTATTCCACTTAATCTTCTCAGTTCATTTACCGATGTCATAGGATCCATACCTTTTCTATATGCTCTATCAGTGGTCATTGCATCATATGTATCAGCTACTGCAATTATTTTTGCTTCCAATAATATTTCCTCATCTTTTAATCCATATGGGTATCCAGATCCATCCAGCCTCTCATGGTGCTGCTCTACAAATTTATGAATATTATGGTAGAACGTATTTTTTACCATTTCAGAACCATCTATAGGGTGCTTTTTTATATAGTCCATCTCATCTTCTGTCAATTTACTTGGCTTATTTAAAATTTCATCTGGTACATATACCTTACCAACATCATGGCAAATTGCTGCAAATCCTAGCATTTCTAATTTTTCACTAGAAAAATGTAATTTCTTAGCTATTTTTATTGAGTAGTCCTTTACTCTACTACCGTGATTATATGTATATACATCCTTTTCTTCAACTTTACGAACCATTTCTGCTATTTTTTTTATTCGTAAACTTAGATGCTGAAATATAGGCTCGCTACATACATATATTAATTTAACTTCTTCAAGTGTCTGAAAATGAACTGGCTCCTGAACACTATGTACATAAAAATAGTCACCTTCTTTTAAAATTGTTTCTCTATTATTATATTCATACAGTATACTACCTTTTTGAATATAGAAAAATTCCATTATATCAAAATTACCGCCGGGTTCTATACAAAAAAACTCACCTGCATTAATCTTTTGCAACATAACTTCTGTTTTTCCACCTTTTGCAAGCAAACTTAGTTCTCCTGCTGCTTGAGAAACTTTTTCTAAATATTTTTCATCATTTCCCAAATACAATCCCTTCATATTTATCCTCCTAAAAGTAGGCTCAAATCATGATTAAAATACTATTTAAAATCCTATTATAACTAAAGGATCTATCATTACAACTCTGTCACCTAATTGTACTGGTACTAGCTGGCATTGAATTGTATATCCTTTTTCTTCAGCCTCTCTTATAGCTTTATCGGCTATTTCATTAGTTTCTTTAACTAGTGTTTCTGCTACCTCATCCAACTGTTTATCATATACTGCTTTTAACTCTTTAGCAATTTTATTATACTTTGGAGTATCTTTAATTAAAGCTAGTCCCATATTGTATGATGCTGTCAAATCATCTGCCTTTGTTACTGCCTCATCAATTTTGGCTTGTATATCTTCATTAGCTTTATCAACAATTGCTACAACCTCATTATAACTTGTTGTGCTTGTTTCCTCTGCATAAACTACAGCAGTTGTTGCTGTAAATAATGTAAATATTAAAAGCATCATTAAAATCGATTTAAATACTCTTTTCATAATATTATACCTCCACAAATTTTATTTTCATAACTAACCCACTTTTAGAATAAAGAGGAAAACATATTTTTTTCTATAACATTATGACATATAATTCATCAAATTACAAATATTATTCTATTAAAATATATATTAAAATTGTTGTTTAGACAAATTAAATCACTATAAACAAACTCATTTTTCAAGCTTACTTAATTTTCAAAATAAAAATAGCTTAAAAATAGACATAGTAATACTCTATTTTTAAGCTATTTTAAAATTTAGGATCTTTTATCTAGTGAAACATATTTTTGTTCATCTCTAACATTTTTATATGCTGGTCTTATAATCTTTGGTTCACTTGCCACTTGCTCAATTCTATGAGCGCACCAACCGGCAACCCTTGAGGTTGCAAAAAGAGGTGTATATAGCTCACATGGTATATTAAGCATATCATATACAAATCCTGAATAAAAATCTACATTAGCTGATATACAATTTATTCCCCTTAACTCTTCAAATATTTGTATTGAAATATTTTCTATATCCCTATAGAAATTAAATTCTTCTAATCTTCCTTTTTCTTTTGCAAGTTCTAAAGCCTTTCCTTTTAAAAGAACAGCTCTTGGATCAGATAATGTGTAAATAGCGTGTCCCATACCATATATCAAACCAGATCCATCGAAAGCTTGCTTATTTAATATCTTTAACAAATAAGCTCTTATTTCATTATGATTATTCCAGTCCTTAACATTTTCTTTTATATTCTCAATCATATTCATAACCTTAATATTTGCTCCACCGTGTTTAGGTCCTTTTAATGATCCTACAGCAGCGGCTATTGCTGAATAAGTATCTGTACCTGTGGAAGAAACTACATGGGTTGCAAAAGCTGAGTTATTTCCTCCTCCGTGCTCTGCATGAATTACTAAGGCTAGGTCTAGTATTTCAGCTTCTGTCTTAGTATATTGATTATCAGGTCTTATCATATATAATATATTTTCCGCTGTTCCTAATTCTGGCTTAGGTGAATGCAAAAATAAACTTTGATTATCATAATAGTGAGCCTTTGCTTGATATCCATATGAAATCATTGTAGGAAATCTAGCTATCAATTCAATACTTTGTCTTAAAATATTTTTAATACTTGTATCATCAGGATTATTATCAAACGAATATGCAGCTAGTACAGACCTTTGTAATTTGTTCATTATATTATTGCTAGGAAATTTTAATATCATATCTTCTGTAAAACCATCTGGAAGATTTCTGTATTCACTAACTAAATTAAAAAAGTCTTTTAATTTTGTCTTATCAGGAAGTTCACCAAATAATAGTAAATAACACACTTCTTCAAATCCAAATCTACCATCCCTTTGGAATCCTTCTACTATTTCCATTAAATCTATTCCTCTATACGTTAATCTTCCTTCATCCGGTATCCTTTGACCACTATTCGTTTTATATCCATGAACATTTCCTATTTCAGTTAAGCCAACTAAAACTCCTGTTCCATTTTCATTTCTTAATCCTCTTTTAACGTCATACTTACCATAAAACGCTGGATCAATGACATTGTTTTTTTCTGCAATTTTAGAAAGCTCATCTATAATATTCTGATTTAAATTATTTCCACCTTGCATATTATTACTATAATTATTGTTCATAATCCATGTAACCCCCCATTTACCATAGATAATAAATCTAGTATAACTGACTTAATATATTTTATCATATATCTCATGTATAATAAATATAAATTGTTGCATAAGTGAATAAAAGTACATACTTTATTTCATTTTATTTTTTGACAAATATCTTAATTATATTATTTATAATAAATTATTATATAAATTCTTCGCGAAATTTCTTTATAAATCAATGATTATAGATAATTTAATATATATTTATATAATGATTTATATTATATAAATTTTTAATTATTCTAAATCATGCAAGTAACATTTCAAAAAATTCATATCTAGCTTATATTTATTCATGACCTATTCTTTATATATTTTAATTAATCTTGAAATTACACCTCAAAATTCCAAAGTAATATGATTTTCAATCTAATGGTTACTATTAACAAACTATATAATGTGTATATGTAACATATAAAATTTAAATTTGGTTATTCTAATAGCTATTAAAGGAATTCAATCCACTTTCAGTTCCATCAGTTTTAGCCAGCGAAATTTAAAACTTTTTTAGATATTGTTTAAAACTCCTGGGTGTTGCTGGTTGCTATTGATGAATATATCGATAGGTCAACAACACATTGACTTAAAAGTTAAATTTAATTCCTTTAATGAAAGAAGATAGGCTGTCAGCCTATCTTTTTATCTTTAGATTTATAAGTTAGTAATTTTTATTTTATAGGTTGGCATTTACCTTTCTAAGTTTAAGTGTTTTTAGTGTAGAATATAATGCTCTTGCTGTAACTGATGTTACTACAATTGCTCCTCCTATTAATGACCATTTTCCTGGTCTTTCCCCTATAAATAGAAAAACCCAAACCGGATTCAATATAGGCTCAATAATAGGAATTAATACACCTTCCAAAGCACTTACATTTTTTATAGCCTTCGAATATAGTGCATATGAAATTCCAATTTGAAAAACTCCTAATAAAATAAGTCCTGTCCAGCTTTTTGCATCTGGGATAGACTTAAACATAAAAGGTATACTTACTAAAGCTGCTAAAATATTCCCCCAAAATATTCCTTCTATAGGTTTTTCATCCTTTTGCTTTCTAATAAATATTACATTAAAAGCAAAAGCAACACCACTTAAGACTGCCAGCATATTTCCTTTTAAGCTTCCACCACCTATATCATCAACAAAAAATAATACCATTCCTCCAATAATAATTCCAATAAAAATCCAATCTATAAATTCAGTTTTCTCATCCAAAAAAAACTTTCCAAATATAGCTATGTATATAGGAGCTGTATATTGAAGTAATATTGCGTTAGCTGCAGTAGTATTTTTATTGGCCATTACAAAAAGTATTACTGTTGATGCATATGATATAGCTCCTCCAATTTTAGCTGGGCTCCATTTCCATGTTGGTTTTCTAATTATAGCTAACATAAGTATTGCTGCAATTCCGCTTCTCATTCCAGCTATAGCAATAGGATTCCAATTTACTAACTTTATTAGTATTCCACCTGAACTCCACAAAATTGCTGTAATCACAAGTAATCCCATAGCTTTAAAATGTTCTTTATTAGAAGCTTTATCCTCCATAAATAATACCTCTTTTCGTCAATTATTAGCTTACTATGGAATAATAACACATTTTTTACTACAAAAGAATAGTTAAAACTTATATATTTTATCCCTTAGTCCTATAATTTAAAGTAAATAAAATATAAATAAATGAGCCTTAAAGGTTCTTCAATTAAATTATAAATAAGTGATTTCTTCTCCTCTTTTAATTTTCTTATAATATCATCTAAATATTTTAACCTTTCATTTTCATTTAATCTATTATAATATTCATATTCTGCTAAAACATCACATATCAAATTAATTTTACTAGTGTCATCATTAATTAAGTAATATTTTAATGCATAAACCCACATAAACAAATGTGAAGTCATAATTCCCCATTGATCAAAGGTTAACTTACTTTTTATATCATATTGAATATAGTTATTTTGAAAGTCATTAATCCTTTCTGAAGGTCCAATATACGAATCTCTTAAATTTTCTATGGATAAAAAGTACAATTCTTCAAGTATATCTTCTATGATAATTTCAAAATCTATGGTTTTAATCCCTTTTATATGGAATTCCATACCTATGTTTTTTTTAAGGGTATCACCTATCTGCTTTAGACTCTCCACATCATTATACCTATTAATTAGGTAGAATAAATCATATACATTCTTATATAATTTATCTTTTTTAAACCGCTCTATCCCTATAGTATTCACAGCAAAAGTCAAAAGTTTTCCTCCAATAATGGAATATGCAGATATGCAAATAGGGGAATACTTTAAATCCAAACCTAAAACCTTGCTATTATTTACCGAATTAATATCCAGTTTATTTATGTCTATGTGTAAAAAATCTACTTTTAATTCAGAAGTTATGGATTTCTTACTTTCCTTATAAATAAATGGCAGCTTAAAAATAAATGTTGTAATAGGCATAGTTTTCCCATGTAATATTACACTTTTAGGAATATATTCATGGATCTTTGATTGTAGTTTACTTGAATTTAATTCTTTTACGATCTGGCTTAACTCTGATTTTAATTTATTATGACTTAGATTTGTGTACAAATCCAAATCCTCCGTACATCTTTGTTCCCATAGTGGAATGTATAGTTGGGCACAGGCACCCCCCTTTAAAATACACCTATCCTTTAACCTTTTCTGTATTTGGGAGTGTATTTCGTATATCCATATATGTCTTTCTAGAACGCTTTTACTATTGATTCCATAGTAATTTGCCTCATTAGCAATATAATGTTCTGTAAAATTTGTATAGTTATGATTAAAAAAATTAGACCTCTTAGCTTTTTTATTCTTCACCCTTAGAAACGCATCCTTTCTTTTGGATAGTTTAATGATATTGATATATTATCTTTTGTTGTCTTTAAAAAGCTATATATTTTATAATATATTGATAAAAGTACGGCATAAATCTATTACAAATTTTATACTTAAACTTAACTTTCTTTAATATAAATTATATACCTTTATTTGAAAAGAATCTTAAAATTAACAGAACCACTAAATAAAAAATTTATTTAGCGGTTTTTATAAGTACAATTCACTAATATAAAGAACCATTAAAGTTATTTATATATAATAATTAATTCTATTTATTATTTCCATTTTTATTTGATTGTGAATCTATTTTCACCCCATTTTCTATTCCTATATCACCACCACTATGAAAGAAGATTTTTCTAAGTTCAGCATTACTTTTTTTCTTAGTCTTCATATGATTCTTATTGTTATGCATAATTATCCTCCTAGTTTTTATTTGTATTTAACTAATATTAATTTAACCTATAAAAATTCTCCTATACAAATAAAAATAACTATAATATATGTATAACAAATAGTAGTATAAACAGAAAAAATATTTTATAATATACTTGTTGTATTTTTTTGACTAAAGATTAATTTTCTTCACATTTTACGTCAATAATCCACACAATTAAAATTATCTATATTTACTCAAAAATATTTATATTCACAATTTAAAAATTTTACTTATACGCTTAACGAAAAAGGAGATTAAAAAATGCTTAAGTATTACATTTCAGGAAAACTTAGTAGAAAAATCACCCTAATATTTCTAATTAACATTTTTGTAATAATATCAATACTCTTCCTTATATCCTATAAAAAAGCTATAATATGTTAGTACATACTTCTGGTGACTTAGCTTCCGACATCTGTTCTAGAGCTTCAGAGAACATTAACATCAATGAATATAAAGGATTCATAAGTAATGAAGATTCACAAAAACAGTCCTATAAAAAATTAAAAGAAGAACTTTCATATATAAAAGAAATATCCGGTTCAAGATTTATATATATCATAAAAAGAAATGCAGATGGAAAATATACTTATGTTTTAGATGTTTCTGATAAACCTAAAGATATAGGTGATTCCATAGACATTTATCCTGGTTTTGACGATGTGTATAAAGGCATTCCTTATACTTCCAATAAAATAGAAGTAGATGAAGATGGTGCTTTAATCTCTTCTTACTTTCCTCTAAAAGATAATGACGGCACAGTAATAGGTTTTGTAGGTGTAGACTATGATGCCGGCAAAGGTTATGAAGCCTTAAAAGACTTTCGTACTACTTTATCTGTAGTTTCACTAATAATATTACTAATAGCTGCCTCAGTAGCAATATTTCTATCTAAAAGTATTTCCAAACCTATAGAAAAAATTGCAAAGACATCTACCACAGTTTCTAATTATGACTTAACTGTAGAAAAAATTAATATAAAAAACAAAGACGAACTAGGAGTCCTTGCAAATGCATTTAATATTATGCTAGAAAGCATTTCAGGCTTAATAAAACAGATATCAACTTCCACTGGAACACTGATAGAGGCTTCTGATTCATTATTAGAAATAGCACAAAATACAAGCATAGCAACTGGTGAAATGTCAAAAGCCATAGAAGAGATTTCAAATTCTACATATGGGCAAACTAAAGATGTTGGAGATGGTACAGAAAAGATTAAAATATTAGCTACCAGCATTGATCAAATTTCATCCTATGTCCATAATGCAACAAATGATATGAACATAGTTAGTGAGTTAAATGGGAAAGGTATTGATACAGTAAGCCTTTTATTGGACAAATCCAGGCAAAGTTCTATTGCTAGAGAAGATGTAGAAAGAGTAATTAAAACTGTAGATAAAAGTTCTGAAGAAATCGGTGTAATAATAGATACAATTAATAAAATTTCAGCTCAAACCCAACTTTTATCCTTAAATGCCAGTATTGAATCAGCAAGAGCAGGTGAATATGGGAAAGGCTTCGCTGTAGTTGCAGAAGAAATTAAAAAATTAGCTGAGCAATCTGCAGATTCTACAGAAAATGTTCGCAAACTAATTGAAGATATTCAATTAAAATCTAAAGAAGCAGTAGATTCTATGAATAAAGCATCTTATATTGGTATGGAGCAAGATGAAATTTTAAAGGATACAGAGTCAATTTTCGCATCTCTATCCGAAAAAGTTAACGCTTTATCAAATGATATATATAAAATAAAAGTTCAAAATAATGATATGAATGTTAAAAAGGATGAAATTGTAATTCTTATGAACCACATTCTAGAGCTGGCTGAAGAAAATGCTGCTTCAACTGAAGAAACATCTGCTTCAACTGAAGAACTTTTATCGTCAATAAATGAATTTACTAATCATGCAAATAGCTTAAAATATATATCTGAGACCCTAGAAAGCAAAGTAAATCACTTTAAGATTTAATAGTTGAAAGACCCTGGAAAAATAACTTTTCAAGGGTCTTTTTTGTTCTTTTATATTTGATTAATAACTGCTAATAAATTTCCTTTTGGAGTTTCTTTAACTTTTTTATAATTTATCTTACTTTCTTTTCCTGAGCTTACATCCCAATAAACTATATTTTTAATATTCTCTGGAAAACTTTTATCTATTTTAAAACTACTTATCAATCCTTTAAATACTTCAGTCTCCTTTAGCATACTTCCAGATGTAAAGTATATTATCAATATGCAATCTAAGTTATTTTTGTCTAATAAATATACAAAAGGAATTTTTATTCCCTTTCTAGCTGTTTCTAATTCACCTTTATTTATTATAATATATGCCTCACAAAACTCTAACTCAAATAAAAACTTAGACCCCCGGGAATAAATAAATTTTTCAAAATTCCTTAAAAACTTTATTGCAATATCATTATTACATTTACTACTAATATAATCTTCAATGGTGCTTTTATAATCTAAACATGTACTCTTTTTTAGTATTTTAATAAAATCTCTTATTGCTAAATAGAAATACTTATTTTCCTTTGAATTTATACTTTTTCCATAGTTAAAATATCTATCATAAAATTCAAAAATTCCAGTTAAAGTCAACTTATCATTATCTCCTTATAAATTATTTACTACAATAATTTTATGCTAAATACTATATAAAAGAATAAAACCTCCTTATCTGTATAATAAAATTTTTATTTTATTATACTTTGTACAAATGCCGCATAGAAATAAATATATATTTTATTTTTTCATAGGAGTGTATAAAATGAAACACCGAACTTTTATATCTTTAGTTACCTCTATGATATTGACTTTATGTATAATATCTTACATATGCCTAAGAGAATATACTATTAAGTACTATATGCCAAACATTCATGATAAAAATAAATATTCTATCTTAGTAGACATACCTGAAAAAAGATTATATTTATTAGATAAGACTACAAATAATGTCTTTAAAACCTATCCTATAGCTAGCGGAAAAGATACTACTCCCACCCCATTGGGTACTTGGAAAATTATCAATAAATCTCAATGGAGCGGCGGCTTTGGCACCAGATGGCTTGGTCTTAATGTCCCCTGGGGAAGATATGGAA
Organism: Clostridium sp. JNZ J1-5; assembly: GCF_053901425.1. Classification (NCBI taxonomy): domain Bacteria; kingdom Bacillati; phylum Bacillota; class Clostridia; order Eubacteriales; family Clostridiaceae; genus Clostridium; species Clostridium sp. JNZ J1-5. The sequence continues at coordinate 3,252,699 of NZ_CM132773.1, read as the reverse complement.
TTCATGGTACCAATAAACCTGGTTCCATAGGAAGTTCAGCTTCTCATGGATGCATAAGAATGTTAAATAAAGATGTGGAGGATCTTTATAAGTATGTAGATTATGGCACCATTGTAGTAATATACGGAGGACCTTACGGTCCATTTGGCAGTAGATTTAGAACTTTAATCCCTGGGGATACTGGTTCTGATGTGTACGAAGTTCAAAGATTGCTAAAAGACAAAGGATATTATAAAGGATACTTAGACGGAATTTATGGTGAAGGTATGAAAGAATGTATAGTAAAGTTTAAAAAAGACAATAAACTCACAAATTCTCACGATATAGACTATGAGTTCTACAGAGCTCTCGGAATTAAACCTTTTGAATAATAAATATTCTTCTTCCTTTTATTCTTAAAAAGATATATAATAATGAGATATAGTACTACACTATAAGGAGTGTATCCATTAAAGATGAAGAAATCATTTAAATATACTTTAATTTTATTTATTTTAATTTTTCTTTTAATATTTAGAGTGTGTACGTTACGTGAAAATATCAAATATAATTTTAGTAATAATACACGTGAAAGAAATCATGTATTAACTGAATATGAAATAAGCACTAGTTCCTTTGTTGTAGCTAGTAGAAAAGCTATAGACTTCAAACTAATACCTAGTCTACTTCCTAATATTATATTAAGAAGTCTTTCAAATTATCTACTATTTCTCGTTTTAATTATATTTTTAAGACAACCTATGTTTGACCTTCGTAAAAAGATAATTCGATTTATTATTCTACATCTTCATGGGAGTAAGTATAAAGGCTGTAACCTCTTTTCATAGTATATGAAAAGGAGGTGAGATTATGGACCTAACTCCTATGAATATTTTAGTTTTAATACTTATGTTTTCATTTTTAATAGGGGGACTTGTTTTAAACAGAGTATGTAATAAAACCCTTAATAAAGATGATACTAAGCAAAATAAGCTTGATAATAGGAAATAAGTTATTCTCACTCTTTATATTGTTTTAATTATCTATATAAAAGTATACTAGTAATTAAAACTTATTAATCTTTAACTCTATTTAAGATATGCAGAAATTTCAGGGGGGATAAATTATGTCAAGCAAATACATTTGCACTATTCCTAGTCCATCTGGTGGATGGGATAATATAGATAATAATACTGGTGAAGTTATTAGTCACCATAGAACTAAAAGTAATGCAATAGTTAAGGGTAGAAGACAGGCTAAAAAAAGAGAATCAAATTACCTAATATACAATTTAGATGGACGAATTGGCCAAAAACTTGTATATGTAGACACTTCCTTATGTAAGGTGGATTACTAATATTAGTCACAAATTAAATCTCACTAGTTAAAAATAGAATAAGCACTTAGAATTGAAATAGGATTGATGTTAAATCAATCCTATTTTTTAATAATTACTTATAGAATAAGAGATAATAAATTATATATTATGCATGTAGTTGATAATAATTATTATTTGATATATAATATCTATAAAGATATATGTAAAATTTTCTATGTACATTATTTGTGGAATTGGAGGAATATTTATGCAAATAAAAAAGATTAAAATATCAATAATAGGTGCTGGATTTGTAGGAGCCACAACTGCTTATGCATTAATGTTTGGAGGTCTTGCATCTGAAATAGTTATTGTAGATTTGAATAAAGAAAAAGCAGTAGGCGAAGCTATGGATTTATCTCATGGAGTGTCTTTCTTAAGCCCTGTAGATATAAAAGCAGGAGATTACAGTGATACAAAGGATTCTGATATTGTAATAATCACAGCTGGTGCTGCACAAAAAGAAGGAGAAACACGCCTTGATTTAATAAATAGAAACTATAATATTTTTAAATCAATAATACCTGAAATTGTAAAATATAGCCCAAACTCCATCCTTCTAGTTGTTTCAAATCCAGTAGATATCTTAACCTATATAACTTATAAATTATCAGGTTTTCCAAAAGAAAGAGTTATTGGATCTGGAACAGTATTAGACACTTCTAGATTTAAATACTTGCTAAGTGAACATTTGAATGTTGATGCTAGAAATATTCACGCATACATTATGGGAGAACATGGTGACTCTGAAATTGCTACTTGGAGCTCCACTAGCGTAGCTGGTATGAATATAAATAACTATTGTGAAAATATTTGTAATGGATGCTGTGGTTTTGCTAAATATGATATTTTAACTCAAGTAAAAAATGCAGGCTACGAGCTTATAAAACGTAAAGGTTCTACAAACTTTGCTGTTGCTCTTGCTATAAAAAAAATAGTTGAAGCTATTTTAAGAGATGAAAATTCAATTTTAACAGTATCTAGCTTACTTGAAGGTCAATATGGAATAAGTGATATATATCTAGGTGTGCCATCTGTAGTAGGCTCCTCAGGGGTTAAAAAGATTCTAGAAACACCTTTAAATGAAGAAGAACTTCAAAAACTAAGAGAATCTGCTACTACTTTAAAAGAATATACTGAAGCTATTTGTAAATAACTCTAGCATAAACCCTCTTTCTCCGGGAAAAATATCTTTAGAAAGGGGTCTATATATAACTGTGCCAAACCCGTTCCCATTTACTGAAGAAGAAAGCCAATTTGGCCTAGACAGACAATAGGTAAGGAAGGTGATACTGTGAAACCTCACATTATGCAAGGTAAAAGTGTAACATCAGAGGAATTAGAAAATATAAGAAAAGATATACAAAGAGAACTTATTATTGAAGAAAAAGAAAGAACTACTATTAAACCTACTATGATGATAATGGATAATAACGAAATTAAAGAAATAGAGGTTGAATCAGCTATTCATCCTTTATCCCCTGTTGATTATCCAAGCGGAAACAAGAAGTAAAACTACAAAAGGTTCCCTAAAACACAAGTGAGATTTATTATATTCACTGCGTTTTTAGGTAACCTTTACTTATCCTTCTAAAAACATTTTTAGATTTTCTTTAAAACCTGTGGGAATATTCAAATATATGCTTAGAGTTTAGGTATTTTATAAATACTATAATTTAAACACTTCTATTGCCCTGTCTAAGATTCCACTTAGATAGGCTAGCAATATTCCATAATTAGTTATAGGCACATTTTTAGCTCGGCATATCTGTATTCTTGTATCAACTGTTTTTCTATTTACCATACATGCTCCACAATGAATGACTAAATCATAATTTTCTATATTGATAGGAAAATCATGTCCTACTTTAAAATCATACTGAAAATCTTTTCCTGTGTGTTTTTTAATTCCACTTGGTATTTTTACTCTTCCTATATCTTCGTGGGTATGATTATGAGTGCAGCTCTCACCAATTAAAATTTTAGCCCCTTCTTTCAAATTTTCAAGAGCTTTAACACCATTTACAAATTCTTCTAGGTCCCCTTTTGTCCTTGAAAAAATTATTGAAAAAGAAGTTAATTTTATATTTTCAGGCACTATCTCACTTACTCTTTTAAATGCCTGAGAATCAGTTATAACTAAATCTACATCTTTTATATCTTGAAGAGCTGATTCTAACTCTGTATCTCTAACTACATAACTCTTAATTCCATTGTCTAAACAGTCTCGTATAACTTGAACTTGTGGAAGAATTATTCTTCCCTTTGGTGCTTCTGAATCAATGGGTACTACTAGAATCACCTTACCATTATAAGGTACTAAATCCCCTACTAATGATATTTCATCCTTATTAATTTCTATTCTTTTAATAAGCTGCTGCTTTAATTCATTTATATTTTCTCCATCTATAGTAGATATAAATAGACAATCTTTATATATTTCTTTGACCTTAGCTAATTTTTCTATATTTACAGTATCAATTTTATTTATTACGGTCATAAATGGTATATTAAATCTTTTAAAATCTTCTTTAGTCTTTTTATATACCTGTTCATCCAAATCATTAATATCCATCATGTATATAGCAAAATCTGTTTTTTGAAGAGTTTTAAGACTCTTTTCAACTCTTAATTTTCCTAATTCACCTTCATCGTCTAGCCCAGCAGTATCAATAAATAATACAGGTCCTAATGGAATTAACTCCATCGCCTTATTTACAGGATCTGTTGTTGTTCCTTTTGTTTCAGAAACTAGAGATACCTCCTGTTCAGCAATTTGGTTTAACAAGGAGGATTTGCCTGCATTTCTTTTACCATATATAGCAATATGTATTCTATTTGAATTTGGTGTACTATTCATTTTGTATTACCTCCAAAAATTTTTAACCATAACATTTATATAATAAAAGTAGGCTATGTTTTAAGAGATTGTTGATTTCGTATAATATCGAAAATAATTCTAAATTTAGTATAACAACTGTAGCTAAACATTCATTTAAAACAGAGCCTAAAAGTAAAATCCCTATATATTCATTATATAAAATAGTGTGTATAATTACTATAATGTATTGCTGTAAAAAATGTACATTTTCATGAACTTTTACCTTATAAAAATTACTATAAATAGCTTTTATTAAGAACTCTATCCTTATTTTGCTTATGAATTTCCATAAAAAAGAGTTACCTTAAACAAGGCAACTCGGAAATTAAATAATTTGTAATTCTTCTAAAATATAGCTTTACTTTTCCATGAAGGTTACAATTACATTCATAAATTCATCTAATTTATCTATCATAGGTGCATGTCCACATCCTTGGAATTCTTTAATTTCTGCTCTATCTCCTAATCCATCTTTAATAGTCTCAAATTGTTCTGCTGATACAATTCCATCCTCTGTGCCTTGAATAACTAAAACAGGTCCTTTTATTTTATCTATATCACCAGAGCCGTCAACTACTCCGTTATTTTCATGGGTCATATTAAATGTCATAAGAGCATAATCTGCTTCAACTAAATTTCTTTGTTTAAAAGTAGCTTCTAAATAAGCATCATATTTTTCATCACTTGGCTTACTTTTTGTAAAAATAGCTGCATCAAAAATTGCTTTTAAATTTGCCTTGTCATGATTCTTGTATATTCCTAATACTGGTGCTGCAATTACAGGATCAGCTTTTAGCTCTTCCATAGTTTTAACTCTCTCTGTTGTAAGTTTGAAACTAGCATCAGTTTTATATAGTGGATATCCTTTTACTCCTACTGAACCACTAATTATAGTCTTGTCCAAATACTCTGGATAATCAGCCGCAAACTGTAAAACTACACCGCCTCCTAGAGACCATCCAAAAATATTGAACTTTTTTAAACCTAATTTGTCTACAAATAATTTAATATCTGCAGCAAGTTCTTTTAGAGAGCTAATTGGATTATTATATGTAGTATCTCCAAAACCTCTCATGTCTGGTGCATACATTTTATAACCATCTGGCATATTTTCCATTATTGCATCTAAATGAATAGAAGAAGAATAGTTTCCATGCACTAAAATTAGTACCTTGTCTCCTTCTCCTGCTTGTCTATAAGCCATTATTTCTCCATTTGGTAATTCTAAAGATTTTAGTAAGATTTCCTTTACCATTACACATGACCCCCTTAAATATTATAACCATTTAAGTAAATTATACATCATGTATACATAATCTTCCACATGTATTAGTGGATTTTCTACTATTTCAACTCTACTTCCTTTTTTACTGCTATTATTTAGATTAGCCATTAATAATCTTTACTAAATCCATTAAACTATCTATTACATGGTCTGGCTTGTAACTAAGCATCTCCTCCATAGGAAGTGCCGTATATTTTACAAGACATGTTAAACATCCTGCATTCTTACCACATAATATATCATTATAGCTATCTCCAACCATTATAGCTTCTTCTGGAGATATGCCTAAAACTTCACAAGCTTTCAATGCAGGTTGTCCATCTGGTTTATGTTTTTCAGTATCTTCTGGAGTGATTATGGCATCCATATTATCATAAATGTTAAATAGTTTTAGACCCCTTTCTACCATAGGCCTCCTCTTTGAGGATACTACTGCTCTCTTTATATTTAATTTTTCTAATTCAATAAGCGAATCTTCAACATTATCAAAAATACTTACTAATTCATCATGCTTTGTTTCATTGAATTCTCTAAATATGTTAACCATTAATTCTGCATTTTCTTTATCATACTGCTCCATAGAATAAATTAGAGGCTCTCCAAAATGTTTTACTATTTTATCCCTATCAACTTCTCTATCCATGTGCTTTTTAAAAGTATATTGAAATGACTTTATAATTAAGTCATTAGTATTAATCAAAGTACCATCCAAATCAAATAAAACTGCCTTTATCATATTTTCTCCCCCTAAAAATGATTTATCTTTCTATTATACTCTATGAATTTCCAATTAAAAAGCCTTAGATTTTCACTAAGGCTTTCGCTTGCTATTATTTACTTTTATTCCTGTTTTTTCTCTCCCCTGGTTTGTTGTGCTCTTTATTAAGATCATGCTGAACATTCATTTTTTCAACTTTATTAAGCATAGCTAAGTCTTTATTTTTAACTCCCAAAATCACCACTCCTTTCTAGGCTTATGTTAACCTGAGAAAGAAATTTTATTCTTTTAATTAAACTAAGCTAAAGCATAATTTATTTAACAAATGTCTAATAAACTATACCATTATCTCTACAAATACAGTAAAATGATTATTGACTAATCTTGTATAGGACGGTGTTATTTATGATAGCTACATCTATGATTACAAAAATTTTATTTCTATGTGGTGCAGGCTTTTTAGCAGCCTTTGTAGATTCAATTGCTGGAGGCGGTGGACTTATAAGTGTACCTGCTTTTTTAATTTCTGGTATATCGCCACATTTAGCTCTTGGGACAAATAAATTCTGTTCTTCTGCTGCTTCTTTTACAAGTGCATTTCAATTTACTAGATCTAAAAAAGTAGATTTTAATTTACTTAAATACCTAGTTCCATTTACCCTTTTAGGAGCTATAGTTGGCGTAAATACTGTACTTAAAGTAAATGAAAGCTTCTTATACTCTCTTGTATTAATATTGATTTTATTTGTAGGCATATATACTATATTTTCTAAATCTATTGGTATGAATAGCACTTTTAGAGGTCTTACAAAAATAAATTTAGCTTTTGGAATTATTTTAGCCTTTTCACTTGGCTTTTATGATGGTTTCTTTGGTCCAGGGACAGGCTCCTTTTTAATCTTTGGTCTTATAAAGATTTTTGGATTTGATTTTGTACAATCCGCTGGCAATGGTAAAATATTAAACTTTACAAGCAATATTACAGCCTTAGTGCTATTTGCATTAAATAATCAAATTTCTTATGCTATTGGCATACCAGTAGCTTTGTCTATGATTATAGGTGCAAAATTTGGAACTTCTCTTGCAATCAATAAAGGGTCTAAGCTTATTAAACCTATATTTATAACAATGTCTCTTGCCGTTGCAATAAAAATGCTTATTCAAAACTTTTTATAAATATACTATATGTTTAATAACACCTTTATTAATTTATAAACAGTATATATTTGTATAATTAATATTGCTGGTATTCCATAAATAAATTTTAAATGTTTAGTTTTATGCCTAAATATTTGCATACCAATTAAAATTCCAGGACTACCTAATAATATAGCTATTACAAATAATTTTGCTTCAGGAACTCTCCACTTTTTACCCTTTGCATTTTTCTTATCTATATACATGATATATATAGCATACAGATTAATTATTATAATGTATGTTATAAAAAACTTCATATTTTAAATCTCCTAAAATATAATTTATTATGATTCTAGAATAAACTTTTTGGATAGGTAATGCAAATATTATGTTAATGGCACTATATAATCACACTAATATTATATTTTAGATATAACATTTTTAGTTTATGGTATAATTAAATGACAAAATTATCTTTTTCAGGAGGTTGTGAATTGAAAATGGAGATATTTTTAAAAAATTCAAGAGAACCAATTAGCTTTGATGGAGAAAGAATAGATGTACTGGATTTTGAAAACGCTGGAGTAAAGTATAAGCAAATAAGAGTTTTCAGAAAACTTATAAGTAAAAGCTATTATATAGAAGAAAATCAAATATCGAAAATAAAAACTTATTCCTAATACAGGTATTTTAATTAAATTATTAAATAATAGGAATATTATGAAATTACATGGATAAAATATGAACACCTAAACTTTGTTAGAGGAGTGTATAAAATGGAAAAAACTCTTGTTCTAATAAAACCAGATGCTACTGAAAGAAACATCATAGGTGAAATTATAAGCTTTTATGAAAAAGGTGGCTTAAAGATAACTGCTATGAAAATGCTAAAAGCTCCTATTGAAACAGCCAAATTGCATTATTCAGAACATGAAGGTAAACCATATTTTAATGATTTAATATCTTATATAACAAGAAATCCGTTATGTGCCTTAATTGTAGAAGGTGAAAATGCTATTTCTAGAGTTAGGGAAATCAATGGCAATACTGATCCCTCTAAAGCAGATAGAAATACAATAAGAGGTGAACTTGGCATTTCAAAAACCGAAAACTCAGTTCATGCTTCAGATAGCCTTGAAAATGCAAAAAAAGAAATAGACATTTGGTTTAAGTAAGCAGCAAATTTATTTATTATGTCTAACCATAAAATTAAGCCACTAAAGAAAGTGGCTTGATTTTATGATTTCTTACTACTTTTCAAGTAATAATATGACATTAAAGTTTTACTATCATTTATATTTCCTTCTAATATATTTTTCTCGAATTCTTTAAATGGCATCCATAGAGCTTCTGTTACATCAGCGTCATTAACTTTATTTGACTTAAGACTTTCTTGTTTTATTACAGTTTTAAATATTGTCATAGTACTTGTACTAAATCCCATAATAGGTTTATATTCTATTATCTTTTCTAAACTTTCTGGAGGAACTTCTACATTGGTTTCTTCTTTTATTTCTCTTGCTAAGCAATTTTCTATACTTTCACCTTCAACATCAAGGCATCCTGCTGGTATTTCTAAAGTTTCTTTCATATAAGCAGGTCTAAATTGTTTTACTAAAAGTATTTCATCTAGCTCATTTAGTATTATAGCTGAAACAGCATCATAATTTTTTAAAATATCATATCTTCTGCCATTTACTTCTCTGCTATATACTTTTAACCATCCATCATAAACTAATTTATCTTCCATATTACCATCCACCCTTTGCTGTTATATTATTACTGATTCATTAAATATAATCTTTTATATAGCTAATTAAATTATGATTCCTATAAAAATATTTAGCCCTTCATTAAATTACAGATATTGATAAGTCCTTTTCAGCACTTTTTAAAATTTTATTAGTAATTTTATGGTAGTTTTCAATATCTTTTATGAAGTTGGCAAGCTCTAAATTTACTGCAATGTTTTCAACGTCATATATTAAAGTAATTATCGCCATATCATTTTTCACAATACTTTCCTGACCATTTTTATTAATATAATACATAATCTCATCAATTAATGCTTTAACTTTTTTAATAGTAGTATCAGAGATTATCCCCTGTTCATGTTCTACTACTTTAAAAGCTAAATTTTCAAAAGTAGATTTTTCTTTATCAACTACAATTTCTAATATAGTCTGCTTGCCTTTTCCATCTGATACTCTATCCACTAAAATTCCTCCCTAACACTTTAATTATTATAATACTTTTACATTCTTCCAAAACTCTTTTTATTATTTGTAAAAAAACTTTTTTTATTTATTGGCTATTTTTAAAATCATCTATCACCTCTATCACTACATAGCATATTTATATATTGAATTCTTTTTTATAAGCGTTTTTAACTTAACGCCTTAATATTCTATTTAAAAATTAATAAGGAGGCTTTCTTATGTATTCAATGGATATGGGATGCTATTCTCCATCCACTGGAATGTATCCAAATATGGGAGTGTATCAAAATTCTGAGCTGCTTGATTTAATGGTTGAGGCAATGAAAGATGAAAGGTCAGATAGAGTAAAGTATAAAAAAATGATGGACATGGCTGACGATAAAAAGATGCGAAAACAAATTAATTTTGCTTATGAAGATGAAGGAAAACACTATAAAATGTTTCAGCAAATATATTATATGTTGACAGGTCAAATGATAAATATACCTGAGCCTAATCCGCCAAAACTTGGTTCATTCTTAGATGCTATAGAAAGTAGTATTAATGGCGAACTTGGAGCCGTTGAATTATATAGAAAAATTCGTTCTATGCTTCCTACCACTCAGATGAGAGATATGCTATATGAAATAATTACAGATGAACAAGAACATGCAACAAGATTTGTATACTTATATTCTATGGAGAAAAAACATTAATGTAAAAGTTCATATTTAATATAATAATCCTTCAGGTTTTTAACCTGGAGGATTATTATATATTATAAAAAGAGTTATACAAAATCGATTTTTTAAGATGACTTGTCTATGATAATTTTATCATTTTTTATATCTATAACTGCATTTCCTCCATTTGATAGTTTTCCAAATAGAACTTCATCAACAAAATAAGGTTTTATACCCTGCTGTACTATACGAAGTATTTCTCTGGCTCCATATATTGAGGACAAACTTTTTTTTGTAATCCAATTATAACATTCTTCCGTTACACTGATACTAATGTTTTTAGATAAAAGTTTTTCTGCAAACTGATCTATAGCTTTTTTAGCTATTAGATATGCCATATTTTCATCCATCTTGTTAAAGACAACTATCTCATCAAGCCTATTTCTAAACTCTGGAGAAAAAATTCTTTCAACCTCTTTTGTAATAGCATCGTCTTTTATCATTCGATCTCCAAACCCTAACATTACCTTTCCTACTTCTCTCGCTCCTGCATTAGAAGTCATAATCAAAATAACGTTTCTAAAATCAGCTTTTTTACCATTATTATCTGTAAGAGTTGCATAATCCATTATTTGAAGCAAAACATTTAGGATATCAGGATGAGCTTTTTCAATTTCATCTAGTAGAAGTACACAATAAGGATTTTTTCTTATTGAATCAGTTAATAATCCACCTTCTTCATACCCTACATATCCTGGTGGAGCTCCAATAAGTCTTGCTACTGTATGTTTTTCTTGGTATTCACTCATATCAAATCTAATTAATGGTATATCTAAACATGCTGATAATCTTTTTGCAATTTCGGTCTTTCCAACCCCTGTCTGCCCTACAAATAATAGATTAGATATAGGTTTTTCTTCTTCATTAAATCCTGCTCTAGACCTTTTAATAGCTCTAACAACAGTTTTAATGGCCTCATCTTGGCCAAATATAGTTTTCTTCAGTTCTTTATCTAAATTTTTTAATCTATCCAATTCGCTTAATGAAATATTTTTCTCAGGAATTTTCGCCATAGAAGAAACTATTTTTTCAACTTCTTTTTCCGTAATTATTATGCTTTTCTTTTCACAATCATCAAGTCTTGCAAAAGCTCCTGCTTCATCTATTACATCAATAGCTTTATCTGGAAGATATCTTTCATTAATATATTTAGCAGACAACTCTACAGCACTTTTCAATGCCTTGTCAGTATATACAACCTGATGAAACTTTTCGTAATTTGATTTAAGACCAAGTAAAATATTATAGGTATCCTCTTTAGAGGGTTCTGATACCTCTATTTTTTGAAATCTTCTAGACAAAGCTCTGTCCTTTTCAAAATACTTTCTATATTCCTCATAGGTTGTTGATCCTATAAATTTAAGTTTTCCATCAGTTAAGAAAGGCTTTAATATATTAGCAGCATCCATTGCACCACCTGAAACCGATCCTGATCCTATAACAGTGTGAATCTCATCAATATATACAATGGCCTTTCCTTGTTTTTTTATTCTAATTAAAACTTTCTTAATTCTCTCTTCAAAATCCCCTCTATACTTTGCTCCAGCTAGTAAACTTCCCATATCTAAGGAGTATATTTTACTTCCTTGGAGCACTTTAGGAACTTTATTTTCAATAATTAATTGTGCAAGACCTTCTGTTATTGCTGTTTTGCCTACCCCTGGTTCTCCTACATGTATTGGATTATTCTTTAATCTTCTTGATAACACTTGAAGGGTTCTCTTTAAGATATCCTCTCTTCCAATAAGAGGATCAAGCTCTCCTTTTTTCGCCCTTTCCGTAAGTTCTACAGTAAATAGTCTAAGTATATCATATCTACTCATTCTTTCACTGTCTTCCTCATACATTTCTTCATCACTATCCTCATCTGAATCTATAGAGATTTCATCCTCAAATTCCTCCTCTTTCCCCAATCCATAGGAAACACATTTTAGAAGTTCTAATCTTTGTATTCCCTGCTTCCTCATAAAATAGCTAGCAAAGGATTCTTTTTCATCATACATTGCTACTAACAAATGTGAAAACTTTATCACGCTTCTTTCAGAGGATAGTACCTGTGATCCAGCTGATGATATTATATTTTGAACGCCTATTGTTTGTATAGGCTCTCTTTCTTCCTCTAAAACTGGCACATGTTCTTTAAAATAACCTAACAAATCATTCTTAAGACTTTCAACCTCTCCACCACATTTTTCTATAATTTCTTTTCCTGCATCAAAAAATAGAGCAGAATATAATATGTGTTCCGGTGTAAAATATTCATGTTTTCCAATTTTAGCTTCACTATATGCAGCTATAAATATCTCACTTAATAAATTATCTAATTCCATAATTACTCCTCTTCAATAGTCAATTTTAGTGGAAATCCTTCTTGTTCAGCCATATAAGTAACCTGCCTTACCTTAGTTGAAGCAATATCGTATATGTATATACCAGCAATTCCAAATCCTTTTTTATGCACATCATACATAATCTTAGTAGCTTCTGCTGAGCTCTTATTAAATACCTTTATCAAAATCTCAACAACAAAATCCATAGTCGTGTAATCATCATTATGCAATATAACCTTGTACATATTCGGTTTTTTTAAAATTAATTTATTTTTTTCCTTAAAAGTAACTTTTTCTTTCAAATTGAACAACTCCACATATTAATTTATTATTAATAATTATAACAAAAAATACCCCACATATAAAATTATAAAGTGGTTACTATAAATAGTGTCAGAACGTTTCAAAGTTTAACTAAGATGTTTTAGCAATTATGTTAAGCAATAGGTAGTCATACTCTATGTTTGCATTAGTACAATCTGTATTCTTGTAGAATAAGGTTGACTGTCTATTTTAAATTCTTAGTGGCTATTGGCAAATTTATTAATAAATATTACAGAAGTGTTTATTGATAAATCAATAGCTATGTTAATTTGAACTTCTGATCATATAGATAAAGGTAGGTGTTCATACACCTACCTTTGCCTATTATATCAGATTAAATACACTTCTTGCAATCTTAACTGCCTCTTGTGCATCTTTTGCATAATAGTCAGCCTTTATCATATCTGCATATTCTTGATTTAAAACAGCTCCTCCAACAAAAATCTTGCAATCAACTTTATTTTCTCTAAGGACCTTTATTGTATCCTCCATATTTTTTACTGTAGTTGTCATAAGTGCGCTTAATCCAACAAGCTTTATATCTTCTCGCGTTGCTGTTTCAACTATATCTTTAATAGGTACATCTTTACCTAAATCTATAATCTCAAATCCGTAGTTTTCTAAAATTACCTTTACAATATTTTTACCTATATCATGGATATCTCCCTTTACTGTTGCTAAAATAATTTTTCCTTTTGTCACCCCTATTTCTCCTTCTGTTGACATTCCTTCTTTTATAATTGCAAAAGCATTTTTTACTGTCTCAGCAGATTGTATAAGTTGAGGTAAAAATATTTCTCCATTTTCATATCTACTACCAACAATGTCTAATGCCGGCAATAGATATCTGTTTACAATAGTTAAACCGTCCTGACTTTTTAAAAGCTCTCTTGTCTTTGGTGCAGCTTCTTCTTTTACTCCTCTAATTATTATCTCTTTTAAATCTTTATCACTGGATGATTTCCATATATCTCTTTCCTCTACTTCAGAGTAAGCATATATATAATTTTTTGCCTCTTTATCTATATTGGCCAGTACTTTAAAACTTCTTATAACATCCATTATGCCTTTATTATTAGGATTTAATATAGGTATATCTAATCCTTCAGCTAATGCCATGGCAAGAAAAGTTTGATTCAAAATCTCCCTTTTAGGCAATCCAAAGGACACATTGCTAACTCCTAAAAGTGTTTTAACTCCTAACTTTTCCTTTACAAGTCTTATAGTCCTTAATGTCTCCATAACTTCTTGTTGCTGGGCAGAAGCTGTAAGAACTAGACAATCTATTATTATATCTTTTTTACCTATACCGTATTTTTCAGCAGTATTTATAATTTTTTCAGCTATCTCTAACCTCTCTTCTGCGCTAGATGGAATTCCACTTTCATCTAAAGTAAGTCCCACTACGCAGGAACCATACTTTTTAGCAATAGGAAATACTGCCTTCATTATATCTTCTTTACCATTTACAGAATTTATAACAGGCTTACCATTATAAGTTCTTGCAGCAGCCTCTATAACATCTGGACTTGAACTATCTATTTGAAGTGGAAGATTAATTATGGATTGTATCTCATTAATTGCTCTAACCATTGTCTTAACTTCATCTATCTCTGGTAATCCTACATTTACATCTAATATATCTGCTCCTGCTTCCATTTGATTTATAGCTTCATTTAATATATGTTCAATATCATTATTTACTAAGGCTTCTTTAAACTTTTTTTTGCCTGTAGGATTTATTCTCTCACCAACTACTTTTACTTCCTCCCCTAATATCACAGATTTTGAAGCTGAACATACAGCAGTTATATTTTTAGGGGTTATACCTATAGGCGATAATTCCTCCAATTCTTCTACTGTCTTTTTTATGTACTCCTCATTTGTGCCACAACATCCACCTAGTATTCTCACACCTTTTTTAGCCAAAATTTTCATATAATATGCAAATTCTTTTGGAGTTATATTATAAATTGTCTCTCCCTTTAAAACCTTAGGCAGTCCTGCATTTGGCTGAACTATAACTGGAATAGATGAATATTGTAAAATTTTTTCTACTATAGGTATTACTTCTTTTGGACCTAATGAACAGTTTACCCCAAGTGCATCAACACCTAATCCTTCTAAAAGAATAACCATACTAAGAGGGTCTGTTCCCGTAAAGGTTCTTTCTTTTTCCCCAAAAGTCATAGTACAAAATACAGGTAAATCACAGTTTTCTTTTGCAGCTAAAACTGCCGCCTTTGCTTCATATAAATCTGATATAGTTTCTATCAATATAAAATCACACCCTGCATTAACTCCAGCCACTACTTGCCTTTTAAAAATTTCATAAGCCCTTTCAAAGCTCAATGTTCCTATAGGTTTAAGCATTTGGCCAATTGGCCCTATATCAAGAGCTATATATTTTTCTCCTTTAGCTTCTTTTGAAATTGCTACTGCTTTAGTTATAATCTCTTCTACAGAATACTTTGTTTCCTTAAGCTTTAATTCATTTGCTCCAAATGTATTAGTAGTTATTACATTTGAACCAGCCTTAATATATTTTTCGTGTATACTTTTTATTATATCTGGATTCAAAATATTATACACTTCTGGAATTTCTCCAGCAGCAAGTCCCTCTTTCTGAAGCATTGTACCCATAGCTCCATCGAAGAATAGAAATCTTTCTTTTAGTATATTTTTAATCTCCACAATAGCTACCTCCTCTCTTAAATTCACACCATCTAGAATTATTGCACTTTCTGCACCCAGGATGATTGCTTACTATATTTTTATCTTGAAATCCTATAATGGCTGTTATTGATTTTCTTGGTATTAAAATATTTTCTTCAGTAACTGTAAGTCCAATATTTTTTTGTGTTTCTAAAACATTTAATATTTTTGATTGAATATCTATTGGAAAATCTCCATATCCCGGACTATATCTATAAGTTATTCCTAAGCCATATATTTTAGCTTCTTCTTTTATTAAGCTCTGAACCTCTTCACAAATCCATTCTATAGCAGTGGATGCACATGCATCTAGTATTAAAGCTTTTGTAAGATTAACCTTTTCATAATACTTTATTTTTGTTTCTATCTCATTTCCTAAAGTCATTGCTAAAACAGCACACATTTTTGAATCTTTAAGATGCTCTGCTATATCCCTACCTTCAAATACCAATTTACTTCCAATTATTTTTACTTCACTATTATCTATTTTTATATCAAAAATCTTATAGGTATATCTATAGTTAATATAGTTTTTTATTTCTTCAATAGATTTATTAATAAGACTCCAAACTTCATCATATATTATTCCTCTTTTATATCCTAAATATCTTAAAACTTCATCTCTATCAATGTACAAATATCTTCCTCCTATAATTTTTATTTTTAGTCTTATGCTATATTAAAACTATTTAATGCAGTTACTATTGACGATATATTAGCTACTATTTTCTTAGCTACCTCTGGATTATTCATAGTATAAATATGAATACCATCAATTCCAGAAGATAATAAATCAATAATCTGCTCAGTAGCATAAGCAATTCCAGCATCCTTTAAAGCCTCAGGTCTGTCTATATATTTATCAAGTATTTTTACAAACTTATCCGGAACATGAGCTCCGCAAAGAGAAGTTATTCTCTTAATCTGTCTACTATTTACAACTGGCATTATGCCAACTTCTATAGGAATATCTATCTTCATAAGTTCTGTTTTTTCTTTAAAGTTATAAAAAATATTATTATCGAAAAATAGCTGGGTAATGAGGAAGTCAGTACCTTTTTCAACTTTATTTTTTAAATTAAACAAATCATCTACAATACTCCTGCATTCAATATGTCCTTCTGGATAACATGTCCCTCCTATACAAAAATAGCTATCTTTTTTTATATGCTCTACTAAATCCACAGCATGTGTGTAATGGATAGGGTTTGGAAATTTCAAATTAGGATCTTGTGGAAAATCTCCTCTAAGAGCAAGAACATTTTCTATATTATTTTTCTTTAATTCATCCAAAATATTATCTATTTCTTCCTTTGAAGATGCTATACAAGTTAAGTGTGCTAAAGATTCTATATTATATTTATTCTTTATAATAGACGCTATTTCAACTGTTGCGTTCTTACTAGTGCCGCCCCCAGCACCGTAAGTCACACTTATATAATCAGGATTTAAAGGCGCCAAAGCATCTATAGTTTTATAGATACTTTCAATTGAATAATCTTTTTTAGGCGGAAATATTTCAAATGAAATTACAGGTTTTTTATTTAAAAACAAATTTTTTATAAACATAAAATGCCCCCTTTTAAATAAAAAAGCTGCTTTCCCATAAGAAAAGCAGCTTAAATATCTTTACATAATTTACACTTAACTAATTTTAGCAGCTTTCTTATCTCTCAAAATCAAAGATTTTGCAGGATTTGACACCGTTGTATTTTTTTAATACCGGTTGTCGGGTTTCAAAGGGCCAGTCCCTCCACCTCTCATGATAAGAATTCTTTCTATTTAATTAAAAACTATTCTAATACTTTTATATTATGCTGTCAATGTAAAATAAAATAACTTTTTTAGGTAATAATATATTTACATACGAACTTATGTTCGGTAATATATATTTAAGATATAATTGGTATAGGAGAACTATTATGGATATGTTGGAAAAGTTAAAGATACTATCAGATGCAGCTAAATATGATGTTTCCTGTTCTTCCAGTGGAAGTAGCAGAAAAAATTCTAAAGGAGGTATAGGCAATGCCAGCTCTAGTGGAATATGCCATAGTTTTACTGCAGATGGAAGATGTATTTCATTACTTAAAATTTTACTTACAAACTACTGCTGTTATGATTGTGCCTACTGTATAAATAGATATTCTAATGACCTTCCTAGAGCAACTTTTACCCCTGATGAAATAGCTGACTTAACAATAAATTTTTATAAACGTAATTATATTGAAGGCTTATTCTTAAGTTCTGCAGTTTTTAAAAATCCTAACTATACTATGGAACAGATGCTAAAAGTTGTATCTAAACTTAGAAATGAACATAACTTTAATGGATATATACATATAAAAGCAATACCGGGAGCAGATCCAATATTAATTAAGAAAGCTGGGGAACTTGTAGATAGAATGAGTATAAATATTGAACTTCCTTCCTCATCTAGTCTTAAGTTACTAGCTCCGCAAAAAACTAAAGAAAATATATTAAAACCTATGTCTTTTATAGGATCTCAAATTGCTGTTTCAAAATATGAAAAAAAGTTATATAGAAATGCTCCTTCTTTCGTTCCAGCAGGCCAGAGTAGCCAGCTTATTATTGGTGCAACACCTGAAAGTGATTTGCATATTTTAAAGCTCTCTGAAAATCTATATAAACGCTTTGGATTAAAAAGAGTCTACTATTCAGCTTATGTGCCAGTATCAAATAATCCAAAGTTACCTGCACTAAATAGTCCTCCTCTATTAAGAGAACATAGACTTTACCAAGCAGACTGGCTTCTTAGATTTTACGGATTTTCGGCAAAGGATTTGTTAAATGAAAACAATCCAAATTTCGATGTACACCTGGACCCTAAAACTGATTGGGCTCTTAGAAATATAGATAAATTTCCAATAGAGATTAATAAAGCCTATGCAAAAGATCTTATAAAAATACCTGGTATTGGAGTAAAATCAGTACGGAAAATTGCCCTTGCTAGAAGAGTCCACTCTTTAAGTTTTGAGGATTTAAAAAAGTTGGGTGTGGTTCTAAAAAGAGCTCAATATTTTATAACCTGCAACGGAAGATATTATGGTCAAGTAGATTTTAAAGATATATTAATAAGAGAAAAGTTAGTAAGTGATGCAACTAATAAATTTAAATCAAATCCTATCTATAATGCTAAAAAAAATTATGAACAGCTTTCTTTTCTCTCCTCTCCTCCAGCCATATACCGCCCAGATGATGCTTATACAAGCATCACTGGAGAACTTTAAGAAGGTGAAATAAATGATTTGCTATATCTATGATGGCAGTTTTGAAGGCCTATTAACATCAATATATGAGGCATATTACAGAAAAGATAAACCTGAAGAAATATTTAGAGAAGATGAATTTATTCCTACTCTTATAACAAATCCGATTTATATAAAAAAAGATATGTCCAAATTTTCTAAGGTTTATGATGCTATTAGAAATAAAATTTCTTATAATTCTTTAAGATATGTATTTTATGTGTATCTCTCTGATATAGAAGGCTCTAGTACTTTAATCTATAAATACATAAAACTTGGTTTTAAATTAGGGAAAGATTTAGATATGCATCTTTACAAAGATTGTGTACTAAGAGTACATCAAATAGTAAAGAAAGTATTTGGAGAATATCATAGAATGCTTGGTTTTGTTAGATTTAACAGTATAAATAATAAATTTCTCTACTCACCTATAGAGCCAGATCATAATATACTAGCACTTATAACTCCTCATTTTACTAAGCGTCTTTCTAATGAAAATTTTATTATTCATGACCTAAAAAGAGGAATAGCCGCTGTATATGACAAAACTGATTGGTCTATTACTGAACTTTCTAAAGAATATGGATTAACCTTGCTTAGCAAGCATGGTAATTCTCTTTATGAAGAATTATGGAAAAGCTATTTCAAAAGCACCACTATTAAGGATAGAATAAATCCAAAACTTCAAATGGCACATATGCCAAAGCGTTATTGGAGCTTTCTAACAGAAGTCAATTAATTTTAAAGACCTTACTAGTAAATCCTAGTAAGGTCTAAAATATTTTATATTAATATATCTCTCTTTTTAAATACTACATGGGAAATAACGTAACTTACTATTGTCCATCCTAAAAGTATAGCTATAGAGAAAGTTGGTGTAATAACAGGATTGTTAGACCTTAGTGCAATATTTCCTGTTATTATTTTTGAAGGATCTCCAAAAGTAGTAAATAAGTAATGAGCATATTTATTTATATAAGGTATTGTTTGAGCTATAGTAAATGCTATTATTATAACTGTAGTACTTGCCATAGATACCATACTGCTCTTTACAACAGTTGATAATAAGAAAGCAAAAGATGCTGATGCTATTATGAATAATATTTGAATTCCAAACATTTGAACTATATATTTCCACATAGGTATAATGTGAGAACTTCCAGCTATTGCTGTTATTGCTTTTTGTCCCATTTCGCCTTTGACAGTTAAATCATACATAAACCTAGTTCCTGTAGTTACTGGATAGTCCATATTTCCAAAACTAAATATAAGCCCCATGATTAGAAATGCTAAAATTTCTATCACTACTATAATTATTGAAGAAGAAAGTATTAAAGCTATAAACTTTGAAAATAATACCTTTCCCCTTGAAACTGGCTGTGTCAGCAAAAATTTCATAGTAGGCGGAGTATATTCCCCCGATACCATGTCTGAACTAAATATAATTACTCCAACTGCAAGGAAAATCGCTCCTAGAATTTCAAATAATTGTCTTACAAACGCAGTTGCTGTTACATCATATGAATTATACTCTGGCTGTATATTATTTTCTAATAAGTATTTCTTAGTCATAAGCTCCAATTTTATAGACTCTTTGTCTTGCTCTCTTATTTGAGTATCCTTTAATTGTGCTTCCATTCCACTTATTTCTTTCTTTAAAGTTACTCTCCAATCAGGTTTTGCACCTTGTTTTTCTTTTTTAATCTCTTCAATCCTTTCGTAGGATTGCTTAATATCCTCATCAAAACGTTTCTTTTCCTCTTCAGGAATTTTAGGATCTTTTTTAAATTCTTCTAAGTGCCTTATATTCTCTTGTTCATTTTGTATTCTGCGCTCTGGTTTATTCCATTCCTTCATGCTTTCTGATGACTTATACATAGCAAAACCTATAAATGCTACTAAAATTGCAAATGCAATAGTTATTATAACTGTCTTTTTCCTACTCATTAATTTTATCATTTCATTTCTAATTAGTGTAAACATCATAATGATCTCTTACCCCCTTCTACAAGTTCCATGTATCTCTCTTCAAGTTCTGCATGTTTCTTATAAATTTCTTCTATATGAATACCTGCTTCAGCAAGTTTAAATATAACTTCAGGTACAGAATCCTTATCAACAGTACATTTTATCATATCATTTTCCCAGGAAATATTATGAACAATCTCTAATTTCTTTAATATTTCTTGGCACTCTTCCTTCTCTCTAACAGATAAAACTATATTTTCTGTATTATCCTTTACAACTTCTCCTCTTATACTTTCAACAGACTTTATTACTCCATCATTTATAAAAGCAACGGTATCGCAAACCATTTGAACTTCGCTTAAAATATGTGATGATATAAATACAGCTGCATCAGTTTCCCTTGCTGCCTTTTTAACTATGTCTCTAAAATCCATTATTCCCGTTGGGTCTAATCCATTGGTAGGCTCATCTAGAATTAGAAGTTTTGGCTTTGCAATAAGTGCTGCTGCAAGTCCCAATCTTTGCTTCATACCAAGTGAATACTTTTTAACTTTATCATCTATTCTTTCTTTAAGATTTACTAACTCTATAATCTTCTCCACATAATCTTTTTCAATTTTTCTAATCCTTGCAATTTGCATTAAATTTTCTCTTCCTGAAAGATATGTATACAGTTCAGGATTTTCAACTACTGCACCAACTGCTTCTAAAGCCTTTTCTCTTTCCTTTTCAATATCATGTCCATTAATTACTATGGTTCCTGAGTTGGGATGGATAAGTCCAACTAACATTCTTATTGTTGTTGTCTTTCCTGCTCCATTTGGTCCCAAGAACCCAAAAATCTCTCCAGCCTTTACATTAAAGGTTATTCCTTTTATTATTTCTCTCTTACCAAGATGCTTTTTTACATCTTTAACTTCTAATATATTCATCTTTAAACCTCTCTTTCAAATAAATTATATATATTTATTTCTTATTTGCTTCAATGATTTTACCAGTTACTACATACACAATGCATCCACATAAAAGTGCTATTAAAACCGTCAAACTTATAGCTTTATCAATTATAGGCAGGTGTTCTTTAACATTGTTAGAATTTGCTATTCTATAAAGCTCATAATAGGATGATATAAATCCTGAACCTATTGTCCCTCCCACAAGGCCAAAGCAAACAGATACTCCTATTTTTAATACAAACTCTAATGGTCTATAAATTACAACATATCCTATTCTTTCAAAGGGTAAGTTTTTGAATGAGTATATCATTAAAACTAATACGATTATAATGGATATTGCTAAAATAAGTTCCCTTTTATAGATTGATAAATTAAAACCTATGTTTTCATTATTGTAGAACCCTAAAGATATATTACTAAAAAATCTATCCATTCCATTAATAAAGCTATTGTATCCATCTCTTGTAAATACCTCAGGATTATAAGTCATAATTTCTGTGAATCCTCTAATTAAAACCCCTAACCCAAAAGGAAGCAATAAAAATATTGAACCAATAATCCCTCCTAGTATGTTTTTACCTAATAAAGTTTGTATAAACATTATAAAACTTATAATAAATAGATACGTAAGACTATTAATCAAAGCCCACTGTTCAATCATATTCCCATTTATATAAGGACTTAAAATATCTTTATTACATAAGTACATAATCTTTATTATTACAAAACTTAAAAAAATAGGTATTATTGTAGTCAAAGCTGCTACTATCCACTTTGTTACTATTATCTCTTCTCTTTTAAATGGCATAGACCCTATAGTGTCATATCTTCTCCCCATAATGTCCATCCCTACTATAAAAGTTCCTATAATTATCAAGGTAATTACTGTAAATTCTATTTCTGCTCTATTATTTCTAAAAAAACTGGTAAAAAAATATTCATATTCACTATATTTATATTCCCCTCTATTAATAGATTTTTTTAAATACTGCACATTATTAATAAATGGAACAATTAATTGTAAGCTCACCTGAAACAAAAACATAATTGATAGCCATTTTACACTTTTCCACTCTTTATAAAGGAGGGCTTTATTTAAATATCTCTTCATAATCAATATCACCTCCAATAGAGTAAATGAACATATCTTCAAGACTTAAATCAATCTCTTCCTGGAACATTAATTCACAATCATATAACTTTTTTTGAAAACTAGTATTATATTCCTTAGTAACTATATTGTAGACTCTCCCAATTTTCTCCACCTTTATTATCTCATCCCAGCTTCCTAAATCCTCTGGTGCCTTATCTTTGAAAACTACTTGTATTTTTCTAATTTTATTTTTCATGTCTTCAATTGAATTTGTATATTTCACTTCTCCATGATCCATAATTGCAATACTATCACATATTCTTTCTAATTCTCCAAGATTATGTGATGATATAAGAATAGTAGTCTCTCTTTCTGCAACGTCCTCTAAAAGTATATTCATAAACTGCTTTTTGACTATAGGGTCAAGTCCATTTGTAGGTTCATCTAATATTAAAACTTCAGGCATAATACTTAAATTTAATATTATGGAAAGTCTCATCTTCATCCCCTTAGAAAACTTTCTTGTAGGTGTTTTTTCTGGAAGATTAAAGATTTTGTTTAATTTATTAAATCTATCTCTATTAAATTTTTCATAAGTTAAAGAATAAAATTTAGCTATATCTTTTAGATTAAATGAATTAAAATAAGTATTTTCATCTGATACATATCCCATTATTTTTTTAATATCTGTACTTTTGAAAACAGACTCACCTTTAACCTTTATATCACCTTTATCCAGCCTATAAATTCCCATTATATTTTTAATTAAAGTAGTTTTTCCTGCCCCATTTGGACCTATAAGTCCAAAAATACTCCCTTTTTTCACACTTATATTTACATCCCTCAAAATAGATTTTCCACTTAGGCTTTTATGTCCATTGATAATTTCTATCAATCTTTTTTCACCTCTTCATAAAACTCATTTATGATTTTCAAAATCTCCTCTTTTGTAATTCCCATATAATGGGCTTCTACAATAATTTTCTTAATATCTTCCTTCAACTTTTCCATCCTCTCTTCCTCCACTTTAGGTTTGTAATCAGAAGATACATAAGTTCCCTTTCCTCTTACAGTTTCAATAACACCTTGTCGCTCTAGCTCCATGTAAGCTCTACTAACTGTATTAGGATTAGTGGTTATAAGTGAAGACATTTCTCTGACAGAGGGTAACTTATCTCCTGGCATTAATATTCCTTTTAGAATATTTTCCTTTATTCCATCTATAATTTGTTCATAAATAGGCCTACTACTTCTTACATCAATATTGATCAAGTTTCATGTCACCTCCCGGTGAATTTATATTATTTTAGCTAAAAAATTTTTAAAGTGTACTAAGTGTATTAATTGTTCTAGTACACTAATATTATAATGCTACCCCTAAATTTTGTAAAGGAATATTCTCTTAAATAAATCTTAAATATTTCTTAAACCGTATTAAATGCCTGTGTATTTCATATATTCAGCCTTTTAATCAGTCTGTCCTAAAGCAGTTATATTAGTTTATCCTTAACACAATTATGACTTTAAGGTATAATTATACATGTAAGTTGTTTGTTAACTTTGTTCATTACTAACATTAAAGATTAAAATTGTACTACCACTTATTTGAAAGTAATACTAGTAATATTTAATTAAATCTATTTTGTATTGGGGGAAATTTAAATGATAGATAAAGATATACATATTCTAGAAGGCATATGCGAATCTCTTCCCTACTTAAACCCTATAACACGAGATGATATAGCTTTCTCCGTAACTGATTTAGAAAAATGTATAGCCTATATCCCAGCTAATAATTTTAATTTAAATGTAAAAGTTGGGGACTCTATTTTAGACTCTAAAATTATAATAAATTGTATAAACACTGGAAAAATCATTAAGGATAGTGTACCAAAAGAAATATTTGGAGTAGATATAAAATTATTTGCCCATCCTATAAAAAATCATGAGGGAAAAATTATAGGTTCCATAACTTCAGCTATTGATCTTAATGAAAGCTTAGAATTAATTAATGAAATTAACGAACTTGCTGTATCTACTGAACAGGCTAATGAAAGTATAGATCAAGTAGCAGCAAGTGCTACAATTCTTGCTAAGTCCGGTCAAACAGCCACTGAAAAAGTTCAAGAAACTTTGAAAAAATCATTACAGACTAATGAAGCTTTAGAACTTATAAAAAATATATCCTCACAAATAAACTTATTAGGTTTAAATGCTGCAATTGAAGCTGCAAGAGCTGGTGATCAAGGAAGAGGATTTGGAGTTGTAGCAAGTGAAATTCGTAAGCTTGCAAATCAAAGTCAAGAATCTGTAAACAAAATAAAAAAGATACTTGAGGATATAAATAATGCCGTTCATCAAATAAGTACTGATATTGATAACGTAGCTTCCATAAGTCAAGAACAAGCTGCTTCCACCGAAGAAATAGCATCAGCTTTAGAAAATATTCATAATGCTACAAAGCACTTAGAAATTTTCTCAAAAAAATTTAGCTAACATATAATAAATATGTGATTATTAACGTGAAAGAGACTATATTAGTTTTTTTATTAGCCCTAATATAGTCTCTTATTTTAAACAAAATTATAATTTTTCAAATAATGTTTTAACTCCTGTAATCAGCTACATATCTATTAAAATTCCACTTACTTAAAAATTTTTCAGCACTTTCATATCCTGATTCAAATAGTTTATTAGCTAAATCCTTAGTAATATTAATTTGAGTAGTTCCTACATTTAATGTTGGTATTGGTATAGTTCTCACCCAATCTTTATTTTTAATATATATTTCTTCATTTTTATTTATCATTGCACTAATTACATCAAATGTAAAAGATATAATATCTGTTTTTCCACCTGCTGTAAATGTTTTTTTATCTTCTATGAGCTTCATACCAAAGGTTGGCCATCTAGGTTTATTATTTACATCAAAAACCCATATAGGATAATTACTTAAAATCCCTCCATCTACTATAAAACTCACTTCATTTTTATAACTCAGTTTTACAGGTTTGAATATAAAAGGCATACTGATACTCATTCTAACAACTTTGGCAATTTCAAATTCCATTGGATCAATATCATATTTTATTAAATCATCTGGAGCTATCAGCATATCTCCTTTAGTTATGTCAGAAATGATTATTTTAAGATACGATTTACCTTCTACGCTCAAATCTTTAAATTTTGTTTTTCCTTTAGCCTCTAAAAGTTCTCCTATGTATTTTTCTATTGGATCTCCTGAATATACCCCCCTATCTTTGAAGAGTGTAATAAAATTTTTTGCAAACATCAATGGTCTAATTTTTTTCAATTTATTATTATCTAAAAACTCATTATAATTAAGATTCATTATAATATCTTTTAATTCTCTGCAGCTATATCCTGCAGCTAATAATGCTGCTACAATAGCTCCTGCTGAAGATCCTGCAAAATTTTTTATATTATACCCTTTGTCCTGAAGACAACATGCTGCACCAACTAACCCAATAGCTTTCATTCCTCCACCTTCAAAAACAGCATCTATATTCATATAATCACCCCTTAGTATATAAGATATGTAAATAAAAACAGCTGTTGATAATTTTATTTAATAATTAATTATGAAACAACTTATGTACAATCCAATAGTTTATGGTATAATTTATATAGATAAAATTAAATATACGTATTGCAGGGGTGCCTATAATGGCTGAGAGGAACATATTCTAACCCTTTGAACCTGAAACTAGATAACACTAGCGTAGGAAGCAATGAAGAAGTTTATATAGTATATATAGCTCCTTTTGCTTTGTGCATAAGGAGCTTTGATATTATAAATAACTATTTGTTACTATAAAACACCTATGCAATCTTATCTCTGTATGGTGTTATTTTTTTCATCAAGAAAGGATGGGTATTATGATAAAAGTATTAACTATTGCCGGTTCCGATAGCTGTGGAGGAGCCGGAATACAAGCAGATTTAAAGACTATGAGTGCACTTGGAGTATATGGAATGAGTGTAATTTGTGCTGTAACAGCTCAAAATACTCAAGGAGTTACTGCAGTTCAAGAAATTAGTAAAGAAATTGTGGAAGCTCAAATGAGAGCAATTTTTGATGATATTGAAGTAGACGCTGTAAAAATAGGAATGGTATCTAATTCAGAAATAATACGAACTATAAAAAATATATTACTTGAATATAAAGTTAAAAACATCGTTTTAGATCCAGTTATGATATCTAAAAGTGGATATCATCTTTTAAAGCCTGAAGCAGTTGATGAATTGAAAAGTTTAATCCAAATTGCTGATATTGTAACCCCTAATATTCCTGAGGCTGAAGAACTTACAGGAATGAAAATAACATGTGAAGAAGACATGAAAGTAGCTGCCTTAAAAATAAAAGATTATGGAGTAAAAAATGTATTAGTTAAGGGTGGACATAGATGTAATAACTCAACAGATATCTTATGTTATGGAGATGAATTCTTAACACTGGAGGGAAAAAGAATAGATACTATTAACACTCACGGTACTGGCTGCACACTTTCTTCAGCAATTGCAAGTTTTCTAGCTAAAGGCTATTCTATTAATCATTCTGTTAAATTAGGAAAATATTACATAAAAATGGCAATTGAAAATTCTTTTCCTATAGGTCATGGAGTTGGACCTGTTGGCCATTTTATAGACTTATATAAAAAAGCTAATGTTAAATATGAATAATAAATAAATTACAAACTTACAAAACTAAATTTACTTAATTGGGGGAATTAATATGATTAACAGTGTTTCTAAAACTTTAAAAAAAGTTAGACAAACTACACCTCTTGTACATGCCTTAACAAACTATGTAACTATCAATGACTGCGCTAACATACTATTAGCCTATGGAGCATCTCCTGCTATGGCTGAAGCTTACGATGAATGCTACGATTTTGCAAAAATTGCTTCTTCTATCTATATAAACGTAGGAACTCTTACTAAAGAACAAGAACAAGCTATGCTTATGGCTGCTCTTTCTGCTAAAAATAATAATATTCCAGTAATTTTGGATCCAGTTGCCTGCGGAGCTATAAAAAGAAAAATAGATTTCATTGAAAGACTTTTTGAAATTGGTAAGGTAGATATAATTAAAGGAAACCTTGGAGAAATAAAATATTTAGCTGGTTATGAAGCTAAAACTAGAGGTGTAGATTCTATAGATGATGGAAGTAATTCAGTAGAAGCTTGTATATCTCTTGCTAAAAAACATAATTGCATAGTTGCTGCTACAGGGGCTGAAGATATAGTTACTGACGGTGAAAGAACAGCCATAATTAAAAATGGCACAAGTCTTTTAACATTAGTTACAGGGGCAGGATGTATGGTAGGAGCACTTACAGCTGCTACTGCTGCTGTAGAAGAAGACAAGTTTATAGCTGCTGTAGCTTCAGTTTTATCTATGAATTTAGCTGGAGAACATGCAGAAAAAGTAGCTAATACTCCTGGAAGCTTTAAGGTTAAACTTATAGATGAAATATACTTATTAAAAGATGAAGATATTGTGAAGGAAGGTAAAATTCAATGGATATAGATTACAAATTATATTTAATTACTGATAGATCCTTTTTAAATGGAAGAAACTTAAAGCAGTGTGTTGAAGATGCTATAAAATCTGGAGTAACGCTAGTACAAGTAAGAGAAAAGGATGTATCTACAAGAGAATTTTATGAGATTGCAAAAGAAGTTAAAGAAATTACATCAAAATATAATATTCCTATACTAATAAACGATAGAATTGATATAGCCTTAGCTATAGATGCTGATGGAGTTCACCTTGGTCAAAGTGATATGCCTATAGAATTTGCTAGAAAAATACTAGGCAAAGATAAAATCATAGGAATTTCCGCTAACACTTTAGAAGAAGCCCTAGAAGCGCAAGAAGCTGGTGCTGATTACGTTGGTCTTGGTGCCGTTTTCTATACTGGTACTAAGAAAGATATTAAAGAACCTATGGGACTTGAAGGGCTAAAACATATTGTAGATAATATCAATATACCTTCTGTGGCTATAGGTGGAATAAACCATGAAAACGCTAAGTCAGTTATATCCACTGGAGTTAACGGGCTTTCAATTATATCCTGTATTTTAGGCAGCGATGACATAGCCTTTGCAACAAAAGAATTATCAAAATTTTTCTATGAATAAACTTTTCATGGTAAAAAAAGGGCTTGAATTCTTAGTTATACTATAAGGATTCAAGCCCTTTTATTTTATTCATCTAATTCTAAAACACTCTCACCGTAATACTCATTATTCTCTAACTTTTCAGTATAATTTTTTATATTTTTTATTCTCTCTTCTACCTTTTCGTCTAACTTTTCTTTACATTCAGCTTCTTTTCCTATAACGCGGCCATCTTTGCATTTGTAAAAAAATTCTATTTTCATCCATGACACCTCCTACTATTATATATTATTATTAAAGGAGGTTTATGCTTTATATTGCCCACCTGTTGTTTTTGTTTTGTTAAAGTATAGTTCTATTTTTGATTACTCTGGTTCCACTTAATCCTCTTAATGCATCTTTAGCTTTATTTAAAGAAGCTATTATAGCAACTTTATTTTCTCCAAAAAGTACAAACTTTTTAGCAGCCTCAACCTTAGGCAGCATACTTCCTTGAGCAAACTGTCCTTGAATTATATACTCATCTAGTTCTGCAACTGTAACTTCTGATAATTCACTTTCATTAGGCTTATTATAATTAATACAAACCCTATTCACAGCAGTTAATATTAATAGCATGTCAGCATTTATTGTTTCTGCCAACTTTTCTGCTGCAAAATCTTTATCTATAACAGCTGCAATTCCCCTAGTTTTTTCACCTTCATATACTACCGGTATTCCTCCTCCTCCACAGGATATTGTTACTATTCCAGAATCAGCCATTGATTTTATGGCTTGCTTCTCTAATATATCTATAGGCTTAGGGGATGGCACCACTCTTCTATATCCTCTTCCAGCATCTTCTTTCATGATATAGCCATTTTCCTTTGTTAGTTTTTCTGCCTCTTCCTTTGAATAAAACTTTCCAATTGGTTTTGTTGGGTTGTTAAAAGCACTATCGTTTATGTCTACTATTACCTGAGTAATAATAGTTCCAACTGCCTTTTGTAAATTCCTAAATTTTAACTCATCTTCAATAGAATTTTGAAGATGATATCCTATATATCCCTGTGAATATGCACCACAAACATCTAAAGGCATTAATATATTTGTTTCTGAATCATACTTATATGCTGATTCAACAGAGCTGACAATTTGTCCTACTTGAGGGCCATTTCCATGTACTATAGATATATCATGACCCTCTTCAATTAAATCCACTATAGCCTTAGCTGTTTTTCTACAAGTTTCAAGTTGGCTTTTTGAAGAGGCATCCTTAGGGTTTAATTGAAGTGCATTTCCCCCCAAGGCTAAAACTATTTTCATTTATTTTCCTCCCATTGTAAGAACCATAACAGCTTTTGCAGTATGAATTCTATTTTCTGCTTCATCATAAACTACTGAATGAGGTCCATCTATTACTGAATCCTCAACTTCGTTATTTCTATCTGCTGGAAGCGCATGCATGTAGACAGAATTTTTATTAGTAAGAGCCATCATTTCTTCTGTGCACTTCCATCCCTTATAGGATTCTAGTAAATCATCTACAACTTCATTGCTTTGGTTATTAACCCAGCTTCCCCAGTTTTTAGGGATTACTACGTCTGCTCCTCTATACGCCTCTTCCATGTCATGAGTTATTCTAAATCTTCCACCATTTTCTTCTGCATTTTTCTTAGCTTTTTCTATTACCCAGTCTGGTAAATCATATCCTTCTGGATAAGCTAAAGTTACATCCATGCCAAACCTTGGGAATAATAGCACTTGAGATACCGGAACTGATATTGGTTTTTTATGAGTAGTTGCGTAAGCCCAAATTACAGAAACCTTTAAGCGTTTTGTATCATCAAATTTTTCTTTTATTGTCATAAGATCTGCAAGCCCTTGCATTGGGTGATAAAGGTCACATTGTAGATTCATTATTGGAACTGAAGAGTGCTCAGCCATTTCTCTTAAATATTTATTTCCTACTCCCCAGAAGCAGTTTCTACATGCTATAGCATGACCAAATCTTGAAAGTATTACAGCTGTATCCTTTGCAGATTCTCCATGGGAGATTTGCATAGTACTTGTATCAAGATAGTTTGCATGTCCTCCAAGTTGAGCTATACCTGCTTCCATAGAGTTTCTTGTTCTAGTTGACTGTTCAAAGAACATTAAAAACATAGTTTGATATGGTAAATATGGAGTTGTAACTCCCATAGCCATCTTTTTCTTTAAATCCCATGCTACTTCAAGCATAGTTTCAATTTCTTCTTTAGTATAGTCCTCTAGTGTTATAAAATGTCTTCCTCTAAATACTGTTTGCATTATAGGATCCTCCTTAATCTTTTAAATTGTTTCTATTTTTATTTTATTTTTGTTTATTTCCATACTCATTTACATATAATTTTGGAATAATTGCATACATAGCAGCACATTTAACCAGCTCGCTTTTCCATGTCTTTTCATTTGGTGCATGTGCTTGGTCTTCATGTCCTGGACCAAATCCTATACATGGTATTCCATACCTTCCCATTATTGAAACTCCATTAGTTGAAAATGTCCATTTATCTACAAATGGTTCTTCTTTGAACAATTTTTTATAAGAATCTACTAGTGTCTTACATGCCTCATCCTCTTCTGGTAGAACCCATGAAGGGAAATAGGATTCTGTAGGGTATACTAATCCTGTATATGATGGTCTTTCGTAAGTGTATATTTCTACTTCTGCCTTTGATGCCTTTACAGATGGAAGATTTCTAATTTGTTGAAGAGCATGCTCCCAAGTTTCTCCATCTGTTAACCTTCTATCTATGGAAATACTACAACCATCAGCTACTGCACATCTTGATGGAGATGAGAAAAATATTTCAGATACTGTTAAACTGCCTTTTCCTAAAAATTCATCATCTTTAAGATTTTCAGCTAGCGCTCTTAGCTCAGTTAATATAGGCGCCATTTTAAATATTGCATTATCCCCTCTCTCTGGAGCAGAACCATGACAACTCACTCCACGAGTTGTAACTTTTATTTCCATTCTCCCTCTTTGTCCTCTATATATATTGCAGGAAGTAGGTTCTGTAATAACTACAAATTCAGGTTTAATCTCATCTTCCTTTATAATATATTGCCAGCACAATCCATCACAGTCTTCCTCCTGAACTGTTCCTGTAACTAATAATGTGTAATCATCCTCAAGATTTAGATCTTTTATTATCTTTCCTGCATAAACCATGGATGCCATACCACCCCCTTGGTCACTTGCTCCTCTTCCTAAGATTATCTCTTCATCTTCATATCCTTCATAAGGGTTGTAATTCCAGAGATTAGCATCTCCTACTCCAACAGTATCAATATGAGCATCCATAGCAATTACATGCCTTCCATGGCCTATATATCCTAAAATATTTCCCATAGGATCAATATCTACTTTGTCAAATCCAACCTTTTGCATTTCTTCTTTTATTCTTAAAATTACCTTTTCTTCTCTACAGCTTTCACTTGGAATAGCTATCATATCTCTTAGAAACTTACTCATATCATCCTTATATTTTTCTGCCAGCTTTAATACTTCATCAACCTTTAAATCCTTTGACACATTACTCCCCCCAATTATTAATCTTTTTATTTCTCTTTATAAATCTTCCATAGCCTTTTTCTCCTATAAAAACATTGTCTCTTACTATTATCCTGCCTCTTACCATAGTCATTACTGGATACCCTTTAAGTTTAAAACCTTCATAAGCTGTATAGTCTATATTTCCATGAAGCATATGTTTTGTTAAAGTTACGTCTTTATCTGGGTCAATAAGTACTATGTCTGCATCTGCTCCCACTTGAACAGCTCCTTTTTTAGGATATAGTCCAAATATTTTTGCCGGAGCTGTGCAACATACATCTACAAATTTGGTAATACTTATTTTCCCCTTCATTACTCCTTCTGAAAACATAAGAGGTATCCTTTCCTCTACACCTGGAGCTCCATTAGGACATTTAGTAAAATCATCTTTTCCTCTCTGCTTATCTTTACCGAAAGCAAATGGACAATGATCTGTTGCAACAGTTTGAATATATCCATCTCTAAGTCCATCCCATAAGTGTTTCTGATTTTCTTTTTTTCTAAGTGGCGGACTCATAATATATTTAAGTCCACCATTATCAGCTTCACTATATTTCTCCTCATCTAAGAAGAGATATTGAGGACAGGTTTCTGCATACACATGCTGTCCCCTATTATGAGCTAGTTTTATATAATCAAGACCTATTGATGTGGATAAATGGACTATATATAGTGGAGCATCTCCTGCAATAGCTGCTAGATTAATCATCCTATTTATGGCCTCTCCTTCACATTCACAAGGCCTGCTTAGTGCATGATAAATTGGTGAGGTTAATCCATTTTTTACATAGTAATTCCTAAGATAATTTACAGCATCATTATTTTCACAGTGAACTGTTGTAATTCCACCTAATTCTTTAAGCCTTAAAAGTACCTTTATGGCACCTTCATCATCTACTCTATAATCATAGGTTAGATATATTTTAAAGCTAGGTATCCCCTCATTTTTCAATACATCACTCATTTCCCCCAATATGTCATCATTAACATGCTGAATTACCCCATGAAATCCATAATCTATTACAGAATTACCATCTGCGTATCCATGATATACCTTGGCTTGGTGGTGTAAATTACATCCTTTTGGTCCAAATCCCATGTGATCTACTATAGAAGTAGTTCCTCCGCAGGCTGCAGCTACTGTACCTGTATAAAAATCGTCGTTAGATCTAGCTATTCCCACATCTAAATTAAAATGTGTATGAACATCTACCCCTCCAGGAATTACATACTTGCCTTTAGCATCTATTGATTCATCAGCTGATCTATCTATGTTGATTCCTATTTCTTTAATAATCTCATTTTCAATATATATATCTCCTATATACGTATCACTGGCAGTTACTATTGTTCCGTTTTTAATAATTATTGACATAATATTCCCCTCACTGGTTATATGGATATTTTCCATCCCAAACTATTTTTCTATAGTTTTCAGGGTCAGTATCTCCTTCTGTACTTATAAGAAGTATTTTTGAACTTTCATTAATATTTAGCATTTCTTTTATTACTCTATACTTATTATCTGTCAGTATTGTATACAAAAATCCCATGGTAGCTGCTCCAGACTCTCCTGATATAATCTTTTTATCTTCGCCCATAGGATTACCTAATACTCTCATACCATTTGCAGCTATATTATCTGGACATGATGCAAAAAGATCACAATAGTCTTTTAAAATTTTCCATCCCATAGGATTAGGCTCTCCGCAAGCAAGTCCTGCCATTATAGTATCCATATGTCCTGTTACATTAGTGATCTTCCCATTTACTGCTGATCTGTACATGCAGTCTGCTTTATTAGGTTCTATTACTGCCGTAATAGGTCTTTCTCCATTATAGTAAGATGCAACAAACCCTTGTACTGCACCTGCAAGAGATCCAACCCCGGCTTGAATAAATACATGAGTTGGTCTTTCTACACCATATTCTACAAGTTGTTCTGCAACTTCGAACATCATTGTTGTATAACCCTGCATAATCCAAAGTGGTATATTTTCATACCCTTCCCAAGCTGTATCTTGAATAATCTGCCAACCATACTTTCTTGCATTTTCTAATGATAATCTAACAGCATCATCATAGTTTAATTCTGTTATATATGCCTCTGCTCCAGTGGCCTTTATATTGTCTAGTCTTATCTCAGAAGAACCTTTAGGCATATATACCACCGCCTTTTGTCCCAACTGCTGTGCAGCCCAAGCAACTCCTCTTCCGTGATTTCCATCTGTAGCTGTGGTAAAAGTAATTTCTCCTATTCTATCCTTTGTTTCATTGCTTCGAAGTTCGTCAAAGCTCATTTCAGATATATCTACACCTAACTTCTCTGATACAAACTTTCCTATTGCATAAGAACCGCCTAACACCTTAAAAGCATTTAGTCCAAATCTGTAAGATTCATCTTTTACAAATATATTAGATATTCCTAAATGCTCGGCTAAATTTTTCAGTGAAACTAATGGCGTCGGGCTATACATATGGAAGCTTTCATGAAAGCCTTTTACTTTTTTTATTTCTTCAGCACTTAGATAATCCACTGAAACCTTATTATCTATCTTCCTTGCTCTGGCATTTTTTATCCATTGAATTCTTTCCCCCATATTCATCCCCCTTCCTTTACTCTTATATGAATAGCATTATTTATGCCAACTTATTACAGTACATATTATCTACATTTTATAGAATTCACTATATAAAAATAGTTATCAATGTGATAATTTTTATCACACTGATAACTACTTTTTTCATAATTTTACTCATTATTTTATGCATTATACAGGTATATATATTATCATTTTGATAATATATAAATTAGCTCCATTTTTTTGTTAAATGCTTATTCCCCTGAATATTGTATCTTATCGCTTGTATTTCAGCTATTACAGATAGTGCTATTTCCTCAGGAGAATCTCCACCTATATCTATTCCAACTGGAGCATATAAAACACTTAAATCTATATCTTTTCCTACTTCATTTTTTAACTTTTCAATAATAATTCTGGCTTTTCTCTCCGATGCTAAAAGTCCAATATATTTAGGTTTACATTTTGAGCTGTAAATAGCCTTCAGCATTTCATAATCAATTTCATGAGTATATCCAGTGACTACAACATAACTCTCATCAGGTATTTGAAGTTCCTTTACTATACTTGAATAGTCACCTACTAGTACTTCATGTTCTCTAGCGATTTCTCTAGCAACCTCCTCTCTATCGTCAATTACTGTAGTGGTATAATCTAAATTTATTAATATGTCTGCTAGGCATTTTCCCACATGCCCAGCGCCTAATATGTATATTCTAGGGCTTATCCCTATATATTCATAATATAGAGTGACTAGGCCTCCACAAATCATGTCCACACAAACATCTGCCTTAGTTAGGTTTTCACCAGTAAAATCGTAGCTTACCATTGAATGTTTTTTTTCTTTAAATATATCCACTGCCTTTTCTATAGCAAAATACTCTAGTTCTCCTCCTCCTACAGTTCCCTTCTTACTTCCATCTCTATATACCAACATCTTTTTTCCAACATTAGCAGGACCATGTCCCTTTCTCTGAACAACAGTTACTAGAACTCCTTCTTTAGAACTCTTTTTCAGCTTATATATTTCTTCATACATATCCATAAAAGTTTTCTCCTCTCTTATATAAAATTTATGAACAAGTATCTATTGTCTTATTCATAAGATAATAGATACTTGTCGTCGGATTAAGTATTTTAATTATCCTCTATTAGACTAATTAGGAATTTTTCTAATAGTCTTAGAGCAGTTTTTTTTCTATAATCTGCAGTAGATCTTTGATCACTTATTGGATTGATGAGTTCAGAATACATTTGCTTTATGGATTTTATATCATATACTTCTTTTGATTCAGATATCATATTAATAATTTTTCCCTCTATATCTCTACTTCTTATTGTAGTTGGTGCCACTGCCCCAAACGCTATTCTTGTGTCTTCTATATTTTTATCATTAACCTTAGCTAATCCTATAAATGATATTTTAGATAAAGCCGTAGACTTTCTAGTCCCTACCTTCTTATAAAAAATATTATTAAAGTTACTTAGCTTAATCTTTATATCTGACAAGATTTCATTATTTTTCAAACGGTTCTTTCCTGGTCCTAATATAAATTCACTTATTGGTACTGTTTTTGTTCCATCTAAACTATTAATTACTAATTCAGCATCCAAAGCATAAAGTAAAGGTAAACTATCTCCCGCCGGAGATGAATTGCATATATTTCCGCCTATAGTAGCAATATTTCTTATAGCTGGTGACGCCATAAGCAAGAATACTTCTTTAAAATATTCAGGGACTATAAAACTTTCCGCAATGTCAGTACATGTACATGCAGCCCCTATGGTTAAAATTTCATCATTAATCTGAATCTTCTTAAGCTCTTGAAGATGTCCAATAAAAACTACATTTTCATTAAAACTAGGTTCTACCCCGGACCACTGTTTATTTTTAACCATTAAATCTGTACCACCTGAAAAAAGTAAACAGTCTTCCTTGTTGATTATTTCTAGTGCTTCTGTTAAGCTATTAGCTCTATATGCCTTTACCATAGACCGTCACCTCTTTTTTCAGCAAGTTTTATAGCATCTATAATCATGTTATAGCCTGTGCATCTGCATAAATTGCCCGATAATCCCTCTCTTATTTCATCTTCACTAGGATGAGGATTTTTGCTTAATAATGCCTCTGATGCCATAATCATTCCTGGAGTACAAAATCCGCACTGAACTGCTCCAGCTTCTTCAAAGCTATCCTTTAATACATTATATCTTTTAGTTTGCTGAAGTCCTTCTATGGTCAAAACTTCTTTCCCTTCCACTGTTCCTATGGGTACCATACATGAATTAATAAGCTTTCCATCTATAATAACACTACAAGCTCCACATTCCCCTTCTCCACAGCCTTCTTTTACTCCCGTGAACCCCATATCTTCCCTTAATACGTCTAATAATCTTTTTAATGGATTTATTGCTATTTCTATATCTTCAAAGTTCAATTTAAACCTTATGCTACTTGTCATGTTCTAACACCTCCATTAAATGCTCCGGCCTTACTGGTATCTTATTTATACTTACTCCCGTTGCATTTTCAACTGCTAATGCATAGGCTGAAGGTGATCCTACTAAAGTAAGTTCTCCTAATGCCTTAGCTCCAAAAGGTCCATAGTAATAAGGTTCGCAAATTAATTCACTTTCTATTTTTGGAGCATCTTTTGATGTTGGTATAATGTAGTCTGCATTACTTCTTTGCATAAACCTTCCATCCTTATTTTCCATGACTTCTATACCTGCATAACCTAATCCCTGAAGTATTCCTCCATCAATCTGTCCTTTTACTATTCTCTCATCAATAGCATTACCTATATCAAAAACAGCCCAGACCTTATCTATAGATGGTATCAGTGTAATAGGATCTACTTCTACCTCTACCACATTAGCACCCCATGAATAAGAATTATAAGCATCTCCAATAAAATGCTCATCATCCCAATAAAATCCTTCTGGGTGCTTATATTCAGCCATTACCTCTACTTTATCACTTTCATTCCATTTAAGCTTTAATGCTTCAGCAGCATCTTTTAGAAGCTTGCCAACAATTACTGTAGTTCTTGAAGCTACAGTAGGCCCTGAATTTGGAACTCTATCAGTATCTGGATTCTCGTATATTACCTTTTCTAAAGGTATTTCTAGAGTATAGGCTACTATTTTTCTTAAAGAAGTTTGAGTTCCTTGTCCCATTTCAACATTTGCAATTAATATTTCAACAATTTCATTAGCATGTTTAACTAATTTAACTTTAGATTTAATGTGCTCCCTCTCTCCACTTCCTGTAAATCCTCCACCATGAAAAAATAGGGATAATCCTATTCCTTTTAGCTTTCCACGCTTCCTCTCTTCTTGAAATCTAATCTTTTTTTCCCTGTAAGAAGATATTTCCAGTACTCTTTCAATCATTTTAGGCAATGGAACATTTTCTCTAAAAATTCCTCCTGTAGAAGACTTATCCCCCTTTTTAAGCAGATTTTTCATCTTAAATTCTAGGGAGTCTATACCTAGCTGCTTTGCTATATGTTCCATATGCATTTCAACTGCAAAAAATGCCTGTGGTGCTCCAAACCCTCTAAAAGCTCCGCTTACAGTTTTATTTGTAGCAACTGATTTTCCCTTAACTACTACATTTTCAACATTATAATTGCCTATTGCTGCAAACATAGTTCTCTGTAAAACCACATTGGACAAACCTGAATATGCGCCTGCATCTAGCTTTATATCTACTTCACTGCCCAATATCCTGTAATCTTTATCTAAATAGCTCTTTATCTTTATTTTTGATGGATGTCTTTTAGGAGTTACTTCTAAGTCTTCGTCCCTATCGTATATAATCTGTACGGGACGTTTAGTCTTTAGTGCTGCGCAGGCCGCTTGTCCTGCTATCAATGATGGGAAATCTTCCTTTCCGCCAAATCCTCCTCCTGTCACCGCCTGAATAATTCTAACTTTATCCTCTGGAGGCCCCATACATTGTTCAACAGCACCTTTTACATAATAAGGACACTGTATTGATCCATATATGGACACTTTATCTCCCTCACATACAGCAATAACCCCTTGTGGCTCAAGATAAAGCTGTTCTTGATATCCTGTCTCATATTCCCCTTCTACAACATAAATGCTTTTTTGTTTTATATCTTCAACATTACCTTTTTTATATTCATAATCTCCAAAGCAATTAGTATCTCCATATATGGCTTCCTTAGATTTATTTAATCCATCATCTATGGTCAGTATTGGTTCCAACTCTTCATATTCTATATTTATTTTTGATAATATATTTAATACTTCCTTTTTATCCTCTCCAACAACCAAAGCTATAGCTTCCCCAATATAATTTACTCTTTCATCAGCAAAAAAAGGTTGATCATTTATTATTATTTTTACTAAATTAGTTCCCGGAACATCATCTTTATCAACTATATAATATCCATCTGGAAGTTTTGGATATTCAATTTTTACTATTTTTGCCCTTGCCTTTGTAGACCTTAGAGTCTTTCCATAAAGCATTCCCTCCAGCTTATAATCTCCTATATACTTAGCCTTTCCAGCAATCTTATCAGGGACATCGATTCTCTTTGTAGGTTTACTGATATTGCATTCCATGAACTTTATTGCACCTCCTACCTACTATTTTTTTGTAATCTTCCATAGTATCAATATCTAAAAGTATTCCTTCGTTTTCTACAGGTACAAAAATTTGTTTTTTAACTTTTATGAATTCTCTAAGATTCTCGTATTTATCTTCTTCTAAAACTTCTTTTGCCATACTAGTCTTTATCAGTATTGGATGCCCTTTTCTTTCATTATACGTAGGAATAATTATGTCTCCATGATAGTTTAGTAGTTTTTCACATACCTTCTTATCTATTAGAGGATAATCTCCTGGCATAAAAAAAAATCTTTCTTCTTTTACCTTTGAAAAACCTTTTTTAACAGAACTAAACATACCTTCCTGAAAATTATCATTGTAGACTAACTGAACCTTTTCATATTTTGAAAGTATAGGTATTAAATTTTCAAATTTATATCCTCCTACTACAATAACTCTAGAACAAAACTCCAATATACTATCTATAGATCTTTCTATAATGGTTTTATCTCCTATTTTAAGTGTCATCTTATATGCTTTAGCTCTTGAAGAAAAACCTGCTGCTAAAATTACTCCTTCAACTCCCATTAAAGACCTCCTG
The DNA here is from genome assembly GCF_053901425.1 of Clostridium sp. JNZ J1-5. Lineage (NCBI taxonomy): Bacteria > Bacillati > Bacillota > Clostridia > Eubacteriales > Clostridiaceae > Clostridium > Clostridium sp. JNZ J1-5. The sequence goes on along the minus strand of NZ_CM132773.1, from coordinate 3,212,227 downwards.
TTTTTATTTTGGCTCTGTTTTAAATGAATGTTGGTTTTTACATTCATTTAAAACTTTCCATTAGTACGTTAAAGCTATTTTAAAGATTGTTGAGTTCATTATAATAAGAAACTCCTTGTCATTCTTCCAAGGAGTAAGCGATTCACACCAAATCATAGATTTGGGTTCTCTGCTTATGAAAAATTACAATTGTTATACTAAATTTAGAATTATTTTCGATATTATACGAAATCAACAATCTCTTAAAACTTAGCCTTTATTTTTTAAACCCATAAGCACCTTTTCAGGAGTTATAGGCAATTCTTTTATTCTCACTCCTGTAGCATTGTAAACTGCATTAGCAATAGCAGCTGGAGGAGTGTCTATGCCTATTTCTCCTACGGATTTAGCTCCATATGGTCCTGTAGGTTCATAGCTTTCAGTAAACTCCACAGTAAATTTATTAATATCTTCTCTTGTAGGAATTTTATAATTCATAAGATTATTAGTTAGCAATTTGCCTTTGTCATTGTATTTTACTTGCTCAAACATTGCCATACCTACACCTTGAAGTAATCCTCCCTCAACTTGTATAAGAGCAAGGTTAGGATTAATGGTCGTACCGCAGTCCACAATTGCTGTGTAATCTAATAAGTCTACTTTACCAGTTTCCAAATCTACTTCAACTTCTGCAAATGCAGCCATGAATGGTGGAGGAGATATTTCTCCAAAATAGGATTCACAGGCAACTAATTGTTTCTGAGAGTTACTATAATAAAGCTCTGTAGATAAATCTTTTAATGATATACTATTATCTCCATTTAAAGTTTTAATATTTTCTCCATCAAAAATAACTTTATCTTTAGATACATCTAATCTTCTTGCACCTTCTTCTTCTATCATTTCCTTCATCTTTTTTGCTGTTTTTATTACGGCATTTCCAGACACATAAGTTGTACTTGATGCATAGGCTCCACAATCAAAAGGAGTTAAGTCAGTATCAGAAGAATATACCACAACTTTACTTGTTGAAACTCCTAATACTTCTGCTGCAATTTGAGCAAGTATAGTATCGCTTCCTGTTCCAATATCTGTAGCACCAATTAAAAGGTTAAAAAATCCTTGATCATTCAATTTTAAAATAGCTGATCCCATATCAATATAAGGTATACCTGACCCCTGCATAGCTATTGCTGTTCCAACTGCACGAACCTTGCTTCCATTTACCTCTTTATTTTGGAACTTTTCCTTCCAATTAACTAGTTCAGCTCCTCTGTCTATACAGTAGTCTAGTTTACAACTTTCAACTACCATATCTACTCCTTCTGTACCCTCTCCCATTATCTTGAAAACAGGAGAGCTTTCACCTTCTTTTATAGAATTCATTTTTCTAAATTGAACAGGATCAATTCCAATCTCCTCAGCCAATTGGTCTACTGCTGATTCTAACGCAAAGTTACCTTGAATTGCTCCATATCCTCTAAATGCCCCTGCTGGTATAAGATTTGTATAAACTACTTTTCCTCCGAACCTTACTGCATCTACTTTATTGTATAATGGTAGAGTTTTTGAAGCTGAAACCATGAAAACTGTTAGAGCATGTTCTCCATAGGCTCCCGTATTTGATAGAAGATTCATATCAATAGCCTTTATATTACCTTCTTTATCCGCTCCAATGGCCACATTAAACCTCATAGCGTGCCTTGAATAACTAGCTTCAAAAACCTCTTCTCTTGTATAAATAAGTTTTGCTGGTTTTCCAGTTTTAAGAGCTACCAGTGACACTAAAAATTCTCCGTGTAACCCTTGTTTTCCGCCATATCCTCCACCAATCCTCGGTTTTATGACTCTGATTCTATCTATAGGCAAATCTAATGCTTCCCCTACTATTCTTCTAACATGGAATGGAGTCTGAGTAGAGGATATAATAGTAAGCCTTCCTTGAAGATCAACATAAGCTAAAGATGTATGAGTTTCTAACGCTACATGGGCTTGAGCTTGTGTGTAGTATGTATCTCTTACTACATACTCACATTCACTTAATATTTTTTCTACATCTCCTACATTCATGTGATATTCTGCTGCTATATTTTTCTTTGGATCAAATCCAATTGGAAACATTTCATGAGCTTCTGGTTCTGGATGTATTATAGAAGAATGTCCTTCAGCTTTTTCAAAATCTAATACCGGCTCCAGAATGTCATATTCAATCTTAATTAACTTTAATGCTTTTTTAGCAACTTCTTCACTTTCTGCAGCTACTGCAGCCACTTCATCTCCCACATATCTTACATATTCATCTAGAATATACTTATCATGAGGAGATGGTTCTGGATAGCCTTGCCCTGCTCTTGTTATAATATTTCTTGGAACATTTTTATAGGTTAAAATACATTCAACACCTGGAAGCTTTTCAGCATCTTCCGTGTCTATACTTTTTATTTTTGCAAAGGCATAAGGACTTCTTAGCACTTTAACTATCAATGAATTTTGAGGTGCCATATCATCTGTATATGCTGGCTTACCTTTAGCTAAACCTATTCCTTCAATCTTTGGAATAGACTTATTTACTTCTCTCATTCTGCCACCTCCTGTAAGTATTTTTTAACTGCTCTTAAATGTCCTAGGTATCCTGTGCATCTGCATAAGTTTCCAACTAAATAGTGTTTTATTTCATCTTCAGTAGGATTATTTAAAGCTTTTCTCATAGCAATTACAGTTAATATAAAGCCTGGGCTGCAGTATCCACACTGTGCGGCTCCTTCATCATTCAGAAATTTTCCTATTATTTCTGCCTCTTTACTAACTCCCTCTATAGTTGTTATATTATGTCCTTCTGCCTTTAATGCTAAATATGCACAGGAGGCTATAGGATTATCATCTATTAGGACAGTACAAACCCCACAGGAACCTGTCCCACAAGCTTTTCTTACACTTGTAAATCCATTTCTTCTTAAAACATCTCCTAGCATTTCACCTGGTTCTACTTTAAAGATTCTTTCTACATTATTGACTTTCAACTTTAGTTCCACTATATCACCTCCATAACTGCACGTTTAACTAAAGCTTTACAAACCTCTTCTCTATATTCTGCTGAACCTCTTAAGTTTGTTGTAAATTTCAATTCTTCTGCTACCTTTTTTCCAATCTCCTGAATATTTTCTTCATTTAATTCTACTTCTTTTGCAAATTTCATAGCTTCTAGAGCTAATTTAGCTATTCCAGGTCTTGCCCCCACAGCAATCTTCAATTCTTTATCTAATCTTGACACTGCTACATTAAGTACCGCAAAGTCAGTGCTTGTATTTCTTAAGCTTTTAAATGAAACCTTTCTTCCATCTTTATTAATAAGAACCTTTGTAAGTATATCTTTTTCGCTGTTATCTTCTTTTAGAAAGTCTTCTAGAGATACTTTTCCTCTATGATAAAATTCTAAATAAGTATCAAGTGAAAGAAGTGCTGTTATTACATCTGAAAAACCATATTTACCACATATACTTCCTCCTATAGTAAATATATTTCTCATTTGTACTCCTAAAATTGGTTTAACTGCTTCTACTAAAATTCCGTTAAAGTTATTTTTAATTGTAGGACTTACCTCTATTTGCCTTAGACTAGTCATAGCTCCTATTTCAATTATCTGATCTTTGTTCTTTATATAGGTTAGATTTAAATTTGAAAGATCAATAGCTGTATTTATCTCTCTATCCCATAGCCTTATATATGCTCCTCCACCAATTAAATTAGCTCCTTCCTTAGATGTCAAAATCTCATAGGCTTCATTTAAAGTTGACGGTCTAGCGTATTCTTTTATTATCAACTACCTCACTCCTTTCATTTAAATTATTTCTTTAGAACTCCACTTATTGCTTTCTTAGGACATTTTGATTCACATAAAGAGCATCCAAAACATTTGTATTTGTCTACATTTACTTTATCTTCAACTTTTATAGCAAAATATGGACAAATCTTTTCACAGAGGCCACATTTTATGCATTTATTATCATCTACTATAGGATTATCTGGAGTAAATTTTATTTTTCCTTTTGATAAGCTGGTATTGACTACTTCTTCTACGCTTGAAAAATTGAATTTATTAAGAGCTGCTGGTAAATCTTTTACTATCTTTTCATATAAATCTTTTCCTTTTAACATAGCTGCTGAAAGCATTTGTACTGCATCAGCACCAGCTAATAGGAATTCTATTACATCCTCCGCTGAAGCTATACCACCTACCCCTATAACAGTAAAATCTGGCATAGCTGTTTTTATTTTATTTACAATGGCTAGTGCTATTGGTTTAATTACAGGACCTGAAGCCCAAACTTCTCCACTTTCATTTCCAACTAACACCTTTCTATTTTCAATATCTATTTTCATGGTTGGACCTAGAGAGTTGATTGCTACAATACCACTTGCCCCATTTTCCCTTACTACTTTTGCAAAAGCCACAGGATCTGGAATGTGAGGACTTACTTTCATGAATATAGGCTTATTTGTATTATCTCTTATAGCCTTAACTGTTTCTCCAATAATACTTAAATCTTTTCCTACATAGTGTGTTGAAATTTCGAAAGCATCCGCATATTTATCTAACTTTGGTATTAAGACCTGCATATCCTCTTTTATGTAACCTACGCTGATTATAAGTGGAATATTAAGATTATTTTTTAGTTTTGGGAGTACTTCATCTAGCCAGTACTCTGGTGGATATTCTGACCAAAGTTCTGCATTCATTATCATATCTTTTTCACCATATATACATGGCCTTGGTACTCTTGCCCCTGCTGTTGAAATAGTTTTTGTAACCATACATCCTAAACCAAATCCTTCAAGAATCATCATCTTTTCATAGTCCCCAACCAATGGTCCTGAAGCAGGCATTAATGGGTTTTCTAATTTTATACCTGCAATAGTAGTACTTAAATTCATCTAACCACCCCTAAACTTATTTTTTAATTCTATTCCAAACTATCTCAGCTTCTTTAGAAGCTCTAGAGTATATACTCTCTATATCAAAATTAACTTTATAGTCCCTCATCAAACACTCTCCAGAACACCAGGTATCTCTTGGATGAAAGTAATCAAAAACTCCAAAAAAGATATGTCCCATTATATTGTTGCTATCCATTGGAGTCGGCGGAATATATGGAATAGTTATAAAGTCTGATTTATATCCCTCTTCAAATTTTCCAAGTTTTATACCTAAAAGGCTGCTTACATAATCATATCCATTTAATATAGCTTTAATTAAATCGTTTAAATCAAACTTTGTAGGACTTTTTAGTTTATACTTCATTCCAAATGTTAAATTAAGATATTCTCTAGTAATATTAGCTCCTAGTCCATCATTTCCAATAATGCAAGATATATTATGTTTTCTTAGAAGTTCATAATCTGGAAGGCCTACTGAATTATTCATATTTGATGTAGGATTTACTGCAACTATACAGCCTCTTTTAGCTATAATCTCCGCTTCCTTCTCATCTATATGGACACAGTGTGATAAAATAGATTTTTTATCTAATAGATTAAAGCTTTCTAATCTTTCAACTATACTTTTCCCATACATATGTCTGCATTTTCTTTCATCTTCTTCACTTTCAGCCACATGAATGTGTATTGGAATATCTCCTCTAATCTCCGATATCTTTTTTAGGGTTTCATCACTTAAGCTCATAGAAGCATGCATACCAAATAATCCAGCATGTCTATCACTTTTTGTCTTTGCAAATGCTATATTTTCCTTTATACATTCTTCCACACTAAACCTATCACTAGTTTCAAAACAGAATATTCCTCTCATTTTTAAATCATCACAAATACTCAATTTTAGTTCTTTTAATGTACCTTTTATCTTTAGACCACTGGCATGATGGTCTATTATAGATGTAACTCCGTTTCTAATACATTCACATCCATAAACTAGCCCACTATAATAAACTGCATTTCTATTTAACATACTGTCTAATTTCCACCAAAGTTGATCTAATATATCCTGAAAACTCATAGGATTGAAAGGTACACTCATACCTCTAGAAAAAGTTGAATAAATATGGGTATGACAATTTATTAGTCCTGGCATTACTATAGTTTCACTACAGTCATAAACTTCATCTGCTCCTGGGAAGTTTTCCATATTTCCAACTTCCACAATTTCATCCTTAAATAATACATACTGATTTACCCTAAAGCTGCAAAAATCAAACAATGAGGCATTTATTAGTGCTTTCAACTATTATCACCCTCAACTTAAAATTTAATTTAAAATTAATTCTACTTAACTATTAAATTAGCATTAATTATGCCAATTGTTGTAAGCTTTAAAATTAAGGTTCTTCGCAATTTCTAGAGTTCAATTTTACTATCAACTTGATAAATTTTATCAAATTAATAAGAACACTTTTTTGTAAATTATCCATCATTATACATATAGTCGTTTGACAATATATTTATCATTTTGATAAATCATATTCTTCTATTTTTCTATATAATGTTGCTATTCCTATACCTAGTTTACTTGAAATAATTTTCTTACTTTGTGTCGTATTACCGTACATATCTAATGCTTTCTTTATTTCATTCTTTTCCAATTCCTTTAATGTGAGAATATCCTTTAACTTATTTCTTACTCTTCTTTCATTATTTAGAATACTAGGAGGTGCTAACCCTTTATTCATTATTCCCTCTGGCCCTAACATGTTTATCATGAATTCTACTGCATTTTCTAATTCCCTCACATTTCCAGGCCAAGAATATTCATAAAAAACTTTCCAGAGATCTTTATCTATATTTATTGATGAAAATTCTTTATTGAGGAGCTTTGTATACTTATCAATAAAATAATGGACCAAAATTTCTATATCTTGAATTCTTTCTCTTAAAGGTGGGATATTAAAAGGTATGACATTAAGTCTATAGTATAAATCTTCTCTAAACTTATTTTGTTCTATAAGTTTTATTAAATCCTTGTTAGTAGCTGCAATTACTCTTACATCTATATCAATGGGCTTATTAGAACCAATCTTTATTATTCTTCTATCTTGGATAACTCTTAAAATTTTTGTTTGCAGATGAAGAGGCATATCACCTATCTCATCTAAAAAAATTGTTCCTTTATTAGCAAGTTCGAATTTTCCTAATTTTCCTGATGAATCTGCACCTGTAAAAGCTCCCTTTGTATATCCAAATAATTCACTTTCTAAAAGTGCGTCTGGTATAGCTGCACAATTAATAGCTATAAAAGGCTCATCTTTTCTATTTCCTTCGTTATGTATAGCTCTTGCAAACATCTCTTTTCCAGTACCACTTTCACCTAAAATTAGAACTGTAGAATTAGATAATGCTATTCTCTTTATATTCTTTTTAAGATTGTTCATAACATCACAATTTCCCAGTATATCTTCAGCTAATATCTTTCTATTTACATTACTGTATTTTGAAACTAACTCTTTTAAATTTTTAGGATCTTTAAATATAAATATTTTATCAAATTGACTTTCATTTAGTTCCATAGGATATAGATTACCAATAAAATAAAAATTTTGGTTTCCTATTGTAAGTCTATACTCATGCATACCAAGCACACTATCTCCAGTGTGTTCAATGTTTACTATATTCTCAAAACTTCTATCAACAAATTTTAATAGTTTTATTGCTTTTTCATTTATGTGAGTGACTTTATTTCCTTCATTTAATATAATTATTCCTTGGTCCATCTTATCTATTACTAAGTTTAGGGATTTTAATAATTTCTCTTCTCTTGCTTTCTCAATCCTCTCATAAGCTGTAATACTTATAAATTCAGAAATTTGCTTTAAAAAACTCATATAGGTTTCAAAGTCTGACATTAGGTGATTCTTTTGTTCATTATCAATGCAAACTAACCCTATTACTCCAATGCTTTCATTTCCTAATTTTATAGGTGTACACATTTCAAATTTTTCTTCACAGGTGTCTCTCTTAGGACAAGGTAAACAAAGTTCATCCTTACCTGGGTTATAAATTATTTGAGGCTTTCCTGTTATCAAGGCAGTTTTGTATACATATCCTTCTCTAGACATATTTCTATTGGTTTTATTTTTAAATATCCCAGTTCCTGCAATTCTAACTAGATTACTGTCTGCTATTTCAACCTCTACCTTTAAAACCTTTGATATTATATTGGCGTATCTCATTACAGATCCTTGAATATTCTTTAAGATAGATGCCAAAACCTTACCTCCTTAAAATAAATTACTTTCCAAAAGAACAATTAGGATACACACAATTTTCACAGAAAAGACAGTATCCTCCGTGACCAAGTGACACTATATGCTTCCTTTCAATTATTTCCCCTGATAATATTCTTGGTAATAATAAATCTAAGGAAGTTATTTTATAATACATACCTGCACCTGGAATTCCTAAAATAGCCACATTACCTCTATAAGCTAACATAAGCATATTTCCTGGCATAGCAGGTACTCCATAGGATATAACTCTATCTGAAACATTTTCTATGGCTAAAGGCGTTACATCATCAGCATCTACAGACATTCCCCCAGTAGCTAGTACTATTTCTGCCCCTTCATTTATAAGTTCAATTATTTCATTTTCTATTTTTTTTCTATCATCTGGAGCGTACTTAACACTTAAAAGCTTTGCTTCATAGTTCTTTAACTTCTCTTTTAATACTGGAGCAAACTTGTCCTTAATCCTTCCTTCATATACTTCAGTTCCTGTAATAATAATTCCGACCTTTAAGGACTTCATAATGCTTATGTCTATAACTTTTCCCAGTCTATTACATATTCTTTCTACTTCTTCTATTTTCTCACTCTCTATAATTAAAGGTATTGCCCTTGTAGCCCCTAATACTTCATTCTTTTCAACTAAAATATTATTATGTCTAGTAACTAAAGTTAATTTTCCTATACTATTTATAGCTTCTAATGCCTCTAGATTTATTTTTAATATTCCTCTTTCTTTTGCCATAAAGTTCACTTTTCCTTCTGAAGGCTCTGTAATATAAACCCCTTCACCAGATACTGCCTTGGCAATTCTTAAGCCTGCATCATTTTCATGCAAGAAATTTTCTGGTAACTCAATGACATTGATACGATTTTTGCCTATTGACTTTAACACTTCAATGTCTTCCTCTCTAATAATATGGCCTTTTTTAAAAATAGGTCCTTTCAATTTTCCTGGTATAATCCCAGTTAGATCATGTCCTAGTACTGTTCCTATAGCATCTTCCACAGAAATTTTCTTCATATGGTTTCCTCCTTAATTCTCAAATAGTCTTATATATTTATAAGATTTTGCTATAAATAAATATTGATTTTATATTTATTTATAACTTTCCATTAATAGGCTAATGCTGTTTTAAAATTAAATATTATTATTTCGTCCCCTGATTTTACATGTCCAGATTTAATCACCTTTGCAAATACTCCTTCTTTTGGCATTATACATTTACCAACCGATTTTTGTATTTTGCAGCCCTCATGACATTCCTTCCCTATCTGAGTTATCTGAAGCTCAGCTTCTCCAATTATAAGTTTTGTTCCAATTGGTAATTCATATAAGACTAAGCCTTCTGTCGTTAGGTTTTCTCCAAATTTTCCAGATTCCAGTCCCTCTACTCCTAATTTTTTCATTTTTTCTATACTTTCTTTTGCTAAAAGACTTACTTGTCTATGCCAATTTCCGCCATGCGCATCTCCACTTAAACCATAACCTTCTTCTAAAAATCCCATTTCTATTGGATTTTTAAATGTTCCTTTTTTATCACTTATATTTATTGATATAACCCTGGCCATAAAATCATTCCTCTCTTATAAAATCTCCGGATTTACCTCCGCTTTTTTTTAGAAGCCTCACATCTGTAATCACCATTTTTTTGTCTATTGCCTTACACATATCATATATAGTCAAAGCTGCTATTGATGCTGATGTGAGCGCTTCCATTTCTACGCCAGTCTTTTCAGATTTTATAGGAATAAGCTCTGGAAAAATTTCTAGTATCCTTACATTTATAAACGCTCTTATTACTACTAGGCATACAATATATGCACCTTAAATTACATTTATCTGTCAACGAAATTCTTAGATAGTCTATTTTTCTTTCATGGCTGTCCAACATAAATACTTCTCTCCTCTTATGAAATATTCTATCTTGCACATTCTTTTGCATTTCCCTTTAATATATCAATTCCATGTTTTAAAACTGGCATTACTACATGAAGGTTTTTTGCCGCTCCTTTAGGGCTTCCTGGAAGATTAATAATTAAAGTAGAATTCCTTATTTCTGATATTTCTCTTGATAATATAGCCTTTAGTATCAAATCAACTTTTAATTCATCAGCTATTTTATCAATATCATCTGGAATTATTTTATAATACGATACATCATATCCATTTTCTTTTAACATTTCATTTATAACTTTTCCTGTAACATCTTCTCTTTCTCCAATAAAACCTCTATCATTAATGGTTAAAATGGAAGTTCATAACATTATATCACCTCACTAGTATTCACCTTTTATATTCAATTTGATAAATATGATAAATAAAATTTAATTTAAACCTAATATTAAAGAAATAAAATTATAGTTAGTATTATTATATTATTATTGTAATTTTTTTACAATTATTTAAATATTATATTTATCATTTTGAAAATGAATTTTTAAATGTTTTATATTTTGCAATTACGTTTTTGGTAAATATTCCTATATGATGTTGTACAAAATTAAAAAAATGTAAAAATACTATTTAATAAATATAACTTTTAAAATTTGAATTATTAATATGCATAATATAAAATAGGATTATAATGTAATTAAATTACATAAATTAAATATAATTCCATAATCGAATAAAGGAGGAATACTCATGGACTTGCTATTAAAAAATCTATCACAAGTAGTTACTTTTAACGATAAAGACGAAATTTTATGCAAGGCAGATATATTAATCCACAAAAATGAAATTATATCCATAGATAAGAATATAACTCCACATGAAAATACTGAAGTTATAGATTGTTCTGGTTTAATTGCTTTGCCTGGCTTTGTGAATACTCATCATCACCTTTATCAAACTCTTTTCAGAGGTATAAAAGAAGTTCAGGAAATGCCCTTATTCCCATGGTTGAAAGGTCTCTATGAATTTTGGAAACATATAGGTCCAGAGGCTGTTTATTATGGATCATTAGTTGGTTTTAGTGAACTATTAAGAACAGGTTGTACAACAACAATGGATCATCACTATGTATTTCCCGAGAATAGTCCTTCAACACTCATTGACGAACAAATAAAAGCCTCTTCTGAAATAGGTATACGTTTTCATGCTACTCGCGGATCTATGTCCCTTGGTAAAAACAATGGTGGATTACCACCTGATTCAGTAGTTCAAAATGAAGATACCATATTAGAAGATTCTGAAAGATTAATTCATAAGTACCATGATAGTAGTAAATTTTCCATGCATAGAATAGCGCTAGCTCCTTGTTCCCCTTTTTCAGTAAGTAAGTCTCTTATGACTGGTGCAAGAGATTTAGCTAGGAAAAATGGAGTTATGCTTCATACACATCTAGCTGAAACTAAAGATGAAGAACAATTCTGCTTAAAGATGTATGGAAGAAGACCAGTAGAACTTATGGCCGACTTAGGTTGGACTGGACATGATGTTTGGTTTGCCCATGTAATTCACCTTAACGAAGCTGAAATGGGAATATTAAAAGGTTCAGGTGTAGCTCATTGTCCATCTTCTAATATGAAGCTTTCCAGCGGAATATGTCCTACTAATGATCTTCTAAAAGCTGGAGTTAAAGTAAGTATTGCAGTAGACGGAAGTGCTTCTAATGATGGTTCAAATATGTGGGAAGAAGTTAGACGTGCTTACTTATTAAATCACTTAAAATACGGATATGATGGCTTAAACGCTTATGAAATATTAAAATTATCCACAAGAGGAGGTGCCGAGGTTTTAGGAAGAGATGATATAGGAATTTTAAAAGAAGGAATGGCAGCTGATATTGCTATTTTTGATTTAGATGATATTGCTTACTCTGGATGTCACGATCCTTTGGTTGGGCTAGTGACCTGTGGAAATACTAGTCTAGTAAAAATGACTATAGTTAACGGCAAAGTTGTAGTTAAAGACGGAAAGCTCCTTACAATAGATACTCTAAAAACAGCAATTGAAGCACATAACGTAGCTAGTAAATTAGTTAAATTACAAAGGGGTATGGCATAAAAACTAATTATTTACCCTATTGAAATTTTATACAATATACTTTACAATGATGCATTTTTATATTTAACAGCAAAAATGGATGTTGAAAATCAACATCCATTTTTCATGCAATTTAACTATTAAATAAATCTATAAACTTAAAATTATTAAAATCAAATAATCCTCTAGCTGTTATTTTTAATTCTGGTATAACAGGAAGAGCCATAAAGCCTAATGTTAGAAATATATTCATATCTTTGTCAGCTCCATACTGTATACAAATATTTTTCATTCTTTTTAATTTATCCATTACAAAATCAGAATTTCTAAATGTCATAAGTCCACCAATTGGCAAGCTTAACTGTTCTAAGACTTCTCCTTTTGAAACTACAGCTATTCCTCCACCAATATTTATAACAGTATTAACAGCTATCTCCATATCTTTATCGTCACTGCCAACTACTATAATATTATGAGAATCATGTGCAATTGTTTGAGCTATGGAACAGTCCCTAATTCCTAGCCCCTCTATAAATCCTATAAAGTGCTTACCTGTATTTTTATGTCTTTCAAAAATTCCTATTTTCAGTATATTAGGATGCTTAACTTTTTCTAAGTATCCATCTTTTATCTCTACTTTTCTTAAAACTTTTTTAGTTTCAATAGTATTTTGTAAAACTTTAATCACGTTTATATTTTCCGATTTAGCTCTAATTTTGAAAACTTCATTATTTATATATCCAATATTCATGGAATTTTTAAAGGATATATCATAGTCTAATTCGTCTTTATCAACATAGATTTCTCCATCTCTAATTACTTCTTTTACTTTGAAATTTTTCAAATCTTCTATAATAGCTAAGTTGGCCTTATATCCAGGTGCAACTGCTCCTAATTTTTTCAATCCATAACATTGAGCTGCATTTAATGTAGCTATAGTAATTGCCTTTATTGGATCCAGTCCTTCCTGTACTGAAATTCTAAGACATTCATCTATAGAACCCTCTTCTATTAAATCCACAATATTTTTATCATCAGTACAAAATAGAAACCTATGAAAATTACTATTATCAACAGCCGGAAGTAAGTTTCTTAGGTTTTTAGCTGCTGATCCATGTCTAAGCATAACGTACATTCCTTTACCAATCTTGTTTAATGCTTCCTTCGGAGTTGAACATTCATGATCAGTATATATTCCACAGGTAATATAAGCATTTAACCACTGATTATTTATCCCTGGACAGTGCCCATCTAAATATTTATCTTCAAATAATTCTATTTTTTTAAGCATACTGTGATTTCCATTTACAACTGAAGGTACATCCATTACTTCCCCAAGTCCTAATACATTTTTATGGTTAATAAAATAAGCTAATTCATCAGCGCTTAATAATGCACCATTATCCTCGAATTCAACAGCTGGAACACAAGAAGGCATCATAAAAAATATATCAATTGCACTTTTTTTTGAATCATTTATCATAAATTTAATACCATCTGTCCCTAAAACATTAGCTATTTCATGAGGATCTGCAATACAAGTGGTTACCCCTTTTTTTATTAGTAAATGTGAAAATATTTCTGGTGTAACTTTTGATGACTCTATATGAACATGTGCATCTATAAATCCAGGAGCAACATAGTAGTTTGTACAATCTATTTCTTTTTCTCCGTTATAATTTCCAATTCCAACAATAGTATCTCCATTTATAGCTATATCTCCAGTTTCAATGCTACCTAGAAATACGTTCACAATTGATGCATTTTTCAAAACAAGCTGCGCCCTTTTGTTTCCTAGTGCAATATTAAGATTATCTTTTAACTTATTCATAAAATTCTCCTTCGCATGGCAGTCTTTTACATAAATAATACTTTATAATGTAATAAGTCTCAATATGAAAATTACGGCTAAAACATAAATTGTTGGTGAAATATTTTTAGACTTTCCTCCAAGTAAGTTAAATACTACATATGCAATAACTCCAAACATCAATCCGGTAGCTATACTATAAGTCAAAGGCATTAAAATTATTGTTAAGAAAGCTGGTATTGCTTCTGTATAATTTGTGAAGTCTATTTGAGTTATATTCTGCATCATAAATAATCCAACTATAATAAGTGCTGGAGCTGTTGCACAACCTGGTATTGCCATAAATATAGGTGCAAGGAATAGTGAAAGTAAAAATAAAATACCTGTAGCAATAGCAGTAAGTCCTGTTCTTCCTCCCTCTGCTACTCCTGCTGAACTTTCAACATAAGTTGTAACTGTAGAAACTCCCATTAAAGCTCCCATAGTAGTTCCAATAGCATCTACTAATAGTGCTTTATCTGCTCTTAATACATTTCCATCTTTATCTATCATATTAGCTTTAGACGCAACTCCAACTAGTGTTCCTACTGTATCAAAAAAATCTACAAATAAGAATGTCAATAAAATAGATATGAAACTTACAAGTCCCTCTGTATGAGTAAATACTGAAAAGTCTAGTTTACCAGCTATAGGCCCTATTCCATGGAAAGCAAATATACCCTTTGGTAAATAAATTCCATATAGTTCAGCAGCTTTAGCTGGTCCAATTATAACAGCATAAATCCATGATATAATTGTACATGCTAAAATGCCCCAAAGGATTGCACCTTTAACTTTTTTGTAGACTAGAGATCCTATGATTACTACTCCAATTACAGCAATAACTGCTCTAGGATCTTTAAATGTTCCTAATGTAAGTAAAGTGGCATCATCATTAACTACTATCTTTGCATTTTGAAATCCTATTAATGCAATAAACAGACCTATACCAGCGCTTACAGCTATTTTCAATGTTAAAGGAATTGAATTAACAACCATCTCTCTTACTTTAGTTACAGATAGAATTATAAATATAATTCCTTCAGCAAATACTGCAGTTAATGCAATCTGCCATGGCACTTTCATATTACCACACACTGAAAAGGCAAAGAATGCATTAAGCCCCATACCTGAAGCTAGGGCAAAAGGTAGATTCGCATAAATTCCCATAAGAATTGTAGTAAGACCTGCTGCAAGACATGTAGCCGTTAAAAGAGCTTCCTTAGGCATACCCGTAGTTGATAAAAATTCCGGATTAACTGCGATAATGTATGCCATAGTTAAGAATGTAGTTAATCCTGCAATCAATTCAGTTTTTACTGTTGTCCTATTTTCCGTCAACTTAAAAGTCCTCTCTAAAAAACTGTCGTTATTAATACCACTGTTCATACTCATAATACCCCTCCTTTCTTGCATCTTGGATAATATATTTAAATCCAAAATACTCTAATAAATGAGTATGCAAAATGTAATTAATTTAGAAAAACATTATGTCTTAGATCTAATAGCTTTAGACTATATAAGAGCAATATTAATGCCAAGTTTAAACATAACAAAATTAAAGATGAAAATGTAAATATCACTAAATTTACGTATATATCGCAAAGCCAACTATCATATTGATAAATTCTTTAGAATAATGACTTGGAACAGTGTATAATATTTAAGTTCAATTGAATTTATCAAAACTGTAAATTTTACCATTTTGATAGATGATTTATAGTTCCCTAATAATTTATCAAATATTTATTTATAAATTTTTCATTACCCTATTAACATTTTTTTCATTTATATGTTGACTTTTACATATAAATATTTTATACTGTGATAGTAAATTAAATAAAAATGATTAAAACTTAAAGGAGGTAGAGTTATGTTTAATACATGTATCAATATAAATACACTTAAAATTCAATACAGAATGTGTGAAAATAACTCTGCTGTAAAATACTCATTTTAAATACTATATAACCACATATGTAGATATTTAATAACAAGTAATTTCCGCCATGAGTTATAGTACTCATGGCTTTTAGTTTCTAATAATATATATTTTTCAAAATTTATTATTATGTTTTAAAGCCGTGATATTCACGGCTTTTTATATTTTAAAATTGACTTTATAAAAAAGCTAATATTATTTTTAAAAGTTATAATTAGCTAAAAAAAAGTCAAAAATTATAAAAAAGGAGTAGATGACTATGATCAAATTAGCAAATCCAACAACAAATTTAACAAACGGAAAGCAAAATAAAATATCAGGAGGTAATACATTTGTTAAAGCCCGGAGTAAGTTTTCAATATTTGAACCCTAATTTTAATTACCATAATCTTAATAGAGGATTGGAATATCAACTAAAAGATTATTGCAAATCTGAAGGTATAAATCTTTATTATTACTTATATTTATTAGAAAATAATAAATATAAAATTTCTAAATTCAAATTATTCGCTTTATCAGGAGGAATAATTAGCCTAGGAGTATTTATAATGACATTATTTTATTAATTTTAGTTAGACTTATAAATTGTAAACTTTATTACTATAAAGAAATTTTGGTCTTAATACATTGTTTATATGTATTAAGACCTTTTCTATTTTGTAAAAGATTATGCATAAGTTAATAATTAGTTTTCATTTTATTAAAACTCATGTTATTTACTCCGGGTAGATTATCTGTTAAAATTAAAGTTATGATAATTAATTACTAAATAATACATTATATCTTATGCAAAATGTCGATTAGACGGTAAACTTAAATATTAAAATACAAATAGGAGTAGGATAACTAATGAGTAAAAAAAGTAAATTTGATAATAACTACAGTTCTCTTGAAAGTAGCGAAGATACGAAAAAGTACATAAAAGAAATGCACGAAATGGCAGATAAAAATGCTAGAACTAGTAATATAGTTTTTACAGCCGTAGGAATACCTATTTTAGTTATTATTCTTGTTACAATAATACAAATGTTTTCTTTTACTATTAATCTAGCAAAAGGAAACGGAAAAATTAAAGCTCCTGAAGTAGTTTCGGACACTAATAAACCATCTCAGGGTAATTCTGATAAATCTGGGACAGATCAAAGTGGACAAGACAATAAAAATACTTCTGTTCAAGACAATACTGGTAAACTTAATGATAAAATTTATACTTATCTAAATGATAAAGCTAATAGAACTTCATCATTAAATAAAGCAATAAAATTGAATAACGGAAGTGATAAGGGTCTTTCTACAATATTTGTAGCACAAATTCTCCGCGATAATGGATATAATATTCCAAATACAGTTATAAATACAGATTCTTTAGTTAAGCAGCTAGAAAAGGATGGCTGGGAGAAAATCACAGATTATAACAAATTAGAAAAAGGTGATGTTTGTTTTACAACTAAATCCAAATCAGGGTCCCCTTCACAAACTTATATTTTTATGGGATGGATAACTGAAGGTAAAACTGATTATGGAAATATAGTTGATAATCAAGTTTCTGAATATAAGGATACTCTTCATAAGAGAAATATATCTGTTTCAACTCCTAAGAAAGATAAATTTGAATTCTTAATGAGAAAAAAACAATAATAAAAAAATCTAGACCTAAGCTTTTGGGTCTAGATTTTTTTATTTATTCTTTACTTTAAAATTTAAATATTTAATCTAATCAATACCCTTATATTCCATTTGATAAAGTTAATCATATAATGTAAACTATAATCATAACCATATGTAAAGGTTTTAATTACTCTAAATTGAGTAAAACTTTGTTCTGGTAGAGCCTATATTCTATCTAAATCCTAAAATATTAAATTGAGGTGAAATACTATGAATAATACTTTAAATATTATAAAGGATAAAGTGTTAACTTATGAACAAAAGGTATTAAACCTTGCAAGAGAAGCTGAAAATAGCCTTGACGTTTTAAATATAAGTAAAGAAGTTCAAGAGTACAGAAATGAAGGCATAATTTGTGATCTTAACGAGGGACTTGCTCCCTACAGACCTAGATATATAGCTCCTGACTACGAAAGTTTCATAAAAAATGGAAGTGAATTTTTAGGACTAGAACCTCCTAAGAATATTTGGGAAGCTACTAATAACTTGTTAATTCTATATAAACACGTACCCTCTATAACTTCATTTCCTGTATACATTGGAAATATAGATACTTTACTTGACCCATTTATACAAAATGAAGATGAAGCCTATTTAGCAATTAAGCTTTTTATAACTCATATTGATAGAACAATAACTGATTCTTTTTGCCATGCTAATATTGGTCCTAAAGATACAAAAGCAGGGAGAATAATCTTAAAAGTTCAAAGAGAACTACAAACCTCCATACCTAATATAAGTTTAAAGCTGAATAATGATACACCAGATAATTTTGTAATTGAAGCTATTAAAACAGCTCTAATTACAGCAAAACCAAGCTTTGCAAATGATTCCATGTTCTCAAAAGAATTTAATAATAACTATTGTATAGCAAGCTGCTACAATGGACTTCCTATTGGCGGAGGAAGTTACACCCTTGTAAGATTGAACTTAGCTACTCTAGCAAAGAAAGCTCTAAGTGAAGAAGATTTTATAAACAATTTTCTTCCAGATGCTGTTGTTAGAATGACTGAATATATGGATGAAAGAATTAAGTTTATAGTTGAAGAAAGTAACTTTTTTCAAAGTAGTTTCTTAGTTAGAGAGGGTCTAATTTCAAAAGATAGCTTCACAGCAATGTTTGGAATGTTTGGTCTTGCAGAATGTGTGAATCACTTTATAGATTCAAATGATCAAAAAGGTAGGTTTGGACATAGCGAAAAAGCTAATGATTTAGGCTATAAAATTATAAAAAAATTATATGAAGAAGTTAACAAGCATAAGAATCCATATTGTAAGATAACAAATGAAAACTTTCTACTTCATGCACAAGTAGGAATTGAAACAGATATTGGAATAAGCCCCGGATGCAGAATTCCTATAGGAGAAGAACCAGAACTTCATGAACATTTAATACAATCAGCTAGATTCCATAAATTTTTTCCCTCTGGTATAGGTGATATATTTGCATTTGACGAGACCACTAAGAAAAACCCTGATTTTCTACTTGATATTATTAAAGGTGCATTTAAGCAAGATATGAGATATATTTCATTATATTGCACTGACTGTGATGTAATTAGAATAACAGGATATTTAGTTAAAAAATCTGAAATAGAAAAGCTAAACCGTGGAGAACAAGTACTTCGTGATACCGTAGCATTAGGACTTGGAGCCGTTAAAAATTCAAGAATACTAGAAAGAAAGGTTAGAACTAATGAATAAAGGATTAATTAATAGAATTCTTCCATTTAGTTCAGTAGATGGTCCTGGTAATAGGACAGCAATTTTTCTCCAAGGTTGTAACTTTAACTGCTTATATTGTCATAATCCAGAGACAATTAATCTATGTTCTCACTGCGGAAAATGTGTTTCTAATTGTCCTTATGGTGCTCTTAATCTTGATGAAAATAAGGTATTTTGGAATAAGAATCTGTGTGAGAAATGTGATATATGTCTTAAAGTTTGCAATAAATCTAGTTCTCCAAAAGCAGTATATATGACAGTAGAACAGATTATAGCGAAAATTCAAAAAACCAGTGCCTTTATTTCAGGAATAACTGTTTCAGGTGGAGAGTGTACCCTCCAATCTGAATTTTTGATTAGATTATTTAGTGAAGTTAGAAAAATGGGATTAACCTGCTTTATAGATACTAATGGCTCTACTCCTCTATCAGAAAATAAAGCTTTAGTAGATGTAATGGATATGGCTATGGTAGATTTAAAATCCTATGATCCTGAAGAACATAAATTTCTTACAGGCATGGGCAATGATGTAGTTATAGAAAATATTAAATATCTCTCTAAAATTAATAAGCTTTATGAAGTTAGAACTGTTATTGTTCCTGAGCTTCTAAATAATAAGTACAATGTAGATATGACAAGCAAACTTATTGCTTCATTAAATCCAAATATAAAATATAAATTTATTAAGTATAGGCCTATGGGGGTTAGAACTGAAATAATAAATAGTTATACTCCTTCAGATGAAGTTATGGAAGAACTAAAAATAGTAGCACTTGAAAATGGCTGTACTGACGTAATTTTAGTTTAATTTTAAAGTAAATAGGTTATCTCAAAAGAGAGAGTAAATAGATTTATGTAAATTTAAATCTGTTTGCACTATTTTTTAGCTCATAGATAAAAGCAGCTATCTAAAAAATCTGGATAGTTGCTTTTTTTAAAATTTATATAATCTAGTCTATGCACTTTTTCAATGATACCTTTGTGTACTTTTAAATCTCTGTTAACATTATCAAAGATTTCGATAAAAAGATGTTTTTCCAAATATTGACTGAAACATATACATATTATATAATGAAAACAACTGGATTAAATGATTTTTATGGCGAAAGAACTATTTTCAAGTATTTGGCTATTAACTCATGGAATAGCTTATACTATTGCCATAAATCAGTATTCTTTTGATGAACAAAAAATCAGGAGAATTTTAATAAATTCATTCAAGGGTATATCATCTAACTGCAAAGGAGGAATTACTATATGAAAAGTAAGTTATCTGAAAAGCAGAAGCAGCTTGACACTGATATTTGGATTATTGCTTTATTCACAATGGCAGCATTCATTATTTATATGACATTTGAAAATGAAATGATGAAATATGTAAAAGATATAACGCACCCTATTATACTGAAACTATTAGTTAATGCTGTAGTACAGTTCTCTATTGCAGGGTTAGGAATTGTAGTTGTTTCTCTTATCCGTAAAGAAAGTTTTTTTCAATTTGGGTTATTTAAGTCAGGTGCCTTCAAATCCATTTTAGGATCAACTCTATGTTTTATTCCAAGTTTGATTTATATTATTACTTCAGGGCAATTTGTTAGTTATCGTCCTCTTTCTATCTTGATTTCAGATGAAATTCTCCAAAGTAGATTTCCTATAAATGTTTTAGGAATGGCGATTATTGCACTGGTATGGGGATTTTTTGAGGGATTTAATTATGTAGTTATCAGTGACAAACTTAATAAAAGATATCCTTCCAACAAAAAATGGATAAATATAGGGGCTATTACTTGTGCTTTAATTTGCATTTTATTTCACCCTTTCAGCACTTCTTTTTGGGGAATTATCGAAATAATCACCACATTTATTCTTATATATGGAATGCTTATAGTTAAGGAAAAAACAGGTAATGCCTGGGGATGCGTATTTGTTTTCTGCTTCTTGTGGAATGCGTTTTAGAGACTATTAAAGTCAGGTGGCAGCATGTGAAAATTATATAAAGACATTTATATTAAATAACTTTTTCATCTAGTCTAAAATCTCTCCACAGACTCAATAAGAAAAAACGCCTAAACCTCAAAACACTATATCTATGCGGAGTCTCGGCGTTTTTAATATTCTTATTTTACGATTAACATATTTGAGAATATGGAAAATATGTTACTTTTTATAGTTTTCTGTATTGTATACGATCTAAATCGTCTTCCCTGATTACCATGCCATAAAATTCATTTTCAACTTCCGATTTAAATTTCTTTCCATCTTCAGTATGTTCTTCTACAGGAGAGTCATCCATTACCACGTCCCTATATTCAAAAGGATGTGCTGAAGGTACATCATTTAATTTATCCATATCAATATGACTTTTCTTCGACATAATCATGCCTCCTAATCTATTAGGCTTATTCAGCCTAATATTAGTATATACAACTCTACATGATATTATTATTTTTCTTCAGCACCTTTATTTTCTTCTATAGACTAGTTAATAATAACATTACATTTAATATAGTAACTATAAATCCTATAATCCAAAGTAATATTCTTTCAATTCCTGCATTCGCGTATTTTCCCATAACTTTTTTAGATGAAGTCAAGTATATCTGTAGAAATATCGATATAGGTAATTGTATACTTAAAAACATCTGTGAATATACAAGCCCTTTGAAAGGATTACTTATAAAAAATATAACTATTGCTGCTGCAATTAATGTTATTCCTACTCCTATCTTTGTATGACTATCGTTTATATCATAAGGTTCTTTAAATATTCCAGCAAATATACTACCGCCTGCCATACCGGCTGTAACTGAAGATGAAATTCCTGCAAGCAGCAATGCAATGGCAAATACTATAGAAGCTGTATTACCTAATAATGGTTTTAACATTTGCTGTGCTTGATTCAACTCTGTAACTTGAACTCCTCTTGTAAAAAAAGTTGCTGCTGCTATAAGTATCATAGCACTATTTATAGCCCATCCTATTATCATAGAAAAGAAAGTATCTAAAAATTCGTATTTTAATTGTTTTGCAATTATTTTATCATCTTCTAAATTCCATTGCCTGCTTTGAATAACTTCTGAATGTAAGAATAAATTATGCGGCATAACTACAGCACCAAGTACACTCATTATTATTGGCATTGATCCACTTGGAAAGCTAGGTTTTACCCAACTTATAGCTGCTTGATTCCAATCTACATTTACAAAGCTTAATTCTATAATAAATGATATACCTATTAATGAAACAAAACCTATAATCCATTTTTCAAGTTTTTTGTAGGAATTAGTATAAAGCATCCACATAATAACAGCTAAAACAAGCAATGAACCTATTTTTATAGGTATATTAAATAGCATCTGAAGTGCTATAGCTCCCCCAAGAATTTCTGCAAGAGCTGTTGATATGGCTGCTAGCATCCCTGTACCAAGAGTTAATCTGCTAATCCAGGGTTTTAGGTAAACAGTAGCTGATTCTGATAAACAATACCCTGTTACAATACCAAGATGAGCTGCATTATGTTGAAGTACAATCAACATAAAAGTTGAAAGTGTAACCATCCAAAGCAATGTATAACCGTAGTCTGAGCCTGCTGCTACATTTGATGCCCAGTTGCCAGGATCAATAAACCCTACTGTTACTAATAACCCTGGTCCTATATATTTTAAAAAATCTAATGCCATTAATTTTGCTTTATGTTCTCCACCAAACATTTTTATTTTCTTTAATTTTTCCATATGTTAATTTCCTCCCCTCTGCCACATGGCTTACGGAAAGTTTTAAATGAATATAAAACTAATATTCATTTAAAACAGTTTAAAAAATTATTTATTAAATAACTACTTTTCCGATGTATTGCCCTTTTATATATTATACTAAAAATTGCTTTAAAATCAAATAATAATTATCAATTAATATTAAATATCATTTTATGTAAGGGTAATCATATTAATTATATGGAATTTAAGATTTTATTTTATATAAAAGTATAGACTGCATTTTAGTAGTTGTAGATATAATAATTTTAATTATTATATAAATACTAAAACACAGTCTACTATAAAGGAAATTTTAGTGAGAACTTAGTGATTAAAATCATATTAGAATAATTATAGAACACAAAAAATATTTTGTTAGATTTAATAATTTTAATTTGTTATTTTAACATTCTACCACACTAAATTATTAAAGTATATAGTTTTTTTAATTTTTTTACAAAAAACTAACGAAATTTACATAACATAATGATAAAATACCTCAGGCTTTATGCCTGAGGTATTTTATATATCTTTTCCCATTATCCAAACTTTTATGTCTTCTATTAGATTTTTGTCATATATATCTGCTAAAATATTTAACTTATTAAGTATTTCATTTTTAGTAAATTTTATTCCCTTTAAAGCTTTCTCTATATCTTTAATTAAGTTTGAATCCATAGCATCAGAAAATACTGCTATATCGCTTACATGAGCATCTTTTAAATTTAAGTTGATATCTAAATCTCCCCAGGTAAATCTATTATAAAGATTTATTTCAAAGTTCGGTGTCTCTCCATATCTCCATTTCCAAGAGGAATACTTCTCGTAAAGTTCTCTAAACTCACTTGTGTCTCCATCCTTTATTATGGCTTCACTTATTGTATTGTTATATATTAATTGAAAACTTTCCTCTAAGGCTTTACTTAAGCTATTTATATCTATAGCTGGATTTATATTGCTGAGATTTGTAACCCTAGCTTCTACAGATTCAATTCCCTTTGATTTTATCTTTTCTTTGCTCACTTGAAGATATTTAGCAAGCTTAGTCATCTCTGATGCCACTAAAAGTGTACCATGATGATAACAGTTATCTTCGTCATAATAAAAAGCATTTCCTGAAAACTTTCTTCCTTCTGCTATTATATCATTTCTTCCTGAAAACTCTGCATTTATGCCAAGAAGCTTAACTGCTTCTATAATTACCTGAAGTTGTTTTTCTATATTAAATATATTTTTTTTAGCAATAAAGGTAAAATTTAAATTTCCCAAGTCATGATAAACTGCTCCACCACCAGAAAGCCTTCTAGCTAACTTTCCTCCATCACCTTCTAGCTCATTATATCTACATTCTCTCCATGGATTTTGATTTCTGCCTATTACAACGGTATTATCATTCTGCCATAAATAAAATATTACTTCATCACTTTTTACGTTGTTAAAAAGGTATTCTTCTAATGCTAGATTATACCAAGGATTATAACTTAAAGATTTAACGAGTTTTAGTGTGAATTTATTCTGCAAAATGTAAAGCTCCCCCTTCTACAGATAAAACTCCTTCATGAATTACCTCTGCTGTTGTTGGATGAGCAAAGATTGTTTCTACTATCTGTTTTGTTGTCAATCCATTCTTAATAGCTAAAGTTAATGGAGATATTAAATCAGCTGAGTTTATTCCTATTATTCCTGCTCCTACTACTTTGTTTGAAGCTTTATCCTTTATAACTTTAATAAAGCCTCTTTCATCTCCCATAGTAAGCGCTTTTCCATTAGCTGCATATGGGAATTTTCCAACTTCTACATCCATGCCTTTTGATTTTGCATCTTTTTCTGTTAATCCTACTGTAGCTATTTCTGGATGTGTGAATATAGCACTTGGTACAGCTGAATAATCCATTCCTACATTATGTCCCATTATATTTTCTACTGCTACGATACCTTGATGAGAAGCTACATGAGCAAGTTGAATTATATTTGTAACATCACCAATAGCGTATATATTAGGTATATTAGTCTGCATTTGTGAATTTACCTTAATTCCTTTTTTGTTATCGTTTAACTCAATTCCAGCTTCTTCTATTCCTAAGCCTTCAAGATAAGGTTTTCTTCCTACAGACATTAAAACTTTATCCACTGATATATATTTTGACTCTCCACCTTTTGTAAACCTTACCACACACTTTTCATCTTCTGTATCTATTATTTCTTCTACTCTTGAGCCTGTATATAGCTTTATTCCTTTTTTCTCTGCAGCAGTTTTAATTTCATCTATTATATCTTGATCTAACATTTGAAGTACATTATCTAAATACTCTACTACAAATACCTCTACTCCAAATGATGCATATATAAAAGCAAATTCCATTCCTATTACTCCACCGCCTATTACAGCTAGCTTTTTAGGAAGCACCTTCATATCTAATATTTCTTTGCTTGTTAAAACGCCTTTAGAATTTGCTCCTGGAATAGGAAGATATACTGTTTCAGAACCTGTAGCAAGTATTATATTCTTACTATTTACTTCTACAATTTTATCTTCTGCTTCTGCTCTAACTGTGTTTTTATCTACTAATTTTCCACTTCCATTAATTAGTTTTATGCTATTCTTTTCTACTAGGTATTGTATACCTCCAACTAACTTACTTACAATGGAACTTTTTCTATTGATAACCTTTTCCATATCTACACTGTATTCTTTCACACTTAGTCCAAAGCTTTCAGCTTCTTTTAAACTATCATATACTTCTGCTGAACGAACTAAAGCTTTTGTAGGTATACATCCCCAATTTAGGCATGTACCTCCTAAGGATTCTTTTTCAACTAGCACAACCTTAGCTCCCATTTTAGCAGCTTTAATTGCAGCTACATATCCCCCAGGACCTCCACCAATTATAGTTATATCACTTTCAATTTTTTCAACTGGTTTTATCTTCTCTTCTTTAGCACTTCTTGTATTTGTTTCTACACATTGATTAATTTTGAACAATACATCTGTGGCTTTTACTTGTGCTCCTTCCTCTACTTCTATAGCTTCTATAGTTCCAGAAGATTGAGCTTTAACCACTGCATTACCTTTTTTTGTTTCTAATGATAATAGCTCTTGGCCAGCTTCAACTTTGTCTCCGACTTTAACATTTATCTTACCTATTGTCCCTAGTCTTGGACTCTTTATTAATACTGTCTCTACTTTTTCTTTTTCTACGCTAATTGTATTTTCTTCCTCGATTTTATCAACCCTAACTAAGACTTGCGCAGCTGTTACTTGCATTCCCTCTTCTACTTCTATAGCTTCTACAATTCCTGAAAATTGAGCCTTAACTACTGCATTTCCCTTTTTAGTTTCTAATGACAATAATTCTTGACCAGTTTCAACTTTGTCTCCGACTTTTATATTTATCTTACCTATAGTTCCTAATCTTGGACTTTTTATATCTACACTCATTTTATTTCCTCCAAAATTTTACTTTTAACAATCATAACGAAAAAACTAGCTACATCTATAACTAGTTTTCCCAACTTTATTTTATTAATTATCTTTCCATTGTAATTTTAGTTCTTTCAAGCTTTACTCCCTTGCCTAATGAATCCCCAACTGGGCATCTTTTTTCAATGAACTCTACAAATTCTTCAATTTTATCCTCTGGAGAACTACTCTTTATATGCATATTAAATCTTACATGTGAATAACCAGGTCTTACATCTGCTAGTCCTAAGAAACCATCAGTATCAAGGTCTCCTTCTAGTTCAACCCAAAAATCTTGTAAGTCTATTCCAAATTCATCTGCAAATGCTGATGCAACTATTGTTTGACATGCTCCAAGTCCGCATAATAATACTTCAACTGGATTCATTCCTGTATTTGTTCCGCCTAATTCTTCTGGTTCATCAAGTGTAATTTTAAATCCTCTTGCTTCAGTTTCTACTGATAATCCTTCTTTTTTTCTTGCTATTGCTTTAAAAGTTGTTAATGGCATTTAACCCACTCCTTTTTTAATAATTAATAATTTCTAAAGGTTATAATAAATATGTGTTATTAAAGTAATTGCTATTACAATAATTAGTATAGCAATTATTTTTATTTAAAGCAATATATAATTTGTACAAGTTGTTAAATTTTTTTCAATCTTTTTATATAATTGCACATAATGCTTTCTTTTGCATTATTTTTAACAATTTTTTATTTTTCTACTTTGTTTTGTTTTAAATGAATGTTAATCTTTACATTCATTTAAAACTTTTCATTTTATTTTTACCATTATCATTATAAAATTATACTGATATCAGATTTATATTTCAGGTATATTTCTTATCAAAAGCGTAACAATTATAGTTAACCAGAGTTAATAATAAAAAAGTTACTGCACTTTTAAGTGCAATAACTTTGTCTTTTCTATACTATTTTTCAATTGTTATCTTAGTTCTGTTAACTTTTACTCCTTGTCCTATTGTATCCCCTACTGGACATCTTGCTTCAACAAGTTCAACTAGATCTTTAATTTTTTCTTCTGGAGCATCACTTTTTACATGAATATTGAATCTTATGTCTAAGAAACCAGGCCTTACATCAGATAACCCTGCATTGCCATCTGAATCAATTTCTCCTTCAAGTTCTACCCAAACTTCTTGTAAATCTATACCAAGCTCAGGAGCAAGTACAGTTGCCATTATTGTTTGACAAGATCCAAGACTGCATAATAGAAGTTCAACTGGTGTCATTCCCTTATCTGTTCCTTCTTGGTCTATTGGCTCATCAATTAAAAGTTTAAATCCTCTTGATTCAGCTTCAACTAATACGCCTTCTTTTCTTCTTGTAACTGCTTTATATGTTCTTATCATTTAAGCTAATCCTCCTATTAAAATAATTGTCATCCTCACAATTAGTATATCAACAATCACTATATAAATCAAAACCGTTATAGACGATTTTTTAGGTATTTCTTAATTTTCTTCCTTCTCCACATTATCTGCCATAGCTTTTAGAACTTTTTTAAAAATTTTTATATCTTCATCTGAAATATCTTTACGTACTATTTCACTCATTCTTTCTCCTTCTGGAAGTAACTCTTTCCTTAGTTTTATTCCTTTATCAGTTAGCTTCAAGTATATTACTCTTCTATCTTCAGAACTTCTGACTCTGGAAATGTACTCCTCTTTCTCCATTCTGTCCACCAATCTTGCTACAGTAGAAGCTTTTATATTCATGAGGTTAGCAAGTTCAATTTGACTTATTTTTTCATATTTGCCTACATAATAAAGAGCTATCCACTGTACTTTAGTAACACCTTTCTTAAAGAGTCTCTCATTAAATGCATCACTAATTTTTTTAGCAGAATATCCTGTTATATATGCTAAACATGTATCTATATCAAACATCTATATATTCCTCCTAAATAAACTTATTCTCTTTATAATACATTACATAATATTATTATAATTCTTTTATAATTTCAATATGCAATTTATAGAACATTAAAAAACTGAAGATATATTATATTTATTAAAAGCTTAAACCCTATTAATAATAATTATTAATATTTTTATAAAAATAATACAGCTACACCTAATATAGTTATAATAGATCCTAATATTTCTTTTGGAGTAATTTTCTCTTTAAATAAAATAATTGCAGGAGGTATTATTAGGACAGGTACTATAGATGTTATTGTTGAAGATACGCCAGCCGTAGTATACTTTAGTGACATAAGCTGAAAAGATACCCCTAAAAAAGGCCCAAATAGAGCTCCTATAGAAATTTTCCCAATAGCATTTTTGTCTTTAAAAGCTTTGGCTAAGTTTCCCCATTTTTTCATAATGAAGAATAAAACCGCAAATCCAAATAATCCTGCTATTATACGTATTTGTGTTGCTGCAAAAGGATCATAATCCTTCATACCGAATTTACTTAAAATCATCCCCACAGATTGTCCAACAGCTCCTAAAAAGGCAAAAAGTAACCCTCTTTTAGGGTGTGAAAGTTTTATCTTTCCTTTACCTTCTGATTCATCCTCATTCCTTTTTAAAACAACAACAGCAATTCCAAGTACAGTAATAGACATGCCTATAATATTAGGCTTTGTAAGCTTTTCTCCTAAGACTATAAAACTTATTATTGCTGTTATAGGAGGAACAGACGCCATTACTAGCATTGAGATTCTAGATCCTATTTCAACATACGCTTGAAATAAAAATAAATCTCCTACAACCATACCTATAGCGCCAGATATTAGCAGCCAAAACCACGCACTTCCTGTAGCATCAATTGGTAAAAATAATCCTCTTGTAATTAGGGTATATATGCTTATTAATAAAAATCCAATAATAAGCCGTATAAAATTAACTGATAAAGAGCCTACTCTTTTTCCTGCTGATTCAAAAAAAAGTGATGTAGTAGTCCAAAATACTGCCGTTAATAGTGCTATAAATTCTCCTAAGTGTGCCTGAAACATTGTCATCCCCCCAAAATGCAAACCAAGTTTTTAAAGTTTTATTACTTTTCACCATATAGTTAACAAGCTAAGTATAACAAAAAAGTTTACTGTAAAACAATATCTTTATAAACTTACTTATAAAAGTTAAAGGAGATATTTCAAATTTATTTTCTTTGAAATATCTCCTTTATACTTATTGTATACCTACTTTTATAGGTAAATTTAGCTGAACAAGCCCTTTATCCATGCTACGAATCCTTTTTTATGTTCTTTTGTATCTACTTTTGCTTCTACTTTTGTTTCATTTTTTTCAGGAGTAGCAACTTTTATTTCGTCAGTTTTCATTATAAACTTAACTTTACCCTCCATATTTGTTCCAATTCCTGTGAAGGTCCCATAATTGTCTGATAATTTTATGAGCTCATCTTTAGCATCGATTATTTCCTTTACATTTCCTGTTTTATTTGAAACTTCACCACTTAGCTTTTTAATACCTTCCTCATCAAATTTCTTCATATTTGCACTTAACTCTTTTGTTCCATCATTAAGCTTATTTGCACCTTCTGTAAGCTTAACAGAATTTTTGGCAACCTCATTCACTCCATAGCTTAATTTTTGTGAACCAACCATTAATGGAACTATACCTTCTTTTTGAAGTTTAACCACACCTTCTGCTACACCTTTTGCTCCTCCTTGAAGTTTTTCAGTGTTCTCTACAAATGTGTTTGCTCCTCCATTAATTGATTTAGCTGCTTCTCCTAGTTTTTCAGCGCCTCCATAAAGTCCTTGACTCCCCTCTTTAAGGTTTGCACTTGCTGGCTTTAATTGTTCCGCACCATTTGCAAGTCCTTCTGCTCCTTTTGATATTTCTCCCATTTTGCCTGCCACTTGTTTTGTAGCCTTTGTTAATTCTCCTGCACTTGAAGCAGCTTTCTTTTGTCCCTCTTGTAGTTTATTCATACCAGAGTTTATATTCTCTGAACCTGCTTTAATTTTAGCTATTCCATCTTCAAGTCCAGTAAGCCCTGCCAATAATTCGTCCCCGCTACTTTTTAGCTGCATTAGCCCTTGCTTTTCATTTTCTAAACCTACTTTTAGCTTCTCTGCAACTTCTCCTGTTCCAGGTATTTTTCCTAATAATGAAACTAACCCATGTATTCCATCAATTCCTACTATTAAAGCATCTACTGCTTTCAATTCTAATTCTTTACCCTTTTTCAATTTTTTTATTCCTGATAAGCTTTGATCTGCTCCATCTATTACTTGTTTTTGACCTTGTTTTAGTTGTTCTGTGACATCAACTAATCCATTTAATCCCCCAGTTAGTCCTTCCATATTTTCAGCAACTTGAGAAGTTCCTTTTGATAGTTCATTTGCTCCATTGGATATAGTTTTTGAACCTTCTACCAGTCCACTAGTTCCCTCTGCTACTTTTACAGCTCCATCTGAAAAAGCACCTGCATTTTTAGCAAAATCAAGAGAACCGTCCCCAAATTGTTGTATTCCTCCACCAAGTTGTTTTGAACCTTCTGCTAACCTTCCCATACCATCAGAAAGTTGGTTTGCTCCATTTTGTAGGCCCATAGTAGCATCGTTTAATTTTAATAATCCATTATTAAGCGATGTAGCTCCTACTCCTAATTGGTTCATAACCCCTGATAATTTTATAATATTTGTTGTTAACTCTTGCTGTCCTTTTACAAGCTTATCAGAACCTTCAGCTAGTTTACCACTAGCATCCTTAAGCTGCTCTATTCCATCAATTAGCTCATTAATATTAGAAGCATTCTTAAAACTATCAACATCTGGAAGCTCTGGTGTTGCAGTTACAACAATAGGTCCCATTTCAAACTTTTCAGCTTTAGCTGTTATTTCAAGGGTATCCTTTAACCCTAATAAATCATCCTTTATATCAAGACTATCTTTCATTCCTGGGAAAGCTATAAAAGTTACAACTTGGTTATTCCCGTCATTAATCATTTTTCCACTATTAGTTTTTATATCTTTAAAGTTATCAAGAGGTAAATTTACTACTGCTACTGTACTAATAGGTGTATAAATAGTCCTGTCTTTACTATTTATTTTCACACTATGGCTATCTTTATTTTTTAAATCAATTTTTATTTTAACCTCACCAGATTTTCCTGCTAACTCCTTTGGAGATATAGCTTTCCCATCTAGTGTATAGGATACTTTAACCTCTAATGGCAGTTCCTTATCTACTGTTCCTCTATAAAATACATCATTTCCTTGAACTTTCCACACAATATTTTCATTTTCTATTATTGGCTTATCATCACTTTTTACATTCTTTATATCCTTTAATATAGATTTATCTCTAATTTCAATATTATTAACATCAGAGTGAAGCCAATCACTTACAATTCTTTCCTTCACATCTCCCTGCTGTGATAGTGTAACATACACTGTCTCATCTTTTTGTATAGTTTCGGCTGCATAAACTCCATTACTTGCAAAAATTGATCCAATAATAACTAAACTTATTACTTTTTTTGACATGCACTTTCTTTCTGTATATTTCATATTAATTTTTCCCCCTTTTAATTTTCCACAGTTTCTAGTTCAGCTGGATCTTCACTCTTTTGAACAAATCCTTTTGAAGTTGCAACTATTACTTTCTCTGATACTAGAAGTATTGATGGAAGTACAAATAGGATAATGGCCATACTTATCAAGGCTCCTCTTGCCATTAGGATACATAGTGAACTTATCATTTCAATGTTTGAAATAATACCAACCCCAGCTGTAGCTGCAAAGAAGCTTAATGCACTAGTAACTATTGATCTTGCGGATCCTTGAACTGCAATTTCCATAGCTTTGAATTTGTCATAGCCATTTCTCATTTCTTCTCTAAATCTTGTGGTTAGCAAAATAGCATAGTCGACAGTTGCTCCAAGTTGAATGGTTCCTATTACTATGGATGCAACAAAAGGTAATACCGTCCCTGTATAATATGGAATACCCATATTTATAAAAATAGCAAGTTGTATAGCTAAAACAAGTATTACTGGAATTGATAGGGACATGAAAACTATGAGTATTATTCCAAAAATAGCTATGATTGAAGCAATACTTACACGCTTAAAGTCTGTATCTGCAATTTCGATTAAATCTTTTGTAAGAGGACCTTCCCCTGCTACCATAGCAGTATGATCATAACTCTTTACTATCCTATTTAGTTCCTCTATCTGCCTGTTTTCCTCATTAGTTGCTGCCTTGTATCTTGAATTTGCAGCAATTAATTTATATCCACCCTTTTCAAAATTTTCTTTTATACTTTCTGGTAAAAAGCTACTTGGTATCTGAGGTCCTAAAAGCTCGTCACCTGAGAGAACACTTTCTATTCCATCTAGCTTTTCTATTTTCTTCACCATTTCCCTAACTTTATAACTTTGAAGAGTATCCTTTACAATTATAAAATGCGTAGTTGTCATTTTATAATCTTGCTTTAGTTTATTTGTTGCAACAATTGATTCCATATCCTTTGGAAGAGATTCATCTAAGTTATAATAAACTTTAGTATGATTATTTCCGTATATTGCCGGTATAAAGGTTATTATAAATATTACTATGAATACTTTATATTTACTTGTTACTATGGAAGCTGTCTTCTTAAACTCTGGAAGCAATGTCTTATGGCTAAATTTATGGATTGGTGTATCAAATACCAATATAAAGGCTGGAAGTATTGTTATTGTAGATATAACTCCTAATAAAACTCCTTTTGCCATAACAAATCCTATATCTTTTCCTAATGAAAGCTGCATTACACAGAGGGCTAAGAATCCTGCTATTGTAGTTAATGAACTTCCTGATATAGCAACTATAGTTTTTGATATAGCTTCTGACATAGCTTCCACTTTATTATTCGGCATAAGCTCTCTCTCTTCATCATACCTATGCAGCAAGAATATAGAATAATCCATTGTTACTCCAAGTTGAAGCACAGCCGCTAAAGCCTTTGTAACATATGATATTTCTCCGAAAAATATGTTGGTTCCAAGGTTATAAATGACAGCATAGCCTATACCCAATAAAAAAACAAATGGTATTATAACCGATTTATTAGTTAGTGATAATGCTATTACCGATAATATAACTGCGATTACTACATAGAAAGGTGTCTCTTTATCTGATAAATCCTTAGTATCTTTAACAATAGCTGACATTCCGCTTAAAAAACATTGCTTATTAGTTATCTTTCTTATACTTTCAATACCTTTTTGAGTAGTTTCTGATGCTGGTGATTCCTTAAATTTTATAACTAGCATTGTAGAATGATCTGTATACAAAGCATTTTTTACTTTATCTGGTAATATTTCTTTTGGTACAGTAATATCTACAAAATCATTTGTCCATATTACCTTTTCTACTCCTTCAACCTTTGATACTTTATCTTTGATTTTTGCTGCATCTTTAGATTCCATATCTTCAATGATGAGCATAGAAGTAGCTGCATTAGAAAAAGTTTTGTCTAATACTTTTTGACCTTTCGTAGAATCTAAATCTTGCGGCAAATAGGTTAAAATGTCATAGTTTATCCTAGTGTTTACCATCCCCAAAATTGATGGAATCAACAAAATAGTTGCGATAATTAATACTACTATTCTGTTCTTAGCTATAAAACTCCCGAATTTTTTCAATTTTGTCATCTCCCCCTAAATATTTAATGTTATTTTGATAATATTTTTTTAATAGCTTTATACAGCACTGGTTTCATGTTGTCTATATTGTCCGGCTCCTGAAGTATTATAGAGCTATAGCAAACAGAACCAACTAACTCAATTATTATAAATAGATTTTTCTCTGCCTCATCTTCATCTGTAGAATCATCTATAAAATTTTCCATAAATAGTCTAACTGTATGTCTCATTTCTTCATATTGCCCAGTTTCAACCACAGCTTTTCTATACATTCCCCAAGAAAGATTTTTATATATTAACTTTAGTAGTTTTTTATCATTTCTTAGATATTCAATTAAGTAATCCACAAAAGCTATTACTCCGTCTATAGGATTTTCATAATTTTTCATTAAAGTTGCTTCTATGGCTTCTCTCAAAATTTTAGAACTCTTTCTTAGGACAATCAGTTCCACAATACAATACTTATCTTTAAAGTATAAATAAAATGTTCCCTTAGCTACTCCCGCCATTTTCACGATATCATTTATAGCTGTATCATTTATACCTTTTGTTGTAAAAAGTTCATATGCTGCTTCATATAGTCTTTTTTCTTTTTTTAGCTTGTTCTCTTCTACTTTACTTAGCATCTTATTCATTTCTTCATCTTCTGCCATGATTTTCATATCACCCCCAAATATGACTGTAAGTCATTTTTACTACAATTGCTATTCTACTCTTTTTATGACTAATAGTCAATATATTTATTTATTACAATTTTGTTAACTAATTATTAATTCAAAAAATAGAAAAGAAGCTCTTGGAATTACTTCCTTAGAACTTCTCTAGCTTCTTCACTAATTATCTTTATTCCATTTTCTATATCTTTCATAGATGTTCTTGAAAATCCTAATCTAATAGAATCTCCCCCATTTCCATCAGTATAAAATATATCTCCTGGAGTAAATATAACATTTCTTTTATAACATCTTTCAAGTAAACTTCTAGCTTCTATTCCATCTAGCTTTATAAATAAATATAATCCTCCATCACCTAATATAAATTTATGAGGAATATATTTTTCCACAAGTATTCTACACAAATTGTATTTTTCTCTATATATGCCTCTAACCTTCTTAACATATTTTTCAAAACCGCCACTTTTCATATATTCATACAATATTCCCTGATCTAAAAATGAT
Organism: Clostridium sp. JNZ J1-5; assembly: GCF_053901425.1. Taxonomy (NCBI): domain Bacteria; kingdom Bacillati; phylum Bacillota; class Clostridia; order Eubacteriales; family Clostridiaceae; genus Clostridium; species Clostridium sp. JNZ J1-5. Next base: position 3,176,820 of record NZ_CM132773.1, on the reverse strand, counting down.
GTATGAATATTTTTACTCCGTTTAACGCTTTCAAGCACGTCTATAAGCCTCTTGTCTCCAAATACCCATCCTATTCTCATTCCCGGAAATAAAATTTTTGATAGACTTCCAATATATATAACTGAATTTTCTTCTCCACAAATAGCGGCTATAGGGGCAATATGACTTCCTAAATGCTGCAATTCCTCGTTGAACCCATCCTCAACAATGGGAACCTTATACTTTTTTAATAAATTATACACGTTTTCTCTCTTTTCATAAGACATTACCATTCCAGTAGGATTGTGATAAGAAGGAATAAGATATGCTGCCTTAATAGAGTTATGTTTAAGTGTATTTTTAATTTCTTCTAAATCTATGCCATCTTCATCTATATCAATGCCTATAATATTCAATTGATGAAGCTTCATAAGCTTTATTGCAGTATTATGAGTAGGGTTTTCACAAATTATATTATCACCTTTCTGGACTATAGATGATAGAACTATATCAAATCCTTCTGTAAAACCGTTGGTTATTATGACATCCTTACCTTTTGTATTTACACCTTTTTCTTTCATATATTCCATTATAAAATCGATTAATGGTTTATAACCTTTTGCGTATCCATAATTTAAGAGTTTCTCCCCTTCAATAGAAATTCTATTTAAAAAAGCTCTTTTAACTTCCTCCACATCAAATAAGCTTTCATCTGGAGCTATGCTTTTAAAAGAAATCATTCCTTTTTTATATAACTTTTCATGTTTCATTATATCCAACTCTTCTGCCATCTTTGCATAGTTAGTTATATTATTTTCCCAATTAATTTCCCATTCACTTTGTTTTACTAAGGGTACTTTTGATACAAAAGTACCTCTTCCTTTTATTGTGTGAACTAAGTTATTATCTTCAAGAAGTTCATATGCCTTTACTATTGTAGTTCTGCTTACATCTATCATTAAAGCCATTTCTCTTGTAGATGGAAGTTTACTGTCCTTAGATAGCATTCCATTTTCTATTATTTCCTTTAAATAGCTGTAAATTTGGATATAGATTGGCTCATCTTCATGAAGCTTCAAATTAAAAAACATTAAAACACCTCAAAATCAATTTTTACTTTCTCTTAGTGAAATTTCTATTATTTTATCTAATAGCTCACTAAAATTAAGCCCATAGGACTCAGCACTCTTTGGAAGCAGGCTATTCTTAGTCATTCCAGGAAGAGTATTTATTTCAAGTACATACACATTACCATCCTTTACTATCATATCAATTCTACAGTATACTTTCAAATCAAAGCTTTCCCAACACTTTAATGAAATTTTTTCAACTTCATTCTTTAGATAACCATCTAGTTCAACTATGACTTCTTCTGATTTTTCAGCATCGTACTTTGATCCATAATCAAAAAAATCAGTTTTATAGTTAATAGCAATTATAGGAAGGACTTTTCCATCAAGCATACAGCAGGTTATTTCCTGTCCTTTAATAAACTCTTCAACTAAAATATCATCATATTTTAATGCTTTGTTTAATGTTTCTTCTAACTCATATTTATTATTAATTATAGTTATTCCTATACTGGAACCCCCGCTATTTGGCTTTATTATAAGTGGATAGCCTATTTCTTCAATTTTGCTATAATCAATCTTACTTAGTTTTTTTATTAAAACCCATTTAGGAGTTTTTATATTTTCTGCAATAAATATTTTCTTACTCATACCTTTATCCATACATAATGCACTTGACAATACCCCTGATCCTGAATATGGTACTTCAAGACTGTCAAGTATTGCTTGAACTTTTCCATCCTCACCAAAACTTCCATGGAGAGCAATAAAGGCAAACTCTAAACATTTAACCCTATCTATAAGCTGAAATTTTGTATCTATTGGTACTGGTAAAACTTCATATTTATTTTTATCTAAATTATCTATAATTTCTTTTCCTGTCATAAGGGAAATCTCTTTTTCGCTTGATACTCCACCCATTATAACTCCAATTTGCATAGTATCCCTCCTAATTATCCACTAATCAGCAATAATAATTTTATTTACTTAATATAATTTTATTTGAAACTTTAAACAATAGAAATATCCACAATGTACTTATTTTATATATCATGTGGACTAGGAATCTAATTTTCTAAAGAATATTCTAATATATATATTTTTGTATACTAAAAAAATATATATTATCTATTATTAAAACTTAATTACTTAGTAATAAATATTATTTTAAAATAATATTTATTGACATTTTGTTATTGTTATTGTATTATTTAATAAAGAGTAAATACTTTCCACATTAAAGAACCTTTACTATTTTAAGATAGAATGATTAAGGTTCTATATAGTATTACAAATTTAGCCCTTAGCTTTATTCCTATAAAAAATTAAATCTTCCTTCTAAAATATTAATTTAATGTTTATACAGAGTAGCTAAGGGCTTACCCCTAAATACAATTAATATAATCCATAAACCCTAAATAAATTTAAAAGAAAAGATAGTTTTTATTATAAAAACTATCTTTTCTTACATTTTATAATCACTATTGCATTTTCAAACTAACCAAGTCAAATTGTTTAGTATATTCATAAATCTACGTCTTATAAATTGGTTATCATAGACATTTTCAAATATATACTTCCACTCATCTAAAGTTAATGTTACTTCATTCTCAATGATTTCTAGGGCTTCTTCGCTGCATACCTTCATAATATGCTCTCCAATTTCCATAGGAGTTTTGAAAACGTTAACAGAAAATAATACATCTTCTCTGTATGCCCAATATCTATTAAACTCATTTGAAAACTCCTTAAGTAATTCTAAGCATTCTATATCTCCTAGCTTCCACAAGGAATGTAATTTCCCAGCTTGTCTATTCATTTCAGGCATGTCCTCTTTATTCCTGCCTGTATTCAAATTATTAGACATGTAGATTAATTGATCCATAGTTCCAACTGGCAATATAAATTTTCCATCATATTCACTCATTAAAGCTTTAAAAAAAGCTGTAGTTAAAAATACATATTCTATAAAGCCTAGTGCAGCCTTTATATTAGGATAGTATACCCACTGATTTGAATTACAACCTTCGCAATCCATAATTATAGTATTAATAAATACTGATCTACGAGTTAAAGGCATTTTTTTAAAAGAATGATTCCATAAGTTCTCATGATTTTTTATTAAGTATTCCCAATAATAATAATCAATATAAGGTTTATCTCCCATAGCACTATCTCCTTAGTATGATAAGTAAGTAAACTTTACTATATAATTTATTTTATAGCATATTATAGTTTTTAAGCAATACAAAAATAAGGCTATGCTTTAAGATATTGTTGATTTCGTATAATCTCGAAAATATTTCTAGATTTAGTATAACAATTGTAGCTAAATCTTCATTAACTCGCATAGCTCAGACAAATGAAAGTTCTTAACGCTATAATAGTTATGCTAAATAAAAATTATAATTTCCTATAAGCTGAGAATCCAAATCTATGAATGGAAAGTTTTAAATGAATGTAAAAATCAACATTCATTTAAAATAGAGCCCAAAATAAAAAACACTAAGCAAATGCTTAGTGTTTTTTTATTTTACCTGGCTACGACCTACTCTTCCACACCGTCTCCAGTGCAGTACCATCGGCGCTTTGAAGCTTAACCTTCGTGTTCGGAATGGGTACGGGTGTTACCTTCAAGCCATAATAACCAGATAGCCAGACATCCAAAATCTTCGATTTTGTGATGGTCGGCTACTCATCAGCTATGCTGAGGAGTTTCCTTGAAAGAATTTTGTTCTCTCAAAATTGCACAGTGCTGGTTTGTCAAAATTCTATGATTTTGGTAACAAACCAGTACTCCTAAGTTAGATTAGGAGTTTCATATATTTTATTGATCAAGCCCTCGATCTATTAGTATCAGTCAGCTTAATGCATTGCTGCACTTACACCTCTGACCTATCAACCTGGTAGTCTTCCAGGGATCTTACTAGCTTACGCTATGGGAAATCTAATCTTGAGGTGGGCTTCACGCTTAGATGCTTTCAGCGTTTATCCCTTCCCGACATAGCTACCCAGCTGTGCTCCTGGCGGAACAACTGGTGCACCAGAGGTCAGTCCATCCCGGTCCTCTCGTACTAAGGACAGCTCCTCTCAAATTTCCTACGCCCACGGCGGATAGGGACCGAACTGTCTCACGACGTTCTGAACCCAGCTCGCGTGCCGCTTTAATGGGCGAACAGCCCAACCCTTGGGACCGACTACAGCCCCAGGATGCGACGAGCCGACATCGAGGTGCCAAACCTCCCCGTCGATGTGGACTCTTGGGGGAGATCAGCCTGTTATCCCCGAGGTAGCTTTTATCCGTTGAGCGATGGCCCTTCCATACAGAACCACCGGATCACTAAGCCCGACTTTCGTCCCTGCTCCACCTGTATGTGTCGCAGTCAGGCTCCCTTCTGCCTTTACACTCTACGCGCGATTTCCGACCGCGCTGAGGGAACCTTTGGGCGCCTCCGTTACCTTTTAGGAGGCGACCGCCCCAGTCAAACTGCCCACCTAGCAATGTCCTGTGACCAGATTCATGGCCGCCAGTTAGAATTCCAGTACTATCAGGGTGGTATCCCAAGGACGACTCCACGAAAGCTGACGCTCTCGCTTCTAAGTCTCCCACCTATCCTGTACAGACAATACCGAAATTCAATGCTAAGCTACAGTAAAGCTCTACGGGGTCTTTCCGTCCAACCGCGGGTAGCAAGCATCTTCACTTGCACTTCAATTTCACCGGATTTGCTGCCGAGACAGTGCCCAAATCATTACGCCATTCGTGCGGGTCGGAACTTACCCGACAAGGAATTTCGCTACCTTAGGACCGTTATAGTTACGGCCGCCGTTTACTGGGGCTTAAGTTCACACCTTCGCTTGCGCTAAGCATTCCCCTTAACCTTCCAGCACCGGGCAGGCGTCAGCCCCTATACATCAGCTTACGCTTTAGCAGAGACCTGTGTTTTTGATAAACAGTTGCTTGGGCCTGTTCACTGCGGCCTGCTCTCGCAGGCACCCCTTCTCGCGAACTTACGGGGTTAATTTGCCGAGTTCCTTAGCAGCAATTCTTCCGACGGCCTTAGGATTCTCTCCTCATCTACCTGTGTCGGTTTGCGGTACGGGCACCAATTTGCTCCATAGAGACTTTTCTTGGCAGCGTGGAATCAGATACTTCGCCAAAATAGGCTCCCCATCACACCTCAGGCTCAGTTGAGCGGATTTGCCTACTCAACACCCTAAGTGCTTAGACGCACATCCAATAGTGCGCACATCCTATCCTCCTGCGTCATCCCATTTGTCAAACGCATTTTGGTGGTACTGGAATATCAACCAGTTGTCCATCGCCTACGCCTTTCGGCCTCGGCTTAGGTCCCGACTAACCCTGGGAGGACGAGCCTTCCCCAGGAAACCTTAGATATTCGGCCAACAGGATTCTCACCTGTTTTTCGCTACTTATGCCAGCATTCTCACTTCTGCACTGTCCACCACTCCTTACGGTATGGCTTCAACCTGTACAGAAAGCTCCTCTACCACGTGTCGTTAGACACATCCATAGCTTCGGTGGTAAGTTTGAGCCCCGTTACATCTTCGGCGCAGGATCTCTCGACTAGTGAGCTATTACGCACTCTTTCAATGAGTGGCTGCTTCTAAGCCAACATCCTAGTTGTCTTAGAAATCCCACATCCTTTACCACTTAACTTACACTTTGGGACCTTAGCTGATGGTCTGGGCTGTTTCCCTTTTGACCACGGATCTTATCATTCGTAGTCTGACTGCCGGGGTACGAGTATATGGCATTCGGAGTTTGATAGGGTTCAGTAACTGTTGTCAGCCCCTAGCCCATTCAGTGCTCTACCTCCACTACTTATTACCCGACGCTAGCCCTAAAGCTATTTCGAGGAGAACCAGCTATCTCCGAGTTCGATTGGAATTTCTCCGCTATCCACAGCTCATCCCATGGTTTTTCAACACCAACGTGGTTCGGACCTCCACGAAATTTTACTTTCGCTTCATCCTGGCCATGGATAGGTCACCCGGTTTCGGGTCTACGATATGCAACTAGTTGCCCTATTCAGACTCGGTTTCCCTTCGGCTCCGCACCATAAGTGCTTAACCTTGCTACATATCGTAACTCGCTGGCCCGTTCTACAAAAAGTACGCCGTCACACATTAACGTGCTCCGACCGATTGTAGGCACACGGTTTCAGATTCTATTTCACTCCCCTCCCGGGGTTCTTTTCACCTTTCCCTCACGGTACTTCTCCACTATCGGTCACTAGGTAGTATTTAGCCTTGGGAGATGGTCCTCCCTGCTTCCCACAAGGTTTCACGTGTCTCGTGGTACTCTGGATTAGATCTTGCCTCATTTCCTTTTTACCTACAGGGCTATTACCCTCTGCGGCTGAACTTTCCAGTTCTATTCGGCTAAAGAAACTTTGGCGTTATGATCTATCCTCAACCCCAGAAACAAAGTTTCTGGTTTGGGCTCTTCCCCTTTCGCTCGCCGCTACTGAGGGAATCGATTTTTCTTTCTCTTCCTCTGGGTACTTAGATGTTTCAGTTCCCCAGGTGTTCCTCTATGCACCTATGAATTCAGTACATAGTATCTAGCGTTAGCTAGATGGGTTTCCCCATTCGGAAATCTGCGGATCACAGGCTATTTGCGCCTACCCGCAGCTTATCGCAGCTTATCACGTCCTTCATCGGCTCCTAGTGCCAGGGCATTCACCGTGCGCCCTTTGTAGCTTGATCTTTTTAGTATATTTAATATACTTAATTCAGCTTATTACTAAGTTTTACTTAGTTCTAGGTTTAATCTTTATATTCACTGTGCAATTTTCAAAGAACAATTTGATAAATAAAGTGTATAATCTAAATCAATAAATTATACACTCATAATGGTGGAGATAAAGAGATTCGAACTCTTGACCCCCTGCGTGCAAGGCAGGTGCTCTCCCAGCTGAGCTATACCCCCATATAAGAGAAACATTTAGTCTCTCAAAATTAAACAGAATTAAGAACCAGTCTATGAAAGCAGTGCTTTCATTTCTCCCTAGAAAGGAGGTGATCCAGCCGCAGGTTCTCCTACGGCTACCTTGTTACGACTTCACCCCAATCACCAATCCCACCTTCGACCGCTGGCTCCTTACGGTTACCTCACGGGCTTCGGGTGTTACCGGCTCTCATGGTGTGACGGGCGGTGTGTACAAGACCCGGGAACGTATTCACCGCGACATGCTGATTCGCGATTACTAGCAACTCCAACTTCATGTAGGCGAGTTTCAGCCTACAATCCGAACTGGGACCGGTTTTATAAGTTTAGCTCCCCCTCGCGGGATTGCATCTCATTGTACCGGCCATTGTAGCACGTGTGTAGCCCTAGACATAAGGGGCATGATGATTTGACGTCATCCCCACCTTCCTCCTGGTTAACCCAGGCAGTCTCGCTAGAGTGCTCAACTTAATGGTAGCAACTAACAATAGGGGTTGCGCTCGTTGCGGGACTTAACCCAACATCTCACGACACGAGCTGACGACAACCATGCACCACCTGTCTTCCTGTCCCCGAAGGGACTTCCTCAGTTACGAGTAATTCAGGAGATGTCAAGTCTAGGTAAGGTTCTTCGCGTTGCTTCGAATTAAACCACATGCTCCGCTGCTTGTGCGGGTCCCCGTCAATTCCTTTGAGTTTTAATCTTGCGACCGTACTCCCCAGGCGGAATACTTATTGCGTTTGCTGCGGCACCGAGGGTGGTACCCCCCGACACCTAGTATTCATCGTTTACGGCGTGGACTACCAGGGTATCTAATCCTGTTTGCTCCCCACGCTTTCGTATCTCAGCGTCAGTTATAGTCCAGAAAGTCGCCTTCGCCACTGGTGTTCTTCCTAATCTCTACGCATTTCACCGCTACACTAGGAATTCCACTTTCCTCTCCTACACTCTAGACACCCAGTATCAAATGCAGCTCCCAGGTTAAGCCCGGGGATTTCACATCTGACTTAAATGTCCGCCTACATACTCTTTACGCCCAGTAAATCCGGACAACGCTTGCCACCTACGTATTACCGCGGCTGCTGGCACGTAGTTAGCCGTGGCTTCCTCCTTGGGTACCGTCATTATCGTCCCCAAAGACAGAGTTTTACAATCCGAAGACCTTCATCACTCACGCGGCGTTGCTGCGTCAGGGTTTCCCCCATTGCGCAATATTCCCCACTGCTGCCTCCCGTAGGAGTCTGGACCGTATCTCAGTTCCAATGTGGCCGATCACCCTCTCAGGTCGGCTACGCATCGTCGCCTTGGTGAGCCGTTACCTCACCAACTAGCTAATGCGCCGCGGGCCCATCTCAAAGCGGATTACTCCTTTGATTATCTCTTCATGCAAAGAGATAATGTTATGCGGTATTAATCTCCCTTTCGGGAGGCTATCCCCCACTTTGAGGCAGGTTGCCCACGTGTTACTCACCCGTCCGCCGCTAATCCATTCCCGAAGGAACTTCATCGCTCGACTTGCATGTGTTAGGCACGCCGCCAGCGTTCGTCCTGAGCCAGGATCAAACTCTCAATTTAAAAGTTTAATCTTACTCAAATTTATTGACTGGCATTTCTTTTTACCTTAATTCTGTTTAATTTTCAAAGACCATTTCTGTTGCTGTCCCTTGACAGCTTATTCATTATATCAATTCGAAACTTTATTGTCAACAGCTTTTTTGAATTTTTTTAATCTTCTCAAATTCATTAGCTGTTTCCAGTTTTAATATTACTGGGTCGCCCTTGCGACGACATTGACTATCTTATCATAAATATAAAACTTTATATATTATTTTTAGCCTTTTAAGATGAATTAAATTCATCTTTCTTAAAATTACTCTGTTTTTTTTCATTTTTCTTAATTGGACACGCTTGGATATGTATTCTGTATATTTATTTTGGGCTCTGTTTTAAAGATTGCTGAGTGCATTATAAGCTATACTAAATTTAGAATTATTTTCGATACTATAAGTCATCAACAATCTCTTAAAACATAGTCTTATTTTTCTACATTATATCGATATGAGAGGTACGTGATTGTACCAGTAAATATTATTATTTGTCATTATTAAATCTTTGCATCTTCATTGTTGGATAAACCTTAGGAAAATAATTATATTGATAAAATTTCATAGTTTGTTCACTCCAATTTATTTCCTCTGCCCTTCCTATTTTCTTTAGATAATCCCTTAATATATCATCATATTCATCAATAAGCTTTGGAAGCTTTTCTTTATCATATATTTCATCATGTCTAAATGCTTCTTTTGGCATTCTTGGCTTTTTTTCAGAACAATCTGCTGGATATCCTATAGCTAAGCCCACTATAGGATAAGTATATTCTGGTAAATTTAAAATTTTTATCATTTCATCTGGACTATTACGAATTCCTCCAATTGGCACTATTCCAAGTCCTAATGACTCAGCAGCAGTTATTACATTTTGCATAGCAAGACCAATGTCTACAGCCATGACAAGAATGCCTTCAACACTTTCTGGAATTATAAGATTTTTTCCTACTTTTTCAGCTGCTATTTTAGCTTTATAAAAATCTCCAACAAATGTAAAGAACACTGGTGCTGTCCCTATCCATGGCTGTCCACCAGCAAGTTCAGCAATTTTTGCTTTCTTCTCTTTATCTCTTATAACTATAACACTTGTATGCTGTCCATTAATGGAACTTGGCGCAGACTGCGCAACTTCAATTAAAATGTCGATAATCTCTTCTGAAACTTGCTTATCTAAATAATCTCTTATAGATCTGTGATTTTTAATTACCTTTATTACTTCATTCATATTTTTCTCTCCTTTTTAGATATAACTTAACTCTATTAATTATTATTTTCTTTATTTTCAAAAAACTTTATACATATCCCCCCTTATCGATATATTAAATATTCTTAACACTTTTTTCTAATTTATATTTCGAATTTTAATTAATAATCTTTATTACATAATACATATTTTTATTGACAAGTTTTTATTTGCATTGTATAATAAGTACATAAAATATATTTAGTAAATATATTTTATGTACTAGTAAACATGATTAATTCCCTACCTCAATTAAATTACTAAACCAAAGACAAAGTTTTTAATAGCCCAGTTTTCAAACTTAACCATTATATCCTCTTACTCTACCCACAGTTTATTTACTAAACTATGGGTAGAGTTTAGTATTAATCATTTAATAACTCCTATCTAAAGTAACTGAGAAAAATAATTTGAATTAGTAAAATTATTTTTCTCAGTTATTTTAGATTTCCAATAATCATTATTAATAAATACAAATTATTATTGACATATTTTTCTCTATATAGTATCATAAAGGTACAAGATACATCAATTAGACTAGTTTTTAGTATTAGCTATAACTTATACTTATTGATGTATTAATGAAAAATATAAGAAGATGACTCCTACTAGGAGCATCTAACTTATTGAAAACCCATTAGTACAATTTAAAAATAATTAGCTACCCCAAACAAACCTATAAATATAAATATAAAAAGTTAGTGGAATAAATTAATTTATTCCACTAACTTTTTATATTTATTTAATTTTTCATTTTATGAAAATATACATATTTTCCCTTATATGTGATTTTAACATTGGTCACATATTAGTTTCATTTTTGTTTAATTTTAAATATATTCTATTAGACTCCCTAAAGCTATTGCTATTATCTGAGTTACATTTATTAACACAAAATTTTTAACTGCTAAAACAAATGTATCTTTTTTGGTTTGATTTTTATAAAATAGAATAATATTTTTTCTTACTGGAATTATAGTAAGTATTGTAATGAAACCTAGTATAGGTTCAATCTTCAATATTAATAAAATTATTATATCAATATAACTTATATAGTACAAAGCCTTAAATAGCTTTAAAGCATTCTTTTTACCTATGTAAATTGGCAATGTATATCGTTTGTTTTCAATATCTTCTTCAATATCACAGGTATTATTAGCAAGCATAATATTTGAAATTCCACTTACTGCCGGCAGTGAAATTAAGAAAATGTACAATAACTGCAAAACATTAATCTCCATACTTAAAATACCATCTTCATACATAAACGAAACTATATTTTCATCATATACATGTATGTATGTAGATATAAATACAATTACAAATCCCATACATAGTCCTGAAAAAATTTCGCCTAACGGCATCCTAGATATTGGCAATGGACCAAAAGAATACAGAATTCCTACTAAAAATGATAAAGCACCTATAATAAGTATCACAATATTTGTATTCAAAAACAACATAAATCCAAATATTGTAGCAATAATTAAAAGCATAAATATAGTACATAAAACTGCTGATTCTTTTAGATTATCCCTTACAATTGCATTATGTTTTTCATATCCGTATCCCTCAGTTTTATTAGCTTTTTTATAATCCATGAAATTATTTATAGCAGTTGTTGCCATATCAAATGCTAATAATGATATAAGCATAAATACAAAGTTTTTAAAGTTAAATCTATGAAAATGATACAAAGCATAAAGTGTACCTAGTGAAAATGGTATAATACTAGCAACTTTAGTTTGAATTTCCACTAATTTCAAGAAACTACTTAATGACATATTTAGCTCATTCCCCCTAATTTGTTTTTATCTTCTAAACTATTGTATCATAATCTAAAATGGCTTAGTTTTAAAATACGTATATCTTTTTAAAATTTAATTACCATTTATTATCTATTATAGTGTAATGTTAATAAAATAAAAATCGCCCTAAAGAAGCGTTCACTTAGGGATTGAAGAAAAACTTAAATGAGCAGCTTCAAGCGGAGGCAAAAAGGCCAGCCATATCCAAGCATATGTACTTGAAATGGCTGGTCTTTGTCTTTCGTCATTTTACTGTAATTCATTTTCAGACATTTTTTCTGCTTGTTCAATAATTAATTTAACTGCATCTGCCTGTTTATCAGGTGGATACTTATATTTACGTAGAAGCCGCTTAACGGTAATGCGCATCTGAGCACGTACACTTTCACGTACATCCCAGTCAACTTTCATGCTATTTCGTATATTAATTGTTAGTTCTTTTGCAATTTGCTTCAGCACATCATTTTCATAGAATTCTCTGGCGGATTCATTTTCAGATATAGCATCATAAAATGCTAACTCATCATCAGATAAACCTAGTTCTTCACCTCTTTTATGAAGACTATTTAAATCTTTTGCCATTTCGATAAGCGTCTTTATAACTTCAGCAGTTTCGATTGACCGTTTAGCATACTTATTAACTGATGCTTCTAGCATTTCTGAGAATTTTTTAGCTTGAACAACGTTTTTTCTAGAAATCGCCTTAATTCTACCATCAAGCAATCTTCGTAATAGTTCTAATGCTAAGTTTTTTTGCGGAAGCCCTTTAACTTCCTCTAAAAATTCATCAGAAAGTATGGATATATCTGGTCGATTTAAGCCTACCGCTGCAAGAATATCTACTATCTCTTCTGAAATAACAGATTTTGAAACTAGTTGTTCTATTTCATATTCAACTTGATCTTTTGTTTTCTTAGGTTTACCCTTGGGTAACAATTTTATTATTCCGGCTTTGACCGCTTTAAAAAAACTTATCTCAAGGTTAATTTCTTGTGCTTTTTCTGATGTGGCGCACAGAGCATATGCTTTTCCTATCTCAACTACAAAGTTTAGAAAGTCTTTTTTTTCTTCTTCTTTTTTTCCAAGAATGAAGTCTACACATCTAACTATACAATCTATTCTTTGAGATGCTGTACCATCTAAGTAACAGCTATAATCGAATCCGTATAACAAACCTTTTATTTGCTCATATTTTTCCATCATTAAATCTACTGCAACCTGAGGATCAATACCAGTTGTTTTTCTATCAGAAGGGGTATATTGTGCAAGGGCACTTCGAAGATTATCAGCTATACCGATGTAATCTACAACTAATCCACCAGGTTTATCTTTAAACACACGATTGACTCGCGCTATAGCTTGCATTAGGTTATGCCCGCTCATAGGTTTATCAATATACATAGTATGCAAACACGGAACATCGAAACCTGTTAGCCACATATCACAAACAATCACAACCTTTAACTCATCATGCGGGTCTTTCATCCTTTTTGCAAGAATTTTTTTCTGAGCAGAAGTAGTTGAGTGCATCTGGAATTCTGGTGGATCTGACGCAGCAGATGTCATAATAACTTTGATTGTTCCTTTATCCACTTCAGAATTATGCCATTCTGGACGATATTTAATAATTTTTGAGTATAGTTTAACAGCTATGTTTCTAGACATTGTTACAAACATAGCTTTGCCACTGAGTGCATTCTGTCTCAGATCATAATGGTGTAAAAAATCCTTTGCAATAACATCAAGACGAGTATCGGTTCCTACAAGAGCTTCAAGTCTAGCCCACTTTTTTTGTTGATTGATTACATATGTTTCTTCTTGTTCTTTTACAATTTCTGCATATTCAATATCTATTTTAGGCTTGAACTCCTGAGGAATATCAAGCTTAGCAATTCGGCTTTCATAATATATAGGAACGGTTGTTCTATCTTTGACTGCCTGCGTTAAATCATAGATATCAATATAATCTCCAAATAATGCAGGTGTGTTTTTGTCACTCAATTCTACTGGAGTACCAGTAAAACCTATAAAAGAGGCATTTGGTAAAGCATCGCGCATATATTTAGCAAATCCAAAAGATACCTTGCCATCCTTCTCTTTTGCTTCTAGTCCATATTGGCTACGATGTGCTTCATCTGCAATTACTATTACGTTACGACGATTTGTTAGTGCTTCATTACTTTGATCACTTTCATCAGGCAGAAATTTCTGGATAGTAGTAAATATAACTCCACCAGATTCAACACTTAATAAATCTCTTAATTGTTTTCGGTTTTCTGCTTGCTTTGGAATTTGACGTAGGTAGTGAGCACTTTTGGCAAATGTTCCGTAAAGCTGATCATCTAGATCGTTTCTATCTGTAATAATAACTATCGTAGGATTGTTTAGCTCAAGAACTAATTGTCGGGCATACATTAGCATGGAAAAGCTTTTTCCACTTCCTTGTGTATGCCAAATAACACCTACTTTTCTATCTCCATTTTCTGCAGCAGCAATATGTGTTTTATATAATGCTTTTTTTACTGCAAAATACTGGTGATAACCAGCAAGTATCTTAAAAGATTTATCCTCTTCATGAACAAAAAACGTGTAATTAGATATTATGTCCAAAATACGTTTTTTGTCCATCATTCCTTGTAGCATTACTTTCAATTGAGGTGAAGATTCTGGTGCTTCACCGTTTCCATCAACAGTTCGCCAAAACATAAAACGATCAAAATCTGAAGAAATTGTTCCTACCTTTGCGTTTATTCCATCGCTTGTAACTAAGAAAGCATTGTAATTGAAAATAGTAGGAATATCTTTTTTATATGTTTGTAATTGATTGAAGCCTTCAACAATACCAATATCTTCATTGGACGCATTCTTCAATTCAATGATTGCAAGCGGTATACCGTTTATAAAGACAACAACATCGGGACGACGTTCTTTACCATTCTCGATAATTGTATACTGGTTTACAGCTAAAAATTCATTATTATCAATGTCTGTTAAATCGAAAATATAGGCTTTTTCAGTTTTTACATTTCCGTCTTTTTTTCGTATTTCTACGTCGATCCCGTCAGTTATCATTTTAAAAAAAGCGACATTGTTCTGTGTGATAGACATACTTTGATGGCGCGTTATTTTTTTTACCAAATCATCAATTACCTTATCAGGGTACTGTCGGTTAACTCTCTTGAGGGCACTGTGCAGACGATCATACAAGACAACATCTCCAAAACTCTCCCGTTCAGCAAAACTGCCGCCAGGTGAGATATCTGGGCCATAAATTGTTTGGTAGCCTAAATCTTGAAACCACTCCATTACTGCTTGCTCAAGATGGTATTCAATAAAATTTGACATATCACTCACCTACCTTTATGTGATGTTTGCTTTTTATGTATGAAGTCTGATGTTCAAGCTCTGGATACACAAAAGCTTCATTAATACCTATAATATCTAGTTCTTTAAGTATCGATTGTTTGTGCTCTTGCGGAATAACCAATGAGCGTGGAATGCCATCGCCAAAGTCTTTAATAAGCTGATCCTTTAAATTAAATGTGTTCTTAAGAAAATAATCTGGTTTTTCAATGTCTATACCCAGTAGTAAGAAAGCTCCATTTTGCCTTTTAATTCGTTCGTTATTTTTGGGGGCAACAACAGGAATATATTTTGTTCTAAATATGTTCTCAAGTTTTTCATTCTTTTCTTTATAATCTAAAGCATTATTTATTAAACCTTTTTGAACAAAATAGTCGACAAAAGCTTCAATGCTTTTTCCATCATATTCAGCAAGTGCAGCAAAATACTGTACTTGTTTTTCTGTTGGACGCTGTAATGATTCTATAAGAATAAGTATTTCGCCATCTTTATCTTCGCAAGTTTTATCAGAGCAGGCAAAATATAAAGCTATAAGAGGATTTGTTGTAACATCAATTAACCTTGTTGGAAGCCCATAATGCTGCATTTTCACGAGCTGCTCAAAATCAGTCATGTGATTACCAAACTCATATGGTTCTTGCAAAATCAAGTCATTAATTAAAGCTGTTTCTTTACTAATCATGTTGTTGCGAAAAATACTAGCATCCATTGGAAAGTCAATATTTGCTTGCCCTCTAAATAGCAAAGTGCCTGTTGTGTTGTTTTCAATAATTGTGCTATTATATCTTGAAATCTTGTCGAATAAGTGTCCAACACTAAAAACTGTAGCTTCCTCTTCGAATGCTTCTTGTACATATTCTTCATAATCAGTCATTATGCTTCACCTACTTCCACTGGTAATTCTCCGCTTATAAGCTTTGGTAAAAGAGTATCTCTTATTTCAGCCAAAACAGCATTTTCTTCTTTTAGTTTTGCAATTTTCTGCTCTATAGGTTTTGCTATTTCTTCAAATCGCAACTGAAGCTCCATTGGAGGTACGATTATATCAAACATTTTAAATGCTTCAAACGGAAAATTCTGGCGTGTTGTACCTATAGCATGGTGCTTGATATTTTCTAAAAACATAGGCTGTTTCATATAATAATAGAAAAAAGTTGGGGTTATGGTCTCTTTCAATTCGAAGACAACATATATTGGGCTTACTAACCCAACATCAAAATCAGTCAGCATAGCAATGGAACCAATATTTGCTCTAGCAGGATTATATGCTACCTGATTACGTCTTACAATTTTGTAATTGGTAGTATCTTTGCTGTATACCTGTTTGGTAAAGATATCATCAGAAAGCTTAAATTCACCTTCTTTTACAACTGAAAGTACTGGATAGTCGTTATTTTCTTTATTTTTCTCTTTAACTTCAATTATGTTGTTAAAAACATTTGACTTTACCCAATCTTTTGGAATAACATTATCCAACTCTTTGGTTGCATTCGAATAACTAAAATCAGAAAACCAGTTATTATAAAGTTCAAACAATATTGAAAACAATATATTAATTCTTGAATTATTTGATTTTATTTTTAAATCAAGTGGTCTTAAAATACTTACAATTTTATTCTGAACTTCTATAGGTGGATATATAATAGGCAGCTTTCTTTGAGCTGTAATGCCTATATATGGTCTTGTGCTACCTGCTCCTGCTACAGAAGTTAATATAGCTTGAAATATTGGAGAATCAAAATAATATTTAAGAAAATAGTTATTCAGTTTGTGTTTAACTCTATAATAAGTTACTTGTGGGGTTAGAACAATTTCACAATGAGTATCATCTACAATAGCTGTTCGCCCAATAGTCCCCTTATGCGTCAGAAGTACATCGCCACATTTAGAAAACCCTTTTTTTAGAGTACTTGAAAGTTCTTTGGAAATATACGCACAAGAACTAAAGTTAACTTCACCATTTGACAAATCATTTGCCATTATAAATGGAATACCTTCCTCGACATAATCTGAAACTTTAGGGTGAGTTTTTCCATGATTGCCGTCCATTGGGGGTTCAATAATATTTTCATTTATTAATTCTTCTACGGTATAAATAGGATATTTAGACATTTCTTCACCACCTTAAATTTTCCATCCTATGCTACTAAGCTGCTCTTGAATCAATGCATCAATTTCTTTTGATTCTGCTATAATCTTTGAAAGTTTCATTGTCAACCTGCTCATTTTTTCTTCAAACGGCTCAGTATCTTTTTCAATAGGAGTGATACCCACATAGCTTGCAGGAGTAAGGTTATAATCTTTTGCTCGGATTTCATCAAGAGTAGCAATTTTCCAAAAACCTTGCTTATCTTCATAGGTTATTTCTGCACCATCTGCTCTTATTGCTTTCTTTTCATGATTTCTGAAAGCATGATAAATTGATGTAATATCATCGATGGTTTTATCTGTTAATTTTCGTTGTGTACGGCTATCTTCTAGTGGTTCAGTTTCCATATTGCGTGCATCAATAAAGAGTATTTCACCATGTCTATCACGATGCCCATTTTTTAATTTGTTTCTTGTTATAAACCAAAGGCATACAGGAATAGAGGTGGTCGAAAATAATCCACCTGGTAAGGTTACAATACAATCAATTTTGTCATCTTCTATTAAGTTTTTACGAATTGTGTATTCGCTTATAGTGGACGACGAAAGAGAACCATTAGCAAGAACAAAACCAGCTGTACCGCTCGGAGCCAAGTGATATAGCATATGTAGAATCCAAGCGTAGTTAGCGTTACCTGCAGGAGGGATTCCGTATTTCCCCCAACGTGGATCATCAATTAAACGCTCGCCTCCCCAATCGCTTATGTTGAATGGGGGATTGGCCATGATGTAGTCCGCCTTAAGATTTTTGTGTTGATCATTGTGGAATGAGTCGGCATTCTGCTGACCTAAATTCGCATCTATACCACGAATGGCAAGATTCATTTTGCAAAGTCTCCATGTATTATAATTGGACTCCTGTCCATAAATTGCAAGTTGACCGTCGATTCGTCCTTGCCTGTCTTTTACAAACTTTTCACTTTGAACAAACATTCCTCCAGAACCGCAGCAAGGGTCATATACTCTTCCATCGTGCGGCTCAATCATATTTACGATTAGTTCAACAACACTTCTAGGAGTATAGAATTCGCCTCCTAGTTTACCTTCAGCCCTAGCAAATTTACCTAGAAAATACTCATAAACTGTTCCGAGAGTATCTTTGTTTGGGTCATTCCCAATTTCAATATTTGCAAGTAAATCAACAAGCTCACCTAAGGCAGTTTTGTCTAGAGAAGCACGAGCAAAATCTTTAGGAAGAACTCCTCTTAAAGATGGATTTTCTTTTTCGATTGTATACATTGCATTATCAATTACTTGACCAATTTCTGGTGTTTTAGCTCTTGCAACAATATTATCCCAACGAGCTTCTTGGGGCACCCAGAAAACATTCTTAGCAGTATATTCATCTTTGTCTTCAGGATCTGCATACTCATCTTGTGAAATTTCTGCATATGCTTTGACAAAGCTGTCAGAAATATATTTTAAAAATATAAGTCCTAAACAAACGTGTTTATATTCAGCAGAATCCATATTATTTCTAAGTTTATCAGCCATTATCCATAAATCTTCTTTTCTTAACTCAGCCATTATAAAACTCCTCCATTACTAATGATGTTAAATGCTAAACATGGTTTTCATGAATTACATACCAAACTGATAGCAATTATATGTCGACACCTTCTTGCTCTTTTAACCTTATATATCTTTCATATGAAATAACAACAGCCTGCGGTTTATTCTGCTTGTTAACAATTACTATCTTGTCTTTTTCATTAACCTCTCTGAATATTCGAGATGCCTGTCCTTTTAAAAATTCAGTAATAGAATGATACTCTGGTATTGGATTTCCTTTTTCATTTACCACATGGACACCTCCTTAAGACAGCCATTTTGAATAATTATATCATAAAATCATTATAATTGTAAATACCTTTGACTAGATAAAAGTAATGACTTTTGATATTATATATTTCTTAAATTTCATTTTAAATAGGTGACTCTGAATCAAACTTTTAGACAAAAAAGTCGGAAAGTCTAATTGAAAAACCCAAAACTACAGCATTCAGCCTCCTTAAACTTAATACCACTTTCGCTCAAATTTGAGCAAAAGCATAAGCATTTCAGCCGTCTTTATCGGAAAAAAGACAGGCTGTTTTTTTATTTTAAGGGGTTCGAATCAATAGAATTCTTCGCTTATGAATGAGGAAGAAAATTATTTTTCTAAAATCCTCAACTAATGTGCCCTACCGTGGCTATAAAGTGAGAGGAAAAATAATCCCCCAATGAAAGCATAGTTTTTCTCTCACTGCTCCTTGACAACTGAATACCCCGAAATGCAAGAGATATTTCAAGCAGAATATGCCATGACGATAATTCCGAGCGCATTCCTTGAAAGATAACGAGGTTGTGTCAAACAAGGCAAACCCTCTGGAACAGTAGCGTTTCGGGTCATTTTTAACAGGCAAGGAGGTGAAATAACTGAAACCACAATATGATAACTTGCCACAGATACTCAAAAGTAAGCCACAGTTTTGCTGTTGGAAATATGAAGAGCGAAGTGGCAGAAAAACCAAAGTTCCCTATAATCCAGTAACAGGAAAAAGGGCAAAACCAAATAAACGTGATACATTTAAAGATTTTAGTTCGGCGATAGCTGCTATAAGTAAATATGACGGTATCGGATTTTTGGTGGGTAATGACATATGTGTTATCGACTTAGATGATTGCTTTGATAGCAGCGGTAAGCTTAAGCCTATTTCCCAAAGTGTTGTAGAGGCTTTTAGTGGTTGCTATATGGAACACAGTCCATCTGGAAAAGGGCTTCATATTTTCTTTAAGGCCACTGGCTATAACTTTGACAAAACAAAATACTATATCAATAACAGAAAGCTGGGAGTTGAGGTCTATGTGGCTGGAGCTATTAATCGCTTTGTTACCGTAACGGGAAATATGTTTGCAGATGGAGAGATAGCGGAGAAATCGAATGAGCTTCAGATGATACTAGACAAGTATATGCTACGTTCTACCCCTGTGAAGCAACTTCAGGATACAGAAAGTCAATCCTATCTGTCTGACAAGTCTGTTATTGAGAAGGCATTAAAATCGGCAAATGGAGAAAGGTTCAAAGCATTATGGCAAGGGGATACATCAGGCTATGCTTCTGCCAGTGAAGCTGATTTGGCACTTTGCGGTATGCTGGCATTTTGGTGTGGCAGGGATATTGGACAGATGGACAGACTTTTCCGGCAGAGCGGCCTAATGCGAGATAAATGGAATAGACCGCAGTCCGGCAGTACTTATGGAATGATAACCATAGAAAAAGCAATCGCAAATGCTACTGAAATATACAAACCAGGTGGTAAGCGTTCATCATCTACAGAGGATTTTGGTGAATGTTCTCTTACTGGCTTTAAGCCTGAGAGTAACGATCGCTACCCTTGGACGGATATTGGGGCAAGCAGGTTGTTTGCTGATTATTATAAGTCTTTTGCCCGCTATGTTCCTGAAAGGAAAATGTGGTTTTGCTATGAGAATGGTATTTGGATTCCTGATGTCGGTAATCTCAAAGTGATGGAAATGTGTAAATCATTGGCTAACCAACTGCTAACCTATGCTTTGACTATTCAGGATGAACATCAAAGAAAGGCATACATTGACTATTGCCGAAAGTGGCAGTCAAGAAGATACCGAGAAACGGTGCTTAAGGATGCACAGAGCGTATATCCCATATCAATGGCTGAATTTGACCAAGACCCGCAGGTGCTCAACTGTTCCAATGGAACATTGTTTTTAATATCCATGGATTTTCATCCCCACAACAGCGAGGACAGACTCACAAAGATATCTGGCGTTAAATATGACCCAGAAGCAAAAAGCGAGCGATGGGATAGATTTATCCATGAGATTATGAGCGGAGATGAGGAAAAGGCAAAATTCCTCCAAAAAGCCTTTGGCTACAGTATCAGCGGAGACACTCGGTATGAATGCCTGTTTGTTCTCTATGGTGCTACAACTCGAAACGGTAAAGGTACGCTATGTGAGAGCATTCTTAAGGTATTAGGCAGTTATGGCTGTACCGCAAGGCCAGAGACTATCAGTCTGAAAAAGAACAATAACAGTTCAAGTCCAAGTGAAGATATTGCCCGGCTTGCAGGAGTACGCTTTGTAAATATCTCAGAACCTAGTAGAGGACTTGTCTTAAATGCTGCACAAGTAAAAAGCATGACAGGTGGTGACACCATTAACGCAAGGTTTCTACATGAGAATTCTTTTGATTTTTCGCCAAAGTTTAAGCTGTATATCAACACTAATTATCTGCCCGTTATTACGGATATGACGCTGTTTTCCAGTGGCAGAGTGGTGATTATTCCTTTTGAACGACACTTCGATGAAAGCGAGCAGGATAAAAACTTAAAACGTGAATTCGCCAAAGCGAAGAATCAGAGTGCTATCCTCAACTGGCTAATTGAAGGCTACCAGTTGTTAAAGGAGGAGGGCTTGACTTTACCTGATTCCGTTAAGACAGCAACGGAGGCTTATAAACGTGACAGCGATAAAATAGCATTATTTTTCGAGGATGCCCTGGAGGAAAGTCCTAACAGTGAGGTGCGGACATCTGAAGTGTATGCCCGGTATCAGCGTTGGTGCAGTGCCAATGGATGTTATTCGGAGAATGCAAGAAACTTCAAACAAGCATTAACAGCTATCGCCCGTGTAGAACGGAAACGACCACGTTCTGGTGGTGGAATGACCACAATGCTTATCGGATATAAGCTGACAGAAGAAGAATTTCTTCTTATTTAAACACAGTGTAGCAGCTTGTAGCAAGAAAAACAGGTTATATAAAAAATCGCTCTCGTATAGAGAGTTTAGTTTTTACCTGCGACATCTTGCTACAAAGCTTAAGACCACTGGAAACAACCCTATGTGTTAATACCAGCCCCTAGGGGAGGTCAAATCTCCACACCTTTTCATCTGGACAACGGGCGTGGGGCAACGCGTAAAAAAACGCGGTTTCAAACGGGGTATATACCCCACATTAATAAAATTTAGGAGGTAAACGATTATGGCAACATCAACAACTTATAATAGAGCGTTTTGGAATGTTATGAAAGGAAGAGAAGAAAATAATCAAAATCTAAGCGAGGGCTTTGATAATGCAGGAGCCTATGTCGCACCAGATGAGTTCAGAAAAGGCTTTAACACTGCTTTGGCAAAGGAGAATATATTCCGCAGATTTGCTACTGTTATCAATCTATCTTCTGCAGAAGGTAAAATTCAAGCGGTATCCTCAACGGGTACAGCAGATTGGGTTGAAGACGGAGCTCCAATCCCCGAAAGTGCCGATACATTTACACAGTTTTTAGTGAAATCATATAAGCTGGCATCTCTTGTCAAGCTAAACCGCTCATTTGTCACCGATATGAACTTTAATCTAGAAAAATATCTGATTGGTGATTTTGCGAAGCGTTTTGGCAAGGCTGAGGAAAATGCATTGTTTAATGGAAATGGCACAACTCAGCCAACAGGTATACTTACGGCAGACGCAGATGTAACTACAGCAGACAATAGTACCATCTCTTTTGACGAGATTATCTCTCTGTATTTTTCATTAAAAGATGAATATCGCAATAACGCTGTGTTTATTATGCACGATAATACAGCCATGCTTCTTAGAACCCTTAAGGATACAAGCGGCAGTTATCTGTGGAATTCTTCAGATAACACCATCTTCGGAAAGCCTGTAGTTACCTCTCCATATATGCCTACAGTATCAGCAGGAGCAAAAAGCATTGTATTTGGAGATTTATCATACTACTGGCTGATTGAACGTCAACCAATAACGATAAAAAAATTAAGTGAGTTATATGCATTGCAGGGGCAAATTGGATTTTCTGCTTACGAGAGATTGGATGGCAAGCTAATTCAACCGGATGCTCTGAAAATATTACAAATAAAAGCTTAAATAATGGATTAGGCACTGAGTCATCAATTCTGCTCAGTGCCAGTTCCTTCAAAACATCGGACAGGAGGTCAAGATATGGAAAACCAAATTAACAGCCGCACAACCAAATCCGATATCGGAGGTACGGTCTATGTGGTGGAATCACGAATAAGTGATTCAGCAAAGGAAAGTGCATATTCCAAGCTGAAACGACTGATTACAGTCAACGCAAAAAGCCTTTCAAAGTTATCAGATAGTTCATATAAACCCACGGAAATCAACTCGACTTCTTCAAGGTAGTACGGTAGTATACATAGTGCTAAACCGCTTGAAGACTGTCGGAAATGGAGGAGAAAAATGAATAGACAGTCAACATTTAGCACTATACGTAAATCAACATTAGCATTTGAAGAAGCAAAAATTACTGCTCTGTACTGCAGGCTTTCACGTGATGATGAGCTTGCAGGAGACAGCAACAGTATAGTAAACCAGAAGGCAATTCTAAAAAAATATGCTGAAGACAACGGTTTTCGCAACATCGAATTTTATGTGGATGATGGGGTCAGCGGTACAACTTTTGATAGACCAGACTTTAACCGCATGATTGCAGATGTAGAGTCCGGTAGAATCGGAACGATTATCATCAAGGATATGTCCCGTTTCGGCAGGGATTACCTTAAAGTAGGTTATTATACCGAGATTATGTTTCCTGAAGCAGATGTACGATTCATTGCTATTAACAACGGTATTGATAGTGCAAACCAAGCAGACAGTGACTTTACACCGTTTCTTAACATTATTAATGAATGGTACGCTAAGGATACTAGCAAGAAAATCCGTGCTGTGTTCAAATCCAAGGGACAGTCCGGTAAGCCACTCTGCACCAATCCACCTTACGGTTATATTAAAGACCCTAAAGACAAGTTGCACTGGATTATAGATGAGAAAGCCGCCGAGGTGGTCAGAGATATTTTCCGACTGTGCATGGCTGGCTTTGGACCCACGCAGATAGCAAAGCAACTTGAAAAGCGATGCATTGATACACCTACGGTTCATCTTCGCAAAATGGGTATTAACACTCCAGCAAGACCACCTGAAAACCCATATGCTTGGTCGGCTCGTACCGTAGCAGATATTTTGGCTAAAATGGAATATCTAGGTCACACGGTAAATTTCAAGACTTCTAAAAAGTCATATAAGAGTAAAGTCAAGATATTGAACAATCCAGAAGATTGGCTGGTTTTCAAAAATACCCATGAAGCAATTATCGATGAGGGCACTTGGGAAACAGTGCAGAAAATCAGAGATGGCAAGCGAAGACCATCACGATTAGGTGAAATGGGAATGCTTTCTGGCATGATGTTTTGTGCCGACTGTGGAGCAAAGCTGTATCAGGTTAGAGGCAAGGGATGGACACACGATAAGGAATACTTCGTTTGTGCGACTTACCGCAAGAAAAAGGGTATGTGTAGTTCACACCAGATACGCAATGTTGTAGTGGAACAGCTTTTGCTGGAAGACTTAAGACGTGTAACCTCCTTTGCCAAAGACCATGAACAGGAATTCATCCGTATAGTTATGAATAATTCAGAAAAGGAGCTTGCCAAAGAACTCCGCCAAAGTAAAAAGGAGTACGAACAAGCACAGGCTCGTATTTCTGACATAGACAAAATCATTCGAAAGCTATATGAGGACAATGTAATGGGCAAAATTGCCGAAGAGCGTTTTTACAAGATGTCAGCTGAATATGAAGCCGAGCAGAAGGCTCTGGAAGAAAGGATAACCAAATTAAAGCATACCATTGATACAGCAAATGAACAGTCCCTCAATACCGACCGCTTTTTGGCACTGGTTAAAAAGTACACAGAAATTACAGAATTGGATGCAGAAATTATCCGAGAGTTTATTGACAAAATTATAGTATTCAAGGCTGAAAAGGTAGATGGTCGCAGAACCCAGCGGATTCAGATTTTTTATAACTGCATTGGTGCTATCGACTTACCAAAATAAACGAAAAAACGGCATAGCCGAATATCAACGACTATGCCGAATTTTTCAGGAATTATAAATCCCTATCTGACCGCTCCTAATGGACGATTTTTATTTTATTATTTATATTATTAGACAAACTTTACCATCCCTATTTAGCTGTTTCTGCATTTGTCCCTTTATTGACTTTACCTTTTGCTGAAGGCGCAATTAATATTACAAGTAAAGCTGATACAAGCATTAAATATGGATATACATTATATTTCATTATTTCAATAGTTGTTATTTTAGCAAGTCCTGCTGCTGCTAGTAATTGTCCACCATAAGGTATTATACCTTGGAATGCACAAGAGAATGTGTCAAGTAAGCTAGCAGATCTCTTAGGTTCTATTCCATATTCATCTGCTATATCCTTAGCTAAAGGTCCAGTCATTATAATTGCTATTGTATTGTTTGCAACACATATATCAACTATACTTACAAGGAAAGCTATTCCAAGCTCAGCTCCTCTTTTTCCTTTAATTCTTGAACCAACAAAGTCTATTAAGAAATCTATTCCTCCATTAGCTTTGATAACTTCAACAAGTCCACCTATTAATATAGCTATCATTGCAAGGTCTTCCATACCCATCATACCATTAGATGCTGATTGTATGAATTTTATAATAGTAAGATCTCCATAAGCTATTCCAACTATTCCAGCAAATATAGTTCCACCTATTAAAACAAGTAAAACATTTATTCCTATTAAAGCTGATGCAAGTACTGCAACATATGGTAATACTTTTATTATTTGATAAGGATGAGCTGCTGAACTAGCATTTCCTTGTCCAGCTGTCATTACAGCAAGTAATATCATAGTTGCTATAGCTGCTGGTAAAACGATCTTAAAGTTTGCTCTGAATTTATCTTTCATTTCGCAGCCTTGAGTTCTAGCTGCTGCTATAGTAGTATCTGATATCATAGAAAGGTTGTCACCAAACATAGCTCCTCCAACAACGGCAGCTACACATATTCCAAGTGATATTCCTGTTTGTTGAGATATACCAACTGCAATTGGAGTTAATGCAACTATTGTTCCCATAGAAGTTCCTATTGAAAGAGAAATAAAACATCCTATTACAAACACACCTGCAATTAATATATTTCCTGGCAATACGCTAAGACCTAGGTTAACTGTAGATTGAACTGCTCCCATATCTTTTGCAACTTGCGCAAAGGCACCTGCTAATATGAATATGATACACATTAAGATGATGTTAGGTTCTCCTCCACCTCTACAGAAATTATCAACCTTAACATCTAGTTTTAATTTCTTGTTCATTGCAATTGCAACAGCACCACAAATAACAAAGGCTACATTTACAGGCATACTGTAAAAATCTTTAGTTACAAGACCTGTTCCAATAAATAAAATTAAGAATAATAGCATTGGTAATAAAGCTTTGGCGTTTCCCTTGTACTTCTTTTCATTTGACATATTTTTTCCCCCCTGCAATTTTAATCTATAATAAACTTTTAGTTTATTAACACATTTACTTAAACTTATTTTTTTAGTTCAAAACTTTTTCTCAAGTATACGTTTACAATGGCTGTAACTGAAGACGACGCTTAATTCATCGTCTATTATAGTTAGTTTCATTTATTATATTTTTTAAGTGTTTCTATAAATTGCTCTCCTGTTTCATATCTACTTCTATTCATTATAAACTCTTTACCTGTTAAAATTAATATTTCTTCAACCTTAGCTCTTTTTTCTTCGTCTTTAATACTAGTAATGTCTTTAACTTTAGCATCTCCAACAATACGCCTTATCATCTCTAGCCCTACACTTCCAGCAGTATCTTCTAATATCCCCTCAAGATACCAGCTATCAAAGCCTTCAGTTTTAGCTAGTAGGTCTGAAACTTCTTCTTTGAACTTCTTAATAAATTTGTCCTTAAACATATTTACTATATCAACAATACATTTTTCTATATTTGATAAATAACTTAATCTTTCATCTTCATTTTCAATAGTTGCATATCCATGTCCCCATGCTAAAAACAAGTTAGCTATTACATTTCCCACATCATATCCTATTGGACCATAAAATGCGAACTCTGGATCAATTACTTTTATATCGTTTTCATTAATGAATATTGAACCAGTATGCAGATCTCCGTGTAGTAAAGCTTGTGCATTATTCATAAAATTAAATTTCAATTTTGCAGCCTCAAGTCTTAGCTTAATATCATCATAAAGATTTTTTTGTACAAAATCTTTCATTGAATCAAGGACAATATTTTCTCCTGAAAAATTACCAAATGGGTCTGTAAAAACTAGTTGTTCACTTATATCACACAAATCTGGATTTATGTGTCTCTTCACCAATTTCTTTTTCTCTTTATGGTTTAAAACTACATCAGTTGTTGGCAATAACGTATCAACCATAAACGTTGTTATATTGTCTGCAAAATGTGAAAACGTTTTATTTTGCAAAAGTGCTGTACGCATGATTGCATATTTAGAAAGATCCTCCATTGCATAGCAGCTCATAACTTCATCACACATATATATTTCAGGGGCAAATCC
Source organism: Clostridium sp. JNZ J1-5 (assembly GCF_053901425.1). Classification (NCBI taxonomy): domain Bacteria; kingdom Bacillati; phylum Bacillota; class Clostridia; order Eubacteriales; family Clostridiaceae; genus Clostridium; species Clostridium sp. JNZ J1-5. The sequence continues at coordinate 3,149,180 of NZ_CM132773.1, read as the reverse complement.
AGGACAATATTCATTGTAAAGTTGTAATATCTTACATTCTAATATATTTCTATCAATATTTAATTTTCTTCCTGATTTTGCTCTAGTATCTTCAGAAGAATGTTTTAAAATTAGTGATTTATTAGACTTTGTATCCACAACTCTAAATACATAATTTAAATTTCCGTCACCTATTTCTTTGCACTCTAAACTTAATGTATCTTCAAAGAAATCTAATTTTTCTTTCACATATTCTAATATATCACTTTCATCCATTAAAAAGTATTTATCAAAACGTACTGATTTTACACTAGTTTGTGCTTTGCTCATTTCACAATTTTTATTATCACCCATGACATTTCCCTCCACTTGATAATTATCAGCTATTAAATTATTCTGCGTATGTAGAAATAATTTTTCATAAACTACAACAAATACAATTCACTTTGGAAGGAGAGACATTGCCTACTCCTTCTCCTTATTCTTCATAGTACTTATTCAGATTATATGGAGAATAAATACCCTTGTCTGTAACAATTCCAGAAATCAATTTAGGTGGAGTTACGTCAAATGAAGGATAAAATCCTTTAACTCCCTCCATAGTAGTTTTTACTCCCATAGCTTGCGTTACGAAATCTCCATCTCTTTCTTCAATTTTAACAGAGTCAATATCTGGATGTTCATTATTAGGTATACCTGTAGTAAAGTAAGGTATTCCCCAATAATGGGCAGCTAAAGCCATTTGGAATGTACCAATTTTATTTACAACGTGCCCGTCCATTGTTATAGCGTCTGCAGCTGAAGTAAATAAGTCTACATTTTTTAATTTCATTACATAACCTGGCATATTATCAGTTATTACAGTTACATCAATTCCCATATCCCTAATTACGCTAGCTGTTAAACGAGCTCCTTGGAAATAAGGTCTAGTTTCTGCGCAGATAACCTTAATATTGTTGTTATTTTCTTTGCAAATTCTCATTAACATTCCAATAACTGTTTCACCAAAGCATTGTGTCATAATTGTTCCATCTTTAGGAACTTTCTCATATAGATATCTAGCTACTTTTTCATATCTTTGATATTTCTTATTAGCTTCATCAATTGCAGCTTCCATTACAATTTCAACTGCATTTTCACGGTTGTCAGCAACTTCAAGAGCAGTCTTGTAACATCTATCTACAGCTTTTATCATGTTTGCAACTGTAGTTGGCCTTGAATAACATAGTGTATGGGCAGCTTTATGAATGAATTCAATATATTTATCCTTTGGTAAATCCTTTGCCTCATAAACAGCTAAAACCATTCCCATATTTACTGCAGTATAAGGTCCTCCACTTTGAGTTACCATATCAGCTAAAGCTTTAGAAACTTCAACATGAGTTTTACATTCTACATATTTTGTTTCTAGAGGGTAAATTCTTCTATCTAAAATACGAACTTTTCCATCTTCAAACCATGCCACATTTTCATATTGTAATATAAACGCTAGCCCTTTATCTGCTCTAAACATTTTTACACCTCTTTTATATATTCATAATAAAGCTATATCTACAGATTGATTTAAGAGTTTCTCATTGCATTTATCTCTTCTTCTGAAATAACCTTTACGTCTCCACCAGTTTTAGCTATGTGGTATATTTTCGCAGCGTCTTCAAGATATATTGAAGCCATTAATGCTTTGTTAATTGTTTCTCCAATTGCTAGAGTTCCATGGTTGCTCAATAAGCAAGCTTTTCTGTCTTCTAACACTTTCAGTGCTTCAATTCCAATATTTTCTGTTCCCGGCATTCCAAATTTTGCAACCGGCACATCTCCTCCGATAAATGGTACCATTTCAATTAAAATTACTGGTATCTTTTCTTGGCATACAGCAAAACCTGTAGCATATGGAGAGTGTGTGTGTAAAACGCATTTAATGTCTTTTCGTTCAATATAAACTTTTGCATGCATTTTCCACTCTGAAGACGGCTGGTTGTAGCCTTCAATAATTGAACCATCAAGTTTTAATACAACTAAATCTTCTAAAGTCATTGTGTCATAAGGTATACTTGATGGAGTTATAACCATGACATCCGCTTCACTATCATAAGCACTTACATTTCCGCTTGTTCCAGCTACAAGACCTAATTTGTAAGAAGCTTTTGCCGTTTCTAATAATTCTTGTTTTAATTCCTTCAAATTCATCTTGCACACTCCTAAATTTTTATAATTCAACTACTATTAAGTCCTCTAAGTAGATACTAACTAAATTGCTAGTTTTAAAATTTCAACTATATCATCTTTTTTAAGTTGTTTAAATCTACCTACAAATTCTGAACCACCTATTGCTTTTAGCGCCATTTCTTCAAATCTATCTACAGGAACTCCCGCCTCAGTTAAGGTAGTTTTTAAGCCTAGTGATTTGAAAAATCCTTCTAAACGAGCTATCCCACTATCTACTATTGCTTGTTTATCTTCACCATTTGGAACACCAAACACTCTTGTAGCTAATTGTTCGAATCGCTCCATGTTTTCATTTTTAACATACTTCATCCAAGCTGGGAAAACTATAGCCATACCAGCGCCATGAGTTATATCATAAAGTGCACTTATTTCATGTTCAATTCTATGAGATCCCCAGTCTGAAACTCTTCCAGCATCCAGCATACCATTATGTGAAACTGTTGCTAGCCACATGATCTCTGAACAGTAATCATAGTTTTTAGGATCTTTCTTTATCTTAGGTCCAACTTCTAACACTGCTTTCATTGCACCTTCTAATAAATGATCGCTCAACACTGAACTTTTTGTGGTAGTAAAATATCTTTCAAATAAATGAGATAGGATATCAGCTATTCCACAAGACATTAAATATGGTGGTATTGTATAGCACATTTCAGGGTTTAAAATAGAAAACTCTGGAACAATCAATTCACAGTCTATACCACATTTTAAATTTTTTTCTTCGTTAGTGATTATGCTGCTTTCTGACATTTCCGAGCCAGAACCTGGTATTGTTAGAACCGTTCCAACTTTTAAAGCTGATTTAGGAGTAGCTTTACCAGAATAGAAATCCCATACATCACCATCATACTTTGCTCCTAATGCAATAGCCTTAGAAGAATCTATTGCACTTCCTCCACCAATAGCTAATACAAAATCAATGTTTTCTTCCTTACAAATCTTGATACCTTCATATACTAATGATAATCTTGGATTAGGAACAACACCATCTAAAACAACATATTCTATACCGTTTTTTTCAAGTGATTTAATAATTCTATCAAGGATTCCAAATTCTTTGAGATAATCTCCGCCGTAATGAATCAATACTTTACGACTGTATTTGGCAATATACTCTCCAACAGTATTTTCAGAATTCTTTCCAAAAACAATTCTAGTACCGCTTTTAAAAACGAAATTTTCCATTCTTATTTTCCCCTCCCACCATCGCTTGCGATAATTATTTCCACTTCACTTTTTAATAAAACATCTCTATATTTTTTAGTAATTTTTTTATCTGTTATAATTACATCCAACTCGCTTAACTTACAGATTTTATTGATTGAAGGTGAATCGAATTTAGTATAATCTAAAGCTAAATATTTTTTCATAGAATTCATCAACATCTTTTTTCTTACCATTGACTCTAATTCATGGTTATCTGTAACACCGAAATCTGCACTTATTGATGTGCAGCTTATAAAAGCTTTATCAGCAGATAATTTTTCTAGACCGTCAGTTGTCATGTATCCAACAAAAGAACTGGTGCTTTTTCGAAGTGTTCCACCGAGACAAATCAATTCAACATTTTTATTATTTTGAAACTCATCTGCGATTTTTAGAGAATTTGTGATAACAGTAACTTTCTTCTTGCTTGCATTTAAGTTTTTAGCAATATGTAGTACAGTTGTACTACTATCAAGCATTACACAGTCACCTTCTTCAATTAGTTCCACACATTTTTTGCCAATTAATTCTTTTTCCTCTAAAAATATTTTCTCCCTTATTCCAATTGGAACTTCATGGTCTGATGTTTCAGGTAAATAAGCCCCACCTCGGACACGTTTTAATTTATTTGTTTTTTCTAATTTTTCTAAATCTCTTCGAATGGTTTCTTCTGAAACATCTAACAACTCACTTAAATTACTAATCATCACACTACCGTTTTCCATTAGTAATTCTTCTATTTTTTTTAACCTGTCAACTGCTAACATTACTTTTCATAACCTCAACATTCTTAGTTTTATTTAGTTTTTAACTAACAACATCTTATCACATTTAGCCACTTTAGTCAACATTAAATAATATTTTTACACATTAGAACAGATTTAGTCACATTTATCCACATTTATTTCTTTAGTCTTATTTAAATAACTTGTCCCATAAAAGCCTATGACTTCTAAGTGCATCTGTATCCTTAAAAGCTGCATTTAATTCTTTCTCATCTATTTCATCTATATATTTAAACATTTTTTCTACTATTTCTATGGAATGTTCAACAGCCTCTATTTGATCTTCTCTCCAAGGTGACATGTCAAAACCTATCCACTCATTGTAATTACATTTCTTTAAATAATACAAAAACTCCAATGTTTCCCACAGATGATAAGTGCCTGTAATTAGGTCATCATCCCAATCTCTAGTATTATCATTTAAATGAACGTGGAATAATTTATTATATCTATTTAAGAACGCTGCTGCTTCAGCTGGACTTTCCTTTGCTGCTATAGAATGTCCAAAGTCTAAAGTAACTCCTAGATTTTCACTTTGAATTTCATTTGTAACTGCTAAAGCTTTACATGCAGTTCCAATTGTGGATCTCATTCTTGGTTCTCGTAATTTATATTCAAGAGAGTACTTAGTACTCGGATTAGCTTCTACGAATTGTTTTACTGAATCCATTAAAAGGTCATATTCCTTAATAAAATCTATTTGAAAAGAGTAATCAAATCCATCCGCTCCAGGCCATACATTTACAAGGGATGCGCCGAAATATTCTGACATTTCCCCCGCTTCTTTAACTATATCTACAGCCTTTTGTCTTACTACAGGGTCTGTTGCTGTTAAAGCTCCTTTGGCAAATATTCTGTTTCCGAAAGTTTCACAATTTATTGCAGATACTTTAAGTCCTGTGTCCTGTATTATCTTTCTTGTTTCTTCTGCATTTGCCTTAGTAAAATCTCCGTTATAATGTATTTCTATCCCATGAAGACCTTTTACTTTACCTGCACATTCTACTTTTTCTTTAAAAGTTTTCTTTTCATGATACCCTGATTCGCAAAATCTATCACTACAAGAGCCAAAAGCCCATACTCCAACTGAATATAAGCGTCTTTCCATAAGTGCTAACCTCCATTTTTAATATTGCTCTGTTTTAAATGAATATTGATTTTTACATTTATTTAAAACTTTCCATTAGTAGGTTAAGGCTGTTTTAAAACAGCCTTTTATTTATACTAAATTTTATCAAATGCTTGTTCTAAATCTCTAATTATATCTTCTGGATCTTCTATACCTATGGATAATCTTATTAATCCATCAGTAATTCCACTTACTCTTCTTTCTTCAACTGGTAATGATTTATGAGTCATTGTAGCTGGATGTTCTATTAATGTTCCAACATCTCCAAGACTTACTGCTATTTTTATCATGTTTAAGTTGTTGCATAAATCTTGTGCCTTTTCAAGTCCACCCTTTACTTCTATACAAATTATAGCTCCAAAACCTTTCATTTGTCGCTTTGCAAGTTCGTATTGTGGGAAAGATTTAAGTCCTGGATATATTACTTTTTCAACTTTAGGATGTTTTTCAAGATATTCAGCAACTTTCATTGCATTAGATAAATGTCTATCCATTCTAAGAGGTAATGTCTGCATTCCTCTCTTTACTAGGTATGCTGTAAAAGGAGAAATTAATGCTCCTAATTTTGTAACTCCTTCATGAAGTCCTTTTGTTATAAATTCTTTTGGTCCTACTATTGCCCCTGCAATGCAATCCCCATGACCATTTAAGTATTTTGTTGCACTGTAAACTACAAGGTCCGCTCCAAGCTCTAGTGGTTTTTGAACATAAGGAGTACAGAAAGTATTATCTACAACTAGCTTTAGATTATGTTTTTTGCAAAAATCAGAAACTTCTTTTATATCAGTTATTCTTAAAGTAGGATTTGCTGGAGTCTCTACATGAACAACCTTTGTATTAGGTTTTAATGCTTTTTCTAAAGCTTTCATATCTGAAGTGTCTACATAAGTTACATCTACTCCGAAGGGTCTTAACATTTTATCAAATAAACCATAAGTTCCTCCATATACAACATCCCCGCATATAGCATGGTCTCCCGCTTTCAAAAGCGCCATATGTGCATTTGCAATAGCAGCCATTCCTGATGCAAAGAACTTACAAGCTTCTCCACCCTCTAATGCTGCCAGCTTTTCTTCTAATTGTATTTCTGTTGGACTATGGTCTCTTCCATATAAGTAGCCAAACTTTTCACCTGTAAATATTTTATTTGCTTCATCTGTACTTTCATATGAATAAGTTGAAGTTTGGTATATCGGTGCTACCAATGCTCCTGTCGCTGGGCAAGGTTCTGACCCTACATGTACCGCTTTTGTACTAGGTCCCCAATTTTCAAATTCATTCATCTTCTCTTCCTCCTAAATAATTTATTTATATTGGTATAACATTCTCTCACCTTTTAAAAATTTTTTTATATCTTCAACAATCATTACTGAATGGTTATCTATAGCATCATATGTTGCTCCTGCAAGGTGAGGAGTAATAACTATATTATCTAATTCTGTTACAAATGGATGTTTTTTATATATTGGTTCAGCATGAAATACATCAAGAGCTGCTCCTGCTATTTTCTTTTCTCTTAAAGCTTCTATTAGTGCTTCTTCATCTACTATAGCCCCTCTTGAAGTATTTATAAAATAAGCTGTGCTTTTCATCATATCAAATGCTTCTTTACCTATAAGCCCTCGTGTACTTTCATCAACTTTGCAGTGACAGCTTATAAAATCTGATTCTCTAAGTAGTTTTTCAAAAGAGACCTTTGTTTGAACATTGTCATTTAATTCAATTTCTGAAACAAATGGATCATATATAAATATGTTCATTCCAAAAGCTCTTGCAATATTTGCAACTCTTTTTCCTATACTTCCATATCCTAAAAGTCCTAATGTATGGCCCTTAAGCTGCATTCCTTTAAACTCTATATATGGTGTTCCAGGTCCAAGGGCCCAAGTTATATCTTCTTTTAAGCCATCTTTAATTTGGCTTTCTGTATTTTCTTCTGACAAGTGTTTTCCATCCTTTAAGCTTTTATAGGCCATTGGAATTTTTCTTCCTATACTTAACATTAATGCTATGGTAAATTCTGCTGTGCAATCTGAATTTCTTCCAGGAGTATACAAAACAGGGATGTTTCTTTCTCTTGCACATTCGATATCTATATTTACAGGATTAGCTCTAGTACAAGCTATTAATTTTAGCTTTGGGCAAGCTTCTATAACTTTTCTTGTAATAGGATCATAGCTTGTAATTAAAATCTCTTTGTCTTTAAGATAATGAATCATTTCATCTTCTGTAAGCTTTCTTAATTCCTTTACCCATCCTTCATAGGTAAGTTCCATATAGTCTTTAAGTCCATTTATTATACTCTCATTTATTTCAGCAGTAACTAAAGCTCTCATTCTGTCCCCTTCTCTCTTTTGTTATACTAAATTTAGAATTATTTTCGATATTATACGAAATCAATAATCTCTTAAAACATAGCCGCTTTATTTTCCGTAAGCGTTTAAAAAGAAATCTCTCATGAAGCCTACTTGTTCGTCTGAAAGCGTTACAGGACTTCCTATACTCTTTGCAAGACAATATGATTGAAGAGAAACTTCTACAACTTTAGTTATCTTATAAGCATCTTTCATGTCTCTTCCAACGCATACTCCTCCATGGTTTGCAAGTAATACTGCCATTCTATCTCCAAGAGCGGTCACGCAATTTTCAGCAAGCTCTGCTGATCCTGGAAGTGCATACTCAGCAACCTTTATTCCACCTCCAACTATCTGTGCCATTTCGTCTAATACAGGAGGAACCTCTTCTCTTGTAGCTGCTATTGCACAAGTATATATGGAATGTGAATGCATAATAGCATTTACATCTTGTCTTTTCTTATATATAGCAAGGTGAAGTCCAGCTTCGATAGAAGGCTTTTTACCAGAAATTAAGTTTCCATCCATATCCACTACTGACATCATTTCAGGAGTTATGATTTCATAATCTACTCCACTTGGAGTTATTATCATATACTTTCCATCATCTGAACGAACGCTTATATTTCCCCACGTTCCCACAGTATATCCTTCCTTTAGCATTGACTTACCAGCTTGTATTACATCATTTTTCTCTTTTAAATAATTTCCCATCCAAATCACCTCATATAATTATATTTAAATCTAATTTAAGCTAACTTTAGTTTTTACATTGATAATAACTTTTTACTTTTAATCTATTTAATTTCCATGAAAAATTTCACTTCTAAGATTCCAATAATGAGATTCTACTTCTCTTAAACCTCTATATAATTTGTAAATTTTATCGTACATGACTTTATTTTTTTCATTTGGTATAAAAGTCTTCTTTATACGCAGAACACTTAAGGCTGCTTCACTTATACTACTGTAAACTCCCATTGCAACTCCTGCAGATAAAGCTGCTCCTTTTGCTGCATATTCTTTTCCGCTTTGTATTACCACTTCTTTTCCTGTACAATCTGCTATTATCTGAGCCCAATAATAACTTTTTCCTCCTCCTCCTCCTAAGTATATCCTGCCCTTACTTTCAACATCCTGCAAACAATCTTTAATAGATAGTGCAACTCCTTCATATATTGATTTTAATATATGATGTTTATTTGCATTAGACGAAATGCCAAAAAACTGTGCTCTAGCATTTGGATTAAAAAAAGGTGCTCTTTCTCCCCCAGTACTTATATATGGGTGGTGGATTATTCCTCCTGAACCTGGAGCTATGTCTTTTATAGACTCCTCTAAAATTTTATATATATCTTTTCCTATTTTTTTTGCCTCTTCTTTTTCACTTTGGAAAAATGTATTTATTGCCCAATCTAAGTTTGGTGTTCCTGCCATAGAAGCTATTACATTTAAGTAAAGATCTTGTATTGCGTGACACTCAAACCCCGAAGTATTTTCTCCATTAACATAGCAGCTCTTTCTTACAACACTATTGCAACAGGTTGTTCCTAAAATAGTACAACTATCACCTTCTTCTACTGCTGCCATTCCAACTGCTGCTGCTACAATATCCATAAGCCCAGCTGATACTGGAGTTCCTTCTAAAAGCCCCGTTAAATCAGAAGCTTCTTTTGTAACTCTTCCTACAAGCTTACAAGAATTAGAAAGAGGCTTGAATAGGAACTTATATTCACCAATTCCCAATATATCCAATATCTCTTCTGATATTTCTCCGGTTATTAAGTCTAACAAAGATGTTGATGTATCTGTAGTTTCAAGGCACAAATTTCCAGTTAACTTATACCTTAGCCAGTCCTTGCAAAATATGCACCCATAAGCTTTATCCAATGTTTCCTTTTCATGCATGGATAGCCATTTCAGTATAATCGAAGTGGCTCCCGGAAAAGGATGGGAACCTGTTATTCCCTTAATTTTGCAGGTCATCTTTTCATCCGTTTTTATACTTTCAACTATATCTATAGCTCTTCCATCAGACCACAGTATTGCGTCTCTCACAGGATTACCTTGATTATCTATAAGCCAGCAGCCTTCTCCTTGTCCTGTTATTCCCACACCAAGTATACTCTTAGGATTTATACCGTTATTAATCAAAACATTTCTTACTACGAAACAAAAATCTTCCCATAATAAGTTCATATTTTGTTCTGTCCAAGTTCTATGTTTAGTAATGATAGTATTATTTTTTTCTTCTACAAAGAGTTCTTCTCCCTTAAGATTAAACACTACTGCCTTTATATTAGAGGTACCTGCATCAATACCTAAAAGATAATTCTCATACACCATTTACACCCCCAAACTTTAATACTATGGCTTACTAATAATATTTAATATATTTTCAGCGGCTATATTATCAGTAATGAGAACATCTATAAATCCTCCTCTTAGCGCACCAAGTATAGCCTCAGCTTTATCTTTTCCTCCAGCTATACCTATCACTTTTGGAATTTTCTTTAAATCTTCCATACTTATCCCTATAACTCTGTTGCTTATACCTTCTCCTATTATCTCACCATCTACTGTGTAAGCTTGCAAACATATATCACCAACACCCTTATTTTCTTCTATCTTTTTAATTTCTTCTTCATTTAGATAGCTTTGCATATAGCTAGAAGATTTTTTAGCTATATTGCCTATACCAACTATTGCCATAGTACACTTTTTTATAATATTAAATGTATTTTTTATACTCTGTTCATTCATCATAGCTTCTTTAAAGTGCTCATCTTTTACTACGGCAGGTGCATATATAAGGTATGGTGTTCCATTAAGTTTTCTTGCCATAACTCTCGTTATTTCATCAGCCTTTATAGAAGGGTCCCTAAGGTTTGTCCCTCCAACAATTTGTACAACCGATATGTTATTCTTTCTGGCATTACTTAATGATGCAACAGTATTTGAAAGAGTTTTTCCCCAAGAAACTCCTATTATTTCATCATTATCTATAGCTCTTTCAAGATAAGAAGCTGCTGTCTTTGAAAGTCTATCTAGTAGATCATCCTCTTCTTCTACTGATGTTATCATTACTTCCCTTAAGGAAAATTCTTCTTCTAAAATTTGTTCTAACTTAACATAGCTTCCATCATAACCATTTACTTTTATTGTTACTATACCTTCTTCAACAAGACTGTTTACTATCCTATTTACTTTCTGCCTGGACATTTGAAACTTTTTTCCTATCTCTTCTTGAGTCATTCCAATATTATAATAATAATGGGCTATCTTAATAAGAGTCCTTCTATCTTTCATATTAGATTGATCTTCCTTTTCGTTTATTGTTACATTTGCTCATTTCATTTACTTTTGTCTTTTTATGCTTTTATTATACTCTGTACAATTTTGTTTTTCAATATATTTTTATAACATTTTATATTATTATTGTTTTTTATAAGTTTTGAGCATTTGTCACATATGTTGCATTTAAAAAATCATGTCAATATTTTTTCATATAAAAAAAGCTGTCAACAAAATTCTCTTGTTGACAGCTCTAAAATCAATAGCTCTTTTCTATTATCTATTCATAATTTTTAATATATATTCTGCAGTTTCATTATCAGTTATAAGAACATCTATAAAGTTTCCTCTTAATGCCCCAAGTATGGCTTCTGCTTTTTCCTTTCCTCCTGCTATACCTATTACCTTTGGAATCCTCTTTAAATCTTCTACTCCTATTCCTATTACCCTGCTGCTTATACTATTTTTTATTATTTCACCATTGATATTATAAGCTTGTAGACATATGTCTCCAACACATTTATCTTCTTCTAATCTTTTCAGTTCTTCCTTTGATAGGTAATTTTGCATGTATATTGTAGATTTTTCACTTAAGTTTCCTATTCCAACTATTGCTATAGTACACTTTTTTATTAGATTAAATATATTCTTTATACTTTGTTCACTCATCATAGCTTCTTTGAACTGCTCATCTTTTACTATAGCAGGAGCATACATAAGATATGGAATCCCATTTAGTTTACTAGCCATAGCCCTTGTTATTTCATCAGCTTTTATAGACGGATCTTTAATATTAGTACCACCTACTATCTGCACTACTGATATATTATTTTTTTTAATATTCCCTAAATTAGCCGCTGTTTTAGAAAGGGTTCTTCCCCAAGAGACTCCTATTATGTCATTACTATCAATTGTTCTTTCAAGGTAAGAGGCTGCCACCTTAGAAAGTTTATCCATTAAGTCTTCATCATTTTCTTTTGACGTTACTATTACTTCCTGTAATGAAAATTCTTTTTCTAAATCTTGCTCTAACTTTACATAGCTTTCTTCATAACCATTTATTTGTATAGTCACTATTCCATTTTCTATAAGACTATTGATTATTCTATTTACTTTTTGCCTTGACATTGAAAGCTTCTTTCCTATTTCTTCTTGAGTCATTCCAATATTGTAATAATAATGAGCTATTTTAATAAGAGTTCTTTTATCTTTCATAATTTACTTAATCATCCTTTACTTTTATTGTTGCATTTTATCATTAACTATCTGCCTTAATATATATTTGTAATTATTATACTTTGTGAATAAATTTAATTCAATACACTATTACATTTCGCTGAATTTATATATTTTAATACATACTTAACATTTGCTCACAAAAATATATTATATCTAGTCTCCATTTTATATTGACACTAGATATAATCTTTATAAATTAATATAATATATATGGCGATTCAATTTATATAGCAATTTACATTGATATTAATGAGATTAATTTTAAAATTAGATTAGAGGTGAAAATGTGAAAAGGACATATGGGATATTATATGCCATACTTTCTTCAGCAGCATTTGGTTTTATGCCAATTTTTGCAAAGTTAGCATATAATAACGGAAGTAACGCTCTTACAGTTTTAACACTAAGGTTTTTACTAGCTGCAATTATGCTTTATATATACTTTTCTATAAAAAAGGTTAATTTAAAAATTAGTAGAAATCAGCTTAAGATAATGTTTTTAATAGGCGTTATTGGTTATACTTCTACAGGAATAGGTTTATTTTTTTCCTATAATTACATTTCTGTAGGACTTGCAACTACAATGCATTTTGTATATCCTGCTGCTGTAATTATAATGAATTATATGATATATAAAGAGAAATTTACTAAATATAAAGTATTTTCTCTAATTTTATCACTGATAGGTGTATATATTTTAATAGGAGTAAAAGGACAAAGTATCCATCCTATTGGTGCAGCTTTAGCTATTACTTCAGGATTCACATACGCTGCATGTATTATGGGAATGAATCATCCTGAGATAAAAAAATTAGATAATACTATTTCGGTTTTTTATTTTTCTCTTTTTGCAGGTGCTTCACTTTTTATATTTACTGCTTTAAGCAATAAACTACGCTTTGATGTAAATTTTTATACAATTTCATCTGCTATAGGAATTTCTTTTTTATCTACTATAGTATCTATTGTTTTATTTATTAAAGCATTAAAAATAATAGGTTCTTCCTCTACATCAATATTGGGTACTTTTGAACCAATAGTAAGTATAATAATGGGAATAATATTATTTGGAGAAAAAATTACAATACCAATTATTATAGGAACCATTCTAATACTTTTTTCTGTAGTAATTATTGCAAAAGGTCAAGAAAAACCTAAAGAAGCTGATGTTCCTTTATAAAAATTTCAAATATAAAATAGTATTTTAAAAGCTTTATATAATTATAAATACAGGAATTTTCCTTGACTTAACTATATATTTTATTTAAAATTTGATTATTAAGTAAAGATAGGTGATAAATGATGAAATTACCCGAATTAATTATTGGAGATTTAAAAGCTTCAGTGCCAATAGTACAAGGTGGAATGGGAATTGGTATATCCCTTCACAAATTAGCTTCCGCAGTTGCTAATTCTGGCGGAATAGGAGTTATTTCTGCAGCACAAATTGGATTTGCAGAGTCAGATTTTCTAAAAAATAATCTTCAGGCTAACTTAAGAGCTTTAAGAAAAGAGATTAGATTAGCAAGAGAAATCAGTCCAAAAGGTATACTAGGAGTAAACCTAATGGTTGCAGCTAACAATTACAATGAATATGTTAAAATATGTATAGAGGAAGGCATAGATATAATCATATCTGGTGCCGGACTCCCACTTGAATTACCAAAGCTAGTGGAAGGAAGCAAGATTAAGATTGCTCCTATAGTTTCTTCTGCTAAGGCAGCTTCACTTATATGCAAAACTTGGGACAGAAAGCACAATGCTGCTCCTGACCTAGTTGTGGTAGAAGGACCTGAAGCTGGTGGTCATCTCGGTTTTCACAAAGAAGATATAACTGGCAATTCCACTACAATAGACGAAATTGTGGTAGCTGTAAAGAAAGCAGTTGAGCCTTATTGCGATAAATATAGTAAACATATTCCAGTAATTGCTGCTGGAGGAGTATTTGATGGCTATGATATTGCAAGGCTATTAAAACTTGGTGCAGATGGTGTTCAAATGGGAACAAGATTTGTAGCTACATATGAATGTGATGCTAGTAATGCATTTAAAGAAGCTTATGTAAACGCTCAAAAAGAAGACGTACAAATAGTAACTAGTCCAGTTGGTATGCCTGGAAGAGCCATTAAGAATAAGTTTATTGAAAGTGTTAATGGTAACGAAGGTAATATTAAATGTCTTTATAACTGTTTAAAACCTTGCAATCCAAAAACTGCTCCTTACTGTATATCTAAAGCATTAATCAATGCTATGGAAGGAAATCTAGATGAAGGACTAATCTTCTGCGGAAGCAATGTATATAAAATAGATAAAATAGTTTCTGTAAAAGATTTAATTCATGAATTAGTCCAACAAGCGGAATCAGTATAAAATCAGAGCCAGTTCTCTAGAATAAGTTTCTAGGGAACTGGCTCTTGATTATTAATTATATGATTTCCAAAAGTCACCATTAACATCAATAATATTCATTATTTCACTATAAGGTATCTTAAAGGTTGGGAATCCTGCCGCATATGGAGCTATTTCATAAGGATTAAAGTAAATATATAGTGCATCCTCATCTACATAGAAAGGCTGATCTTCTTTTATTCCCTTGTAACTATCAGGCCATACATAAGAATATTCTTTATTATTTTTTATTTCCTTCTCTATAATGTCACTTAGTACTTTTACGTAGTTACTGTCTTTTTTAAATAAATCTTTTAGGCTATAAAATTTTCCACTATTTAAATCTATATGATGATAATCTTTAGATGGAATACCATGAGCAGCACCAAAATAGTATTTATAGCCTATAATCTCTAATACAAGTAAATTCTTTTTAAAGAACTCCACTGAAAAATCACTAAGATATGTGTAATCTAACTGAATATCATTAGGGACATCTTTAACTTGTGATAATTCCTTTAGCTTTTTATTCACATCAACTTCTACACTTTTATCTTTTATACCTTCTATTTGTGGATAATACACTAAATAATCTTTATTAGGCTTAAACTTTTCTTCTCTTATCCTATATCCGTCTTGAAGAGGAATAATTGTGTTTTGTGTCCATATAATTTTTCCATGTTCATCTAAATAAGATATTCTAAAATCCACATCTGCTTTAATTAAATCTCCTTCAAAAGATAATGTGCCACTTCCATTAACTGTTGGCAATCTTTTTACTTGCTTTCCAGTGCTATCAATGAAAAATGTATTTTTAGCATCATATGCAGAAGCTAAGCCTTTATTATAATTAGATATACCGTAATAAATAAAACCTGTAAGGAAATTTCCATCAGTGTCAACCACAGCATACTTAGAACCTATATAGGGCTTTTCCTTATCTATAGCTATTCCAACAGCTACTCTATTTTCTCCTAATAAATTTATATTATTATATTTAGGATCTATTACATAATTACCTTTCTTATCAATAAGTCCATATTGGTTAATATAATCTTCTGACATATTTACTACAGCTCTTCCACCACTAAATGCTTCAACCCCTGTATATTTTGGAGGGATAACTACATTTTCATTTTCATCCATAAACCCAAATTTATCTCCATCATTTTTTTGAAAGGCTAAAAGCCCTTCTCCCATATTTCCCACATAGGAATACCTATTATAATTCTTCAATACTTCTCCATTAATTCCTATTAAAGCGTACTCTCCATTTCTTACTTTGACAATAGCCTTTTTATCTTTAAAATCACTAGCTGATTCATAGGCAGCATGAATTACTTCTTTTCCTTGTCTATCTAAATATCCATAAATCCAATTTCCTGCATTATCTACATCTGCATATAATGCTCTTCCTTCTTGAAAACTTCCTATAAAATTATAAGGTTTATCAGTTACTTCTCTTCCCATTTCATCTATTAAATTAAATCCATTGCTGTCAATAGCAACGGCTCTACCTTCTGAGAATTCATCTATGGTATCATATTTGGGATTTAGAATATATTCTCCCTTCATGTTTATAATTCCGTATAAACTATCAACTTCTACTATAGCAATACCATTTTCATTAAAATCACCGGCATATTTAAACTGAGGTTTAATTATGAAATTTCCCTTTTCATCTATATATCCCCACTTTACTCCATTAATAGTTTTAATAGATGCTGGATAAAGCTTTGTAACTCTATTTCGTGATTTTGACATTACCTCTTCTTTTAGCTTAGTCAACTCTTCTATAGATGGATATGGATACTGAAGCTTCATTGCTATTTCAATAGACTCTAATGCTTTTTTAAGTTCTCCAGACTTTATCTGTGCATCTGCAAGATAATACCAATAAAAACCAGCTTCTGGCATTTCTTTAATCTTTTCTTCATAATATTCAGCTACTTTTTTGAAATAATATGGGTATACATCTTCCGCTCTTACTAGCTTCCCATTTTCCCATCTATATACATCAACTTTATATGCTTCCCCTGTATCATGTCTCCAGAGTGCTATTTCATCTTTTCCATCTCTTCCAGATTTACTAGGCATATCTTCAACTTCAATTTTACTATAATATATGTCTTCATCTACTATATTTTTAAAGCCATAAGGCATCCATTTGTAGATATTAAGCTTAGCCCAAATTGCTCCTACCTGCCATCCTATAACTATTTCACTTGATCTCTTATTAGTAATAGCTGCAACCTTTAAGTAGTTTACATTATATCCTTCTCCTTCTATGTCAGCTACTACATGCCAAGAATTATAATAATTTTTCAATACAATAATATAAACTTTTTCTTTCCACTTATAAGCAGCAATTACTTCTGCTATTCCATCATTATCTATATCTCTTAGATATATAGCTGGCTTTTTCACAGAGTCCTGTAATTCTATAATCTGCCCTTCAGGAGGGAGATATTTTTTTACAAGATTAGAAAAACAAATATGGTACCACATAAAAAAACCCTTTCATAAATTTATATTCTCAAAATATTATATGAAAGGGTTTTTAACATGTGATTTTATATAGTTTAATTTAATTGTGCATCTCTTTTAATTTATTCATATCTTAATGCATCTATTGGGTCTAACTGAGCTGCTTTCCTCGCAGGATATATACCAAAGAATATTCCAACAGCAGAAGAAAATATTATAGATCCTAATACTGCAGCAATAGAAATAGATGGAGTTATCCCGGCAAAATTACCTATGATTTCTGCTCCTACAATTCCTAATGTCATACCAATGATTCCGCCAATTAATGAAATTATGATTGACTCAGTTAAAAATTGAACTAATATTATTTTAGTAGTTGCCCCTATTGCCTTTCTTATTCCTATCTCTCTAGTTCTTTCTGTAACGGATACAAGCATAATATTCATAACTCCAATACCTCCCACAAGCAGGGATATTGCAGCAACTGCTCCTATAAATGCAGTGAATATATTAAGAACATTATTAATTTGATCTACTGCTTTAAGTGCACTTTCTGCTGAATATACATTTTTCCCTCTATTATTATGTCTTGTTTGAATCAAATTTACTGCTGCATTTCCTGCAGTTTCACTATTTTCTTTTGAATCTGCCATAATTGTTATTACATCCATTTTAATTGGATTTGCTTGAATGTTTCCTATAAAAGTTATAGGAACAGTAACTAGTATAGGTCTACCGCTGTCATCTCCATTTCCGAATGGACTAGTGAATCCTTTTTCAACACCTATAATATTTATTTTCTTGCTGAGAGGTCCATCCCCTATTTTTATACTCTCTCCAACTACATCTTTATATCCAAATAATGCATTTGCAGAATATTCGTCTACTATTCCAACAGCTGCTCCTTTTTCGTATTCTCTTTCATTGAAGAACCTACCATGTGTTATTTCTGAATTATTAATATATACAAAGTCATGATTTCCAGCAGTAATCACAGCTCTTTTACTTTTTTCCTTTGAAACAGCTAATCCTCTTGTTTGAACTATAGGACTTACACATTTAACAGAATCAATTTTTTCTTTTATTTGTTCCACATCTTCAAAAGTAAAATAATCTGTAGATTGTGCTTTTGATTGGTCTAATCTAATATTTACAGAGGAAGCTCCAATTTTTTCGAATTCTTCAGTTATTGTCTTCTTTCCTCCTTGGCCTAAGGATATTATAGTTATAACTGAACTTATCCCAATAATTATACCAAGCATAGTGAGGAAAGAACGCATTTTATTTGCCTTTATACTTTCAAATGCCATCTTTACACTTTCAAATATATTCATTTTTTATCTCTCCCTAAAAGGATTCTGTTCTCTACCATTGAATCCGAAACAATTTCACCATCTTTAAAACGAATTACACGTTTTGCATGTTGTGCTATATCATTTTCATGAGTTACCATTACTACAGTAGCCCCTTCATTATTTAAATCTTGAAAGATTTTCATAATGTCTAAGGATGATTTTGTATCTAAATTCCCTGTAGGCTCATCTGCCATAATTACAGAAGGTGAGTTTACAATGGCTCTTGCAATAGCTGCTCTTTGTTTTTGTCCACCTGATATTTCATTAGGAAGATGTTTTGCTCTATCTCTAATACCAACCTTTTCAAGTGCATTTAGTGCCTTTTCCCTTCTCTCTTTTGATGTTATTCCTGCATATAACATTGGCAGCTCCACATTCTCTAAAATACTCATTCTTGGTATTAAGTTAAAAGCTTGAAATACAAATCCTATTTCTTTATTTCTAATATAAGCAAGTTCTTCATCCTTAAAACTTGATACATCTTTATCATTTAAAATATAACTACCGCTATCCATTTTATCAAGACATCCAAGTATGTTCATAAAGGTTGATTTTCCTGAACCTGAAGGTCCCATTATAGCAGCGAACTCACCCTTTTCTATTTTAAGATTTATGTTTTTTAAAGCAGTAAACTCTATGTCACCAGTTCTATATGTTTTGACTACATTATTTACCTTTAACATTGTCTTCTCCCCCTATAGACTCCTTTGCTTTTGTTCCATCTTTAATAGAAGTTGAAGGATTTAATATAACTTTTTCTCCTTTAATAATTCCTTTTTTAATTTCCATATATGTATCTGACTGAAGTCCTATTTCAACAGATTTTTCTTTAGCAATTCCATTTTCTAAAACATATACTAAATTTTTATTTCCCTTTTCAAATTTTACGCTTTCTACTGGAACCTTCAAAGCGTTATCTACCTCTCCTATGAGTATATCTATATCCACATCAAAATCAATTTTTAACTCTGGAGCTTTTTCTAAAATTGCTACCTCAACTCCTAATGTAGTATCATTTCCTGCCATTGAAGATATTTTTTTTGCTGCTGGATCAATAAAGGTGACCTTACCTTTATAAATTTTCTCTCCCCCTTTTATGGTTACTTCCTGTCCTACTTTAACCTTATTAGCATCATATTTTCCAAGAGAAACTATAGCTTTTAAATTCTCTATATCCTGAACAACAACAACTGGCTGCATTCCGTTACTTGCTGCTCCCTCCACTGCATTTAAAGCTGTTACAATACCTTCATTTTCCGCTATTATTGAACTTTGATTTTTCGAAAGATTTTGTTTTGCCATATCTAGTGATATTTTAGCTAGATTTACAGCATTATTTGTTTGTTTTAATTTTTCATCTGATATTGGCGTAATAGAACTTCTTTGCTGTTTTAGTGTCTCTAATTTAGCCTTATCCATTTGATTAGTACTTTTCTCAAGAATGCTAATCTGCCTATCCATATCTGATATTTTTTCTTTTATAATCTTACTTTGGTTGTACAAATCTTCCTTTTGAAGAATTGCATTATCATATTGTATTTGTGCTTGCTTTACTGTTAATGTTAAATCTTGAGTTTCATAAGTTAATAGTGTGTCCCCCTTCTTAACCTTATCTCCAACTTTAACATTTATTTTTTTTATCTTACCTTGGGTACCATAATATTCTTTGCTGTTTTGAGACTTTATAGTTGCTGTTGTAGATAAATATGACTTAATTTGTCCAACTTCGGACAAAGCTGTCTTTACGTTTGCCACACTATTATCTTTTCTTTTTCCTCTAATCCAAAATACTGCACTTATAATTACTAAAATAATTAAAATATAACTTATTAACTTTTTGTTTTTCATTAGTCTACCTCCAAACTTTATTCTAAGGCTTCCAGACTTAGCAATATATTAAGTCCATATAATTCACTTTATAACAATAACGCTTACTATTCAATGAAAAGCTGTAAAATTATATAAATTTCTAAACATCTACTGGCCTTTTAAGGACATTTATCATTAAAGCTGTGATTACTGAACCAATAAAAATTGAAACCAAATACATCGGCCAATTCTTAATTAATGGAAATATGAAAATTCCTCCATGTGGTGCTGGTGATGATGCACCAAAAATCATGGATAGTGCTCCTGCTACAGCTGAACCTATGACTATCGAAGGCAATACTCTCTTAGGATCTGCTGCTCCAAAAGGAATAGCACCTTCTGTTATAAAAGATAATCCCATTATATAATTAGTTTTTCCTGCCTCTCTTTCTGCTCTAGTAAATTTATCTTTAGAAAATGTAGTTGCTAGTGCAATTCCAAGTGGCGGAACCATCCCCCCAGCCATTACTGCCGCCATAATATGCCCATTTCCCTCTGCTATTGAGGCAACACCAAATACGTAAGCGGCTTTATTTATAGGCCCTCCCATATCTATAGCCATCATTCCACCCAAAAGTAATCCTAAAAATATTTTATTAGAGCAACTTAGAGAAGCTAACCAAGAATTAATCCCAATATTAATAGTTGATACTGGAGGATTAATAACAAATATCACCAAAAAACCTTCAAGCAATATTCCAAACAGTGGAAGCAACAATACAGGTTTAATGCTTTCTAGGGATTGTGGTAGTCTGCTAAAAGCTTTCTTTAAACCTCTAACTATATATCCAGCTATATACCCTGCTGCTAGTACCCCCAAGAATCCTGACCCACCAGATGCTGCCAAAGCTCCTCCTACAAATCCAGGAGCAAGAGCTGGTCTATCAGCAATAGCTGATGCTATAAATCCAGCAAGTACTGGCAGCATAAATCCAAAGGCTACCTCTCCCAAATCTTTAAAGAATTTAGCTATAACGTTTACAGAGCCATAGTTAGCTATACCGACATTGTTAATATCTAACATAAAGGATATTGCAACTAATATCCCCCCTCCTACGACAAAGGGAAGCATGTTAGAAACTCCATTCATAAGGTGCTTATAAGTCTGTATTTTGATACCATCTTGCTTAAACTGTTTGACACTTTTATCAGCTTCAAATATATCTCCCTGCTTATTTAAGGCCTTTTCTATAAGTTCTTGGGGCTTTTTTATTGCCTCTGAAGTAGGAACTTGAATAACTACTTTACCATGAAATCTATCCATATCTACTTGTTTATCAGCTGCAACTATTATTGCTGCAGCTTGCTTAATTTCATCAGCAGTAAGCATATTTTTAATTCCAGTAGAACCATTAGTTTCAACCTTAATATCTATATTCATTTTATTAGCCTTGTCTTTAAGGGCGTCTGCTGCCATATAAGTATGCGCTATACCAGTAGGACAAGCAGTTACAGCTAAAATCTTCATATTATTCTTAGTATTATCTTTTAAAGTATTCTCTGACTTTGGTTCTACATTATTTTTTTTATCTCCAAGTACTTTATTTTCTTCTTCATCTATTAACTTCAGTACTTCCTCTTCTGAATTAGCTTTTAAAATTCTTTCTCTAAAACTTTTATTCATAAGTAAAGTGGATAATCTTGAAAGAGTTTCTAAGTGCTCATTGTGCGCCCCTTCACTAGCAGCTATCATAAAGAATAACTTTGCAGGCCCACCATCAAGAGAGTCATAGTCTATACCTCTTAGAGCTCTTCCAAAACATATAGCTGGATTTTTCACTGCTGTTGTTTTTGCATGTGGAATGGCAATCCCCCTACCAATTCCAGTAGTGCTTTGACTTTCTCTCTCTAAAATTGCTTTTTTATACTCCTCTTTATTATTTAAACTTCCTGCATCATAAAGCTTTTCTACAAGTTTGTTAATAACGTCATCTTTTGAGGAAGCATTTAACTCTAAAACTATGGCCCCTTCTTTAATTAAATCTGTTATTTTCATTTTGTTCCCCCTGACATTTAAACTAGCTTCTTAATATCAACTTCCTTTAATAACCTCTTAACATCCTCTATTTTACACAAATCCTGTGAAAATGCTGTAGCACTACCAGCTGCAATTCCCCATTTAAAGGATTCTAAAATATTTTGCGATTTTGAATAATTGGCTAAAAACCCACCAATAAGAGAGTCTCCTGATCCTACAGAGTTTTTAACTAAACCCTTAGGAGCAATTGAATAGAATGCACCCATATTCGATACGAGGATTGCTCCTTCTCCTCCCATTGAAACGATTACATTCTCCGCTCCTAAATCAATTAACTTTTTGCCATAATTAATAACTTCTTCTTTACTATCTATTTTTGATTTAAAAATTTCACTTAATTCATAGAGATTAGGCTTTATTAAAAAAGGTCTATTCTCAAGAGTTGATGTTAGTGCCTCTCCTGTAGTATCAACTATTATTTTAGCATTAGTTTTTGAGCATCTCTTCTGGATCTTTGAATAGATATCTCTCGGTATTGACCTCTGAACATTTCCTGAAAGTACTAGAAAATCTTCATCTGTCAGTCTATTTAACTTTTCAAATAATTCATCTATTTTTTCTGATTTTATATATGGCCCCTGTCCGTTTATTTCAGTTTCACTATTTACTCTACTTTTTCCATTTTCATCAGTTCTTTCACTGCCGCTAATCTTAACATTTATCCTTGTATCCTCTTCTATTATTATAAAATCAGTATATATTCCTTCATTTTTTAAGCATCTGTCAATATATCTTCCAGTAAAACCTCCTATAAAACCTGAAGCTATGCTATCTGTGTCTAATCTTTTTAATACTCTTGATACATTTATTCCTTTTCCACCAGGATATTTATAGTTTTTCTCTGCTCTATTAACTTCTCCTATTAAAAGCTCTTCTACCTGAAGATAGTAATCTACTGATGGATTAAGAGTTACTGTATATATCATAGTTATATCACACCTTTTTAAGAGCCAGTCCCCCGGGAATTATTCCCAGGGGACTGGCACCTGCTTAAATTTGTAAGTTGCATAAAGCTGCCTTGATACTCATATAATCAACTTCTTCTGGAAGAGCATCCTTTATAGGTCTTAACTTTTCTCCCCCAACTTGTTTTATTGTTTCATATATAAGTTCTTTGTGTTCATTTGGAATAAAATCATCCAAATTAACTTCTAAACCTTCAAGATAGCATCTTATAATATGATCTTGTATGGTTGTAATTTTCAATTCTCTTTCTCTAGATATTTCGTCTAAAGGTTTACCCCCTTTATACATATTAAAAGTTATTACATGGCTTGGAATCTTTTCTTCTTCACTACTGTATTCTTCTTCTTTTTCTGAAGATGTAACTCCATTTTCCTCAGCATACTTTTTTATAATTTCTAAAAATTCCTCTCCGTACCTTTTAAGTTTCGATTCTCCAACACCTTTAATCTTAAGTAATGCAGATTCAGTTTGTGGAAGATACTCACTAATTTCTCTAAGAGTACTATCTGGAAAAATGATGTAGGGTGGAACTTTTTCTCTTTCAGATATAGACTTTCTAAGGCTTCTAAGAATCTCAAAGAGTGAATTATCCACTTTTGTTTTCTGAGCTTTTTTCTGAATCTTTTTAAATACCTGCTCTTCTCCTTTAAGTACAGTAAGTGCCCTTTGTGTTAGACGAACTACTGGATATTCACTTTCCGTAAGACACATATATTTTTCAGCAATTAAAACATTTATCATATTTTTAATTTCTTTTTCACTATATTGTTTCATAATTCCATAGGTAGATAACTTATCAAAGTTTTGCTCAAAAACTTTTTTATTCTTAGACCCCTTAAGTACTAACGCTATAAGTGTAGTTCCAAATCGCTGATTCATTCTTGCTACACATGAAAATATTTTCTGCGCCTCTATAGTTATATCTACACTTTCAGTTTCATTATTACAAGAACTACAATTATTACAGTTTTCTCCGAAATCTTGTTCTCCAAAATAATTTAATATATATCCTCTAAGACATCTTTCAGTATGGCAGTAATCGGCCATAATTTGAACTCTTTTATATTCCATTATTTTTCTATCATGAAAATTTGTATTTTGGTCAATTAAATATTTTTGAAGTACTACGTCCTGTTCTCCAAACAATAATATACATTCACTAGGCTCTCCATCTCTTCCTGCACGTCCTGCCTCTTGATAATAGGCTTCCATATTTTTAGGCATATTGTAGTGAATAACGTATCTTACGTTGGATTTATCAATCCCCATACCAAAGGCATTTGTTGCAACTATAATACTTATATCATCATATAAAAATGCCTCTTGATTTTTCTCTCTTTCAACTTCACTTAATCCTGCGTGATATCTGCCAGCACTAAAACCTTTTCTACTCAGCAATTCATATAAGCTGTCCACTTCTCTTCTAGTTGCAGCATATATAATCCCCACTTTATCCTTATTATTTTCCACATAATCTAATATAAAGTCTTTTTTATCTACTCCCTTTACAACAGATAAATAAAGATTTTCCCTATTAAATCCTGTTAAAAATACTTTAGGATTTCTTAATTCTAGTAGCTTTACTATATCTTCTTGTACTTCTTCTGTTGCAGTTGCTGTAAAAGCTGCCACAGTAGGTCTATTAGAAAGTGTTCTTATAAATCTTGCTATTT
This sequence comes from Clostridium sp. JNZ J1-5, assembly GCF_053901425.1. Classification (NCBI taxonomy): domain Bacteria; kingdom Bacillati; phylum Bacillota; class Clostridia; order Eubacteriales; family Clostridiaceae; genus Clostridium; species Clostridium sp. JNZ J1-5. Next base: position 3,124,192 of record NZ_CM132773.1, on the reverse strand, counting down.
GTCTATAGCTAGGTCTGAAGTCATGTCCCCATTGTGAAACACAGTGGGCTTCATCCACTGCTATTAAAGAAATATTCATACCCCTCAAAATTTCACAAAAACTTTCAGATTCCAACCTTTCTGGAGCAACATATAGTAGAGAATATCCACCATTTTCAGCTTCCCAAATTCTTTCTTCCACTTCCAACTGGCTTAAAGTGCTATTAATATAAGCTGCTTTTATCCCCATATTATTTAAAGAATCTACTTGATCCTTCATAAGAGAAATAAGTGGAGATATTACTAGAGTCAGCCCTTCTAGCATAAGTGAAGGAATCTGATAGCATATAGATTTTCCTGCTCCTGTGGGCATTATAGCAAAGGTATCTCCCCCATTTAGAATGTTACCTATGCTCTTTTCTTGCCCAACTCTAAATTCGGAATACCCATAGTATCTTTTTAACAGTTCTTTAGCTCTTTCCAACAAAATAAATTACCCCTTTTGATTTTATTGTTTTTATTATATTTATTGTATTTATTTCCAATAAGCATTTTTTTATACTATCATTTTAATTATATATTATCACACTATCTTAACACGGCGAAGATTCTCTGTTGAATTATTCTTATGTTAATAATTCAAATATAGTTACTGTCTTGTTTCATCTTGATCCTCTAAATATTCAGGTCTTTTTTTAGAAAGCACTATATTACTCAAAAAGAAATCTTTTAAATCTTCAAAATTGAAAGGTGCTATAGGTGCCGTATAAGGTATTCCATAGCTTGTTATAGATGCTAACTTTACAACTATAAATGTAACTCCCATAATAAACCCAAACAATCCAAATATACCCGTAATGATTATAACTCCAAACTTTAATAGTCTTATAGGATCCATTATAGTATAATCTGGAATAGCAAAGGAAGACATTAGTGTAAGGGCTACTATAATTACCATTAATGGACTAACTAATCCAGCAGCAACTGCAGCCTGACCTATAACTATAGTTCCAACTATACCTATTGCTGGTCCAATCTGTTTTGGGAGTCTTGCACTGGCTTCCCTTAGCAATTCTACTACCATCTCCATAAGCACTGCCTCTACTAGTGCATTTACAGGAACTGTAGTTCTTGAAGCTGCAAGGGCTAATATATATTGTGAAGGTATAATATCAGCATGAAATGCAACTATTGCAACATACAATGCCGAAAGAGTAAGCGTTATAATTAGTGCTTCAATTCTTAAAACTTTAACAAATAATGCTATATAGGTACTGTCATAATGGTCATCGGATGAATCTAAAAATTCAATAAAATTTTTAGGGGTTATTAAAGCTAAATTGCTTCCATTAGCCATGACGCACACTTTTCCATCTAATATACTTGCACATGTAGAGTCTGATTTTTCAACAACCCCAATCTGCGGGAATAAAGTGGTTTCCTTATTAGAAATAAACTTTTGAATATATCCAGATTCCATGATTCCATCAACTTCTATGCCCTCTATCTTTTTCTTCACTTGATCTACATATTTTTTATTGGCTATATCAGCCATATAAATTACTGCTACAGTGGTTTTGGTTCTTTTTCCAACAATAATATAATCAATCTTCAATGATTTATCCTGTATTCTATATCTTATTAAGGATAAATTTGAATCTAAATTTTCAGTAAAAGCATCTTTCGGAGATCTTATAGTAGTTTCAACTTGTGGTGATTCAACACTTCTTTTTTCAAAACTTACAGTATTGGCAACTAAATATTTATCTTCATCTAATATTGCAATAACAGTTTTGCCTTCCAATACATATTTTTCAATTTTTAATTCATCCTTATCTTCAAAAACATCATCTATATAAATAACAGAACTAAAAATTGTATCTAAGTTTAAAGGCTCTTTTTTATTATACTGAAGTAGTGGTCTTATTATATTATTTGATATACTATCCCTATTTGTAATTTGTGGAATAAAAACTATATGAACCTCTTTATCATTAATCGTTATCTTTCTAACTATTAACCCAGAAATTTCATTTGTAATCTGTTGAATTTTATTTATATATTTATTTTTCATATGTTATTACCTCAATATTTTTTCTTCTTATTAAGATTTATTAAATTTACATCCTTAATTTTTGTTTTTACATTAACGTTTATATTAGCGCTAGGATATTCTTCTTTCCAATTTATTTCTTTGTAAGCTTTCGGATTATCTGCTTTAAAGTATCTTGAAAAATCAAATATATCAACTTTTAGCTCCTTTTGAGAACGACTTATAGCATATAAAACCTCTTTTTTTACCTCTTTAGTTATTTCATCTTCCAGTTCTTTTATAATACTTTCATTTAAAAGTTTTGTATAATATTGGTATTGCAGGTAAGAGCTTAATTTTAAATCTATATCTATATTTATTTTTTTATCAATATAACTTGTTTTTATTTTTCTTTTCTGTAGGATAGTTCTTACAGAATAAATTGTATCTTCCTTTCCGATCTTATAAATAGCCTTTGTGCTGGTAGTTTTTTTCGGCAGTAAATATAAAAAACCATTGCAATCATCCCTGTTAATTACTTCTATCATCTTATTATCAGTACTCATTACTGCTAAACCTAAAAAATCTATAGTTTTATCTTGCATTCCAATATAGGGAATAACATAACCTATCTCTTTGTTTTGTATGTCTTCTTGAATTTCCTGAGCTGTTTTATATATAGATTTTCCATTTTTGTACAATTGCCTTATTGTATCTTCTATGGCATATCCAACAGTGGTGTCATTCACTACTTCTTTTTGTAATAATTTTTCTGGAGCTTCTCTACTTATTACAATAGGGAGGGATTTTCTTAGTTCTGTTAAATGGTTAACTCTGTTTATATAGGATTCTATTCCACTTTCAGCATAACTTCTTCCAAAAATTATCACCCTTATGGCTCCTGAAAAATCTTGTAATGGATACTTAAAATCATATTCCTTTTTTGCTTCCTCAAAACTTCTGCCCATGGATACAACTGTATAATTGTTTTTATTTTGTGAACCTCCAATTTTTTCATTTCCACCTTGTGAAAACTTTGCAATCTCACAGGTAAACTGCTTCATATCATCTACTTCATCTACTCCAACTGTAAGTGTAATATTTCTTTTGTTAATGTCTTTATAATCCCAACAACCTGTTAGCAATGAAGATATTATTAACATAATAATTAGTTTAAATTTTCTTTTCATAATATCTCTTTTCTATTGCTCCTTTTTATTGTTAATATTAATTAAATTTACATCGCTAAATTTGGTTTCTATATTTAAATTAATAGTTGCCTTTGGATATTCTTCTTTCCAATTTATTTCTTTATAAGCTTTAGGATTTTGTGCCTTAAAATATTTTGCAAATCCAAATACATCAGATTTATATTCCTTTTGTGAAAGATTTACAGCATATAAAACCTCTTTTTCTACCTCTTTAGCTACCTTATCTTTTAATTCTCTTATAATACCCTCATTTAAAGCTTTTGTTTGGTACTGATATTGAAGTTGCAGAACTAATTTTAAATCTATATCAATATTAATTTTTTTATCATTATAATTTGTTTTTATCTTTCTTTTTTTAAGTTTAGTTCTTACAGAATATATGTTTTCTTTATTTCCAACATCTGAAATAGTTTTCATATCTGTAGCTTTATTTAATAATAAGTATAAAAATCCAAAGCTTTTTTCATTGCTAATTATTCCTATCATTTTATTTTCTTTCATTATTACAAACCCTAAGAATTCTATAGTATTGTTTTCTATCCCCACATAAGGAAGAATATATCCTATATCTTTATTTTGAATATCTGTCTGTACATCCTGTGCTGTTTTATAGATGCATTGGCCATTTTCATTCAATTGCCTTATAGTATCTTCTATGGCATACCCTATTGATATATCATTTGTAACTTGTCTTTGAAATAATTGTTTTGGGGCTTCTCTACTCACTACAATAAGAAGTGATTTTCTTAAATAAGTTAAATGGTTCACTCTATTTATATAGGGTTCTATACCATCTTCAGCATAATTTTTTCCCAAAACCACAACTCTCATAGCCCCTGAAAAATCTTCCTGTGGAGCTGATTCATCAAGTTTTTCTTTAACTTCCTCCAAACTTCTACCTGATGCAGTGTAATAGTAAGTCACAGGTATTTGTATTTTTTCTCCACTCTTTTCTGCTCCAGCTATAAGGCTTGCACTTTCACCATTGAAATCAAATCCATCCTCTGTCTTATCCAAACCAACTGAAAGTCTAATATTCCTTTTATTAACATCTTGATAATCCCAACAACCTGTTAATAATGAAGATAATATTAAAATAATCAGTAACCTATGATACCGTTTTGTCATTCTTCTTCACCTTCATAATTATTAATAAAATACCAGGTATTATAAATGCAGTTAAATAGCCTAAATATCCATTATATTTAAGCAGATTTTCTACATCATTAGTACTTCCAGGAATTTGAGATACAATAAATGCTAAAATTATTACATATATAGTCTTATCTCTACCTTGTGGACCCTTAAAAACTTTGTTTACGCATGTTACTAATCCATATCCCCATAAGCTGACACTACAAAATATATTAAAGGTCCAAATTATTACATATATACCATCAAGTCTTCTGAAGATTTCAAGATATGGTACGTCTACACCCCTTACAATATTAAATAAAGAAGCTTTATATAGCATAACCGTATCTACACCAACAACTGATATAACCGATTCTGCTGCTAGAATATATAATCCTCCTATTAATCCTATAATCCCAGTTGTATACTTAAAAGAATTCTTATTAGTTGTTTTGTTAAAAGGTATAAAAAGCAGCATTTCTATTCCTAAGAAAGCAAATATTAATTTAGGTATTCCAGTTATATATGTTAGCATATCCTCTTTTACAAATGCTGGTCTTAAATTTATAATTTTTCCTTGGGTAAATAAAATAATCCCCATAAAAATATTCCCTACTATATTTATAATTCCATACATTTCGCAAACTCTAGCAATAACATTTAATCCTTTTTTTAAAGCATAGTATACAACTATGAAGAAAAATAAAGCCATGGTCCAGGATGGAGTTTTAGGTAAAATCGTAATGCGCACTGTTTCAGAATATATCCTTGTAATCATAGTAAAAGATACAAAAAAGTAAATAGCATATACGATAAGTACTATGTATGCAAAAAACTTACCCGCCAACATTTTACAGAACTCAAATAAATCTTTTTCTTCAGCTATATATGCAATATAATTTACTGCATATGCAACTGCTATAAACATTAAGGTTAGAATAATTATTGTAACCCATCCTCCTGTTTCTCCTGCATCTGCAGCATCCCTAGGAATGTTTACTACACCAAATCCCACTATTGTGCAGTAAACAATAAAAGCAATTTGCCTATTTGTTAAAGAATTATTCATACCAATGCTCCCTTTAAGTAATTTAATATTAGTTTATCCATTTTTTATTTATAAACACATGTTTTTTACGCTTTAATCTAATTAAGGCTATGTTTTAAGACATTGTAAAAATCAACATTTATTTAAGACAGAGTCTTAAATAGAAATAATAAAATAGTACCTATAAAGTTTTAAACGACTTATAGGTACTACTTCTTGATTTAAAATTTATTTTATTTTTCTGCTCTCTCTACTCTAACTTTTTTCCCTTTTATAGTAGTATCTTTAAGTGCTTCTAAAACTATTTTTCCCTTTCCATCTAATATATCCACATAAGAGAATCCATCCTGCACATCTATAATTCCAATATCTTCTGGTGAAACCCCTTTAATATTAGTTATTGCTCCTACAATATCTCCAGCTCTTATTTTCTTTTTCTTTCCTGCATTTATATAAAGCTTTGTAATTTGTTTATTTAAACTAGCACTTTTATCTAATTTTTCTTTTGGTTTTAATTTAGCTTTTTCTTTTAAGATTCTTTTTCCTCTTTCAACTTCTTCTTCTGAGGGAATCTCTTTTTTAGTTATTCTATATTCTAAATATTCTTCAATAATATTTAAAAATTTAATTTCATAAGGATATACAAAGGTTAGAGCCTTTCCTATTTTCCCAGCTCTACCTGTTCTACCAATTCTATGGACATAGCTTTCCTTCTCTGTTGGAACATCATAATTTATAACATGAGTTATATCTTCTATATGAATTCCTCTAGCAGCCACATCTGTTGCAACTAAAAATTGAAATTCTCCTTTTTTAAATCTTTCCATTGTGTCTATTCTATCTTTTTGCTCCATTCCTCCATGCAATTTACTACAAGAATAATCTCTACTAACCATTTTTTGAAATACTTTATCAACTTCTTCTTTTGTGTTGCAGAATATAATACAGCTTTCTGGCAATTCAGTGCAAATTATTCTATTCAACAAGCTAAACTTTTTGTTAACTTCAGCATCGTAACAAACTTCTTCTATTTTTTCATTTGTAATATTTTGTGAATTAATTTCTATTCTATTAGGGCTATTCATGTATTTATTACATAAGGATTCAATTTCATCACTTATAGTAGCTGAAAATAACATAGTTATCCTATTTTTAGGTAACTTATTAATAACTGCTTCAACTTGTTCTATAAATCCCATATTCAGCATTTTATCTGCTTCATCAATAATTAAATATTTTATATCTTGGAAGTTCACATTTCCTTTTTCTATATGGTCTAATGTTCTGCCTGGTGTCCCAACCACCACATGTACTCTTTGCTTTAATTCCCTAACTTGAATATCCATGGGATGTTTCCCAAAAACAGCTGCACATCTTATTCTCTTCAGTCTTCCTATATTGGATACATCTTCTTTTATCTGTATTGCCAGCTCTCTAGTTGGAGTTAATATTAATGCTTGCGGTTCTCTCTTTTCAATTTTAATCTTTTCACAAATAGGAATAGCAAAAGCTGCAGTTTTTCCACTTCCAGTTTGAGACTTTACGATAATATCCTTATCTTCAATAGCGATAGGAATAACTTTTTCTTGTACTTGAGATGGTTTTTCATATTCTAGCATATGCAGCGCCTTTAATATTTCTTCACTTAAATTAAAATTAATAAAACTTGAATTATTCATATCTTCATACCTCATTTATTGCTGTATTTTATGCCTATATTATAATTTACGTTTCATGTAATTATACTCCATTATCTCATAAACTGCTTAACTTTTATAATTTTTTCTCACACTTATGTAAATTTACTAATAATTTATAGTGGACATCTTCTCTCAGATTCACCTAAATTATCTCTATGTTACTATTCCTCTAATTGATTAAATTGAAATGTTTTACTGATGATAATATAATATAGTCATTATATTAACTTAACTTTCAAATATTAAATAAAGGGGCGATAATATGTTTTCAAAAAAGATAGTAAACAATCTGAGCAAATCATCTTGGATAAGACTTATGTTTGAAGAAGGTGCCAGACTTACTGAAAAATATGGGGCAGAAAATGTATATGACTATAGTCTTGGGAATCCTTATGCAGAACCTCCTGTGGAAGTTCTGGAATCTCTAAAGAAGCATATATTAAATGATGAAAAAGGAATTCATAGGTATATGAACAACGCTGGATATCCAGAGGTTAGAGAAAAAATAGCTTATAAATTACAGAAGGAAAGTGGAGTTGAACTCTCAGCAAATAATATAGTTATGACAGTAGGTGCTGCTGGTGGATTAAATGTAGTTTTAAAGTCGCTTTTAAACCCTGGTGAAGAAGTGATTGTTTTTGCACCATATTTTGTTGAGTACACTTTTTATACTGATAATCATGGTGGAAAAACTGTAGTTGTACCTCCTAACCTTTCAAATTTCGAACCAGATTTAGTTGCTTTTGAAAAAAGTATTACACCAAAAACAAAAGCTATAATAATTAACAATCCTAATAATCCGTCAGGCGTTATATATAGCAAAGAAAAACTTAATGATATTGAAGAAATTATATTAGAAAAGGAAAAAAAATATAATACAAACATCTATATTATTTCTGACCAGCCATACAGTGAAATAATTTATGATGATATTGCACTTCCTAATATACTTTCTATTTTTAAAAATGCTATTATAGTAAATTCCTTTAGTAAATCTTTAGGTCTTGCTGGAGAAAGAATTGGATATATCGCTGTCAGCAGTAAAATTAAGAATAGTGATATTCTTATTTCAGCCCTAAGTTTTTGCAATAGAACTCTTGGATTTGTAAATGCTCCTGGATTATTTCAAAAGGTTGTAGCTGATGCACTAGATGCAAAGGTAGATATTAGCGGCTACAAAATGAGACGGGACTTTCTGTATGAAAATCTTACAAATATAGGATTCCAATGCGTAAAGCCTACAGGAGCATTTTATCTATTTCCAAAAGCATTAATTGATGATGATGTAGAATTTGTTAAGAGAGCTATGAAGTATAATCTACTTCTCGTTCCTGGCAGCGGCTTTGGCTGTCCAGGATATTTTAGAATGTCTTACTGTGTAAAGTTTGATATAATACAAAATTCCATCCCAGCTTTCCAAAAACTAGTTGAAGAGTTCAAATAGTTTTTAAAATTTTAGATTTATTGTGTATTATTTAATACAATGGGGCGCCCCCGGAAATAAATTCCAGAGGGCTGCCCCATTGTATGCTCATATAATTTCCCAAATAGGTGATACTATATTTAAACTTAACATAAATTGAAAGGAGTTTATAATATGGCAATTACTAATAAGGAAAAAACTTTAATTCAAGATAACTTAGTAGCAGAATACTTATGTATAAGAAAATATGAACAATATGCCGCGCTCTCTTCAGACCAACAACTAAAACAAGTATTTACAGACCTTGCAAATAAAGAAAAAGAGCATGCAACTACTTTAAAAAACATACTTACTCAAAATGGTATAAACAATCAAAATTTATTTGAAAGCTACACATCACCCCAAGGCGACTTATCAAATATGCAAAATAGCCTGGGTACTAGTGACGCTCAATTATTAAATGATGCTTTATCTACTGAAAAGCATGTGTCCAGTTCTTATAATAATGCTGTATTAGAATCAGTTGATCCTAATATAAGAAAACAACTTCAGCATATTCAGCAAGAAGAACAGGGTCACGCTGAAACACTATTTAATGCAATGAAATCAAGAGGATGGTACAATGTAGAATAGCAATAATCATTGTCAATTTGGCAAATGTAAACATAATATAAAGTAAAACTAAAGATTTAGATAGTGCTACTACTCTATCTAAATCTTTAACTAAATTAATTGGACTAGCATTTTTATGTATATCATAATAAAGTTAATCCTGGTTTAGGAGGAAAGTATATGGAAAATCTTAAAATTTCAGAAATTGCCAAAGCTATAGACGGTGAATTAGTAAATTGCAAGGAAGATATTAATATAAACGATATTGCTATTAAAAGTTGGAAAGTTAAATCTAATGACCTATATATAGCATTAGTTGATAAGGGCTCAGACCCTAGCGAACCTGTAAAAGTAGCTCTAGAGAATGGGGCTATTGCAGTCATTGTTCCGAAAAAAACTGATTTTAGCATACCTCAGATAGTAGTTGGTGATACTTGGTCTGCTTTATATTCCTTAGCAAAATATTATAAGAATATCTTTAACCTACCTACTATAATGGTTACAGGAAGTTCTGGAAAAACAAGCACAAAAGATATGGTAACCTCAGTTTTAAGAGAAAAATATAAAGTTCACAAAACACAACAAAATAATAATAGTAACCTAGGTGTACCTTATACAATTTTTCATATGAAAGGCATTCATGAAATATCTGTTTTAGAAGTTGGAATGGACAATTTTGGTCAAATAAAAAGTATGGCTGATTTAGTTAGACCTAAAATAGCTATAATGACAAATATAGGGACAGCCCATATTCAAAACTTAAAAACAAAAGAAAATATTCTTAAGGCTAAAATGGAAATAACAGAATACTTTAATGAAAACAATATATTAATAATTAATAACGACGATGAATATCTTTCAAGAATAAAAGATAAACCGTATAAAATAATAAGAATATCTACCTATGGAAAAGGAGACTACAATGCCTTTGATATAGTGAACTTAGGTGAAGCTGGAGTCCAATTTAAATGCAAATACAGAGATGAAATACTTCTTCTAAGAACTAACGCTGTGGGTATTCATAATGTATATAATGCTCTAGCTGCTATAGCAGTAGCAGACTTGTTTGATTTAGATGGTGGTGAAATACAAAGAGGCATTCTAAAATATAAATCTAGTCAAATGAGAATGAATATAATACGCCTTGAGGATCATATAACATTGTTAGAAGATTGTTATAATGCTAATCCTGACTCTATGAAATATGCTATAGATGTACTTTACTCTTTCAATGATGGCAGAAAAATAGCTGTTCTTGGTGATATGCTAGAGCTGGGAGAGTACAGTAAAATATCCCATGAAAATATTGGTAACTACTTGATAGACAAATGTGATGTTTTAGTAGCCGTTGGAAATGAGGCTAAATATATTTATGATAAAGCAAATTCCCGTATTACAAGCAAGCATTTTACATCTAAAGAAGACGCTTGTAGATACCTAGAAAAGACTATAAAATCTAATGATGTTATTCTTATAAAAGCTTCAAGAGGTATGGAAATGGAAGAGATAGTAGAATATCTAACCGCTAATAAAAAAACAATAGTATAATTAACTGTATAAATAAAAAATACTGTAGTAGATTTATAATTAAATAAATTCATTACAGTATTTTTATATAATATTTAATTTTAAGCCTGCAAAAACTTCATTCTACATAAATTCAATCATTAAAACCTACTAAATACCTTGCATATTCAAATATAGCTAGGTTTTGAGGAGGTATTCCGTCAAAATCATCATATCCTTCCACAAGATCTTTATCAGGTTTTGTATTTGCTTCTATAAACCATAGCTTACCATCTATATCTATAGCCATATCCATTCCAATCTCACCAAAGGAACCAAAAGCTTTTTCAATATATTCCGCAATCATAATAGTAGATTCTTCAATCTGTTTTTCACTTGGTATTTTATCTTCACCATAGAAATCTATTAAATCATTATACATATTTTCATAAAGTTCAAGTCCTCCTCCTGCACAATAATTTGTAATAGTGTAGTTAGCTTTTGCAATTCTACTCCAATTGCTTATAACTCTCCATTTCCCCTGATTATTTTTTATAGTAAGCAGCCTCATGTCAAAGACTTGACCTTTGTATTTTAGCAGCCTAATTCCCTCTTGAATTATAAATTGCCTTCCTTCTGTAAAATTTTCTACATAATCTCTTACTTCATTAATTTCTTTTAGATCTAGTTCTTTTAACCCTCCAGAATAGAATATAAGTTTATATTCTTCATTTTCCTTTTCTATAGATAATACCTGTTTTCCACCACTTCCAAGGGAAGCTTTTATAAAAACAAAATCATATTGCTTTAACATTATAATTACGTCGTTAAAACTTGTATAATTTATTGTTTTCGGGAAAAATTTATTGATTTCAGGGTATTTAAATAGCTTTTCATATGTTTCTTTTTTTGATAAATAGTTTCGTCTGTTTATTATTTTCATATTAGGATAATTTTTAAGTCTTTTTCGTATTTCTTTAACTAGCTGCTTTTCTTCCTGCTCAAATCCAACTCCTCTATCATAAATTACATCTGGCATAGGAAACCATCCATTAGCCCACTCTTCTGATGATGGCAATAAAGTATATCCCTTTATTCTTTTTTCATTCCAATCTATACTTTCTGTAGAAAAATAATAGCATAAGCAGTTTTGAGATATTGCTCCTCTAGCATGATGTTTTGGTGCAGATCCATCTTCATATAGCGGAAAATTGTAATGATTTATAAATATTCCTACTATAGGACCTAGATATATATTCTGATTTTCTTTTTTTATATTTAAATCTAGTTCATCTACTAAATATAATTTGTCAAATATATTATCTGGAATCATTATAGTATTTACTTCATTTTCTAATACTTTAATAAATGAATAATAATTAAGTTGTCCAACATGAATATTATACTCTGCTTTATCTGATAAATTTAATTTATCAAATATATCCCTAGAAATTAAACATTTATCATTATATTTATCATCAGATAATCTATTTACCTTAACTTTCATAAAATTCACCTCAACTTTAAACTATTAACATACTCTATGAATTTTTCCATAGATATTTTCCATATTCTAAAGGATTTAAAAAAGATTTTTTTATAGTTTCATTATCATAGGATAAATAAACAGTGTCTTTTCCTGGTTTTGCATTGCATTCTATAAACCACACTCTCCAATTTTTATCTATAGCAAAATCAATTCCTAATTCACCAAAGTTTCCATATTCATTTTCTATACATTTAAAATAAGAAAATAAAAATGTTTTTAGTCTTTCTTTTAATCCATTGATTTGCCCATCTGAGTAATTAAAAAACTTTTTAAAGAAATCCTCTAATGTATATACTGAAGAACCAGATCTTGTACTTGTAATTGGACATTCGGCTTTTCCTATTCTAACAGGGAAAGCCGTTGCTTCCATTTTGCCTTCACTGTTTTTTTGTACTGTAGCTCTCATATCTACATTACCCCCATCAATTTGCAACAAATCAATAGCACTCTGTATTATTACTTTCTTTCCCTGAAAAATATTTTCTATTTCTTTTATCAATTCATCAAATGAATTTAGATTATATTTAAATAACTTTTTAAAAAAATGACTTAATTCATATTTATTTTCTGAAAGTTTAACTACTCTCGCAACTCCTACACCGTTGTTACCGACACAATCTTTCATATATACAACAGAACTTTTTCCAGCATACTTTCTAAATTTTCAGGTTTATTATACAAAATTGTTAATGGCATCCACTCTCCTACATTCGTGTATTCTTTAAGCCTCTCATAAACATCCCACTTATCGAAAAAATATCTAGGGTTAATTTTAATTAGCTCTTTATTCTTTTCTAGTTCTTTTCTAATATAGTCTGATATTAAACTTTGGGACTTTAGTGTACCTCCTCCCCTATCATATAATATATCTGGATAAGGAAAATAGGTCCTTTCCCACTGCATATTTTCATAATTATAATAGGTTCCAAGGATTTTCTTGCAAGCAAAATCTACATCTTTTATAGAAAAATAGTATACTATTGTATTTGCAATTTCATTAGCTTTCATAGTTTCTATCCATCTAAAATTAGGATTTTGAGCATTTGCTTTTCTTACTTGTCCATTACTAATAAAAATTCCTATTACTGGACCAATGCAAATTTTATTATCTTTTATGACTAAATTAGTTATCTTATTATTAGATAATCCCATATATTCCTGAAGTTTTGATGAAAGCTCTAAAGTATCTTTAGTATGATTAGGTCTACATTCTACTTTCACTTCTAAATTTCCAACTTTAAAATTTACTTGGAGTTCACTATTTAGTTGCTGGTATATTTCATCTGGTAAACCTATACTGTGCTCTTCCCAGGAATTTTCTTCATAACTTCTTATAATTATATTCCACATCTCTTTATTCATTTTTTCATTCTCCTTTTACTTAAAGTTAAGTAAACTCAAAATTCATCTATAAATAGGGATATTTTTAGTAAATTTACATTATTATTTTTTACTCACTACTATAATATTCCCAGTTTATGCTTTAGTGAAGGCAATAAAAACTTTTATTGCTAATTCAGTACAATATCAATTTTAAAACATAATATGGTAATAGAAATCCTTAAATAAAAGTAAACATTCAATAAATTATAGCAAAATTAGGAGGTAACGTATGTCTGAATATGAAATCAAGAAAAACATTTCATTAAAACGAGCTGATGAATTAAAAAATAGAATATCAGATTATCTATCAATAAAAGATACTATTCCAAGGGGAATGTCATCAATTCAAGAAGAGAAAATAGAGGCTAAAAGAAACAAAATACTCCATGTGTTAAATGCAACTATAGAAGATTGGAAAGATTGGAAGTGGCAATTAAAAAATAGGATATCTAATATAGAATTATTGTCACAAATAATCAGCTTAAGCGATACAGAGATAGATCACATAAGAAAAGTAGAGAAGAACTTTAGATGGGGTATTTCACCATATTATGCTTCTTTAATTGACGATGAGGACAAATTAAATCCTGTTAAGCTTCAATCTATCCCAAATATATTGGAGCTTAATCCTGGTGGATGTCTTGATCCTATGGCAGAAGAATATACCAGCCCTGCTGCTGCAATTACAAGAAGATACCCTGATAGACTTATAATAAATGTAACCAATGTATGTCCTTCCTTTTGCAGACACTGCCAAAGACGAAGGAATATAGGAACTTTTGATAAAACTAAGCCAAAATGTGTTATTGAAGAATCCATTGAATATATTAGAAATAACCCCGAGATAAGAGACGTTTTAGTTACTGGTGGAGATGCACTTATGTTATCTGATAACATGCTAGATTGGTTACTTGGAGAACTCCACAATATTCCCACAGTAGAGTATATTAGACTAGGTACAAGGGTACTTGTAACTATGCCTCAGAGAATTACTGAAAGCCTTTTGAACATCCTAAAAAAATATCCTCCTATTTATATTAATACCCAATTCAATCATCCTCTTGAAATAACAAGAGAAGCTAAAGAAGCCTGTGATAAACTATCTAATATAGGAATACCACTAGGCAATCAAGCTGTATTATTAAATGGAATAAACAATGATAAATATATAATGCGTCTTTTAAACCAAGAACTTCTTAAATGTAGAGTTAGACCTTACTACATGTTCCATAGTAAAAATGTAGTAGGAACTACACATTTTAATACCTCTATAGATGATGGTATAGAAATAATGGAGTACCTAAGAGGATATACTTCTGGAATGGCTATCCCAGCATATATAATAAATGCTCCAAATGGCAATGGAAAAACTCCTATATTGCCTGAATACATTATCTCCAGAGGTAAAAATTATATCAAGCTAAGAACTTGGGAAGATAAAATATTTGATTACCCTAATTATCCTACTGAAGATTTACAGAAATTTTTAAACGAATATAGTGATTAAACTGAAAAAATCCCTAGTTTTATAACTTATGGATTTTTCTTATTATCTTTTATTAGTATTTAATTTTATAGCTATATTTCTTCATCAACTTCCTCTTTTTTATCTTTAACTTTCATATACACATAAAATGGTATACCTAAAAGCATCATTATAAACCCATACATTACAATAGTTGCTCCTGTGCCATAAATTGCATATATAGAGTAAGCAAAGGCTACCAGTGCAATGAAAGAACTTTTTATAAAATAGAACAAATTAAAATCTTTAGACTTCTTTACCAAAAGCTTCATCTCTGCTGCTGCTGTAAAGGTATAGACTGGAATAATTGATAAAGTTGAAAGCAATAATATAAAATTAAAAGCTGAAGTAAGACTACTTATATAATTAGTTATTAATAAAAGATTAGTACCTATGCTAGCTATTATTATAGAAGTATACGGAGTTTTATATTTAGGATGAATTTTACTAAATATGCTTGGAAACAATTTATCTTCTGCCGCTGCAAAAGAAGACCTACCTGATATTAGAATCCATCCTGAAATAGTTCCAAGAGTTGAAACTATTGCTCCAAAAGCTATAAAAGGGCCTCCCCAACTTCCACCAGTTGCCGCATTTATAATATTTGCAAGGGGTGCGTTAGAACCTGCTAATTTATCTTGTGACATAGCTCCAATAGCTAGTACACTAATTAAAATATATATAGCAGCAGTTACTATAGTTCCATATATAGTGCTTATCTTTATATTTCTTTCTGGATTCTTAATTTCTCCAGCCGGAACAGTAGCACTCTCTATTCCTAGAAATGACCATAGAGTTATACTAACTGCTGCTGGAATTGTAGATAAACCTTTTAATTCTGGAGATGACACAGTGCTAAAGTTACTTTCCTGAAAGTGTGTTGCTGCTATAATTACAAATACTATCAATGGAATTATCTTAAATATAGTAGTCACTATACCTGTAATTCCAGCTTGCTTTACTCCTTTTACATTTATAATAGTAAATATCCAAAGTATTGATGATGAAATCAAAAATGCTAATAATCTACTTTCTCCAAGTATAGGGAAAAAGTAACTTAAATAACTAGTTGCAGCTGTTATAATTGCTGCATCACCAACCCATATACCTATCCAATATAGCCATGCTACTAAAAAAGCAGCAAATTCTCCAAAAGCAGCTTTAGTATATACTATTGGCCCTCCTGTCTTTGGCATTGCCATACCAAGCTTTGCAAAGCTTAGTGCTAAGAAAATGGAACCAATAGAAGTAATAATCCAAGCGATAATAGTAGCTTTTGGACTTGATGCTGCTGCAAGCCCCTGTGGTGCCATAAAAATTCCTGACCCTATGGTATTGCCCACTACAATGGCTATTGCAGCAAAAAGTCCTAAATCTCTTTTTAATGTCACTGGTCCATCTGTATCTTTATAATTCTTCATTTTATCACATCCAATTTAGAATATATTTTATTAAATTTTTAGCTAAATTTTTCTCTGTATTAATATATGTTGTATTCTTTCTAGTGTGTCCAATTTATTCTTTATATTTATTTATCTTATTTGTAGCTAAATATATTGCATATTTAAAAATTGATAAAGCTTGAGGTAAAATTTTATATTGATTTTTAGTACTTATATTTCTATATTTTTCTGGTTTTGTATTTGCCCCTAAAAACCATATCTTATCATCCTCATCTATTGCTATGTTTATTTCCATTTCTCCAAAGTGTCCAAATTCCCATTCAATAAACTCACCTATTTTACACACTATCTCTGAAAATTCACTTTCACTAAAACTTTCCCATTTTCCTTCTTGATTTTTAATAATTAATACTTTTAAATTTCCTTTTTCATCATTACATTTTATTCCCTGTTGTACCATAAAACTAGTTTTACCTTCTTTTTTGCTGACATACTTTTCTATAGCACCTCTAATTTTCTCTATTTTATCTATAAGTGTAATTTTATATTTGCATGTATTAAACTGAAGTTTATATTTTTCACCTTCTTTTTCTATAGACAATACTTCATCTTCATGGCTTTCCTTTGAAGGCTTAAAGAATACATAATTAAACTTTTCAAGCATATATGAAACGTCATCAAAACTTTTATAGTAAATAGTTTCAGGTAAATAAAAATTATTTTCACTGTATTTCAACAAGCTTTTGTATAATAAATATTTATTTAAAGTTTCATTAGAATTAATAAATTCTATACTAAAAAAATTTTTAAATTGTCTTCGAACCTTATTGGATTCATTTGTATCATTAGGATTGTCAAATGGATCTCTATCGTATATAACATCTGGCATTGGAAGCCATAATTCTTGCCAATAATTCAACCTTTTTACGAAAGTATAACCTTTAATTTTTTTATTTTCCCAATCAATGTTGTCATTGGAAAAGCAATAACTTAAACAATTTACGTAGGGACTTGCATTTTTTATATAATCTACAATACTAACTGATATCTTATTGTTTTTTATTAATTTAAAGCTACTTTTACTCATATAGATTGCTACTACAGGTCCTAGATATAGATGATTATCCTTTTTCCACATATTTAAAGAAAGATTTTTATGAAGAAAAAAATAGTCATATAAAAATTTTGGAAAATAAATACAACTATTGCTATCATCTGTTGACTTTATTGAACAACTATTACTAAATTGCCCTAAATGAATTATATATTTATCTCTAGTATCTATTTTCAGGGCATCATATATGTCCTTGCTAAAATAACATACATTATTTTCTCTATCACTATATATTTTTTGCACTTGAATCTTCAAAAAATCACCCCACTAAAATTCATTAGCTCTCATCAAAGTGCCTATAATTTATTAAAATTTAATATATGTATTTCCCTATATTATATTGATACTACCATGGTATTCAATGATAAATTAGTGGTGATAGTATAAAGCTGATGTTAGTAAAAACTTAGTTTGTAAATTTATTTAAAATTCATTAACATAGCTAAATTAAATCTCATATATTGAAGTAGAAACATATGGGAGTGAAATTATGCTTATAAACAAATTAAAGATAAAGTACTTAAATTCAAATAATGTACTAACTTGCTATTTAACAGATAATCATATATCAAATTTAGAACTAAACAGCGAAAGCGATTATATGATAATATCTGCCGGCTCAATTACCCTTCGTTTAAAGAAGATTATCGTAAAAAGTAATGAATTAAATCCTAAAATTCTCTATTTATCTGAGGATTTAAAAAATCTAATTTATATACCAGAAGGTACAGTATTTCAGATAAAGACTTTATCTAGTGATAGATTAGAGTTAGGTCCAATTATAGGAATATTCATACCTGAGGAAGATATAAATAATTTGATTAGGGGAAAAATTATTAATTCTTATATCCACTTTACATTTACCTGTAAAATCCTAAACGGACTTTGTTGTTTTTTTTCTACTGGAAATATTGATTTTATAAATAATACTGTTAAAGGAATTGTTAGACAAAATTCAAAATGGATTCTAAGCACTTTTCCACTTCCTAAGGTAATTTATGATCAAAATCATAGAATTAATTCCCGTATGTACAGTATAGACTTGAGAAAAAGGCTTGGGAAAGAATATAACATACTTAATACCATGGCTAGACTAAAAAAATGGGAAACAATTAGAACACTTGGCAAATTTCCTAAACTTGCAAAATTTATTCCTAAAACAACTCTATATAAGTCTATTCTAGATTTAGAAAATAGCTTAAGAGATAACTCTTCTGTCTATTTAAAACCAAACTTTTTGAGTAAAGGAAAAGGAATTTTTAGAGTTACAAAGATAAGTGAAATTAAGTATAGAGTTGAATATAGGACTAATGAAGAAAATCACGTAGCAACCTTAAATTCTTTATATGATATAAATAAATTACTCTTTCAATATTTTTTTATTGGTAAAGGATATATTATTCAGCAGGAAATAAAAAAGGCTCTTTTTAGAGGTAAAGCCTTCGATCTTAGAGTTTTATATCAAAAAGATTATCAGGGTGAATGGCAGCCTAGTGGTATATCAACACGCATAAGTGCATTAGGAAGCATAATAACTAGTCCAAGGAGTGGTGGTACTGTTAAAGACTTCTCTACTATTTTAAATGAAGTTTTTAATGAAACTCTTTCCACTGAACATGGATTATACCAAGATATACTTCTTTTAGGTAGAAAAGTATGTCTAGCAATAGAATCTGCATTTGGCAATTGCGTGGAATTAGGGCTAGATATAGCTATAGATATACATGGACATATTTGGATTATTGAGGTGAACGGTAAGCCACTAAAACTAAGTTTAAAGCGTTTAAATGATCCAGAATTAATCTATAAAATTAACAGTCGCCCTATTGAATATGCTGCTTACCTATTAGGTTTTGAATCAAAACATGTTTTGTAAGGTAACTTATAAAAATATATCATTCTCTAACTAAGATTCATTTAAGTAAATAAAAAATTTTTTAATATAATTTTTTAAAATATAAGGTATAGGAGGTAAGATAGTTATGTCAAATGAAAACAGTTGTGATAAAATAGATGAAAAATTTGAATACGGCAAAACTTACTATTTTGATAAATCAGGAATATATATAAATGAAACTGAAGTACAAACTCTTAAAACAGAATGCGTTTCAATAGTGAAGGCTTGTTGTAGATTGCAGTTACCAAAGGGATTTAATTTTTCACATGATTGTCCAGGAATGTGTTTTGATCTTTCCAATTTAACTTGTATAAAAAGTCCTCTAACACAAAGATTAATCATTCCAGATGTAGGGAATAAACATGCTATTGAATGTGAACCTGTAGTAGGTTACGAAATTAGAACAGTTGGAGATGTAAACTTCTCAGTAAGTACACCTCTATGTCCAGTAAAAGGCAGTTGTTTTCCAGTAAGTTCTCACACCTGCTGCTCTGCCACAGCTCCAGTTAATCATGTTATTTCATATTCTTGCTGTCCACAACCATGTCCTCCAGGTCTTCCTTGCGTAGATTGGACTTTTGCTTTCTTCGTTGTTCGCAAAATAGAAGATCCTTGCGGTCCTTATTTGCATATAAATATGGGTGTAGCACTAGAATATACTGGTGTTTGTGAATGTGACGAAGAATAAATTTTAATACTTTAATGCTATCTAAAAGATTGTTGATTTTCATATACTGAAAATCAACAATCTTTTAAAATATATCTTGACTTTTATCTACTTAATTACTTTAAATTATCAGGATTTAAACATTTCAATTCATCGATTACAAATAATCCATCTTTTCTTATAAGTACATCATCAAAGTAAATTTCACCACCACCATATTCTGGTCTTTGAATGTATACTAAATCCCAGTGGATAGATGACTTATTTCCATTATCACACTCATCATAAGAAGCCCCTGGTGTAAAGTGTATTGAACCTGCTATCTTCTCATCAAATAGTGTATCCTTCATAGGCTTTAATATATATGGATTTACACCTAATGCAAATTCTCCTACATACCTTGCCCCTTCATCTGTGTCGAATATATGATTTATTCTTTCAGTATCATTTGCCGTAGCTTTTATTATTTTTCCATCTTTAAACTCAAGTCTAATATTCTCAAAAGTAAATCCATCATGAAGAGCTGGTGTATTGTATGTTATATATCCATTTACAGAATCCTTAACAGGTGCTGTAAATACTTCTCCATCTGGTATATTAGCTTCTCCATCACACTTAATAGCAGGGAGACCTTTTATTGAGAAACTTAAATCTGTATTTTCACCAACTATTCTAACTTTATCAGTTTGCTCAAGTTTTAAAACCAAGCTATCCATAGCTTTTGACATTTTGCTATAATCAAGGTTACATACATTAAAATAAAAATCCTCAAAGGCTTCTGTGCTCATGTTAGCACTTTGAGCCATAGATGGTGTTGGATACCTTAAAACAACCCATTTAGTCTTTGGAACTCTTATTTTCCCATGAACTTCATTCCAAAAGTATTTATTGTAAATTGTAAGTTTTTCTCTTGGCACGTCAGAATGTTCATCGGTATTCCATGCTGCTCTAACACCTATATAAGCATCCATATCAGCCATTCTTGCTGCTTCATATTTTGCCATCATCTTCATTTGTTCTTCGGTACAGTTCATAAGCATTGACCTATCTACTGTCTTATTTTTTATTGTTACAAAAGGTATTACCTTTGCCTCATAGGCAGCTTTTACAAGTTCTGTTATGAAAGGTATATCAGGATCAAAAGCCTCTATTAAAACTTTTTCTCCTCCTTCTAATTTACAAGAATAGTTAATTAGATTTTGTGCAAGTCTTGTCTGTCTTGGATCTAACATATTTTCTCCCTCCATTTTTTCATTAAATACTCAGGGGACTGTCCCCCGGACAATATTTACATACTTTCTTCTAGTGTTGATAAATTATGTTGCTTTGATAAATTGAATTTTCTAAGCTTCATATACAATATAAACCAAGTTGTGAGTACAATTCCTTTTATAATGCTTGAAATACTTATACTCCACCAAACTCCATTTAACCCTAAAAGCTTTGGTGAGGATAAAATTAAAGCCGCTGGTATTCTAAGACCAGTAAATATTATACCTACAAGGGATGGTGGTAGTGTTTTTCCCATTCCATTAAATGCTCCTGCAGTTGCTATCTCTATACACATAAAGAATTGGGATACTCCAAGTATTCTAAGATAAGCTATACCATAAGGTAGTGTTCCCTCCTCAGGTATAAAAAATGCAAATATAGACTCTGCTCCGATTATCAAGAGGAGAGTTGCAAATATTCCTATAACACTTACACTAAGTATTGCTGCCTTGTATCCCTTTGTAATTCTGTCCCACTTCCCTGCACCATAGTTTTGTCCTACAAAAGCACTTATAGCTGTTTGAAAACCTCCTGCTGTCATCCATGATATAGCCTCTATTTGAGAACCTACTTTTTGAACCGCTACAGGAACTTCCCCCCATCTTGCAATTATTCTAGCTATAATCATTGCAAAAATACAGAAAAGTCCATTTTGCATAGCTACTGGCAGTCCTACTTTAAACATCTTTTTTATATATTCCAGGTCAAATTCTTTAAATGAAAAGCCTTTGATTAATATAGAATGTTTTGCTGATATTATAAATAAAGAAGTTACTACTGCTTGCGAAAATACTGTAGCTATAGCTGCTCCTTTAACTCCCATAGCTGGGAAAGGTCCCATTCCAAATATAAGAACTGGATCAAGTATCATATTACTTATAAGTCCTACTACATTAAATCTAAAGGGAGTTTTACTCTCTCCTGATCCATTATAAATTCCAGTAAATACAGGATTTATAAAATAAAAATTTATTCCTAAAGCCACTATAACTAAATATTCTATGGCCATGTCTACTACATCTTTATTTTGAAGGTTAAAAAATCCTATAAGCTGTTTTCTAAATATAATTAAAAAGGCACCATAAAAAACTCCTAATATAATATTAAGAATAATAGTGTTCTTTGCGTATTTTTTTGCTGCCTTCATATCATCTTTACCTATAGATTGAGATACACCAATTTCAGCACCTATTTTAGGTATAAGAATTAGTGCCATGGCAAACCAAGTAAAAAATCCGGCTGTTCCAACCCCTGCTACAGCACTACTTCCAAGCCTTCCAATGTATATCATATCCGTCATGTTATAAGCCATTTGAACAAATGATGTTCCCATTATTGGAAGCGCTAGTTTTATAAGAGTTGATAATATTTTGCCTTCTGTCAATTTATTTTTCATTTAATCCCCCCATTAACCCCAGTTAAACTTTATTCTTTATTGTAATTTACATATGCATAAAAAAGATATGTTCATTATCTGAACATATCTTATTATATATTAATATTCATTTGTATGCTATTGGATTTTCTGTAAATTTTCCCGAAAACCTATATTCATATCATTGTTTTTGATCTTAAAATATTTTAGTATTCTATTCTATTTCTAGAGCCATAGCATCATATATAAAACTAGCATCTTGAAAACTATAATAGTATTTTCCTATTTTACTAAATCCACATTTTTCATAATACTTCATAGCTTTAATATTATCTTCGTGTACATCAAGCCAAACTGTAACAGGGGCAAATTTTTTAAATAATTCTTTGCACACTTCCATTATGGCTGTACCTATGCCTAATCTATGATACTTAGATATTAAATATATCTTCTGAAGTTGTATCTGATTTTTTGACTCATCAATACCTTCATATTTAGAATTTTCTTTAATCTTAACATATCCTACAGGTTCATCATCCAAATAAGTAACAAAGAAGTGGTTCTCTCCTTTTTTAAGACTCTCTTCTATCTTTTCACAGCTAAAAGTAGTTTCTAAATAATTCTCTAAGGTTTCTTGCTTAAATAGATATCCAAATGTTTCACTAAAAGTTACCTTTCCTAAATAGGATACATCTTTGTAATGTTTAGGCTCTCCCTTCACTATCTTTAATTCTCTGTTTATCCCATTATCATTTATTATTAACTTCTTCATAATTTGTTCCACCTTTCATCTTTCTATATTGTTTTGGCGTTATATCCATATGTTTCTTAAAATTATCATAAAAGCTGCTTAAGCTATTAAAGCCTACACAATATGCAATTTCAGTTATACTTTTTCCTGAGTTAATTAATAGTTCTTTAGATTTTTCTAACCTAATTTTAGTTACGTATTCTCTAGGAGTATGTCCATATTGTTTTTTGAACACTTTCATAAAATAAAACTCATTTATACCTAGGCATTTTGATAGTTTTTTTATAGATATACTATTTTTATAATTCAAATCAAAAGTTTTCTTAGCATTATCTATTATTTTTAATATCTGCTTATCCTGTCCTTCTAAAAGATCTGGCCTGCATCTTTTACATGGTCTAAAACCACTATTATATGCTTCAAAAATATCATTAAAGAATACTATATTTTTTTCTAGTGGTGCCTTAGATTTACAGGAGGGTCTACAGAATATTCCTGTGGTCTTTACTCCATAAAAAAATACTCCATCATAATTTGCATTGCATTCTGTAACTACCTTATACTTCGTTTGTTCTGAAAGCTTTCTCATATTTTTCACCCTATATTATTTTTATTAGGTACATATCTATTATAATTTATTATCTTCTTTTTTTCTTCTTGATTTTTGTTTTGTAATTTTTACGCAAAAATCACCTTTCAAAATTCATATGAGTAGGCATTTGAAAGGTGATTTTACATATTGTATAATTTTAATTTAAAACTTATTTAGGATAAATTTCTCTTAATAAAGAGTAGCCTCTATATACCTTTATCTTAGCATAGATTTCCCCTTGTAAAGCCTTTTGCTCCAGCTCTTTTCCTGTATTTTCCGGTAAGAAGTACTTATCTAATCGGTAATCTACAGCAATTCCAGTTATCTTTCCATTAGTGTTTTCAACGAAAACTGGATGCGAGTATTTAGCCATAATAAATATTCCATCCTTAGGCTTTTTTAAAGTTACTTTGTCTACAATGTAGAATCCTTTATCCTCTTTTAGTGTTACATATAGTTTTTTTCCTCTTAATACCTTAAAAGGATCATAATCTTCTTTCTTATCCTTCATATTCAGTATTCTATCCTCTAATCTATCTAGAGTTATATCGTTAATATCGTAGTATAATTGAACATAATCTCCTCTAAATACATCTCTTGGATCAAAGGGTTTTGTTTTAATTGTAATCTCTTTTCCAAATGTATTAGTCATCATAGGCTGTACAGTCATAGAAATCAGCATAAAAAACATCACTAAGAATGCCACTAGATATCTATTTCCTCTTTTTCTAAATATTTTTTTCATCTAAGGCACCTCCTGAATTTTTTCTAAGTCTTTCAAAATAATATCCAAAACCTAAAAGTATAAATCCTCCAACAATAAAGAATAATGATTTTGGCATAAAGTCATATAAAGTATCAAAATAATATCTCAAAATTAAAACACAAGTAAATACTAACGCTGTCAAAGAACCTCTTCTAACTAGATATAGCAGATATATTAAAAATAGAATTCCAAAACATATAGCTATATAACTACCATTTTTTATAAATAGTAACTCTTCCCAGCCCTGCTTATAAGTAAGCATAACCCCACTTATCCCAGATACAATAATTCCTTGAAGTTTAAATACCTCTATATTCAAGCGATGTTTTCCATAATACATAATAAGTCCTACTATAAAGAAAACTATTGCAACATATATATTATCTAAATACTTGTAATATAAAAAGTATAAAAGAAAATCTAATGCAACTAGATTGTTAAAAAATGTCACAATTTTATCATGATTAAAATACTTGCTTGCTATATAGAAAACACATATAAGAATTAAACTATAAACTATTATATTTTCATTAAAACTTCCACTTATATATATAATTGATAGCACATGGGCAAATAGGAATAATAACTTTTCTCTCAATAAAATTGACATGACTAAAACTCCTACTGACCACAATAGAAAAGCTAATTGGAACTCTCCACTATAGTTAAATATCTGCTCCATTAAAAATATTCCTGCACCATAAATTAACGTACTCAAATATAGCATTGCTCTTGATGTCTTAGGGTACCCCTTTTCCAACCTAAAGGATGCAAATATAGAAAATCCCAAAAATACTACAATAATCAATATCTTTGCAATCTTACCTATATACTCCCAGTTACTGGCTATAAAGCTTAGAATTCCAAGACCTATTAAAATAGAACCAATTGTAACTAATATTTTTATAAAATTTATTCCTGAATCCTCTTCATAGAAAGTCATCATATCATCTAATTGCTGCTGATTTATTATTCCTCTATCCTTATGCTCTGTTAACTCTGTCAGAAAGAATTTATAATTTGATTTACTCAATTTCTTCTTCATTGTCTTTTCCTCCTTCTAAAAGCAACTTGAATTTTTCTAATATATATTCCCTGTCAAAGGAACTGTACCATCTTCTATTGTTTCCATCTATTATTCTATAGTGAGAGCTTATTATATTTTTCTGAACTTTAAATTTACCTTTCACTTCAATGTCTCTCCATAATACTTTCCCACCACCAGTTAAATTTTTAGGCGAATCTATATTTTTAAATACTATAGCTTCCACTAGCTCTATTGGATCCTCACCTAAAATCATCTTCAATATTTCACTTTCTCTGAAAAGACCACAAATTGCTATTACCAAAGTCCATGAAGCTTCTGTTCTTTCCTTTTCAATTTGAATTAAGGTTTTTTTTGAAATTCCTAAAATTTCTACCATTTTATCCTGTGAAAAATTATATTCACTTCTTATAAGCCGTATCTTTTTTGAGACTATATCTATTAGTTCCTCTTGAGTTAATCCATTCATTTCAGCACCTCTATCATATATACACTTTTAATGTATTTTTATATCTTTAGTGTAATTTTACACTATAATAATTCTTTTTACAACTAGTTTTTAATAAATTTTTTCCTTATCTACCAGTCTAAATTGATATATAAATATAGCTTTATTTAAAATAAAACAAATATTAAAAGTAAACTCTCTATTATGGATTAATAATAATTAATATACTAATTTCCTATATCTAAAAATATCTGTCTAAACTAAAGTCTACTCTATACATAATAATTCCTTAAATGCTTATACTATTAACGACATAATATTACATACTTAATTTTAAGGAGTGATTAAAGTGGGCAAAAAGAAGGTTAAAGATAGTAAAGTTATGGATAAGAGAACTTCCAAACCAGATATCATCCATGAAGATGAAATGAAAAAACACAGATCTAAAGGCGTAATCAGAAACACTGATGGAACTGTATAGCAGTAATAGCTTTTAAAAAGGAGATACCTATGTCAAATAATAAAATGAGAAACACACAAAATAATAAAAAAGAAGATGGCAAATTCAAAAAAATTAATATAAAACACGGCCAAGCTGAAAGCTCAAGAGCTGCTTTTAATCCTAACGATGGAAAGGACATAAAAGAATAAAAAGGCATGTTATGTTATAGACAATAAACATTATAGTTAAAAAACTAAAGAGATTACTGTAAAAACTTCAGTAGTCTCTTTAGCACCTAAATATATTCATACTATAAAATTATATCTTATAATTTTATAGATTCTTTTAAGGTATGCCATGCTAGTACTGCACATTTTACACGTGCAGGCATATTGGATATATTCTTAAAGGCTATTGCATCTTCTAACATTTCTAGCTCTTCTTCATTATCAATATCTTTTTTTATCATACTTATAAATGTGTCAACAAGTTTTAATGCCTCTTCTTTTGATTTTCCCTTAATAAGATCTATCATTATAGAAGTTGAAGCTTGGGATATGGCACAGCCATTACCTGTAAAAGAAGCGTCCTCTATCATATCTCCATTAAACTTTATTTCTAAGGATATTTCATCACCACAGCTAGGATTATGGCCTAATTCTGTAACGTCTGGATTATTTAAATGATGTTTATTATGGCCACTTTTATTGTGTTCCATTATTAGTTCAGTGTATATTTCACTAAGCTCCATATCCTAACCACCTCCTTACATTTTTTAAACTCTCTATAAAAACATCTATTTCTTCTTTTGTATTATAGAAATAAAAACTTACTCTACAGGTAGCATTTAAATTCATATATTTCATAAAAGGTTGAGCACAATGATGCCCAGATCTCAAAGCAACTCCATAGGCATCTACTATAGAAGCTACATCATGTGGATGTACATCTATCATATTAAATGAAATTACAGCCCCTCTCTCTTTTAAATCCCTAGGTCCGTAAAGTTGTAGATTTGGAACTTCCGCCATCCTCTTAAGAGCATATTCAGTGAGCTCCTTTTCTCTTTCTTCTATAAACTCAAACCCTATATTTTCAATGTAATCTATAGCTGCTGCAAGACCAACAGCACCTTCTACATTTTGAGTCCCAGCTTCTAATTTAAATGGAAGCTCTGCAAAGGTTGCCTTCTGTTCAGAAACATATTCTATCATATCCCCACCATATAGAAATGGAGGAACTTTTTCCAGCAATTCTTCTTTTCCATAAAGTACACCTATTCCCATCGGGCCAAGCATTTTATGTGCTGAAAATGCCATAAAATCTACATTTAATTTTTGAACATCTACTTTCATATGGGGAACACTTTGGGCTCCATCTAAAACAACTATTGCACCTTTGCTATGTGCATAATTTACTATATTTTCTATGGGATTTATTACTCCAAAGGTATTAGTCATATGAGCAACAGAAACTATTTTTGTATTCTCAGTTATTTTTTCCTCTATTTCAGACTGTAAAAGCCTCCCCTCTTTATCTACATACATATATTTAAGTTTAGCCTTCTTCGCTTTAGCTACTATTTGCCAAGGTATTAAGTTACTGTGATGTTCTGATATTAAAATTACAATTTCATCACCTTCATTTATAAAGTTCATTCCATAAGAATTTGCTATAAGATTTAGAGATTCTGTAGCATTTTTAGTAAATATAATCTCTTTTGAGCTTTTAGCATTTATAAATTTCCTCACCTTTTCTCTTGAAGTTTCATAAGCTTCTGTAGCTCTTACACTTAAATAATGCGCTCCTCTATGAGGATTTGAATTTATACTTTTGTAGTACTCATCAATAGCTTTTATAACACACTCTGGCTTATGTGTTGTAGCAGCATTATCAAAATAAATAATATCTTTACCCTTTACCTTCTGAGACAGTATAGAAAATTCCTTTCTTATATCTTCAACATTATGTTTATTGTAATTAAATTCCAAATCAATCATTTATTATTCTCCTTTGAATTTCAGAATCAATAATATTTTTTATATCTTCAGAAGGTATTTCATCTATAATAGGTCTAAAGGCTGCTTCAATTATGAGCTTTTTAGCTTCTTTCTCACTGAAGCCTCTGCTCATAAGATAGAATAACTTATCTTCATTTATCTTTCCTGCACTTGCTGCATGCTGTCCTTCTACATCATCTTCAGCACATAGTAAAAGAGGTACAGCGTCTGATTTCACCCTAGGATCTAGAAGAATTGTATATTCTTCTTCAGAACCCTTAGCTTTCACAGATCCTTTTTTCAAATCTATAGTTCCTCTAAATATTTTTTTAGACTTATCCTTCAAGACTCCCCTGGTTTCAATATTACTTAAAGTTCTCATGGCACTGTGATTCATTTTATAGCTTAAATCTATAATTTTATTTCCGTCACCAAAATATATAGATTTAAGCTTTGCCTCTCCTGTAGGTTCATCTAGGTTGTTTACATAGTTTGTAACACTTATTGAAGCACCTATTTCCAGGGAAATATAATTTACTTTTGATCCATATCCTATAAATCCAACCACTGAATCGAAATGCTTTGAATTTTCATTCATAACTTGAACCTTTATAATATTTACCTTTGCTCCATCCATTGCATATATTTTAGTAATTCCATTGTGAAATACTTCAACTTCATCATTAGTTTTGTAATTAATAATTACGGTTATCTCACTATTTTCTTCTGCTACTATAGTATTATTGTCTATAAGGACAGGATTTTCTTTAGACATAGAGTAATCTATAATTATAGGCTGTGATATCCTAGAATTTTTATCTAGTTTTATACTTAATGGAGCATTATAGTTACTTTCAGCTAAATCTAAAAGCCTCTTTGAAACTCCATAACTTTCTCCTATTGTCTTAAATTTATTTGAATAATCTACCCTATTAATTTCTTTCTTTATCTCTACTACCTTCCCATTTTTTAGCTCTCCAAATTGTTTTATATAATCCTTTTTATAATCTGGAATGTTAGTAATTTCTCCTAAGTTTAGATCAAGATCATTTACTTTAAGCCATCTCCAAGTTATAACTGGGAGTTCATTTATATTTTTTAATTCCATAATGTATTCTCACCTCCTAACCTATAGTCCCTTCCAATTCTATATTTATAAGATTATTCATCTCTACCGCATATTCAAGGGGAAGCTCCTTTGATATAGGTTCTACAAATCCTCTTACTATCATAGCTTTAGCTTCTTCTTCACTTAATCCTCTACTCATAAGATAGAATATAGCTTCATCACTTATTCTTCCTATTTTTGCTTCATGACCTAAATCTACTTCATCATTCAATATGTCTATAACAGGTATTGTATCTGATCTTGAAATATTATCTAACATTAATGATTCACAGGATACAGTAGACTTTGAATGATGGGCATTAGCTGCCACCTTTACAGCTCCTCTATATATAGCTACTCCTCCATCCTTTGATATGGATTTTGAATTTATATTGGAGTAAGTATGTGGTGCTGCATGAATAACCTTAGCTCCTGTGTCTAGGTACTGTCCATTCCCCGCAAAAGTTATACCTGTAAATTCGCATCTTGCTCTCTCACCCTTTAATATACTCATTGGATACAACATAGAAACCTTTGATCCAAAAGAACCAGAAACCCATTCTATAGTTCCATCTTTTTCTACAATAGCTCTTTTTGTATTTAAGTTATACATATTCTTTGACCAATTTTCTATAGTGCTATATCTTAATGCTGCTCCTTCCTTAACAAATAGTTCAACACATCCTGCATGGAGGTTATTTACAGAATACTTTGGAGCTGAACATCCTTCAATAAAATGAAGCTTTGCTCCTTTTTCAACTACTATAAGTGTATGTTCAAACTGACCTGCTCCTGGAGCATTTAATCTAAAGTAAGATTGAAGCGGTATATCTACCTTGACTCCTTCTGGTACATATACAAAGGAGCCACCTGACCAAACTGCTCCATGCAATGCTGCAAATTTATGATCACTTGGGGGAACACACTTCATAAAATACTGCTTTATAATATCTTCGTATTCTCTTACAGCAGATTCCATATCAGTATATATAACACCCTGTCTTACTAGATCTTCCTTTATACTATGATATACAACCTCTGAGTCGTACTGTGCTCCTACTCCTGCTAGAGACTTTTGCTCTGCCTGCGGTATCCCAAGCCTATCAAAAGTATCCCTAATATCCTTAGGAACTTCATCCCAGCTTCCCACCATCTCTGTATCTGGCCTTATATATGTCACTATATTTTCAATATCAAGATCCGTAATATCTGGTCCCCAAGGTGGTAAATCTAATTTATTATAAATTTGAAGAGATTTTAATCTAAACTCAGTCATCCATTCAGGTTCATTTTTTTCTTTTGAAATTTGCATTATAATTTCTGGAGTAAGTCCGTTTTGAACCTTATAGCTGTATCTTACTTGATTTTTTATATCATATATTCCTCTATCAACATCTTCTATATAGGTTTTTTTTCTATCTTCCATATAAACTCACCCCTTAACTTTGAAAAACTTCTTCTTTAAAGCTTTCATATCCCTTTTCTTCTATTCTTCTAACTAGGGACATATCTCCAGTTTTAACTATTCTTCCATTTACAAGAACATGAACATAATCAGGCTTTAAATACTCTAAAATGTTATTATGATGTGTTATTATAAGTATTGATCTATTCTCATCCGCTAGAAGTTTAACTCCTTCAGATACTACTCTAACAGCATCTACATCAAGTCCTGAATCAGTTTCATCAAGAATTGCAAGCTTAGGCTCTAATATAGACATTTGAAGTATTTCATTTTTCTTCTTTTCTCCTCCAGAAAAGCCTACATTTAAATATCTCTTTGAATATTCTTCATCCATTTTTAAAAGTTTCATTTTCTTTTTCAGCTCTTTTTTAAAGGCCATGATTTTTATAGTTTCCCCTGTAACAGCTGCCTTAGAACTTCTTAAAAAGTTTTCTACAGTTATTCCCGGTACCTCTTCTGGATATTGGAATGATAAAAATATTCCCCTTTTGGCTCTCTCATCAGTTCTTAGATCATTTATAATCTCTTCTTCAAAATATATATCCCCTTCAGATATTGCATATCTTGGGTGCCCCATAAGAGTATTTGCAAGAGTTGATTTTCCTGCTCCATTAGGTCCCATTATTACATGAACTTCTCCTCTTCCTATCTCCAGATCTAGCCCTTTTAATATTTCTTTTTCATTAACTTTTGTATGAAGGTTTTTTATATCTAAAAGTAACTTTGACACTTTATTTCATCTCCTTAAATTCAAATTAAATTCTAAATTATTTATTATACAGTTTTATAGAAAATTATATCCGAGTATTTCACTCTGATATATTGTAATTATATCATACTATTTTACTCTGAATTAGTCAAAAAAATTTTTTGTAAAAAATAAAAAATCGACGAAAAACTTTCGCCGATTTCTAGGATATAATCTTATATATTTTATTATATAAGAGGGAGTTAGTATTATTTTTTAATTCTATATATGTCTTTTCTACTTGTATACATTATAT
The DNA here is from genome assembly GCF_053901425.1 of Clostridium sp. JNZ J1-5. NCBI lineage: Bacteria > Bacillati > Bacillota > Clostridia > Eubacteriales > Clostridiaceae > Clostridium > Clostridium sp. JNZ J1-5. Next base: position 3,091,741 of record NZ_CM132773.1, on the reverse strand, counting down.
ATCTCATAGAATTCTTTAGCAAATGTATGGGTACAATACTTTTAATCTTGTTTGCAAACGTCTATCCATTTTCCGTTTGTTATGTTTTGAAGCTGCTCTAATGTAATTCTAACTGCAGAATTTTTTGAACCTGCTGCTGGATAAACATAATCGTATTTCTTTAATGAATTATCTAAATATATTTCAAGAGGATTTTTAAGTCCAAATGGGCAAACTCCTCCTACAGGATGACCTGTTATTTCTAACACTTCATCACCACTTAGCATTTTAGCTTTTGTTTTAAAGCAATCCTTATATTTTCTATTATCTATTTTAGCATCACCTTTTGAAACTATAAGCACATTTTTATCTCCTAGTTTCAATGCCATAGTTTTAGCTATTTGCCCAGGCTCTACCCCTATAGCCTCAGCTGCTAATTCTACTGTAGCTGTACTACCATCCATCTCCATAATCACAAGTCCAAGATTTGACTCATCTAAATGTTTCTTTACACTTTCTAAACTCATAAATATCGCCCCCGTTTATTTATAAATATTTTTATCATCTATTATAACATATCATTTTAATTATACATACTTTTACCGTTATTACTCATTATTATTAAAGATATTAAGCACAAAAGAGCTGTCGCACTAAGAACAAATACTACAATATATTGTTTTAACTTTAAACTTGCAAAACAGTATATTGTATGTAATTGCTTAATGCCACAGCCCCGTATTATCTTATTTTTCTACTGTAAATTCCATCCTAATTGGTGCCACTAACTTACTAGATTTTTCTCCTTTTACTGCAGCTTGAATACCTTTAATAAATAATGTATATTTTTTCCCTTTTTCATATGAAGCTTCTGGTTCTACCATAATAGATTTATTTTTCTTATCGTAACTTAGTTTTATTTTAACTTGGTGATTTTTATCATCTAACACATAAACATTTGATGCATTTACGGTCAATTCATCAAGTTCTTTAGAGAATTTAACATTCCATTTCTTCTCTACAGGAACATTTTCCTTTTTCTCTAAATCTAAAGCTAGTGATTTTTGATCCTCAGAATTCAAAATGCCCTTTATAACAGCAAAATTTTTCTCGTTTTCTTTTATCTTTGTTTCTCCTCCAACGACGCATAAATAATCCTGTTTTAATAGTGCATCTATGACTGGAGCTAAATTTCTTATGTCCTCTGCTTTAGTTGATATGATCTCTTCTCTTTCCTTTTGAATATCCTCTTGTTTAGTCATGCTTATATAAAAATTATCTGCCATCATTCCATCTGCAGCAGGTCCGATAATATTTCTTAGCATATTATTTGCACTATCGGCTTTTCCAATAGTTCCTATTACATAATTAGTCATCTCTTCTTCATCTGCATTGAAGTTTTTAAGATATTCTGGAATTCCATTAATAGTGTCTAAAGTCTCTTTTAAATTTGGATCTCTATAAGATGAAAAAATCAAGCTAGAGTTATTTAAAGTTACATTAGCTCCATAAGCTCCACCTTTTATTCTTATATTGTTCCATAAATATCCGCCTTCTAATATATTAGCAAGAACTTGAAGTTTTCCAGTTGCTTCATAACCTATTTTTTTCAAATCCCCGCCTTTTACTACATATTGTACTTTAGAAGGTGTCATTATTCCTTCATTTACCATAGAACTATCGAAATTATATGTGTTACTCTGAAGTTTTTCGTTTCTTAAATTGTCTGAGAAATTTTTAAAGTTTACAGTAAAATCTTCATAATCCTTATTTTCTCCTGTGTAACTTCCTATCATATCTTGCTTGTTAAATACAAGATTTCTAACTTCTTGTAAGCTTTTTACTATTTCATCACTTTTACTATCAAAATTTTTATCTAAATCACATAAAAATTTATAGAACTCTTCACTTGTATAGTTATCATATTTACCTGACTCTGACATATATGATAATAACTTTTGCATTGCCATTATATTGCCACTAGCCATTAATTCTGCTTCTTTCATCATTTTCATATTGCTTACTATTTCTTTTAGTCTTTTCTTATCATCTATTTTACTGTCATATACTATTTCTTTTACAAGGTCAAAACTCTTGGATGTTTTTTCTTTTAATGACACTATACTTACCATCATTTTAGGATAGTATAAATTATTGTCTTTACGATTTATGAAGTTAGTATTAGCAAGAGAAATTCCACCTGAATTATTTAGTATTTCCTCTACTAAACTCTCTTTAGTATAGTTTTTTGTATCAATATTACCCAAAGTACCCTCTAATAAATATAAATAACCTAGTTTCTCCTGAGGTACTTTAGTTGTATCAAAATATAATCTTATATAATCTACTCCATTAGTATATATAGGATGATGAAGCACCTTAACTCCATTTTCATTTTTTTCAATAGTACTATATGTCTCAGCTTTGCTTCCTATGTCTTCACGAGTAAGACTTGGTAATTTGCTTAAAGCTTCCTTTGAGTTTGGAGTCTCCTGCCACTTTTTAAGCTCTTTAGTTTCCTGTACTATTTTATTTATATCCTCTTTTGAAAGAGAATTCTTAATTTTTGCCAATTTTGATTTTAATTCTGTTTCCTTTTTTTCTTCAAGACCAGGTACAGGTTTTAAAACTACTAAAGAAGCATGTTTATTATCTACTAAGTATTTTTTTACCAATGTCTGTAGATATCCACTTTGCACCTTATCTCTTAAGTTATTCATGTCTGAGTCCAAATTTAAATATGCAATAGGATCTCCATCATATAGCCAGCTTCTCATTATTAAAGTGTTGTACATAAGAGCAAAATTACCCTTTACAGTACGATTAGAAAGCTCATACATATTGAGTACAGAGTTCAATAATTTTTTATCAAAGCCATTTTTAGCTATATCTTGAAGTGTTTCGTCTATTACTTTTTGGAACTTATCTTTTTGATTTTCATTTACATTTTGAGCTTTTATAGTGAAAACTGGCTGCAAGTAATTTATGTCAAATCCAGTAGTAACATTTTCGCCAAATCCATTATCCATTAATGCCTTTGTAATAGGAGAAGATGGTGTTCCACCAAGCAAGGTTTGAAGCAGTAAAAATCCTAAAATTGTGTCTTTATCTTTAGCTGTTCCTATTACATAGTTTGAACTTAAATATGTTTTATTTTCTATAGGAGTACCACTTGGTACTGAATATTCAGCAACTTTCGTCTTTCTTTCATCAAATGGTTTTTGAATCTGTATTTCAGTATTTACTTCTTTCTTTTCAAAATTATTTAGATATTTTTCTCCTATAAATTTTAATGTATTTTCTATATCTAAATTTCCAGATAAATAAAAATAACTATTTGAAGGAGTATAATATTCTTTATATGTACTAACAAATTTTTCATAAGTTAGATTTGGCATTTCCTCAGGATATCCGCCAGATTCATATTTATATGAAGTGTCTGGAAAAATCGATTGCATAATAGCTCTATTCAATATAACTTCTGGTTGAGAGTAATTTCCCTTCATTTCATTATAAACTATACCATTGTATTTTAATTCATCCTCAGGAGAATTCAGTTCGTATCTCCAACCTTCTTCTTGGAAAATCTTTTTATCATTAACCATATTAGGGTAGAAAACAACATCTAAGTATATACTCATCAAATTTTTAAAATCCTTATCATTTTTACTTGATACTGGATACATAGTGATATCGCTTCCTGTTAAAGCATTTAAAAAAGTATTTAGAGAACGTTTACTCATCTCTATAAATGGATCTTTTACAGGGTAATTTTTAGATCCCTGTAGAACAGAATGTTCTATAATATGATTTATTCCTGTATCATCCTTAGTCGGTGTTCTAAAAGCTACTGAAAACATTTTATCTTCATTTTTATTGTCTAAATATATAAGCCTAGCTCCACTCTTAGCGTGTTTATACTCATAAGCATTACACTTTAAGCCTTCAACCCATTTCTTGGATACTAACTGAAATCCCCCTAATGAATCATTTTCTAATAATGCCGCTCCATAATAAGCCTTGGAATTTAAATCTAATGCTTTAGCTTTAGTGAAATTGCCAAGCACTAAGGTTTGAGAAAACATAGTCACTGCTAAAGCTACAACCACTTTAGATTTTAACTTCTTATTCATTTGCAACTCCCCTTTTCATAAAATTTACATTACCAGTTCATGTTAGCATATAATCAAATTTTATACAATTATTGCAATCCCCTTTACTATTTAGATAATGCTAAGTTAAAACATTTCATATAATACTTAATTCCTTTTATTTAAATTTTCTTATCTTTTATCAATAATGCTGCTAAAATTATATATTTAACTTTTTCCCTTAAAACAAATATACCCAAGTAGACAAATATTATATATATAATTTAATTTTATTTATTACTTTTAGGAATATATACGATTCTTATACCATAGTTTTTACGTCTGCCTGATCTTGGGTGCAACTTACCTTGTATATATTATGAAGTAATGATAAAATAATGAATAATTATACAAATACTACTCTCTATTATCTTCTAGCATATTTTCTAAAATCACATTGAAGGGAATGAAATTAATATGGTTGAAAAAATTAAAATGAAAACACCTCTTGTGGAAATGGACGGAGATGAAATGACTAGAATAATCTGGAGCATGATAAAGGAGCATCTTTTAAAGCCTTATATAGAGCTTAACACAGCATATTATGATCTTGGGCTTGAAAAGAGAAACGAAACTGATGACCAGATAACTACTGATGCGGCAAATGCAATAAAAAAATATGGTGTAGGAGTAAAATGTGCCACAATAACTCCTAATGCAGACAGAGTTAAAGAATATAATTTAAAGAGTATGTGGAAAAGTCCTAACGGAACCATTAGGGCAATACTGGATGGCACTGTATTTAGATCACCAATAATAGTTAACAACATTGAACCTTTTGTAAAAACTTGGACAAAACCTATTACTGTTGCAAGACATGCCTATGGAGACATTTATAGAGATGTTGAATATAAAATAGATGGAGCTTCTAAGGTTGAATTAGTAGTTACAAAAGAAAGTGGTGAAGTATTACGTCAAACCATTCATGAATTTAAAGGTGATGGCGTGGTTCTAGGTATGCATAATACTGATAAATCTATTGAAAGCTTTGCAAGGTCATGTTTTAATTATGCCCTAGATCAAAAGCAAGACATATGGTTTGCCACTAAAGACACCATTTCAAAAACTTATGATCATAGGTTTAAGGATATATTTCAAGAAATATATAATGCAGAATATAAAAATAAGTTTGAATCTTCTGGAATAGAATATTTTTATACTCTTATTGACGATGCTGTAGCACGTGTTATTAAGTCAGAAGGGGGATTCATATGGGCATGTAAAAACTATGATGGAGATGTAATGTCCGACATGGTAGCCACAGCCTTTGGAAGTCTTGCAATGATGACTTCAGTACTGGTTTCTCCAGATGGATATTATGAATACGAAGCTGCCCATGGAACAGTTCAGCGTCACTACTATCAACATTTAAAAGGCAATCAAACTTCTACTAATTCTATGGCTACTATATTTGCTTGGACAGGTGCCTTGAAAAAAAGAGGAGAACTTGATAATAATGAAGCTTTAATTAATTTTGCAGATAAATTAGAAACTGCTTCAATTAAAACTATTGAAGCAGGTGTGATGACAAAAGATCTTTCCCCTCTTGCTAATATGGAAAATATTAAAGTTGTTAATACTGAAGATTTTCTATTAGAAATTAAGAATCATCTAGACAGTTTAATGTAAATTATATATTTATTTTTCTAAAAATAAATAAGTGTAATGTTGTGAGAAACAGCTAAAATCAGAAATAGCTTATATTACAACATTACACTTTTAATTTATATTATAAATTAAAATTCAAAGCTACACTTTTCTAGGCTACATTCCCACTTTTTCTAGAATTCAACAAATGGTTTGTCCTATCTATGGCAGCTTCAATATTATTGCAGAAGTTTTCCCTACCTAGTCTTTCTACATATTCATACTTTTCTAAAACCTTATATACATGTTTTTGTGCATTTAATATAATAAGCTCAGTATCTTGTTCTTCACATACATTATATAAATTTTCAAGTTCATGATATGCAGTTGCATCTATTGTTGATACTTTGCTCATTTTTATTATAAGGACATTGCATTTTTGTTCTAAATCCTTAGCAACACCTGCACACTTACCTGCTGCTGCAAAAAATAGCGGTCCTTTAATTTCATAAAAAGATACTTCTCTTGGAAAACGAACTTCCTCCATAAGCTTTAGGCAATCTTCATCCTTATTTTCATCTGAAAGACATTTAACATCTGCATAGTCCTCCATTTTCTTCATAAATAAAAATGCAGATACAACTACCCCAATTCCTATTGCAACTACTAAATCTAATAAAATAGTTAAAGAAAATGCTATTAAAAATACTAATGCATCACTTTTAGGTGCATTTTTAAGTCTTTTAAATACTTCCCACTCTCCCATATTATAAGATACAATTATAAGTATAGCTGCTAAAGATGACATAGGTATTAATTTAACCCAAGGCATAAATAGCATCATTATAAGTAATAAACTTATTGCATGGACAATGCCTGTTATAGGAGTTCTCCCACCATTCTTTACGCTGGCAGCAGTTCTTGCTATTGCTCCTGTAACAGGAATTCCTCCAAAAACTCCTGAAAATACATTAGCTACGCCTTGTGCAACTAACTCCATATTAGATCTATGATTTCCGCCAATCATTCCATCAGCAACTACAGCAGATAAAAGTGACTCTATAGCTGCTAATATAGCAATAGTTATAGAAGGAAGAATTAATTTCTTTATCATATTCATATTTATACTGTGAATTGCTATTTTAGGAAGTTCAGCAGATAAATTGCCAAAACGGCTTCCTATTGTCTCCACATTCAAATTAAATGTCATAGTTATTAAAGTCGCTGCTATTAACGCTATAAGTGTCCCAGGTACTTTTTTATTTATTTTAGGCCATAACAATATTATAGCAATAGAAATGGCTCCTATAGATGCAGCCTGTACATTTATTGTGTTCATATGGCTTATATAAGAGGCCCACTTATGTATAAACTGTGATGGTACAGTTTCTATATTCAATCCAAAGAAATCCTTAATTTGGGTTGAAAATATACAAACAGCAATACCACAGGTAAATCCAGTAGTTATTGGATATGGTATATATTTTATGGCTTTTCCGAACTTTAATACTCCCATAATAACTAAAAATACTCCTGCCATCATGGTGGCAACTGTAAGACCTGTTATACCATACTTTTCTACAATGCCATAAACTATTATAATAAAGGCTCCTGTAGGCCCACCAATCTGAACTCTACTTCCTCCTAAAAACGATACTATAAACCCACCTATTATAGCTGTATACAATCCTTTTTCTGGAGATACTCCTGATGATATTGCAAGGGCAATTGACAATGGTAGAGCTATTACAGCCACTATTAATCCTGCAATAAAATCTTTAAAAAATTGTTCTTTAGTGTATTCCTTCATACACGTAAATAACTTGGGAATTAACACGTATTTTCCTCCTCTTTTAATTGTTTTTAAAACCTTTTAATTAGCACAACATTATTGATTATATTACTATTTTCTCTTGTTGGCAACAATAAAAAGGGACAGTCCCCCAGGAATAACTTCCAGGAACTACCCCATTTTTTTTATTTCCATTTCCCTCATGATACCAAACTTACCCTTATACTGAAGCTTATTATCTTTAATTAGCTCTAATACTCTCCAAAATATATATGTATCACTTATTGGTTTTTCACTAAATCCTATTACATTTCCAACAGTTCTTGCAGATTTTCTAAATTCATTTTCAGTATACTTCATGATTAAGTTATCAAAATAATCTTCGCCAACACTTATGACACTACCATTTTCATAAACTCTAAGATTTCCATTTTCTTGTATTAAGGTTGATAGATTGTCCATAAAATTTTCATAGCAATCCTTTTCCACCTTCCTATTTATTTCTACAAAGTTTGGAAACCTTTCTGGTGCAACCTCCCCTACAGCCCTTGGAGTAAATTCATTTTTCATACCCTGATTATACGTAACTTTAGATACGTTTATAATATAAATATTGTATAAATCAATACTTAATAATTGAAGAGTATACATTAATCCCATTAATTCCATAGCATTTTCAGAACACCATAAATAAATAGTGTCATCGCTAGTTATTTCTAAGATATCTTTATTAAATTTATTATAGTTTTCTTTTAAAAACTCTCTTGTATCAAATTCATCAGATGATTCTAGATACTTCCACCATTTTACTCTATCTCCTATATCATTTAAATTACATATGGATCCATTAGAAAGGTCATCAAAAAATCCTATAACTTTATCTCCATCTATTATCTTACTTTTAATAGCATGTTTTAAACCCCCAGCAGAGCTTACCGAAAAGCATACATGAATTATTTTCCCCATATTAAATCACTCCTACTTTAACTTTTCAAAGGACAAATCTAAAATATTAAATTTATAGCTAGCCTTGCCTACAATATCATTAAAAGCTATTACACCTAACTCTCTACTATCTGAACTGTGATCTCTATTGTCTCCTAAAACAAAAACATAACCTTCTGGAACATTTACTTTCATTTCAGGCTTTGTATTCACATCGCTAGGAATGTAATCTTCGTTTAATATATTTCCATTTATATATACTTTTCCATCTTTAATCTCAACTACTTCATTAGGCATACCTACTATTCTCTTAATATAGTTAGCATCATTTTTATCATGGGATTTTAATATGATAATATCTCCTCTATTATAATTTTTTGAGAATCTCTTGTATTTCTCAACTATTACTCTATCATTATGGCTTCCATTATTTAATGTGGGATACATAGAAATGCCATATACCCTTGCATTTCCTATAATAAAAATATTAATCACTAATACAACTAATATAATAGCTAAAGTTTCCAGTAAATCTTTTGTTTTTTGACTAAGTTTGCTCATATTTAACGCTCCTCCTATTGTATGTTTTAAGGTACAATAAATTTTTCCATTTTTAGCTATTATACATCTTTTCATCAACATTTATCAACCTTCTGAATTCTTATCTTCTAGTTCCCCTCCTAATAATTGTTGGCGAGGCCTGATACCTATCTCTAGAAACTACTTCATCTTTAACAAGTTTTCCGTTTTCATAAACTCTCTTTACAAGTCGGGATTCATATCCTTCCTGCCCTACCTTTTCTATAAATGTTTTTCCTAGCCTCATTGTTGAATCATCTACATATTTTATTGGAATCTCTATATTTTTTAAAGTTTCAGCTTTAAGTTCTACCCATTTGTTACCCTTAGTTCCGAATAGGTCAAAGGTAATGGAGGTTTCAGTAATATTGGCATGAATGTATATATAATGATTACTATTATTTTTAAATTTAAAATCTTTATGCCCATAACTTACTGCTGCATCCCTGCTTAAAGGTACATAGTGAACTATTAAACTATGGTTACTTCTTTCCACAATTTCTAAATCAGCTATTAATGCTGCATTATATAAAGTAGTAGATACCTGACATATCCCACCACCTAATCCCGTATCTAGATTACCATTAATAAACACCCCAGCCTCCTGAAATCCACGCTCTTTTGTCCTCTCCCCTACTATCTTATTAAATGAAAAAATTTCTCCAGGTGCTATTACAGTTCCATCTATTATCCCTGCTGCTAGCCGCATATTAGTATTTCTTGGTTTGTTATAAGAAGTAAATCCTGTAGTAAAAGATGAAATTTTTTCCCTAATGCCTTGTTTTTCTAAAATTGTTTTTGTTATTTTAGGATTATCTTCTTTTACTTTTAATACAAATTCTTTCTGTTCTTCATTTATTTTTTTTAATAATTCCTCATATAAACTTTTTATATCTAATTCATATCCCATTTGTTCAGGAATAATTTGTATTTGCCCATTCTTATACCTGTATTCTGCATTAATAGGCTTAGGCAATTTAGAATTATCAAATACCTGTAGAGCATGACAAAATTTTGCATATTGAAGGCTATTAATAAATTCGAATTTTCTGCTGTGAATTCTTATGTCCACATAGTCTTTAACTTTTTCTATAGGATTTAAGTCATTATAGAGTATTGCAGAAATCTCTCTTTTAATTTCGTATTCATTTGTACAATAACCTAGCTCCTTTAATTTAAATTTATGTACTTGAGTATCACCATTGTAACTAAACTTAATAATTATCTCTTTGTTTTCAGCAGTTTTAACTTCCTCGTCAATAAAGCTTTCAACTTCTTTAAATGTCTTTCTTCCAACATCTATTTCATCTATATAAACATTTTTAGGCAATCTTTTTTCTCTTTTACCTATCATTTCTGAAGCGTAAGCTGATATAGGTATATTTAAAATAAAAGATAAAATAATAGAAACAGTAATTATATTCTTTCTTTTTAATCTAGCTTTCATTGGATGAGCCTCCATCTTCACTTAATATTCTTTAGTAGTTTGAATCAAAACAATAAAATTTATAAATAATCTTATTCACTATATACAAAACTAGTAATATTAATTGAAAAAGGCAGTCTAATGACTGCCCTCTATTCGCTCCTTATTTTCCTAAACTTTGCTTAAACTCAATTTTGATATTTATAAATTGTTCCATATCATTTAAAAACTGAATTAGCATTGCTCTATTTTCAAATTCTTCTCTAGTCAATGGAAGTGGCATTTTTCTAAAGTCTTCTCTTAATAATTCTAAGTCTTCCAGCAGTTCTTCTGCAGTATTCTCTTCATATATTGAACGTGCTACCTGCTCTGTAAAATTTGATATCATAATTGTTTGATCATAAGTCATAAAAAACCTTTTAAAATGTTCTCTCATTCTCTTAATAGTTTGAAATTGCTGTATTCTCATTTCTACATATTCTACATAATAGCTTGCATCCCAAAAAAAATAATTATTTAGGTTTTTATATGCACGACTTCGGGCTGATTTTAGTCTCATTCTAAGACCGTTGAATAATACTTCTTCATTTATTGAAACATAATTTTTTCGAAGTGCCTCAGCCATATAGAGCAAAATTCTCTTCATATGTTCTTCTATATAAACTTGATCTTCTCTAATCTCATTTTCTATATTAGGTATGTATAGATTTAATAATATAGCAACTCCTATACCAACGAACATAAGTGATAACTCATTTATAATCCAAAACATTCCTACCGATTTTTCAATTAATAAATGACTTATGAGAACAGAACTTACTACTATTCCCTCCTGCATATTGAATTTTACTGTTAGTGGAATAAATATTATCAAAAACATGCCAAAAACTATTTCGTGATACCCAAATACTTTGAAAATAATAGAAGAAATAATCAAAGCTAAAATACAAGCACCTATTCTATTAAATGCCACCTTTACAGACTGTCTCTTAGTACTTTGAATACTTAAAATAGTAATAATTCCTGCAGCTGAAGCGTATTCTAAATTCAATTTTTTTGCAATAATCATTGCTATTGCAGCTCCTATTCCTGTTTTTAATGTCCTACTCCCAATAAGCCTCATAGTTCCCCCTAGTTCCTAATAAGTTTCTTATTATTATATTATCATAATATAATAACTAATTCACCGTATTCTCTTCTCTTGGATAATTAGTCCATTTTATCAACCTTTTCAAGATGTAAAAACTTTACTATAATGCTTATATAAACATTTTCATAAATAATTATGATAATATATGGATTTAATATGTTAAGGCTAATTTAAGAGAGGAAGATTTAAATGAATTGGAAAACATCAAGTAAAATACTAAAAGGAAATATTATCTTCACTTCAAGTCCTGAAAAATTTACTATAGTAAAACATGGATTTATAGTTGTTATTAACGGTAAGGTAGATGGAGTTTATAAAGATCTACCGAAGGAATACAAGGACTGTGAAATAATTGATTATGGAAACAGATTAATAATTCCTGGCATGAATGATCTTCACTGTCATGCTTCACAATTTAAACATCTAGGAATGGCTATGGATAAAGAATTACTTCCTTGGCTTAATGACTATACATTTCCTGAAGAGTCAAAATTTCAAGATAGAGAATATGGTAAAAAAATATATCAAAGATTTATTAAAGAAATTTGGAAGCAAGGTACCACTAGAATAGCTGTATTTGCCACAGTACATAAAGATGCTACTATGGATTTAATGGACTTATTTATAAAATCTGGACTAGGAGCTTATGTTGGAAAGGTTAATATGGATCTAAACTGCCCTCCATTTATATGTGAGTCTTTAGAAAATTCTCTTAGAGATGCTGAAGAAATTATCCTTAAATATGGAAATAAGTCATCTTTAGTAAAACCTATAATAACTCCTCGATTTGTACCAAGCTGTAGTGGTGAGCTTCTAAGTGGATTAGGTATGCTTTGTAAAAAGTATAATACTCCAGTTCAGTCCCATCTATCAGAAAATAAAGGAGAAATCCAATGGGTAAAAGAATTACATCCTGACTCAAAATATTATGGGGATGTGTATAATAAATGCAATCTTTTTGGACAAACTCCAACTTTAATGGCTCACTGCAGTTTTTCTTCTGAGGAAGAAATAGCTTTAATGAAAGCTCATGACGTTTTTGCAGTTCATTGTCCAAGCTCTAATCTAAATGTCGGTAGCGGCATGATGCCCATTAGAAAATTTATTGACAATGATATCAAACTTGGCTTTGGCTCTGATATAAGCGGCGGACATACTACTTCGCTTTTTAAAACAATGGTATATGCAATTCAAGTGTCAAAGTTATTTTGGGCAAATTCTAATAAAGAAATACCTTTTCTCTCTAATTCCGAAGCTTTCTATATAGCTACAAAAGCTGGTGGAAGTTTTTTTGGCAAGGTAGGAAGTTTTGAAAGTGGATATGAATTTGACGCTCTTGTTATAGATGATTCTGAATTAAACTACTACGATTATTCACTAGAACAGAGATTAGAACGATTTATTTATATTGGAGATGATAGACATATATATCATAGATATGTTTCCGGTAATTTAATTGAAGAGCCAATATTCTAATGTATGCTCAGGTATGACCTCTATTTATCCATGTCTAATCTTTGTTTTTCTCACTTATATCTAATACACGCTTTTTTTATATTGGCTTTTGAAATATAATAGATAATTGAGCAGACTACTCCTTTGCTCATTTTACTACGGAATATTTTAAGATAATATAGCAAATGTAAGAAACTTTTAATGGAGGTTAACTTATGAAGAAATTAACTATGCTGGGTACTGGCTCTGCTATGGTTACAAAATGCTACAATACCTGCTTTACACTTTCAAATGATGATGAACACTTTCTTGTAGATACTGGCGGTGGAAATACCATCCTTACTAATCTTGAGAAAACTGGTATACCTATTAATAGGATTCACAGTGTCTTTATATCTCATGAACATAACGACCACCTTTCCGGGATTATATGGATAATAAGAGCAGTGGCTACAGAAATATCTAAGGAAAACTACACTGGCGACTTACATATTTATTGCCATAAAAATATAGAGGATATAACTAGAAAAATTTGTGCACTTATTCTTCAAACCAGATTTACCAAATTTATAGATAATAGAATCTTCTTTCGTGAAATTGAAGATAACCAAACTGTTAACATTTTAGGGTGTGATACTACTTTTTTCAATATTCAAAGTAAAGAAGTAATCCAATTTGGATTTCGCACAACACTGTCTAACGGAAAAATCTTAACTTTTCTTGGAGATGAAGCTTATAGAGATGCGGTTTTTGATTATGCCAATGAAGCGGATTATCTTTTACATGAAGCTTTTTGTCTATATTCACAAAGAGATATATTTCATCCTTATGAAAAGCACCATGTAACTGTTAAAGAAGCCTGTGAAAACGCTGAAAAGTTAAATATTAAAAACTTATTATTATTTCATACCATAGATCATGATATTTCTAACAGAAAAAAACTCTTCATTCAAGAGGGAAGTAAATACTTTAAAGGTACACTCTTAGTTCCTGATGATCTTGATATTATAGAGCTATAATAAAATAAGGCGCCAAGTATTTGGAAATTTAATCCAGAAAACTATCCCTGGATATTACTTCCAAACTCTTAGCACCTACTCTATTTATCTAAAAAATCTATTGCATATTGAACATAAAGTGCTGTTCCTATTTCTAATCCATCTTCGTCAACTGTGAAATTTGGATGATGTTGAGGATAACAAGCACCCTTTGCTTCATTTCCAACTCCTACAAGAGCAATTACCCCAGGTACTATATTCATAAATTCTGCAAAATCTTCTCCACCCATTAACTTTTCAAGGTGTACCGGTTTAGCACCTAATTTTTTTACCGCCTCAGTGGCTATCTTGGAACATTCAGTATCATTTATAACTACAGGTGTGGCAAAATCGTAGTGCAATTCTGCCTCTGCCCTATAGCTGCTTGCAGTGTCCTTAGCAATTCTTTCAAGCATTTTAGGGAAGTTTTCTCTTATCTCCATATTAAAACATCTTGTAGTTCCTTCTAATATTCCCTCACTTGCAATTACATTAAATCTTGAACCTGCTTTAAGTGCCCCTACACTAACAACTGCTGATTCAAGTGGGCTTAATTCTCTACTTACGATTGATTGTAAATTCATAACTATTGCAGATGAAGCAACAACTGCATCTATTCCTTGATGAGGAGCAGAGCCATGTCCACCTTTTCCTTTTACAGTTATAGTAAATAGATCTGCAGAGGCCATTCTAGGTCCTTCTTCTACACATACTTCACCACATTCTAAATCACTCCATACGTGTATTCCAAATACTCCATCTACTCCCTCAAGTACTCCTTCTTTTATCATGTTTTTAGCACCTTGTGCAACTTCTTCACCTGGTTGAAAAAATAATTTCACAGTACCATTTAAATTGTCCTTAATTTCATTTAGCACTTTTGCTGCACCTAAAAGCATAGAAGCATGGCAATCATGTCCACATGCATGCATAAAACCTTCATTTTTCGATTTAAATTCTATATCATTAACTTCTGTAACTGAAAGTGCATCTATGTCCCCTCTTAAAGCTACAGTCTTTCCACTCTTTTTACCTTCTATTGTTGCTACTACCCCTGTATTTGCAACTGAAATATACGGAATTCCCATTTTCTTTAATTCTTCTTTAATTCTTTTAGAAGTTCTTACTTCCTGAAGACTTGGTTCAGGATACATATGAAATTCCCTTCTTAAATCAATTACGTATTGTTTGTACTTCTTAGCTAAATCTCTTGTTTCCATATTAAATCACCCCCGCTAAATTTAAAACTTCATGATACATTACCTCAATACCTTTTTGTAGATCCTCATATTCAGTCCATTCCTCTGGACAGTGACTTCTTCCATCTTTGCTCTTAACAAATATAAGTCCTACATTTGTAATTGATGCCATTACCATAGCATCATGCCCAGCCCCACTAAGCATATTCTTCTTTGATAATCCTAATTCATCGCAAATGTTTTGAAAATCTTCTATGATTTTCTCATTTAGTTTTACAGGTAGCACACTTAATTTTTCTTCTATGCTGTATTTTATTTTACTTTTATGTGAAATTTGCTCTATCTCTTTTTTAATTTCACCAACAACATAATTAATAGATTCTTGTTCTTTTGATCTTATATCTACAGTAAACTTCACTTCCCCAGGAACAATATTTGAAGAACCTGGTGAAATATTAATTATTCCAACTGTAGCCACTGTACCTTCTCCTGCTCTATTAGCAAAACTGCTTATTTTACTTATTAACTGAGCTGATGCATCCAAAGCATCGATTCTCATGTTCATTGGAGTGGTACCAGCATGATCTGGCCTTCCTTTTACAGTTACTTCAATTTGACATATTCCAACTACATATTCTACGATTCCAATGTCCTTTACTTCATTTTCTAGTACAGGACCTTGCTCTATATGAAGTTCTAAAAATGCTCGTACTTTTTCACTTTCCCTAACAGCTTCATGAATTTTATCTGGATCAAATCCGAAACTTTTCATAGCAGCTGCTAAATTAATTCCATTAATATCTTTTGATGTGTCCAACTCATCTCTGCTTACTTTTCCCGTCATAGCTCTGCTAGCAAATAACCCCTTACCAAATCTTGCTCCTTCTTCTTCTATCATTGCAACGAATTCAACTGGAAATTTCAATCTTATATTACTTTCATTAATTACTCTAGCAACTTCGAGAGCTGTAACGACTCCTGCAGGACCATCAAAATTGCCTCCATTTCTTACGGAGTCATAGTGTGACCCTATCATTACAACTGGTGCATCTTTTATTTCACCATCTAGCCTCCCAACTATTGTACCTGCCGCATCCTCGTAGACTCTAAGGCCAGCTTTTCTCATTTCACTTTTTATATATTCTCTTGCTCCAAAGTCCTCTTTAGTAAAGGATAATCTAGTAAGACCCATGCCAACTGCTTCATTAAATTTTGATAATTCTTCTATATCATTTCTAATTCTATTTATATTAGTTTTCATCATATCTTACTCCTATTTTTAAACAATTTTAATTTAGCTTCAGTTGGAATATAAATTCCCACCGAAGCTAACATTTTTACTTTAAATTATATTGAATATCTATAATAGAGGAACAAAGAAACCTGCTATAATTACAGAAGCAATAGTTACAGTGGTAAATCCTCCTACAAGCATTTGTGGCAGCATATTATCTAAAACATATGCATTTTCTTCATCAGACTCACACACTGATTTTACTGCTTCATGAGTTAATATATAATCTGCTGGGAATCCAAACAATGCAGTTAACGCTACAGAGAAGGCCATTTCTTTAGTATATCCTAACAGTTTTCCTGACACCATTGAGAATACTGCAAGGCCTATAACTCCTAATATTATTATTCCGAAAAGTGGAACCACAATTTCTCCAAGCATAGCTGGTGTAGCCTGTGAAAGATTTGCAAATATAAATGCCATTAATACTGTCATAAGCCATCCAAATGCATTAGCTTTAACCAAAGCTTTTTCCTCAAGGAACCCTAATTCGCAAGCTATAACTCCGAAAACAAGACATATAACAAACTGATTTACATGAACAAAAGGTGCAACTTTATATGCTGCCCAAGCAACAATTGACAATTTTAATAATATTACATAAGAAGTCTGATATTGTTCAGGCAATGGTGGTATAAGCTTTTTCTTTACTTTAGGTGCTGATGCAGCGGCAACCTCTGTAGATGCTTGCACAACCCCATTTTCTTTATTTCTAAATATTTGAGATAATCTTTTTGCTTCTTTTTTCAAACATAATGCTGTTATAGGATAACCCACAAACCCTTGCATAACATACATAGCAGTTGCAAGTAAGGCTATGCTTTTTAATCCTTTTGCTGCTGCTGCTTTTGACATAAGTATAGATGCAACAACTCCGCCAGTAAGAGGAGGTGTTCCAGCTACAACCGTCTCCCATCCAAATAGCAGTCTACCAATAGTTAAAGTCATTAAACACATGCCTACTAATCCTAAAATAGCTATTAAAACTGTTCTCCACTGGCCAATCAGTTCCCTAACACTCATCAAAGTTCCCATGTGAGTTAACAATAGAAACATTGACAGATTGACAACTGGAGATGTTATAGATCCTAGTTCCATTAAATTTTTAGGTAAAAAAGTCCAAAATCCTATTAAAAAAATGATTGCAGAAATAAATACAGACGGTACAAAGGCTTTGGATTTTATTGATACAAATTCACCCGCCGTTAATACCAAAAGAATGATGCAAAACGCTGAAATTAAGCTTAAATTCATTAAAAGCCCCCCTTTATTATTTTATAGCGCCCCGTGCATATTTATATTGATTCATTTATAAATATGCTAAAGTTTTCTTATAAGATTATCAATATTTTTATCAATTGTCAAACAATTTAAAAATTCGAACACAATATTTTCGAAGGATTTATGTCCTTTTTTAACTTATATTTCTAATATTTCAGATATAGATTTAATTAAATATGAAATTATTATAAATATTTTGCACAATAATCTGACAATTGAATGATGTGCGTATAATTTGATTTCTACTGAATAATTTCATTGATATCTATTTTATCTTATATTAAAAATGTATAAAAATTCTTATTCTACATTTCAATTTATATAATAAATTATCTATTTCTACTAGTTTACGCTACATCAATGACACATTTAAATTCACAATCAAAATAAGACAACAATTTTCTTATGCAAGTATACTTTCTGTAAAAATTTTTTTATAATTTTAAAAATTTTTTTATGTAACTATTAATATTCATATCTATTCCTTAAAATATTAATTTTCTTTAATTAATTCGATTCTGCTTTTTTACGAATATTATAATATGTTTTATTGAAATATTTCGTATTATATGATATTATTACTTTGCATTTAAAGCACAATATTCGCTCTTATATATTTCTGATAATATGGTTCAGAAGTTTCTACAGAATAGCCGTAAACTATTCCACTATAGGAGATCTTGTTAAATTAAAATGATTTTTATCATAATATTTTAATGATATCTCCTTCTATCTTTAAGAGTAGACATAATTGAAAGGAGAAAAAATTATGAGTTTATGGAAAGACATTTTAGCAATCTTAAGTGTAATTCTTAATGGATTGCCTCAAGGACTACTTGCCCTGTCCTTTGGTTTTGCATCAATTCCTACTGCATTTGCATTTCTTATAGGAGCTGCTGGTAATGCAATAACAGGCAGTGTAGCACCTATATCATTTCAAGCTGAAACAATTACTTTAGCCGGAACTATGGGGGACAACCTTAGAGAAAGACTATCAATGATATTTTATGGTGGCTGCATAATGACTCTAATTGGAGTATTTGGACTAATGAGCAAAATTGTTGATTTTATTGGCCCTGTTATTACAGCTGGAATGATGGCTGGTGTTGGAATAATGTTAGCTAAAGTTTCCGTAGAAATGGCTAAGAAAGATAAAATCATAGGTTTTGTATCTATAGCCTCTGGAATAATAACATATTTACTTACCAAAGACCTGGTTTACACAATAGGAGTATCAGTAATATTATCAGCTATTATCTATAATATAGTTAGCAAAAATGTTGAATCTCCCGTAATTACTAGAGAAAAGATTCAGATGCAAAAACCTACATTAAGTGTGAAAATTTTAAGAGGAGCTATGAGTATGGTATGTCTAAATATAGGTGCTAACATAGCATTTGGTAATATTACTGGACAACTTGCTCAACGTGATGTTAATATAGATCACCTTTCTATAATTAGTTCTTTAGCTGATATGAGTTCTTCTCTTTTTGGAGGAGCACCTGTAGAATCTATAATTTCTGCAACAGGAGGCAGTCCTCATCCTATAGCTAACGGAATTATAATGATGTTGATTATGGCCGCAATTTTATTTGCAGGATTTCTTCCTAAAATCGGAAAGTACATACCAACTGGATCAATAGCTGGCTTTTTATTTGTATTAGGTGCATTAGTTACAGTACCAGTAGATGCCGCTGCTGCTCTTGGTTCTACAGTACCAAGCGGTTCACTTATCGGTGGAGTTACTATGGCAGTAACTGCTATAACAGATCCTTTTCTCGGAATGATTGCAGGATTATTATTAAAAATACTATTACCTATAATTGGATAAAATTTTTAGGAGGCTTTTATATGGATAAATATTATGAATTGAATATATGTGGAATTAAACGTAATCTTCCAATAATAAAATTAAATGAAGAACTTTCCATAGCTAGTTTTGTAATACTTGGAGATACTGAACTTATATCCACAACTGCTCCATTTCTAGCTGAAAAGTTGCCTGAGGTAGATGTATTGGTTACAGCAGAAGCAAAGGGAATTCCTTTAGTATATGAAATTTCAAAGTTACTGAATATGAAAGAATTTATAGTTGCAAGAAAAACTGTAAAACCTTATATGGTTAATGCACTATGTGATGAAGTAGTTTCTATAACTTCTCAAAAAAAACAAACCCTATGTCTTGATGGAATTGATGTTGAGAAAATTAAGGGTAAAAGAGTAGCACTAATTGATGATGTAATAAGTACTGGCGAATCATTAAGTGCTATTGAAAGATTAGTAGAAAAAGCTGGCGGAATCATAACTGCTAAAGCTGCAATTTTAGCAGAAGGTGATGCTGCAAATAGAGATGATATAATATTTTTAGAAAAATTACCTCTCTTTTAGAAATATAATAAATAAAAAAAATAAATTCGGCAGGTATATATCTGTCGAATTTATTTTCTAATCTAGGCTTACTCTTTTTTTTAATATTTCAATAATCACAATGGCTATTACTCCACCAATTAAAGCATTAACAAGCTGCGGTGTTCCCATCATTATAGCTAGATTTTTCATTACCTTTTGGGGTATTCCTAACTTAAGCGCTGTGGCGATTTTAGTAGCTGAAAAATAAAGAAATATATATTTTACAAAAGCCCCTACAGCTATACTTATATACCCTCCTATTCTTCCATAGTTTTTAAACAATCCAAAACAAATTACAAATAATGCATTTCCTGCGGCGATAAATGGTACAAAAGGCCCTAATGGAGCAGGCAAAACTCCGCTTACCAAAGCTAAAGCTGGTGTTAAAATTCCTACACATACAGCTAAGATCGTTCCACAATAAAAAGCTGTAAGTAGTAGTATTGCATTTACAACTGGTCCAACAAAAGGTTGATTCTTACCAACCATCTGAAATATCACTGCTATAGCAAGAAAAAGTGCACTTCTTACAAGTTTTTTTGTATTACTTTTCATTTTCTTTACCTCCTATCTTTACCAGGGGACAGTCCCCCAGTAAAAATTAACAATTATCAGCACAAAAATATATTAATTTTTTTGTATCTTCCCATCCAATACATGGATCTGTTATTGATTTGCCATACACACTATCGCAAGCATCCTGCTTACCGTCAAGAAGATAACTCTCCACCATTAATCCCTTTATCATATCCTTTAAATCACTATTATATTTTCTACTCATTAAGACTTCTCTTGCTATTCTTGGCTGCTCATAATGCTTTTTCAATGAGTTTGCATGGTTACAGTCAATAATCAAAGAAGGATTTGCTAAATTAAGTTCCTGGTACTCTGAAATCACATTGACTAAATCTTCATAATGATAATTAGGAATATTTCTACCATGAGAATCCACCGCACCTCTTAATATTCCATGAGCTAGCGGATTTCCACTTGTGTTAACTTCATAACCATTATATATAAAAGTATGATTAAGCTGAGCCGCTTTTATAGAATTAAACATTACAGATATATCTCCGCTTGTTGGATTTTTCATACCAACAGGAACATCTAGTCCACTTACAGTTAATCTATGCTGCTGATTTTCTACTGAACGAGCTCCTACTGCAACATAGGAAAGAAGATCAGATAAATAAATATAATTTTCAGGATATAGCATTTCATCTGCAGCAGGCATATTATAGTCAGTTACGGCTCTCATATGGAGTCTCCTAATAGCCTTAATTCCCTCCACAACATCTGGCTTTTTATGAGGATCTGGCTGAAGCATCATACCTTTATACCCTTCCCCTGTAGTTCTTGGTTTGTTTGTATATATTCTAGGAATAAGAAGTAACTTGTCCTCAACTTCTTCTTGAATTCTAGCTAGCCTTTCTAAATATTCGCAGACAGGTTCTTCACTATCAGCAGAACATGGTCCTATTATCAAAATAAATTTGCTGTTATCTCCCCTAAAAATATCAGCAATCTCACCATCTCTTTTCTTTTTTATCTTCATGGCCCCATCACTTAGTGGTATAGATTGTAAAATTTCTTCTGGACTTGGAATCTTTTTAATGTACTTTATACTCATTTTTTGCCCCCCCAAAATGAATAAATTCATAAGTGAATTCATTATATTTTATGTATAACTATATATTTTAGACTTCTTCCAGTCAATAGTCAAATTGGGAAAAGTCGTTTTTACTCTCTTTTACAATTTTCTTTAAATACAAATAAGGTGCCAAATTACCAGAGCAGCTCTATTTTCTCCGGCACCAGGCACCTTGCATTATTTCCTATTCTAGTCTTTTATGTCATTATCTTTAATATCCGCTATGGCACTTTCTATAATACTATTCTGGTTTAGCTTTTCTAAATCTGATTTTAATTTCTGATTTTCTTGTTCTAATTTTGATATAGTCTTTAAAGAATCCTTTACTTTTTTATTAAGTTTTACTTGTTTTATACTTCCTAGGAGCATCACTATTACTGCTCCAGAAATTATAGAAACAAGTATTACCAAAGCTTGCGAAATACTAAATTTTGCAAATAAAAAGCTAACAATAACAGTATTTGAGTTTTGTATTGTAAAAACTGCAATTAAAATAGCAAATACTAAAAAAGCGATAAATGCCATACTCATAACTTATCCCCTCTTTACCTAATAAAATAAAGTAAGCTTAATTCTCCATTTTATTCTATATAATTCTATAATATTATACATCATTTTAAACAATTTTAGCAACTAATGCCATATACTATTCACTAAACTTGAACAAGCTGTAAGTTATATATTACTTACAGCCTACTTTGAAGATTATTATTTTTAATATAATTGCTAGTCTATATTAAATCTATGCAAATCTATACATAAGCATAAATCCTATTTTTAGCTACTTATCGCTGTCTAAATTTCCATTATTATTGGAAGAATGATTGGTCTGCGTTTTGTCTTTTCATATAGATATCTCTCTACTGATTTCTTCATACTTGATTTCAAAACATGCCATTCGATAATTCTATTATCCAAGCATCTATTAATTTCCTTTTTAACAATTCCCTTTACTTCATCAATTAGTGCCTCAGATTCTTTTGCATATATAAACCCTCTAGTGATTATATCTGGGCCTGCTATAATACTATAGGATTCCCTTTCTAGAGTAACAACTATAGTAAGCATTCCGTCTTCTGCTAAGTGTTTTCTGTCTCTAAGGACTATGTTTCCAACATCACCTACACCAAGCCCATCAACAAACACAGATCCAGTAGTTACTTTGCCGCATATCTTAGCCTCATCTTGTGATACTTCTAAAACCTGACCCATATCTAGAGTAAAGATATTTTCACTCTTCATACCCAGCTTCTTTGCTAGATCAGCATGATGCCTAAGATGTTTATGCTCACCATGAACTGGCATAAAAAATTTTGGATGAACTAAGGTATGAATCAGCTTTAATTCTTCCTGGTAAGCGTGTCCTGATACATGTACTTCTTCCAAATCATCATAAATTACATCCGCTCCCTCTTTAAACAATTGATTAATAACCTTTGATATAAGTTTCTCATTTCCTGGAATTGGTGATGCAGATATAATAAACAAATCTTTCGGTTCAATTCTGATTTTTCTATGGGTTGAAAAGGCTATTCTAGCAAGAGCAGCCATAGGCTCTCCTTGGCTTCCTGTAGTTATTATAGTTATCTTTTCATTAGGATAATTTTTCATTTCATCTACATCTATAATTTGGCCTTCTGGTATATGAAGGTATCCAAGTTCCATAGCAACTTTAGAAATTCCCTCCATGCTTCTACCACTAAAAGCTACCTTCCTGCCATATTTAATAGAAGAATTTATTATCTGCTGCATTCTATGGATGTTAGAAGCAAAAGTTGCTACAATAACTCTTCCCTCAGCATTAGAAAATACCCTAGTTAATGTTTCTCCTATAGATTTTTCAGAAATAGTATGTCCTTGGCGTTCTACATTTGTACTATCTGCCATTAGGAGAAGTACTCCCTGTTTTCCAAGGTTTGAAATACGCTCTAGATCCATAACTAACCCATCAATAGGCGTATAATCCACTTTAAAATCACCAGTATGCAATATTACCCCAACTGGTGTATGAATTGCAATAGAGCAAGAGTCTGCTATACTGTGAGTATTTCTTATGAATTCAATCTTTAAATTTTCTACTTCTACTATATCTCCAGCTTCTACCCCATGAAGTTTACAGTCTGAAAGCATATTATGTTCCTCTAGTTTATTTTTAACTATCCCTAATGTTAATCTCGTACCGTAAACAGGAACATTTAGCTGACTTAAAATATAAGGTAATGATCCAATATGATCTTCATGTCCATGAGTTAGAAAAATTCCTTTCACTTTATTAGCATTTTCAAGCAAATATGCTATATCTGGAATTACTAAATCTACTCCATACATATCCTCATCAGGAAATGATATGCCGCAATCTATAACAATGATTTCATCTTTATACTCAAATGCTGTAATATTCTTACCAATCTCTCCAAGTCCTCCTAAAGGAATAACTTTCATACTATCAACGTTTTTCACTAAATCGACCCCTTTATTCTTTATGTATTGTATTAATAATTCTATTTATCTGATGACTACCATCCGTAATACTCCCACTTCTAAAGTGGGAGATAACGGCTGCTACGTCCCTAGATAAGGGCTTCACCTAAAGGATAACGACTTCTAAGGAGTAAAACTCCTAAGAATTCTGTTAATAACCTTCAGTTGGATAAAAGAGCTCCACCTGAAGCTTAGAATCCTCTTTATGTTATTTTGCCTTATATTATCAAATTTAATTCTAGTAAACTCAAGAAAACTCTTGCCAAATATATGATATAATAGGCATTGTAAATATACTTTTTCATATACCTATTTTGGAGGAATTAATAATGGAAAAAGTTATAATGCATGTAGATATGGATGCTTTTTTTGCTTCTGTAGAAGTTATGGATAACCCCAGTTTGAAAGGAAAGCCCATTATAGTTGGAGGAACCTCTGAAAGAGGAGTAGTTGCAACTTGTTCATACGAAGCTAGAAAATATGGAGTGAGAAGTGCCATGCCTATTTATATGGCTAAATCAAAGTGCCCTAATGGAATATTTTTGCCCACTAGAATAGGAAGGTATAAAGAAGTATCCAGAGAAATATTTAAAGTGTTTAATACATTAACTCCCTATGTAGAGCCTCTTAGTATAGATGAAGCCTATATGGATATTACAAATTCAAAAAAAGATCCCATTGAAGCAGCTATATACATAAAGGATTCTGTTGCAAAAGGTACAGGTCTTACACTTTCTGTGGGAATTTCTTATAATAAATTTCTAGCTAAATTGGCCTCTGATTGGAATAAGCCTAATGGATTAAAAATTATAACTAAGAATATGATGCCTGAAATCCTCTTTCCTCTTCCTATAAATAAAGTATATGGTCTTGGAAAAAAATCCGTAAAAAAGCTGAATGACATAGGCGTATTTACTATAGAAGAACTCTATAATATTTCATTAGAAATGCTAATTGAATTTTTCGGGAAATACGGAATTGAAATATATGATAGGATAAGAGGCATGGATAAAAGAGATGTACAAATTTCTAGGCAGATAAAATCTATTGGACGAGAAACAACTCTTAAAATAGATACAAATGATAAGGATGATCTTAAAAGATATATAAAAAACTTTTCTATTTCAATCTCTAAAGAACTTGAAAAGAAGAGTGCTAGTGGCAAAACCTTAACTTTAAAGATAAAAACATCACATTTTGATAACCACACAAGAAGCAAGACTTTACCCTTTTACATCTTAAGAGAAGAAGATATTTATAGAGAAGCTTGCGATATACTAGACAGTATTGTGTTAGAAGAAAAAATTAGACTTATTGGTATATCTGTTTCTTCTTTAAAGGAAAATAAACTTCAGCAGATAAGTCTATTTGATAAATAATTTCCGGGGACAGCCCCGGAAATTTATGGAATCTAATTATTATTTAGAAATCTCCGTAAAGCTCTCTATAGCCTTTTCTGCCCATTTAGAATCTTTATATATAGCTCTGCCTACACCAATAAGATCTGCTTTCCCTTCAGATAGTAATTCTTCTGCAGCCTCTGATTCAGTAATTCCACCTGTAAGAATTACTGGGATAGACACAACCTTTTTAATAGCCTCAGTAAGAGGTGAAAAATATCCTTGATCAGTAACTCCAGGTATGCTATATCCACATAAGCCGCCACTGATATCAAGAATATCAACTCCTGCTTTTTCAAATTCTCTCGCTGCAATTATGCTATCCTCAATAGTACTTCCACCCTCCATATAGTCTGAAGCCCCTAGTCGAAGTAAAATTGTGAAGTCTTCTCCAACAACTTCACGTACAGCTTTAATAATCTGAAGATGAATTCTTATACGATTGTTTACCTCTCCACCATATTCATCATTTCTTTTATTAGTAAGAGGGGAAAAAAATTGATTCAGAAGGTATCCATGAGCAGAATGGATTTCTACTCCATCAAAGCCTGCCATCTTTACACGTAAAGCAGCATGCTTAAAGGAATCAATAATATCATTAATTTCTTCTCTAGTAAGTTCCTTAGGTATACCATTACCTACACGTAAATTTTGCACAGCTGAAGGAGCAACTACAACTTCACCAGTAATTTCTGTGCTTGCTGCACTTCCAGCATGATTAATCTGCATAACTGCTTTAGAGCCATTACTATGGATAATGTCTGACAATTTTTTTAATTCTTCTACCAGACTGTCATCAGCAACTGAAAGTTGATTTTTACTAGCCTTCCCCTGCTGATTTATAAAGCTGTGTTCAATAATTATTAATGATATATACCCACCTTGAGATTTTTCATGGTAATAATCTAGAACAGCTTTGCTAACTTTTCCATCTTCTTCAGATTTGGCAGTTGCCATTGGGGGCATAATTAAGCGGTTTGATAAATTTAATTTGCCTACTTGCAGTGGTTTAATCAAATGATACATTCTTATCCCTCCCTCTATAATCTTTAAAATTTAACTTAAACCTTCTATTTATTCTTATAGCACTAATAGCAATAATTTTTCTATGCCATGAATTAAAAAATCTGCATCTGAATCTATTAAGGATTCTATAGAACCTATTCCATAAGTAACTCCACAAGTGTATATACCAGCGTTTTTACCACAAATCATGTCAAACTTACTATCTCCTACAATTAGTGTACTATTATGTTCCCCATCCACTTCTTCAAGTATTTTGTGTACTATTTCAGGATCAGGCTTTCTTTTTGTTACATTTTCAGGCCCCATTACTACATGAAAATACTTTAATATATCCATATTACTTAAAATTTTTTCAATGAATTCAACAGATTTGTTAGTAGCTAATGCTACCTTTATGTTATTTTCTTTTAACTCCTTTAAAACCTTTTCTACTCCAGGAAATAAGGAAGTAGATTTAATGCATTCTTCATTATAAGCACTAACATAAAACTTTAATATATCTTCAAATCGATACATGTTTTCTTCTTTAATACTTCGTTCAATGAGAAGCTCAACACCTTCTCCTACATAGCTTAGTATTACCTCTTCTGAAAGAGTTGGTATATTAAAATTTTCTAAGGTTTTGTTAACTGAATTTACAATATCCCTTCCTGAATCGATTAGTGTACCATCTAAATCAAAAATAACTGTCTTTATTTTCAATAGTCTTCCCCCCATCTTTCTCATTTGTTTCATTAAAGATATTTTACCACAAACAAGTAAAAACCTATTTACTATTTTTGCATAAGTCCTCAATTCCAATTTGAAACTTACTTAAATCTTTAATAAACTCGTCAAAAGTTAACACTCTTGAAGGTTCTAATATAAACTTAGCACTATCAAGTAATCTTTTATCTTCAGTGACTAAAATATATTTTTTATTCTTCTCACAAGCATATATAAGATTAAAATCATTCTTAGATATTTTATTATCATTTATAATGAAAATATTTCTCTTATATTCATATTTTATATTTTCGTCAGTATTATAATCCTCTGAAATATTAGTAATATTCACATCTACTATATGGTCTAAAAGCTCCAAAAATTTATCTGTAAGCACTGGTATACCATTATATTGGGCAAATTCTTTTATTGATAATTCCTCTGCTATATGTCTTGAAATTTTAAAATCTACCCCATCTGTTTTTTCTATATCCTTAAATAATTGAGGACATAGCTTCCATATCTTTATTATTATATTAGCGTCTAGTAAGTACTCTTTATTCACCATAGTTTATCTCCTTTTAATATCTAATGTACATCTCTGTATACTCATTATCCTCAACATCCATAGTTATAAATTATCACAAATCATTTTTAAATCCTCAATATAATGCTGAAGGGTTATAGAGTATTCCTTTAGTTTTTCGGGATTTTTTTCATATCCTTGTAGTAATTTATATTGCCTCTGATAATAAATCATTAATTTTTGAAAATCAGATGAAAATAAACTTATTTCTTCAGTCCTCTTGTTAACAACTATATATTCAATGTGTTGCATGGTTTCAAGAAACTGTTCAGCTGAATATCCTACTGTTTTCTTAAAATCACGTAGTACCCATTGACGTTCAAAAATATTTCTTTTCATCCAACCAGAATATTGTTCTTTATAAACTTTTACCGTATTTAGGATAGTTGGAATAATCTTTTGATAATCCTTATTATTAGAGTTTTCTTTACTATCTGACGTTGATAATAGCCCAGAGTCTGACAGAACCTGTATAGCACCAATCTCTTGACCGTTATACCTATCGGCCATTAAAATTGATATAGCAAATCCAGTACCAGCCTCTTCAACTCCAAGTATATGGCTTTCATTCATTCTATAAAATTCTTCAGTTGTTATTCCCATACGAGATGAAACTATTTCTATCCCTTTCATTGCTGTTTCTGTTTTAACAAGTCCTGGGCTAATAGTGTATACTCTTATGTTTGTACTTTCCAACTCTCCATATAGAGTGTTGCACAATTCAACTTGTGTTGTTTTGAATACTTCATATGCCCCCATAAAAGGAACTGCACCGGATGATGATACAAAAACAATTGTCCCCGAATTATTATGTTTTATGATTGGTAAAAATAACTGTGTCAATAGTAAAGGTGCTCTGAAATTAACAGCATAACTCTTGTCCCATACATCAATAGAAACTTCTTCTACTGAACCCATAGCAGTCATTGTTGCGTTATTAAATAGAACATCTATACTACCGTATTTTTCTTTCACATAAGAAACCATAGTATATATCTGGTTTTTGTCAGATAAGTCAATTTCATAAAACTCTACAGAATTATTTCCGAATATATTAGTTAGAACCTTTTCTGAATATAACAGTTTTTGCTTATCTATTTCAGATATAATAACTTTTGCCCCCATATAAACTAATGCTTTTGCAGTTTCTAAACCTATTCCTCCTCCTGCACCAGTTAAAAGAACCACTTTATCCTTTAATATATCTTTTAAAGATGGAACTTTTTCTATGAACATTATTTCCCTCCCTTTTAAATTACATACTTTTAAAAAATAATTATTGCCTTGCAACATGCTATAAACATACTACAATTGTTCAATAATTTTCACTTTTCCACAGTAGTAGCAGTGTCTTGCTACTACATAGTGAACTGCCATTTGAAGAATTTGATGGCCTAATATTTTTTATATTATGCTTATTCTCATTAAAATATTAAAAATGATACTTCTTTTTTAGGTGCTTTATCATATCAAGCTATTTGAATATATTTTAAAAATGTCATAACATATGATACAAACTTACATCTTTTTGTAATATGTATTCTTATATAATAATAGTCCATCAGTTATAAACATCACTGATGGACTATCAAAATTTTTTATAAATCTCTTCTAGGAATTTTAAATTGAATTTCCTTCTCTATTTGGTCTAGAGTATTTTTATCCTTTGGTGCTACAAATAAATATGCATATCCGCTTTCCCCTGCTCTGCCAGTCCTTCCTATACGATGGATATATGCTTCGGCATTTTCAGGAATATCGTAGTTATATACATGAGTAACTCCAGTTATATCTAATCCCCTAGCTGCCACATCTGTAGCTATGAGATATTGAATATCACAATTTTTAAAGGCCTTCATTATTCTTTCTCGTTTTGATTGAAGTATATCTGAATGCAGCTTTTCGCAATTATATCCCTTTTGATGGAGAGCCATTTCAAGATCATCAACCCTTCTTTTGGTCCTACAAAAGATAATAGCCATAAATGGATTATCACTATCTAATACCTTACGTAAATCATCCTGTTTTGTTCTATCCGTTGTTTCTACTACAAATTGTTTTATGTTTTTAAGAGTTACTTCTTCCTTTTCAATAATTACTAATTTGGGATCCTTCATATATCTATATGCCAATTTTTTTACTTGAGAGCTCATAGTCGCTGAAAAACAAAGTGTCTGCCTATCTTTGGATGTTTGTTTTATGATAGACTCAACTTCATTTTTAAATCCCATAAGAAGCATTTGATCAGCCTCATCAAGTACTAATGTTTTTAACTTATTAAGATTAATTGTACCTCTCTTTAAATGGTCTAGAAGTCTTCCAGGAGTTGCAATGACCAAATGAATATTTCCTTTTAATTTTTTTAACTGTCCCCCTATATCTTTGCCACCGTATGCAGCTAAGATATTTAAGTTTTTAGCCCCCTTAAGCTTCTTAGCTTCTTCTGTTATCTGTATAGCAAGTTCTCTTGTAGGGGTTACTATTAAGCCTTGAATTGAGCTTATATCTGGAGACATATTCTCAAACATAGGTAGCAGGAATGCCAGTGTTTTTCCAGTACCAGTTTGTGCTTCAGCTATAACATCATTTCCACTTTTTATTAACGGTATACTTTGCTCTTGAATTGGAGTTGGTTCACTAATTCTTTCAGTTTTCAAAACACTTAAAATGTCATCACTAAGCCCAAAGTCCTCAAATTTCATCATTATTATTTACCTTTCTATTTAAAACATATTTTTTATTTTTATACAAATCATTTAAGTATATCAAACATATCTATCAATGAAAAGGAACTTTAAAAATATCTCTCTAAAAAATAGCAAAATTAACTTTCAATAGCTATGTCTCTTTATCTCTATTTTGTTACAATCTATAAAAAAAATTCCCCTACAATGTCACAACAGCCCAGTAGCTACGAAGGTAACTACTGGACTGTCTATTAAATAATTATTCCTTTTAATATACTAGCAACACCACACAAAATAATTATTGTTCCAATTATTTTATCTACCAAGGAAAACTTCTCTATTTTGCAGAAGGTATTAGAGTTTTTTATTGAGTTAGTAATACAAAACCATAATATAGAAGATCCTAGAAAAATTGAAACAATGAACATTAGGTTTTTCGTTATTTCTTCTACCTTTACATCTATACCAACTTTAGCAAACACTCCTAAGAATACTAAACAAGTTAATGGGTTTGATAAACCCATTAGAAAATGTGAAATAAATGAAGGCATCATTTCGTCTTCTAATTTTTCTTTTGGTTCTTCTTTTACTGGTGCTATTTCATTTTTGTTTTTATTATTTTTTATAGAGTTAATAAGAATATTACTGCCAATAATTAAAAATAATATTCCAACTGCACCATTGATACGATTTCTATGTCTCTCTAAAAATTCATGGATAAAACCTACTCCCAAAACTGCAATTGTAGAATAAATCATATCTGATGCCGCTGCTCCAACCCCTGAAAGAAAACCTGTTTTCCAGCCTTTACTTATAGTTTTTTGTATAGCCAAGAGCCCTAGGGGCCCTACTGGTATTGCCACAAACATACCAATTGCAATTCCTTTTAACATAAATGCAGCACTTATAACATTACACCTCCTTTAGTTTTATAAATTAGGTTTTAGCATAATTGCTACACTTCCTACTTTAAGACTTATGAGATATTAAAAATCTTTATTACTGAAAATTCACTGAACTTTCCAACGCATATATTATACCACATATTTCTACATTATTCTTACAAAATTACCTAATTTAATTTTTACTCATAAAGAAACTTCTAAGCTTCAATTTAGTAAAATATTTTAGGCTGATTTTCATATGAATTCGTGGCATAATAGATAATAGTACTTATAATTAGGGGATAATGAAATGAATTATATAATATTTGATTTAGAATTTAACCAAAGCTACAATTCATCAAAGGAAAATAAATGCATAGTAAATAAGGATTGTCCTTTTGAAATAATTCAAATTGGAGCAGTTAAACTGAATGAAAGACTTCAATCAATTGGAAATATAGATAGATTGGTGAAGCCTGTAATATATACCGTGCTTAATCCTTTCGTAGAAAAACTTACTGGTATAACAATTAATGATCTTAACTCAGCTAATTCCTTCAAAGAAATATATGCAGAGTTTATTGATTTCATAGGAAATGACGAGACCGTGCTATGTGTATGGGGTAAAGCAGATATAAAAGAGCTGTTTAGGAATATACAATATCACCAACTGGATACTTCTTCTATTCCTAAAAAATATATTGATCTCCAACGTTATGCATCTAGATATCTTAATTGTCCAAAAGGAACTAGTATAGGACTGAGTAATGCAGTAAAATTACTGAACATCTCTTTTAAAAACGAGTTTCATAACGCTTTTGCTGATGCCTACTATACAGCAGAAATCTTCAAAAAAATCTATAACGAAAAATTGGAACCTAAAATATATAATCCTAGCAGGCATAACAGATTAAATACATATAGCAAAGAAAAGAAAAATATTGATACTCATAGCTTAATAAAACAATTTGAAAAAATGTTTAATCGAAAAATGACAGAAGAAGAGATAAAGATAATTAAACTAGCTTATATTATGGGTAAGACAAACCAATTTCAAATTAAAAGTTATGATAACCTAAATAATTAATTAATTTACAGATATAAAAAATCCAGAAGGTAATTTTCATACCTTCTGGATTTTCACTTGAAACTTTTTAATGATCAGCTACTTCTTCATTTTATAGACATATTGATTGCCCATTTCTTCTCCTGCTATATAGTAAATATAGTCTCCTGATATTCCCACTATATCTGTAGCCTTTTCGTCACTTACTTTTTCTACTCCAGTTCCATTAACTTTTACCTTATAAATATTATTGCTGTACATGCTTACATAATAAATTTCCCCATCATATACAGCATATCTATTCATAACTTCATCAGAAATAGATTCTTGTCCTGTTCCATCATGGTTCATTTTATATAAAGAAGACCCCACTCTATGTCTCACACAATAATATATGCCATCTTTATTTACTCCTAATGAATGTGTGGCAATTTCACCTAAATTTAATCTTGAAGTTCCGTCAGTTTTCATTCTATACAAAGTCCAGTCTTGGCTGTTTATATAGTAAACCCATTCTCCAAATGCAACTATTTCTTCTCCTCTGTCATAGTTTAACCTAACTAAATCTGTACCATCTTTTTTCATTTTATAGATGCCATCCATATTGTCACAATAATATATCCAATCTCCTAAAATACAAAAACTCTTTACAATAGCTCCATTAAGAGTGGTATCGCAAGTTCCATCTGTTTTAACTCTATGCAAATTAACTCCGTAACGAGCTATATAATATACCCATCCATCAGAAACCTGAATTTTTGATTTTGGTGATTTTGCAATTATTGTCTTTTCCCCTAAGTCCTTGCTAACTTTATATAAAATAGAATCATTTAAATCATATCTATTTTCACCAGCACTTTGCCAATGATCTTCAACATAATATACACATCTATTGTCTTCTATTAAGTCTTGTATTGACGACTTATCTCCCATTTCAGTATTATTATCTACATTATCATTATACTGGTTGTTGCTGTCCTCATTATTATCTTGTCCATCAGATTTGATTTCTTTAAAGCTTTCACAAGGAAAGAATTCGCTCTCTACTGCAAAGTCTTTGTACTCCCATTTTCCTGTAATTAAGTTGAATTTATAAGTAGTTTTAACACTGCATAAGAAATCACTATAAGACACTCCAACTAAGTAAATAGTTCTCTGTAACTCTAGAACTCCATCTTTATCTGAATCATTTCCTTCATAATATACTGTAAGACTAGGACTTATTCCTGTGTCTTTCAGATAATTATAATGGTCTTTATCATCTGAGCTAAGATCTAATAAATAGTATCCATTATTATCATCAGAAACTTTAATACTATTATTTAAAAGCTGGTATTTAAAATCCTTTCCTAAACTTGGAATCATTTTTTCATCAAATATTTTATTTAACTTGTTATCACTTAAAGAATATATATAGGTAGAATGTATACCTCTTTGCATATTAGTAAGCAAATCTATTTTTATATCATCTACACTATCTTTATTGAAATCCCCCAGTGATATTTCATTACCTCTATCTTCACAAGTTGCATTTATTAATGAATCATAGCTTAGTATTTGTCCATTTATAGGATCTTGGATAAATATCTTCAAGTTAACATAACTATAATTTTCGTAACTTCCTGTAAGAACTATGTTCTCTTTTTTACCGTCATTGTTTATATCTGAAGAAACATATTTAATAACTTTTGAGGATAGATTATTTACTCCCTTAACATAAAAAACTTTGCCTTCTTCTAAAGAAAAAGGAACTTCTGGTTTTAGTATATTATCATCTGTTCCGTTTGTACTACTTTCTAAAGAAATTTTACTTAATTCTCTATATGAATTATAGTACCATAACTGGCCGCCTACTATATTAATATTTGTATAATCTCCACTTGCTCTATCATCTAACAAGCTTTTTCCTGTACCATCTACCTTTACTTTATATATACTTCCTTCACATGAATAATATATATATCCATTAAATACATTTATATTTGATGCTTTTCCAAGAGAAGCTATTCTTTGCAGCCCTTCTCCATTTAAATCTGCTTTATACAACATTCCTGAAATATCTAAGTAGTAAACATACCCCTTGTCTATATTTACGTTATCTACATATAATTTTTCTGCGGAATAATTATTTACAATACATTGTTTTTGAGTTCCATCTGATTTTATTTTATAGATTCCTGTTCTTTTTCCTGTAGTATAATTAGTTCCCCAGAAATATATCCAGTCATCTTTAGCTAAAAATAAAATTTCATCGGAATTGTTTTCTATTTTATCAATGAATCTTGTAAGTTTTCCTCCTGTTACATCTCCCTTATATAGTCCAAACATATCTGAGTAGTATATATTTTCCCCATCTACCTGCATATGATTGGCAACTGATATATTACTATATAGTACTTCTACTTTACCTGTGCCATCTTTTTTAATCCTGCAGATTCTATCAGAATCTTCTTCAACATCAGGGTCATCCTCTACAAAGTAAACATAATCATTAACTATATTAAGATTAGAAGCTCCACTTTTGCCCTTATACAATAATTGTTTTGAAGTTCCATCCTTCTTCATTCTATATATGTATCCATTATCATTAAGGTTGCTGTAGTATATCCACTGTGTATCTTGTACTACTAAAGATCTATTTTGTGGATTATTAATAGAATCTTCTTTTATATTATCATTTTCATCCTGCGCTATGTAAAAATCTACTGAAACTTCTTTTTTTAAATCCTTGTTTCTTTTGCTCTTTAACCCTTTTGTAATTTTCAAGGTATATTTTTCTCCAGGCTTGTACCCCTTTGAATCTGGACTTACCTTTATGGACTTTTTATCTTCTGATAGCTCTAGTTGAACGTTTTGAGGTATTCCCTTACTATCAAGTACTTTAATGCAACTTTGAGAAATCTTATCTAGTTCAATATCATCATTAAACTTAATAGTCCACACTTTATAACTGTCTACGCCTTGTCCTGAACTCATAGATTCAGCATAAGCATTGAGTTTAAGTGAAGTTATTACAAAAAATAAAATTATAAAAGCAAGGCATGATTTAACTACTTTTTTCATCATATGTCTCATCTCCTTTTATTTGCTTACATTAATATATTACATAGAAATTATACATAAAACAACATTTTTTGCCACATACTATAAAATTTTAGTATACTTTCTAAAAAGCTCTTTACTTTACCATAAAAAATCCAGCAGTTAAAAATATACTGCTGGATTTTTATAATTAGGATTAGTATCATATTTTTGAGTAAGTTTAGATTCTATTTTACAGCCACTATTAATATCATCCGAAATTCTCATTCCGTCCTTAGTAAACTTAAAAACATTACTTGCAATAAATAAGCACCCTGTAATTACAAATATTATTAGAGTTAAAAATACACTAACTCCATCAAATTTCACCTTTCCTAGATTTTTTTCAGAGGAATAACCTGAGGCCAAGATTTCAACCCCAAATATTATTAATATTACAGGCCACCATTTTATAATGTTTCCTACAATAGAATAATTATATATATTTCCAAGTATAAAGGTTATTCCTATAAGGATTAATATTAAACCTAAACTTATAGAACCTACTCTCCATTGTCGCATTAATTAGACTCCCCCTTTTTATAAGGGGACTTTAGCAATCTGTTAGGATCAGTTATCACCTTATTACCTAAAATTAATTTCACTCCAATTAATATAGACACTGCTGAAACTATGCCAACTTTTATATAATTAATTGTTCTCCAATCAAAAACTATATCTAACATAGGGAATATTATTTCATTAACTATACTGACAGTTCCCATAACAATCAAAATATATCCTAATATTTTTATTTCCTTACCTGTCCATGGTATCTTAATTTCATCATTTTCCTTAGGTTGTGCATTAAGTTGATAGCACTTTCTCACATCAAAAATACTATAACACCATATTATAGGTATTGCAGCTGCAACCATACCAGCATTCAATAAATCTGCCAAACCTATTGAAAGGAAGAATAAGGTCATAATCTGTAGTCCTTTTTTCGAAAGTCCTAAATACATATGTCCTGCACCAGGTATAATTGAAAAAAATAATGCCCAAAACTTTTTATTATTCAAAAACTCCATCTCCTTTATATTATCTCTCATTGACTATATGATAATATGGAATTCTTAATAAAAATGGAGTTAATTTATTAACATTTTCTTAAAATTTTAATAAACTGTTTATCTGATGACTACCATCCGTAATACTCCCACTTCTAAAGTGGGAGATAACGGCTGCTACGTCCCTAGATAAGGGCTTCCCCTAAAGGATAACGACTTCTAAGGAGTAAAACTCCTAAGAATTCTGTTAATAACCTTCAGTTGGAGAAAAAAACTCCATCTGAAGCAAAGAATCCTCTTTATATAAATAATTCTGGTTCTCTTCTAGAAGCAAAATCAACTTCTAATTCATGCTTATGTCTTAAATAATCTTCATCATCATAGTACTTTGCATTAGACGGACATTTTTTTATACAAGCACCACATTTGATACAAATACCATTTAGCTTTGATACATCCTCATTATCAATTGATCCCATAGGACAAATCTTTACGCAAATTTTGCAATCATTACAATTGCTATTTGTTTTTGGGGTAACCTTTCTGATATCAACTGGGATGCCTTCTTTATTTATAGGCTTATAATATTTTCTATATGGCTTGTGTCCATTTACAACTACACTTTCCACTTGGCTTTCTGATGCTATTTTAGTATATATTTTATTGGCAAAATCATTTACTATAGCCATATCTTTTTCATCAGGTCTATTTTTAGCAAGAATTTTAGAGAAGGAATGTTCACCTATAAATGCCCCTCCTGCAATAACTTTAAAACCATCTAATTCAAGAATATCTTTTAATTCTATTAAAGCATCATCATAGTTTCTATTTCCATGGACAACTATAGAAACTGCCAATGCACCGTTACCAATAATAGAATTTAAATATTTTAGTAATACATTAGGAACTCTTCCTGCATAAACCGGAACTCCCATAATAACAATATCTTTTTCTGTAAAAGACACAGGTTCTTTTCTAACTTCTGGCAATGTAAAATCAATATTATTTATAGCTGTTTCATTGCCAATATTCTCAGCAATTTTCTTTGCTATTCCAGATACTATTTTTTTAGTTGTATCCGTGGCACTAAAATACATTGCATTAATTTTCTTATCCATTATAATACCTCCTGCAAGTGGACTTAATTTCCTTTTACTAAGTATAAAACTATTTATATAATAAAACAACAGTATTGCCCTTAGCTATAATCAATATAATAATTTCAGGCACCTCACATGTTTTCTCCTGCACTATATAATAGCAAACTGTCCCTTACTTGAGACACTTTATGTTAAAATTTATGCATGCCCCACCTTCCATATTGTTTTCAGCTTGGATATAGCCATTGTGTTTTTCTATAATATTTTTAACTATATATAACCCAAGTCCAGAATGTCCCTTTTCCTTAGAACGTGTAGGATCTCCTTGATAGAATTTCTTGAATATATTTTTTAAATCACCTTGTGAAAAGCCTGGCCCACTATCCTTAATAGTAAAGCTAATTTCCTGTTGCTCTATTACTGCCTTTAAACTTATGCTGCCTCCTTCTTCTGTAAACCTAAAACTATTTAATATAATGTTATCTAATACTTGAGAAATCCTATAATCATCAATTTCCATTAGGTTATTAAAATTTCTTTTATCTTCAATAAGCACATTAAATTTTATTGATTTTTCATCACACAACACTCTATAACCTTCACTTTTTCTATAGATAAAATTAATTATATCTATTGAATTACTTGATAACTGAAAATCTATCCTCTCAATCTTAGATAAGGTATTTATATCTTCTATAAGTTTTATTGCTCTATTAGTATTTTCTTCTATGATGCCTAAATATCTTTCTACTCTATCTTTATTATTTAAATTCCCATTCTGAAGTACTTCTGTATGTCCTTTTATAATTGTTAAAGGTGTTCTCAAATCATGAGCTATAGCAGATACCATTTCTCTTCTGTCCTGTTCAATTTCCCACTGACGATTTAAGGAAAGATTTAATTCTCTCCTCATACTTTCAAAGGATTGAGAAAGTTCTCCCAGCTCATTAGGAGCATTATAGGTTATACTAAAATCTAATTGCCTTTCCTGTATCTTCTTTGAAGCATTAATTAATTCTTTTATAGGCATGTTTATGCTATTACTAAATTTTTTTGAAAATATCCATGTAAAAATAGTAATATATATAAAAGGAGAAAGAAAAATCAATAATTCAGAAGGTACTAAAAAGTTGAACTTAGGATTAGCTGCTGTAGGTTTTAGAACATATTTTAATATTACTAATCCACTTTGTGAGCTTTTCTTTACTATTGGTACATATAATCTAACTTCATTTAATCTATTAATTCTTCTATCTTCTTTGTGAGATATAGTTTCTATATCTTTATTGCTTATGCTTTTTATGGTTCCATATAAAATTTGATTTTTATTATCTAGTACTGCATATTCAATTCCATGAAGAGGGATATTCTTCTCCAATTCATATTTTTCACCTACATTTAATAGCTCTTCACCTTTTTTATTAATATAATCTACAATACCTGGAATCTTTTTTTCATAATAATCGCTTCTTATAATTACGTTATTATCAATCAAAATTAGAAATACTCCATAAGTTAAAATTGAAAGGATTAGACTA
The DNA here is from genome assembly GCF_053901425.1 of Clostridium sp. JNZ J1-5. Taxonomy (NCBI): domain Bacteria; kingdom Bacillati; phylum Bacillota; class Clostridia; order Eubacteriales; family Clostridiaceae; genus Clostridium; species Clostridium sp. JNZ J1-5. The sequence continues at coordinate 3,052,242 of NZ_CM132773.1, read as the reverse complement.
GATAATATTACAAAAATAAAGTTCCAAATAAATTGCTTTTTTAAAGAAAGGTTCTTTATCATTTAAATCTCTCCCACTTATATCCAACGCCCCATATAGTTAAGATATACTCCTTTTCTCCTGATATGGATGACAATTTAGCTCGAATATTTTTAATATGTTCTGCAACAGCAGAGGAATCCCCCTCAGCATCATATCCCCATACATTTTCATATATATGTTCTTTTGAAAAAACTTGGCCTGGATGCATTGATAGAAGCTCTACTATATCAAACTCCCGTCTAGTAAAAGATATGAGTTTATCTTTAAAATAAGCCTCACGACCATTAATGTCTATACTCAGCTCTCCAAAATATAATCTTGATCTGTTAGCAGTGTTTATAGAGCGTCTCTCTCTTCTTAGATGTGCATCAATTCTAGCCTTCAATTCTCTTATGCCAAAAGGTTTTACTATATAATCATCTGCCCCTAGAATAAGTCCTTTAACTTTATCCATTTCTTCTTGTTTAGCACTTAAAAATATAATAGGAGATGTAACTATATCTCTTATGTTCTTGCAAACTTCGTAGCCATCCCTTTTAGGCATCATTATATCAAGTAATATTAAATCTGGTTTAGATTTTACTTTTTCTATAGCTTCATCTCCATTAAAGGCTGTTAATACTTCATATCCCTGATCTTCTAAAAAATCCTTAATAAAAGATACAATATCTTCTTCATCATCAACTACTAATATTTTTTCATACATATATTTACTCCCCTAAAAACATATTATATAAGCAATATTATAAATCTATAGAGTCATTTCTTAAAGTAAAACTAAAATACCCAGTCTTTTTTCTGCCACAAAAATATACTTCCTCCTATACTCATAATAATTATTGAGGATAATATACCATAAAAACTTAGTGGAGCTGAATTACCTAATGCGTCAAAAATAGTTTTAGTGCTGCTTAAAAAGAATTCAAAGACATCAGATATATATATGGTACCAACTGGAAATGCTATTGTTAATAATACTCCTAGGACTCCATTTGGTACAATGCTGCATATTAAGCTGCTTACTGAAAGTAATGCAAACAGTATTAAAAATTCTAAACTGTAGAATTTTAAACTATATATAAGTGTTCCAAAAACATTAAAAGTATTTGGGTTCTTAAAAAATTTAGTGGACTCCACAGAGTTAAAAAATAAATTTCCAAATAAACTAGATACTATAAATATTATAATCAATGCAATAGCAGTAACAATAGCCTGTACTATCAGCTTTGATACAATAAACTGCCATTTTTTATAAGAACGTGTCATAACGTTCCTATAACCTCCCTGGGTATGTTCTACATTTAAACCATCTACATAGAGCATAGGCAAAAATACAAACATTAATGCAGGGTGGATATCTCGAAGAATAAACACAGGTAGATTTAATGAGTTAAGCGCCATTGTATTATTGGCATCATAAAACCCCACATTCCACCCCCTCATGCAACTGCTCCATGCTAGAGTAATTAGAATAAGTATTATTAAAATAGCTTTGGTTTTAGAACGTGTCCATACTCTTTGTAATTCGCTTTCTATAAGTAACTTCATTTATTTTTTCCTCCTTCTTAAATATCTTTGGATCTTTTAGTAAAGAACAAATATGACAAAATTGTGAAAATTACAATGTAAACCAATAAAATAGCGATAATCAACTTTACAAATAATGAATTTTCTCCTAGCATCATAGCTATTCCCATATGCTGTATATGTGTTAAAGATAAAAATTGTAATTTAATCACTTTAACAGTTGGCTGGTGATTAAACATAAAAAGAATCTGTGGATAAACAAGAGAAGTTAATATAAATCCAATTCCAACCCCCATACCCGTTGTAATTGTCTTACTTATGGTGGCTATAAACATAATGACTGATTCCATAGCTACTATAGTTAAAAACGATACTGCATAATACTTTATTCCGTACAGTAATGAGCCCTTTATAGTAAAGGCATTAGCATAATAAAAAATGTGAACTTTATCTATTTTCGGCATACTCATATACCCTATAGGGATACTTAATAAAAAATATACTAAAATCAATAAAAATAAAGTTACAAGGATAGTTCCTATTTTTGCTAAAAATTGATGAGTGAAAGATATTGGCCGTATCATCACCATTCTAATTTGCCCACTTCTATATTCTTCTGTAATTGATAAAATCAAGAGAAGTACTACTGCTAAATTAAAAAACAATATTAGCTGTTCTTGTATAACAGCAGCTGGAAAGTTGCCAAAGGAAGTAAACTCAGGACTTATCTTCGATACATTTAAGTTATGACCTAAATAATATCTTGCAGATGCATACAGTACTATTGGAACAGATAAAAATGTAATCCAAGTGCTTTTTTTACACCATAGTCTTTCTAATTCACTTATAAACAACCCCTTCATCCTCTACATCCTTTCTTTTTGCAGCATAAGTTCAACAAAGGCATCTTCTAGTCTGTTGCTTCCATGGCTCTTTGCTAATAGTTCTTTAGTTAATCCCTGCCAAATAAGACGACCTTCTCTTATAACAATTAATTTATTACACATTTGTTGTAGTTCATCTAAAAGATGACTGGATATGAAAAAAGTAATTCCCTTTTCTTCCTGCAATTTTAATACAAGTTCCCTTAACTCTCTCATGCCCATGGGATCTAATCCGTTAGATGGTTCATCTAAAATTACAATATCCGGATTATTAAGTAATGCCTGAGCAATTCCTAGTCTTTGTTTCATACCAAGAGAATAAGTTTTCACCTTATCTTTAGCTCTATCTTGCAATCCAACAATATCTAAAACTTCTTCTACCTTACCTAACTGTTTTTTACGTGTCATGTTAGGATTGAGCCTAGCTAAATTTTGAAGATTTTTTCTTCCAGACATATATGGAAAAAATATAGGAGATTCTACTATAGCTCCAAGTTTTATCAGAGCAGTTCTGCGATCTTTTGCTACATTGTTACCTGATATAAGTATTTCACCTTTAGTAGGAGAAATAAGGCCTGTAATCATCCTAATTGTTGTTGTCTTACCTGAACCATTAGGCCCAAGAAATCCACATATATCTCCTTCTTCTATTTCAAATGATAAATCATTTATTATTGTCCTTCCTCCTATTTTCTTAGTCAAATTAATTGCTTGAAGTTTTTTCTCTTTCATCATTATCTACTCCTTTAAAATCCTTTAATTTATACTTATATATTAAAACTGAATTTTAAGGAATTTATAAAGTTTTTATAATTAATAAAAATAAGGTGGCACTTATCCAAAACATAGTTTTAAATAAATGCCACCTTATTTTAAAATTTATATTTTCCAAATTAGAATTTATCTTCAAGCTTTATGCCTGCTTTATCTATAATTTCCGTAAGTTTCTTTGCTTCTTCTTCACCCAGTATTTTAGAACATCTTTCATGCAAACTACCCCATGCTTTATCAATATCTAATTGAAGACTATTAGCCTTTTCTGTAGGATATATATAACAATTCTTACCTCCACATTTTCTTGTTACTAATCCCTTATCTTCTAACTTATCTATAAATCTTGTTATAGTTGAAGGAGTCATATGAAGTGCTTCTCCAATTTCTTTTTGACCTATACCTTCATTTTTATTAACTATATTAATTACAAAAGCATAAGTAGGTGATAATCCTGTTATTCTAAATTCATCTTCTGCCATTTTTCCAATTATTCTTGACAGCTTGTTTACTGTAAAATATAGACAACTACATAATGATTTTTTTGTATCTGCCATTAAAATTATCCCTTTCCCATTTAAATTCATCTAATTTTTCTCTATCCATTCCCTTTTAAGTATCCCATACAAATACATGTCAAATCTTTTATTATCCCTATTGATAAATTCTCTATGCGTCCCTTCTTTTATAAAGCCTAATCTTTCATATAGTTTTATAGCAGACGTATTGTATTCTAGTACATTTAGATATATCCTGTGAAAATTAAACTCTTGAAATCCAAATTCCATAGTCAAATACATAGCCTCTTTACCTATGCCCATTCCCCTATACTTTTCATTTCCTATTCCTATATATATTAGTGCTGTACCATTATTCCAAAGGATATTTTCAAAGCCTGTAACTCCAATAAATTCGCCACTTTCAATATGTCTTACAGCAAATATATACTTATCATTAGACATTTTTACTTCTTCAAGCATTTCTTTAATTTCTTCCATGCTTTTAGGGACTGCACCTATCATATCGTAATTTCTCATAAATTCAGTGTCATTATACCATTTGGTAAACTCTGGTATATCTTCACTTTCTATAGCCGTAAGTTTCACTTTTTTACCTTCTAACAATTTCTTCATAAAATCACCTTTTCCCATAGACTAACCTTTAAACAGAATATACATTCAATTTAAAGGTCATGTTTTCTAGCAACTAACAATGAATTTTTTCTCTAGTTTAATTGGATGATAGGAAAGTTTAGCCTTTCTAAGTCCCTCTATGCCTAAGTCTTGTTCTCTATTTATTATTTTCACATCGCTAAAACACATATCTATAAAGGTTTTATTAATAAAGCTGTATATTCCTCTATAATTCATATCGCCTTTCTCTATATGAATCACTGCCAATTTATCATTAAGTTTTTCTCCTAGACTAAAAGCTGCTACTTTGCCATCTACATAAACTGCTATTCCTTTCAGGTTAAATAGACTCATATTATTTGCAAGATCTTCTATTGACTTCATTTCATAATAGAGCATTTTATCATCATTATTATTTTCCACATACCATTTTTCTGCTGCTTCTATTACATCATCAATAACCTCTTCTTCTATTTCCTTAACTTCATAATTATATTCTTTAACAAAAAAATTATAGTGATTTTTCTTTCCATGAAGTTTTTTTCCTGAAAGTTTTATTAGTTTTTCTGCTTCATATAAATAGTCAAAGTTATCTCTATCCTCTTCAATATACATATACTGCTCTTCAGCACACAAAGCTTTTACCTTTTCTATAAAGTCCTCTTCTAAATCTTTAAATACATAATCCATATTGTTTTCTTTTTTATATTGTGCTAAATATTCTAGTATGTCTTGCAAATCTTCTTCTCTATAGCCTAAGGGCTGCATAAAGTGATAGTTTCCTTCAAAATCTTTTTTCTTTATGATTAACGCATCTTTATAAATTGCATACTGAATTTCACAAGCATCTTTCCAAATATATAGAGTAGTAAATGAGTATTCACAGCTTAAAAATTTATAGGGATTTATATACTTTTTAAATAGTTCTTTATCCTCTAATGTAAGCTTTTTAAAATCCATTTTATCAACCTTTCAAATATTATTTATTAATTTTACACGCATCATTTGTATATACAAATAATAAATCATAGTACTGCATAAGTCAACTATATAAGCAGAGAACCCAAATCTATGATTTGGTGTAAATCGCTTACTCCTTGGAAGAACTGACAAGGAGTTTCCATATAATGAACTCAACAATCTTTAGAACAGCCCTAAACTACTAATGGAAAGTTGTTTTCTATTTTTCTAATATTATGTAATTTACATTATACCCCTATAATGTTATCATTTTATTTAGATATCTAATTGAACAAGTAAAGGAGTGTTTTTAATTATGAATTTTAAGTTTGACCATAATAATATTAATGTTTTTGATTTAGAGAAAAGTGTTAATTTCTATAAAGAAGCTCTTGGCTTTGTAGAAGATAGTAGATATCATGAAGATGATGGCAGTTTTATATTAGCATTTATGAAGGATAATAGTAGTGACTACAAACTTGAACTTACCTGGTTAAGAGATAGAGATACAGCTTATAATTTAGGGGATAATGAAATACATATGGCTGTAAGAACTGATGATTTTGATGGTGCTTTTGAACGCCATAAGAAAATGGGTTGTATTTGCTATGAAAATAAAGAGATGGGCTTATATTTCATTGCTGATCCAGATGGATATTGGACAGAAATATTGCCTGCTAAATAGAGGGTGATACTTTGAGTAAAATAAACATACATTACTTTTATAACAGTGGTTTTTCTATAGAGACTTCTAATAGTATTCTAATATTTGATTACTATAGAGAAAGTGCTAACACGTTTGAAAATGCATATACTGTTGAAAATCTATTATCAAAAGAAAAACCTATATATGTTTTTGTATCCCATAACCATTCTGATCATCTTAATAATAAAATCTTTACTTGGAACAGTAAAAATACTAACGTAAAGTATATTTTAAGTAATGATATAAAACCTAAGAATATGGATAACTCTTATAGCTTTGTAAAGAAAAATGATACATTAACTTTAGACAATTTAACTATAAAAGTTTTTGGCTCAACTGATGCAGGGGTTTCTTTTTTAGTAGATCTTGATGGTTTTAATATATTTCACACTGGGGATTTGAACTGGTGGCATTGGAAAGAAGATAGTGAAGAGGATAATACCTATGCTGAAAAATGGTTTAAAGAAGAAATTTCTTGCCTAGCAGGTGAAAAAATAGACCTAGCTTTCTTTCCTGTAGACCCAAGACAAGCTGAATATTACTATTTAGGTGGACAATATTTCATTGAAAATATAAATCCAAAGTATTTTATTCCAATGCATTTTGGAAATGATGCTGAAATAATAAACTCTTTTAAAAATAAAGTAAAAGACTATCCTGTGACAGTTCTTGATATATCTAAAAAAGATATTGAATTATCTATTTTATAAAAAACTGTCCCAGTATAATTTTACTTTCATAGACAAAAGGGGCTGTCGCATTAAGGAATTCATACAATATACTGTTTTGCAAGTTTAAAGTTAAAACAGTATATTGTAGTATTTATTCTTAGTGCCACAGCCCTTCTTTATTTCACTGTTTAATAAATTGGATTTTATTATATCCTTCTACTCTCTAGCTCCTTCTCTTGGAGTAATTGGTTTGTATATAATCTATAGTAATATCCTTTTTTCCTAAGTAATTCTTTATGGTTTCCTGCCTCAACTATCTTTCCTTTTCTTAACACAAGAATTTTATCAGCAGATACTATGGTTGAAAGTCTATGAGCAATTATAAAACTTGTTCTTCCTGATAAAGTTTTCTCTATGGCAGTTTCTATGATTTTTTCCGTTTCTGTATCAATAGAGGAAGTAGCCTCGTCCAGTACGAAAATAGCTGGGTCTGCTATGATTGCTCTAGCAAAGGAAATAAGCTGCTTTTCTCCAGTAGATAGATTTCCTCCTCCTTCGCCTACGTCGGTGTCATAGCCCTTTTCCATATTCATAATGAAACTATGAGCATTTACAAGCTTTGCTGCTCTTTCAATTTCTTCTTGTGAAGCGTCAAGTTTTCCATATCTAATATTATCTTTAATGGTCCCGCTGAATAAATGTGGGCTTTGAAGTACATATCCTAAATTTGATTGAAGCCATAAAAGAGATCTTTCTCTATAATCCTTTCCATCAATTAATATTTCTCCACTATCTGGCTCATAAAATCTACATAACAAATTTACAATAGTACTTTTTCCAGAACCAGTTTCCCCAACTAAAGCTATGGTTTCTCCACTATTAACCCTTAAATTAAAGTTTTCAAGTACAGTTTCTCCATTTTTATAAGAAAAGGTTATATTTTTAAATTCTATATCACCATAGATTTTTTCCCAGTTTTCACACTTTGGATTGAATAAATCTCCATACTTTTCTATTACATCTTCTTCATCCCATATATCAGCCTCAGTTTCTATAAGAGTTATTATTCTCTCTGCAGAAGCTTGAGCATTTTGAAGCTCTGCCAAGGTTTCTGCAAGCCTACTTAGTGGGTCAAAGAACTGTATTGTATAAGAAATAAACATTACAAAGGTTCCATAGGTTAAAGCTTCTGTAATTACTTTATTCCCTCCAAACCAAAGAGCTAAACCTGTCCCTATGCTTCCCATGGATATAACTATAGGAAGGAAAAGTGACGAAAACATTACTGCCCTTACTGCTGAATATTTCATGCTGTCTGCATCATTTTTAAATTCTCTTAAATTTTCATCTTCACGTACTAAAGTTTTAGTAGTCTTTGCAGCTGCCACTTCTTCACTAAAATCTGCTGTTATCTGTGAATTTAACTTTCTAACCTTTCTATAAGACTTTAAAATTTTCCTTTGGAAAAACACACCTATAACAAATAAAACAGGGACTACAGACATGCTTATAAGTGTTAGTTCTACATTGTTATATAGCATTATAATTACAAATCCTATCATCATAGCTACAGCCCATACCATATCAATTAATCCCCAAGAGACTATTTCACTTAGCCTTGTTATATCCGATGTCATTCTTGACATAAGCCATCCCACCGAAGAATTATCATAATAAGAAAAAGATAACTGCTGTAATCTTTTAAATCCAAGTTTTCTTATATGATAAGCTAATCCAGTTTCTATTTTGCCTGCCTGCATTATAAATAGTTTAACATTTATAGCTTGAAGAGCAAAAATACCAAAATAAACTATAGCAAAAGTTTTAAGCCCCACAGTAGTTTTCTTTGCTATAAAATTATCTATAGCATATCTAGTTAAAAGAGGCATTACTGCATCTATTCCTGCAACTATAATCATAAGAAAAGCCATTTTAAAAAGACCACTTCTAAATTCATATAGATACTTAAAAAATCTTTTCCATATATTTAAATTCAGCTTTTCTGTTATCTTATATTCATCCACTCTCTCCATAAAAATCACCTCCCAGATTATTCATTACACGCCTTATCTTCTTCTATAGAGCTATCAACTGAATTTTGTATTTCCCAAATTCTCTTGTATACACCATCTTTATTTATCAAATCATCATGCTTTCCTATAGCTTCTATTTTTCCTTTATTTAAAACTATAATTTTATCTGCATCCATAACAGTAGAAATTCTATGGGAAATTATAAAAGTAGTAACCCCTTTACTTTTTTCTCTAAGCTTCTGCCTTATAATTTTGTCTGTTTCTGCATCTACTGCACTTAAAGAATCATCAAAAATCAGTATAGGAAGATTTTTTATAAGAGTTCTTGCTATAGATACTCTCTGCCTTTGACCTCCAGATAGTGTAACACCATTTTCTCCTACTATAGTGTCATATCCCTTTTCAAAAGAAGTTATTACACCATGAACTGATGCCATAGAAGCTGCAGTTTTTACTTCTAGGTCATCTGCATCCAGTTTAGCTATCTTTATATTATCTCTAATAGTTCTTGAATAAAGAAAAGCTTCTTGAAGTACCATACCTATTTTACTTCTTATCCACTTTCTTTCTATATCCATAAGTTCTACTCCATCAATTTTTATAGACCCTTTATCATAATCATAAAGTCTTAATAAAAGGTGTACTAATGAGGACTTTCCTGAGCCTGTAGGCCCTACCACAGCCACTGTTTCACCCTTATTTATTTTAAAACTTACATCTTTAATTACAGGAGCATCTTTTTCATATCCAAAAGTAACATTTTCAAAACATATATCACCCTTTATTTCAGGTTTCAATGCCTTGCCTCCTTCTGTTTCTTCTGGCACTTGTAGAATCTGCCATATCCTTTCAATTGAAACTGTCATCTTTCCCATATCCGAAAGAATTCTACCAAGTTGTCTTACAGGCCAAAGCAGCATAGTTTCATAAGTTATAAATACTACTAAGGTACCAAGGCTAATTTCACCGCCTACAGTAAAGTAAATTCCTGAAATAAGCACTAGACCTATTTGAATAGTACAAAGAAAGTCTGATATTCCCCAGTAATTTGACAATAGATAAATTATTTTATAAATATAATCTCTGTATTTTTTATTCTCTCTTTCATATTTTTCTATTTCAAAATTTTGTCTTCCAAAGGCTTTTACAACTCTAACTCCTGTTAAATTTTCTCTTAATGTAGAGGTAAGAGCCCCCTCTTGCTCATCTGCCTTCCTAAAATTATGCTGGATTTTGTTAAAGAATATTAAAGAGAAAACAAATATTATAGGAACCATAACCATGGCAATTATAGTCATCTTTTTACTTAATGAACTCATAATAGTTACAGCAAATGTCACAATGAAAATAGCTCTTCCTATCTCTACCATTTGAAGTGCAAAAAACTTTCTTATGGTCTCTACATCTGATGTACATCTTTGAATTAAGTCACCAGACTCTGCTTTTACATGGTATTCATAGGGAAGTTTTTGAATGTGATCATATAATCTAATTCTTATATTTCTTGCCATATTTTCAGCAGCCTGTGCCGAAAGTTTTCCTTTTAAATAGAGGAAAATTCCTCTAACGCAGGTTAAGCTTATTAAGGCTAAAGAACATATCCATAGATTTCTCCCTAATATTTCTCTCCCCCCTATAGTTTGTACTAACTTTTCAATAGCTAAAGGGGCATCTAGCGGTTTATTACCTATAATAGAATCTATAGTAATTCTAACAACCATAGGCTCTACCATGGCTATAAATGATGCAATTCCAATAGATATTATTGCTACTATATATAAGAGCCTGCTGCCTTTAGTTAGTTCAATAACTTTTTTCATTATCTTGTCTCCTTTCTACTGCAAATCTTGTTTCACCGCTAAAGTACTTAGCTATTCATACAATGTAGAATCCCAGCCTTTAATTTTTCTAAAAATCTCTTTTTTACTCATTACTATCACTCCTTCTAAAATATAAAAAAATCGCTATTGCGGTTCCGCTATGGAATCTTAGGTTCCCTTCGGCGACGCATTAGCGTCTGAGCACCCTCCTTAAAGAAGCGGGGAATTATTCCCCTGCACCCCTTCTTTTTATTCTATAGAATAAAAAGCCGTAGAAGTTTTTTCTACGGCTTTTATATATAAATTAACACATACTTATTCAATCACATTAAATGTATATGGACAATTTAATCATTAAAAAAAGCCATAGGCACACAACCTACAGCTCTCCAATCATAACTAATATTAAACATTAAAAATATCTACACTAAGGTCGTATACATGTTTTTATTTAGTTTTATATTCAAATCACTTGATAATAACATTAATCTTCTAAACATATTTACGACCTCCTTATTTTTAATATTTGTTAATACTACATTATTCATTTTATAACTAAATTTAGAAATTTTCAATACATATTTTTAAATTAGTCTATTTATATTATAGAATATAAATTTTAAATGTTTTTTCCTTTAAGTAGTTTTAATTCTTGTTGTAGTAATTTTACCATATACCTTGCTAAGGTTTTTAATTTTTAATGTTGGATTACTAACTCCACATTCATCAATTATATCTTCAAATACTTTAAATTCATTTCTCTTAATCACCACTTCCACTTTATATCTTCTGTCACCATTATTACCTCGAGCTAGAAAATTATTAACCGTATAACCTTCTCCTCTAAGCTTTTCTGCTATTTTCACCATTTTATTTTTATTATTCAAAAATAAATCCACTTCCAAAATTCCTAGGGCCAATCTTTCTTCAAGTTTACTCCCTATAAATACTCCCATTGTCTTACCTAAAGCATATGCCATGGTAAAATGAATCCCCTTTGAACTAGTCACTTTAGAAACTACCGTTGCAAAAATCACAGCATCCAAAAATACTAAAACATAAACTGGATTCATGATTTTTTTAGACATCAATATTGATTTTAATGTTGCTAAAACATTAGTAATAGACGTTATTAAAAATAAACCTATCAGCGAAAGGATTACACTTATTGTCATCAAAACACCTCCTTTTAATTTTTGGTTCTATATATAACAAAGTAAAATCATCATATTTCTATAATTAGAATTTAGCACTCAAATATTACACAACAAAAAAACTAACATAGCGCTATCATGTTAGCAAATAATCCATTATGTAATGAGATTTAATAATTAAAGCTTAAATTTAAATAAATCCACGTTCACTAAACAACTCGAATATTTTAAGGATTTCTAATACAAAATGAAAAGCATTTTTGTCTTTGTAACACTTGAAAATTATTTGAAGAGCATATTGATAATTTTGAAAATAATGATAAGATTATTGCAAAAATTACTTATTTCTACTCTAACGAGTTTTACCTAATTAATAAACTAACTTTTTAAGTATATCACAAATGTATAATTTTTGCAATCTAAATTCCCAAACTACTTCCAATTAATAATTTCTATAAAAATTTATATGATTAAGAAATCCTGATACTCTATTATCTAAAGTATCAGGATTTTTTGTTTTTGAAGGTATATACCTCACACCTATTTAGAATATAAATTTTTTTTCAGTACTTTTTCGATAAATATTTTAGTAAGTTCTAAATCAAACTGGATACCTGCATTTTTTCTTAACTCTTCTATGGCTACTTCTTCCGGTAATGCATCTCTATAGCTTCTAGAACTAGTCATGGCATCGTAAGAATCAGCAATAGTTATGATTCTTGATTGAAGTGGTATTTCTTTTCCCTTTAACCCCCGAGGGTATCCACTTCCATCCCATCTTTCATGATGATATAATACATATTGGGCTATTTCAGTCATATCATTTACTGTGTTAAGTATTCTATAGCCTATTTCTGGGTGACGCCTTACTTGCTCCCATTCATCCCCTGTCAACTTTGAAGGTTTATTTAATATACTTTCTTCTATAGCTATTTTACCTATATCATGGAGTAACCCAACAGTTTTAAGTTCTTGTATTTTTCCTTCAGATAACTGAAGAGCTTCTCCCATGCTTTTGCATAATTGTGAAACCCTATGAGAATGCTGTTCTTCTCTCTTATTTTTTTCATGAAGAGTATTTATAATGGCTTTAATAGTCTTTCCTCTAATGCTTGGGCTTTCAAATAGTTTCTTCTTATACATATGATTTTCAGCACTTTTAAAAATTTCCTGTATTTTTTCATTTTCATCTTCTTTAGTTTCATGTCCAAAGGAAATGGATATATCTATAGATCCTATTTTTTCATTTGACGCTATATCCTTAATTTTGTTGATTACTTTTTCTGCTTCATATCTATCTGCTTTGGGTAATAAAATAACAAATTCGTCTCCACCAAGCCTTGCAATTATATCATTTTTTCTGCAGCCCTTGGTTATTATCTCAGCTACTTTTATTAAAAGCTTATCTCCTACTGCATGTCCAAAAGAATCGTTAATAAGCTTCAATCCATTAACATCTCCCATAGCAAGGGTTAGTGGAAAATTCTCTTTATGATCTAATCTATTTAATTCTTTCTCGAAGAATCTTCTATTATATAGACCTGTAAGTTGATCATGATAACTTAAATATATTATTTTCCCTTCTGCCCGTTTTTGTTCACTAATGTTAATTAGAAAACAATTTATACCTATAATCTTTCCTTTTCTGGAGAATACAGGAGACCAATATTGTTGCCAAAATACATTTGAATCTTTCCCTCTTCCCACTTCCTCCATTATAGTGAAACTTTCTTCAGCCATTACTCTTTCACAATTCTTCTTCATTTTATGGCAATACTCATTTTCTCCTATAGCATCTAAAATATTCATTCCAATTTCTACGTTTTTATTAAATATTGAAAACATTGTTTCCTTGTATTTTTTATTAAAGCTTAAATGGCAATAGTTAGTATCCAATGTAAATGAAATTATCTGTGGTGAACTTTCTAAGATAGCTTGAAGCAAATTGTTTGATTTATCAAGTTCATAATTTAACTTATTCAGCTGATTTGTTCGCTCTTTTTCCTTATTTTCCCGTTCCTTTATGTTCTCTTTCATTACATCAAAATAGTTATATAACTCTATAAATTCACTATATCCATCATATTCAGGCTGTACATTATAATTTCCACTAGAAATAAGTTTAGTCTTTTCTAAAAGACTCTTTAAAGATCTTGTAATCATTTCTATGCTTAATATTGATATGCTGAAACTTATAATTAAAAAAGTAAAAATTCCAATATAAAATATCTTTTTAAAGGTAATGACTAGCTCAAATATCTTATCGTACTTCATTGAAATAATAGAATACCATCCTGTTAACTCTATTTTTGTTGAATATAAGAAAGTCCTTCCACTATCATCTACCTCTATAATTGCTTTTTTCTCCTTAATTCCTTCTTTTATATCATTAAAAAATTTAAATCTTTTCCTCTCACTTACATTGCTATCATCATTATCAATTATATAGGTCCCTTTCTCATCAATAATTGAAATGTTTTCAACTTGATCTATATTTTTATTTTCCATAATCTTTATCATATTAGAAAGATTTAAATTTTCCACTAATAATTTTCCATTAACATAAAGCGAGATAGTTGCTGTTGGTTTATGTGTTTGAGCTGATATAAACACTCTAGAAAACACAGGCCTTCCGCTTTTGTCCATTGTAATAAAAAATTCTTCATTTATAGCACTTGTCCCAATATAATCTTTATTTAAAGAAGAAATATTAGTAATTATGCCCTTTTCATTAATAATCTGAATTACATCTATATAAAGGTGTGTCCTAGTTATATTGCTTAAATATTCATTAATCTCCTCATTGCTTTTTAAATTTCCACTTATTAATTGAAATTTAACTTGATTTAATGCATTTATTTGGTTTTCAATAAAACTTTCTACTTGATTGTTTATATTATCTGCAATAATACTATTGTTGTATTCAATATTTTTTTTGGTTCTAACATTAAATATGGATATAATAATATATGCAAAAATTAAAGTTGGCAAAATAAATACTAATACATTATTTAATATCATTTGCTTTTTTAAACTAAAAATTTTTTTCATAAATTAATCAACCTTTCTGGGTTGTCCATTTTCTAATCTAAAAATTAGATATTTTCTAATATTATCTCCAAAATTATTTATTTCATAATTACCTTGTAAGCCTTTAAAATTTTTAATTTTAATAATATTATTTTTAATTGTAGAAGGTTTTAAATCTGGTCCCATTTTCATAGCTTGGAATAATGCAATTGCAGTTTCATAGGAATACATAGAGGCAAATGTTGGGTTTTCACCATATTTATCTATGTAATTTTCTTTAAATGTTACAAAATCTAGTGACTTATCATTAATATCCATTCCTCCTACTATGAACATACCGTCAATAGCAGTACCTCCCTTTTTAATCAAATCATCTGTATTTGACCATAAAGGTGAATAAATCTGGACCTTGCATCCTATTTTTCTTATTTGTTGGGTTATAGCTGCGTTATCTGCAGAATTGGAAATTATGAATAGTGCATCTGCCTTTGATTTTAAAACTACTCTAGCTAGATCTGCATAGTCAACTCTTCCATTAGATGTGAAGGCCTTTGTTAAAACAATTTCTCCTTTATTTGCTTGCAAGAGCTTATTAAAATTACTATAAAGAGATTCATTAAATCCTTTATTTTCCAGGTCATATATTACTGCAAATTTTTTATTATTGTTTTTCTTAGCCATATCAGTCAAAATAATTGCTTGTTCTTTAGTAGTTGCAATGAATCTAATAAAATTATCATCTATATGATCCAGTGAATCAGCACTTATTGTAGGTCCTAAAATTAATATATCCTTATTTCTTAAATAATCTATTGCATCTACAATCATACCACTTGTGTAAGGTCCAATTACAACTGGTACTTTTTCATCAATGAATTCTTTATATTTATTTAGTGATGTTTTTGAATCATTTTTATCATCCTTAAAAACTAACTCTACTTTTCTTCCATTTACTCCTCCTGCTTTGTTTATATGGTCAACTGCCAATTCTACTCCCCGCCGCCCGGAAACAGATAAATCTGAATTAATCCCAGACATAGTTCCTATAACTCCAACTTTAATCGTTTCAATTTTCTTTCCGCATCCATATAAAAATATAAGACTAGTAATGAGAATTCCGTAGAAAAATCTTTTATCAAAATTAATAAATTTCATAGAAATCCCTTCTTTTTATAAACAATATTTTTCAAAATAAAACATTTTAATATAAATTCCCACCAATTTCTTAAAATTACTATTTATACTTCATATTTTATTCTCTGTTAATTACTATGTCAAATAGTTTAATAGTAAAACAATTAACTATCATATCATTAAACAAATAGACATATTTCTTATATTAAGTACTAAAATTAATATAAAAAATACGCCTATTCTAGATTTATGTTATTAACTATGAATATCCATATTCACTTTTCCATCTTTAATTTCTACTATTCTATCCGCCTTTGCTGCTGACCTCCAGACATATTTGTAGCTAAATTGTTTTTAACCTCCTTAAGTCCAACCATATCTAGTAGTTCATTAGCTCTATTATATATTTCTAAGGGTGAAAAAATCTGCTGCCATCTTGGCACCAATTTCATGATACTATTCTGGTGGACATACTACTACAACTTTATCTCATTTATTTCCATCATACTTTTCATGTCTTTCTTTCATAATATAAGGATAACAGCACTCAACTATAGTTCTAATAATAGAAATTCTAACATGTTCTCTCCAAATACATATATTTTTTTCATCAATTTTACATTCCATTGTATTTAATGAAGGAGCTAAAATTTTTGTATACAAGGTTACTATGTCAATCTCATTACTTTCTAACTTTTATAATATATAAAAGACTGCATTTTCTTTATCTTCTGTTTGTAAACAATTTAAAAATTCTTCATATAATTTATACAATATACTCCCTCTTATTTTATAGAACTGTATGTTATATGATAACTACTATTACGTAATATATTATACAACTTTTTTTGCTATCATAAACTATTTTCAAAAAACAAAAAAGCTTCTTAATAGGTTTCCATAAGAAGCTTTTTATAATGCTAATTTATTTCATAAAGCTTGTTCAAAATAAAAATCATATGTTTTTTTTCTTCCTTTATAAGTGTTTCAAAGATTTTATATTCATAACAATCAGCTTCAAAACTCCCTAAAAGTTTTGTATATATATCTATTGAATTCTTCTCTATTTGCAATGCAAATTGAAAAAATTCCTTTTCATCATTAAAATCGAAATTTTTTCCCTTATTCATATAATCGACTTAATAATTAAAGATTTTTTCAATATCTTCATCTAGTTTTTGTAATTTAAATCTACCCTCTTTATGCAATTCCATCATGGTATTCTTGTGTTCTTTTTCTTCTTGGTAAAAGGAAAGTATGGCTGGTCTTAATTTTTCGCTACATTTCAGTGAAGCTTTCTTGTATAATTCAGCACCCTCTTCTTCAATTTGTGTAAGTTTTAAAAAGCATTCTTGTAAATTCATCTTTTTTCCTCCTTAGTAAAAGAGCTTCTTTTTATAGTTCCCCACTGTTTACTTCCTTTCTTAAAATTAAAGAAAGATTTTACTCTCCACCAAACTGTAATTTGCCTATATATAAACTGTTCAAAGAAAGTATATATAACAAGCTTTGTAATTTCTCTAATGTTGTTATATCTTTTATAAGAGAACTGTTCAAGTAGTATTGCAGAAAGTGAAAATAATATCCCATATAAATAAGCCATTAAAAATACAAATATAAAGAAATTTGATAAAGTTCCAGTTAAAATTGAAATTATAAGCATTATATAACCTATGATTTCAACTACAGGACCTAACATTTCAACTAATAAGAAATAAGGCATAGATAAAAGTCCTACAGTACCGTATTTAGGATTAAATATCATCTTTTTATGTCTTAAAATTGAATCTGTAAGTCCTCTATGCCATCTTATTCTCTGTGTTTTAAGTCCTTTAATCTTACTAGGTGCTTGAGTCCAGCATACTGCATCAGAAGTAAAATCTATTTTATATTTTATTTTATTTTTTCTAAAATACTCATGTATTTTTAAAGTTAATTCCATATCTTCACCTATAGTTCTGCTATACCCACCAACTTTTACTACAGCAGACTTTTTAAATACTCCAAAGGCACCAGAAATAATAAGTAAGGCATTTATTTTGTCCCAGCCTATTCTACTAGTTAAAAAAGCTCTAAAGTATTCTATTATTTGGAATCTAACTATAGCCTCTCCAGGTAATTTTGCTTCTAAGAGCTTACCGTTTTTTATATTACACCCATTGGCAATTCTAACTATTCCTCCAACTGCTACAGTCTCCTCATATTTCAAAAATGGCTTTACAATTCTAAGTAGTGCATTTTTCTCTATAATACAGTCTGCATCTATTCCACAAAAAAGCGGATACCGTGACACATTTATTCCTGCATTCAACGCATCAGACTTACCTCCATTTTCTTTGTCAACTACTACAAGATTAGGTATAATAAATGAGCCATATACATTTTTTATTTTATTGCAATTAATCTGCATGTTTATGTCTACATCTATTTTTCTTAATTTAAAATGGTCAATTATCTTTTTTAAAGTGTTATCCTTGGATCCATCGTTTACCACTATTATTTCAAATTCGGGATAATTTAAATCTAATAATGATGTTATGTTATCTATTATAGTTTCCTCTTCATTATAGGCAGGAACAACTATTGATATAGGCTTAGTGTAGTTACTTATTATAGTTACATCATTATTAATTATTTTAATAAAATCTCTTAGCTCCCTGGAAGATACAAGTATGAGTATTATATAAAATATACTTATTACAAAAAAATATATAAGTATTATTCGGCTGTAAATTGAAATTATATCTACTACTATATCCATATTTTATACCTCTATATTCTTTACTATATTATAAACTTCTCTATTTGAATTTAAAAAATAATAAGCTGAATCAGATATATTTTTATCTTCCTTTTCTAAAGATAAATCTATGAGAGTAAATACTCCTTCTTCTCCCATAGCTACAATGGATTTTAATGCATTATATCTTACCCACCATTCCTTGTCTTTTGTCATTTTTAACAATACATCCTTTACCTTATCAAATTTAAAATTTCTAAAACCCTTAGCAATAATTACTCTTACTTGCCAGTTTTCTTCACTTTCATATATATCTTTAAGCTTGTCCACATATTTATCATTCTTACTATTACAAAGAGCAAGAATAGTAGATATTTTTACTTCTACCTGGTCATCTAGAAATTTTAATAATCTATCAGAGTTTTCAACTTTCTTCATTTCTTCCTTTGGAGTTATAGTCTTTATAAATATAACTTTTCCATTAGTACTTTCCTCTTTCTCTAATAGTTCTAACCAATGTTCAAAACTAAGCTGAAACCTGTTTAAAATTTCAATAATTCTATCACTTAAAATATTAGAGTATATTAATTTTTTTATAACAATTTCTTTTTTCCACTTTTCATTATTTATCATAGATAATCCAAAAAAGCTTATATAACTTATATCTAAGTCTTCTGAAGAAGATAATTTCAATAGAGTATCATATGCTGTTTCTACTCTCATAAAACTAAGTTTTTTAATATAATCTATTTTGGCTTTTTCTCTGATTTTGTCTATTATAAATCTGTCCAAATTAAGTTTTATAAACTTTTCACTTATATCTACATCATTTTCTTGTGAATAATTCACCATTATATCTATAGCTACATTTTTATTGAAATCTTTATTTAGTAATTGCTGAATTTCTAATATCTTGTCCTCATTTTTAATATAGTCTAAAATTTTTGATTTCAATTTTTCATAGGCTTTTTCATAATGTTTTGTTCTTACCTTATTCTTAATAATTTCAAAATATATTCCTAAAAGTAAAAATATATCTACAACTATTAGAAAATATATGTTGAAAAATATAAAAGATTTAATATTACTTGAAAACATACATTCTCACCACTCTAATTTACATTTTTTATTATATTTTTAATTAATGGGTAATACACATTCCAATAAAAATAATTTTGATTTGCGTCCTCATCAAAGGTAGTTATCTTATTTAGAAATTGTATGCCGGATGCACTGTAAAACTTAGGTGTAGAATTACTATCAGCAAAATCTCCTGCAAAATAATAGCTTGTATAGCTACCTGTTTTTCTTATAATAGCTGGAAATTCACTTGGCAGTTTATATTTATCCATAAGTTTTTGTCCTTCTTTAGTTATATCTAATTTATATTTAGCAATAACCTCTGTATCTTTATCACTATTAGTTATTTCGAACCAATAGTAATAATTCAAATTATTTTTAACTTGGAATTCCTCTTCTGCTTTTTGAGTAAAATTTATTTTATTTAAACCTTTACCTAACTCTATGTCCTTTCTTAATACTATAATTGTATCCTCTGAGTTTATTAAAACTATTCCTGCCCCTTTAAAATTCCACTTTTCACCATGCTGAATAGCATAGTTTTCCTTCATCCAGTTAGGTATCTCAGTATTTTCTTTAGAAAGATCTGAAAAATATCTACCTATCCATCCATTCCACTTTAATCCAAATATATCTTCTAGCTGGTTTCTTGCCTTCACACCTGTTGGGCTAGCTAATGTATTAAATTCACCTATTATAGTATTATTACTTAAAGTATTTTTTATCTGTTCTACTTCTTTCTCCTTTACCCCTCCGTAAATTATCTGAGATCTATTTCCTATTACAATATTTTTATAGAAGTCTTCCTTATACACTCCATAAGTATCTGTTATATATATAAGATTAGGATTCCCAACGTTTTCAGGAAGTTCTTTTATATTATATTTTTCATTTGGCAGAGGAAAAAATCCATAATAATCTTTATCATATTGAAAAGAAGTTTTTAGCGTACCATTTTTAACTTTTAAGTTGTTTAATATCCACATAAAACCTTTATGCTCTCTATATGTATTATTTGGAACGGTTTTATTAATTATAATAACATTTAAATTTTTTGATGATTTAAACCTCCAAATAATAAATGGTGAGGATATTATTATAAAAATTGCTACAATTGTAGCACAGACTATTTTTAGGGTTTTTCTTTTCTTCATATTCCACCTCTCTACTTATACAGGCTAAAGGCATCTTTTAATATATAATAAGATTGTTTTAATCTTTCATGATAAGTCGGTATATCCCATGAATCCCAACTATATAAATTCATTTCTATGTTTTCAGTTGAATTATTATTTTTTAAAATTCCTATACCAGCGTATATTCCCTGAGTTTTAATTGGTTTTATACCATCAATGTGTAAGTCATTCATTACCATCTTAGTTGATGGGTCCATTACATTAAGAAGCTGCCAAGGTATTCTTATTTCTACTATGCTACCTTTTGTGTAAAAATCCGCCAGTGAATTATAATCACTATTTTTCGGATTTCCGTCTCCATAAATAAGCTTTCCTGTTTCATATTTGCTAAAAGGCACCTTTGCTTTATCCTCTGGTAAATAGAGCTCTTTATTTAAACATAAATACATAGGCACAAATTCTCCACTATTTTTCACATCATATTCTGGTCTCTTAGGAATCATATTTAGCTTTCTTCCATAAATATATTGGAAGCTATCATAATAAAGATCTACAAGTATTTGAGATTTTTCTTTTCCATTTATTGATATTATAAAATCAGCTGCCCTACTAAATGTAACTCCATATTTTTTGTAATTCTTATTTCCTTGATTTTGGAGAATATCTATAGGAATAATTATGGTATCTTTATTAAAATCAAACTTTTCATTTTTAACCATAAAATATACATAGGCCTCATCAGACTTCATATATAATTCAGTATCCCTGTTTTTATAAACAGCTTGGCTTCCTTCCCATTCCTTTGCATCTCCATCCACATAACAAACACTTTCCTTTTCTCCTGGGTCAAAAGCTAATACTCCAAAATGCTGCTCATTTGTCTGAAGATTGTTCCAATGTGGTCTTCTTTCAGGTAAATCTAAATCCATAGTATTCCAGGTTCTTTTAAACCATTCATCTTGAAATGTAAATACTAGTCCACCTGCATACCCTTCTTCATATATATCCTTTAACATAGCCGCATCCATTTCCCCTTGGGATCTTTCCGAAACATTTCCTTGATTAAATCCCATGTATATGTTGTCGTGTGCTTTTCCTCTAGCAGACGGAACTCCAAATTCCGCTACTAAAACAGGCATTGTATGCTCTTTTTTTAAATCCCTCAAATATGCTCTATAGGCATTTATTTTTCCATCCTTATCTTTAAAAATTATATAATCCTTTTGGTAATTCATAGTATCAGGATAATAAGGGTAAACATGGTAAGAGGCGAAAAGTCCTGCTATAAATGAATCTTTCTTTTTTATATGTTCCATATTTACAGAAACTATATCCTCGTTGGGAAGTGGTTCATTTGGATGGCTAAGCATGTCCGTAGTAACCCAATTTGTAAAACTTACAGGCTTTTGCATACTATAATTTTTAGTTTCATAATCTATACAGGAATCTCCCATCTCACATAAAAAGTTTTCAAAGGGTGAAGCCTCTTTACTGTATAAATACTTTCCACTATAATTTACTTTATCTTTATTTTTGGCATTAGTTGCAGTAACAAATTCAGGATCCCACTCTATGCCTAAAACGTATCCTAAAACATATGGCGATATGTCATTTTCATAAATTCCGTAGGCATACCCTGGTGCTTTTTTTATTACTTTATTTCCATGTAAAACATCTATAGTTTTCTCTATGTCTTTTATAAAATTATTTTTAATTTCTCCATTAAATGCATCCTTATATTTCAATATATTTTCCTCATTAATCCATACCCCTTGTAATAAATATAAAGGCTTATCTACTGATTCATTATATTCATATAAGGCATCATAAAAATCTGGCTTTAATATTGTATAAACTCTAATAGTATTTGCATTCATTTCACTAATATATTTAAACCATCTTAAATAATCTTCCTTTGTAATACCAAATTCCCCTGGAAAATACCCTGGTTTTGCAGCTCCAATGTTTACACCTTTTATAAATTCTTTTTCCCATTTTTTATCTTTGTAAATATAAAAATTTGAGGAATCTACCATTGACATATATTTAATAGAGTCTTTATCTTTGAAAACTTCTTGTACACGTTCTGCTTTGTTGAAATATTCCTTGTACATGATAAAGCAAACTAAAACAGTGACTACAAAAATAAGCAATACAAAAGATTTTTTTTTCATTATATGGTAGCCCCACTTTCTTTCAATTTATAACAATTTTCTACAAAATTATATTAGATTATAAATAATTCTATTTTGTAATTATTATAACACTTTATCTATGAATACGTATTCGTTTTCAAATAATTACTATACCTACCTTAGTAACTTAAACAGTTAAAAACCAATAGCTAGTAGATAATACTACTAGCTATTGGTCTTCAATCCTTCTTTGTTTTATCTTTCTTGTTTTTACCTAATTTTTTTGATTCATTAGAATAACCTATTTCATTCGACATTTCAACTTCCATTTTCATCAGTTCTTTTTTAGTCTTTTGGCCAGACTTCTTATTATCTTTGCTATTTTTGTTATTTTTATGTGACATATTCACCACTCCTTCTTTAAGCTCTATTTTAAATGAATGCTGATTTTTATATTCATTTAAAACATAGCCTTTTCATATATTATTTTCACCAAAATTAAAAATAATATAGTGGCTTATATGAAAAACCAGGTATTTCTTCTATGAAAAAAGCTTAGAAAAAATGCTGCCGATTACTTCAAATAACTTAGCAAAAAAGCTAGCAATTGCTCCAAATAACTTGGCAAAAAATCCTTTTGCCTCATCACTTGTTAAATTTGCTTTTAATTTATCTGTAACATCATTTAATTGATCTTTTATCTGGGAAAAATCTAGATTTAAATCATTTATTTTTCCCATTAAAGCAGTTATCTTCTTAATATCATCACTATTCAAATTCTGATTACTATCCTTAACTGCATTTACTACTATTTTTTCTATTTCCTTTTGACTTTTAGGTTTTTCTTTAACAACGTCTTTTTTTATTTCATTCATTAAATTAGCAGCATTATCTTTTCCTATTTTTTCACCTAAATCACCAGTAACAACTAGTTCTTCATTAGCAGTTTTCTTTTTGTCTTCATCAATTTTTTTACCACCTTCGCTGCTTTCAAAGCCTTTTAATATACCTGTAAGTGCTGCTGTGCCAGATACTTCAAAAGGAGCAGATACTTTTACATTTGCATTTGCTACACCAGCTGTAATAAGAGCATTTCTAATCATACTTTCAGTAACCCATGACATATTATTAACGGATATATTTAATCCTCCTTTTTCAGTGGGTTCCACATAAGAACAGGATATAGCTTTTGTTCCTATTTGACTTTGAGAAGCTACACCTTTTAAATATTTATTTTCTTCTTCATTGCTTACTTCTATTATATTAGCTTCTTTTTTAGTAACATTAAAATATTTAAGCATGTCTTCTTTTTGCTTATCATTTAGATTTGCTCCTAAGGTAACGGCTTT
This sequence comes from Clostridium sp. JNZ J1-5, assembly GCF_053901425.1. NCBI lineage: Bacteria > Bacillati > Bacillota > Clostridia > Eubacteriales > Clostridiaceae > Clostridium > Clostridium sp. JNZ J1-5. The sequence continues at coordinate 3,027,937 of NZ_CM132773.1, read as the reverse complement.
AAAAGAATCAGCATAAACCTGCTTTACTGGTACAGATATTACTATAGATATAGTAAATAGTAATATTATAAGTTTACTCATACTTGTTTTTAATTTCATGGCTAACTCTCCCTTATCTAGTTAAAAATAATTCTATTCCATTTAATATGTATATTATAACATACATGTTAATATGAAAAACTTAATATTAGCCTATTCCTCCATATATAATCCCCAATATTACAACTATAATAGTAGTTATTGTAAACACATATTTAACTAGTGGTATAAACATCCTTCCTACTGGTTTTCTTGAACCTATATTGATTTCCTCAATTGCTTTTTTATCACCAAATACATAGAAAAAAGTTATTGCTATAATTAATGTGCCTACAGGTGTAATAAATATAGTTATAAAATCAGAGAAATTACTAAATAATTTCATATTTAAATCCATAGGAATTGATAATAAAAAACAAGCTATAGCTATTATAATTGTTCCCTTTTTACGACTTATGTTTAGTTCACTCATAGCTGCCTCTACAGGTCCTTCCAGCATTACTATGCAGGAAGATATGGAAGCAAATATTATACTTAAGAAAAATAATGTACTTAATAATGCTCCAAAAGGCATAGATTTAAAGATACTTGGTACTGTAACAAATAATAATGCTGGACCTGAACCAACATCTAAACCGCAGGCAAAAACTGCAGGTATTATAACAAATGCTGCTAACAATGCTGCTAAGGTATCAAATATAGCTGTGCGAATGGCAGCTGAAGGTAAATCTACTTTCTCGTCTGTATAACTTCCATATACAACTAATGCACATCCTGTCAATGAAACTGTAAAAAATGCTTGTCCAAGTGCCATTACCCATGTCTTTACTACTAAAAGTTGTTCCCACCTTGGATATAAAAGATATGCAACACCTTTACTAGCTCCTGGCAATGTCAATGATCTTATAGCTAATACTATAAATATTACAAATAATGCTGGCATTATAACTCTATTTATCTTTTCAATTCCCTTTGACACTCCAAATATAACTATTAGTAATGTTAATCCTACTGCAAGTCCATTCCATAATATAGTCTCTTTACTTGATACAAAATTATTAAAATATGTTGCTGCATCTATACTGTTAATTTTACCAGTTAAACTAATTGCAAAATACTTTAATATCCATCCTACAACAATGGTATAAAACATGAACACTCCAGCAAGTCCTAAAGTAGGTATATAACTTATAATCCTTCCACCCTTTACTTTTTTATCTCTAAACACTTTTCTAATTCCACTCATGGAGCCACTTCTCATAGTTCTACCAAATGCTGTTTCAGTTATAATACCTGAAGTTCCTAATATGAATACAAAGATAAAATAGGGTATTAAAAATGCTGCTCCTCCATTTTGTCCCAATCTATAAGGAAACATCCAAACATTTCCTAAACCTACTGCAGCTCCTATACAGGATAAAATAAAGCCTAGTTGCCCTGAAAATTTTTCTCTTTTGCTGTTACTCATCATTATTCCTCCTTAAAAAGTAAAAGGCCACATAGCAAATTGCCTGTGACCTTATGTTACTTCCTAGGATATATCTAAAGCCACACAGCATACTCTATGTGGCTCTTATTATTAAAATAAATTAAACTAACTTTAGCCATCATAGATACAAAACCAAAAGTTTTATTGCTTGGTTTGTATCTATGAAAATTTTATAATCACAAATACAAACCTATCTAAAAAAGCTAAAGTAAAAGAATTCAGTATTAAATTGTGCAACTTTTTTAATTGACAGGTTCATAATGTATTTCTCCCTTTATTGATTTTTTTATATAGTATCACTATTAAAAAAATTTGTCAACAATTCATTATTAATTCAAATATTCCTATTCTCCCAATATTTCTTCCATAACTTTAAATTCTTTGTTTATAGAATCATCTGGCTTTTTAGTTAAAAGACTGATACCTATAACTGCAATAAGAGATAGGAAAAAGCCTGGAATCATCTCATATAAGTAAGAAGATAAACCTGAAGTAATCCATATTATAACTGTTAAACCTCCTACAAGCATTCCTCCTAGTGCTCCCCATTTAGTCATCCTCTTCCAATAAAGGCTTACTAAAAGAACTGGTCCAAATGATGAACCAAAACCAGCCCAGGCTTGCCCAACTATATCCAATATAGTTTTATTTGGCAAGTATGCAAAAAAAGTTGCAAAGGCTGAAACTACAAGTACAGATATTCTTCCTATTAGTACTTGTTTTCTATCTGATGCCTCTTTATTAAAAAAGGTTAGATAAAAATCTTTTGTAATAGAACTAGAGCAAACTAAAAGCTGAGAAGAAATAGTGCTCATAATAGCAGCAAGTACTGCAGCTATTATAATCCCTGTAATAAATGGATGAAATAGAATATCTCCAAGGCGAAGGAAAACTGTTTCAGGATCTTGCAGCGGATTATTATTTCCTGTAAAATATACAAGTCCTGTAAGACCACTTCCAACCGCACCTAATAGCCCAACAGCCATCCATCCAATTCCTATTCTTCTTGCTGATTTTAGCTCTTTTACAGATTTAATTGCCATAAAACGTACAACAATATGAGGCTGTCCAAAGTAACCAAGTCCCCATGCTAAAAATCCAATAATAGTTGCAAAGCTTGTTCCCCTAAATATATCAAATAGTGCTGGATCAATAGCTCTTACTTTATTAACAAAGGTACCTGGCTCCACTCCTATATTCATATATGTTACGACTGGTACCAAAATAAGTGTAATAAACATTAGGCATCCTTGAAAGAAGTCTGTAAGACTTACTGCCAAAAATCCACCAAAATATGTATATAACACAACTATAGATAGAGTAACTACTACACCAGTTGTATATGTTAATCCGAATGTATTTTCAAATAGTTTACCTCCCGCTACAATTCCAGATGAAACATACAAAATAAAGAAAATAAGTATTATAGCTCCAGATACAAGTCTAAGCATTTTAGAATCATCTTTAAAACGGTTTTCTAAATAATCAGGTACAGTTAGAGAATCATTTGCAACTTCTGTATAAACCCTAAATCTTGGAGCCAGCAATAGATAATTAAAATAAGCACCTATTGTTAACCCAATTCCAAGCCAAAGACTAGAAAGTCCTGTTGTATAAACTGCACCTGGAAGCCCCATTAGCATCCAGCCACTCATGTCACTTGCTCCTGCAGATAGTGCTGTTACCATGGGTCCAAGGCCTCTCCCCCCTAGCATGTAGTCTGAAATGTCATGCGTCCTTTTGTAAGAATAATAACCTATTGCAAGTAAAATAAATACATATACCGCAATAGCAATAAGCGACCAATGTTCCACGGTAAATTCTCCTTTTTATAGTTTATTGTATTTTAATTGTTATACTAAATTTAGAATTGCTTTCCACATTATAAGTCATTAACAATCTCTTAAAATATAGCCTAATATATTAATCTGTAAAATTAGATATTGAATCTATTAACCTTACTTTAAAGCTACCACTGCCTCCATCAATTGATGCAAGTTTTTCATATGCTCTTTCACCAGCTACTCCCATGGTCATAACTCCTGCAGCAGCTGCAGTAAAATAATCTTTTGTAACAGCACAATAAGTCCCTATGATAGAAGTACACATACATCCTGTACCTGTTACTGTAGATAGCATTTTATGTCCATTTTTTATAAAAGTTGTTTTTGTTCCATTAGAAATAATATCCGTAGCACCAGTTATTGCAATAACACAGTTTAATTTTAATGCTAAATTTTCTGCAATATTTTTCCCATACTCTAAATTCTCTAATTCTACAATATCTTGCTGAGAAGCATCTACTCCTTTATTTTCAGAATTAATCCCACTTATCCACTTTATTTCTGAAATATTGCCTCTGATAACTTCTAATTTTACTTCCTTTATAATTCTATTGGCGGTGTTACCCCTAAAAATAGTTGATCCTACCCCTACAGGATCTAATATTACTGGAATTCCAAGCTGATTTGCTTTCTTTCCAGCAACTAACATAGCTTCAGCATTATTTTTACTCAAGGTTCCCATATTAAGAACCAACGCAGATGCTAATGAAACAACCTCCTCTACTTCCTCTAAAGCATTTGCCATTATAGGAGATGCTCCCATTGCCAGAACTATATTTGCAGAATCATTTGCAGTAACATAATTTGTAATATGATGTATTAACGGCTTTTTTTCTTTTATTAACTTCAAAAGATGGCATGCTTTTACAGATATATTCTCTTCCATCTACTTTCTCCTTCTTCAATAAAACAATTTTAAATGCAAATCTCAATTTGTTCAATAGCTAATATAATGGAAAATAAAATTTAATTAATATAGAATACTATAATTATTAGTAACGGTATAAGTTATTCTCCTACTTTTACTATATTCCTCTTTGTCAATTCTGCTGCCTTTAAAAAGAAATAAGCAATTAAACTGCCACAAACTGTATTAATCAAAAATGGCACTATAAAAAAGAATGCAGCTACATTTTTACCTAATATGAACTTAGCTATAGGAAAGGCTACTATAGCACCTATGATACCTGTCCCAAAAATTTCTCCTATAACTGCTAAAAACTTTTTATTTGTGCTTTTATAAAGCATTCCAGCTATAAAAGCTCCTATCATGCTACCAGGGAAAGCTAGAAGTGTACCTGTTCCCATCATATTTCTTATAAGTGATATGCAAAATGCACTTAGTACAGCATATCCTGGTCCAAGTATAACTGCTGCTAATACATTGATTATATGCTGAACGGGTGTACATTTAGATGCTCCTATTGGAAAGTATATAAGATTTCCACCTATAGCTCCAATTGCCACCAACATTGCTGCATATGTAAGTTTTTTAGTTTTCAACAAAATCTCCCCCTAAATTTATTATTTTAAAATAAAAAAATGTTTACCCAAAGGTAAACATTAAATATCGAACGTATTTACAGATTATATACTTATAAATTCGATTTGTTTCCCTACGGTAGTGTTAACTACATCAGGTTCTAAGGGTCAGGTTTTAACCTTCTCAACCAAAATGGTCCCCCCACAAAACTTTATATAATATTATTTATTTATATATTCAGTATACATTTTACTTATATATTTGTAAAGATAGGTTTGGCGTAAACTATTATTCACCTACAAATTCAGCTTTTCTCTTCTCAATAAAAGCTGTCATTCCTTCTTTTTGATCTTTTGTTGAAAAGCACATACCACAAAAATTTGATTCCATACTTAAGGCCGTGTCCATATCAATCTGTATACCTCTATTAATTACTTCTTTACTGTATCCAACGGCAAGCATGCTATTTTTAATTATTTTATCTGCTAGAGCTTCTGCTTCATCAATTAACTTCTCAGGTTCAACAATTTTGTTTATAAGTCCTATTTTCAAAGCTTCTGCGGCATCAATTATTTCACCTGTATAAATTAATTCTTTAGCTTTTGTTATCCCTACTATTCTTGGTAATCTCTGTGTTCCACCATATCCTGGAATTATACCAAGTCCTACTTCAGGCTGACCAAATTTTGCATTCGAAGAAGCAATCCTCAAATCACATGCCATGGATAATTCACATCCACCACCAAAGGCAAATCCGTTAATTGCTGCAATAACCGGTTTGCTCATTAATTCAAGTTTTCTCAAAACATTACTTCCATGAGCAGAAAATCTAGCTCCCTCTCCAGCAGACATATTTTGCATAACTAAAATGTCTCCGCCAGCAACAAAGGCTTTTCCCACCCCAGTAATAATTGCAACTTTTACATTAATATCGCTTTTAATATCATCAATAACAGAATCCAGCTCACTAATAACCTCATCATTAAGTGCATTCAAGCTTTTTGGCCTATTGATTTTTACAATGCAGATGCCTTGGTTTTTTTCAACAATCAAATTGTTATACCCCATTGTTAAGCCCCCTTCATTTCAATATAGCGTAAATTAAATTATTTTGTAGACTTAATTTTTCTCCCATTTTTATCATAAGTATAAAACCCTCTTCCTGTTTTGCGGCCAAAACGTCCTGCTGCAACCATCTTTCTTAGGAGGATAGAAGGTCTATATTTGGAATCGCCAAAATCTCTATGAAAAGACTCCATTACTGCAAGAATAATCTCAATACCAATCATATCCATTAATTCTAAAGGTCCCATAGGATGATTACATCCAAGCATCATTCCTTTGTCTATATCCTCGGCTGTTCCTACTCCTTCATCATACATGCATATAGCCTCATTTAACATTACAACTAAGGCTCTATTTACAATAAATCCAGGACTATCCTTTGCAATAATAGTCTCTTTACCAAGCATTTCTCCAACTTTAAGAGCTGTGGCAATAGTTTCTTGTGATGTAGACAGCCCAACAACAATTTCAAGAAGTTTCATCACTGGCACTGGATTAAAAAAATGCATTCCTATGAAATTTTCTGGCTTTTCCAAAACAGAAGAAATTGAAGTTAAAGACAAAGAAGATGTGTTACTTGCAAGTATGGCATTTTCCTTTTTAAGCTTATCAATTTCCTTAAATATTTTCTTCTTAGCATCAATGTTTTCATAAATTGCTTCAATTACAAGATCAGCTTCTGCAACTTTATCATAAGAATCACATAATATAAGCCTCTCTAAAGCTGCATTCTTTTCATCTTCAGTGATGATTCCCTTTTCTACATTTTTTATAAGCTGCTTCTCTATTCCTATCTTAGATTTTTCCACCCTGTACATTGTTACATCGTTTAAAATAACATGAAAGCCTTTTACAGCTGCTGTTTGTGCAATCCCCGCTCCCATTGCACCTGCTCCAATTACGAAAATTTTCTTAATATCCAAAATAGACTCCTCCTTAATTATTATAAATTTTTTATATTACATATTTTCAAGCACTATAGACATTTCTTCTTAATAATTTAGTTTTCTATCTAACTTTTTAATAAGAGCAACAACTGTGCCAACCTTTAGAATTAGCGCTATTAGACTTGAGTTTAGGTTCTTAAAGCTTTTCCTTGAAATATTAAATATATAAAAAACGCATATGAACCTTAATCGGTTCATATGCGTCTATATGTATCTCTCTAAAGCCTTATAAATTAAAATTCAATGATGATTTACTACTGGTTCTCATGAACCTTTTATGGTTCAATCACTTAGTCTAGCTCTAGCTTCTTTAAATTTTCTTACTACTGAAGTTTGACTAATATTTAAAACCTTAGCTGCTTCTCTTGTTGAAGTACACCGTTCCATAGCTAAATTAATCAATTGAGTTTCTGCCTGATCCATTAGATCTTTTAACGGAACAATATCTTTTAATATAATATGAAATTTATCATTGCTGCTTATACTGGTTATAAATTCATTAGGTAACTCTTTTTCAGTAATTAAATCATTAACGGTAACAACAACTAATCTTTCTATAACATTCTTTAATTCTCTTACATTACCTGGCCAATCATATGCCTCAAGGTATTCTAGTGCATCTACAGAAATTTCTTTATTACGCTTGTACTTTTTATTAAAATATTTTAGGTAATGCATGATTAATGGTACAACATCCTTATTTCTTTTTCGAAGAGGAGGTATATAAATTGGAACAATTCTTAATCTAAAATATAAATCTTGCCTAAATAACTTTTTATCTATTAGTTCTTCCAACTTTTCATTTGTAGCTGAAATTAGTCTGAAATTTACTCTATTTGATTTCACTGAACCTATCCTTGTAACTTCAAAAGTCTCAAGAACCCTTAATATCTTTCCTTGCAGAGCAATAGGCAAGGAGTTAATTTCATCTAAGAAAAGAGTTCCTCCTTCCGCAAGTTCTAATAGTCCAGCTTTTCCTCCCTTCTTAGCTCCTGTAAAAGCACCTTCTTCATAGCCAAAAAGTTCAGCCTCAAGTAAAGTCTCAGGTATTCCTGCACAGTTTATACTTATAAATGGCCCATTATTACGTGAACTCATCTCATGAATAAATCTTGTAAATACTTCTTTTCCAGTACCAGACTCGCCTTCCAATAAAACAGTGGAATCTACTTGTGCTACACGATATGCTAGATTCATCAGCTGTTTCATCTCTTCACTCTCAGCAATTATCTTTTCTTTATAATTTTTCTCCATTATTAATTGGGAATAATATTGCTTTGAAAGTAATTGAGCTTTGTTGCATTCATTTTCTAAGTTAATTAAATCAGTCATATCTCTCAAATTTGCTACAATATATTCTACTTCTCCAACTTCATCTAATATAGGTGTAGCTGTTATCATTACTTCTTTGAGTTTTTCAGCTTTAATAGTTTGATTTATGGTTATACGCTCTTTAGCTTCAATTGCCATTTGTATTACAGAACGATGAATAACCCCTTTTCCTATTAAATCTTGCGCATAACTGCCTATTAACTCCTCTTTCTTTAGTCCAATGATTCTTTGCATTCTACTATTTAAGTCTAAAATTAACCCTTTTCCGTCAGTTATGTATATTCCATCATAGCTAGATTGTAAAATAGCATTAAATTTAGCATTTACAATTTCAAATTTTTTGCCTTCTTCACCCATATTTTCTCTCTCCTTAAGGAATTCTATGGTACACTTTCTGACTTGTTATTATGCAAAAACTTTCCACTAATTAATTATAATTTTAAATTACTAAAGCTAATGTGTCTATACTATTATATGGCAGCTAATATTCATATAGATGCATCTTTCATTTAGATTCAGTTATGTTGACAATTTAATTTAAATATTGTAATATGTTTAGTAAATCCAATAAATAACTCCTTTGATAAGGAAGAGTAGCTAAAGTCTTAGGTTAAAGAGAGTCTGTGGTGGTGAAATACAGATACTGATGTCTTTAATGAATGGTCCTTGGAGGAGCTTGTGCGAAATTTATATTAGTTTTAGAGTAGCATTGGCCGTGAAGCTTCACGTTACAAAAGCAGGATATCGATTTATTTTAGTATAGTAAATCCGTATCTGATAAAGACACAGAATTTTTTCTGTTGCTTAGGTGGTATAACGAAATTTTAACTTCGTCCTAAATAGGATGGAGTTTTTTTATTTTATTATTATTGCCTAGCAGCTTGTAAAGTTCTGTAAACTAGAGTGGTACCACGAAATATTAGCATTTCGTCTCTTACAAGAGATGAAATGCTTTTTTTATTAAAAAATTTATTATACAAGGAGGAATCATTTATGGAAAAAATTAAAGAAAGTATGTTTGGGGAATTCGGAGGACAATATGTTCCGGAAAATCTAAAAAATTCACTTATGGAATTAGAATCTGAGTATAATTCTGCATTGGATGACCCTAACTTCATCCAGGAACTAAATTACTACCTAAAAGACTATGTAGGTAGAGAAAATCCTCTCTATTATGCAGAAAAATTCAGTAAATCTGTTGGTAATGCTAAAATTTATTTAAAAAGAGAAGATTTGAACCATACAGGCGCTCATAAAATAAATAATGCACTTGGCCAAGGATTATTAGCAAAAAGAATGGGCAAAAAGAAAGTTATAGCAGAAACTGGTGCTGGCCAACATGGCGTTGCTACTGCAACCGTTGCAGCTCTTTTAGGACTTGAATGTGAAGTATTTATGGGAACAGAGGATATGAGAAGACAAAGTCTTAATGTATTTAGAATGAATCTTCTTGGAGCAAAAGTTACTGGAGTATCAAAAGGAACTGGAACTCTAAAAGATGCTGTAGATGTAGCTATAAGTACATGGATTAATAGAGCTGAAGATACCTTCTACATTCTAGGTTCTGCTGTAGGCCCTCATCCCTACCCTTCTATTGTAAAAAACTTTCAAAAAGTAATAAGCGATGAAGCTAGAAAACAAATTTTAGAAAAGGAAAATCGACTACCTGACTATGTTATAGCTTGCGTAGGAGGTGGAAGTAATGCTATAGGAGCTTTCTCAGCCTTTATCCCAGATAATAGTGTAAAATTAATTGGCGTTGAAGCTGCTGGATTGGGGTTAGATACAGACATGCATGCTGCAACTTTAACTAAGGGAACCATTGGTATAGTAGATGGTATGAAAACCTATGTTATAACAGATGAATTTGGTAATGTAAAGCCTGTTTATTCCATATCTGCTGGATTAGATTACCCTGGAATAGGTCCTGAACATGCTTATCTAAAAGAAATTGGAAGAGCTGAATATGTAAGCATAACTGATATGGAAGCAATTGAAGCCTTTAAAACTTTATCAAGAGAAGAAGGCATAATACCGGCTATTGAAAGCTCTCATGCCTTAGCTTATGCTATGAAACTTTCAAAGCAGGTAGAAAAGGATACTATTTTTATAGTTAACTTATCTGGCAGAGGAGATAAAGATGTAAAAGAAATTATGGAAAAAGGCTATATAAAAGAAGTTTAGAGAATATGAAAGCCACAGCATAATTTATGCTATGGCTTTTCTCTAATACTTATTTTTAATTTATAGGGTTCTGTAAACATATCATATACAGAATTTTCAATTATGCAATGCCTAACTGTAAACAAAAATCCATTATTAACTGGATAAGCTACTTCCTTACTATTCATCATTACAAGTATTTCATCATTAGTTAATTCTTTTTCAATATTGTTTTCTGGAAGTGCTTTGCCGTTAATATCTTTAAATTCAAATATTACTCTCATAAGTTTTCCTCCTTAAAAGTCGTTAGCAAAACATTTTAACCTAATGCCATAAACTCTCTATTTTATTATAGCATTTATGTTTTACCAATCAATCTAGCACTGTAAATCTTAGTAAAGGTCATAAGGGCTAAACTTGCTCACCATAGTGCTAAAAAAATCTAGTAGCTATATTTTTAACTACTAGATCTTACATTAGTGGTTATATGTTTTTTAACAGCTTTAGAATTCAACTCCATATAATTTTATTGATTTTTGCTTAAGGATCTTTTCTCTAGATCTTTTAGAGCTTCTATAATACTTATAAAATCCTCACTTTCTCTAATCAAATCAAAGACCGGCTGTTCGAAAATTCTAAATACATTTTCATACAAATTCATTGTTATTGTAGGTTTTCCATCTGGAATTTCATTAAAGCACCAAACATTTCTAAACTTACCTGGTTTGTTAATATCATTGTTTCTCATATCTTCTGCCATTTTTTGCAGTATAGCAATGGCCTTTTCCACCTCATTAAATTTCAAATAAGTTTCTGCAAAATTTAAATATTCCATTGATAACCCTAGCACTGACTCCCCTTCGGTGGAAAGTACTTTTTTAATATCAATAGCTAAATTATAATATCTTTCTGCCATATTTAAATCTTTTTCATCTTTAATATAGGAATTGGCTAGTCCTATACATATAAGGGTTATATCATTTATATTCTTATACATTTTGCTTTGAAACAACTCTCTAGCTTTTTTAGTTTCGCCTTTTTTAACATATATACTTGCAAGTATATCATTAGGATCACACTGACTTTTATGAATTTTATTTAGAGCATCTATTGCTTTATCTTCTTCTCCAATTGATGAATAGAGAGCGCCAAGCTGGAATAATGCAGCTTCAACTAAGTCCATTCTACTACAATTTTCAGCTACACTCTCAAATAATTCAATAGAATAACTTAGCATATTCATATGATTTTCCTCATGATCTTCTTTCCATGAGTACATACTAAATAAAAATCCTATTCTAAGCTTTAGGAAGTAGCTTCCTGAATGCTTTAGTATATAACTTTTGCTTTTCTCTATTGCTTCATCTAAATTGCCATTACTAAAAATTGCTTCACACTCACTGAATATTTTCATAACTTCATCATCGGAAAGTTCAATTTTAAAGTTTAATAGTCTATCTATAGACACATTAAATAAAGTTGCAAGAGTAGGTAATAAGGTTATATCTGGATAGCAAATTCCACTTTCCCATTTTGATACTGCTGCTGTTGAAACTCCAATAAAATTTCCTAGCTGATCTTGAGTAATACCTTTTTCTTTTCTTAATTTAAAAATAACTTCACCTATTGGTAATTTGTCCATGTATTATCACTCCATAATTTTATTATAAGGCCTTATAAATTTAGTATATCTTAATCCATCCTGTATACCAATGGATACATAGTTAAACATTACCTAAAAAATTTAACTAATGGTTAAGTTTTCATGACAGTATTCTAAATTTTGGTTATAATATATAGTAACCTAAAGAAAAAACATATACCTTGAGAGGAGTTTTATTGTGAACAATACTTTTTTAGAAAAATATGCAGAACTTGTAGTAAAAGCTGGTATTAACATTCAAAAGAATCAAATTCTTGTTATATCAAGCCCAATAGAATGTGCTTTTTTTACTAGAAAAATAGCTGAAATAGCCTATAAAGAAGGTGCAAAGGATGTAGTCATAAATTGGGGAGATGAATTATTCTCAAAGATTAGGTTCTTGAATGCTCCAGAAAAGGTTTTTGAGGAATTTCCAGAGTGGCAAAAGGAGTTTTATTTATCCTATGTAAATCAAGGAGCAGCTTTCTTAAGTATATCTGCCTCTGATCCAGAACTTATGAAAGATGTAAATCCTGAAAGAATGTTAAAAGCAAGAAGAACTAGTAGTGTTGCGCTAGCAGAATATAGAGAAAGACTTATGAGCAATAAAAATGTGTGGAGCATTGTATCAGTTCCTACAAAAGCTTGGGCAACAAAGGTATTTCCAAATCTATCAGAAGAAGAAGCTATTGATAAACTTTGGGAATATATATTCATAGCTGTTAGAGCTGATAAAGGAGACCCTGTACTTGCTTGGGAAGAGCATAAAAATAACTTAAAGAAAAATATTTCATTTTTAAACAATAATAAATTTAAATATCTAAAATATAAAAATTCTCTAGGCACTGATTTAAAGATAGAGCTTCCTGAAGGCCACATATGGCTAGGTGGTTCAGACTATACACCTGATGGCTTAGAGTTTATTGCAAATATGCCAACAGAAGAAGTATTTACTCTCCCTAAAAAGGATGGAGTCAATGGAACAGTAGTAAGCTCTATGCCTTTAAATAGCAATGGAAACTTAATCGAAAATTTCTCAATTACGTTTGAAAATGGAAAGATTGTAGATTTTAAAGCTGAAAAAGGCTATGATACCCTTAAAAATATTATTGCAACCGATGAAGGAGCTCACTATCTTGGTGAAGTAGCCTTAGTTCCTTATGATTCACCTATTTCAAACTTAAAAACAATATTCTTTAATACTCTTTTTGATGAAAATGCATCTTGCCATTTAGCCATTGGAAATGCATACCCAGTATGTATAAAAGATGGTGAAGAAATGAGCAAAGAAGAATTAGATAAGAATGGTGTAAACTCTTCTCTTACCCATGTAGATTTCATGGTAGGAACAAAAGATCTCCAAATTATAGGAGTTACATCAGAAGGCACAGAAATACAAATATTTAAAGATGGTAATTTTTCGTTTTAAAATAAAAAACCCTTAAATAGTTATTCTATTTAAGGGTTAAAATATTCATTAATTAGATAGTAGTTATATTTTCTGCTTGAGGTCCTTTTGGTCCGTTAACAACGTCATAAGAAACTTTTTGACCTTCTTCAAGAGATTTGTAACCTTCTGAATTTATTTGAGAAAAATGTGCGAAAACATCTTTTCCATCTTCTCCTGTAATAAATCCAAATCCTTTTTCTGAATTAAACCATTTTACTGTACCATTCATATAATGTGTACCTCCGAAATTTTATTTGTCTTAAACTCTTTATAATAATACACCAATAAAATTCCGTTATTAAAATACTATATGTAAGTACTAATTGAAATATATTTATGTTTTATTATTTACCATTAATTTAAGCAATAGGTTTACTATACCACACTATATTATATAAAGCAAGTTATTTTAATACATGGAATGTAATTTTAAATTCCTATCTTTGTATATTTAAGAAATCCATCTTTCATAATTAACTGAATCTTTCCTGTTTCATTTAAGTATTCCACATATGATTTTAACATTCTTTCTATTACGGAATATCTTTGTATGCTTTTCACCCTAATATTAAAACTTTTAATAACGGCCTTCATAATTTCTTCCATTGTCATAGTACCATCTATGGCATCATACACTCTTTCAGCTCTGTTTTTATAGAAATTTACATTGTCAGTTATAAGTTTTGTGATATCATCATAGATACCATTGTGTGCCACTACATATTTGCTGCACTTTAAATCATAGAGCTTTATTTTACTTTTTAGATCTTCTCCAAGTGCAAAAGCATAAGGCATTTTAGCACCTTCCATAACTTCATAGCTTATAAGGGCATCCCCTACATAAGCAACATCATCTGGGGTGATAATTGATATATGTGCAGGACTATGTCCTGGTGTATGAAGAATTTTAAACTTAATACCACACACATATATTTCCTCTTGTTCATTAGAAATCATAATGTCTGTTTTGCAAATCATATCTCCAAAATATTCTCTTATTTGAGATACAGTTTGACTGATATAGTAAGCTTTCAGATTTATTGCTGAACTACAAACAAGAGCTTCATAAGTTGGCATAGCGATAATACAGTTATATTTGCTTTTTAAATATGTATTATTTCCTATATGATCTATATGAGCATGGCTGCATATTATGGCAATCACCTTAAAGTTGTTTTCTTCAAGAAGCTCATCTATTCCTTCTCTCTCTCCTTCTGCCCACCCTGAATCCAACATAATAATTTCTCTGTCATTAATTTTATAAAAAGGTATGCATGTCATTCCAGTATCAATACAAAATGTATTTCCCTTTATTTCTTTTATCTCCATATGACTTTCTCCTTAGATTTCATCTAATTTTCATTATTTCAATACAGATATTATAATTCATGTAAAAATATTATACCATTAATATATATACTCTTATCTTAAATCTTATTATAATGCACATCCATCTCCTCTTTCTAATTATTTATTATTACTTATTGTTCTTAATTACAAAAGCTTAAACAAGCATTTGTTCATTATATATAATTATCAACATACTTTTTTCTAAAAATAAAAACAGATTACTCTTAGAACTTTTAAGAGTAGTCTGTTTTTATAAATTACCTATAGGTACCTATGGCCTAATATTCTTGACATCAGTTTAACTTGAATAACTTATGAAATTATAAAATTTTACAATTTGAACTAGGTGCCTTGGCAAAAGATCAGATGGGCTGAGCTTTCTCAATATTTAAGTGTAAACTATAAGTAATTTCTAAAGTATAAAACTCATTGGTTGGATTATACTATGAAGTAAAGCATTAAGCAATTAACTACGAACACAGCAACTGCAGCAATTAAACTATATGGAATAACCTTATTGAATTTTAAATCAAAATTTGCAAGATACGGTAGTGCAAAGAACGGTATGATAACATTTGTAGTACCATCCCCTAACTGATAAGCACTAATAACTGCTGGAAGATTTGCCCCTGTTTCAATACTAGCAGGTATAATGTATGGAGCCTCAATTACAAACTTAGATCCTCCAGATGGTACTGCTATGTTCAATATAGCAGAATATATATAGGCGATTATTGGAAATGTTTTTCCATTTGAAATTGAAATAAAAAAGTGTGCAATAACAACCCCTAAACCTGTAGAACTAATAATACCAAAGATACCAGCATAGAATGGAAATTGAATTACAAAACCCCATGTGCCCATTAGTCCTTCCCTAATATTTTTACAAAACAGTTCAGGATTTCCGCAAAGTATCATACCCAAAGAAAGCATCAAGAAATTATAGTTATTAAGAGTTAGACCATCTAAACCAACCTTTGCAAGATTGAATACACTCCAAATTAGACCAATACCTCCGAAAATATACATAATCATTCTACTATTATTCATTTTTAACGCTGGAGTACTTCTATCAAATTTGAAATCATCATCGTTATTTAAAACTTCGTTCATGAATTTATCACTTATTTCTTCAATTTTATCATCTTTTTTAGGCGCCATTATTAAACATATACTAGTACATACAACTACCCCCAGAATAAGGGTAACAATAAAAGCAGGATTAGCAACACTTTGTGACAAAGATATTGTATTTGGAGTCAAATTTTTATATTGATCTGCCACTAAATTTTTTAAATATCCAGGAGTTGCTGCATATAAAGCAGCTGCACCTGATATTCCTGCGGAGCCAGGCATAAAGGAAAGGAAGATTGCAGTAACTAAGGTAGCTTTATGCACCTTAATTCCACGCTTTTTTGCAGAAGCCAACAGTTCGCGTCCTAGCATGATACCTCCCATCATGCCAATGCCCCAGTGGATATATCCCAAAACTGCAGTCCCCACAGCCCCTACGATTACTACTTGGACTGCATTCTTAGGTATGGATGCGATCTTAGATAGAACTCTTTTCGCTGGAGGAGAAGCTGCGACAGCGTTTCCTGTAACTAGAAGGAGTGTCATTTGCATTGTAAACGCAAGTAATCCCCAAAATCCCCCGACCCAAGAATCCACAATATTAACAGCCCCTGGTTTCATACTCCAAAATGGAGTTTTACACAAGATCATCGCTAATACAGAACAAAGAATAGTCAATGCTAGGCATATGAAAAAAGATTCTGGAACCCATTTTGTAAACCAATTAATGTATGCGTCCATTTTTGTTGTTTTTACATTTTTTGAATTTTCAATTTTAATGTTCACAATATCCCCATCCTTTTTAATTTAGTAGTACTCTGCTTACTTTATTCTATTAAATCTTCAAGATAGACATAGCTATACTTAATCTTTAAACTTACATTAAGTATCTTAACTTATCCTAAATTCCAAATTGCCCAGGATGAACCTTTACATAAAAGATATTTTCCTGAGCAACACTGGATTGTAAGTAACAAATATAGCCAAGTTGTTAAATATAGCAACTTATATCATTGTATTTCTTCAAATACTTATGGAACTTTATAGCTTAATCTGATTTCTCTAACCTAAATATCTTTTATTATTCCAAAGAGTATCTTGCTTTTCCATATTTATCTTCACCGAGATATTTTACTTCTTGCCCAATTTTAATTTTCATCCCCTGAACATAACCTTCTAATAAAGAGGCAAATTTAGAACCATTCTCTAATTCTATTATGGCACTTACATATGGAAGTCTATCTAGAAAAGCGTCAGTGGTTGAATATAGAATACTATAAGTATAAATAGTTGGGTTTTTCATATTTTACCTCCCTTTAAAAATGTGAACAAGACATGTACCAGCAGTTCCACCTAGATTGTGAGACAGTCCAACGTCTGCTTTATTTACTTGTCTATGCCCTGCATTACCTCGTAATTGAGTTACAACTTCATAGATTTGACTTATACCTGTAGCACCTATTGGATGCCCTTTTGCCTTTAAACCACCACTCGGATTAATAGGCCTTTTTCCATCAATAGAAGTTATACCTTCAGCCACAGCATCTGCTCCATGTCCTCGCTCTGCAAATCCTAAGTCCTCTATATTAATAATTTGAGTAATAGTAAAACAATCATGAACCTCAGCAAAATCAATATCACTAGGTGTAAGTCTTGCCTGATCATAGGCTTGTTTAGCAGCACTTATAGTTGCATCAAAACTCGTTATAGACTTCTTGGTAAAAAGAGTAATAGTATCGCCAGCATGCCCTGACCCAACTACTTCCACAATCCTATGCTTGCTAATCTTTTTCGCAATATCAGTAGTTGCTAAAACCACAAATGCAGCTCCATCTGTAACTAAAGAGCAGTCGAAAATTGAAAGTGGATCAGCAATAAAAGGTGCAGATAAAACCTTTTCCAAGGTGATCTCTTTTGGCATTTGAGCATCTGGATTAAGGCTAGCATTATGGTGAGCATTCACCGCACAAAGACCCATTTCTCGCTTCACGTCTCGATATTCGTAAAAATATCGATTTGCCATCATAGCAAAGTTAGCAGGGAACGTAAGTCCTTCCATAGCTTCTAGATCATAATCCATGGCAGATGCAATAGCTTCTGTAACAAGTTCTGTGGGTTGATGCGTCATCTTCTCTACGCCACCAACCAAGACTACATCGTATATTCCGCTCATTACCGCAATTAAACCCATGCGGAAAGCTAAACTTCCAGATGCACAGGCTCCTTCTGTACGGATGGTAGGAATGTTACCCAATCCTAATACCTCAGAAACTAAAGAACCCATATGCCCTTGACCACAAAGAACTTGGCTATTAAAATTTCCTATATAGAGTGCTTGAATATCTTTTTTATCTAAACCAGAATCAGCAATAGCTTGCCCCCCAGCTTTCAATATCATTTCACGCAGTGATAGATTTGGATATCTACCCATTTTAGTTTCACCAATTCCAATAACAGAAACTGAACGCATAGCTTCTTCCTCACTTTCTCTAAATAATCATTTCGCAGATATTTGGGCTAATAATCAATGGAGCATCAGTTCTTTTTATCACTTCCTCTATTGTTACCCCAGGAGCAACTTCCTTCAACATTAATCCTTCATTAGTCACATCAATATAAGCAAGTTCAGTTACAATTGTATTTACTACTTTATATCCTGTAAGTGGAAAATTACATTTTTTTAAAATTTTAGGTTTACCATCTCTTGAATTGTGTTCAGTAGCTACTATTACCCTTTTTGCCCCTACAACCAAATCCATTGCTCCACCCATCCCTGCAAACTTACCGCCGGGAACCATCCAATTTGCAATGTTACCTTCGGCATCTACTTGCATTGTACCCAATACAGTGGCTGTTAAATGACCACCTCTGATAATTCCAAATGAAGTGCAGCTATCTACAATACATCCTCCTGGTATGATGCTAACTGGATTCTCACTAGCATCTGTTCTGAATGGATCTAGTGGAGCATTAGGGTTATTAGGCCCAGCCCCTATGATACCGTTTTCAGAGTGTATATAAACCTTCATGTCTTTAGGTAGAAATTTAGCAACAAGACCTGGTACACCTGCTCCTAGATTCACTAAATCTCCGTCTACAAACTCTTTTGCGATTCTTTTTGCAATTAATTCCTTACTATTCATTGTTCATCACTCCCTTCCTAGGAATTATAATATCCACTACAACACCAGTTACATCAACATCTTCGGGATCAATATTACCCGCTGGTTCAATTGGATTTAGCACTTCAACTATTACTAAGTCAGCAGCAAAACACATAGCTGGTGCAAATCCTCTCTGAGTTAAGTGAAAAACTAAGTTTCCTTCTGTATCTGCACGTTCTGCTTCAATTATAGTAACATTACCTCTTATAGGTTCTTGATACAACCAATCTTTTCCACCAAAAGTAACCCTTTCTCCCCATTTCTCTTCTACAATCGTATTTAATCCTGTGGGAGTCAGAACCCCACCTAACCCATAACCACCTGCTCTTATTCGTTCAACAAATGTTCCTTGAGGACATAACTCCAATTCCATCTTTCCTTCTTCAGCTAATTGTGGCGCAATTGGTAAGCGTCCACACCATGTACATATAAATTTTTTAACTCTACCAGCAGCAATCAATCTTCCTATACCTTTTTCTGCAGTGTTACCATCATTATTTGCAATTGTAAGATCTTTCTGACCTTGTCGCAAAAGTTCTTCAACAATTCCAACTGGCGTGCCGTTTCCATAAAAACCACTAGCTAGAATTACATCTCCATCTCTAATAAGTTTTACTGCACTTTCCAAGTCCATAATTTTTGCCACTTTATCATCCCCCTCAAAATTTAAATATTTTGCATTATATATAATTTTGTGTTTGCAATGAAGTCTGGATAAATTTTAGTTAAGCAAATCTCTAGATAGTCTCGATTAATCTAATTTTTAAACAACCACATTCACCGACCTAATTCACTGACCGTGGTTATTTAAATTAAGCATATATTATTTTCAAATATTTGTCAATATTATTTTAAATTATTTGATTTTTTTGTATTATATGTTAATTGCAGAGTAAACTTAGCTTGCTTATTTTATAATTTTTGAATTTATTGATTTTTTATATAAAAACTGTTATATTTATAACTTAATAGGAATCTGTATTTTATAGTAGTTATTTTTTATTCTAGATCTTAATATACATATTTATTTTAAGAAAAAAATTAATTATTTTGTAAAAATTTGATGCTAAAATTTATTATTATATTAATCAGCTTCTGATATTTGCAATAAAAATTAGTCATTTTATATCAATTGATAGAAAAGGGGATTTTTCATGCCGAATAAACATAAGAAACTTACTCAGAGAAGTATTAGTGCACTTGAAACAAAAAATGCAATTTTCAATGCTGCCCTTATGCTTTTTTCAAAGTATGGGTATGATAAGGTAACAATTGAAAATATTACAAAACATGCTAATGTTTCTAAAGGCAATTTCTATACACATTTTGATTCTAAAGATAGTGTATTAGTCGAACAATTTAACCGAATCGATTCTTATTATATAAATGTTTTTAATAAAGTTTCACCAAACGAATCTGCCAGTAATCGATTACGTATAATTATAGAAGCAATGTGTGATTACTGCAAAAATGTATGTGGAATTAATGCTATACAAGTTATTTATGCCAACCAGGTAAGTGCTACTAAGCATGTAAAAATTTTAAATAATAAAGAACGTCCTTTTTATTCTTTTCTTCGTGAAATTGTAACTCTAGGCCAAAGTAATGGTGAGTTTAGAGATGATATCAAATCAGAAGATTTGGTAGAACTTATTGCTCGTTTTTGTAGAGCTTTATTGTATGATTGGTGCTTATACAATAATGATTTTGATTTAGAAATAGAAGGAACTCATTATACAGATTTCATTTTGATTTCCTTAAGAAAAAAATAATTATTTACAGCATATAATGAATATATGTCAATTTATATAATTACTTTATTAAGTTGACATTATTCTACTTTATAAGGCATATTTTATCAAGTTCAATATTTCAAATAGCTTTTTATAAAAAAATTCAGTAGTCACCTTAGTAACTACTGAATGAGTTTTGCAGAACTCTATTTAACTAGAATATCATTGAAACAATAATCTACACTTTTTATCTTGGCTTTAAGTTCTTCAGTAGAGTTTGTTTTAATTTCAGCTTCTCTTTCCCCTAAAATTATACTTTGCAAAGCTCTAGGAATCTCTAAATTATTACATTCATAAGTTTCTAATACTCTTCGAAAAAAATTTTCACTCTTTTCATTAAAATATCTTAACAACATTATGGGAATATTATATATAATACTAAAATTAGGAGGAGACTATATATGGATACAACTATAATGGCTGTAGCAATAGATCCTAGATCTGAACACGCCCCACAGGTACAAACAGTACTTACAAAGCATGGCTGCATAATAAACACTAGATTAGGACTTCATGAGACAAATAAAGATTCTTGTTCAAACAGAGGATTAATTCTTCTTCATATCAACGGAAAAATAGAAGAAGTTGCTACCCTTGAAAGAGAGCTGGAAGATGTAGAAGGGGTAGAAGTAAAACATATGACAATATAAAAATAAGGCTATGCTTAAGGAATTTGATAGAAAAAGAGGGATCTTCCCTCTTTTTCTTTATTGGGTTATTTCAATTATATTAAATAACTATACTATTAAGGTAATACTAAAAAAGCAGATGGAACTACACGTTCTCCAGATGGGCTGGATGGAGTATTTATTACTTCTCCTTTATAATACATAGTTGATGAGTCTCCTCCATCTAAAAGAGATGCATTTACAACACCATATTCAATAAGTACATCTACTACCTCTTTAATAGTTGCACCAGTGGCTTCAGCATTTTTACCGTTGATGACAAGAAACACTACTTTACCATCTGGTTTTTGTCCTATAGCAGTCCTTGGTCTAATTCCCCAATTACTATTAACAGTTTCCGTTGGTTTACCATTTATGATAAGTGCTGGTCCAAAGCCAACTGCTTCTTTAGCCCCTATATCTTTTAATTGTGCTAAAGTATATTTTCCTACAATTAATATACCTTTGTCATTAAAACCAACTGCATCAAGTTTTTGCCCCTTATCTCTTGGTTCACTATACACAACATTACCATCTTTTATTAGTAATCCAGAAGGTGTTTTGTCAATCTTAAATCCTCCTGCATTAATTGCACCAATAGCCTTTTCTTCTTTAGCAATCTGGCTTGTTGTCTTGTTTAATTTAGAATTTTGCAAACTATATCCAAGCACTATTTTTTTAGGATTAGATACAATCATAACTTTACCATCAAATTTCCTAGATTTTATATCTTCTATGGAAACAGAATCTGTACTCAAAAAATTCGTCA
Source organism: Clostridium sp. JNZ J1-5 (assembly GCF_053901425.1). Lineage (NCBI taxonomy): Bacteria > Bacillati > Bacillota > Clostridia > Eubacteriales > Clostridiaceae > Clostridium > Clostridium sp. JNZ J1-5. Next base: position 3,005,665 of record NZ_CM132773.1, on the reverse strand, counting down.
CTTTTCCACTTTCATTAGTCTTGAGAGAAGCATCAGTTTTAATATCAGATTGTACTATTTTATTAGTATAAGCAGCATTGTCTTTTGCATTAGTTAACATAATGCAACTTAAAACTAATAATATCCCTAAACCTTTAACAGAAAATTTATTAGTCTTTTTATTAAACAATGAAATCATAATAATTCTCCTTTTTATACCTGACTTACTTGATAATATTCCCATTGTACCTGTAATACATTTCTTTCTTGGAGCTATTCTTAGCAAATGTATAATGGTATAACCATATGAGGATTGCTCCTTATCTTCCATGCACCCCATTGCCATAGCATCACATGCTATTTCACAATCTTCCTGCATTTTATAAAAACCATACCATATGATTGGATTAAACCAATGTAATATTTTTAAAAATACAATTATCCAATTGACCACATTATCTTTTCTCTTATAGTGTGAAAGTTCATGAAGAATAATATGTTTTAACTGGTCATTGCTTATTTTTCCTAGCATACCTTTAGGTAAAAGCAAAACAGGTTTGGCAAATCCTAAAAGTGAAGGTATAGAAACATCACTTGTTAAAACGACTGGTATTTCTCTATTTATATTGAGCTTTGCCTTACATTGATTAATGGTTGCATTAATAGAACCACTGTCTATCTTAATATTAGTTTTAACTCTTGATAAAAGTCTTAAATTAATAAAAATAATATAAACTCCAAATACTAGACTCCCTGCTATCCAAATTACCATAAGATTATTTTTTAAATTAAAGCTATTATCAGAGTCAATAACCTGGTTATGTTTCGATTCATAATCATCATTAATAACTGTATTATTGAATTTTGATACAATTTTATTCATGGGTTGTATATTTGTTGGCGTTTTAGCTCTTAAGTTTATTTCATCGGTAGCTATTTTTTCTACTACTGGAGTTACAGTATTGAATATACTTATTGAACTATTTGGTGCATAAGGAATTAATAATCTTAATACTAATATGAACCAAATATAATAATGCCAGCTGGCACTTTGTTTATCTTTAATAATTAGTTTTACAAATAGGATTATCCCTACTAGAAAACTTGCAACAGCAGATGATACTATTATCCAATTAAAAATTAATGTTAGTTTTTCCATAATATCATCTCCTATCTTTACTCTTATCAAGAATATTTTTAAGCTCTTCTATTTCTTCATTGGATAGATTATGTTCCTCAACTATATTAGATAGCATAAGGTTTAAAGAGCCATTATACACTTTTTTAAGAAAAGATGAACATTCTTTTCTCGAACAATCCTCCCTAGATATTAGAGGATATAAAATATAAGGGGATGAACCTTCTTGAATTCTGATTGCTTTTTTATTAACAAGTCTATTAATTAATGTATAAATTGTTGTAGAACTCCATTTAGTAATGGATTTAAGTATCTCCACAACTTGGCTTGATGTTAAAGGAGATTCGTTCCATAACACTTTCATTACCTCCCATTCAGAATCAGAAATTTTAGGTATATCTTTCACTTTCTTCACCTCCTCTACAACTGTAGAATACATTTCTATTCTACAGTTGTAGAATGGAAATGTCAACATCATTTTCCAAATTAGACTAATTAAACTATTATATCTTCTCTATCTCTAACCAATTTCCCAAATCCCAAATTTCACTAATGCAAAATGTATTAAAAGTTATAACATCTATAACTTTTTCTAATATATTTTTGATTTCTGTAATAAATAAAGGGCTCTGTTAGATTTAATTGTTGGTTTGAGACGTTAAAAAAGGCAGTTCAAATTCGACTACCTTTTTATCCCAATTTATTAATACAATAATAAAATTTATATAAATGTTGAACTATATATGTTATACAATCAAATTTACCAAGAAAACAATTCCAGCAATAATTATTGCTCCAATTACTGATAAAAGTGTTCCTTTTAAAAACCCTATAAAATGATATTTATAATCTTTGTAAGCGGGATTCCCCTTAGTATCTGGTAATATCATAAAGTTAGGATTAATTGTACAAAAAATCAACCAATCAAAAATTACTAAATCAAAAACATTCCATACCATAAAAACAATAAATAAATGCAGAAATAATACCAAATAAGATATATTTAAATTCTTATAAGTCAAAAATGTAGAAAAGATAAGAAAAATTATCACTAATAGTAACATTGGAAGAGCCATCATTAAAAATCCTTTTTTCTCACTTTTTGTTTGCTTATTAACACTATTAACTATTTCTAAAGGAAAACTTTTCATTTCAAATCTTGGATTAACTTTTAGTATTACTGAAATCCAACCACATATAATAATTGAAATTATCATACCATCTAATAAAGCCTTACTTATTATCATAAAACAATCCCCCATTCCAATAAAAATAATATATATATTTAGTTCACTATTTAAAAGCTTTTTCCTTAGTGTCTATATTAACTATATACATTTTTACATGTTTTTACTACTGGTTTGCATAATTTATAAGACTATACAAAGATAGCGTATCTACCTTTATACCAAGCCATATAATTTGATAAGAACTTTGTAGACACACCTTTAAGTCTGTACATCCATACCTTTTTAGGTGAAATATATTCATATCAACATAATTGTCTAACAGAGCCAAATAAAAAAACAGATCTCCTTTAAAATTTTAATGGAAATCTGTTTTATTAGTGAAATCAGTTGTTATGCTAAATTTAGAATTATTTTCGATATTATAGGCCATCAACACTCTCTTATAACAGTCTTATTTTATAACTATGTTCCTTCCAGAGTTTTTAGCTTTATACAAATTTTTATCTACTCCTTTTAGTAATTCGTCCACACTTAATTGTTTATCTATAACACTATAAACTCCGAAGCTAGATGTTATGTTTATCTTATTATTTTCATAGATAAAAGAATGTTTTTCTAAAAATTTTCTCATTCTATTTGCTATTTTAAAAGCTTTTTCTTTACTTACATTATTTAGAACTATTAAGAATTCTTCTCCTCCATACCTAGCTATCCAATCCATACCTTCTCTTATATTTTCTTTCAAATAAGACGCAAACTTTGTTAATATAAAATCTCCTGCTAGGTGTCCAAAAGTATCATTTATTTCCTTAAAATAATCAATATCAACCATAACAAGTGAAAGTGAAGTTTTTTCTGTAAAATTTTTTAATATATCAATAGGAAGTCTTTCTCTTATATATCTTTTATTAAATACATCTGTAAGTTCATCTTTTATGGCATTATCATTCATTTTTTTTATTTCTCTGCTAATTTCATTTATACTCTTATTTTCCAGATCATGAATTACACCAGTGGATGTTATATCCTTAAGTGTTTCTACTATGTATTTATTATTTCCTATATAAACTGGTGATGCCATAATCATATAAATTTTTTCCTTATTATATTCAATTTTTACAAAGGTATTACTTTCATTCAAAGCTCTCATAGATATGCAGTTCTCACAATATGAATGTCTTTTCCAAAATGAAAAACAGCTATCTTCCTCAACTGTTAAGATGTTCTGTTCATATTTTAGTACTTTTTTATTTATGGAATCGATTATCCTTATTACATCATATAGTTTTTCAATCATTGATAAATTGTTAATTAAAATATCTGTATTGTTCACTTTTCCACTTCCTAATTATTCTTAATTATCTAAAAAACATATAAAACTATTACTCTTTATTATTGCAATAATTTTTTAGCAAGTTTTAAGTTCATATTTTATTAGATTTTCAATATATATTAATCTTTATTTTATACTATTATTTTGGATAATTTTAATGTTTTTTAAATAGTTTCTGTTTTTATATTTCAATACGTTTATAATCTTACATAATACAAAAATATTTTTATATAAATATATGAGTTATATCTTCAACTTTTTCACAGTATATATAGTTACTTTTCTTAAGAAGATTCCCTATCTTAACTTTAATTTTCCCATCTTCATTTGTAAAAAATAAAATCCTATTTTTATATGATCCATTAAAACTATCTAGATTTAAATTATTTAATATAACTGGTCCTACTATTGGCAAGTCTTTTACAATTTCAATTGGCTCAGAATCTTCGTATAGAGAAAAATATATGCTTCCCTTTCCCTCTTCATTAAAGCTAGTGTAAATATATTTTCTGTATTCATTAGTAACCCATTTATCACTTTTAGAACTTTTTCCATATCCATTTGCTGCATAGGCTTTAACATAAGGAGGATACCCAAGAGAATCATTATTTTTAGGTATACTATTTACAATTTCATCATCAATAAAAATTTCATAGCTATTCTCTCCATTTTTTATTCCGCTAACTGTATCTAAACCAAATCCAAATATATCTGCATATAAGACATCCTTAAATATCACTTTTTCATTTTTTAATAAGCTTGACTTATTTTTATTTATAATATTTGAATCCCCAATGTTTAATCTATATAAGTCAAGTTTTTTATCCTTTTCTTTAAGATATAGAATAGATTCAAAAACTCTACTATTACCAATTAGTTTATAAGGAAATTTTAGAAAATTGATATTATTATCATTTTGTTCTTTAGAAAACGACTCTTTAATACTAAAGTTACTATTGATTGGTTTGTTATAAATTAAACCATCATCTTTAATGCAATAAGATATATAGTTTGATATATCTAAGCTATTAGCATTTTCAAAATTATCTATAGGGTAAGTAGTTATATAATTATCGCTTAATTTATCATAATAGTACTTTCCATCTGTTTCTTTTTTGCTGCTATCTACTATTAAAGACATATTAGAATCATAAGTCATATTAATTTTGTTTACTCCATATGGAGAAGCACTGTATATTGCATCAATACGTCCGAAATCCTTCACTTTTAAATAATCTCTTAAAACAGGATGAGTTGGAAAAGATACTAACTTCTTCACACTATTATCTTTCAAATTTAAATTATACAGTGTAGTCATTTCTCTGTTGTCCACTTTTTTTATTCCATAAAATAAAAGGATACTATCGCTAGCTGGTATCCAAAATATATTGTTTATTTCTCCATACTTATTGGATTCTATATTAATACTTGGTTTTTTATACTCATGATAAGATGGTAATTTATAATTTTCTCTATATAAAACTACAGTAATTATAACTACCACTATTGTCAATATAGTCATGGCAAACTTTTTCATATTTATACCTCCAAGTGCTTCCATAACTATAGTATAATATAATTATAAGTAATAAAAAAGGAGGTTTAACATGGATTTAACATATAATCTAAAATATGGCTTTAAATTAGTGAAAAAATTTTGGTGGCTTATATTTGTACCTACCCTATTAGATTTTACTCCTCTATTAATTAGTGAAAATCTGTTAGAAATGAATTATAATCCATCACTAAACAAACTTTTTGTAGTAAAGTTTGGTACAATATCTGCACCTCCAAGTATAAGTTACATATTAGAAGATTTTCCTAAACTTTTTTTAAACTTAAACATTAATGTTGGACTTTCAAGGTTAATATCCAGCATAAATTTATATAATATTTTTTTAATACTATCCTTCATACTTATAACCTCATTTCTACTCTCTGGATACTTGGCTTGTATTGAGAAATGTAACTTAGAAAAAATTACCTTTAAAGATTTTTTTATTCTGGGCAATAAATACTGGATAAAGTTTTTTATCTTATCAGTTATAAATCAATTAGTTATAATTCTTGTCTATATACATATAGGATTTATAATTGTGCTCTTTCTCTTAAGCATATTATACTATGTTAAATATTCTATTGTAGTAGATAACTGTTCTCTAATAGGTAGCTTTAAAAACGGAATTAATATTTTTATTGAAAACCTAGGTACTACAATAAAATTGGCTTTATACTATGGATTTATATTTTCTTTTATAAGTTTATTTATATTTCAACTAATAAAGACAGGAAATATCGGAGTGATATTGTCTATTATAATAGTAAACTTTTTTGGAATGGCTATAAATGCATCAGTACTTCAAATTTATAGAGAATTAAGTTTTAATAGCTTATCCTCCACTCCATAATTTAACATTTGGTATATATGATAAACATATATTTATATTTCAATATTATACGAAATCATCAATATCTTAAAACATACCCTTTTATTATTATTTTAATTAGTAAAGGAGAATTAAAATGAAAGTATCAGTAATATTTCATAGTGTTTGTGGAAATACCTATCTCACAGCAAAAGAAATATATATGAATTTTTATAAAAGGGGGATAGATGTAGGGATTTATAGAATAAAAGATGATGATCTAATAGAACTTTCCAAAAGTATACCGGTAATTAATGAATATCTAGAGGATATTTTAAAAGTACCTTTAGTAAATTTAGATAATGTTTTAGAAAGTGATTATATATTTTTAGGCTCTCCAACTTATTTTGGAAATGTATCTGCTGAAACTAAAGCTTTTATGGATTCTTTTTCTCCTGTTTGGTCTGACGCTAAACTATATGGTAAAAAGTTAATTGCTTTTGCAAGCTGTGGAACTCCAGAAGGCGGAGGAGAAAATTGTCTTAATGCTATAAATACCTTTGCAACTCACTTAGGTATGATTCCTATTCCTATTCCTTCAAATATACTTCCTGGAAAAAGTAACTCTGCTTATGGATTAATACATTATAGCGGAAATATGGGTGATACCCGCTTAACAGAAGATTCTAAAAAAGTAATATCAAATTTAGTAGATATATTAGTTAATAAAAATTTTTAGAAATACTATAGTGGACTTAGATTTTATAATAAATATAAAAAGTAAACTGTACACTATAAAGCAACATAATTTTTTCTGCGTCTATCTTATAGTGTATAGTTTACCCCGTTTAGCAAAAACCTAATAATAGATTCTAAGCCAAAGTCCAAGCCTTTCAAATAATTTATTGAACTTTACAACTCTATAAAACATGATTTTATTTCATCAATTAGCAGATTTCCAAAATACTTCTTTATATCAATAGACCTTAGAAATTCCTCTATATACTCTTCTCCATACCTTAATCCTATAATCTTTTTTTCTACCTGTGATAAATCTAGTACTCCTAAAAAATCACCATATATTTTACATTCATTAATATATCCATCAATAATGTTTAAAAATACTTGAAGCTTACCACCTTCAAACCTCTTAGAATTGCTATAATTAAACTCTGGTGATTTTCCATAATTCCATTCCCAGGTCATATATTTCTTTCTCATTAAATCTTCAATTCCCTCAATATCCTGATTGCTCAATTTATACTCTTCTATAATACTTTTATTGTACTCAAATATATTTTTTATAAGAATATCTTTAAAATTTTCAATTGAAATATCCTTTGTTAAATGCTCTTTAATATTTGTCACTCTACTTCTTATGGATTGGATACCTTTAGATATAATTTTATCATTATCCACCTTTAACGCTTTTTCTAGATTTTCTAATTCAGAATCAAATAATAAAGTTCCGTGATGAAGAAATCTATCTTTATATATATGCTGAGAATTGCCTGATATCTTCTTGCCTCCTATTAGAATATCATTTCTCCCTAACACCTCTGCCTTTACATTTAGTTTTCCTAATGAATAAATAACTGGAATAGTAAAGGTTTTAAAGTCTAATAAAAGTTTCTCATCATACTTTGTTATAAAGGTAAAGTTAATGTTTCCTAAATCGTGATAGACACTTCCTCCACCAGAATTTCTTCTAACTACATTTATATTATTATTTTTTACAAAGTCCATATTAATTTCATTTAAAGTACTCTGATATTTTCCAATTACAATTGTAGGTTCATTTTGCCAAAGGATAAAATAATCCTCATCAATGTTAACATTCTTTAAAACATATTCTTCTAGTGCTAAGTTAAAGAATGGATTTACAGATTTATTTATTAGAAATTTCATTTTTTCACCTCGTAAATTATAATAAGTTATCCTTTGAAACAACTATTTTTTAATATACCCTAGCAGCAAGGCTAGGGTATATGTCTATCTATTAGGTATATGAATGGCTTCTTTATTTACTGCAAGAGCAGCTTCTTTCATAGCTTCACCTACAGTTGGATGAGCATGTATTGTTGTGATTATTTCATCTACAGTAGCTTCTAGTCTTAAAGCTAAAGCCCCTTCAGTTATTAAATCCGTTGCTCTAGGGCCAAGTATATGAACACCTAAAACCTCACCATATTTTTTATCAGTTATTATCTTTATAACACCGCTAGTTTCATTCATTATAAGAGATTTTCCATTGGCTATTAAAGGAAATTTTCCTACTTTATAATCAATTCCCTTTTTCTTCACCTGTTCTTCAGTTAATCCAACTGAAGCCAACTCTGGTTTTGTGTACACACAAGCTGGAACTGTCTTGTAATCCATTTTTGCGTTTTTACCCATTATGTTTTCTGCTGCAACAACTCCTTGCTCTGAAGCTACATGGGCTAACATATTTTTACCCGTACAATCACCAATTGCATATATGTTACTTACGCTAGTTTCCATTTTATCATTTACAACAATACATCCCTTTTCAGTTTTCAAACCTACTTTTTCTAAATTTAATCCCTCAATATAAGCTCGTCTTCCAACAGCCACCAGCACTTTTTCAGCATCTACCTTTAACTGCTCATGGTCATTAGCAAAAATAACGCTGTGAGTTTTTTCCTTATCTTCAATTCTAGTTACTCTGCAATTGTTGTAAATTTCAATTCCTTCATTAACTAATTTTGCCTTAATAAGATCTGAAATTTCCCTATCTACTGGCGGTAATATGAATGGAAGCATTTCAACTATAGTTACCTTACATCCAAAAGCATTGTAAATGCTAGCAAACTCTACACCTATTACTCCTCCACCAATTATAACCATGCTTTTTGGTATATTATCTAGGCTAAGGGCATCTGTACTGTCTATTACACCTGAAAGATCCTTTCCTTCTATTGGAGGTATAAATGGTATAGAACCTGTAGATATAATAGCCTTATCAAATTCTACTTTTTCCACTTCTCCATTTTTCTTAGTTACAGAGATTAAATTTTTCGATTCAAATTTTCCAACCCCATCAATGACCCTTACTTTATTAAATGCCAACAAGCCTTTAACCCCTGAAACTAATGTATTCACTACAGTTTTTTTTCTGTCTTGAAGTTCAGTCCAATTTACTTTGGTGCTTCCGCTAATATCAATCCCAAATTTACTACTTTCCTTTATTTCACTAAATAACTCAGCAGAATGTAATAGTACTTTAGTAGGTATACATCCCACGTTTAAACAAGTTCCTCCAATGGTAGACTTTTCAATAAGGGTTACTTCTCCACCTAATTGTGCTGCTCTAATTGCCGCTACATATCCTCCAGGTCCTCCCCCTAAAACTACTACTTTCATCACTATCACCTTCCTTATAGTATAAGTATTTCTGGCTTTTCAATTAGCTCTTTAACTTTTGCAAGGAACTGAGCTGCCACTGCTCCATCTACAGCTCTATGGTCAGCTGTAAGTGATAGATTCATTAGAGGCTTCACAACAACTTCTCCATTTTTTACAATTGGAGTTTCCTCTATTTTATTTACTCCAAGTATTGCAACTTCAGGTTGATTTATAATTGGAGAAAAAGACTCCATTCCGAACATTCCTAAGTTTGTTATTGTAAAAGTGCCCCCTGTCATATCATTTGGATTAAGTTCATTTGATTTAGCTTTAGAAGATAAATTTTTAACTTCCTCTGAAATTTCTTTTAAACCCTTTTTTTCTGCATGCTTAACTACTGGTACTACTAATCCCCCATCTATTGCTACAGCTACTCCAATATTGGCATAATTTCTTATTATTAATTCTTCACCATCAATAGAACAATTAACTAGCGGAAATTGAAGTAATGCCTTTGATACAATTTTTACTAGTAAATCTGTATATGTTAGTTTGCAAATATCTTTTAATTCGCTTTTAATTCTCTTTAAATTAGTTATATCTGCCCTCATATTATAGTTAACTACAGGAGAGACACTCCAGCTCTCATGCATTCTTGAAGAAATTACCTTTCTCATTGGAGTCATAGGAATTCTCTTTTCTTCAAATTTCTTTTCAATATTAGTATTATTATCTGCAAAGGCTAGAATATCTTCTCTCATTATCCTTCCATCTTTATTAATTTGAGATATATCCACTTTCAATTCTTTAGCCATTTTATCTGCTACAGGAGAAGTTTTAGCTTTACCTTTTTCATTTTCAATATAATTTTCTACATCTTTAATTACTATTCTTCCTTCTGGTCCTGTTCCAATTATTAATTCAAGGTCTATATTATTTTCTACAGCCAGCTTTTTAGCAGCAGGAGCCACTTTTATCCTCTTTTTAGTTTTATTTTCACTCTTTAAAGATAAATTTTCTTTTTCACTTTTATTTTCAATACTTTCTTCCTGAACCTCTTCTACATTACATTCTTTCAATAAAGCAGAAATATCCTCATCTGCAGCAGCTATAATAGCTACTGGTTTTAAACATTCTACAGAGTCACCTTCTTTACTAAGAAGCTTTCTTACTACTCCACTTTCATTTGCCTCAATTTCATTTGTCAATTTATCTGTAGACACTTCAAAAAGAACCTCTCCAGCATTTATCTGATCCCCTTCTTCTTTAGTCCACTTTACTATGGTTCCTTCTTTCATGGTTAACCCAAGCTTTGGCATTACCACAATCTTTGCCATAAATAATCCCCCTATTCTTTAGATTCACTAGTATAATTTAATTTTATTGGGGGGAAATCCCCCCAATATTAAAATAGCTTTCTAATACCATTAACTATATCTTCAGCATTTGGAATTACACAATTTTCTAGAGTTGGTGCATATGGCATTGGAACATTCAATGCTCCTATTCTAACTACTGGTGCATCAAGATTGTCAAAACACTCTTCACTAATCATTGCTGATATCTCTCCACCATATCCTCCTCTTTTGTGTTCTTCTGTAATTACAAGTACCTTATTGGTTTTCTCAATTGACTCAAATATAGTCTTTTTATCAAGCGGATATAAGGTTCTTGGATCTATAACCTCTACTGATATTCCTTCTTTTGATAATTTTTCTGCTGCATTAAGAGCCTCGTGAACCATTTTACCTGTAGCTATTACAGTAGCGTCTGTACCTTCTCTTTGTACCTTTGCTACTCCTAAAGGTATAGGCTTAATATCCTCGGCTACTTCTCCACTAATGCCATATAATAATTTGTGTTCAAAGAAAATAACAGGATTATCATCCTTTATAGAAGACATCATCAATCCTAGTGCATCCTCTGGAGTTGATGGGTATACTACCTTAAGGCCAGGTACATGCGTAAACCATGCTTCAAGTGATTGTGAATGTTGAGCTGAAGCTTGTACTCCAGCACCGATAGGCATTCTAACTACTAGTGGAAGATTTATTTTTCCTCCAAACATGTATCTCATTTTTGCAGCTTGATTTACTATCATATCCATTGCAACAGTTACAAAATCTCCAAACATTAATTCTGCAATTGGCCTTAATCCAGTGGCAGCAGAACCTACAGCACAGCCTACAATTGCTCCTTCTGATATAGGAGTATCTTTTACTCTTTTGTCACCATATTTATTGAAAAGACCTGCTGTAACACCAAAGCATCCTCCAAAAGCTCCAACATCTTCTCCTAAGATATATACGTTTTCATTTTGCTTCATCTCGTTTTCCATACCGGTTTTTATTGCTTCTAAAAATGTCATCTTCATCTTACTCTAACCTCCTCTTTTATATCAGAATAAACATCTTCTACTATTGAATCTAAAGATGGATAAGGGCTATTATTAGCAAATTCTACCGCATCCTCAATTTCCTTATCTATTTCTTCCTGAACTAGTCTCAATTTATCTTCATTTAGTACATCATTATCTAAAATGAATTTTTCCATTCTAGGAACAGGATCTTTCTTCAACCATGCCTCTTGCTCTTCCACTGGTTTATATGTTCCTGGATCTCCTTCAAAATGTCCTCTTTGACGATAAGTCTTACACTCTATTAATGTAGGCCCCTTGCCTTCTCTAGCTCTCTTTATAGCTTCATTAGCAGCATCATAAACTGCAAAAACATCGTTTCCATCAACAGTAATACCAGGCATGTTATATGAAGCAGCTCTTTCAGATATATCTTTTATTGCTTGATGTCTGCTTTGATTTATGGATATACCATATAAATTATTTTCACATACAAATACAACTGGAAGTTTCCATAAACTAGCCATGTTTAAAGACTCATGGAAAGTTCCTTGATTTGTAGAAGCATCTCCAAAGAAACATACACAAACTTGTTTTGTGCCTCTGTATTGTGCACTTAAGCCTGCACCAATAGATATATTGTGACCTGCACCAACTATACCATTTGCACCTAATATGCCTTTTGTTGCATCAGCAATGTGCATTGACCCACCTTTACCTTTTCCATATCCAGTAGCTCTTCCAAAAAGCTCTGCCATCATAAACTTCAAATCTCCACCTTTAGCAACTATATGTCCATGTCCTCTATGAGTGCTGGTAATGTAATCGTCATCATTTAAATTTGCACATACTCCTGTTGCAACAGCTTCTTCACCTATATAAAGATGAACGAAACCTGGAATCTTTCCCTCTGCAAAAAAGTTCATAGCTTTTGTCTCAAACTTTCTTATTCTTAGCATAGTCTTATACATCTGGATAACATTGTTATTTGATATAGTCAAATTCATTACCTCCCCTTATTTTTTTATTAAAACTTGATTTCCCATATCTATACTTAAGCAAATGCCATACCAAAATATAAATTAGTAAAATAGGCCGTTTACCAGCCTGTTTTCCCAAAAAGTCTCACTTAATCTCATTATGGGAAAAAGAAGTGCCAAAGTGGGAATTTTTTTAAAATTCTCACTTTGGCACTTTCTATAATCCATATTTTTTAATTTTCCTGTACAACGTTGACTTTCCAATACCTATCATTTTACTTGCATCAACAACATTTCCATTACACTTCTTTAAGGATTCAACGATTAAGTTTTTTTCAATTTCTTCTAATGTTTTAGATTTTGTATTATTCACAGGTGAAAGTTTAGAAACATCTTTTGTATTTTCTTTTATATTTTTACTAATATACTCTGGTATAAATGTATATGAGATTATGCTATTTTTAGATAGGTAATAAGCTCTTTGAACAACATTTTCTAATTCTCTAACATTCCCCGGCCAACTATAGTTTATTATTGAATAAATAAAATTTTCATCAAATCTTTTTTGAGTATTAGGGTTCTTTCTATTTAACTTACCTAAGAAAAATTCTGCACAGAGTATAATATCTTCTAGCCTCTCTCTAAGTGGAGGCAGCTTTATATTAAACACATTTAATCTATAGTATAGATCGCTTCTAAAATTATTTATCTGAATTTCATTATAGAGATTTCTATTTGTAGCTGCTATAACTCTAACATCTAAATTTCTTTCATGTTTTCCACCAATTCTTGTTACAGTATGATTATCTAAAATTCTGAGGAGCTTTGATTGCATTTCCAATGGTAATTCACCAATTTCATCTAAAAAAATTGTCCCTCTATTTGCTAACTCAAATTTACCGGGTTGTCCCTCTTTTGCAGCTCCTGTAAAAGACCCTTTTTCATAACCAAAAAGTTCACTTTCCACTAGGTCTTTTGGTAACGCTGCGCAATTAATTGCAACAAAAGGTCCATTACTTCTTGAACTTTCATTATGAATAGCGTGGGCAAATAACTCTTTTCCAGTTCCACTCTCTCCTGTAATCAGCACTGAACATTCATTTTCAGCAATATTTCTGGCTTCATCAATTATATTTCTCATTCTTAAATTATCAGTTATAATATCTCTAAAAGAATATCTGGAAGAAAAACCAGCTATTTTATTAACTGCATGCCTAAAACTGTCAACTTTTTTTGCTACAATAACAAATCCTATATATCTGCCGCCTTTTTCAACAGGGGTAACATTTATATTACATTCAACTCTATAATCATTTGCATACAAACTAACTTCTCTATAACTAATAATATTGTTTTTATTAAAATTGCTAATGTCTTTGATTATATCATTTAGTAAAGCTCTTATATTTAATTTATGAATTTCTTCCTTTGTAATCCTCAATATATCACACATCTTTAGATTAAATTCTTTAACTGAAAAGTTGCTATCTATTATAAGTATCCCATCCTCTATTGATTCAAAAGCTGCTTTAACCCATTTTCTATGTTCAGCTACTGAAAATTGTTCTTCTATAGAGTTAGCTGCTTCCACAACTATTCCAAGTGTATGAGAATGGTATCCATGAAAATCTCCTGATAAATCAATTACTCCAATAATTTTTCCACCGCTATCATGTATAGGTGAAGCAGAACAAGTCCATCCATGCTGTTTTTTTCCATAATGTTCTGCACCTAAGGTTTGGATAGGCTTATCTAGATAAATACAAGTTCCAATAGCGTTTGTTCCTACATTTTCTTCTGTCCACTTACACCCCTTTAAAAAATATAAGTTTGTATTCCTCTCCATTATGGTTTCATTTCCAATAACCTCAAGAATTACTGCATTTTCGTCGGTTAAGATAATAGAATAATTGGATTCTTTAACAACATTAAATAGTCCTAACATTATAGGTTTTGCTATTTCAATTAATTCCTTTTTATATTTAAGTATTTTGTCAAATTCATTTTTCCCTATATCTTTACCGCTTCCTTCGTATGGATCAACTTTATACTTTTTACACCTGATCCAGGAGTCCAATATCTCCTTTCTTACACCTTTTGGTATTTGATTATCTTTCACAAAATTTTCCCACTGAGCTTCAATATTAGGAATGTTAATCAAAGTTTATTACCTCCCAAGTGTTTAAAATTATCTTATAATATCTTCTCACATTTAATTAACAATATTATAGCATAACTAATTTATGTAAAATGAAACTTGAAATAAATTAGTAAAAATTATTATTATGCTATATAATGTATTTTATAAAAATAATTCTCTAGATTCATCTATTTAAATAAATAATATTGGGGGTTGATTTGAAAATGATGTGGAAAGAGAAATATAAAGTAGGTGTAAACTTGATTGATACCCAGCATGAAGAACTGTTTAACCGTGTATGGGAATTTATACAAGCAGTTCAAAGTAAGAATAGTTGGGAATCTAAGCTGGACAAGGTAAAGGAAACTATGTCTTTTATGGAAGAATATGTAGTAATCCATTTCAATGCTGAAGAAGCCTATCAAGCAAAAATAAACTATCCTGATATGGAAAACCACAAAAAAATTCACAGAGACTTCAAGCAAATGATTAATGATTATGTAACTATTCTAGAAAGAGATGGTTATCCAGAAAAAATAGTACAAGAACTTGGCGGTAAGCTGATGGCTTGGTTAATTATGCACGTAGCTCAAACAGATCAAAAAATTGGTGACTACGTAAAGAACCAAGGAGGCGAAATCTAATGAAGGCAGAATATATAAATTCTTTTTATCAAGCAACAAGAGATGTATTTCATTTAATGCTTGATATAGATATACAAAGAGGAAATTTAGCATTAGCCGAGGGCATGGTAAGCAGTAAAGATGCCAACGTTGTTCTTGGAGTAACTGGAGACCTTAAGGGAACAATTCTTTTTAGTTTTCCAAAAGATATGACTTTAGAAATGGTAAAAATTATGTGTGGCATGGAAATGGAAGAAATAGATAGCTTTGTATCATCTGCTTTAGGAGAAATGGCTAATATTATAGGTGGTAACGCATTAACAATCTTAAACTCAAATAATTACATATGCGATATTGTACCACCTCAAATTTTTGTAGGCGAATATAAATCCTATTCCATGGCTAATAAAAAAGCTTTAATTTTACCAATTACAACTCAAATAGGCGACTTAGACATTCACATATTTTTAGAAGAAAAGTAATTTAAAAATGATGTGTGGAAAGTTTCAGATAAAAATCTGTCAAAAGTTGTTTATGCCATTATTGAAAAGGTATAGCTCATTTTAAAACTATACCTTTTTATATATGCTCTAAGTATAAACTATTTAGTAATAAACACTCTTATTCTAATTAAACTCCTTTCTATTCTAATAGAGCTGTCAAAATATCTTCTTTTTCTTTCTTCTTTAATCCTTTAAATATCAAACCATAAGATATATCTATCAAAAGTTCAAAAACATAGTAAAAATTTAAATTATTAATACTTTTATTGTTAAATTAACATATTATTCAAAAATACAAAATAATGGTATATAATATATTTAACAACAAAAGGAGGAATAATAATGAAAAAATTGTTTAAATCTTTAACTACTTTGATAGTCCTGACAATACTTTTTAGTTCTACAGTTTTTGCTATTAGTAAAAGTGAAGCAAAAGTATTTGAAAAAAGAACAAATATAGAGCCTAATAAACAGTGGTTAATAAAATGTAATCTCCAATTAGATTCTAGTAGTATTAAGGAAAATATTTATGTGTTTGATAAAAATCGTAATAAAATAAATATTACTGTAACTATGAATCAAGACTCCAAATCATTCATTGTACAAGCTCCAAAAGAAGGATATAAATATGGTGAAACTTATTCTTTAGAAATAAGTTCTTCTGCAGGTGAAATTAAATCAACCTCTGGTAAAGTTATGAGTCAAGATGTATTAATGCAATTCACTATAAAAGATGACCCAAATACAAATGTTACAGAAGTAAAAGGAAATACTGCTGGTAATATGATTAATTCTGGTAAGATGGCCACTAGCGGAGATTGGATTTATTATGATGATCCAAATTTAAATGGATTTTATAAAATGAAATTTGATGGAAGTTCTAAAACTTTACTTAACAAGGATAATCCAGATAGCATTAATATTGTGGGAAATTGGATTTACTATAATAATCAAAATGACTTAGGTCTTTATAAGATGAAACTTGATGGTACTGGCAAGACTAAGATAATTGGCGAAGAAGTTATGAATGTATTAGTAGTAAACGACTGGATATATTATATTAGTCTTTCTTATGACAATCAGGAATATTTATGCAAGGTTAAACTAGATGGTAGTTCAAGAACTACACTATATGCTGGAAGAACTTTTGGTTTTGATGTATCTGACGGATGGATATATTATAGTGTATATGGTGATAATACTGGATTATACAAAGCTAAACTTGATGGAACTCAAAAAACTACCCTGCTTGGTAAGTTGCCACCAACTAAGCTGGCTATATCAAATGGCTACATCTACTACTATGATAGAACAGATGAAGGAAGATTATATAAAATTTCAGTTAATGGAAACGGAAAACTTAAATTAACTAACAATAATGTATCTAAACCTAATGTAATAGGCAACTATGTATACTATATTAATTTTGTTCCAGATTCAAGCAAAAGGGTGTTACATAGAGTAAAAGTAGATGGTACTGGAGATACAGCTCTAGATAACACAGAAATAAACACAATAATTTCTGCTGGAGAATGGATTTATTGTTATGGCTATAATGGCATATTTTTTAAAATAAAACCTGATGGAACAGGAAAACAATTTATTAAATAGAATTGGCTTATAACCAAATAAAAAAGCTATGCTGTAGCTAGGCATAGCTTTTTTATTTGACAAATGTCTGCTTTATATTATTGTTCATCTTTATATCCTTTCATAATAGAATTCGAATCAAATATTTCATAAACCTTCGTAAATCACACCTTTAGCTATAATACACTATATTTTTCAGAATAAACAAATAATTCTGCCTATCTTTGCCATTTATTAAGAGAAAATATTTAAATATAAGGTATATATATGATATAATAGTAATAATCTACAATTTTTCATTATTAACAAATATTCTAACAACATATTGGGTAGGGGGATGAATAAATGACTATTAAAAGAAAGTTACCTATAATGATTTCTTTCCTTGTTATCGTAGTACTTATAGTAACAAGTGGACTTGCTTATTATTTCAATTCGAAAACGGTTACAAAACTTAATAGACAGAACCTGCTAACAGTAGGTATGCAGGAAAGACAAATAATAAGTTCTTTAATAAATGGAGAAAGAAAACAAGTTGAGCTGCTAGCTCAAAGTAAACAAATTATAGAAGCAGCTAAATTAAGAGAAAAACACTCCACAGAAGAATTTTTTACCGGGAATCATCCAGAAAGTATACAAGCAAATGCTTTTTTGAAAAAAGAGTACGATAAATTAGAATTACATGAGCATTTATTTTTAGCTGATACAAATGGAATAACAATTTCAGATAGTAATCCTAAAACACTTAAAGTTCTTAATGTTAACAGTAGAGAGTATTTTCAAAAGGGTTTAAAAGGTGAATTTAATATTAGTGACACACTAATTTCAAAGGTGGACGGCAGAGCAATAGTTGTATTTGCAGCTCCCGTTAAAGATGAAAATAGTAGAGTACTTGGTGTTATGGTTAGCTCAATATATATAGACTATTTTAGTAAATATTTAAGGGCAATGGCTATAGGTGAAACAGGCTATATGTACTTAGTGGATTCAGCCGGTATCACTCTATCACATCCTGATCAGAAAATGATAACCAAACCTTCTGGAAATACTATTATTGAAAATGTAATTGCAGCAATAAAAAAAGGAGAAAAAGTTACATCAGATGTGAAGGAATATGAGTTTAACGGAATTAAAAAAGTTCAAGCCTATGATGTAGTACCAGAAGTTAATTGGGTATTAGCAGCAACGACTAATATTAGCGAAATTCAGAAGGAATCAAGCGAGATGTTAAAAATAATTGCTATAGTAACTTTAGTAGCAATAGCAGCTTCTATTCTGATAGGAATAATGATTTCAAGAAAAATAACCAATCCTGTAGGAAAATTAGCGTTACTTATGGGAAAAGCAGCTGAAGGAGACTTAACAGTAAAGTGTGAAATAGAATCAAAAGATGAAATAGGAAATTTAGCTAATAGCTTTAATATTATGACTGAAAGAATACGTGAGCTCACTAATAAGATTAATTCCTCAATAAGCGTAGTATCATCAACAGTGGAAACATTAACTAGTGCTTCTGAAAGTACTTCAACCTCTATTGATGAAGTTGCTAAAACAGTACAAGAAATAGCTGAAGGTTCTTCTAATCAATCAGAAAACATTCAAGATGTAGCTGAGAAATTATCCAAAGTAGGTAGTGAAATAGAGAATCTAAATAATTACTCTGGAGAAATGAAAAACAATACTGATATAGTATTAGAAATAAACGAGAGTTCTAAAAATATTGTGAAATTACTACTAGAAAAAACCAATGATAACGACAAGGCCGTTGAAAAAGTTTCTATTATAATGGGTGAACTTAAAGTGAGTTCATCAAATGTAGGAGCAATTATTGAAGCTATAAGCAGTATTGCTGAACAAACAAACTTACTTGCTCTAAATGCAGCAATTGAAGCAGCTAGAGCTGGAGATGCAGGAAAAGGTTTTGCAGTAGTAGCTGAAGAGGTAAGAAAACTAGCAGAACAATCATCTGATTCGGCAAAACAAATTGGAGGAATTATATCAGATATCCAATCTAAAACTAATGAAGCTGTAAATATAGTTTTAAATGTGAAGAATGCAGTAAAAGATCAAGGCCATGTGGTTAATGATACTGAAGAAACTTTTAATAAAATATCGAAAAATATTGAGAGTATAGCTGAAAAAGTTCAATATATGAATAAATCCATAGTAAATATGAACACGGATAAGGAAGAGGTAATTAAAGATATTCATAACGTTTCCGCAGTTGCAGAGGAAACAGCAGCATCTTCAGAGGAAGTATCTGCTTCTACAGAAGAACAATCTGCAGCAATGCAAGAACTAGACACCTATATTTTAAAGTTAAATTCTATGGTTCAAGAACTAACAGAGGCTGTTAAAATTTTTAATTTATAGCTTATTAAACTATTTAGACAAAAACTAAATAAGTTATTTTTACATTAAAAGAAATGGCTCACCTATTCTGGCAAGCCATTTCTTTTCCTGTTTTTTATTTATATTTATTTAAATTCCATTTTTCTTTATGCTTTTCTAGATTTGTTTTTATCTCTTTCTTAATATTTATATAAATAGCATAAGATATGAAAAAAGATAAATAGCCTATTATAGTTGTCCTTATAATACTTCTTTTGCCTGTTTCTATCATTTGTTTCAGCATTGCTATTTCTTTTTCTTCCACACCTTTAGAAATACCTAGATGATCTATATATTGTCCTACTACATTTCCTTGCCATACCCCATTTAATGCACAAAACAATGCTACAATTATAAAAGCTATTAAAAATATATTTTTAAATCCTTTATCGCTTCCTTTATAGCATACCAGAAAATTTTTAACTATAAATACTGTGCATATAACCGCAAGAAAAATATTTACAACTATTATACCTGTAATCATAATATTACCCCCTATAATCTTCTAAATAGCCCATAAATCAACCCAAAATCAGCTTTTTAATATTATATCCTATTTTTGTATTTTTAGCAATGTTTTACATTAATGCTAATTAAAAAAAGGATACCTGAAAATTTTATCTTCAGGTATCCTCCTTACTGCTTTAAAAGTCTTCTCTTACAGCATCTATTAAGTTTTCTTTTTTAATTCTCTTAAGTGGTGCTTGAATTGAAATGTATCCGATTAACATAGCACCTGCCAGGCCAATTGCTATGGAATCTATAGGCAACCTATAGACTTGCTCCCTTACTCCGTTCATGTTATTGTATAGCACGTAAGAAAGTATACTTCCTATTATTGAACCATATATGCTTCCTACAATTCCGTAAAGCATTCCTTCTAGGGTTATCATTTTTCTAAGCCCTTTTTGAGTAAGTCCGATACACTTTAATGCCGCAAATTCTCTCTTTCTTAGTATTATATTTGTAGTCAATGTGTTTATAATATTTACACAGCCTATTAAAGATACTACTATAACAAAACCAAATAACAAAATCTTAACCATTAGTATAGAAGCGTTTGTTTTTCTGTTTTGATCTATAATATTTATAAATTTTAGATTTCCTGATCCACTTATTATAGATTCAATATGATTTTTAGCTGTACTTTCCAGCTTTGTATCTTTTAGCTTTATATTTAATGCTGAAGGTTTTATATCCTTTCCTATTAATTTCTCTGTCATCTGTTTTGTAGTTATTATTTTAATACCTCTTCCTTCTACTGCAAAATTGAAAGGACTGTCTTTCAGTATGGCTAAAACTTTAACCTTTTTTACTTTTTCCTGTTCAAATTTAAAATTACCTTCTGCAGCTTTATCTTTTCCAGAGTTATTTTTATTAAATTTATCAAGTAGTCCTTCATAGTTTTGAAGAAGTATTTCGTCTCCAACTTTTAAGTCTGCTATAGGTCCATAGAAATTATTTTCTGTTTTTTCATTATAAATTCTATTTTTTCCTACTATAATTACTCCATTTTCACTATTTAGTTTTTCTTCACTTAAATCCCCTTCTTTTAAATAATCCTTTGCAGCTTCAAGGGATTTATCATCATAAGTCATTAAATAAGCATCAAGTAGAGTTTTATCTTTTCCCTGATAATTTATATTCTTATATACTCCCCCTATTTTTTTTATAGAATCTAATTCTTTAGTTGTGTCTATAGCTGCTTTAAAATAGTTGGCATTGTATACTTTATAGGAAGTTTTAGTTTCTGGTAGTTTATCAATGCTTTGAATAACTTTTTCTTCAAGTATATTCTTATCATTATCTCCTACCACTGCAAAATGCACATTACTTGACTCATTCATATCATCATAAACATTTAAAGACATATCCATAAAAGCCTTAAATGTTATAAATAGAGTTATACTAATTACTATTGAAAATACTGTTGTTCTATATCTTTTTCTATTTCTCTTTATATTCTTCGAAGCCAAAGCTCCTTCGAATCCAAAAATTTTACCCACAATTAAACTCTTTTTTTTCTTTATTTTTTCTTTTGCTATAGAATTTCTGCTGCTAATTGCAACTAATGGGGAAATTTTACCTGCAAATACTGCTGGAAGCATTGCTGATGCATAGATTGAAACTAATCCAACCATAGTACTGATTACCAAAACATCTAAGGTAATGGTAGGTTTAATAAAAACTAGTTCCCCCTTACCAATAATTTTAAAAGCTAAGTCTATTCCATATAGAGCAATTATCCCACAACAAAGTCCTATAGGAATTCCTATAGCTGCCAGAAAGGTAGCTTCCCTTAAAATTATTTTTCTTATTTGTTTTGGAGTAGTTCCCACAGCTCTTAAAAGTCCAAATTGCTTAACCCTCTCCACAACACTTATCTGGAAAGCATTATATATAACAGCTATTGTTGCAATTCCAACAATACTTATTATTACTATCAGTGCACCTAATAATTCTTTTGGAAACCCCTCTCCTTGCATCGCTAGTAAATTAGTGTTTTCCATTACTGATTTTTCATCTGAAAGCTTTTTAAGCTCTGTAATATTCGCTCCTAATTTTTTATTTACCTTTAATTCTACAAGTAGCATTCTTGCATTTGTATTCTTATTAGGGCTTGCTGTAATTATCTGTCCTTCTCCTGATATTTGACTTTGAAAGCTGTCATTTAATATTCCAACTAAGGTATATGCCTTTTCTCCTATCTTTACAGTGTCTCCAACCTTTGCATCTTTTTTTATCTTGTAAAGTAGCCAATTTTCTAAAGCTACCTCTCTATCATTTTTAGGAAATTCACCTTTTTTAATAGTGTAAGGCAGCAATTTTGCTCCATCTTCTGTTGCGAATATCTCTTTAGCTTTTATGCTGTTATTTATAGTTATTTCTTTTCCTTCTGAATAGGTTCCGATTCTTAAAACATTGGGATTACTTTTTATTTTTGTAATTAAATCATCATTCACTTTAGAATATGTAATATGCCAAGAACCATAATTGTTTTTCATATCCTGTATCATAGCCTCTTGCATACTCTTTAAAAAAAATCCTATTGAAGACACTAAAGCTACAGACAATATAATTCCAATTAAAGTTAGTATAGTCCTCTTTTTATTGCTTTTTAAATATTTCCAAGTTATCTCTTTATAACTACTAATCATCTTTTTCACTCCTAACTTACTTTAAATATTTGTCCGAAACTATTTTACCGTCCATAATTGTTATCACTCTATCTGCACTTGAAGCTATGTTTACATCGTGAGTGATTAAAATTAATGTTTGATTGTATTTTTTAGCTGAAAACTTTAAAAGCTCAATAACCTCTTTAGAGTTGCTACTATCAAGATTTCCAGTAGGCTCGTCAGCAAGTATTATAGAAGGCTTATTTAAAAGGGCTCTTCCTATAGATACTCTCTGCTGCTGACCTCCTGAAAGCTCTGATGGTAAATGGTGTTTTCTATCTTCTAAACCTAAAAGCTTTATTATATCCTCTAAATAATTTTTATCTACCTTATCATTATCAAGTAAAGCTGGTAAAGCTATGTTTTCTTCTACATCTAATACCGGTAATAAGTTAAAGAATTGAAATATAAAGCCTATCTTTCTTCTTCTAAATATGGCAAGTTTATCTTCCTTGTATTTGTAAATATCCTCTCCATCTATAATAACTTTTCCCTCACTAGGTCTATCCAGTCCCCCTAAAAGATGAAGCAAAGTACTCTTACCAGAACCTGAAGGTCCTACTACAGCCACAAACTCACCTTTATTTATACTTAAGTCCACACCACTTAAGGCTTCAACTTTATTTCCTTCTTTTCCGTATTCTTTTTTTAAACCTTGAATCTTTAATATCTCCATTTCTTTACCTCCATATATTATTCTCTATAATTCTCAAGACGATTTTTAATTTAGTCCCTACTATAGCTATTTTGGCTCTATTTTATAGATAAGAACTAATAAGTAATAATGGGTAATAACTAAGAAGTAAAAAGTAAAAGTTTATGAAAAAATTCAGCAAGGCTGAATTTTCACCACAACTATTAATTATTAGTTCTTACTTCTTACTTTTTACCTGTAATGTTATTATAATCTCCTTAAAAAAAAGCCTCCATGACAGGGAGCTTACAAAGAAAAAAGTTATCTTACAGTTTTGTAAGATAACTTTAATATTTCAAGAAGGTAATTATAAATTTTGTTTCCTCTGTAGCTTTACTGTAAACCTCAATATATCCTCCATGTCTTTCAATTATGGCTTTAGCTAAGGCTAGTCCTATGCCTATAGAATCGCTTTTCGCTGATTTCTTTCCTTTATAAAACCTTTTAAATATATGAGGCAATTCTTCTTCCGGAATAGCCTCTCCAGTATTTGCTATTACTATTCTAGTGTATATAGGGTTATCTTCAACGTTAACCGACACCCTTCCCCCTTCACCAGAATGTTCTATCCCGTTTTTAACTATGTTGATTAGAGCTTCCTGCAGCCATAACCTGTCATGCTTTAAATATATTATATCCCTTTGAATAAACTCTACTTTAACCTTAGACTCCAAAGCTTTGCTCTCTATGTTTTCCAAAACATCTTCTATAGTTTCATTTAAATTCTGATTCTCTATTTCAAGTTCGATGGCATTGGCATCTATTTTAGCAAGTTTTAATAGATTTAAAATCAGCCATCTCATACGGTTAAGTTGATTTTCATTATTCTTTAAAAAGTCAATTTCTTGTTCTTTAGTCAAATTTTTATTAAGTAAAATATCATTATATAAAATCATAGTAGAAAGAGGAGTCTTTAATTGGTGGGAAATATCTGAAAGTAAGTTCACTAGAAAGCTTTTTTCCTTATTAAGAGCATATATATTTCCTCTAATAACCTCACCCATAGAATTAAAAGAACTTGTAAACTTTGATAAATCACCTTCTTTTTCCTCACTTAGTTTCAAATTATAATCCCCCTCTACAATCCTCTTTGCTGCAGAGCTAAAATTTCTCATAAGCTCATAAAAATAACCATATTGAAGATAGTTAAGGATGAAAAGTATTACTGTAAGAATGAGCCCAATAGAAATTATACTTAATTCCATACTTTTAAAACTCCCCTTTATATAAGGGAATAGACTTGTGTCAAGAGTTTCACTTAATCCATATTGTCTTAAAATTCCTCTGCCTTTTTCTTCTTCCTGAGGAGTTACTTCCCTTACTAAAAGAGGTACTATTTCTTTTTCAAGCTTAGGATCAGTTTCCACTATTTTTGCTGTAACACTTGCAAAAACCTTTATGTAATCATCTTTTAATTTTTCATTGTGGACTCTCATTATGATAAAATTGCACACTAAAAAAATAGTCATTACAAATATAAAGCTTGCAGAGCTCTTTTTTATTTCTGGATTATTAAAATATCTCTTCATAATATTACTCCTTAGTTACTTCTTTATTCCACTTATATCCTAACCCCCGTACAGTTAGGATATACCCTGGCTCTTTAGGATTTTCTTCTATCTTTTCTCTTATTCTCTTTATATACACTGAAAGTGTATTTTCATCAAAGAAAGCCTCTGCTCCTTCTATTAACTCTTTTAGTATTTCATCTCTTTTTATCACCTGATTTGCTTTAGTCATAAATATAAGAAGAAGCTTATATTCTTGTGCTGTAAGAGATAGTTCCTTCCCTTTCTTTTTAGCAAGAGCTGTAGAGATATCTACAATTATGTCCCCGCTTATTAACTTATTTTCAGAAGCCTGAACCTTGGAATTTCTTCTTAAAATAGCCTTTATTCTTAGGAGTAACTCCTTTGCTCTAAAAGGTTTAGTTATATAATCATCTCCTCCAATTTCAAAGCCAAGTACCATATTTACCTCTTCATCTAAAGCAGTTAAAAAGATTACAGGTACATCACTTTTGCTTCTAATATGCTTGCAAAGTTCATATCCATTTCCATCAGGTAAGTTTACATCTAATATTATTAAATCGAAATTTTCCCTCTCAAATAGAGATTGTCCATCTTGATAAGTAGCAGCAGTTAAAACCTCATATCCCTCATCTTTAAGAGTAAACTCTATTCCCATAGATAAAGCCTTATCATCTTCAACTAACAATAATCTATTCATATGCTTATTCCTTTCTTACATTCAATAAAATGAACTTTATTTTATCATTTTTTTATATATTAGGAAAATCAATTCTCCATTCCCACACTTTTATTTTACTATTATGCAATAAAAATTTATTGTAAAGCAATAAATACAATGATATATTATATTTAATGATAAAAATAAATAATAGAAAGAGGTATCTTCATGAAAAATAGAAGGATTAATTTTTTGAAACTATCTATTATTATAATAGGAGCTATCCTACTTTTGGTATGTACATTATGGTTACCACAGTTAGCCACAAGCACTGAAAAAATGAATCCTGAGTATGCTTATTTAAAATATCCTATTCTTATCAGTATATACGCTACTACCATTCCCTTTTACTTTTCTTTATATGAAGCTCTAAAACTTTTAAATTACGTTGGAAATAAAAAAGCATTTTCTCAATTAGCTGTAAATTCCTTAGGATATATTAAAAATTGTGCTACTATTATAATTATATTATACTTAATTGGAATTTTTTATCTAGCACTCCACCATATACTCCATCCTGGAATTGCAATTATAAGTTTAGCAATTATTTTTACTACCTTAACTATATCACTGTTTATAGCTATTCTTCAGGAACTATTAAAAGAAGCATTGAAAATTAAATCAGAAAATGATTTGACTATTTGAGGTGAAATGTATGGCTATTATAATTAATATTGACGTCATGTTAGCTAAAAGAAAAATGAGTGTTACAGAGCTTTCTGAAAAAGTTGGAATAACAATGGCTAATCTTTCTATATTAAAAAACGGAAAAGCTAAAGCCATTAGATTTTCAACTTTAAATTCTATATGTGAATCTCTAAACTGCCAACCTGGAGATATTCTTGAATACAGAGAGGATTAATAATAT
This sequence comes from Clostridium sp. JNZ J1-5, assembly GCF_053901425.1. Lineage (NCBI taxonomy): Bacteria > Bacillati > Bacillota > Clostridia > Eubacteriales > Clostridiaceae > Clostridium > Clostridium sp. JNZ J1-5. The sequence continues at coordinate 2,978,719 of NZ_CM132773.1, read as the reverse complement.
CTAGATACTTTTAAAAATTTCCAGAATAAAAAAGCATTGCTATAATAGCGATGCTTTCTCTAGATATCCTTTTTCCCCTTTTTTCTTTGCTTTACACACTCTGTTAATAGATATTCTATTTGACCGTTTATTGAGCGAAATTCATCTTCTGACCAAGCTACTAGCTCTTGCCAAAGAGATGGCGATAATCTTAGCAGCACCTGTTTTTTATCTTTTCCCTTATTTTCCATATATCGCCATCACTCCTTTACCTTTATTTTTATTAGTATAAAGAACCACTATTGACAATTGGCTGAGCATCTTTGTTTCCACAGAGGACAACAAGCAAATTGCTAACCATTGCTGCCTTTCGTTCCTCATCTAGATTTACAATATCATTTTCATTTAACTTTGAAAGAGCCATTTCCACCATTCCAACAGCTCCCTCAACAATCATCTGTCTTGCATCAATAATTGCAGAAGCCTGCTGCCTTTGGAGCATTACGGCTGCAATTTCTGGTGCGTAAGCCAAATGAGTAATCCTTGCCTCTAAAATTTCTAAACCAGCAATTTCAACCTTTGATTGTATTTCAACTTTTATTCTTTCTGCAACCTCCTGGCTACTACCACGCAAAGATTTTTCGTTATCTTCACTTGTTGCATCATAAGGGTATAGCCAAACAATATTTCTAAGTGCAGAGTCGCATTGAATAGAAAGATATTCAGTGTAGTTATCTACATTAAAAACTGCCTTTGCTGTGTTTACAACCTTCCAAATGACAACAATTCCGATGATTATTGGATTTCCCAATTGGTCATTTATTTTTTGCTTATCATTGTTCAATGTCATGGCTTTAAGTGAAATTTTTTTATTTGCTAATCCTACATTTGTTGCCTGCAACGTATTTTTACCGGCAGGTGCAGCATGCTCAATTGATACGGTACCAGTAGATGTTGATGAAGTTGCTGGATTTACGGCTGTTACAAAAGGATTGACAAAGAAAAATCCCTCTCCTTTCAGCGTACCGTAATACTTTCCAAAAAGAGTCAAAACAAGAGCTTCATTAGGCTTAAGTACCTTCAATCCAGCAAATATGATTGGACCTATGAGGAAAAAATAAGCAGCTCCTGCAATGATTAAAATTATAGCAAGAACAAAATTTGTTCCTTTATTAGCGAGGATAATTCCAGAAATAAATCCAACAATAGCAAGGATCATAAATACAATATTTAATAATAAAATTACCATACCATTTTGGGCTTTCGGTTCAATTTCTTTATAATGTAATTGCTTTTCCTTTGTATTGACAACCTCAGACATTTCAAAGACCCCTTTCTATTTTCACAAATTAAAAAACTACTATTAATTTGATATCATTTTGATATTACATTAATAGTATATCAATATATGTTGTTTGTCAATACTATACATTTAAGTGAATTTTTTTACTTAAAGTCATATATGCCCTCGTTATATATTTTTCTATATCAAAATTTTAAATAAACACCTAGGGACATACCGCTAGCTTGATTTTGTTACTCGCTAATTATTTCCAAGGGTTTCATCAGAAAATATATATAAATTTATAATATACATTGACAGACGAGGTATATAAACATATAATATATATAAACTGGAAATAACAAAAGAAAAAGATATAAATACATGGATAGGAGTGAGAATATGTCTATAGCTTCAGATATTATAAGAGGTCATACAGAGACTATTATTCTAGCACACTTAGTAGAAAAGGATAGCTATGGTTATGAAATAAACAAATCCATAAAGGAAAAAACTGATAATCAATATGAACTAAAAGAAGCAACATTATATTCTGCCTTTAGAAGGCTTGAGCAAGCATCTTTAATAACCTCCTATTGGGGAGATGAAACTACAGGTGCAAGAAGAAAGTATTACTCCATAACACCCTTAGGAAGAGCCTCTTTAAAACAAAATAAGCAAGACTGGAATGAAGCAAAAGAATTAATTGATAAATTGATCAATGGGGGTAAATAAAATGAATGAAAAATTACGAAAAAGCGTTGAGAATTTATTTGAAAATGCGCCAAAAACTCATAGGGCTAATGAGCTAAAGGAAGAACTTTTATCTAATCTAATAGATAAGTATAATGACTTAGTATCCTCTGGTAAAAGTGAAGAAGAAGCTTTTAAGATTGTAATGTCTGGTATTGGGGATGTAGATGAGCTTATAAAAGGTTTAAAAGAACAAGATGTTTTAAGTTATGAAGAAACTCAGAAACATCGCAAAAAAAGTGCACTAATTCTATCTGTTTCTGTAGGCTTATATATAATGAGTGTAGTTGTACTAATACTACTAACTGAAGTTTTTTATGCAAACGAATCTATTAGTGTATGCCTTATGCTTACAATAGATGCTATTGCCACTGGTCTTATTATATATAATGCAGCTTCACGTCCTAAGTATCTAAAAACTGACGATACAATAGTAGAAGAGTTCAAAGAATGGAAATCTGCTAACAGCAAAGAAAAAGAAATTCTTAAATCTATAAAATCTATAGTATGGCTTGTTATTGTTGCTTTCTATTTCATCATAAGCTTCACTTATGGAATTTGGGCATTTTCCTGGGTTATATTTATAATAGGGTCAGCTGTAGAAAAAATCATAACATTAAGTTTTGAATTAAGGAAGTGAAGAAATGAATAAACGTCTTATAATAGTACGAATAATAATATGGGCAGCAATAGCCATTTTTCTTTCAGGAGTTCTAGTGCGTGGTATAGCCTATGGTGGAGCAAATAAAAATATATTTAATTTTATAACATTTAGTAAAGCTTCACCTACAGTTCAAAAAGATGAAACTGTATCTTTAGATGGCTGTAATGAAATAAAAATAGACTTTTCTAGCGATGATGTAATTGTTCGCACCACAGATGAATCCAAAATGAGAGTTATTGAAAAGTCCAGCAAAAAACTTAAAGAAAACGAAAAGTTTACTATTAAGAGAGAAAACAATACTATAAAAATTGAAAAAGATACTATTAATATAAACTTCAATATATTCAATTTTGGCAGCCTTAGCAGAGAAATCGAAATATATATTCCTAAGAATTATATAAAAGACTTAGATATTCATCTAAGCTCTGGAGATGTTATCTTTGACTCAGATATAAATTTAAATGATTTAAAATGTGTCCAAAGTTCAGGTGACTTTAATGCTAATAGTATTAATGCTAATAAAATACTTTTGAAGTCTAGTTCAGGAGATATTAAGGCGGAAAATTTAAAGATTAAATCTTATGATATAAAAACCTCTTCTGGAGATATAGCAATAAATTCTCTTTCTGGTACTGGGGAAGTATTAGCTTCATCTGGAGATATCAAAATAGAATATAAAGATATAAGTGAATATACCAAAGTTATTGCACAATCTGGAGATATAAAATTAACTATGTCTAAAGACTTAAGCTTTGAATTTCATGGAAAATGCTCTTCTGGAGATATAACTTCAAACTTTGAATTAAACTATGAAAATGAAGATAAAAACAAGGCAAATGCTAAAGTTGGCAAAGGACCTTATAAAAAAATAGATGTTAATACTTCTTCTGGTGATATAAAAATACTCCAATGATTATTGTAGCATCTCCTAGTCTTTATCATAAACTATAAGTGATAAGGGTTTGGAGGTGTTTTAATTTAATGTATAATAACCCAATTTTTTATTGTCATTTTTGTCCACAAAGAACCGTATGTCCATTCTCAGCAAACTATTTAAGAACCTACAATGACTTTATTGATCTTGATGACTTTGATGACTTTGAAAGATCTTATGATTTTGCTGATGAAGATTACTTACATTATGGTATGAGAGCTCCTCAACAAGAAGTAAACAGAATATTAAGATTGCTTACTGTTCAGCAGCCTCAGCTTTTTAGAAATTTAGAAAGATATGGAATTCGTAGAACTACAATTAACCTTTATTTTAGATTGGCTATATCTTTTACAATAGACAATGCTCCAAGACATACCGGAAACATAAATCAAAGAACAAATGCAATATTCAATGATTTTAGGAGAAGTTATTCTTGGATATTTATTTCTCTTCGTGCTGCAGGGGTACCTAATAATGTAGTAAATAGTACTTTTAGAAGTGTAATCGAATTTACACTTAGAAATATGGTTACCCCTCCTACTCCAGGACCTGGCCCTGCCCCTGATAGATGGAGTCAATGGGAAGACCTTGGTGGTGTTTTAACTTCAGCTCCTGGTGTTTCTTCTTGGGCACCTAATAGACTTGACACCTTTGTAGCTGGCAGTGATAATGCTTTATATCATAAATGGTGGAATGGCTCTAGGTGGAGTGATTGGGAAAATCTTGGTGGAACAATAACTTCTGCCCCTGCCGCTGTCTCCTGGGGACCTAATAGAATTGATGTATTCGCTCGTGGCACAAATAATGCTATGTGGCATATATTTTGGGATGGTTCTAGATGGAGTCAATGGGAAGATCTTGGTGGTGTTTTAACTTCTTCACCTGCCGTTTCTTCTTGGGCGCCAAATAGATTAGATACTTTTGTACGGGGCACTGATAATGCTCTTTATCATAAATGGTGGGATGGATCTCGTTGGAGTAATTGGGAAAGTCTTGGTGGTAACTTAACCTCTGCTCCTGCTGCTGTTTCTTGGGGAAATAATAGAATTGATGTATTTGCCCGTGGCCAAGGAAATCGCTTATATCATATATGGTGGAATGGTTCTAGATGGAGCAATTGGGAAGACCTTGGTGGTAATATAACCTCTGCTCCTGCAGTATCCTCTAGAGCAGCTAATAGACTTGAAGTATTTGCTAGAGGACAAAATAATCAATTAATCACTATGTCTTGGAATGGTTCTCGCTGGAGTAACTGGAGCAATCTTGGAGGAATTTTAACCTCAGACCCTACTGCAGTATCCTGGGGACCAAACAGAACTGACGTATTTGCAAGAGGTACAAATAATGCTATGTGGCACATCTGGAGAGATTAGTATAAGAGGCTGCTTTATTTAAAGCAGCTCTTTATTATTTGTAATTTAATCCTTGTCTAGCTTGATACCATATATTGTACAATATATAATTATATTACTATGAGAACTAATAGTGTTATACAAAATAAGCATAGATACCTATAGAAAACAACAAAATTTTCATATTAATTTTGTAGAGGTGAAAAATATGATAAGAACATCTAAAAATATATTTTTCCTACTTGATCAGTCAAAAAAAATATCTACTGAAAATCCACAGAAATCAATTGAATTAAGTAAAAACGCACTAAAGATGGCAAAGGAAAATAATCTAGAAAAGGAAGAAGGATATGCTCTCATTCATATGGCCTATGCCTGTAGAGTTATTTCTGACTATGTCAATGCTTTAAAATATTCGTTTGACGCCATTAATATTTTTATTAAAATTGGCGATATCGAAGGTATCATTAGGGCTCATAACATAATAGGTATAATTTATTATTATTTGGGTAAATACAACCAAGCTATTGAGCATATGTTTAAATGCTTAAATATTCTCAAAAATACAAATTACCATTTTTTAAAATCTTGCGTGATTACCAATATGGGAGAAATATATAGAGAAGCTGGGGATAATGAAAATGCAATAAAAAGTTATAATGAGGCTTTAAAAATTTCAACTATACATAGATTTGAACAAAACAAAGCTGCCGTTATGCTAAACATGGGTAAAGTATATAACAGTACAGAGAAGTATACTGAAGCTCTGGATCTTCTATATAAAAGTAAAAAAATATTAGCAAATTCAAAAGATTTTATAATACTTGGTGAAATAGAAAGCGAAATTGGAAAGCTTCTCTTTAAACAAGGACATATAAATATAGCAAGAGAGCATTATTTTGAAGCTTTAAAAAAGCTTAACAATGTTAAAAATAAATATTATATAATAGACGTTTTGATTAATATTGGAATACTTGAAGCTGCAACTTCTAGAAGTTCCGTAGAATATTTCAATTTAGCTTTAAAATATTCAGAAGAAATAAATTCAAATATAAAAATAAGCATGTCCTATAAATACTTATCTGATTATTATGCTAGTGAAAATAACTATAAATTAGCATTAGAATTTTTCAAAAAGTATCATTACAAATATCAAGAAATGGAAGCTTCTAACATAGCTAAAAGCCTAGAAATTAAAAAATTAGAATTTGAGTATAATCAAGAAAAAAATGAAATTGAAAATTTGAAGAGCATAAAAAACTCTTTAGAACACGAAATAGAAGATTCATTTAAAAAGGTTAATAATCTAAAAAAAATAAATGAACAACTAAAAAAAGAATCAATGATCGACGAATTAACAGGTATTTATAATAGAAGGGGCTTAAATGAAAAAATAGACACCATTTTAATTAATCACGAAAAAGCTAATGCATATGCAGCTATTTTTATGATTGATATTGATTTTTTTAAAAAATTCAATGATTATTGGGGTCATTTAAAAGGAGATAGATGTATAATAGATATTTGTAACTGCATAAGTAAGATTAAAAGAAATAATAGCTTATTTGCTAGATATGGCGGAGAGGAATTTATATACATTTCAATTGTTGAAGATTTTAATGATGCATACCTGCTTGGTGAAGATATAAGAAGAAAAGTTGAAAATTTAAATATAAAATATAATGAAAACGTAGATTGTAAAGTTGTTACTGTTAGTATAGGAGGTATATATACCTCCCTTCCATTATCTAAATCTTTTAATGAACTTATAAACTTAGCCGATTCAGAGCTTTATCGTGTAAAAAACAGTGGAAGAAATAAAGTATATTTAGTAACATGCTAACATATATTAATATACCATTTTTAACAGACTCTACATTGCAACAGTCATATAGACATAATAAATGAAATAAATTAAAATAGTAGTAATATACAATTATTTTATCTAGGGGGAAACTTATGGAAAAGTCAAAAGTTTATTTTACAGATCTAAGAACTAAACCTGGTTTAAATTTATTAGATAAACTAGAAAAGTTAGTAAAAATGGCTGGTATAGAAAATATCGACTTTAAAAATAAATTTGTAGCAATAAAAATTCACTTTGGAGAACCAGGAAATTTGGCTTACATAAGACCAAATTACGCTGCACAAGTAGTAAAAATTATAAAAGACTTAGGTGGTATACCATTTTTAACAGACTCTAACACCTTGTATACTGGCAGAAGATCTAATGCTATTGACCATTTAACTGCTGCTTTTGAAAATGGTTTTAATCCATTAACAGTAGGCTGCAATGTAATTATTGCAGATGGTCTTAAGGGCACTGAGTATAGAGAAATTGAAATTAATAGCAAACACTGTAAAACAGCTAAAATAGGTTCTGCTATAGCTGATGCTGATATTATAATCTCAATGAATCACTTTAAAGGTCATGAAATGACTGGTTTTGGTGGGGCGTTAAAAAACTTAGGTATGGGGTCTGGCTCAAGAGGTGGAAAACTTGAAATGCATTCAGCTTCTCAGCCTAGAATAAAAGAAAAGAGATGTACTTCCTGTAAACAATGTATAAAAAATTGTTCTCAGGATGCTATAAGTTTAAATGAAAACAAGGTAGCATATATAGACTACGCTAAATGTATAGGCTGCGGTCAATGTGTTGCAGTATGCCAATTCAATGCAGCTCAAGTTGTATGGAATGAGTCAGCTGATACCGCCAATGAAAAAATAGCTGAATATGCTTATGCTGTTATAAAGGATAAAGCAAATTTCCATATTAATTTTATTATGAATGTTTCACCTGACTGTGATTGCTTCAACTCAAATGATCTACCTATTGTACCTGATATAGGAATAGCTGCATCCTTTGATCCTATTGCCCTTGATAAGGCTAGTGTTGATTTAGTAAATAAAGCTCCAATTATTAATGGCTCCATACTTTCAGACAAGCATTATCATGATGGAGAGGATAAATTTAATCATGTTCATTCAAATACAAATTGGGAGACCGGATTAAAGCATGGTGAAGATATGGGTTTTGGTACTTTAGACTATGACTTAGTAAGAGTATAAGATAAAATTCTCTTAATTTAAAAGTAGCTGTGGCACTAAGAATAAATACTACAATATATTGTTTTAACTTTAAACTTGCAAAACAGTATACTGTATGTAAATTTCTTAATGCCACAGCTCCCTTTTTTGCCCTCATGAGAGGCACTTGAGAAACCCCAATGGTTGACTTGCTTTACCTATTTATTACTACATCTATTTATTACTAAACCTATTATATTTGCATTTAATCTTTCTAATGTATCCTTCGCTAGTAAAGCTTTTTCATTATCTGTCTTATTTAAAGTAATTACCAGAATACATCCATCAGAGTATTTTGCTATTATCTCTGTTTCACTCTCCCCTAAAATGGCAGATGTATCTATAATGACATAATCATATTTTTCTTTTAACCAATTAAAAAAGTTGATTGTAGTTGAACAGTCTGAAATATAGAAAGAATTATTATTTATATTACCTATTGGTGATATTTCCAATCCTTCTATTTCACTGCAATACATAATGTCTTCATACTTTACTTTTTCATTAAATATATCAACTACACCTTTTTGATTATTTAGACTATAAGTTTTACTCACATTAGGGTTTCTCAGTGCAAAATCTATTAATGCAACTTTACTACCACTTTTAGCCATAACTTCTGCTAACTTAATTGCAATTAAACTCTTACCTTCTTTAGAACCTGGGCTTGTTATTGTAATGATTTTATTTTTGTCGCTTAAATTTGAAAATCTTATACTATTCTCTAAGCTCCTAAATGGGGTATAGTAGATTTTTTTCCCTTTAAATATTGGAATTCTTCCAATTATGTTTAATTTAAGGTTTCTTCTTATTTCAAATTCACTTTTTAAAGATGAATCACTATATTCTAAATAAAGAATAATTAGAAGGGCTACCATGAATCCTATAGCATTCACTTCAAGAATAATCAACTTTTTATTTGGACTTATTGGCTCTTGTGGAAGTTTAGCTTCATCTAACATCTTAATATTTCCATTTGGGAAAATACTCTGACATTGTTCTATAAAAGAACCCCCATAGGCGTTTGCTAATTTCAAAGTACCCTCCGGGGAATCCCCTTGTATTTTTAGCATTAAAACTTGAGTATCATTTTGGGCAACAATATTAGTGGATCTAATAACTTCTTCTGCACTTATGCTGCTATATAATTTATTTTTGGTTTTCTCAGCAACAGCCCAGGATCTTGCAATTTCAGTATAAGTTTTAATTAGGCTTTGATACATAATAATATCATTATAATTGTATGCTTGTTCAGCCTCATTTCCACCTTTTCCTACAATCATACTTACTTTCACTTCAAAAGTAGGCTTAATGAAAAAGAAACTTAATAGAATAGATAAGATACAAGGAATTATAGTAATAGAAATAAAAACTAACTTTCTTTTTTTTAAAATTTCGAAAAAATTCTTTAACTTAATATCATTTTTCTCCCCCATATTTCCCCCATATTTCCCTCATATTTTTATTTTTAATAAGCTTTTCAAATCTCTTCGTTTAATATATTGATTACTTCTCTACCTGAAACCCCAAGGGCATTTGACTCATAAAGATATTTAATTGTATCTTCATATATCTGAGTCCAGTCCTTCCATTCATCAGTAAAGGATGTATTATGCCATAGTAATGTAAATACTCCATTATATTTTTTTACTGTATTTATCATATTTATAATAGCATCAGCACTCTCTTTATAATTAAGATGCCTATATTTTTCATCTTTCAAGGTTACATCCATTACTATTAATGGGATTTCCCAAATATTTAATACTCTGTTTTCAATTAAATCAAATGGTTTATAAGGAAAACAAATTCCACTTCTAAAGCCTTCAACTTCAGCATAGCCTAAGGTGGTATCGTAAAGAAGTCCGCTCTTTTCTTGTACTTCCCATGTACTTGGAATTTTAAATCTTAAAAAATGCTGCCTGCAACCATATCTTTGATTTTGTATATTTTTCTCAAGGGATTTAATCTCTTCTTTCATTTTTACTAAATTGTCATAACTATAGAAACTACCATGATATCCTGCTTCAAATCCTAGTTTATAAAGCTTATACAATATTTTAACTAATCTTTTATCATCTATATTATATTTTCCATCATATTTTGAGGTTCCCCCACTCATAAAATAGAAGGATGATCGAAAATCGTATTTTATCTCAGTATTAATTAAATATTCAAAGGTCCAGAAAGGATCTTGTTTATAATCCTTTAAAACTTTAGCATATTTTTTTATAAATGATAATGCTCTTTTAGGATCTTTATATTTTATAAATAAGGCTAGCATATGCTTAGTGACCTTAAAAATATTTGTATACATTTTCACTTCATCAACATCATGAGTTAAACATGCCGCAAACTCATTATTTCCCCACCACTTTTTTCTATGTCCCTTAAAATTAGCCTCCTGAATTAAGCCCCATATAAGTTCTATATATTCATTTACTATAGGCCTTTGTATCAACCCATATCTATAGCATATAGAATCTTCTACCGAAAATCTTCCGTACCTTTCTTTGTAATCATCCCTTTTGTTTATAAATTCCTCATACCTTGTTAACATGAAAAAAGTATCCGAAATTATATCAATGTTTGTGGAAATTACTATGTTATTCTGTAAATTTTCCTTATTTATATATAACTCAGCACTCCCATGATATAAAGAAACTACATCATTTACATCTTTTATAGGAAGTACTAAATTAAATTTTCTAATATCTTTTGGAAGAGAGCTATCTAATAAATATGAATCACTAAATAATTCTCCTGAATTTAATATAAAAATTTTATTAACATCTAAATCCTTATACTTTGTATGAACACACTCTGTATCAATATACAATAGTAAAATATCCTTATTTGTTAATAGAGAATAATGAATTTCTTCCATATATACAGTGTCAATGCCTAAAATTTGAAAAATTGTATCAAATACATAAGATATTTGTTTTGTGAATTTCTTATTCTCAATATATATATATATCAACTCTACACTCCCCTAAACTTTTTAATAAGTTTTTGCAATTTAGGATTGTTTTTATATATAGTTCTTAAAATAATATTCACAGTGCTCCTTTTATGATAATCCTTGCTAATATTAAAATATGGCTTTTGAGTAGCTCCAAAATTCACAATAAATTTTTCTACGTTTTCTATCATACTTCCTTCAAAATCAAACTTTTTTGTTTTGTTTTCACAGAATTTAATTGAATCCCAAACTAGCAATGTATCTGCTTGATTATTACGAAATTTTTCATCCTCTCCAGCCATTAAGCTGTAAGCTGAATTTTCATCCCAAACAATATAATGTGCTGCACAAATCTCTCCTGAATTTGTCTCTGCATAAAAAATTTTTCGACAGTTATGTTCAGCACAGGCATTATCAAGTCTTTCAACAAAGTCTAGTGAATAAGGAACCTTAATGTTTTGTCTTTCAAAGGTTTTTTTATTAATATCATAAAATCTTTTTATGTCCAAATCTTCTTTAACTTGGACTAACTTAGAAGCTTTCTTAATATTTTGCCTCACTCTAGAATCAAAATTAACATATATTTGCTGAAGGTCTTGCAGATTTTCTAAAACATAAGTATATCTAGTAGTTGCTTTAAAAGAATTCCAATAAAAAGGTAGCCAATTAGTAAAGGAGTAATCAAAATTTTGGTTGTATGCTCCTATATTTAAACCCTCTAATTTGCAAACTATTTCTCTAATCACCTTTTTTTCATACTTAAGTCTTGTGCTATACTTCTGATTCACTGGATATTTAATCCAAATACCATTTTTATGTGTAAGCTTTGGTTGATCTATAAAAATATACTCTTTTCTCTCCTTAAAGTAATAGGGTAAAGCCCCAATAATTTCCTCATTGTTTTCCACAAGTATTACATCCCAATTTTTTTCTCCTGCTACAGCATCCATCCACCAATATTGTGAAAAAATTGGTATAGATTTTTCTTTGATACATAGCTCTTTATACTTATTCTTATTTGTCATAGCTCCCCCTCTTACATTACTTTTTTGATTTTAATATCACTTTAAAATTTATTTCAGAATCGGTGAACTTTTGCTTTTGTAAAAAGTATAAGTATATAGTAAGAAATATTGCTCCTTCCAAAATTGTTGCCTTAATGCCAATTTCTATTTTGCATACATATCTAATTGTAAAATCCAAAATAGCTTGCATACACAAGACTGCCATAGGTTTAAATAAAACCTTAATATTTTTTACACTATTAAAATATCTATTTGAATCATAAAAATAGTAGAATAAATATAGAAAAATATATGCTATTAAAGTTGTAATTGCTGCCACTTCATAGTTGAATAGTGGAATAAAAATAAGATTTAATGAAATGTTAAGTATTGAAGCAAGTACAAATCCTTTTACAGTAATCATCATTCTATTAGAAAAATTCAATTTGTTCTCAATAAATAAAGCCATACCATATATTAATGAAGTAATCATAATAAATGGCATCATTCTATAACCAACTCTAAAGCTTTCTCCTAATAGTATAGCTGCTATTTGCTTTGAAAAAATGGAAAAGTACATTGTTATTGGCACTATCATTAGAATAAAAATGGTTATATACCTATTCATAGTCTTATCATAGTTATCAAGATTATTTTCTAATTCCCTAAATAAGATTGGATTTACTGCATTAAAAAAAACTGCTATAAGAGTAGCTATACTCATTTGTGCTAAATTGTATATCTGATTGTATATTCCTACTGCTTCAATAGAATCAAAAATTTTAATTATATACCTGTCACTTGAAGTTAGTAGTAATAAGCTTAAGTCTCCTAAGGATATTGTTAGACCGTACTTGAAAAATTTTTTAACACTACTAAATTGGATAAATTTATAGGATATATTAGTCATTTTTCTATGCCTAAAAATTATTAGAGCAAATAAAATTATATTAACAATAATGTTACTTTCAATTGTTGCTTCAATCCTATGCCCCATTCTAAAGGTTAAAAGTATTAAAATTATAAAACTACCTATATTCAATGAAACATTGGACAGATTATATAGAGCAGCTTTACCTTGTAATCTTACAATAATCATATATAGAGCAATACATTGAGTTAATAAGGTTTGTATAAGACTTAATATAATAAGGTTTATATTATCTGAATCACTAAAAAGCCCTGCCCAAATGAAACATATTACTACGGTAAAAACACTTGCTATAATATACATAAAAAGAATATTTGAATATAGCTCATTAAGCTTATCCTTATCCTTATTCTTATACTTGTAATAAAATCTCCAAAGACAGTTGCTAATCCAAGCAAAAACAAGAATCAAAATATACCCAAAGGTAATATTAATTAATCCAATACTCCCATACTCTTCCGGGGTAAAATATCTAGTGAATATAGGAGTTCTTATAAAAGTAATAATAATTGGAATAATTGTACCAATTAAGTACCATAACATATCTTTATACACTTTATATTCTTTGAAACCTTTAATAAGCATATCCCCTCCATGATAAATATATGGCCTTACCTATTGAAACCACTCTATTTTAAAGTCTCGTATATGTTAATTAGCTTTTTCTCCATAATGCTCCAATTATACTCTTCCTTTGCTGCTTTAGAGCCATTTATACTATAGTATTGATAAAGCTGCCTATTGTTAAGCATCTTAACAAGGGCCCTCCAAATCTCTTTAGGAATTCTAGGGTCTACAAGTTCTCCACACCTACTTTCCTCTACATATTTCCTTATTGGTGGCAGGTTACTTCCTACTACAGGCAATCCAAACATCATGTATTCAAATTGTTTAGTTGGAATGTTTTTATAGAACTTAGGTATAGGAAGCAGTGGAACTACTCCTATTCTACATTGTCTAAGGTAGCTCCCAACTAACTTGTGAGGCACCTCCCCTAACAGAGTCACATTCTTTTCTAAATCATTTTCTTTTATATACCTTCCAACCTCTTCTTTTAATCCTGCTTCATTAAAAGGCCCTATAAGTAAAAGCTTAAGATCTATTTTTTCACTCTTTCCAATCCCCATCACTTCTAAAAGATTTAAAATCCCCCTAACTCTTGTGATTGATCCGCAATATACAATATCGTAAATTCTTTCTTCAAAGGATATAGGGGATATATTATCAAACAAATCTGTATAATTATATATCTCCTCAATTTGTTTGGTCTTTAACTTCTCTCTAAACCTACTAGCAATACTGCTGTCTGCCGTTATAATTAAATCATAATATCTACTACAATGAATTTCCCACTTATCTATTAATCTTGCATAAATATGTTTAATAACAGTTTTGATTCCCTTCGTAGCTATATAGTCTCTAATCATATCTGGGAAATATTCATATACATCATATACAACCTTAGGTCTGTGAGAGAGCTTTTTTAGCTTTCTTCCTATAAGGTTTAAATATAAATCATGGATATGATATACCGAGGCTCTTATTTCTTTAGCCTTATGAAATAAATCTAAACAATTACTATAATAGAACATAATCTTTTCTAGTTTATTTTTTCCTATTTTTCTTTTTATTTTAATGTATCTAATACCTTCCTCTGTAATACTCTCTTCATCTATGTCAGAGGCAATAATACATATTACTTCGAATCCATGATTTTTTAGAGAAATTGCTTCTTTCCAATACATCCTATCATCTAATACATCATGTGTGGTAGCTATCATACAAACCTTCATAGCATCACCCCTAAAACTAATTATTAAGTATTGCATTCTTTTTTTCATCTTTCTCCATAGTCTTTGCATAGGCTATAACTTGAATTAGCCAGAATATAGAACAGGGTTTTAGAAGCATTTGCTCACTAAAATTATAAAATAATATAAATACTACTGACACAACAGGCATTATCTCTATCATATTATCACTTGTTTTAAATTTCTTTAAAGCTCTATAAAGACAATAAAAAATAGTTACTAAATAAATAGCAAGTCCTATTATACCTATATCAAGCATTATTCCAATATACCCGTTATGAGCAGACATCAATTCCTTAAAATTAAGCTGAAACCTTATGAAATTTGCTTGACTATCCCACTTATCTATCCAAAATGAATTATACCCATAGCCTAGTAGTGGTCTTATTTTAACAGCCTCAATACAATACTCCCATATAGATGTTCTTCCTGAAAAACTTAAGTCTCTTCCAATAAAAGCACTGATTTTATTTATTAATATGCTTTTATTGAATATAGCAAGAATTCCTATAATACTGAAAATAATAGATAAAAATCCCTTATATTTATTTCTCTTTTCCCATATTTTAATAATAATAAAAACAATTAGTAAAACAATTACCCCAGTCCTCGCTCTACTAAATACTAAATTAATACAACATAATATTAGAGCAGTAACACTATTTAATAGCTTCTTTTTATCTTTATTGTGAAGATTAAAATACGCACATAAAACTCCAAAAGACATATTTAAACTCAAGCTATTTCTACTATTATAAATTCCTATCCAAGCCATTTTTCCCTCGCTTGTATCGTAAAAGGTTCCCATACTAGGAATAAAAACAGCTGCAACTAAACTTATAACAGCAGAGATTAGAAAATAGTAAACAAATATATCCAGTATCTCCTCTAAGGAAAATCTCTCTGATAAGCATATCCCATATAAAGTGGTTCCTAAAAGCAATAATCCAGATAAGAGGGTAAGTTTTTTATCTTGAGCCCATATAGCAGATAAAATACAAATTATAACTAAAATAAACATTGGATAACTTGAAAGTATTTTATTAAAATTAGTGAAAAATAATCTTTTCATGTTCCACACAACAACCATATAATAGAATGCTAACATTATATAAATATTGTATAAATCAAATGGTTTTTGTTTATTATCAGGGAAAATAAACAACACAATTATTACAAGCATATAACTAATTATTTTTGTAAATTTATTTTTTTCTACCATCCTTTATTCCTTATCTATATATTGATCTGTCCATAAATTCCAAAACCTTTTTCATCTTACTTTTCCATGTCAAATTTCTAATTGCATAGTGGATTATATAATTATTTTTTCTATAATGCTCTGTTCTTTTAAAAAACTTTTCCAATTCTCCAAAATCTATAATACTGGAATCATTTTTTATTCTATATACAAAAGGAAGCTCTTCCCCTAAATCTGTATCCTCATAGCCTATAACTACAGGAATACCTTTTGCTAAATAACTCCTAACTTTTAGAGGTGCTGCCTCTTCCATTTTCTTTTTATATAAGCTCAAAGTGCCAATCCCTACATCCGCAATTGAGTATATTTTTTCTAGTTCATTTTTATCCTTGATATATCCATAGAAAATAACATTATCGTCCTTAACTTCCTCCATACTTTCATATCCAACTATGTGAATTTTAAATTTATCTTTATTTACAGCTTTTTTATAGGATTCTATTAACCTTTCCACACCCTGCCAAGATTGATTAGGAGTACCAATAAAAAGTATATTTATGTATTCATCATTGTTATCTCTAGTTACTAATTTAATTTGATTATCTTCAATGCCATTTCCCAAGACCATTGCAGGTTTGCTGTTATACTTTCTCTCAATACTTAATATTTCATTTGTAATGCAAACCATCCCTTTGATGCTTCTAAAATACCGCCTTTTAAGCAATACTTCTATCAAATACTTGCAGTAATTTTTTGTTTTAAGTTCACCAAAAATATTTGTTTGCACTTCCATAAATAAAGGAGCAATTTTACTTATTTTTCTATAAAAATTGAATAGAAAAAAATAATCTCTCATGTAAATAACATCAGGCTTAACCTTCTTCATAATCTGTACCATTTTTTTTAGTAATTTTAATTCATAATAGTATTTAAATATAGGGGATACCTTTCTCTTAGTAGAGAATAAAGATACATGTTTAATACCCTGAATTTCACTTACACTTGGAAATAAGTCAAAGGAATAGATTTCTACATTGCAGCCTAATTCTTGAAAACACTTCTTTTGGGTTATTACTTTTTTTATAACACTTAAATCACTTACTTCTCCACTTGATTTAATAAGATAAACTATTTTCTTCATTTACTTCCACACCCCAGCTAATCAAGGTTTTTTTCTCAAAAACTTGCGATAGAATAACTTTCTAATTATATTTGGTATCAGCCTAACGCTCACTCGAATTATAATATTTCTTAAAAATTCTTTTCTATTGATAAATTCATATTTTAATAACTGTTTTTGAAATTTAACTTCAGATTTAATATAGTCAATGCCTCCTCTTCTCTTAAACATATTATTATCTGTCCTCACTAAAGCAAGTACCTGATCTATATTAGCTATCTTAGAATTTTCCATTATCATCCTAACCCATAAATAATAATCCTCATACCATAGAAATGGTTGATAATTGCCTGCTTTCATTACAGCTTCTTTTCTAAACATTACTGACATGTGATTTAACGGATTTCTTTTTCTTGCATAACTTATAATTTCATCATGTTTAAGAGGAACATACCTAATAGATACAACATTATCTGGTTCATTATAAAATTCTTTAATCCATGACCCTACTATATCTATTTCTTTATTATTCTCCATAAATTTTTTTTGAATTTCAAATCTGTCTGGTAAACATATATCATCTGAATCCATCCTTGCAACTAATTCATTAGAGCATTTTGTAACACCAATCTCTAGTGCTTCACCTAAACCCATATTTTTTTCTAAGCTTATTATTTTAAATAGCCCTATATATGTTTTATCAAATTCCTCAATTACCTTGTTTAACTCATGAGTTAGTTCCCCATCTTTTACAATTACTACTTCACTTGGCATCTTCTTTTGAGTGACAATACTTTCTATTGCCTGCCTTAAATATTCAGCCTTTTCTTTATAATAGACTGACATTAAAACTGAAAAACTCATTGTTCCCTCCAAATTAAACTGCTATTCATTACTTTAGAATTTGTGTATACATCTTTTCATAAGCATTACACATAACCTTTGAACTATAAAAAGTTTCTCCTAGTATCCTTGCTCCTTTAGATTTATATTCTAAATCACGTTTTGTATAATATTTAAAAAGTTCTCTTAACTCATCTATATTCCCAACTCTAAACTTATCACCAATTATGGGATTCTTACTTAATATTTCTCTATGTGATTCTATGTCAGATAAAATTATTGGCAATCCACAATTTATTGCTTCTAATACCGCCATTGGTAGCCCTTCAGATTTAGACGAAGATACAAATACATCTGAGGATTTTAAAAATTCTCTTACATTGTTAACTTTACCTTTTACAATAATACTTTCACTATTATATTCTTTACACTTTTTTAAAAGGGGACCATCTCCTAGCAAAACTAAAATAGCAGATTTGGAAATATTGGCCTTCTGAAAAGACTTAATTGTTGTAAAAGGGTCTTTACGATTGCTCATTGTTCCAATAAAAATAAAAATTTTCTTTTTAGTATTTAATCCTAACTTTTCTCTACGTCTTGTCTTTTCTAATTTATCTGCTGGTGAAAAATAGATTTCATCTACTCCATTTGGTATGCTATAAGCATGAACATTACAACATTCATCTAATTTTTTTGTAATACTATATGAACATGCAATAGGATAAGTTATTTTAGATAGGGCTTTAATATGATTTTTAGCCATAATTTTTCCAACTATTTTACCGTATGCCATAGTATAGTCTTCATAGGCAAAGTTATGAATTGTGTTACAATGCTTAAATTTATTTAAATACTTTACAGCAAATCTATCTGCACGGTATCCGCTAGTGTGTATAATATCTGGTTCTAATTCTTCAACCATTTTAATTAGTTTTCTTTTTCCTTTTAACCAGAATCCTAGTCTTGATAAGCCTAAAGAGTGAATATCAATTTTTAGCATCTTAAAATCTTCATATATACTATTTTTAGGTTCCTTTGATAAAGTAATAATTTTAGGCTTAAATTCTTTTCTATTAATATTTAACAATATATTATATAACTGATTAGTTGGTCCGGATGATCCAAGAGTTGAAACTATATATATAATTACTTTTGGCATATTTTATAAGTCTCCCTTATTAACTCGCTGAGTCCATCTTTTAAACTATATTTAGGTAACCACTTTAGTATATTTACAGCTTTACTATTATCCATAATACTGCGATATATATCCCCTGATCTATGACTTAAATATTTAATACCTATATCCTTTTTTGTTATACTCATTATTAATTGGTATAAATCTATTATTGAAATTTCCTTATTGCTGCAAATATTTATTGTTTCATTATCTCCTTCTCTAAGGGCCATATAATTTGCTAATGCTACATCTTTTACATAAATAAAATCTCTAGTTTGTTTACCATCTCCATATATTGTTATTTTCTCTTCATTCATAAATTTATCAACTAGAATTGAGATTACTCCTCCATCACTATTTGAATTCTGCCTTGCTCCATAAACATTGGCATATCTGAAAATTGTATAATTAAGTTGAAAATATCTTCCATATAACTTTATATATTCTTCACAGGTTTGCTTAGATAAACCGTAGAATGAAATTGGGTTTGTAGGATGTTCTTCATTTACAGGAAAGTATTCTAGTTCTCCATAAGCTGCAGCTGATGATGCATATATAATCTTACGAACTCCAACTTCTTTACAACATTTGAGTACATTTATTGTTCCACATATGTTACTTAATGCATCAATTTGCGGTTCCTTTATTGAAGAACTTACACTAACATGTGCAGCATGATGTATAACTACTTCCGGTTTATTCACTTTAAATACTTTCAGCATGTTATCATAATCAAGAATATTGCAAAGGTAAAATACCCCATCTTTATTTATATTACTTCTCTTACCATTAATCAAATTATCTATAACAACCACTTCATTTCCTCTTTCAAGAAATAAATCAACTATATGTGATCCTATAAAACCTGCCCCTCCTGTCACTAAAACCTTCATATACTCCTCCAGCTTTAATTACTCACCTTGCACCATAGCCCTTTAGTACAACATTTATTGTTTTAAATATTATTAATATATCTAAACCTAAACTTTGGTTTTTAATATAGCTTAAATCATATTTAAGCTTTTCTTCAGCATCTATATCATATCCACCATTAATTTGTGCCAGTCCAGTTAATCCAGGTTTAACATATAATCGTTTGCTAAATTCAAATAATTCACTCTCGTACTTTTCATAAAAAAACTTTCTTTCAGGTCTTGGTCCAACGAAACTCATTTCACCAAGGAATATATTTACTAACTGTGGCAATTCATCAATATGAGTCTTCCTAATTATTCTTCCAACTCTGGTAACTCTAGCATCATTCTTCTCTGCCCACTTGGGTCCTGTGTTAATCTCTGCATCTACATACATAGATCGAATTTTGTAAATCTTAAATGGTTTTCCTTCTTTCCCTAATCTTCCTTGGACTAGTATAGGTGGTCCTTTTGATTCGGCAATAACAAAAAAACTAGTAATTAATATAATTGGAGCAGAAATAATAAGACCTATAAAACTTAATACAATATCTAAAATTCTTTTTACAATTTGATAGATAGGCCTATTTTTAATATCTAAATCTTTTAAGGTTACTTCGTCTTGCTCTAAATTATAATAACTGATCTGATTATTATCCACCTTC
The DNA here is from genome assembly GCF_053901425.1 of Clostridium sp. JNZ J1-5. Classification (NCBI taxonomy): domain Bacteria; kingdom Bacillati; phylum Bacillota; class Clostridia; order Eubacteriales; family Clostridiaceae; genus Clostridium; species Clostridium sp. JNZ J1-5. Next base: position 2,958,034 of record NZ_CM132773.1, on the reverse strand, counting down.
ACCACACCTTATTGCATTTATTTCATGTATCATTTATATTATGTTATATCATCTTATAGTACATTATATTTTCAAAAATAAAAAACTCCATGAAAACATGGAGTTCAGGCTGTTGATAAACATATTTTGTCAACAGCCTGAGGTCATGAAATGACTGGTTTTGGTGGGGCGTTAAAAGACTTAGGTATGGGGTCTGGCTCAAGAGGTGGAAAACTTGAAATGCATTCAGCTTCTCAGCCTAGAATAAAAGAAAAGAGATGTACTTCCTGCAAACAATGCATAAAAAATTTCATCCTTAAATTGTTTATGGATTAAGTTTTTACATTGTTGCTATATATTTTTTTATCTTTTTGTAAAGTGATTATAAATGATACACCAATATCCTCATTTTTTCCTTTTATTGTGCCATTATATAGGTTTACTATTCTTTTTACAATATCCAGTCCAAGACCAAAGTTTCCTCCTTTATCTTTTTCAAAAGCTTCAAATATATCTTTGAGTTTATCATGAGGAATTTTTTCACCATCATTATATATAATAATGTGTTGAGTTTTATCATCTTCATATCCTTTTATTCTAATTATACTCTTTGCATATCTTAATGCATTATCTATTAGATTTTCAAAAACAACAGCCCATTGTTCTTCATCACCATTAACCTTAATATCATCAATTTCTACCCGAAATTCAATATTCTTTTCATTATACATAAAACCTTGAACGATTCCTTCTGCTAAAGTCTTTATATAGATCTCTTTAAATTTATTGATATGCTTTGACATATACCTAATTTTAGTTAAATACAGCAAATTATTAATCCTCTTTTGCATTCTCTCTGCCTCAAAATCAATGACCTTCATTGTATTTTCTAGATTACCTTTTGGGTAAATCCCATCCTCTACGGCCTGTATATAGCTTCTAATTACCATCAATGGTGTCTTTAAATCATGTGAGGCTTGCTGGAGCAAGGTTTGTTCATATTCATCTTGCTTTACCAATTCTTTTCTCATATCTTCAATAGATTTTAAGAGTTCCCCTATTTCATCATTCCTATTTATATCTATACTTTCATGCCATTGCTTTTTACCTATACTTTTCACCTTAGTTTCCAACTCTTTTAAAGGTACTGCAAGCTTTTGTGCTAGATACTTTGCTGCTATAAGGCTCATAATCAATGCAATAGCCATTATCGAAAATAATTTTTTAATCAAAGCTGTAGACAGAGAATTTCTGTATGTATCCCACATGTAAGATACAACGAAATTTCCTTTTTTAGTGCTATTATTTATAGTAATTACATAGAGTATTCTCTTAGAACCTACTCTTTGAGCATATCTTTCAGTGAGAGTAGTTTGATTTTTAACTTGGTTTTTTAATTTTTTTAAGAAAAGTTCACGTTCAGTATCATTAGATATGAATTTTTGTATTTTTATTAGATTTGTATCATCTGCATAATAATTTAATTTTACATGTTTTACTTCCCTTATATCATTACTTGGTTCTTCTAAGTTAGTTTCTTCCTGCAGGCTAAGCTTATTAATTGTTTTTTGAATTACATTTTTTTGAGCTATTTCAATAGTATTATAAATTTCATTGGTAAAAAAACTTCTTATAGTAAAAGAGAAGTATACTGATAATAAAACAAATATAATTACTATCACTGAGGTAAATATCGCCCATATTTGTAAAGATAAAGGATACTCTTTTAGTTTTTTCATAATACATCCTTTCTAAAGGGATAACCTATAACCGTGTCCATATATGGTTTCTAACTTCAATTCAGGCATCTTTTTTCTTAGTCTTCTAACAAGATCGTCAACTACTCTATCACTTCCAAAGTAATCATCTCCCCATAAATCGTTAAGTATTTCATATCTTGTAACTGCTCCACCTTTTTTATTTATAAAAAGTACCAAAAGGTCAAATTCTTTAGAAGTCATAGATAACTCTTTATCATTGTACTTTACTATTCTCTTTTCTACATCTATAGTATACCCTTCTATGGTTAAGGTTTTATTATCTATATTGCTGTTATACACCCTTTTTAAAAGTTTTTGTACTCTAATAACAAGTTCTCTAGGCATGAAAGGTTTTGCAATATAATCATCGCTACCCATTTCAAGACCAATAATCCTATCTATATCTTTGTCTCTTGCAGATATAAAAATAATAGGAATATTCTTGTCCTTGTCTTTTATTTCTTTTAACAACTGAAATCCATCTATGTCCGGAAGCATAATATCTAGTACCCATAAATCAGGTTTATTCTCTATATTACTTCTAGCTGATTCTCCATTTAAAAAAGAGGTAACTTGAAATCCTTCTTTTTCAAGGTAAGATTTTAATATATCGTTTAAGTTTTCTTCATCTTCTACTAAATATATTTTGTAGCCCATATCCTTATATCCCTCTCCTCTGACTATGTCTTATATAATTATATCAATAAAATCCTTAATAAATAAGTAAAAATATACCCCTATTTAAAATCAAGGGGTATTCTATATATTAACATAATTAAATTATTAGCTAGAACATATTTACTCTATTAATCTATTTATAAAATATTACTTGGAAAATTGGTTGCATTCTTTCTATCCATGTATTAGATTCTCGGTTATAAAATTTCGTATCAGAATTAACAGCAAATGGTATTCCTGCTTTATCAAGTTGTTGAACCATATATTTTGAAAATTCAACTTGCTCGTTAATAGAATAGTCATCACCATCATTATAATTACTAGGCATCCAAGCACCTACCCATGTAGGAATTTTTGTTTTATTTTGCCATTCTAATGCACTATCAACTTTATCAGTAATCATTTTCTTTTCTTTTTCACTTCCAGTTAACCATAGCTTCCTTTCGTTTGTTTTGCTTGGACCAGCCGCATAAAAATGCCACTCTGCAATTAAGTAACCATTATGGTTTGATGGGATTTTTAGTTCATTTAAATAATCAGCATCAGATCTAAGACGTGGAGAAATCATAATTATTCTAGTCTTATTAGTACTTCTGATTTCTGTAACAACTTTTTCGTAAAGCTCATTAAGTTTTTCAGGTTGCTTATTTAGAGCATCTGTAGCCTCAATTAACAAGTCAAATGCTAATAAGTGAGAATAACTTTTGTATCTTTCTGCAACTATCTTCCACCATTCAACTACCTTTTTAATATTTTCTTCATTTGGCTCATTTTTAAACTCATCTGCTTGATAAGCTATTACTGGTATTATTTTATTTTCAAGGCAATCATTAATTTGTTTATCTAAACCTTTTAATAACTCTTCTGTGGCATCATTTGCAATACGGATACGAACATGAGAAACCTTTGCCTCTTTAAAGTCCTTTACAGTTTGTTCATTGTAATATTTCCTACCTTGAGCATTTTTTGACCAATCTACATCAATTCCATGCCCTAAAAGTTTTACATAATCCCAAGGCTTAATTGCTTCATCTGAATATAAAATATTCTCTTTTGATGAGACAACTTTCTTATCAAAATTTGTAGTTGCTATTGAATATACTATTATTATAACGGTAAAAATTGAAAATATAATATCAAATCGTTTTTTCATACTATTTAATTTAATGAAGCAAGTACTTTATTTAGTATTGCACTTTTTTGTTTTATATTTTCTAATATAGAAGTCTTCTTTTCGATTATACTTTTAAAAATTGCTTCTGCTGCTGTATAATCCTTATTTTTAATATTCTCCTTATAGGTATTCCATAATTGTTTCTTTTCTTGTTGCTGAGTTTTTATAGTTTCTTGCATTGCTTTAACCTGCTTAAGCTGATCTTTAACATTATTTTTTAACTCTTTATTTGCACCTTTTTCTTTTGTATTTAGTTTAGTTTTTTCTCTAATTTTGTCTTTTATTTGTTTATAAACTGCCTTATTAGCTTCCATAGCATCTTTTGTTTGTTGTCTAAGTAATAGAAGTTGATTTTTATCATTAAGATGTACTTTTAAGTAGGCATCTTTTGCCTGTTTTTGTTCTAGTGTAAGTTTTTCATTTTTAGTACTTGTTGTAACTTGAGTTGCAGTTGTTGCATCATTTCCTTCTGCAAGAGCAATTGTAGATGCACCTACAGCTAATGATAGTGTAATTAAAATTGATATAATTTTTTTTGTTTTCTTCAAAATAATCACCTCTCTGTTTTGTATAGTTTAATTATAGATAATTTTTATGGTAAAAATATTAAATAATTATGTGAAATTATGTGAATTACTTATATACATAACGACAAAAAAATCACCACATTATAAATTGCATTAAATAAGTATATAAATAAAAAGGGTCATTACAGAGCTACGACTCTGCAATGACCCTTTTTATGCTTATTCTCCTGAATATACTTGTGAAACCACATCATTTCAGAATAAATTTCCGCCTAGTCTCCAGATGCTAATATCGTATCCATTCTCTATTATGACCTTCATCCAAGACTTTAAGGTAATAACATCAGCATACCATATCTGATGTTCTATATTATTTTCATCTTTATAATTAAAAAACAAACACTGGCTTTCATTGTCACGTTCTACTTTAGTGCTATACTCTTTCGATATATGGTCAGCCTCAGTTTCTGAAAGAGAGGTAGCCTTTCCATTAGATGCCCAGTTAAACCCTCCAGTAGCAATTGCAAACTCTTTTTTTCCTGGAACTTTATCCATCTTTTCTATTAAACCCTTAATAAATTTAGGATTTGCCTTTTCTCCTGGTTCACTAAAAGCTCCATGTAAATTGTAGCACATCATTACATATGTAGGGCCTTCATTAAAACTTAGCTTATTAAAAGGCGTATTAGGCTCTAATACAATTCTTAGTCTTAACCCTTCTTTTTCTGCTTTCTGGTATAGTTCATTTATAAATAATATATAGTTATCCCACAATTTTATATCATTTTTTATTTGTTCATAATCAATTTCTATACCCTCAAAGCCATATTTAACTGCTAAATTTATAATATCTTTAATATGACTACTTCTTGAATCTGAATCACTTAATAGCTCTTTTAACAGATTTACATCTTTTAATGAAGAACTTCCATCATTATTTATTTTATCATTAACAATAGTTATATATTTATTGTAATCATAACTCTTTGTTTCATTATAGTAATTAGTTAATTTTTCTGGCATCACTAATTCATTATTGGAGTTAAAATTAGCAGCAAAGTAAGAAATATTTTTTAATTTCTTGCCTAAAGTTTTAATTTCACTATCAGAATTTAAATCCCAGTATACAACCCAAGCTGATAGATTATTTATATCTTCTCCAAATGCCTGTTTCGTTTCTTCATTTAGGTTTGCATTATTATCTTTATTTGTAAAATTACCCTCTTTTGAAGTAACATTTATATATGTGAATGTTACTATTGATAATATTAAAATTATCAATCCAGTAGAAATCAAGTTTTTTCTCACATTATTCTTCATTTGACACCTCTTAAACTATAGGTTTTTAATAAACCAATTCACAAGTTTATTGAAAGAATTTTTAATCTTATAAGTTACAGCCTTTACTCCTTTTAACGAAGCATCATATAGTACTTCATTATTTATATCAGTTACTTTAAAGCTTTTAAAAACTCCATCATATACATCATCTGCAATATTTCTTTGACTATATCCATATTCTCCCCATGCAGACTCAAGAAAAATACTTCCTCCATTTTCATTATTTACTTTTAAACCTTCTACTATTTTCTTTTCATCAATGTCTAAAGTAAGTTTTTTATCAACTAATGTTATATCAACTTTTTTACTTCCAGGTTCCTTTATATCAATCTTTTTATCCTTATTCTTATCATTTAAATCTAAGGAATATATTATATTTTTATTTCCATTTGAAAATTTAATAATATTAACTATATTATTAATAAGTTGAACACATATACTATTGCTTCCATCTTCATTAGACTTTAAGTATATAGATTGAGAACCTATAACATTCCCCATTAATGTGGTTGATATTTTAATATCCTTGTACCTTTCACTATTTAACAACTTAATAAGCCCTCTATCCTTTGGTAATGATGTTAATACAATTTTATCATCTATAAACTCTGCTTGCCCTTTTATTTCTTTGAACTTGCTCTCCTTTTCTTTATCTCCTGAAACAAATTCAATATTCTTTTTAGTATCATCCCAAATTCTCATCAACAAATGATTAGTTGACCAGTATGCCTGTGGCTGAATCCTAGTTAAATCATAAATAGAACTATTTGATAAATTTAATGAATGTCCCTCTCTATTAAAGTTCATGCTAAATAACTCTTTAATCCATTTACCATTTACTTCGCTAGCTTTATCATTTGTGCCAAACTTACCTGTATTCGAATGCATTAGTGCATATGCAGATGGCATAGATCCAACCTCTTCATTATATATTTTTGATAAACTTTCGTAGTCATTACTAATGCGCTCTTTCATCTCTTCATAAGTTTCCATAGGAATACCATGTTCATCTCTAATATAATCCATCAAATAATGATTGTATTCTCTATTAATCTTAGAAGCTGCCTCTGAAAACTGAACTGAATTCAATGTTCCTAAATAATTTGAGTTTTTATCAAAAACATTTATATATTCTAACCTATATCCATTAGTCCCTAATTCCCAATAAGAGCTATCTTTTAATTTTAGTAAATCCTTAGGCATTAAAAACTTTGGATCTTTTTTTGCAAATTTGTCTGCATAAGTCAGCATTGTAGCTTTATAATTATACTCTTCTAGAATTTTTTGAGAAAATATTGCTGTGTCTCTTCTTCCATCCTCAAATAATAAAAATAACGCCTTTTCCGGTAACGTCTTCCCTTTTATATAATAATCTAATATATCTTGCTGAGTAATAGTTATATAACCGTTATCTTTTAACGCTTTAATATGCTTTTCTAATGTTTCAGTACTTATTAGTGTATCATCACCAGTTCTATCCACACCAAAATATGATACTGCAACAAATCCACTATTCCTATCTTTAGAAACCTCTTGAGAGCTATATGGTTTGTATACTGAAAAAGTGAACAGTGCTTTTATAATAAGTACTAATATTATAAATAAAGTTATTCCTTGAAATGTGCCCCTTATTCTCTTAATTCTATCTTTTTTTTCAGGAGAAAAATTTTTATCTTTCATAATTATTCTCTACCCTTTTTCTTAATATACTGGAAGCTTTCCTTTGCTCTTTTTTTCTTTGGGCTGCTATATCACTTGGGGTCATTCTTGTGCCCCATGTGGATTTCCAAAATGTTACCCAAGCTATAGGCATCTGCCAAAGCAATACTGCTTCATAAAAAATACAAAATACCATTCCAAAAATCCAAGTTGTGCTTTTCCTAAAAAGCATTTGAGCAAAACTCATCATTAACGCCATCATTAGCAGTCCAACAAGAAATGTAGTTGGAAATATTTTGTGTACAATTGGTATATAAACTAGGTTATAGCAAACTATTACAGGTGCAGCAATGGGAACGAATACTCCCATATAAAAGAAGGCAGCCATAAAAGGTTCCTTTTTCCACATAAACTTTCCTGCGATAATCGATTCTCTGAGCCATGACCGTTTCCATCTCATTTGCTGCTTAAGAAATACCTTATACTTATTAGGTACAATTGTAGAACAAATTGCCGTATCTTGATAGCTGGTTCTATGTCCATTTAATACAAAATTAGTCATAGCTCTATCGTCCCCAAAGGTTGCCTTTTGCCCTAAAAATTTTTGATTTATCCATTCATCCATATTATCCATAATTATTTGCTTTCTGTAGCAGGATAGTGGTCCTGACAGGCATGTAACTGCATCAAAATAAGCTTCTGCAGCTTTCATAATTCTAAAAGCAATATAGTATCTAACAGACTGCATTTTGGTTAAAGTATTTGTATAAGTATTGGCAACATCCGTTCTGCCTGATACTCCACCCATTTTAGGATCTTTAAAAGGTTGTACTAAATTTCTTATTGCAAAGGGATCTAAAAAGCTATCTGAATCAACAAATACTACTAAATCGTGCTTTGCATTTAATACTCCCCTGGATAGTGCTTCTCTCTTTCCTAGGTTCTTTTCTTGAACAAAATACTTCACCCTATTTGGAGCATCAAATCTTTCCGCTTCATTATTTAACTTATTTATGGTTTCCTTAATTTTATCTACAGAATTATCATTAGAACAATCATCCACAACTATAATTTCCAAATTATCAATAGGATAATCTTGGTTGATACAACTTAAGATTGTCCTTTCTATCCACTCCGCTTCATTAAAACAAGGAATAATAATAGTTACACCTGGTGTATAATCTACATCTATTGGCATAGGCTTGTACAAAACACCAAATAAATATCTACTTAATAGAAATACAGCTGCAATAATACTATATAGGTATATCCACTTATTAAATTTAAAGTATATTATACTCTCTGCACGCATTAATAAAATGAAAGCACTTATAAATAATAATAATAAACTAGATGCAGCTAATACATACCTATCCTTTTTTCTATTGGAGTATTCTGATAAAGTCTCAATAAATTCTATTCCACACAATATTTTTCCATCTTCTGTAATAGAATTTCGAACCTTTTTCCCTTTAATCTTTACACTCATTTCATATCCTTCTGGCATAGAACCAGGCAATATTTTGAAGTCTAATTTAATGCTTTTAGCATTGCCAATTATATTTAATTGTTCTTTATCTTTTAATTCTAATAAAATTCCCGTTGTAGAAATATCTACAGATTTAACGCTAAATGTGATATTGCTACTTTGATTTTTACATACTACTTTAATGTCAGCTTGCATTATATATCTTATTCCAGCTTTTTTACTTTCTATAAATGCATTAGGATCTCCCTTATAGTCCTCTAATACCTTTTTACCTCTACGATCAACACTATTTCTTATAGCTTCTTTATCAGGTACATTTGCTAGCAGTCTTCTATCTACACGGGGATTTAAAAGAATATCATGGGTTTTACCTTGCTTCTTTTTTAATTTCTTGTATTCAACCCTCATTCTTTAAACTCCTTATTTGACATATTAAGGCACATTCAAATAAATAACAGGTCATCACGCTAGTCTATTTTGACTTTTTATTTATTCTCATATGCCTAACATTATTTTTCTAGATAATCACTTAGTTTTGCAACTTTATATTTTTCTCCATACAATCCTTTTTCATTGTTAGTTAAGAATATGTCTAAAGCCTCTGCAGTGTAATAGCTTTGGTCATTCATATGCATTACCACTACATTTCCCTTGCCTTTAACTAGTTCTTCTTTTATATAATCAGCAATTTCTTGCGCAGAAGACCTTTCATAGTCATGAGTTGTAATATTTCCACTAATAGTATATTTATATCCACTCTCAAATACAGCAGCTAGTCCTTCTTTTCTTAAAAGCAAGGTAGGCGGTCTAAAATATGGTCTCAATGAATGTAAATCACCTATTACATTAGACATAACATCATAAGATTTAATTAGAGAAACTTCAAGCTCTTCTCTGCTTGCTTCTAAAAGTTCATGGTTATAGTTATGACTTCCTATATCATGACCATTTAAAGCGATAGTTCTAAGTAGGTTTGGATTAATATTTGATATACCACTGTTAACATCTGTATATTTTGATATTACAAAAAATCCTGCCTTTACTTTATGCTTATTTAACACATCTAGTATTTCATTAACTATTGGATCTCCTCCCCAGTCATCAAAGGTAAAGAATATAACATTTTCACCATTTGTATCAATGGTTCCATCCTTATCAATAGATAATTTTTCATCATCACTAAAGTCACTTAAATCTACATATTTATTACCTATATAATTAGTTTTCATCATTCCTAGTGCATCTTCATAGGTTCTTTTCTTCATATGGGTCCAGTTATTTATAATATTGTATCTGCCCAGTTGTGATGGTGCTTCAATTGTATTTTGTAAGTTACACAATGTTACTACTGAATATCCTAATGGCTTTTCAGCTAAATCATAGGATTGTGATTTTTCATTATATCTATTAACATAACCATTTTGAACATAATTTTTAGTTAATAACTCAACTATATTGGCAATAATATCATCACTTTTAAATAAATCTGAATCTAATCTAAAATAAACTATCTCTCCCTTTCTAAGGGATACATATGAATTTATATTGAAATAATCATGCACAATCTCTTCAGCACTCATATTTTTATATCTATGAATAATAGGTGCCTTAGAACAGGTAAATAACTCATAGTTTTTAAAAGAAGGAATATTAGTCATTGCCGACACAGCTTCTTGAATTTCCCTATCTGAGTACCCATATCCGGCCATATATGCGTTAGTATTTATTCCACTTTCTTTTAATAACTTGTCCACTTCATATATTTCTCTACATATTTCCTCTGTTGATTTATTTAATAAAGTGGAACTAGCTGTTATTCCTCCATTTCCAATTTCGTGTCCTGCTTTTAATATTTTATTTATTCTATCTGGATACTTCAGTATTTCATCCTTTGTCACAAAAAATGTTCCCTTGGCATTAAGTTTTCCAAGCATCTCCAATGTTTTATCTAGACTAGCTTCATTACTTAGACCTCTAAATGTATATGCTAAAGACTTCTGAGTTGTGTAAAATTGTGAGATAACAGGGGCAAGTTTCTTATTATTTTTGTCTATTAATTCTTTAAAGTTAATTAAATCTATGTCATTTTTCACTTCATTATTTTCTGATTTAATATTTCCTGGTTTATTACCTTCTGATTTATTATTTTTCAATTTATTATTTTGCTTGTATATCTTATTTAATATATTCTTACTATTGTATAATTCATTATATTTTTTAATACTTGGCAGATCAGCTACCTTAACAGCCATCTTTTTTTGTTCATCCATTGATTTTAGTAACCATTCTACTATTTCTACAATTGTTACTTCTTCTTTATCCTTGCTTTTAGATTCATCTATTCCGGCTTTCTTATCTATTGCAGGTTTTTCTTCAGCCCTTCGCTGTCCATATTCAAAACTATCTAAAACACCCTCTAATTTAATAGAAACTATGGTTCCATTTTGCAAATTCTTCATATACCAATAGGCTTCATCATAATTTTTAAAACTCTGATAACTTAAATAATGATTACTATTAACAACATACTTATTTCCAGATGCATAAGCCGTTGTTAAAACACTATCATTATAGGTTGTAGAATTGCATTTTAATAGATCAGGAACTTTACCTGTTATAGATTTTAAAATCTTGTTAGTATTACAAAAATCAGTAACCAACTCTTCTTTAGACAACTTTTCCATGTTTTTAGTTCCAGAAAGAGTACCATTTCCTATATCATGTCCACTTTTTTTTATCATTTTTATTATGCTGGGATCTTCTGCTGCTTTAATCCCAGGGACGAAAAAGGTTGCCTTTATACCATAAGTATCTAATAGATCTATTATTTTATTCATAGTATCTTTATTACCAAGCCCTTCAAAAGACAAAGTTACCATATTTGATGATGTATTAACATTAGTTATTACATCTGCCTTTTTACTACTATCCAATGAGTTTAATGCTTCACTAATTTCCTTTGATGCATCATAACTACTTTTCTTATTTATAGTTAGCTCTCCTGTGCTATTATCTATATCATAATTTCTATAAATAAAGATACCTATAAAAATACTTACTAATAAAATTACACCAACAATGATAGTATACTTTTTTTTCATATTTCACCTCACAACCTGTAACTCCATTTATTTAATTATTATACTATATTTTTGAAATTATTTTGAGCTCTTTAATTATAATTTTATATTTTCAAACTCCCCTCACTTCCTGTATGTTCTATGGTTGCAACAGATATTTTAAGATTTCTTTCTATAGCTCCTTTCAATATTGGCAAATTTAAATTAATTTTTTCAATTTTCAGCATACCTTCTATATTTTTTATAGTTTAATTCCTGTTGTGTCATATTCTCTGGATCACCCATCTTTATCCACTCATCAAATACCAAATCATTTTCCCTGTTTTCCTCTCAATGTAAAACTTTATTTGCTAGAAAAACGCATTGCATTTATAATTTATTTACACCTGATAGATTAACTTTTATATTATAAAAATTCTATTGGAATGGTAATATTTTAAATCATAATCACTCCTAAAGAGCCTATTTAGAAATTATTCATATTTGACAATATTATATATATGTGATACCATTACACAAATTATAGTTTCCTAAATTAATTATTGTAATGTTACTTTTGTAGAAATAATATTACAATAAGTTAACGAAAATAAAAGCCTAAATCCTTAAAAGTTAGGTTAATCAATGTTTGCACAATTTCTAAACAGACTAAAATTATAATTAGGAGGATATATTATGAATTTTAAAATTAATACACCAATATCAAAATTAAATAATTCCCTCTTATTATTAGCTAACTTAATTTAGCGATTGTATATAGATAGACAAAAATACTATCATAAATACAATCGCTTAAACAAATGCGTATTGTATCTATGATAGCTAATATAATATTTATGATTAAATATATTGAAGCCTCGTAGATAATATAATAAACTACTAGGCTTTTTTATTTTATAAAAAAATATATTAAAGGGGCTGAAACAAATGAAAAAATCTCGTGAACAATGGGGAACTAAAATGGGTTTTATCCTTGCAGCAGTTGGTTCTGCAATAGGATTAGGAAACATATGGCGATTCCCATATGTAGCTTATTCCAATGGTGGTGGTGCTTTTTTAATACCCTACTTTTTTGCTATATTTACAGCAGGAATACCTTTATTAATTCTTGAATACGGAATGGGACACAAATATAGAGGATCTACCCCTCTTACAATTGCAAGATCAAATAAAAAATGGGAATGGCTTGGATGGTGGCCAATAATTAGTTCAAGTATAATTCTATGTTATTATTCAATGATTTTAAGCTGGGCTATAAAATATTTAACACTAAGCTTCAAAAAAGGCTGGGGCACTGATACCAATAAATATTTTTTCAATGATTTCTTAAATTTATCAACATCACCTTTTGATTTTGGCGGTATAGTAATGCCAGTACTGATAAGTATAATTCTAGTTTGGATTATTAATTGGATAATATGTTATAAAGGAATAAAATATGGAATAGAAAAACTAAACAAGATCGTATTACCAACACTACTAATAATTATGATAATTATAGTTATAAAAGGAATATCTTTAGAAGGCTCATCGGTAGGCTTAAACAAATTATTTACACCGGAATGGTCAAAAGTAAAAGATCCTAAAGTTTGGATTGCAGCCTACGGACAAGTATTTTTTTCACTAAGTATAGCTACAGGTATAATGATGACTTATGCAAGTTATTTATCTGAAAAAACAGATATAAATAATAGTGCCTTCATAACCGCCTTTGCAAATTGTGGTTTTGAATTTTTATCTGCTATTGGAGTATTTGCAATAATTGGATTTATGGCAAATAATCAAGGAGTAGGTATTGATGAAGTTGTATCTAGTGGTATAGGACTTGCCTTTATAGTTTTCCCAAAGGTATTTTCAATTATGGGATTTTGGGGAAATATTCTAGGTGTTTTATTTTTCTCTTGTCTACTATTCGCTGGATTAACATCTTCCGTATCTTTGGTAGAAGCTATTTCTTCTTCTATAATTGATAAAACAGGATGGGATCGTAAAAAAGTAGTGTCTATTATGTCTTTAATTGGGCTTTGTATAAGCTCAATATTTGCAACAAATGCAGGACTTTATTTATTAGATATTATGGATAATTTTATAAACAATTACGGAATAGTAGTTGTAGGATTATTAGAATCTATATTGGTAGGTTGGATAATTAAAGCAAAAACAATACGTAATCATACAAATTCAGTTTCCTATTATAAAATAGGTAAATGGTGGGATATAATTATCAAATATATTACACCAACTATATTAACTTATATGTTAGTTAATAGTATTATTACAGAAATACGTTCACCTTATGGGGATTATGAATTATCAAGCTTATTAACATATGGATGGAGTATAATTTTATTTGGTATTACATTAGCAATAATAATTAGTAAAACATCTTGGAAAGAAGATATTAACTCTGAACAAGAGGAGGCGATCTAAATGTCATATAGTGCAATACTATTTTTTATTATAGGAGCAACAGTTCTTTGGGGAGGACTATTATGTACTCTCACAATTGCAATAAAAAAAGAAAAAAAATCAAATTAATCACAAGTGCCACTGGGGACAACGGCAACGGCATTGCCCCCAGAGGTGATTTTGCTTAAGAAAAATCCTTTAATATTTCTTCAACAGCAAGCTTACTAGAAAGCAATACTATAGACACTCCTGTGCCAGGGTGAACAGAACTTCCTACAAAATAAAGGTTATCAATTGTATCTGACTTTATATGGGGTCTAAAATAATTAGTTTGTGTAATAGTAGGACTAAGACCGAAAGCTGTTCCACCATAAGAGTTAAACCTAGTTGACAAGTCTTTAGGTGTAAGGTAGCTTTCATATATTATGTTTTTTTCTAAGTCTTCTAAACCTTTTATATTGGAAAGCTCATTAAATATTTTTTCTCTTAAAAGATTTATAGTATTATCATTCCAATTAATATTGTTAAATAACATGTTAGGCACACGAACCGTAACATTTAAAGATTCTGTATTGCCTTTTGCCATAGCATGATCAATTCTACTTGGACAATAGATATATAAAGAAGGATTTTCAGGAAGCTTGCCTAAAAAAGCTGAATCTATATTTTCTTTAAAATTCTGTCCAACATAGATATTATGAACTGAAAGTTCAGGATATTTTTTTCTTAAACCAAGGTACATTATGAATGTAGAACAAGAATATTTCATTTTAGAAAGTTTTTTATCTGTATATTTTCCCTTATTCCTCTTATCTTTAACTAATTCTTTAATTGCATAAGGAAAGTCTGCATTACAGATAACAATATCCCCTTTGTCTATTCCCAAGGTACTCTTAACCCCTACAGCCTTATTATCCTCAATTAAAATTTCTTCTATAAAAGTATTTTTACTAATAGTTCCTCCCAACTCATATATTAGTTTTTCCAATGCTTCTATGAAAGAGTACATTCCTCCTTGAAGATACCAAAGTCCGTAAAGTTGATTTATAGTAGGTACAAGAGTATAAATATTAGGTCCTTCAAATGGAGAAATACCTACGTACAATGATTGAAAAGCTATTAAATTTCGAACTTTTTGGTCCTTTATGTATTTTGAAATATAGTTATACGCAGTAGAAAAGGAATTTATTTTAAATATCTTTTCTATGGAAACAGGATTAAAGAAATCTATAGGTTTTCTATAAGTCCGTTGAAGAAAATATTTATCAGCAATAATGTACTTTTCATAAACATGCGAAAGAAATTTATAGTAACCTATAGAATCTTCCTTTGATATTTTTTCTAAACTTTCAGTAAGCCTTGAAGTATCACTAAAAAGATCAAAGTTACTCCCATCAGAATAATATACTCTATAAATTGGATCAATTTTTATAAATTTTAAGTAATCTTTATAATTTCTGCCTGCGTACTGGAAAATCTCCTTGTATATTTCTGGAGTCATCAAAATAGACGCAGTTAAATCAAATTTAAAATTCTCTGTTTCAATAAAATTTACCTTTCCTCCAACTGACTTTTCTTTTTCATAAATAGTAACTTTATAGCCTTTGCTCAGTAATCTTACTGCAGTAGCTAGCCCACCTACCCCTGCACCTATAATTATTGCTGTTTTATCCAATGTAATTCTACTCCTTTTATTAATCCTATTATGAGTATTTTTAGCTTTATGGTAAAACTTATCCATCATATATGAAAAATATTTAAGATGCGAAGGAGCGGAGGGAATAAAACATTTTACACTCTCCTCAATAATATCTGCACTGTTGAATAGTAGTCTTTTATTATATTTATCCCACAGTTCCTATATAAATGTATCCTTTTATCTCTTTAGGATCTTCTTCTTTTTCAAAAATAAAATTCTTTCCATGATATTCTGTTGCAATATACAAATGACAAACTGCAATGCCCATATCTATCTTGTTCATTTTATCATATATAAGTGCTTGCACTAGATTCAATCGTTTTTGATATGCATGAATCTTTCCATTATCTGCAACGAAAAACCAGTTTTGACTATTGGTTGCAGATGGTGAAAGTCTTGCTACTTCCAATCGTTCATCTATTCCCATTGAAATTTCAGACAGGGATTTTCTTTTAAACTCTGAAAGTTCACGATATGGACTATTTATGGCCTTACCAAAGGCAAGAATAATTACAAATTCTAGCTTAGTGTTAATTTTTTTATTAGGCTTTGCCATTCCAAGCCAACATGACCCTAAGCCTTTACTTGACAAATACAAGTCCATCTGCTGAAACATAAAGCCAACATTAGTAAGATATCCATCTTTTTTTTCACTTGAGATAATAAAATAATGTGGTGCTTTTACAGGTAAAATATTTCTTACATCTGTAGCATTTGCAATAAAATATTCTACCTTGATATCCTTATAAAGAGGCTTTAAGTTATCTGCAAAGTTTTTGATTTCCGCAAGCTGTTCCTCTTGCAGCGGTGTCATATCATATTTTCGTGTAGATTTTCTTTTAAATATATAGTTATATAAATTCATAAATTACCCACCTACATTGCTTTATAGTATTATATATTTTACTTCATTTGGAGATAAATTAATAGCAACTTACTTAAATTGGTTTTTTATCCAACCCTAAAATACTTTTTAACGAATTATGGATACTAATCTCTTATTCAATTTTTCATAATCCTTTCACAAACAAACTTAGCCACCTGCTTTTTAACCCATTCCGGCGGTACTTTGTCCATAAATGTTACTCTTAATTTATTAATTCCCATAGATATTTTAATCACTAACTTAACATCTTGAAATTTAAGCAACTTATAAAATTCTCCATCTTTAATTTTATGAAGACATTCTATATCAGATCTATTTAAATATACCATGCACTGCTGAAAACTGAAATCTTTAGGTACGTCAATTTCTATATAACCCTTAGTCATGAAATATCTCCTTTTTTAGTGGCATCATGTTAACACTAAAATTTGTACTTGTAGATATATTCTACCATGAAAATGTGAATATATAGCAAAACATCACTAAAAATATCTATATATCTCTTTAATAATTTAAAATTAAAAAGTAGAATTATAATTTTCTACAATTCTACTTTTTATTTCTAAACATTATGTGAATTGAATTCTATCTACATTATCTCTTCTATCATCTAGTTTGCTTTTCATATTATAATTTCATTATTATTTCTTATCTTTTAATTTTTTCATAGTATTCACCATGAATCCACCTTTAAATCTTCTTGCTTCAT
This sequence comes from Clostridium sp. JNZ J1-5, assembly GCF_053901425.1. Lineage (NCBI taxonomy): Bacteria > Bacillati > Bacillota > Clostridia > Eubacteriales > Clostridiaceae > Clostridium > Clostridium sp. JNZ J1-5. Next base: position 2,940,644 of record NZ_CM132773.1, on the reverse strand, counting down.
AAGAAATAATAAATGCTTTAGGTTCATATTCTTCAATTATTTGTAGCAGTTCCTCTTCTCGACTCCTCTTTGTAAGAATATCTAGACGGTATCGCTTACTGTCTCGACCTTCTCCTTCATACACAAGCATTGCTGCTGGTCCCTTTTTTCCGCTAAATACAAGAGACAGGCCAAATACATATTTGAACTTTTTAATATTTAATTAAATTTATTATTTTTTCATTTGTCAAGTTAATCTTATCCACAAGAAATAAGTAAGAACAGGAAGGATAAAATTATATCCTTCCTGTTCTTATTTACTTTGCCATATTAAAATACAGCATTAACTATTAATAGCTCTACAAGACCTACTGCCCAAGCAATAGTTGTTGTAACAGACCAAACCTTCATCTGCTCTTTACCATCTTTTATACCAAGTGAACGGTTAACTACCCAGAAAAAGCTATCATTAAAGTAAGAGAATAATAATGATCCCATACAAGCTCCTAGTGCTGCAAACACTGGATTTACATTTAATGATGTAATTATAGGTGCTGTAATTGAAGCAGCCGTAATCATAGCTACTGTACCACTTCCTTGTACTAGACGAACAAGAGATGCTATTATAAATGGTAATAGTATAGCTGGCACGTGAGATGCAACAATTAATTTAGCAATATAATCTCCTGTTCCACTATTACGAAGTACCATTCCTAGTGCTCCGCCACCACCTGTAACTAATATTATAATACCTGCTGATTTTATTCCTTTTTCCATTTCATTTATAACATCTTGTCTATTCATTTTTCCTGCTAGTCCATAAATAGCCACTATTAATCCTAATCCAACAGCTATTATTGGTGTTCCTAAGAATACAAATACGTTAGTTACTGTATTTGGATCTATTGACTTTTGTTTAATAAGTGCTGATAATATTGTATTTATTAAAATTAAAATTATAGGAATTATTATAGGTGCAAATGCCATAGCTGTAGATGGTAAGTTTTTATCCTCTTTTTCCATCTCAAACCCATAAACTGGTTCTTGATATTCTGGCCTTAACCAGGTATCTTCTTCTTCACCTGGTATTTGATATATCTCCCTACCAACACGTTTAGCATATATTAATCCAACTAGCATCATTGGTATAGCTAAAACAATTCCCCATAGAATAAATGTTCCAACGCTTACTCCAAAAATACCAGCAACCCCAACTGGACCTGGTGTAGGAGGTACTAGACTGTGAGTGATAACAAGTCCAAGACCAAGTGCAGCTCCTAATCCTACTACTGATTTTTTAGTTTTCCTAGATATAGCTTTTGCAAGTGGTGCTAAAATTATAAAACCTGAATCACAAAATATTGGAATAGATACTAAAAATCCTGTTATTGCAAGAGCAAGTTCTTCACGTTTTTTTCCAAGAACTCTTATAAAGGTTTTTGCCATTCTTTCAGCTGCTCCTGAAACCTCAAAGATCTGTCCCATCATTACGCCAAAACCAATTATTATACCTATACTTCCCAAAGTTCCACCGAAGCCTTGAGTTATTGAATCTAATACTTTGCTTGAAGGCATTCCGCCTACAATACCAGTAACCGCTGCAGATATTATTAGTGCTAAAAATGTGTGTATCTTTGTCTTAAGAATTAAAAATACCAATATTGTAATACCAATAAGCAGTCCAATTATCATTTGGCTTCCTACTACTGTATTTTCCATTTACCTTTCCCCCTTAATTTAGTTTAAAACCACTTCATCACTCATGCTAATCGTTTACTTAAATAGTTCTATGAGCCTTACTTCTACTCCCACTCCTCCTTTTTCTTTTGTACTTAATCAGTATATATTTATCTTAAGTACCTCCTAATAAATAGGAGGTACTCTCTTTATCCTATCTTTGATCCTATCTTTGAAAATTTGGTGAGTACTTAGCTGCTAAAAGGATAGCTTCTACCATGCTTACACTGCTTGCCTTACCTGTTCCTGCAATATCAAAAGCAGTTCCATGGTCAACTGAAGTTCTTAAAATTGGCATTCCATTTGTTATAGCTATAGTTCTTTCAAAGTCTAATGTCTTAGTAGCTATATGACCTTGATCATGGTATAGTGATAAAACTGAATTAAATCTTCCTTGAAGTGCTAAGTGGAATACTGAATCTGCTCCTATTGGTCCTACTACTTTATATCCCATTTTCTTAGCTTCTTCTATTGCAGGCTCAACTCCTGTCATTTCCTCATCACCAAACAATCCATGTTCTCCACTGTGAGGGTTTAAACCTGCAACTGCCATAGTTCCATCTTTTACTCCTAATCTTTCAAGAGCTTCTGTACATCTAACTATATAGTCTAGAACTTTTTCTTTTGTAACTAAATCACAAGCTTTTCTAAGTGACACATGTCTTGTTAAGAAGAAAACTCTCATTCCCCTTACTTCAAACATTGTTAATGGATCTTTTGTTCCAGTTAAATCTGCAAGTATTTCAGTATGTCCAATATAATTTATATTTGCTGCTCTAAGAGATTCTTTATTTATTGGTGTTGTAGCAATAGCATCAACTTCTTTTGACATAGCCATTTCTACTGACTTTTTAATATATTCAAAGGCTGCTTTTCCCCCTAAAGCTTGAACTTTTCCCATTTTTAGCTCACTTATATTTACATTATCTAAATCTATTAAATCTATAGTTCCTAAAGTGTATTTTCCTTCCTCTGCACTATTAACTATATTTATATCTAAATCTAATCCACAAAAATCTAAAGCTTGTTTTATTACATCCTTGTCTCCAATTAAAATAGGTCTACACTCTTCAAATATCTTTTTTTCTATTAAAGACTTTACAACAATTTCAGGTCCAATACCTGCTGGATCTCCTATAGGTATACCTATTAATGGTCTTGCTGTCATAATATATTCCTCCCTTAATTTTGGCTATTAATTCTATCTAATAAATATTGAACACATATTTTCATACCTTCTTCGTTCCCAACTATTCCACCCTTACTTACAATCTTTAACTCCGGGAACTCTCCTCCAATAAGACTTCCATAGGCTGCTAGCGGAATTACTTCGCCAATTAACTCTAATCCTGCTGAATTAAATTTCTTACATACTTCTACACTTATATCTCCGCCACTGCTAAATATTCCGCCTATATCTGGTATGTTTCTTATTATTCTATTGCTAATTTCCGCAATAGATTCGTTTATCCTTAATGATAAATTTTCCTTTGTGGTATTCCTAATACTTGCTATAACATCTAAATCTATTCTGTTTTCAGGGTTAACGGAATTTACAGCTACACATAGTATGTTAGCTTTATCTTTGCCCTCTAATACAGCCTCAGTAACTCTGTTGATTTCACACTCTCTTTCATCATCACTTTCTATCAATCTTTTAACAATTATATCTACCTTAAATACATTAAAATCAGTAACTATTTTTTCTAATTGTACTTTTGTAGTATTAGTTATGCTGCCTATTGCCATTAACACTTTTTTTTCTTTAGACATATCATCTAAGGATTTTTCCTGCTTATTGTTAAATTCCTTTGCAACAGCTGCTGTAAATGGACCTGGATCCACAGATACAAATTTTAATTTTGTTTCTATTAAGGCTTTAGCTATAACTTCTAAATCATTGTTGCTTATAGCATCAAATATAATTAAACGTTTGCAGTTATTATGCAATTCTAAAATCTTATTTTTTATCTCATCAATTCCACTTTTAACTATATCTAAATTTATAGTTGCCGCTTCATATTTAGTTTGTTTTTTTACTAACTCTTCAATTACCGATGTATTTATAGGTCTTTTACTGTCTCTAGCTGCATCTGTTTCTTGAAGTGGAACTCCATCTATTAAAAGGTATCCTCCAACAGCAATTCTATTTACATCTGGAAAAACTGGAACTATAGCTGCTATACGTTCCTCTCCTAATCCTTCTAGAATAGCATCAATTTCTGCTCCTAAATTTCCCCTTAGAGTTGTATCTATTCTTTTGCTATAGGCCTTCACATCTTCACTTTTCAGCTTTTCAGCTGCTTCAAAAACTTCTTTATAGGCTTCCTCTTTTGACATTCCCCTGCTGTCTGTAGAATAAAGAATAGTATCATATTTTGAATTATTTAAAGAAGCTTTCATTGCAAAATCTGTAAGTGTAACTGGTTTTAAGGAAAGTTTTTTTAATAAAGCTCCAGTAGCATTTGCACCAGTGAGATCATCAGCAATAACTACATAATTTATCATCTATTTTCCCCCTTGCATATCATAATTTTATTATTTCTACGTCAAATTTATTTAAATCATTTATCTCAGCTTCATTAAAAATTTTATCTGTAATAATTGCATTTAATTCTTTAATAGATGCCACTTTTACAAAAGATTCTTTATTAAACTTACTGCTATCAGCAATAAGTACTGAATATGATGAACTATTTATAATTTTTTTCTTTAAAGATGATTTTTCAAAGCTCGGAGTGGATAGATACCAGTCACTAGTTATACTAGAAGTTCCCACAAAAGCTATATTGACTCTTATACTTTCTATAAATTCTTCTGCTGTTGGACCTAAGGTGCATCCTATGTCTTCTTGTATCTTTCCTCCTACAATAAATACCTTTATACGATTTTGGTATAACTCTAAAGCAATCTTTAAATCATTAGTTATAACTGTGATATCAGTTTTATTTTTTAGAAGTCTTGATAGCTCAAATGTAGTGGTCCCCGCATCAAGAAATATAGTATCTCCATCTTTTATTTTGTCTAAAGCCGCAATAGCTATTTTTTCTTTGGCTTCAATATTACTAATCTTTTTTAAATCATAAGCTTGTTCTAATGGATAAAGAGACCTTAACACAGCTCCTCCGTGACTTCTATATAGCAATCCTTTTTCTTCTAACCTGCCTAAATCTCTTCTTACCGTCATAAGACTTATGCCCAGCTCATTAGCTATTTCTTCTACTTTTACGCTTCCATTTTTATTTAACTTTTCAACTATATAGTTTTCTCTTTCTGCTGGTATCAAGTTATCACCTCAATCACATATTTGTGTTCGTTTTGTTTCGTTTTTGTTCTTTACTGTTACTTATATAATATATTTTGTATTATTTTTTGTCAATACGCACAGAAAAGATAATTTTTTAACAATAATGATATTTTTTTAACAATTATAAAAGAAAATAAAAAGACACTTAAGGAAGCTTTGCCATTAAATGTCTTTTTTATTAATAACCTCTTTAATTTTACGAGCAAGAACTAAAAAATGTTAGTACCAGCCCCTTGACATTTTCTAGTCATATAAATGCCTCCATAAGTAGAATGCAGCATAAGCTTTCCAGCCTCTCCAGTTTGATGATAAATTTTCTATCTCATCTATTGTTGGTTTTTTATCCAACCCTAAAATACTTTTTAACGAATTATGGATACCAACATCAGCTATAGGAAAAGCTTCATTTATATTAAAGCATTTCATAATTACATAATCTGCTGTCCAATTTCCTACTCCTCTAATTGATACTAATCTCTTCTTCAATTTTTCATAATCTTTCTCCAAAGCTAATTCTTCTTTATTAATTATTCCGTCATTAAAAAGCTTTGAAATGCCGATTATATACTCAGCTTTTCTCGTAGTAAATTGTAGCTGTTTCAAATCTTCAACCTGAAGTTTAGAAATAACCTGTGGAGTTGGAAATAAGAAGTATTCCTCATTTTCATATATTACTTTTTCTCCATAAACCTCCACCAGCCTCTTTTTTAAGGTATATGCAAACTTTAGATTTATCTGTTGTCCAATAATAGCCCAGCATATTGCTTCGAAGATATCATTAATTTTTACAATTCTAAGCCCTTTGTATTTATCAATTAAAATCGCAAGAATCGAATCATTTTCGGCTAATTTATAAAAGCTTGTCAAATCAGTTTCTAGATCAAACATATCCCAAACAAACTTAGCCACCTGCTTTTTAACCCATTCCGGCGGTACTTTGTCCATAAATGTTACTCTTAATTTATTAATTCCCATAGATATTTTAATCACTAACTTAACATCTTGAAATTTAAGCAACTTATAAAATTCTCCATCTTTAATTTTATGAAGACATTCTATATCAGATCTATTTAAATACACCATACACTGCTGAAAACTGAAATCTTTAGATACGTCAATTTCTATATAATCCTTAGTCATGAAATATCTCCTTTTTTAGTGGCATCATGTTAACACCAAAATTTGTACTTGTGAATATATTCTACCATGAAAATGTGAATATATAGCAAAACATCACTAAAAATATCTATATATATCTTTAATAATTTAAAATTAAAAAGTAGAATTATAATTTTCTACAATTCTACTTTTCGCTAACAAATATTATGTTACATGTTTTAAACTTCCTTTACTTGTATCCATTTTTCTTATCTCTTGCTTCATCTTCAATCTCTCTTCTCATGCCATTGAGAGCTTCTTTTCTCCTTGTATTCTTCTCAGTTAATGTTTTCTTCATTTTTTCATCACTTGTTTCTGCAATCATTTCCTCTGCAAGCTCACAGTTTTCGATAGTTTTATTGATATTATATTGAATTCTATCTACATTATCTCTTCTATCATCTGGTTTGTTTTTCATAGATCATATCTCCTTTAATATAAAAAATATAGTTTTAATAGACAAACACTTCTTTTTTATTATTGCTAGAAATATGTTTTCTATACTTTTGTAATAATAGCTGAAGAATAATGTTATAAAAAATAATTACTTAAATAAATGCGGTCTTATACAATAATTAACCATATGATTTTTTTTAAATTAGCATAAGCCAATGATATCTTTATTATCATTGGCTTATTTATTAATATTTAAAATATTTTTTGCCCACCTTGGCATATTTTTATCCTTCCAAATAAGTTTACCATCTTTAAAATTTATTATCTCTTTGAGCATTTCTGTATTATCATATATATTTATTTCATCGCAAATTTCAATAATATCATTTAAGTTATTTATTGAATCAAAATATCTTCTTTCAATAGCCTCACTTGGTATACCATGTCCACCTTTACTTACCCTTATTCTTACTCTTTCCTTTGCAATTTCAACACTTTCTACACCTATATAATTCATTACAACATAAAAGTTTTTTTCTTTTGCCATCTTTATATTTTTAATTATACTTTTACCTGATAAAGTAGTTTCTTGGTTAAAAGATACTCCTTGTGAAATATAACTTTTTATAAGTTTCACAGCTTCCCTTGCACATTTTATTTGAAGATTACTATCCTGCCACGAACCAATGCGAGCTACCATTTCATCAGTATTTATTCTTTTCTCATACTTCTTTTCATTATAATAAATTGACTTATAAATCGATGTTTTGCCTGCTCCATTAACCCCTGCAAATATTGTATATGTTGGCATAATTATTTACCTATTACCTTTGCTTGTTCTCTTTGCAAAACTATATTAGATAAGGCCATATAAAAATCTTGTTCTTCTTTTGTCTTTGCGCTCTTAAATAAATTCTTTAATTCACTATATGAATAATTCAAAAATATATCATATAATTTATCCTTTTTATTTTCCATATCTAATACCTCCTAACTCTAAGTATTTATATAATATTATATACCAATAAATTTAAATAATAAACATAACTTCTATTTAAAATTTCAGGTTTAATTTTTGAGCAAATATCAATAAAAGCTACATCAATTATGTCTAAACTACTTAACTTTTATATTCACAAATACAATAAATCCTATTATATATGGAATAGTTGCAAGGCTATAAAATAATTTATATTTTCCATTAACAAAAGGAAGGAAAAATATTGAAATACCAAAAATAATAAGGAAGATTCCCATATATCTAGCTAACTTATCTTTATCTTTTATCCCACCTTCTTCATAGCCCGCAATAAAAAATAACTTTTTCTTTCCCCAAATGAGATAAGCTAGTATAAAAAATAAGAGTGCTACACAACCTGAAACAATAAATTCCATAAACTCAATATCTCCTTTACTTGCTAATTTAGTTAAATTATTAGTATTAGAAACGGAAAGGGTATAGTCTAGTTTAGCACTATACCTTAAACTCGCTTATTATTTTTTAAAAAATTAAAGGAGATAATTTCTAGATATCTCTCCATTTTATAATTTCATTATTATTTCTTATCTTTTAATTTTTTCATAGTATTCACCATGAATCCACCTTTAAATCTTCTTGCTTCATAAGAAATAATAAATGCTTTAGGTTCATATTCTTCGATTATTTGTAGCAGTTCCTCTTCTCGACTCCTCTTTGTAAGAATATCTAGGCGGTATCGCTTACTGTCTCTACCTTCTCCTTCGTATACAGTTACACCGAAACCTTCCTCCCTTAGGTGGTTAATAAGCTCCTGGTTTTTTCTTATCAGATTCACCATAATATTGTTGTATCCAATTGCAAGCTTGTTCTCAATTGCTCCTCCAATCAGTATACCAACACCAAATCCAACTGCATACACAAGCATTGCTGCTGGTCCCTTTTTTCCACTAAATACAAGAGACAGGCCAAATACATATATTAACGATTCCATAAATCCAAGAAAAGATGCTGCCAGTGTCATGTTTTTAACAAGAAATATTGTTCTAAGAGTAAATATGGGCACATAAATCAACTGCAATAATAAAATTAAAATAATCTCCCGCATGTCAGTACTCCTTTATTTTAATCTGCATTATTAATGATAGCATACTTACAGTTAAAACTCCATTATAGTACTATTTTTCATATTTCACCTTATAGTCAGCAGCTCTATTTAATTAATTATTATACTATATCTTACTTTTAGATTATTATGTTAAAAATTTTTTGAACTTTTTTCTTATGTCTACGTTTAATAGTTGATTGATAAAAAAGTATTTCTAAAATATCTTTGCTATGTGTATATAAATATCAATATATTGTATAGGGGGTTTTCTGTTATGGTAAGTATTTTGTCTATTTCTTTTATGATAATATCTGCCCTTATTGCATTGTGTATTGTAATAGGAGCCTTTATTTACTTTCACAAGAAAGAAAAAATATCAATTAAACCTGTTATTGTTGGAATTGTTACTTTTCTATTCTTTACTCAAGTTTTAGAAAAGTCTTTGCATATGGTAGTAATGAAAAATAATCTTTTTACTACTGCTATATCTTTTACTATTTATGGCGCATTGGCTGCTGGCATCTTTGAGGAAGTTGGAAGATTTATTATGTTTAAAGTTTTCTTAAAGAATAATCGTAAATGGAAGGATGGTATCGCATTTGGTATTGGTCACGGAGGTATTGAAGCAATATTCATAGGCGTAATTTCAACTATTAGTTCTATTGCTATGGCTGCTTTAATTAATGCTGGAACTTTTGAAAAAACCCTTGGAAGTAAGCTTCCTCCAGAATCTATTATTCAGCTTAAAGCAACCCTTACAGGCCCTTCTCATGTCTTTTTAGCAGCAGGCTTTGAAAGAACTTTTGCTTTTATTATTCAGATTGCTTTAACTATGACAGTACTCTATGCAATAAGATCTAGAAAAATTATTTATCTATTTGCAGCAATTATTTTACATGCACTTATTGATGTACCTGCAGCTCTATATCAAACAAAAATTATAACCAGCCTTTGGGCTTTAGAAGGCTTTCTGCTAATATACGCTGTAATTGCTTTATTATATATTATTAAATCAAAGAAGATATTTAGAGATGCTAACTTATTATAGCTATGAACTAGGCATAGTACCTATAGGACTATGCCTAGTAATAGCTTGTATATTTCTCTAAACTATCCCTTCACTAACAATTTCCATTATCCCTGCTGGCATCTCCTTTAGCCTCCAAATAAAACTAATAGGAGTATTTCCACTATGACTAACATATTCAGCTTCTCCAAGATAAGTATAAGGAGCAGTTACTCCATCCTTTTCATAAATTTATAAACTGCATTGCCTTTTTTTAAAACAACATCCTCAACCTTATTATAATCCATAGTTACCTTCTCTTTATAGTGACCTAATATTACTTACTATCTCCAAGTCAAAAGAGGTTATGAAAACATTTGTTCCAAATTTGTAGTTTTATTTATATCTCCGTATTGAAAACAAAAACAGACTACTCTTAGTTCTTTTTAGAGTAATCTGTTTTATTACCTGATAAATAAAAACCCTATAGTATTCTTTATAGGTAGCTACTTTTTTATTAAATCAACAATTATCGCAGTAAGTAGTGAGACAATAAACTCAACTATAGAAATAACAGAAAATACAATATATACAATATCTTCAAATCCAATAGAAAAATATTTTCCTTTGATAAAAAAAGCTGCACTTAGAACTATAGAAGTTATAGCTGGGATGTATTTAACTATTCTTCTATTGCTAAAATATTTGCTCAATAAAAGCACAACAATAACAAATATTAAACTGATAATTAATACACTTATATAAAGTCTTATATTATTCACTATATTCCCTCCATAAAGAACATAATATTTCCTTTTCATTTTATTTTAAGTGACTATCTTTTTATTTACGAACAACTTCTGGAATTGTACCATTTTTCGTGGGTAACCTGGTACCTTTGCGAAGGAATGCAGGGACTAAGCTTACTTTGTAAAGCCTAGCTAAAATATCTCTCTATATCTTTAATATTTTTCATATCAAATATGTCAGTAGCTATTACATCTATTCTAACTGTTTTTTAATATTCTTACCTCATTTTTATAAAATATATTGAAGCAGTATCTTATATATTGACTTCTTTCTTTATCAAATTTAAATCCCTTGGCTTCTAAATCTTCTAGTATATACCTATCTAAAATGTAAGCACCTCTTTCTTGTAATTTTCTACACTCTTCTTTATTTAAATTAACTTCATAATTTTCTATTGCTATCTTATAATTATCTTCATCTATATTTAAATTGGTTGTAAATCCAAACTCTTGCTTTAAACAATCTAAAACATGGATGAGAAACTTTTCATTCTCCATATTTTTGGCCATATATCCTCTTATAAATCCAGTAGTATTCATTTATATACCTCCATATCTATTATTAATAGTAAAATATAAAAAACCTTCTCATCTAATAAAGACAAGAAGGCATTAATCTCTCATTGACATCACCCCTTATCATAATTAGCTGAACCACCTTACGAATAGCAGGTTGGTATAGGGTCATAGAGCTAATCCTCTACCCTAATTCTTTATAAGGAAAACTTGTATTTAATTGTAATATAATTATAACACATTTTAGTTAATTTAAGGTAGTGATTTTAAAAATAAATCGTCAATTGATCAAAAATAGCCTAACTCTGAAAACTCATAAATAAGCCAATCTCCCAGACGCTCTAAAAATGATTCTATATTACTGTGTCCTCCTTCAATTATCTTGCTTGCAGCAATATTATTCTTAACTACAAAGCGACACCTTCATTAAATATAAAAAAATAGATAGCCACTATTAATTTCATTTTAAGTGACTATCTTTTTACTTATAAACAACTTCTGAAATTGTGAAATTCTTCTGGTGGAACCTGTTACCTTTGCGAAGGAGTGGAAGGACTGAGTTTGCTTCTTTCTAAGTTTAAAAATTTAAAGTGGATAAAGAAGCTATATATTTTCTTCATAGAGTTTTTCAAATCATAGGTCCAGTACCTAAGTACTTTTATATCTTGATTTAAATAATTAATGATTTGCCAAAAATTTATAAGTCAAAATTATACATATATGTTATAATACCAAGTGAAATATAGCAAATATTGCTGCTATTGATATATATTTGTAACAACTTACTGCAAAAAGTTATTACAAATTAGCTATTTACGAATAACAAATCTTTATGAGAAAATATTAAAATTATATAAAACTCAATAAACATTTAAGGAAGGATAGTATGAAGAACCTAACTGAAATAGATAATATACCGTTCCTAGAATCGGATATAAATATTAAATCCATCGATATTGACTCACCTAAGGAATCAATACTTGCTAAAGATATCTTAACAGCAAGTGAAACTGGATTAATTAATAATTTAGTAAATTCAAATTTAGCATTGAGACCTAAGCTTATAATAAATGATTACAGTAAAGGCAGCAAAGTTTTAAGCGATGTTGCTTCGGAACTTGTAAAATGTGATGAATTCATGATGTCTGTAGCTTTTATTACTAGCAGCGGTGTAACACCTCTACTGGAAACTTTAAAGTATTTAGAGAGAAAAGGTGCCAAAGGCAAAATTCTAACAACAGATTATCTAAACTTTAGTGAACCAAAAGCTTTAAAGAAGCTTTTAGGGTTTTCTAATATTAGTATAAGACTTTATAGCAAAGATAACTTTCATACCAAGGGATACATCTTTAAACATAGTGATCATTATAGACTTATTGTTGGCAGTTCAAACTTAACTCAAACTGCATTAACTAAAAATAAAGAGTGGAATATAAAAATATCTTCTCTAGAAGAAGGCTCTTTAACAGAAGAAGTATTAAATGAATTTCAAGCTATGTGGAAGGAAGCTGAGGATTTAACTTTAGAATGGATTGAAACTTATGAAGATATATATCTAAAACAAAGAGAAGCTGCTAGAAAAAGTACTGTACCAAGAATTTCGCAATATACATTAAAACCAAACAAAATGCAGGTATCTGCAATCCAAGCCTTAGATAAGGTAAGAGAATCTGGAGCTAAAAAGGCACTATTAATATCAGCCACTGGTACTGGGAAAACTTATTTATCAGCTTTTGACATTAGAAACTTCTCTCCAAGAAGAGCCTTATTCATTGTTCATAGGGAACAGATTGCTAAACAAGCTTTAGAAAGCTATAAAAATGTCTTTGGTGATACTAGAAGTATGGGCATCCTTTCAGGTAACTCAAAAGATATACACAAGGAGTTTATTTTTTCAACAATACAAACTTTATCAAAAGATGAAGTAATGCTAAGCTTTGGTAAAACTGATTTTGATTATATAGTTATAGATGAAGTTCATAAAGCTGGTGCTATGACCTATCAAAAAATTGTAGGTTATTTTGAACCTGAATTTTTATTAGGTATGACTGCTACTCCCGAGAGAACTGATGATTTTGATATTTTTAAAATGTTTGATTATAATGTTGCCTATGAAATTCGTCTGCAGCAAGCTTTAGAGGAGGACTTGCTATGTCCCTTCCATTACTTTGGAATTACTGATATTTCTGTAGATGGTAACGAACTAGATGATTTTACAGAGTTCAAATATTTAGTTGGGGACCAAAGAACTGATCATATTATTGATAAAATAAATTTCTATGGGCATTGTGGTGACAGAATAAAAGGATTGATATTTTGTAGTGATAAGAAAGAAGCTAAGGAGTTATCTAATAAGTTTAATGAACGTGGTTTAAGAACCTTAGCCTTAACCGGTGAAAACTCCCAAGAGGAACGTGAGGAGGCTATTCAGCGATTAGAACAAGATGAAAAAGATAATTGTTTAGATTATATATTTACAGTTGATATTTTCAATGAAGGTGTAGATATACCAGCAGTTAATCAAGTAGTTATGTTAAGAGCTACTAAATCCGCTATAATTTTTGTACAGCAATTAGGCCGTGGTCTTAGAAAATTTAATAATAAAGAATATGTTGTTATTATTGACTTTATAGGAAACTATACTAATAACTTTTTGATTCCCATAGCACTTTCAGGGGACAGAAGCTATAACAAAGATACTATTAGAAAATACGTTATGGAAGGTAACAGGGTAATTCCTGGCTGCTCTACAGTGAATTTTGATGAAGTCTCTAAGAAACGTATTTTTCAATCCATAGATCAAGCTAACTTCAATGATATTAAACTCATTAAGGAAAGCTACAATAATTTAAAACAAAAATTAGGTAGAATTCCTAGATTAAAAGACTTTGATTTACATGATTCCATTGATCCTGTAAGAATCTTCGGTAACAACGGCTTAGGTTCATATCATAAATTTTTGACTAAGTATGAAAAAGAATATAATGTAGAGCTTACCCCTATACAAAAATCCTTTATAGAATTTATTTCTAAAAAGCTTGCTTCAGGAAAAAGAGTTCACGAATTAGAAATGATTAAATGTGCCATTAATTATAAATTTGGTTTAATGTCTAAGCTAAAAGAAATCCTTAAAGAACAATATAATATTAATTTTACAAATTATACAGAGACCTCTGTAGTTAACGTACTTACAAATGAATTTCCTAGCGGAAGCAGTAAAGAAACCTATAAGAATTGTATATTCTTAGAAAAACATAATGAGGATTATAAAACATCTGAAATCTTTATTGAACAATTAAATAATGAGGACTTCAAAGAAATAATCCTAGAAACAATAGAATTTGGCATAGATAGGTATAAGAAAAATTATAGCCAACGTTACATGGATACTAATTTTCAATTGTACCAAAAATATACTTATGAGGATGTATGCAGACTACTTGAATGGGAAAAAGCCGAAGTAGCTCTAAATATCGGAGGTTATAAGTTTGATAAAAATACCAAAACCTATCCTGTATTTATAAATTATAATAAGTCAGATGATATTAGCGCTACTATAAATTATGAAGATAGATTTGAATCCACATCACAATTAATTGCTATATCCAAATCTGGAAGAACAGAAACTTCTTCAGATGTTGTTCAAGCATATAATGCTGAAAAAGATGGAGTTCAAATGAGTTTATTTATAAGAAAGAATAAGGATGATAAAATATCAAAAGAATTTTATTACTTAGGGAAAATCAAAGCTATAGGAACCCCTAATCCGATTACTATGGCAAATACTAACAAAACCGCTGTAGAAATAAGATATCAACTATATACACCAGTAAGAGAAGATCTTTATGATTACATAATTTCATAATCGATAATGATACAAAAGTGATATTTCTTCTAAATTACCTCAATTTAGATAATATCACTTTTACTTTATATTTTCTTAAGTTTTTCAACTACTAATATATCTGCTGGAACCCACTTGAGGTTATCTACCTCATCTAAGGTTATCCATTTAGCATCATTATGAGCATTTAAGTGCAGCTCTCCACCGCAAATTTCACATATAAAACAGTGCATTGTAAGATGGAAATTTGGATAATCATAATCAACAGTAGTTAAATATTTTGATACTTCAATATCTAACTCTAGTTCTTCTTTAATTTCACGAATAAGTGCTTCCTCTTGAGTTTCTCCAACTTCCATCTTGCCACCTGGAAATTCCCACATATTTTCAAATTCGCCATAACCACGACGAGTAGTAAATATTTTTTTATCATGTTTTATAATTGCTGCAACAACTTCTATTGTTTTCATATGTATCCCTCCCCAATAACTATAAATTATACTATAAATATATAGAGAAATACAAATTATGCTTACTTTTAATTTTATTCATGGACAACTTCTGAAATTGTGAAGTTTTTCGATGGTAACCAGGCACCTTTGCGAAGGAGTTGGAAGACTGATCTTCTTAGTGATAATATTGATTAATCTAAAGATTCATATCTTCTTACAGCTTCTAACTTAAATTCTGCACTATATTTATTTGACATATACCATTCCTTTCACTTTTAGCATAACACGAGTTTACCATGTCTACCAGAGTGGGTACGAGCCAATAATCTTGATCATAATTAACTAAATAGTATGAGAAGTTTTCCAAAATATTTTTTAAATATTCTTTATCCTACTTTGTTTAAATCTACTAAATTAGATGGATATGCATTATAGTTATTAATATTGTTTATATCTTTCATAACTCCTCCCATTGTTATAACCTATAAACTTTCCTAAAATATATTATTCATTTTTATAAATCTCTTAAATGACTATTATAAGCTTCTTTCGGCTCGCACCGAATACTCCTCTGAAGATTCTTTATTTTTAAAACATCAATGCCTGTCATAATTTTCTTTAATTTAATCTTTAGTATATATTTTATATTCTCCTTATACTATATACTTCTCTATACTTTCTTACTCCTCACCATCTTCACATGTTCTTTCTTAACCTCCTTGTCCAAAATATTAGCCCTTTTTATAATATTGCAAATATTAATTACTTCCTTCTTAGATATTGCCTTATCTGTGTACTGTCTTATTGTTTTTTTCAACTGACTCATATAAACTACATTGGACATCTTATTCTTTAAAGTAGCTTTAGTACTAAATGCTACAATAGAATAATAAGGAATGTCTTTACCTATAAGTTCCTTTAGCGCATTTATATGTCCTTTATTTTGAAATATAGGGTTAAAGAACTTATTTTTTGTTCTTTTGTTTAAAACTTGAGTCCAATATTTATCATTTTCTTTTCCAAAAATCCAACCAGCATAATTTTTAGTTTCTATTACAAATATCCCATAAGCTGAAACAATAATATGATCAATTTGAGTTGTTTTACCATCTTTTTTTCTTATCATTATATCATTTAGTACTTTATATTCTTCTGAATCTAGGCTAGACAATAAACCACCTACTGCCGTCTCTCCTATTTTTCCCTTAACCTTAGGTAAGCTTAAGATAAAGACTATTATAGCAAGTATAATTAAGTAAATCATAGTTCTTTCTCCTATCAATATTAGTTGTATATTAGATTATAATATTTCAATACTTCTTAAGAATTTTTATACTGATATCTTAATATTTTCCTTCCAACCTCCTTCTATAAAACTCCCTTTCTCTAAGCTCCACAGCATCTTTAAAATGCTCTAAAAACACTTCGTTAACTTTAAACTCTTCAATTTCTTCATTCAAGCAAAACTCTTCTCCATCTCTATAGAAAAAATTACTTGAAGATTGTAATAAAAATTTTGTAGGATTATCCTTAGCTAGTTTTATATAATCTTTCTTCTCCCAGCTCTTATAATCACTAGTAGCTTTATGCCTCGCTAGGTCAACTCCATTAGATCCTCTAGTGTAAAATTTTACAAAATTTCTATAAATGCCCTTTATTTACTAGAAAATTATCATATATTGCAAAAGCAAAAGCATTTTCTGCTATGTATTTTTCTTTAGGATAATTGCAAAATAAACAACTCATAAACTCCTCCGAAATCATAAATTCCTTTTAAATAAAATAATTATCATATTTTACACTTACGTGTATATTTTACCATAAAAAACTGGACACAAATCACCTACTTTAAAAAATTTCTACATTAATTCCAAAATTTATTTATATTGTTATCTAAAAGAAAAAGTTGCTGTAGAATTTTATCTTTCTACAACAACTTTTAACTATCTAATTAATTTTTTACCAACATCTCTACAATCTCTTTTTGTCTTGTCTCCAGCACCTTTGCTGTCCAACTAACATTCTGCTGTATAAATACTTTATTTCCATGAAAAGCATCTATTCTTTGTTTTAAATACCTTTCTTTTTTCTCTTCAAAGTCCAAGTTGCTTAATTTAGAATTTTTCTTCATACTGATTAGCACTAAATTAGCTATTCTATGAGTCCAATAATTTCTTTCCTCATCAGTAAAATCTTGAATCCATTTACTATCCTTATCTGGATTCTGCGGTAGCACATGCTCTACACTTATGTTTTTATAGCCTGATAAATGCACAGTATTGTCTCCCATTAAATATTCTAATTTCAATAAAAGATATCTTCCAAACCTTCTTTTATATACTTCTCCATCTATTAATTGTTTATAGAATTCTATATCTATCTCAAACAAATCCTTGTCATTTAACATATTATCTAAATCTTTAAGGTCTGTTCTTTCAATAGCATTTAAAATTCTATTCATTGCTTCTATTCTATATGTAGGACTCTGCTGGCATATCCAATCCCCTGCAAATTTGTATTCAAGCTTCTTTAAAAATTCTAAAAGTCTTTGCATTTTAAACTTGCTATAGTAATACATTAATGGAGGTATCCAGTCTTCTGAAGGTAATCCTATTTTCATAATAGTTATTAAATTTTTATACTCATTACTTAAATGTAAGTTTTCTAAGTCAATTATTTCACTATATATTTCATCATACTTTATCAAAAGCTTAATAGTTTCTTTTCCCATTTCTAATTTGCCTTTTTTATATATGTTTTTTTCGAATTCCTCCAATAGATTAGCTCTTGCTTTTTCTTTAACTAATATGGTTCTTATAAAAGCTAAGAATCTATCAAAGTCCTCACCATATTTTCCCTCTATTTCTTCCCAAATAGCTGCATATTTTTTAGCTTCATTCCGATCCTTTATTTTTCCTATATTAGAAGATTTAATTATATCTGCACTGGTTAGTGGGATTCCTCTATTATTTAATATAGTAAACAATCTAAAAGCATCTTCCGTGTTATCTGTGGAAACATATATAAATAGGGCATTATTAAGTAGGAAACCTGCAAATTCCTCTAAGTTATCTTTTCCTTTTAATATATCTCTTATGGTTAAAATAGCCTTTGACATATTCGATATAGAAATATTTTCTTCTAATGCTTTTTCATTTAACTCTTCTGATAAGGTTCCATCTTCGCTTATGATAAAATCATTTATAAATTCTTCTACGTTGTCTCTTATTTCATAGGTTATTCTCTGTCTAGAAGGTATCTTTTTAAGCTTGTTCTCTTTCTGGTAGATCATATCCTGAAGTGTCATTTTATAATCTCTATCTGTAAGTATATCTCTCATTACAGCAATAATCATAAAAAAAGTTGTTAATCTTTGTTGTCCATCTAGAACTTCATACTCTGAAAACTCTTCATTATCTTTTCTCTTAAGCACTAAAGATCCTAAAAAATATTCATTCTCCGGCTTATTTTCAAAGGCAAAAATTAGATCATCTAAAAGCTCTGATACATTATCCTTTTGCCATACATAGGAACGCTGATATTCTGGTATTACAAACCAAAAGTCCTGAGAGAAAATCTTTTGTAATACTTCCTTGTTAGCATCTATCTTTCCACTAGTCATAGCTTGTCCTCCAAAGTTCAAATATTGATACCATTTTTCTTATATTTATTATATCTTATTTTATATATCCATTGGTAAAGAATTTTAGCAAAACAAATTATGTCTACAACCTATTTGCGTTCCTTGGAGATTATCCCAATAATAAAACCATCGAAAACTTCATATAGTTAAAGCTAATATGATTTAATTTGCAAAAATCCTTAATTTTCAGTCATAATTATCTCCAAAGGATACTTGACCAAATTTTCAGAATATTGTATGATTTATTCATAAATTAAATCATTCCAAAAGAAATTCATAATAAGAAAGAGGTGATACCACCACAATATTAAAGCACATAATTTAAATCTAACTACCCCATTGCAATTCCTCTTTTAAGAGGGTTAATATATACATTATATAACCTATAAAAATAGCTAAAAGAGAGAATCTAAATGGATATGAAATTTCAAGTTTTTGAAAGGAGTGTTGCCAAAAATTGCAAAATGAATTACCACCACAAATAACAAAGAGTTAGAATGATATTGTAAAGTAATTATTAATATCATTCTAACTCTTTATGTCTATTCCACTGATTTATTGATTTGTTTTTTCTCAGCTGGTACCCTTTTCCCCTTAGATATCCTATCTATAAACTTTGTTGAATAGGCCAAAGTCCTTGTAGGACAAGTATCTACACAGTGTCCACAGCCAACACATCGAAGCTCTGAAACCTCTTTACCATCTTTTGCTTTGCCTTTAATGTCAATAGACATAGGACAGGCTTTATTACATTCATTGCATTGAATACATTTTGTATTATCTGTAGTAATCTTTTGATCGGCTGCTTTTCCAAGGAAGCCTAATAGAGTTCCTAATGGACAATAGTGGCAATATCCCCTACCAATAAATGCTATCCAAAAAAATATAGCCATTAATAATTCTGTAGTAAGGTATTTATAGTTTTCTACCTTACCTATCACCTGAAGACTTCCACCTAGTGGTGCACCTGATAAAAAGAGTACCCACCAAAGTGTAAAAAAGATAGCAATAGCCAGAAATACCCATCTTAAAACAGAAAAGATTTTAAGCTTTCTTTTATTTACTTCTTTCTCTTTTCCAACTAGAGGTATTGCCGGACCAAATACTTCTGCCGCAAAGCCATTAAAAAGGCATAATGTAGAACACTGCCATCTCCTGCCAAACAAAAGTGTGCCTAGAATAACAATAACACTTATGCATACATAAAATATCAAAGCAGCTGTTATCCCTGCAGCACCCCAAACTAGGAAGCGACTAGCATAAAAAGAAGATTGGGAGCTTAATAATTGCAGAGGGGTTGTTGTCCAAGGCAGTGGCATTGTAAAAAAGTATAATTCACTATTGTTTAAAAATAGTGGAACTGTTATGTGGACAACTAATGCGGATACAATAAAACCAATTAAGTTTCTTTTTCTCATAGTAGTTCTTTTGGACTTGCCTAATATCCTTAAGGTAAGAAAACTATATATAACTATAAAAAAAGTTTTAATCCAATTTTCGTAGAAGTGCCAAAACCATGTAATAGAAGCTGCAACTGTTGGAGTTGCCTTGCTGGCATAACCATAATTTAACCCTGCAATTACTATACATAGAATAATGTATATCCATAAAATAATTTTAAGTATTTTTAGCTCTATAGTTTTATTATCCCCCATTTTTATACACTCCTTTTATAAGTAGTGATATATTTGATTACTTAAATAACTTTTTAAGCAGCTTAAAAACATCAAAGGTGGTTCTATTATAAACCTTATTATAAGCATACTTTTTAGGATTTCTTAACCACCCATAACCCCTCGGCATCTTAAGTCCCGCTCTGTGGACTATTTGTCTTTTTAAACTAGTCCTTGCTGATATTCTTTTGCTAATACTTGGCTTTCTTATACCAAATTTCATAAACTCGCCCCCATAATTTTAATATTTAGCTCTGTATTAGATGAACATTGATTTTTACATTCATTTAAAACTCTCCATAATATAATTCTGTATAACCATAAATACTTTAATATCTATCTTCTCGTCAGACTCAATTAACCTTTTTGCTTCTTCTTTAGATAACAAGAAAACTTCAATATCTTCATCTGCTTCCAGGTAATCTTTTGATATCTCACCTAAACAGCTGCAGTAAACTAATGCCGCAGATTCATCTGTCATACCTGTTGATATGTATGCCTTTTTCTTGGTTTTATCATAATCAATTTCTATTAAATCAAGACCTGTTTCTTCCTTTAGTTCACGTTTAACAGTAGTTTCAAAATCTTCTCCACTATCTATAAGCCCTGCTGGAAGCTCATATACATAATCATTTAAAGGTACCCTAAATTGTTTTATAATCACTAATTTATTTTCATCTATATGAGTAGCTACTATTATAACAGCATCTATATTATCCTCAATTTTATTAAAAAATTTATTATTAATTGTACCTAAATCTTTCCTTGAGGCAATAGACCAATTTCTTGAATCTCCATTTTTATTTGTATACTCTGCATCATAAAGTTTTAAATATTTTGTATCTGCTAGTACATTAATATGATTTACTCTTGGTTTGCTCATATCTGTGTCTCCTTTAATCTATTAAGTATATCTCTATTTTAACATACAAAACTGGGCATATATTATAACTTTAAGCAATTTCTATCCTCCATTACAAATTCTAATGTAAAATTCAAATTATAGATATCATTTAGAAACTTTTATGTAAGCTTATATGTCAATATTTATGATATAATTATATATATTGTAAGCTATATAATATTATTTTATAGTACCCATTATTTATGAAAAAGGAGGGTTAACTTGAAAATTGCAATAGTAGGTGCTGGTACTGGTGGTAGCAACATCATTAATTCTTTATCAAATGTGGAAGATGTAGAAATAACCATGATAGTAGACAGAAACTTAAATTCTCCAGGTATATCCTTAGCAAAAAATCTCAAACTAAAATATTCAGATTCTATGGACAACATTAATCCTAAATTCACAGATATAATAATTGAAGCTACAGGTAATGTAAAGGTTACCAATATTCTAAAAGAAAAGTTTGAAGATACTTGTACCATAGTAGATTCAAAGGCTGCACTACTTCTTATGACCCTAGTAAAAAAGGATATGCAAAACCTTGAAAATATGAATAATCAAATATCTCTAATTCACGATACCTCCTCTATAGTACAAGAAGAATTAGATGAGATAAGTTCTTCTATTAATGATATACATAACTTAAGCAGTAATTTGCTTTCTTCAACTCATGAGTCTTATGAATACATAAAAAAGAGCGACAAAATAATAAAATATGTAAATGAAATATCTAGTAAGACAAAAATGCTTGGAATAAATGCTTCTATCGAAGCTGCTCGAGCCGGGGATGAAGGCAGAGGCTTTTCAGTAGTTGCAAAAGAAGTTCAAAAACTTGCCACAGATAGTGCTGGTTTTGCTAAAGAAATAAACCACATATTAGAGCAATTATCTGGAGAGATCAATAGAATAAATGATGAAGTAAATAAATTAGATTCACTATCAGACAAGCAAATTTCAGCTTCAAACAATGTAAATACTGCAATGTCTAAGCTTTTAGAAAATAGTAAAACCTCATAAAATATTGTTTACATTTAACTTCAATAAAAAATTGATGTAGAAACTTAAGTCTCTACATCAATTTTTTATCAGCTACCCCCACCCTTAGATGGTACAATGTTTTTTTATGTCCATTTTTCTGCCCACTTTTGTATTTCATCCATAGCATTTCCTAGATCTCTTCCTTTTTCCGTAATTTCATATTCAATACGAACTGGAACCTCTGGATAAACTCTACGAATAATAATTCCCTGTTCCTCCAGTTCTTTAAATCTCTCTGTAAGCATACGAGCACTTAAATTTGGAATGGCTTCTTGTATATCACTAAATCTTTTTGAACCACCAAGAAGTGAGCGTATTATAAGTCCAGTCCATCTTTTTCCTAATAATTCAAAAGCACTTTCGAATTTCGGACACAAATGAAATTTCTCCACAATTATCACCACCCGAACTTATTTTATCATATCTACTTGACAAAAGTAAGTACATTATTATATTATAGTTACATAAAGTAAGTTAATTACTAAAATATATTTAGTTATTTTAGTTTTGTATATTTACTCTAATGATAATATAAAAATAGTTTGAATTATGTTTACACATAATATTATTTAGATTAAGTGTATATTAGTTTTCTATATTATTTTATACACTATATATTCTAAATAAACGAAAGGAGCCATATAAATCATGGAAAAAAATTTTTATAATGTTTTAAAAGAAAGACGTAGTTTTTACGGGATTAGTAAAGAGTCCACTGTTTCAGATAAAAGAATTGAAGAAATTATAAATGAAGCTGTTAAATATACACCTTCTTCATTTAATTCTCAAAGTGCAAGAGTTGTTGTTTTATTTGGAGAACAACATAATTCATTGTGGGATATAGCTAGAGAATCCTTGAGAAAAATAATACCAAGTGATCAATTTACTCCTACAGATGAGAAAATCAGCTCGTTCCAAAATGGTTACGGAACAGTTTTATTTTTCGAAGATACTGCTGTCATTGAATCACTTCAACAGCAATTTGCCCTTTATAAAGATAATTTTCCAATTTGGGCACAGCAATCAAATGGTATGCTTCAATATGTTGTTTGGACTTCACTTGAAGCTGAAGGCCTTGGAGCATCATTGCAGCACTACAATCCTCTTATTGATGATGAAGTAAAGAAAAAATGGAATATTCCTGACAACTGGAAGTTAATTGCTGAGATGCCTTTTGGAAAACCAACAGCAGCACCGGAAGAAAAAAGTTTTCAACCATTAGAAGAACGTGTTAAGGTGTTTAAGTAATTAGAACCATCAAAGTTAACATAGTATGAAAAATTAAAAATATATAACAGAAATCTTAAATAAAGGTCTAGTTAGAACTCTCTAACTAGACCTTTATTAATTAATTTTTTATTAATACTTTATCTTAATATATAAAAAGTTTATAAAAAATATGTTATGACTAGTAACTTATATTATAATTGGTATATGAATAAACTATAATTTATCGCTTAGTATGGTTAGCAAATACCTGCTAATTAGGCTTTTAGAGAGGATGGAAGGGAAAAATATGGACAATTTTTTACTTTATGTATTAGTGGTTACATTGTTATTATCTATAATAACAATAGTTTCAGAAATACGAAATAGAATTAAGACTAGGAAAAGAATTAGTGAACAATGGGGGAAAGAAAGAGAACGAAAGTATACAGAAGATGATTGGACAGATATATCAGAATACTTTAATAACGTAAAAAAGCATAAGGAAGAAAGTTTTTTTATTGATGAAATTACTTGGAATGATCTTAGTATGGATAAGGTATTTGAGAAGATAAACAATACAGAAAGTACCGTGGGTGAACAGTATCTATACAGCCTTTTAAGAGAAATTGTTCATGATGAAAAAAAGCTTAAAGCTAGAGATGAACTAATAGAATATTTTAGAGAACACAGAGAAGAAAGAGAGAAGATACAATATTTATTATCAAAGTTAGGTAAGGTTAAAAGAGTATACATATCAGATTACTTTTTAAACCAAGGTAAAGATGATATTCCTGGTGCAAACTGGTATAAAATTCTAGGATTCATACCTGTAATATCAATTCCAATAATATTTTTTAATAAAGCTATAGGTTCAACCATGTTAATCCTCTCCATGGTGGTTAATATTATGATTTATTACTTAGCTAAAAAGAAAATCTTTGACAAGCTGGAGTCCTTTAGCTATATTACAGGAATCGTTAAATGCGGGGATTTGATTTATAAGGAAAAGCTTGAAATATTGAAACCTTACAATGAAGAATTAAAAAATTCTCTTAACAAGGTAAGAAAAATAAAAGATAAATTCATGTTGCTAAATACTGCTGGTACAGATATTGGCGTTATAATTGAGTATGTAAATGCTTTATTTTTGATAAACATATCAAATTATAAAAGTCTATCCAAAATGCTTATAGAGAATAGTGACGACTTTAATAAAATATTTAAAGTAGTAGGAATTATAGATAGCTCTATTTCTATTGCGTCCTATAGGGAAAGACTTAATTATTATGTTAAACCTGAATTATTTAAACAAAATAGAAAAGATGGCTTGCCTTTAGTTATGAAAGAATTGAGCCATCCGCTAATTGAAGATTCTGTCCCTAACTCTATAGATATTAATGACTCTATATTGATCACAGGTTCTAATGCTTCAGGAAAATCTACTTTTTTGAAAACAGTAGCTATAAATGTTATATTTGCTCAAACTATATATACTTGCCTAGCAAAAGAATTCAAAATTCCTTATATGAAATTATTTACTTCTATGGCTTTAAAGGATGATTTATTCAACAATGAAAGTTACTATATTGCAGAAACTAAATCATTAAAGAGGATTATAAATTCTGTAAGTGATGATATACCAACAATCTGTTTTGTAGATGAAATTTTAAGAGGAACCAATACAGTAGAAAGAATAGCCGCTTCAGCTGAGGTTTTAAAATATTTAACCTTAAACAATTGTATTTGTATTGCAGCTACTCACGACGTGGAACTTACACACATATTAAAAAAATACTTTGACAACTATCATTTTAGAGAACAAATTGTTTCTAATGAAATAATTTTTGACTACAAAATATATGAAGGCAGATCTAACACTCAAAATGCTATAAAACTTTTAAGTATCTTAGGCTATGATAAAGACATTGTAGACAGTGCTAATGAAAGAGCAAAAAACTTTTTAGAAAAAGGGGTATGGGCAGAATAGTTTAGGGCTGAACTTGTTTTTCCCCTGCATAAATGCTAAAATTTTATTTAAGTTCAATATATTTACATTGTACTTAATCAAAATCCATAAAGGAGGATAATGCAATGAAATATATAAATACTCAAATGTTAGCAATTCAACTAGAATCTGCTGCTCAGCGTGATATACTAATAAAATATATTCTTATTGCAATACCATTATCTTTTTTTATACTAGCTATAGTTGCTATTGTATTTAATAAGTATCCAAGCAGAAAAGGCTCTATACAAAGTTTGAAAAGGAAATATAAAAACACAAATATAGCTATAGATGAAAGGAAACTATCAATCCTTGATGGATTTGGATATGCTTTTACGGGAGTTGTATATTTTTTTATTGAACTACTTTATTTTAAAAATCTAAAGCCTACAAGAATTAACAATATGCCATTTTTTCTACTTGCAATAATTTTAATTGCTTTTTATGTAGCGTATTATAGGCTTAGAACTAAATTTGTAAAAATTACTTCTTTAAATACTCAAGATATAGTTGTAAAAAATGTAATTGAATCTGCTCACAAAATTTTAGACTCTATTATTAACTCTGATTCTCCGCCTTCAGAATCAGACTTTCTGGATATTAAAAATGGTGAAGGGAAAAAATTAAAGAAGGCTCTTATTCAGGTTACTTATGAACCTTTAAGAAAAGACTTGGAAGATGTAATTAAATATATTAACACTGGAGCTGATACATTTAATCTTGAAGATATTATTGAAGCTCATAAAATTATACATGACTTAGATATGCATGCTTATAAGAATAAGGATAAGGATGAACAAGATTATTTTGATGCTTCTTACACCGTTAGAGTTTTAAAAAATAATAACACTTAATTATCACTTTTTTCAAAAATAAACAGTAGATAAATTTGTTTTTACACAAATCTATCTACTGTTCTATATTAAAACCTTTTCTATTTAACAGCCTTTAATTCAGCTATTTATGTCCAAGCTAGCACCGACAAAGCTATTATTTTTGATTTTTCTTGATTCTCTTCTCATAAATAGTGCTAGCTATTATATAAAAAACTAACATACCTATGCTAATATACAAAAGAGGTTTGTTATTTGCAACAGGACATGCTCCTGGCGGCAGATTTCTTCTATCTATATAATAGGTCTTTATCATTGTAAAAATTGCAAGTACTATAGAAGATGTGAAAATTATATTTAAAATTATTTCTACTTTTTTATTTTTCATATAGAATTCCCTCTAAATAAAACGTTTCATTAATTCTGCAACTATACTATCTACGTTTTCTGATGTAATATTGTTTTCTACTACAATCTCTTTAGCTTTAGCTATTCTGCTAGGATAATCCATATCATAAATCCCTTTAATAGTTCCCGTTCTTCTTCCAATCATATAAACTATTTTATCTTCTTCGCTAAGATTTAAGAACTTTTTAATTGCAGATATGATTTTTTCCCTATCCTCTGGAAGTTTACCCTCTACTTCAGGAATAAGATTTAAAATGTGATCACTTTTTATAGTAGAAGTTATTCCATGCAAGTTTTCAATGAATAATAAAAGTTCTTCTACCATTTGAATATCTCCCATTTTCTTAAAGATTCCCTCTTGATAATCCTTAGCTAATGGAGCTTTGTCTGGAATCGCAAGAGTTCTTAGCCTAATAAAATCTGAGTTAATTTGATTCATGGCATCTGCTGTTTCAAGGGCATTTTCCTTAGAATAATCAGCTCCCCCAAGGCCAGGCATGAAATATTCCGATAATTCTATTCCAGCTCTTTTTACCTTTTGACCTGCAATAATGTGAGTTTTTTTATCTGCACCTTTTTTAATAAAGTCTAATACCACATCAGCTGCTGATTCCATTCCAATGTGAATTCTATTAAGTCCAGCTTCAGCCATTTTTAGGAGGTCTTCATCACTAATTCTAGCAATAGTTTGGGATCTGGCGTAGGAAGTTATTCTCTCAACCTTTGGAAAATTTTTCGTGATATGCTTAAGTATTGTTATCATATCTTCTGGCTTTATTACCATACTGTTAGCATCCTGAAGGAATACAGATTTCATACCGCCTGCAATCCAGGTTGCAGCCGAATAGTAAGCCCAACCTTCTTCTTCACTAAGAGAACTACCAAGTTTTCTTAATTCTCTATTAATGACTTCTGGTGGATTTTCTTTTATTTTTTTAATTTCATCAATATAATATTTAACCCTATCAATATCATTTAGTACGTGTTCCACAGGTCTAATACTAAATTTCTGTCCTTTGTATAGGGCACAAAATTTACATTGGTTCCAAGGACAATTCCTAGTTATTCTAACCAATAAGCTTTCTGCTTCGCTAGGTGGGCGAATTGGCCCTATTTCAAAGCCTTTATGTTCTTCACTTTCTCTTCTTATGCTCATATTTTACTCCTTTATCTATTTTATCTTTCCTCACTTTTTCCGTAACAAGCACTTTATTTTATTTCTATTATATCTTATTTTATATATACTTAGCTAAGGCTTTTTTATTCTACCAGTTGATATTGAGGCACCCATTTTAATTTCACTATACCAACTTGTCCATTCCTGTTTTTAGCAATTATATTTTCAATAACATCTTTATCCTCAGTATTTCTATTATAATATGCATCCCTATATAAAAACATAACTACATCTGCATCCTGCTCAAGACTTCCTGATTCTCTAAGATCAGAAAGCATTGGCCTGTGATTTAATCTTGCCTCTGGTGTAAGATCCATAATAAAACCGTCACGCCAAAATGATAATTGTAATTGTCTATATAATGCCATAAAAAAATCACCCTCCATAAATTTCTCTAAAGCGTATATATGCGCTTTGTGAGAAAAGTGGAAGGTGAAAATTTATTTTAATAATTCTTCTCAAGCCATTTATTTATATAATTCATAAACTTACCAAAATCATCTAAGTGATTGTGTAATATATCTATCATTATTTTTTCATCTACTCTGGTGTAATCATGAACTAAAATATTTCTAAAAGAAACCATGTTAGCTATATTTTTAGAAAACTTTTGTGGTAAAATATTATTCTCACCTAAGACCAAAATACCCTCTCTGTAAGTATCAGGCTTTTCAATATCTAATGTGGAAATAATTATATTACATATATCTATAATGCACTCAATAGAAATTTGTATACCTCTTTCTATTCCCCAATACCTTAACATATCTTCTTTCAAATTTTCTCTATTTATATTTACAGCAGTTGTTTTTAAAAGTATAAGATTTTTTTGAAGTTCTTTTATTTTTCCATTAATAGTATCTAAAATATTCCTAGTCATTCCATCTTTCCCCCTGAATTTTCTTTTGCCCAAAGTTTTATATACTCCATTTGAGTTCTTCTAAAAGGCTCCATGTCCATATACACACTAAGGACTCTAACCTCAAAATTAACCTTTACGTCTTCATCTTCTTTATAAACAAGCTTCCCATATTTAATAACTTGATGCCTTAGCACAGGGTTTGCCTCATTTAATACGACTAAATCTATATCATTTCTCTTAAATATATCTGTTAAATCTCCTATTAGCCTTAATTTATCTAAAGGGTCGTATTCCTTCTCTAAAAGAACTGCTATATCTAAGTCGCTATTTTTATCATTTTTTCCCTTTGCATAGGAACCAAATATATATATTAATTTAATTTTGTACTCTTTAATCAATTTGTTCAAATTCTGATTTAAGAGAATTACAACTTCAGATAAATCTTTCTGAATCATATCATAACCTACCTTTAGAATAAATATTTTAATCTATCTTAGATATTATTATATCATAATTCTATTTTAACAATTTTTTATTTTTATATTAGTTCAGTTTTAAATGAATGTTAGTCTTTACATTCATTTAGAACTTTGTACTTAATCTACCTGTACATCTATTACCTGATTATAAACTTTATCATAGGTAATACCCTTAACCTCTAATCTTTTATCCTTTCCTGTAGCTTTAAAGGAAAGAGTTCTAGTATGAGTAAGTGTCCCATTTAATTTTTTATCCTGGTTTACTGGTATGGTTTGGTCCAGTTTCGCTCTCTTTCCATCTACTATTAGATATACTTTAGAAAGAATAACTTTCTCCTCTGTGGTAATTGTCACATAGGTGTTTCCATCAGCTTCATATACATTGTTGATTATAACTTCTTTTCCTAAAATTTTTATTGTCTTATCTTTTTCCTTATCCTTTAGCTCTATTTCCTCTTCTACTTTGTTATTTGTCCCAAAGCTTGCAAGCTTAATTTGCAAGGTTTTAAGATCTTTTGGCAGTGCATCAAATTTACTATCAAATTTAATTCCATTCATATTAGTGCTCATGCCTCCCCCTTGCACTTGCACTTCTTTTCCGTTGGCAACAAGCCTTATATCCATACTTGAAGGTCTAAAGCCTTCTCCGGTAAGCTCACCTTTAGCTAGTTCAAATATATTTTGTATTGTTCCTTTTATATAGGTAGCTGTTGGAGACGCTACAATAGAGTCAAACTTTATACTTCCCTGATCCACTTTAATACTTTCACTTATATTCTTTTTTAGCGTATGTCCCATAGCTTTATTTTTATCTAATATGAAAGAGATTTCTCCAGTTTCTATTTTATTTCCCTCTCTTAAAGCAAAACTCCATTTTAACTTTTTTTCCAATAGATTAGGCTTTTCAAATTCACTTTTCCACTTAATCTCAGTCTTGCTGTCATTCATTTTGCCTTCTCCGCTCCTCATATAATGCTTGCCTAATGCTCCCTCAATTTGTGTATTACCTTCAATATTAAATCTGTCTATCTCTCCTTTTGGATTCTTTATAGAATAAAATAGTAAAAGTTGATTATCATCTAACATAACTCCATCTAATGTCACTTTTACTCCATTTTTGAAGGTATAGCTTTTATCTATAACCTGGCCCTTTCCCATTTCGTTAAGCTCTTTTAGTGTATCAGTCATAACCTCATCAAAGCCCATAAGTTTTTTTCCGTAAAATGCAAGTGTATCAATATTATATCCTACTAAAATAACAGCAATGATTAAAGAAGCAACTTTTAATATCCACTTATATTCCTTTTTCTTTTTAACAGAAACATTCTCTAGGGCACTTCTTAATCTGTCTTCTAATTCATCTGGCACTTTTATTTTATCTATCTCTAGTTTTTTATCGCTTAAAATTTTTTCAACTTCACTCATCTCTCTTCACCTCCAATACTTTCTTTTAACCTTTTGAGTCCAATTGAAATACGTGATTTTACTGTTCCAATTGGAACTTTTAATATATGTGAAATGGTTCTATAATCTAAATCTAAAAAATATCGAAGCTTTATCACTTCTTGATGTTTCTCATTTAACTCAGACATATATTTTTCTACCATAATTTCCTGATTTTTTTGTTCAATCATCTCTTCCTCTGCTTCTTCTTTAACCTTTTCTAGTGGAATTATTCTCTTTGTTTTTCGCAGAGAATTTTTGCAGCAATTTACTAAAATAGTTTTACTCCAGCTATAAAAAGCTTCAGCCTTTTTTAACCGATGTATATTTTCATATAAAATTACAATCATATCCTCCATTGCATCTAGCGCATCTTCATCATTTTTCATATATACATATGCAAGCTTATAGTAGTCCTGCTTTTTATCCATAATAAGTTTAATTAATGCTTCTTTATCACCTTTTTTTGCACTTTCAACTAGTCTTATATCATCCACACTCTCACCTCTTTCCATATATAAGAGTATTCTATCTTCTAAAAGGTTCATTATTTAAATACACCTAATAATTTTAAAGCCATTATTATTACAGCAATAATCAATGCAATTTTAACAAATTTATCCCCATTCTTTACTGCAAAGGAACTTCCTAAGTAACCTCCAATGCCATTCCCGATAGCTAGAGTTACCCCGAGTATCCAATGAACTTTTCCATTAATTATAAATATACTAAGAGATGACAACATGTACATTGCCATTACAAATACTTTTAGACTATTAATTTTAACAAGAGAAAAATTAGTCATTAGAGATAAAACTATTATTATTATAAATCCAATTCCTCCCTGTATCAGTCCTCCATAAATTCCAACACAGAAGAATAATATCATCAATATTGCTTGTCTAGTTTTTGTTAGTTCAAATTTTGAAGGCAATAATCTTTTCTGTGGTTCCCAAATTATAAAGATAACTACTATCACCATAATTACCCCTAGTATTTTATTAAATAACTCATCCGGCAAATTAATTGCAGCTTTTGCTCCTAATATAGATCCTATAACAGAAGGTATACCAATCATAAGTCCAAACTTCATGTCAAAATAACCTTTATTTTTGAAATTGGCTGCAGCCACAATATTTTCAACTGCCACAGCAATTCTATTGGTTCCATTGGCAACTGCAGAGGGTAACCCTAGAAATATAAGCATGGGAACTGTTAAAAGTGATCCTCCTCCAGCCAAGGTATTTATAAACCCTGCTGCAATTCCAATAAGGAAAATTAATATTATTTTCACTGCCATATCCCCCTATAAGTATTCTCAAGTATATTAGTGTAAAAAGTCCTAAAATTAAATTTAAAACAAATGAAAAAAGTGCTCCGTCCACCAAACGCAAGCACTAATTTCTTAGTTATCTTTTTTAGATAAATCCAATAGCCCTAATGTCCTTTATGCTTTTCTAATTTTTCTTTTCATCCTTTTGGGATTTTCCAGTCCTCTGACTAACTCCTCATTTAAATTGGCTATTATACTACTGAACTTTAAATTTTTAAATTCTTTTAATATAAATTGATGAATCTCTTCATCTTTCTGACTACCAACATAAACTGTGTTTTTATCTCTAATTATTAATTTACCAAAATTGTTCACAAAATACAATAAATTATATATTTTTTAATTTTATATTTAATATAATAAGAGGAGCTAATTTATTTAAAACTAACTTATCTTTTCATATCTTTTAATTTTTTTTATAAATCTTAGGCATTACCTTTTGCATAGCTTCCGCTTGCTGTGATGTAATTGTACCTTCCTTAACCATTTCTTTTAATATGTCACTTTTTCTTTTAAACTCCTTTTTATCCATATAAGTTTTTCTTTCTTCTTCACTCATGCCTCTTAATTTTTTATGTAAGGCTTTTCTTTCTACTTGTTGTTTTTCAAACTTTTCTATGAATTTATTCATCTGTTCCTGTGTTATTGTTTTATCCTTTACTAAATTGCTAAGGTTTTCTGTAATTTTTTCTTTTCTTTCTAAGGACATTTTTTCACGATTTCTACTTGTAATTGCCTCTGCTTCTGATTTTGTAATAATACCATCTTTTATCATCTCATCAAAAGGATTAATATATTTTTCTTTCTTGTTTTTAACATATTCTTTTCTTTCTTCTTCTGTCATCTTCTTCATTTTCTCAAATTCAGTTTTTCTTTCATCTTTTCTCTTTTGAAGTCGAGAAATTACTTTATCAGCTTTTTCTCGTGTAAGTGTTCCTTCATTAACTAATTCGTTTAAAGATGCCTTTAAACTATCCATGTTATTTCTTTTAATGTGCCTTTTGCAACCTTCATCAGATTCAGAAAATTTTACTTTGCACCCTTTTTCTTTTTCACATTCTCTTACATTAATTGAAGGTTTAGAAGCACCTGCTGCATAAGTTGTTTTTACATAAACTCCAGTACCTATAGATGCTACAGTTACTCCAATTACTAATGCTTTTAATACATTGTTCAACTTCTTATTTTTCATATCTAATTCTCCTCTGGTTTTGTTTTAGATGAATGTTAATTTTTACATTCATCTAAAACTTTATATTAGTAGGTTAAGGCTATTTTAAAGATTGTTGAATTCATTATAATGAAACTCCTTGCCATTCTTCCAAGGAGTAAGCGATTCACACCAAATCATAGATTTGGGTTCTCTGCTTATGCTAAATTTAGAATTATTTTCGATATTATAGGTCATCGACAATCTCTTAAAATATAGCCTTTACTTTATTATGTGTTTTTATGGTATATCTTATTACTTTTTTCCTATTTCTCCTTATCTAATTCAATAACTATCCCTTCTTGATGTTTCTTTTTCATAATCTTATCCTTTTTTCTGTACTCCTTACTTCTAAAAACTATGTCAAAATCATAATCCTCTGGATAAAGCTCATCACTATCTATATATAGTGACAATCTTTTTTTATTTATAGTTAATTTTTTATTCATTACCATTACTCCATACTCGCCTTTAGAGTTTTCAGTTTGGCATACTATACCTGTTCTTTTCATGTATGATATAAATACACAATCTCCTATTTTAAATTCTGGAATTTTCTTAGCCTCTTCTGCCATCTTTATTCTCTTTTCAGCTTCTTTGAATTTTTCTTTCTGATGCTTATGATCTAATATAGTATTAATAGTTGATGCTGATTTTTGGTTCTCCACTTCTTCATAATCTGAGTAATCTTTATCTTCTTTATAAGTTATCTTATGTGCTTTTTCTATTACCTTTCTATCCATTCCAAGCTTTAAAGCTATTAAAAAAGCATTACTCTCTCCTGCTTTACCTATATTCAGTCTATACAGCGGCTTTAGAGTATCTATATCAAAAGCCATAGATCCATTTATAAATCCAGGATGATCCTGTGCAAAATATTTTATTTCACTATAATGTGTAGTAGCGCAAATAGTGGCTCCTCTATCATGGAGCTCTTCTAGTATTGATACTGCAAGCCCCATACCCTCTCCTGGATCCGTTCCTGATCCTATTTCATCTACAATTACTAAGGTATGCTTATCAGCACAGCTTAATATATCAATTATATTTCTTATGTGAGATGAAAATGTGCTTAAATTTTGCTCTATGCTTTGTCCGTCTCCTATATCTACAAGTACATCAATAAATACTCCAAATTCACTTTTCTCACCTACAGGTACATGAAGTCCAGATTGAGCCATCATGGTAAGAAGTCCCACAGTTTTTAGTGCTACAGTCTTTCCTCCTGTATTTGGACCTGTAATTACTATTCCCCTATAGCCTTCTCCTATCTCAAAGTCAAGTGGAACAGCTGTGTTGCCTATAAGAGGATGCTTGCCTTTCTGTATTTTTATATAGTTTCTATTATTAAATGAAACCTCTCTTCCTTCTATTTCTTTGCTATATTTTCCTTTTGCAAACAAAAAATCGTAATAACTCATAGCTTCTACATTAAGATTAATTTCTCTTTGACTATTAAATACTATATTAGTTAAATAAGCTAATATTTTGTATACTTCTTTCTCCTCTTCTATTTTGTATAGATTAAGTTCATCTTGGGCCTTTTTAACCTCCGCTGGTTCAACAAATACTGTAGAGCCACTTTGAGATTTATCATGAACATCTCCACTTATTGACCTTTTATATTCACTTTTTACTGGAATAACGTATCTTCCATTTCTCTGGCTTACAAGTAATTCCTGAATACATCCTCTATAATTTTCATTTTTTAAAACATCTTCAAGTTTACTCTTTATTCTTTCCTCTAAAATGTGAATCCTCTTTCTAATTTTTGAAAGTGCTGAACTTGCCTTATCGTCTACGCTATTTCTCACTATACATCTTTCTATTTCTTCTCTTATATCATCAAGTTCATAAGTTGAATATATATATGAGCTTATAGTGGGAGCATAATATTCCTTATCTTTCATAAATCTTTTTAATCTTTTAGTCTCCCTTAAAAGTCCTGCTATTCCCTCCAATTCCTCTGGTGATAATATAGTTCCTTTTTCTAGCTTTTCCTTAATAAACTTTATTCCTTTTAAGCTATGAATTGGAATACTAGATGTTATATTGACAATAGCTCTTGCTTCACTGGTTTCTTTCATTGTTCTTTCTATAACTTTTATATCCACTGATGGTTCTAATCTATCTATTAAATCTATTGCTAGTTCTGATAAAGCAAAGCTTTTAAGTTGTTCCTTTATTTTATTGTATTCTAAAATTCCTATAGTTTTTTTGTTCAATTCTAATTCCTCCATTTTCTCTACACTTAGTTTCAAATTTTTTAATTTTTTCAAATACAATTAACATATTTCACTCCTCCTAAAATTAAAAAGACTGCAGATAAACACAAGTTTATCTGCAGTCTAAATTCTCTTTAAAATATAATCCGCCTGATGATTATAAAAGGGCATAAAAAAATCGTGCAAATGCACGGACTTTTCCCTTATTTAAGGAGACTGTATACCGTGTTCTTTTCCAAGCTTAAGCCTTAAAAAATTTCATAAAAAATAGACCTGCCTCAAGCAGATTTTCAAAATTTTAAGACTTAGTATTAAATTTGCTTAGTTAAGAACAACCTCTATCATAAAACATTCTCCTTCATTTGGAATATGCTTACATTATACTTCATTCATATACATTTTTCAATAAAATACATAATTTAATCAAAACATTCCTCTAATAGAATTTGCTTTTTATTCAAATACTATTTAGTGTCAATATTTAATTTTAAGGAGGAATACTAATGAAAAGAAGAATAGTTGCTTTAGCTTTAGTATTATTGTCATTCTTCTCAGTTTCATGTGCACCAAATAAAAGCCAAAGTAGAAATCAGACCCAACAAAAACAAGCTCAAAGAAATCAAACTCAACAAAAGGCTATTGGAGGCGTAGAGTCCTCTATTTCTCAAATGGGAGATATTAGCAAGATTAAAGTTACTGCCGATAGTGCAAATGTACAATCAGGCTGTTCTAATAATACTCCTGTACTTCAAAGCCAAAATAAAAATAGTACACTAGATGTAGTAAGTCAAGTTGAAGACTGGTATGCAGTAAAGCTTCCTAATAACTCAGTAGGTTTTATTTCTAAAGGACAATGTAAACCTATAGTACCTGAAGATCAGAAACCACCTACTCCTCCTTCAACTGCAGGAACAACACCACAAGGAACTAATACACCTAAAACACCAAGTGCAAATACAAATACTGCTACTCTATCTGATGCAGAACAACAAATGATAAAATTAGTTAATGATGCTCGTGCTCAAAACAACCTACCACCACTAAAAGTAGATACTCAGTTAGCTAGTGTTGCTAGAACAAAAGCTCAAGATATGATAGATAATAATTATTTTAGTCATAACTCTCCAAAGTATGGAAGTCCTTTTGATATGATGAAATCTTTTGGTATAAGCTATGTTCAAGCTGGAGAAAATATTGCAGGCAATCAGAGTGTTCAAAATGCCCACAATTCACTAATGAATTCTCCTGGCCACAGAAAGAACATATTAAGCCCAGACTTTACTCATATAGGAATTGGAATTAGAAAAGGTGGGCCTTACGGAAGTATGTTCTCACAAATGTTTATAAGCAAACCACAATAATACTTTCTAAAAGTATATTGTAACAAATAGCAGCATTCTTAAACACAAAATAAGGTGCTAAAAATCAAAGGTATATAATTCAATGTAGAATTATATACCTTTTTAACTTTTAGTAACTTAATTTAGGTAAATCAAGATCGTTTTACTTATACTATACATATTTGCTTATAAAGATTTCATTTGATGGACATTCAGCATTTACTACGAAAAATATTTTCCGGTCATTTCTACCACATCGATTCGTATTACTGCTGTACCTCTAACCATATTGTTTGGAATTTCATTTTTCACCAAGTGAGGTGTGTATTTTTCCACGATTTTTTTCAGTACTGTACTTTTTTCATCCATATCATCCAAGAGTTTGGCAGTACCGGAAATAATTACACTTTCGTATTTTGTATTTGTATCGCATGGTTTTCCATTCGGATCCAGCAACAACTTCTCCATTTCATAAACAGAAAATCCGACTTTGGAATTGTGGGCGATATTGTCAAGCTTTTTACCTTTTGGTAAACCATGAAAAAAAATTGTCTCATGGAAATAGATAAAATGGATTGGGGTGCTGTACGGTGTACCATCGGGATTCAGTGTGGCCAAACTGCCAGTCTGTGCTCGCTGAAGCAACTGTTTTATCTGTTGTTTGGTCAATGGGTGTGTTTTCATACGATGTTGCATAATATAGCCTCCTTATCATATCAGTTCCTTTTTTCTTTACTATACAACAAAACCGTACCCTTTATAAGAGCCGGTTTTGATAAATTTATAGGATACAGTTGAGTTAACCGAACCAAGCCTGAGATAAAATCTTCACAGCCATCCGAATATCCCTATCTGGTATCATGCCATATCCCAAGACAAGGGCATTGTTCTTATAATTTTGCTTGTTCAACCAGAAGGGGGACACAGGACACACCTTAATTTTGTGTTCAAATGCTTTTCGAACAAGTTCATCTTCTTTCTGTCCATCCAAGAATTCCAAATGAATATGCAATCCAGCTTGGTGACCATAGATACGAACCTTGTTTCCCATGTTTTGCTTAATTGCATCAATCAAGGTATCGTGCTTCTTTTTTTGAGATAGACAAATCTTCCGGATATGCTTTTCCCAATGCCCATCCTCCATAAATCGTGCCAGAATTTTCTGTTCTATCAACGGTACGGTACATTGATATCCAGTAAACTTTTCTTGATATACCGGTAGCAACCATGTGGGCAATATCATATATGCCATTCGAAGACCCGGAGAAAGTGCTTTAGAGAATGTACCAACATAGATTACTCGCTCATATTGATCGATTGATTGGAGAGATGGAATTGGTCGCCCGTTATAGCGAAATTCGCTGTCATAGTCATCCTCGATAATGATATTGTCATGTTCCCGTGCCCAGTTCAATATTTCTATTCGCTTATGAATTGGCATAACAGCACCCATTGGAAACTGGTGGGATGGTGCAATGTGAACCATTCTTGCGGATGATTCAGCAAGTTTGTTTAGTTCAATTCCATTCTCACAAACTGGTATCGGCAAAATCTCAAATCCATTACTCCGGAAGATGATGCTGGCACCATCATAGCAGGGTTCCTCCATAGCGACTTTTTTTTCTGCATAGGGAAATATTTTTATCATTATTTGAAGAGCGGATTGCGTGCCGCTGCAAATTACGATCTGTTCCGGTTTGCAGTTGACCCCACGGCTGTGATATAAATATTTCATTAGTTGGATTCGCAAATCCATGTCTCCTTTTACATCGCAGTCACCGTGAACATCTTGCGCTTTTGGTCCATCCAATACATCAGTCATATACCTTCTCCAGAGCTTATATGGAAAACTGGCGGCATCAAGATTTCCATATTGAAAACTATAATGGATATTCTCAGCCCCATGTTTGGAAACACTAAGCTCCACTTCACTTATTGTTAAACTGGCCGTTTCTTTTTGATTAAGATCAAATTGTAAATTGTTAACCACATAGCCGGAACCTGCCACACTTGTAATATATCCTTCCAACGCTAGTTGTGCATAGGCATTTTCCACAGTATTCCGTCCAATCTGCAATTCCTTTGCCAATGCCCTGGTGGATATTATCCGTGTGCCAATAGACAAATTTCCTATGAGAATATCATGTTTTATTTGTTCATATATCTGCTGATAAATCGGTTTTTTTCTCTCATAATCAATGTGCAGCATTTTCACTTCCCCCATTCATTACTACCATGCCGTAATTGTATCATAAAAAAATAGGATACCGTTTTCTAACAGTATCCCGTTCAGGGTCTTTATTCGATTTTTGTACTACTTCATGAACAAATTGTAAACAAAATTCAACCACCCACCGGCCACTGGTTACTCCCTAGCTTCTTGGTTCTATAGCAAGTACTGCTTGTAAAGGTGGTCTCTCCCCTAATAATCCAAATGCATATATAGAGTAGTAGTTATTAGCATCAAGTTTAACACCAGACAAAGTGAATGCTGCGTTCTCGCTACCTTTTGGACGAACTTCAAAAGTATAGACTCCTGCTGCAATGCAAGCATAATCAGTAATATACTTGTACTCAACATTACTAAAAATATTCTTCCCATCTGGTGTTGTTATATCTATAGCTGGTGAATTCGGAGATAAATTAATAAATCTTATACAAGGTCTTCCAAAGTTTTGCCCAGAGGCTGGTTCTGGAATAGGATACAGACTTACATTTGGAGCTGTTCCAATAATAGCTATATTAAAAATTGTTCCTTGAGGAATTGGTATATTTGAACTTAATATAGGCTTTGTTTTTTCGCCTGTTGGATAAACTTCTATAAGATAGTTTCCAGGTATAGCAGACCAATAGGAAGAAAAATCTTTATATCTAAGATTCTTTGCAACCATAGTTCCATTTGCATAGACATCTACATCTGGTGCATTAGGAGAAGCATGCATAATTCTAAAATATGATTTTGATTGAACTTGCTGAGGTTGTTGTATAGGGTCATTCATTTTATATTTCATAGCTCCACATGGACTAGCAAACATAATTTTTATCCTTTCTTCATACTAACTAATATAATTATATGAAAAAATTCTATAATATGTGTAACATTTAAACTTAGAAAATTGTCTAGACTTTGTTTTACTAATAAATTTCTATAGAATAAAAAATAAGCAAAGTGCACCTAAAAGATGCACTCTACTTATTTACAAGAACATTTTAT
Organism: Clostridium sp. JNZ J1-5; assembly: GCF_053901425.1. Lineage (NCBI taxonomy): Bacteria > Bacillati > Bacillota > Clostridia > Eubacteriales > Clostridiaceae > Clostridium > Clostridium sp. JNZ J1-5. The sequence continues at coordinate 2,900,357 of NZ_CM132773.1, read as the reverse complement.
TTTATTGAACAGCCCTACTTTTCTAACCATAACTTAAATATGCTTCCTATTATATTTAATATATTTAAACTATGATTAATTTTACCCTAAGCCTCTTCGTATTATTTCAAGGGGGAAGTAACACGAAATTAATTTTGTCTTCTAGCTACTGAGAATTCTTTGGTGGAACTTTAAGCAGTCTGTTCTTGTAACCAAAAGTTAACGTTTTCATAATTACTATAAAGCAACTTATATGCCAAATAATAAATTATATATTATCTGAAAATGCTTTTTTTATTTCCCCCTAATCCCTATCTCTAACTTTATACCCCTTTATAAAATAAAATAAGAATCAATAAATGTTAATTTCAATTTACTGACTCTTATTTAAAAAATATATTCATCTGTATAAAATATATACATTTGTTCCAAATCAATACACCCTACTGAATTGATTCTTGTTTTTTATCAACTCTGAAATTGTAAAAAAGTCCTGCAAGTATTAGTGCTCCTCCAATTAACTTTCCCATAGAAACATCTACCCCTGTAAAATAGTCAAGTGCTATCCCTGTGAAAAGCTGTCCAATAAAAATAAGTAGAGTAGAATATATAGTTGGAATCTTAGGAATTATGACATTTGATGCAGCTACAACTGCCACCCCAATTACTCCTCCTAGATATATCCAAAATGGAAAATGAATAAGTTCTGTAAAAGACAAATTTTTTCCATCATTTATAAATAATAATATTATTCCTGTAATTATCAAGCCTCCAAGGTAATTTATAAAAGTTCCTTGGAATACTCCAACTCTCTTTGCTAGATTAGAGTTAACTACCATAGAAAGGAGAACTAAACATCCTGATATAAATGCAAGTATTATATATATCATACTTTATACCCCCTAATATATTACCATTATAACTATTCCTGCAAGTACTATCATAAATCCTACTATTTTTTCTTTTTGGAACTTATGAACATCTAATCCGAAAAATCCAAAATGATCTATGACTACTGCAGCTAGCGACTGTCCAAATAATCCTAGAGCTAGAGTTAAAGATACGCCTAAATGCTTAAAACACACATTATTAAAAAATGTTAAAACCACTCCAATTCCACCTGCGAATAGCAAATATGTTGGAACTCCATTTTTTAAGCTGATTTTTTTCTTTTTTCCTATTAGTATGATTCCTACTGCTATAAGGCCTACAACTTGAACTATTAATACTGATAGATAATCACCTACATGAGCCGCCAAGGTTCCATTAAAGGTTACCATAACAGCAATTAAAAGACCTATAAATACAGCTGATAATTTATACACTTAAAACCCCCCTTATATTTTATCTATATTTAAAAGTTTGCGCTTAAATTTTGAAATTATTATTCATATTTAAAATAAAAACCCTATAAGAATTTCTTCTTATAGGGTGTCGATTCAAATTACTATCTTCTGAATCCTCTATTGTTGTTTTGTTGTTTTCTTGCTTTTCTGCAATCAACACATCTTTGAGGTTCATTTTCAAAACCTTTTTCTTTGTAGAAAGCTTGCTCGCCTTCAGTGAAAACGAATTCTTTTCCACAGTCTTTACATACTAAAGTCTTATCTGCCATTTCAACATTCCTCCTTTTTCAAATATTAGATTTAAAAACTGGTTATCACTATGTTCCTAAAAGAGGAAATGTTGTTAACAGTGTTAAATCTTTTTTATAGCTACTTAAATCGTACCTACTCAATAATTTTAACATACTTAAACAAAATATACAACAATTAAATTAAAATAACTTGAATCCTAATGTGAATAAAATGCGATAAAATAGTGGCATGTAAGATTACTTTGCTAACGCATATAGTATCATTGAGAAACCTTCAGTTTATTATGTAGTACTAATAGGACTTCCAAAATCAAAATGATAATTTTGCCTGGCGTAGCCACACTGTAAAGTTACTAAGTAAGTATTATTGAGTGCAACTTAAAAAACTACTATGCACTTTTAACTATTAGTTATTCACTAAAAAATTGCTTTGCAGAATACTTATATTAATAATGATAGGTAAATTGACAAAAATGTATACTAAGTATAGAATTATATAAGTTTAATCAGAAAAATATAACATTTTGGAAATTATATATAGAGGAGATAAATATGACAATGCCATTTGATAATTTAGGATTAAATTCAAGCTTAATAGAAGGACTAAAAAAAGAAGGCATAACAGAGCCAACAGATATTCAAGTAAAAGCTATACCACTAGCTCTTCAAAATAAAGACGTAATAGGTCAATCACAAACAGGAAGCGGAAAGACTCTAGCATACTTACTGCCAATATTTCAAAAGATAGATGCTAGCAAAAGAGAAATGCAGGCAATTATTTTAGCACCTACCCATGAATTGGCTATGCAAATAGATAAGCAAGTACAATCTTTAAGTGAAAACTCTGGTATGGCTGTAACTTCTGCTTCTATAATAGGTGAAGTTAATATAAAAAGACAAATTGAAAAGCTAAAAGAAAAGCCTCATATAATAGTAGGTTCTAGTGGAAGAATATTAGAGCTTATAAAAAAGAGAAAGATTAACTCTCAAACAGTTAAAACTATAGTAATAGATGAAGGTGATAGACTTCTTGACAAAAGCAACTTATCTGTAGTTAAAGATGTTATCAAAACTACTATGCGGGATAGGCAGCTTATGGTCTTCTCTGCTACTATAAATAATCAAACTTTAAGCATTGCAAATGATTTAATGAAAGAAGCTGAATTTGTAAAGGCTGAAGAAAGTGAAATGGTAAACCCTAATATTACCCATATGTACTTTCTAGCAGAGCAAAGAGATAAAATTGAAATCTTAAGAAAGCTAATAGCTGCTGTCAAACCAGAAAGGGCTATTGTTTTTATAAATAGAAATGATGAAACTGACATAACTACATCAAAGCTTAAATATAGCAAAATTAAAGCAGAAGGCATATACGGAAGCGCCTCAAAGGAAGATAGAAAAAAAGCTCTAGATAGCTTTAGAAGTGGAAAGACACAGGTTCTTGTATCCTCTGACTTATCTGCAAGAGGACTTGATATTAAGGGAGTAACTCACATTTTCAATTTAGACTTACCTGATGATCCTAAAGATTACCTTCATAGAGTAGGCAGAACAGGAAGAGCCGGTGAAACTGGAACTGCCTTATCTATAGTTACTGAAAATGAAGTTTCTCTAATTAAAAAATATGAATTTTACACTAAAACTTAATAAAAGGCTATATTTTATTGTTAACTGTAAATTGTCAATTCTTAATTGTTAATTATATAAATTTCCTACAGAAAGGAGGATTTTCATTGGAAGAATATAAAATAATCAAAGTTTTGAGCAATAATGTAATTCTAGTAAGCCATAGAAATATAAACTATATTCTAGTAGGAAAAGGCATTGGCTTTGGGAGAAAAAGCAAACAAACCTTAGAAAACTTACAGGGTATCGAATCTAGATTTATTTCCCTTGAAGGCTTAAAAACAAACGAATATTCAAGATTTTTTAATGACTTAGACCCAAAAATAATCGAACTTACTGAAAGAATCTTAAAAATGGCTTCTGAAGAGCTTACCCAAAGCTTAAACCCTAAAATTCATGCTGGACTTATAGATCATATTCAATTTACAATTAAAAGACTTAAGGATGGAATAGTTTTAGTAAACCCCTTTTTGAATGAAACAAAACTTCTATATCCCAAAGAGTATATGGTTGCAGAAAAGGCGGTAGATATTTTAAGTAAGGGACTTCAAATGGAAATCCCTGATGCTGAAATAGGCTTTTTAACCTTTCACATTTGTGGCGGCTTAAATGAAAATTCTAAAAAAGAAGCCTTAGAAAATGCCCAACTAATTACAAAAATCTCAAATTATATCTCTATAAAACTAAAGGTTAAGTTAGACCCCTCTTCCTTTGAATATACTAGGTTTATTATCCATATTAAGGGAGTGTTAAATAGAGTTAAAAATAATAAAACTATAAAAAATGATATGTTGACAGAATTAAAGGAAAAACATATAATTGAATATAAAATAGCATATGATATCTCAAAAATTATACAATATAATTTAAAGCTTTCTGTTCCAGAAGATGAAGTCGGATACATTGCTATTCATCTTATAAAATTAAATAGCTTAGTAAATAATTAGCGTGTTACTGATACGATCAGGCATGAGCTAAGATTTAGAAAAAGTATTGCATAAAATTTATCATAGAGTTTATGATAATCTTATACCTTTTCTGAGTTTTAGTTCATGCTTTTTTATTTATATAAAACTAAGGAGGAATTTAATTATGGAAAAAAAGATAATAATAACTGCTGAAAATGGACTTCATGCAAGACCTGCTGCAGCTTTAGCAAAGCTTGCTAGTAGCTTTAAATCAGATATAAGAATAAATGGAGCAAACGCTAAATCTATAATGAACTTAATGTCTTGTGGAGTAAAAAAAGGTGATGAACTAACTATAACTATATCTGGAGAAGATGAAGCAGCTGCAATGGACGCTATAACAGAATTAATTATTAATTTAAAATAGATACTATAATAAGGAGTGTTAGCTAAATGATAAAAGGAATAGCAGTATGTCCAGGGATAGCTTTAGGAAAAGCTCTAATACTTAAAGAAGAAGAGTTAATTATAGAAAAAAGAGAAATAGTTGACATAGCAGCTGAGAAAACTAAGTTCACTAATGCGCTTTTAAAATCCAAAGAGGATTTAGAGAGAATCAAAAATAAAGTATTAAAAGAGCTGGGAGAAGATAAGGCTGAGATATTTCAGGCTCACTTAATGATTTTAGAGGATCCAGAACTAGTTGATCCAACTTTAGCAAAAATAGAAACTGGATTAAATGCAGAATTTGCTTTTAGTGAAATTGCAAATCAAATGATTGATATTTTTGAGTCCATCGAAGATGAATATTTAAAAGAAAGAGCTGCTGATGTAAGAGATATCTCTAAGAGAATATTAACTTATATACTAGAAAAAGAAATGATAGATGTATCAAATCTATCTGAAAAAGTGATATTAGTGGCAGATGATTTAACACCTTCTGTTACTGCTTCCATGGATAAAGATATGATTGAAGGCTTTTTAACTAACATTGGTGGAAAGACTTCTCATACAGCTATAATGGCTAAGACACTAGAAATTCCAGCAATAGTTGGGCTTAAAGATATAACTGAAAGAGTTAAAAATGGTGATATGATAGCATTTAACGGAGGCACTGGTGAAGTTATGATTAATCCAAGTGAAGATGAAAAGAATGCTTTCAGTAACGAGAAGACTAAATTTGAAAATTTTAAAAGAGAAATGAGAGAATTAATAGGCAAAAAAAGTATAACTAAGGATGGAAAAGAACTAGAACTTGCAGGAAACATCGGAACACCTAATGATATCAAAGGATTATTAGAAAACGATGCTGAAGGAGTAGGCCTTTATAGAACAGAGTTTCTATATATGAATAGAAATGCCTTTCCAACTGAAGGTGAACAATTTGAAGCTTACAGAAAAGTATTAGAAGCTATGAAAAATAAGCCAGTAGTTATTCGTACACTTGATATTGGAGGAGACAAAAATCTAGAGTATTTGAATCTTAGCAAAGAGACAAATCCATTCCTAGGCTATAGAGCTATAAGATATTGCCTTGATAGAAAGGATATATTCAATACTCAGCTAAGAGCCTTATTAAGAGCTAGTGTATATGGAAAACTTAGAATTATGTTTCCTATGATATCAAGCCTTGAAGAACTTCTTGAAGCTAAGAAAATGCTTAACTCTGCTAAGGAAGAACTTTTAAATGAGAAAATTGAAGTATCTGATAGTATAGAAGTTGGAATGATGATTGAAGTTCCTTCTGCAGCTATAATAAGCGATCAATTAGCTAAACATGTAGACTTCTTTAGCATCGGTACTAACGACTTAATTCAATATACAACAGCTGTAGATAGAATGAATGAAAAAATAAGTTATTTATATAACCCACTAAATCCAGGTGTACTAAGACTTATAAAAATGGTTATAGACAATGCCCATAAAGAAGGTATATGGGCTGGAATGTGTGGAGAAATGGCTGGAGATCAAAAGCTTATTCCAATACTTCTTGGAATGGGATTAGATGAATTCAGCATGAGCCCTATCTCAATTCTCCCTGCTAGAAAATTAGTTTCCTCTCTATCTTTAGAAGAAGCTAAAAAGATAAGCGATAAAGTTTTAAGCTTAGGCTCTGCTAATGAAATAGATGAATTTTTAAACACAGTTAAATAATTGATGATAAATAGGTAATAAGTAAGAGGTAAAAGAAAATAGGTAAGAAGTAAGAGTGAAAAGGTAATAGTTATATTTCACCTATACTTCTTACCTCTTCACTCTTAGCTCTTACTTCTTAGCTCTTACCTACTACTTCTTACTTCCTACCTACTCCGTAAATTTAAATTTAGCTAATGCATCTGCAAGAGCTGAGTTAAATGGCTCATCATTTGCCTTCTTTTGATTTTTAAGATATCTATTAACATCCTGCTTTGAAACCTTGCTGTTATCTTTTTTCCTTCTCTCATTAAACGCAGAAAGTTTTTCTCTATATCCACAACTACATACAAATATTTGCCCTTCTCCTTCTCCACGAAGTTCAAGCTTTTTGTGACACTCTGGACATCGTGCATTGGTTATTTTAGCAACGCCTTTTCTATAACCACATTCTCTATCCTGACAAATAAGCATTTTACCTTTTTTGCCCTTAACCTCTAACATATACTTTCCACATTCAGGACACTTTGTTCTTGTAAGATTGTCATGCCTAAACTTTTCTTCACTACTTTTTATGTCTTTCACAACTTCCTCTGCATAAGTTCTCATTTCATTTATAAACTTATTCTTGTTAAGATTACCCTTTGAAATTGAAGTAAGCTTTTGTTCCCACTGTGCAGTTAAGGCTGGTGATCTTAAATCTTCTGGAACTAACTCAAGAAGCTGTTTTCCCTTTGAAGTTATAAATATATCCTTACCTCTTTTTTCAATTAGAAAAGTGTTAAATAGTTTTTCAATAATATCGGCTCTTGTAGCTACAGTTCCGAGTCCTCCAGTTTCTCCTATTGTCCTTTTTAATGCTTCACTTTCGCCACTCATGTACTTTATTGGATTTTCCATAGCTGAAAGTAGTGTTCCTTCATTAAATGGTGCTGGAGGTCTAGTTTCCCCTTTAGTTTCAGTAATAGCTGATATATTTAAAATGTCCCCTTTATTTATATTAGGAAGTATCTGCTCTTTAATATCTCCGCTTTCTTCATTGTCCTCAAAGTTATTTTCATAAACTTCCTTCCATCCTTGAGAAAGAACAATCTTTCCTTTAGCAATAAAGTTTTCTTCTCCTATTTTAGCTTTTATAGTTGTCTGTTCATATTCAAAAGGAGGATATAAAACAGCTAAAAATCTTTTAACTACTAAATCATAAATCTTTCTTTCCTTATCATTTAGTGAACTTAAAGCTACATGCTGCTCTGTTGGTATAATTGCGTGGTGATCTGATACCTTACTATTATCCACAAAGGATTTACTAGACTTTATTGGATTTTTTAAAACCTTTTGTGACAGCCTTGAATAAGGCCCTACTCCACAGGCCTTAACTCTATCCTTTAAAGTGTCCACTATATCTGAAGATATATATCTTGAATCTGTTCTTGGATAAGTAAGCACCTTATAATTTTCATAAAGTCTTTGCATTATAGATAAGGTTTCCTTTGCTGAATAGCCAAATATCTTATTAGCATCTCTTTGAAGCTCTGTTAAATCATATAATTGTGGAGCAAAGCTTTTTTTATGGACTTTACTAACTTCAACAACTTCAGCTTTCTTATTTTTAACACTTTTTAAAATGTCATCACATTTTTCCTTATTAAAAGTCTTAAAGTCATTAGTCTTACTATCCTGCCAAACTAATTTTAAATTATTAGCTACAGCTGTAATTCCGTAATAAGTTTTAGGTTTAAAGTTTTTAATCTCCTCTTCTCTTGCAGCAATCATAGCAATTGTTGGAGTCTGAACTCTTCCACAGGAAAGCTGAGCATTGTATTTACAGGTTAAAGCACGGGTAGCGTTTATTCCCACTATCCAATCTGCTTCAGCTCTAGCCACTGCAGAATCATAAAGATTTTCATATTCTCTTCCATCTTTTAATTTGCTAAATCCTTCTTTAATAGCCTTATCTGTAACTGAAGAAATCCAAAGACGTTTAATAGGTTTTCTAACATGAGCTTTTTCAATTATCCATCTTGCAACAAGTTCCCCTTCACGGCCAGCATCTGTTGCAATAACAATTTCACTTACATCATTCCTATTCATTTGACTTTTCACTACGTTAAACTGTCTTCCGCTTTGCTTTATTACCACCAACTTTAAATGTGATGGAAGCATTGGTAAATCCTCAATCCTCCAAGATTTATATCTATCCTCATAAACTTCAGGATCAGCTAGGGTAACTAAGTGTCCTAGTGCCCAAGTTACTATATATTTATCTCCCTCTAAAAATCCATTTCCACCCTTTTTACAATTTAAAACTCTAGCTAAGTCCCTTCCAACAGAAGGCTTTTCAGCTAGCACGACTGTCTTACCCATAATTATGTCAAACTCCTTTCATCTCTTGATTTTACTTAAGTAAGCTAACATTGACTATTTTATAAAGTCAATATAACCTATACTTACTCTATCAAATCCCTACATAAACATTATAAATTATAAAATTTAAAAGTCCACATTATTATAATAATCAAAAATGTAGACTTTCTTCTAAAACAATATATAATTAGTCAATGATTATACTTATTATAAATTTAGTCTAACTAAGCTTTTTTTGTTTCTCTAAATTTGAATACCCTTCTGATAATTTCTATTTTACTTCACTCAAAACTTTATCTAAAATCTTTACATCAGTAACTATATAATTAGATAAAGATAAGAGTTGACCTAATTAAATTATCTTTATTAAAATCATATAATGTAACCTAGTTTGTTTTCATCAAAAATCTGTAATATTAGTTTTATATAATACAATGAAATTAGATATTTCATGTTGTTAATAAACATATTTAATCATCATCTTTTCTAATTATTCTTATTTGCCAACTACTTTCTTTTTAGGCACAACAGCTGGAGCTAACTTCGCTGAATTGTTCTTTATATCATTAACTACTTCGTCAGCTGATATATGCTTTCTTAACCATAATTCTTGTTTTGTCTTTAGCTTATCTATAAGATAGCTGTGTTTTCTAGTAAATTCATCAAATATATCACCCCAGGTCATAACATATATTTTCTGATTACCATTTGCTTCGCTATGAACAAGATGCTGCTCTCCTAAAAATTTATGTCCCTCTATTTCCCCTTTCATGTATCCATTAGAATTAAAATGATTTCCTACAAGATAATATGTCCACTTAACATTATTAGCATTAAATCTATCAACTGATTTAATAACTCTCATATACTTTTTAACCTGTGAAAGCTGATCTTCTCCTAATGAGACTGTTGGTCTCTTAAGTTCTACTACTACATTCTCTGTCACTTTTCCCCTTCTATCTTGGCGTAACATATAAATATCCATCTCTTTATTCTTGTCCTCATGATTAATTGAAACTTTTTCACTCTTGCCTATTTCAGCTTTGATTAGTCCCATTAATGCTTGCTCAAAATCAGGCTCAGCTGCCGTTATCAAATTGTACTGTTCACCAAATAACCAATAATGATTTTCAATAACATCTTGAATATGAGGAACTTCCTTAGCAAACAGTTCCTTGTTAAACACTAATTCCTTCAATCCTTGTACGACCTTGATTCTATCCTCTACTAATTTAATCGTCCTTGTAATATTATTTAGAGATGTATATTTTAAAACATCTGATAATTCCTGTATTTCGTCTTCGTCAAGTTCAATGACTTGCTTTAATACATTAAATAATTCTGGCTTATTACTATTATCCATAATTAAATTTAATAAATGAAGTGTAATTTTCTTATTATCATCATTTAAACTTGTAAATATTTTAGGTTGTGCTGTATAAAGTGTTTCTACTAAATTATCTAATTGTTGTTTCTTGTAGTTTCCAATAATATTCGTTGTATCAAATTGTGGATATACATTTTTATCAACAAGAATATTTATATATCTATTAGATATCTTTTTTAAATACTCTTTCCTATATTTTATAAGATACTGATTTAAAGCATCTACTAAACCTTTGTATTCTTCATCACTCTTACTAGGAAATATTCCTACTTGGCCATTGATATCTAGCTTCTCAAAATTAAATTCATTAAAATATTTACTCCTAACAAAAACACTATGAAAAAATTCATCTGATTTTTTATTCAATTTTGTTGCTTCTTTATACTTTTCTTGGTTGTCTGAACCAAGAAAATAAATTCTAGAATACTCTTTTCCCAAACTCTTACTCCATTGAACAAGCTCCACATCATATTCGTTCTTTAGCTTATACTCTTTCATATCAATTTTCTTTTTTTGGATGATAAATTCTTCATAAGTAATCCTCTCTTCATCGACCCATATTTGATAATTATTCGCGTTATTCAGTTCTAAGAACCAAAAAAATTCTTCCTTTATTTTACCAACAATTTCTTCCCTAGACATTGTAATAAGCTGAGTAAATACTACCATCGTTCCACTATTATCTGTTGTTTCATCTGGTGCCTTTCCCGCATTATCGTTATAAGTATTTATGGAATCTTTATTCATTTCAATAAAATATTTATATTTTTTTTCAGTTTTGCAATAAACAGTATTCCATCTGGCCGTTTGTGCAAACGAAAAAAATGTTAATCTTCCAATTCCTTGTCTTCCATGTGGAATGGAATGATTTACTCTGCTAGCCCCACTAGCTTTTATAGATTCATTAAATGGTTGAAATTTTTGTTTTAACTCTTCAAAAGCAATACCTGTTCCATTATCACTAATACTTATCATATTTATTAGTCCAAGTTCATTAAGATGTAGTTTCAGCTTCACTACATTTGCACTTGCATCAAAACCATTCCAAATATACTCACATATTGCATCTAATGGCTTAATGTTTTTTAAATTTTTCTTTATTCCTTCCGTAGTAATAAGAATATTCTTCATTTGACCATCTCCTAATTTAGAATATTATTTTTATAATTTTTCGTATAAAAGTAATTAATCGTCTAAACAGCAGCATAAACCAATCAATTCTTTACATTCATATGTATATCTCTGCATTTCTATAAACGTCTCAAATTTTCTTAATTTTTCAGCTTTATGCTTTGTAAATGTACTTATTATTATTCCACATGTAGGATAAATATCTAATATCATTTTTAAAAAAGGTATATTTATATCATGCTCTTTTTATCAAATTACATAAAATTCTCTCATCAAATCATATTTAAATTTAGACAAAGGTTTATTTAAAAAATTTTCATCTTCATAATCAAATATAATTTTGATTATTTCTTTTTTATTTAATATATCAGAATATTGCTCTACAAAATCCTTAAGATATCCATTATTATAAATATAAGCTTTTCTAATTATATGTCTTGCAAAAGAAGACATATTTTCATACTTATCTTTTAAATGAAATGTTTCTACTGATTCTCTTATACTATTTGCGTTATTCTCATCAAAATAATCGAATATCTGAATGTTAAATTCTTCAGATAATCCATATAAATAATCGATATTAATCGATTTTGATTCTAAATTAAAATTTGTCTTAAATCGATATACATCTTGTTTATCCATATATGGGTGAAAGTGTATTTTTTCTCGCTCCCCTTTTTCATGATTGCATATCTTACATGAAGGTATAAGATTGTAAACGCATAATGCCAAATATTCATATTTTGATTTAGGAAAATAATGATCTATATCACCATTAAATCTATTAGGCTTTTTAGCCTTTTCTCCATAGTACACATCTATAAAATTTCTATTACAATATGGGCAAGAATGAATATCCAATGCATCAATAATTTTAGGTATTTGTGAATTTCTAAAATTTTTGTATCTATTAATGAAAAAATCTTTTGACTTGGTATTAATTTTCAAACCCTTCATTTTCTCGCGATATTCAAAATGCTTTTTAGGTGCTGAAAAGAAAAAATCTTTTACCTCCTTATAGTCATTTTTTTCATATTTTGAAACACTATTTTCCCAATATAAGTATTTTTTCTCATCTTTAAATATAAGTTTTTGTAAAGTAGTATCATTTTCTAATATCTCTAAAAATTCTTTCATATGCCACATGTAAAACCAATTCCAAAATATTTTTTCAATACTTTCCTTTTTCTTTTCAAGGTTAATCCCAATCATATTCAATCACCTTCTAAAATTTCTTTTATCTTATTAAGTTTTTCCTCATCAATTTCCAGTTTTATTTGTTTTACCAGATCATTCTTTAACCTATGACAATTTCCTCTTTTTTCCCTATACATATCTTCAAGTTTCTTTCTCAATGGCAGTTCACCAATAGAATCTATTAAAAATTTTTCATATTCTATATTACAGCTGTCCGATTGATTCTTAAGCTCGGTAATTAGATTAACTATTTTATTATAAGAGAATGCACCAATTGTCTTTTCTAAAATAAAGCTATCTTTTAAAATTTCATAAATGTTTGCACCAAATGTATTATGAATACTATTACTTTTTTGGGTCATAGAATATATATTAATTCTACCTTTTTTCTCCTCATCATAATCATTTTCTAAGCAATAAATATGTTCTGACATAATATCTGTTGCCATAAACGGTGAATGTGTAGACAACACTATTTGAATATTTTTATTTTTATATTTCTCCATTTCATTGCATAGAACATTAATAAAACGTCTACTCCATTCAGGATGTAAACTTTGATCAGGCTCATCTAATAATATTATTAACAATTGATCCTCTTTAGACTCTTCCACTATATCAAATATTTTTGATAACAAATTCAAAAAATTATTTTCCCCTTCAGATAAATTTAAAGTTTTTATTTTAAATCTCACTTGAATATCATTATATTGATTAAGCATATATTTATCATATGTTCGAAGTGCTTTCACTACCATTTCATCTATTTCTGAATCGCACTTAATAGATATATTTTTTTTATTGAAATAACATCCTTCTAAAGAACTTAATGCATTTAAAAAGTCTTCAATAGCTATTTGATATCTACTATCAGATTTTAGTTCAACTGAACTTTCCATTCTCGAATACAAGTATCTACTTACACAAATTAATTTATCATAATTCTTTAAGCTCTTATCCTCTTTGTAATAGTGTATTACCTTTATTAAATTTTCATATTCTTTCTTCTTATCTAATAACGATCCCAAAATAAACTTCGAATTAGATTGCTTATATTCATTTTTTTTAAAATTATTTAAAAATTTAATATGTTCATCGTCGAAAAGATTAATATTAACTGTTTCTTTGGCATCACTTAATGGCAGACTATCATTTATAATTTCACATATACCTTTTATAAATTGCTGTATAATATAACTTGATAATGTATCTAACAAGAATATTTCTTTATATTTTTTTTTATTATTCACAACTCTTATTTTTTCAATTTCTTCATCATTCTGAAATAATTTCAAACTATCTACTCTATCTGAGTTATCAATGTACAAAATTTTTTCTAAGTTGCTAATCCAACTTTCCATTTCTTCATATTTCATTCCAACTCCTAGTCTATAATCAAAATCTGGCTCAATTTCAATAGTTGATGAATCGGCACAAAAATGCAATTCTTTGCTATTATTTAAATGATTGATATATGTATATTTCATTTCATTTGTAGCTTTTAAATAATATCTTCTCTTGCATAAGTAGCCATCCCTTTCGTAATTTTCTTCATTTTTTCCTATATAGTTATATCTTATATCTATTCGTTCACTATACTTATTTGATACATAATTTACTCCTACTTTTCCACTTATACTATGTCCAAGTGGTGGGTATTCATTAAAAAAATGGTCAACAACTTCAAAAATATCATTATTTTTTTTAATAACTAAACCGATTGGAATTTTATAGAATGGATTATTAGTTTTATAAAAATTGAAGTTCGTCAAATTATTTTTAAATAGCTTTGTTATTTTATCATTTGACTCTATATCATCCATAATCTCAATGCCAAAGTAATCTCCTTGAATATGGTAAAGTATGAAATAGCTATCAATAACCTCACTTCTAGACCTACCTTTTCTTTTTATTGATTGATCACATCTATCATCTATATTCATTCCAAGTATATCTAATATTGTTGTTTTCCCCGAACCATTCTTTCCAAGTAACATGGTGATATTCTTAATACTACTAGGATATAATTTATTCATATAAGATCTTTTATTCTCAATAACCAATCTCTTATTTATAATTTCCACATGAAAATTAGGCGAAAAATTAATTTCTTTTTTTTTCAATATACCATTAAATTTTTCTATATATAAATATATAAGTTCCATACGTTCTCACACCAATCTTATTAATTTCAAATTTTCCCTATAAGCCTAGCTCTAATACCGATTCCTGAACTTCTTTATATTACTACCTGTAAATTTTAATACTGTAACATGAAGAATCAAATATTAACCTTTAACTTGTAATTATAAACATTAGATATATTACAACTTAATTATATGATTCATTGAGATCACATTTTCTAACTATTTTACACATAAAATTTTTATATATAAAATAAATTCTACAAATTATCAAAAATTCCTCTGTTTGTAACTCAGCTGAAAATATTCCCTTTAAAAAGGACAAAAGATAGAAATTGCTACCTTTACAAATTATTTTCCTATCTACAAATATAAAATATATATTTACTTCATCTATTTAACACATCTGTAAAAAATATTTCTATTCAAATTTAACATTTGAATAACTTGTATTGCAGTTATTTTTTCTTCCTTCCACTTTCTATACGTCGTTTCAAATTTGGTTGATAATTCTGTTTTTTCTATCACATTTAGCTTCTTTGTTAAATGCAATATTTATTTATTCTTTTTGTCGCTTTATGTTTGTTTAATGTTAGCGTAATATTTTATAGACAGAAAGCCAAACACCTTAAAATATAGTAAAGTGGAGGAAGCGCCTGCAATGGCAAGAGATCAAAAACATTATACTGAAGAGTTTAAGAATACTATAGTAGAGCTCTACAATTCAGAAAAAAGCCACAACCATATTCGCAATTATAATTAATTGTTTCAATAAAACAAAATTCTGTGTCTACACTAATATACTGATACCAAATATTGTAGACACAAAAAGCCGAACGCTTTAAAATAAAAAAAGGAAGTGTTTAAAATGGCAAAAGGTCAAAAACAATACACAGAAGAATCCAAAAATACAATAGTAGATCTTTATAACTCTGAAAAAAGCTTAGCAAAATTAAGCAGTAAATATGCCCTATCAAAATCAAAAATAACAGGATGGATAAAGAAAAATAACCCTGTAATAGTAGATAGTGATACAACAATAACAGCAGAAGAATACAAAACTTACTGAAGAAAAACACAAAGCTTGAAGAAGAGCTAGAAATATTAAAAAAAGCTATATGCATATTTCCAAGGAAATAACTACTATATTTGAATTCATTACTAACAACAAGAAATACCACAATATTAAGCTAATGTGTAAAATCCTAAAAGTATCTAGGAGCTCTTACTATCAATAGCTAAATAAAAAGCCAAGTAACCGAGAACTTGAGAATAATAGTATTGAAAAAGCCATTATGCAAATTCACAAAGAGAGTAAAAACATAAGATTAATGAATCTCTAAAACAGTTAGGAATAGTAATTAGTATAAAAAGAACTCAAAGATTGATGAAGAAATTAGGGGTAAATTATATAATAATAAAAAAGTATAGACCATCATCATCTAAAAGTAAGATAACCGAGCAAAAAAACCTCTTAAAAAGAGAGTTCAATGCTACTAATATTTTATCCTCTCGAAGTAATATAACTTATATTAATACAAATCTTTATTCTTTAAAACTTTGACTTGATGACTACCCTAATAGGACATTTGTCCTTTTTTTATTTTATCACTTATTTTATACTAATTATATAAACAGAGTTCTAAGCTTCATAGGGAGCTTTTACTCCCTCTAAAGCTTATTAACAGAATTCTTAGGAGTTTCACTCCTTAGAAGTCGTTATCCTTTAGGGGAAATCGTTATCCAGGGACGTAGCCGCTCTTTACTCCCACTTTGAAGAAAAGCAGAGAGTCCAAATCTTCGATCTGGTGCGAATCGCTTTCACAGAGCGCGATGGGCGTATTAGAGCGGGTAGTCATCGGATAAGCAATAAACCATATTTTAAGAGGTTGGTGTAAAATATGAAAAAAATTTTTGACCACAAATTGCTAACTTCATATATAGAAACATACAGCTTAAACTCTATTTTTAAAGAAAAAATTTTAGGTTACATGGAGCTTTTTAAATTTGATAAAGGCGAATTAATCTGCACTAAAGACAGTGAAATTGATTATATGTATTTTCTCGTAGAAGGAAAAATTAAGGTATCCACTTTACATGATAACGGTAAATCCATTCTTTTAAGATTCAATAAGCCTTTAAGCATATTTGGAGACATAGAATTTTTAACAGATTACAAAGTCCAGTGTAACGCAGAGGCTCAAAGCCAAGCTCTATTGATAGGCATAAAAATGGATATTCTTAGAACCTATGCCTACGAAGATACTAAGTTTCTTCAATTTATAATAAAAAATTTAAGTGAAAAATTATATGTAATTTCAAATTCTACTTCAATAAATCTTTCTTATAATCTAGAAAATAGACTTGCCAGCTATATAATATCTGTAATTGACGATGAAAATAACCTAACTAACAAGGAAGTAGATTTTTCTAAACCCACAGAAATAGCATCTCTCCTTGGTACTAGTTATAGACATCTTAACAGGGTAATACAGGAACTTGTGTCTAAAGGCATCATTGAGAAGAATAAAAAAATAATTACTATAAAAAATTTTGAAAAACTAAAGGAATTATCTGATGGTAATATTTACGAAAATTAAATCTTTAAGTAAGGCTATGTTTTAAAAGATTATTGATGATCTATAATATCTAAAATAATTCTAAATATAGGAGGGTAACAATGATAGGAGTACTATTTTCCATTCTTGCAGGAGTTTTTATAAGTTTACAGGGAGTTTTTAACACTCGTGTTAGTGATAAAATCGGTCTATGGGAGACCACAACTATAGTCCATGCTATTGGATTTGTTTTTGCTCTAATTGTTATGTTTATTTATGGAAATGGGAATATGAAGAAATTAGATGAAGTGAATAAGCTTTATCTTTTAGGTGGAATTTTCGGAGTTATAATAGTCTTTAGTGTCATAAAAGGAATTTCACTACTAGGAGCAACTTTTTCAGTTTCAATACTGCTTATTACTCAACTGATAATCGCAACTATAATTGACTGCCTTGGCTTATTTAGCAGCCCTCAAATTAAGTTTGATTTTACAAAACCTCTAGGAGTTTTGGTGATGATAGTTGGAATAATTATATTCAAGTCTAGAGGATAACATAAAAAACTGCTTTCGCCACTTTTTGCTTATAGAACCACACTACTCATTATAAACTTTATAACAAGTGTTAATTTAATAGAGATTTGTATTTATCTATATCATCAAATCCATTTCCAAAACTAAAAGGGGTATCATCCTCGCTGACATTTTTCATTTTGATTGAGTTTCCATTATTTAATTTTTTTATAACTATCTCAAAAGAATTATCATTATTTAATGTGATTTCAAAGCTTTGCTTACTACTTTTAATTCTGTATGAATTGGTATCAAATTTTTCGAAAGTTCCTCTATCAACTTCTCTATTATCGATCCATTCAACAAAACTATTATCTTTTTCTCGAATTAACATTTGAATATGATATCCATTCACTTCACTCTGATAAAATCCTTTAAAAGTAGGATTTTCGAATATAGATCTCAATAATATAAAAGTAATTATTATTGATAATATAATAATTATTGATTTTTTCAAAACAATAACCTCCTAAAAACTACTTCATATATCACCTTTAATATTATTCATACTTTTTCAACTTATGTTATAATTAGGATATTAAAAAAGGGGGGTAGATTATATTGAACGACTTTTTATCAAAGATACGAACTTTGTTATGGGTTTTATTGATAATCTTATTAGGATGCTTTGCTCTTTGGTTAGTTTTCTTTATACCTGCTTTCTTTAGCAAATTCTTAAGCGATACTATATCATTTGCCATCTTCGGTTTAGCTCTATTTTTTATCTTTTATTATTTCATGTTTAGAAGAAAGAAGGTAAATACAACTAGCAAAGACATAATAAAAAAAGAACTATTAAAAGAAGAAATATTTAATAACCTTAAGAATAAACGCTAGTGCCATCTTCTAGTTTCTTAGCAGCTATAATCTCTGCAATTTTTTCCAGTTCTTTTCTATTTTTATTAATAAAAACATTCCTAACTTTAAAGCTTCCTTCAGCAGTATAAAAAACTGCTTTTTTTTCTTCAAAGGATATTCTATTTACCTGATTATACTTAATTGCTTTTGAGCCAATAATAAAACTTCTATCCCCTATGATAACTGATTGATTTTTTAAGCTAGTATTTAACAATAAATGAAGTAAGATAAACACAGCCATTGGAACAATATTTTCGTTAGTAAAATAGTAGATTTCAACTGCAGCTAAACTAATAAATATTATGAGTTCAATTATTTTATATCTTTTTTCAATTGACGATTTAAATATTATCTTTTCATATAATTTTATTGCCCCTCTTGGAAAAACATATGCATATTCAGTTGCCAAAACTAAAGCAGTACCTAAAATAACAGGTAATGTAGATTTTGTATCAGAAACTTTTACAAAAAACGGCATTAAAATAATACCTGTTACAAAATACGCAACTTTGTAATAATACTCATATTTATAATTCATGTCTCTTCCTCCTAAAAATTATATTAACTTATATCTAACAAAGTTGTGAATTAAAGTAGCTTTATTGACTAATTTATAATACCTTTACCATTACTTTTTCTCAAACCCAACCATAATCTCATCCTGATAGAGCCCTACAGGTCTGCAGCAACTACATTCTATGGCATCTTCCAAACACTGTTTTGTAAATTCCACATATGATTTTTGGATTTCACTTACATGCAAAGATAAAGCTTCTTTTAAATTTTCTGCTATAACTTCTCTAATTTCGATATTCATCCTTTACCCTTTAGTAAGAGAGTATATTGTAAGTACCAAACTCTCGCTAAGACTTACCTTCTTTCCATATTATTTTCTGGGTATAACATATTGATAATTCGTCGTATAAGAATATTATAAAGTAACATACACTCAATTATGAATTACAAATAAAATACACCTATTTAATGGATGGGACTATTACTCCTAATGTAAATATGTTGACTACTGATATTGCCAGTAGAATAAATAATCCCGTTGAACCTCTACTCAATTCAGTATTATTAATATTAATTGAAATTATTAATATTAGCGTCCCACATATTATACCCTGTATTCCCAGTATTTTAGCTGTCTTGTCATGATTCTTAGCTATTGCTCTTCTTATACTGGAATTACAAAATGCACTTAGTTTCATTGAGAATTTAACTAATATTTTAGATATATTTGTTAATAAATTTATACTGTTCAATAGTATCACTACTGAAACTACTATAAATACTGCTTGCTCTACATCCACCATAAGCCTCCTAGTAAATAGCCACATATTTCCCTTGTGCAGCTTCAAGTAAGTTATCTTTAGTAATAAAAATTGCGTCGTATTGAGAATTAAAAGTCTTTTTTTCTAGATCAGAAAATTGTATTTTTGTAAACCTGACTTGTTCTTCTCGTACTTCAGGTGCCTCACCAATAATTCCAATGCCTAAAGCTCTACCAGCATAAGGATTTGTTTTTACAGATTGTGACTGTAGCTTATTACAAGATGTAAATATGCTAAGTGTTATAACCAATAAAAAATAACCTAGAATTCTCTTCATACTTAAAATTCCTCCTTAAAACCCACACTTCCATTTATATGATAATTGTAACATAATTTCCAATATGTTATATAAATATATAACTATTAGCTTTATATATTAAAATCAGATATAACCATCCACCCCATGGGTGATTGCGCTAATCACCTTATCCCCTCCATCGGTAAGCATTATATCATCCAATAATGTAATAAACTATTTTTCTAATTTTAACTCCATAAATTTTGCTCCATCAATTGGGTTATATACATATGGATCAATATCATAAAATCCTAATGACTTATATAAAGCTTGAGCATTTTTCATCATAGGAAGGGTATCAAGCCTAATATATTGATAATTTATTTTTAAAGCTTCTTGGATTACTATAGTAATAAGTTTTTTGCCAATTCCCAATCCTCTGTAACAATCACGGACGTATAGCCTTTTCATTTCACATATATCTTCTGAAATATTACGAAGAGCAATACATCCTGCTTCTTTACCATCAACTAATGCTAATATTAAAACTCCACGTGGTTGTCCATACTTACCTGGCAATGTGTTAAGTTCTTCTTCAAAGTTTTGAAAAGAAAGGTCTACTTTCAAAGAGTGGACATATTCTAAAAAAAGCTGTTTAATTTTCTCTATCATATCTTGTCCAGTTACATATCTAAACTCAACAATATGTTCTTTGTTATTAACTATAACTTTCATAAGCTATCCCCCACGTATGTACTATTCTTATAAGTATTATATAATATTTGATTCACATGATTTTACCTTCATACACCTTATATGCATAACATTGCTACATATTTATATAACTTGAAATCCACATTCCCTTATCCATTCCATATCCCGTACCCGTTCACCTCAGGTGTGATTGTGATGTTATTGATTTACTAGGTAGTTTTTTATTCAAAAACCCTATTATTTTATCATAGTCTCTATTATCAAAATAAAGGCTATAATAAAATCCACTTCCTGAATAAGAAACCTGTACATTTTTATCCTTATTTATATGAACTTTCTGTACCTTATCCCAAGAAATAAGTCGTGCACCTCGAAATATAGACGAAAATCCTCTTTCAGTTATGCCAGTTCTGAAATAGCTAATTGCATATAAAATTTCACCTAAGGCTCCTAATAAATAATGCATTTTTACCCTTCCATATGCATAGGTAATATAAAAGATAACCCCAACACCTATTAAAAAAAATATTTTTTCAATAAAGCCCTTTCTTGTTTTTATCACTAACTCTTTTAAAATCTTAAATTCTTTAAAGATAATGCTAGTAAATAAAACAGCTACAATCCAATTAATCATCTCCCGATATTCCTCCTAATCTAGTATATATACTTAATTTTTTCTATTTCCATTTTTATCAAAATTCTTTTTTAATGCACTTTCAACAGGGAAAATAGATGCAATTAAAATAATGGTTTGCGTGGTCACTAATACTGTCTCAATAATTCCCCGAACATCATCATCAAAGGTAAATACTAAGGCACTAGCAATAATGGTGATAATTAACATTACAAGGCCTAATTTTATCCACAATCTTCCGCAATATTGATGTGCAAATTCCCAGGTTTCTTTGTTTTTCATTGACATTGAAGTTCTATAACCATAAATTCCATTGATATTTTTGGGCCCGTGTTTTCTAAATACTATTCCAAAAAATAACATAGTAACTGGAATCATCAAATTAATAACAAATATAAATATTTTGAATCCCATATACTCCTCCACATTATATAATAATTACTCTAAGCAAGATTTCACATAATCAACTGGTACATCCATTCTAATAGCAGTTTCTTCAATTGATAAACCTCTGTTTAAAAATCGTCTGACAACCATAATCATATTTTCTCCAACTTCAATGATATGTTTATCAGGGTCATAGAAACGAACAACACGCTGCCCCCAAGAATGTTCTACCATCGGATGTACATAGTTAATATCTTCCACACCATTAATTTTTTGAATAAAACCATCAAAATCATCTTCTTCAAAATATAACTCTGCTTCGTTTCCTCCAAAAACAATTTCACTATCTTGTTTATGAATAAAAGCAGACCAAGAATCTTTTGTCTGCAATGCAATACCACCTGTTAAAGTTACATTCTCTCCAAAATCTACAACAACTTTTAAACCAAGCACTTCATAGTAAAACAACTTTGATTTTTCCATATTAGAAACAACTATCAATGTATTTAAAAATTTCATTGTACTCCTCTCCTAAAGCCTATATTTTTACTTATATGATAATTATAACATTATCTCCAATACAGTATATAAATAATTCATTTTCTTAATTTAAAATACTAAAAATAGAAGGTATACAATTCTCCGTTAAATTATATACCTTCTATTTTTAGTTCTTTATTTTATGGTTATCAAGACAACCTGTTTAAGTTCTAAATATTACGTCCTCTCTGCTGAACATATATCTTGCAAAAGATATACAAACTACAATATAAACTAGTATCCATCCGAAAGTTATTAGTATATGACTAGTGTTAAATATTCCTGCTAAAAACTCTTTAATTAGACATACAGAATTTGCTATTGGTATATGAAAATATATCATATCTATATTTTTAGCATCCTGCATATAAGTTATATAAACTGGAATCAAAGCTATTATATTTAAAGGTGCAAGATATGTTTGAGCTTCTTTAAAGGATCTTGCATATATGCTTATAGCAAGTTCTAAAGCTCCAAAAGTTAAAGTTATTAGTATTACCATGAAGAAAATTAATACTATTCCCTTGGTGCCTATGCTTGTAAGCATACTCGAACTCATCTCCATGCCCATAGCGCTTTCACCACTTTGAGAGAACGCAATTACCATACCTATCATAGAAGCTAAAGTAGTTAATAATCCAATCAGGGATATAGCTCCAAACTTACCCCATAGCAGAGACATTCTTCCTGCTTGTGTAGTTAAAAGTGGTTCTAGTGTTCCTCTTTCCTTTTCTCCTGCTCCAAGGTCAACAGCTGGCCCCATAGGTCCTGTTATACTGTAGATTACAAGGAAAAGCGGCAATATCATTGAAAGCATCATCTTTCCAAAGCTCTCTTCTTCTTTTTCTGTAGTCTTATAACTTATTTGTATAGGATTTAAAATTGAATTCTTTATTCCTCTTTGCTCAAGTCTAGTAGCTACTATTTGTTTGCTGTATTCTTGAATATAATTTTCTATTTTGCTCTGTGCCATAGAAGATTGCTGACTTGAGTTATCATAAATTATCTTTATAGGAGCATCCTTTTCTTCTTTAATTAAATTATCTATATTATCTGGTACTTCTAATGCTAAAAGAAGCTTTCCTTCCTTTACATCTTCCTCTGGATTTTTAGAATCAGTAATTTGTATTTTATCCATCTTCTTTACGAAACCTATAAAGTTAGAATTTGATCCGCCTTTTATAGAAACCTTAAAGTTTTCCTCTACTTTTTTTACATTGCTTGTAGCTGATTTTCCTATAGCAAAGAAAATAATCGGGAAAAGAATTAAAGGTATTAGGATACTTACTAATAAAGTCTTTCTATCTCTAAAAAGATCTTTTATTTCTTTTTTAAATACTACACTAGCTTTATTCATGCTTTTCACCTACCAAATCCATAAAAATACTTTCCATGTCATCGTTTTTATATTTAGCTTTAAGTGATTCTACTGTCCCTTCTTCTATAACTCTACCTTTATGAATTATTATTATTCTGTCACATAGCTTTTCCACTTCTATCATACTATGACTTGAAAATACTATAGCCTTATTTTCCTCTTTACACTTTAATATAAAGTCTTGAACAATTTTACTAGCACTAACATCAAGTCCTATAGTCGGCTCGTCGAATAGCATTACTGAAGGCTTGTGCACTATAGATCTTGCTATAGCTACCTTTTGCTTCATTCCTCTAGAAAACTTGCCAACTTTTCTATCTATAAATTCTTCCATTTGAAGCATTTTTGTAAGATACTCTACGCTTTCTTTAGCTTCATTATCATTCATTCCATTTAAATTTGCAAAGTACATTATATTTTCTCTAGCTGTAAGTCTATCATAAAGACCTACCTCTCCTCCAAATAAAATACCTATTTCCCCTCTTACTTTATGAGGTTCCTTCTTTATACTATGACCTGCTACTATACAATCTCCATCTGTTGGCTTTAACATTGTAGCTATCATTCTAAGTGTTGTTGTCTTTCCTGCACCATTTTCCCCTAAAAGTCCAAGTACTTCCCCTTTTTGTACTGAAAAGTTTATATGGTCAACGGCTTGAACTTTTTTAAATTCTTTTGTAAGGTTTATAACCTCTACCATGGTACCCCTCCTTAATTTTTATATATTCTATTTCGAATAAATGTTAGCTTTTTCATTAAATTGAAACTCTTCTTGTTAACTTATTTACTATATTTTCTTGTTGCAATCATATATATTGATATTTGAATTATCCATAAAATCGCAATAACAATAGGCATTATTATTGGAACACTAGTAACAGCAGATAGTACCAGCATTAATACCATTGCCCCAGAATAAACTAACTGCATCCCCCTAAAACTTTTGTAACTTGAACTATAGGCTATCCATTTTTCTCCTTCATCTAGCTTATCAAAATACTTTTTATCTGAATTATTTTCAAACATATTAAGTTTCTTATCTGGATAATACCCATTGTAGCATTTAATGGAAAGTATTTGTAGTAAATTTGTAACTACTATGATCACCGCAGTTATTGTTATATAGACTTTTTTATCACCAGTAAAATTTTTGCTTACCATAATGGTTAAAATAGAAAGTCCTAAAATAACTGCCACGGTACTAAGATGAATGGCTAAGTCAATTTTTCTATCTATTTTTAAAGGAAGTTCTTCTAAATCTGTAGTTTTAAATTTACTCTTTAGGAATATTAATATCACAGATACTATAAGAGTTAAAATAATTTCTATACCTAAAAGTACTCTAAATAAATAAACATATATATTTCCGCCTAAGTTTAAATTGATGCAAAAATTATTTCCACTAAAAAAACCTACAAGCCCTCCAAATAGTCCAGATATTATAATTATTATAATAAAATTTTTATACTTCTTCATCTTCGTTGTCCTCCTCCAAATAGAAAACCTCCTCTACATTTACTTTAAGAACTTTAGCTATTTTTAAAGCTAATAGTATAGAGGGGGAATAATCTCCTCTTTCAATGAGGCTTATAGTCTGCCTGGAAGCTCCAATTAACTTTCCCAATTCTCCTTGGCTTAGATTATGTCTTGCTCTAAGCTCTTTAACTCTATTTCTTAACTCCAAGTAGCCTTCCTCCTTCCACATGTTACCATTGTATATTATATCTGTCATATTGTCAATTATATTTGTCATTTAGATAATTTTAGTTGTCATTTTGACTATTTATATTTGCAAGAATATTGGAGGAAAATTAAATTTGTATATTTAATCATGATAAATTTTATCACTTAAGTTTTTAATCCTTTTAGATACTTTGTAAATTGTGTAACCGAATATTGTAATTAGGCCAACCAATAATAATTTAATAATATTCATTCCAGAGTGTTTTCCATAAACTGGATTGAGCGTAAAATTTAAAAATGCAGGCACCTCACATGCTGCTACTATCTTCAAAGTTTTTAAATATCCCCTATATTTTTCAATTTTAGAGTTGTTGTCTGTATAAATATCCTGAATATCTGCCTTTTCTTTTTCTATTCTAAAATAGTGCCAACCTGCAAATTGGCCTACATGTTCCCAGCCGGCATCTTCAAATATATTTAAATACTCATCTATATCAGTATTTTTAGTTGATTTGTAGTCTATTTTATAAATGTATTTCTTTGGCTCTCCTACCTGAAATACATAATAAAGTAGGTTATACCTTACAAAATGTAGTCCCTGTTTTGATAGCTTTTCAAGCCATCTTTCTTCTTTTTCATCTTCCCATCCAAAAAAAATACCAGGTAATCTTTTATATTTTTTAATCATTCTCAACCCCCCCAATTTTATTAACTACTTCTTTACTGCACTCTACCAAGTCTGAAAGTCTTCTATACTCTTGGATAACTACTTCTTTCCCTATATCAGTTAACACGTAGGTTTTTCTTCTATCATCCTCTAAACTTTTACTTTTCGCTCTAACTATCAGCTCTTCTTTTAAAAGCTTATTTATTGCACCATAAAGAGTTCCTGGTCCTATTTTTACCTTTCCTTTGCTTATCTCTTCCACATTTTGCATTATGCCATATCCATGCAATGGTTCAATTAATGATATTAATATATAATAGGTTGACTCCGTTAATGGAAGATATTTTCTAGCATGATCTTGAATCTTCAAAATGAAAACCCCCTTTTAGTATAGTAACAAGATACTATATGGATTAGTTTTATATCGTTGCACGATATATCATGCAACGATATATTAAACTACTATTTACCAATAGTCAACTATATCTAAGGTAAAAATTTCGACAAACACAATAGAATAGTTTATAATTAACCTGAAAACCCCTTGACATATTGCTAATTAATTTTTATCATATTAATTATAATTCAATAGTTTATGACTATGATGAGGAATAGTAGAAATTAATCTTTTTTAAAGAGAGGGAGCCATTGGTGAGAGGCATCTAAAAGGATAATTTTGAACCAGCCTTTGAGTTCTGTACCGAAATAATAGTAGGCTACAGCGGTTTTTACCGTTATTAAGATGAGTGAATATATTTATATATATTAACTAGGGTGGTACCACCGGAAGCCGGTCCCTTTTTGGGATTAGGGCTTTTTTATTTTGTGAAATATTAGAAAAATGCTGAGCACTTTTCTACTTTACTAGTCGCTACTCTCTAATCACTAGGTTGTAGCAATAAGAGTTAGTTTCTAAGTTATAAGGGTTTAACCACTATATTAATGCTAACTCTGTATTTCAGCGATTTCCTCTAATTTTTTAGAGATTAGCCACTAGAGACTAGCGATTTCTTTTAATCTTAAACCTTGAAGATTACTACCTAAAATAATAAGGAGGAAATTAAAATGGGAAAACAGAAAAAATTTGTTGAAGCTATAACTGCAATGGATGTAGATTTTGCTCAATGGTATACTGACATTGTAAAAAAGGCTGAACTTGTTGACTATTCAAGCGTTAGGGGATGTATGATAATTCGTCCTTATGGATACGCCATCTGGGAAAATATTCAAAAATATCTTGATACAAAATTCAAAGAAACAGGACATGAAAATGTATATATGCCAATGTTCATACCTGAAGGTTTACTTCAAAAAGAAAAAGATCACGTTGAAGGCTTTGCCCCAGAAGTTGCTTGGGTAACTCACGGTGGAACTGAAGAACTTGCTGAAAGACTATGCGTTCGTCCAACTTCTGAAACATTATTCTGTGATCACTATGCAAAAATAATTCAATCTTATAATGATCTTCCAAAAAAATATAATCAATGGTGTTCTGTTGTAAGATGGGAAAAAACAACTCGTCCATTCTTAAGAACAACTGAATTCCTATGGCAAGAAGGTCATACTGCACATGCAACTGCCGAAGAATCAGAAAAAGAAACTATAGATATGCTAAACGTATATGCAGACTTCTGTGAAAATGTTTTAGCTATACCTGTTGTAAAAGGGCAAAAAACAGAAAAAGAAAAATTTGCTGGTGCAAAGGCAACTTACACAATAGAAAGCCTAATGCATGATGGTAAAGCACTTCAAAGTGGTACTTCCCACAATTTTGGAGATAATTTTGCAAAGGCATTTGAAATTCAATATACTGATAAAAACAGTCAACTTCAATATGTTCATCAAACTTCTTGGGGTATGACTACTAGAATTATAGGAGCAATTATAATGGTACATGGTGATGACAGCGGCCTTAAGCTTCCACCAAAAATAGCTCCAACTCAAGTTATAATTGTACCAATTGCTCAACACAAAGAGGGAGTTTTAGATAAGGCTAACGAACTTAAAGCTAAAATCTCTAAATTTGCTAGAGTTAATCTCGATTCTAGTGATAAGATGCCAGGCTGGAAGTTTAATGAATACGAAATGAAAGGTATTCCAGTTCGTCTTGAAGTAGGACCAAAGGATATTGAAAACAACCAAGTTGTACTTGTTAGAAGAGATACAAGAGAAAAGCTTATTGTTTCTATGGATGATCTTGAAACTGCTATACCAAAACTTTTAGATGACATACATAACTCAATGTATGAGCATGCTAAAAACCATAGAGAAGAAAAAACTTATACTGCAGCTACCTTAGAAGAGTTTAAAGAAATAGCAGATGATAAACCTGGTTTTATAAAAGCTATGTGGTGTGGAGATAAGGCTTGTGAAGAAAAATTAAAAGAAGTTATAGGTGTAACTTCTAGATGTATTCCTTTTGAACAAGAAAAAATCTCTGATAAATGTATCTGCTGTGGAAAAGAAGCAAAACACATGGTTTACTGGGGAAAAGCTTATTAATTTTGATCCACAATATAAGTATAGTGCAGCAAAATAGCGGCATGTAAGATTACTTGGCTAACGCATATATGTATCATTGAGAAACCTTAAGTACTACTAGTTATTCCTTCAAAGTTTCTTCAATTGACACATATATGCTAGCCAGTAATCTTACATGCCTTAATTAGTTGCACCTAGTAATTACTATAGTAAATACTGAAATGACTTCAAAAATCAAAATGATAATTTTGCATGGCGTAGCCACACTGTAAATTCACTAAGTATATATTGTTAAAGATAGCTAAAAAACTACCTTTTTTTAACAAAACACTTTCTTGATTTAAAATAAATAACTGTCGAAAATACTATACCGATTAAAGACGCAATTATATCATTATTATCCCATGACCCCAACTTGAAAACAACATGCATATATTCTATTAGTGAAAAAAACATAATATTGAGTGCATTGATTAACCATATAAACATCAGTTTATTGATTGAATCGATACCTTTTAAAAAAGGTACTATATAGAATATACCCATTAAAGTAAAAAGGAAACTGGGTATAAGATTTGGTGTAGTTTCTGCAAATAGAGTAATATATTGATTATCTAATTTATACAAGTTCTCTCTAAAAACATATATCAGCATGAACATACTATATATTGCAATTATAATTTTATTTAATTTTTTATATGGCTTGCTGCTAAAAAATTTATTATTTATCTTACCCAATTTTAAATTATTAATTGCTATCACCTCACATATTTATTTCACCTTATATTACTATTATTAATTAACTTATTTTTTAATTATATCATATTATTTACAAATAATTACAATCACCATAAAAACACTTGCAGTTCTACTGTTTACTCCACGCTTAAAGTTGAATACCTGAAAATACTAGTATAACTTCAACAGGCTTCGCCTAAAACCCTGACACCCTATCGTGTTAAGCGCTTTGCGCTTTTTTAATAAGTCAATTAATATAATACTTACACTGTCCATTAAATTAACTATAGTCTAAATAGTCATTACTATTACAGTTGTTAATATATGTTTTGTATAAGCAATAGCGGCCTTGATTTACCCAATTTAAGGTGCTGAAAGTAAGAGGGTGTATAATTCATTAAGAGAATTTTGAGCAAGTCTTAGAAGTTCTTAGTTTGTGAATTTGAAAATTACCGTAATTCCCACCCAGGACGGGTGGGAGCCAGACCTGCATCAGGACGATGCATAGGGCTGGGTAGGGAATTTTTAAAGTCACAAACTTAGAACTTCTTAACGCAGATAAGATTCTCTGTTGAATTATACACCCTCGGTTTTTAGCACCTTACTCTGTAGCTACCAAGGCCGCCATTTTTTTGCACTATACTTATGTTATTCAGTATAAAACTATTGTTTTATTTTTATAGTTTCACCTTTTTTAAATGCAATATGTCCTCCTGCATAAGGTTCTCCATCTACTGTTAGCAATACTTCTTTTGAATTATAATAGTTGCCTACAGTATATGCTACTGCTTCTACCTTTCTGGCTTCTACTTCACTTCCTGCATTCATTTCATTTACAAATTCCTTAGAAAGGTCTATATATGCTATATTATTGTCTAAGTTTATTCCAATTTTATTGATTTTAGTATTCTTACTAAATGCAGGTATTAACTCTTTATTTTCAGGTGATTTTAGATACTTTTCAAAACTTTCATTTACATCCTGATTAGTATTTAATTTTATATCTCTATTAACACCTGCTGTAATAAACTCTGTTGGTTCTGATTTAATATAATAAAACTTAACATTTTGAGTTAATGGAGTATTCCCTTTTATCTCTTTTATCTCTGTTATTACTTTAAAATCAGGATTTTTGCTATCTTCATATACTGTTTTAACATGCCCCATATCTTTTACATAATAGTCCCATGTGACATGCTCCTTTCCTTCTGTTTTTATTTCCAGAGCCTTTAAATCACCAATAGGTGTTTTTATGACTTTATCTAAAGCTGTAATACTTCTTTTATATCCGTTTGGTATAGTCCAACTAGTTCCAACCTTTATAGGTGATTTTATTAGTATTTCCTTTTTAAAATCACTAGGAGAATCAATGTAATTAGTTTTATGATAAATTTCCCCATTTGAATTTAACAAAGTTACTGCATCATCAGTTCTTTCCACTATATTAATTGATGTTGTACCTCCAGTTATAATTCTTAACTGAACTTTGTTGTCTTTAATATAATCTACGTATACATCTTTTGCTGCATACTCATTTCCTTCTCCAGCAAATTTGTATTCTATATTTTCTTTAATTGGATAATAATCTGATATATTAATTTTTATTTCAGGATCACTCTTTACTTGAACATTACTAGTATTTTGTTGATTATTTTCCACCTTACTATTCTTATCACTACAAGAAGTAAAAAGTGCTATTGGTAATATGATTGCTAACAATAATTTCTTCATGTTATATTTTGCCCCTTCCATATTTTATTTATCATGTTACTATTAATTTTAGGGTTCCTCTTAATTTAAATTTACTGTATATATCTATTGTATCATACATCTGTAATAATGTTTATTCCTGCCTTAATCTTAGATTTAGTTTCAAAATTATAGTTATATTTTTATAGAATATTAAATTACAATTCTAATAATAAATATAACCTATTAAGCTACAGTTGTTATGTTAAATTTAGAATTATTTTCGATATAATACGAAATCAACAATCTCTTAAAACACAGCCATTTTATTAAAAATTAAAAGGTATATAATTTATTAGAGAACTTTAAACAAGTTGTAAAAGTTATAAAATTCTCTTGAAAATTATATACCTTAGATTTTAGTAATTTATTTATATATACATGAAAACTGTAAATTTCATCATGAAATACTATGTTCTATATTTTAAAATTTTGTACCATCTTAGTAAGCTGTTCTGCAAGCTCCGCTTGATTTTGAGCTGCTTTTGCTACTTCTTCAACAGCTAAAGTTGTTTCATTTATACTAGTTAATATCTCTTGTGAGCTAGCTGCTGATTCCTCTGAGGTTGCAGATACATTTTGAATAGCACCACTTACTTGTTCAATAGTTTCAGACATTAGCTTTGTTGCAGATGCAATTTCTTCAGAAATATTGCTTAAAAATTCAGCGTCTTTTTCATAATTTACAGCTGTTTCAACAAGTAGTTCATAGTCAGGATTTACATTGTTATCAATGAAGTTTAAAATATCCTTTGCATTCTCTGATAGATTATTAAAGGCTGTTTGAACTTGTACTATTACATTTTGAATATTTGACACAGTTGAAGCTGATTCTTCTGCAAGCTTTCTAACTTCTTCTGCAACTACTGCAAATCCTCTTCCATGCTCTCCAGCTCTAGCCGCCTCTATAGCTGCATTTAAAGCTAGTAAATTAGTTTGATCTGCAATACTTCCTATGGCTTCAGCCATTACTTTAACTTTTTCAACTACTTTTCCTTCATCTATGGCTTTAGATATATTCTCATATTTTTCAGTATATATTCTCCTTGATACTTCTGCTGACTTAACTCCTCTATCTTTAACTGCAAGGGCACGTTTTTGTATTTCTTTAGAGGATTCATTTCCCTCTTCTGCTTTATTAGAAAGATCTAAAATAGCTCCTGTTATCTCCTCTGTAGATGCATTCACTTCTTCTGTTGTTGCGCTTAAACCTTCAATTCCAGTGGCTATCTGTTTTGTAGATTCATTTACATTCTCCATTTTTGATGATATTTCTTCTGTTGTAGCAGAGAGTTCTTCACTAGTACTGCTTATATTTTCTGAACTAGTAATTATTTGAGATATTAGATTTTTTATATTTTCAATAGACTTATTTAAAGCTTTAACAACTTTTCCTATTTCATCATTAGTATCTATATTAATTGTTTTAGTTAAATCTCCTTCTCCAAGTACTTCAGTAAATGCTAAAATCTCATTTAATTGTTTTGATATCATTTTAGATATAATAATTCCCAATAAAATTGCAATAAATAATCCCAATACAATTATAATTATTATCATATTTATTGAAGACTTATATGCAGACATACTCCCTTCATAATTGCTAACAGCTAATTTATTATTTAGTTCAATTGACTTATCAAGAACTGTAAACATATCTGTTCTTATTTTAGATACATTTACAAAAGCTGCATCTGCCTCTGCATACTTTCCTCCCTTAACAAGATCTATTAATTTTTTGCGAGAAGTTCTATAGTCGTTAAGCAATTTTTCAAATTCACCAAATATTTCTTTATCCTCATTAGTAGTAATGGTTTTTTTATATTCCTCTATAATTTTTGTATCTTCATTTGTTAATTTTTCTATATCATTTTCAATAGTTTGGATATTAGCTTTGTTATCTTGATCAAGAATAAGCAAAATATTAGCACGAATTTGTACAAGATTAGTCTTTAATTTATTAATGCTATCTATTCCTACTAAGTTAACTTCATATATAGAGGTGACATTTGAATTTATCTTTTTCATATTTATTACCCCTATACTTCCAACTATGCCTATAAACAGTGAAACAATGATAAAAGAAATTATTAATTTTTGAGCAATTTTTAAATTTTTGAACCACTTCATATATGTTCCTCCAATATCATAATTTATTTTAACTTAATATTCGATACATTTCTTCATAATTTATTATAATATGACAAAACATATACTTCAAATAAAAACTTTGACTATCAAACCTTATTATGTTAAAAAATGATAAACTTAACCGGAACACTCTTCTTAAAATAGGCTATTAGCTTAATAAAGCTATACATCTACTTACAATAAATAAAGAAAGAGAGATAATTCCTTGTCGAATTATATCCCTTCTACATCTTTAACTTTATTTTTTTAATTAAATACAATCATTTTCATACTATAATATATTTTTTTCATGATTTAGCAGCCACTCTTTCCTATGTAGCCCTCCAGCATATCCTGTTAATTTACCATTGCTTCCAATTACTCTATGACATGGTACAACTATTGATATTTTATTTTTACCATTAGTCGTTCCAACAGCTCTTACTGCCTTCTCATTTCCTACTGCAATAGCTATATCTTTGTAGGATACCACCTGTCCATAAGGAATCTTTGTAAGTTCATTCCATACTCTATTTTGAAAATCAGTACCTTCAAAATAAAGCTTTAAATTAAATTCCTTTCTTTTTCCTTTAAAATACTCATCTATTTGAGTATATGCTTCTTTTAGAATTTCTGGCATTTCCACAGTTTCGCCTTCCTTATCTACAAAATATATAGATAGAACAGCATCCTCTGAACTTGTTATTTCTACTATTCCTATTTCTGATTTATAATAAGCCTTATATTCTTTTCTCATACAAAAACCTCTTCTATTATTAATATTTTTAACTATACACTATTCACAAACTGTTTTATTTCTTCCCCTATTTTTAGCTTTATATAAGTTTTGATCAGCCTTTCTTATGAGATCATTTAAACTTTTTTCATAATCATTCATAAAACTTATGCCAAAACTTGCAGTTAATTTAATATTTTTACCTTCAAATTTAAATGTTCTATTTTCTATACTTCTTCTCATTCTTTCTGCAATATAAAAGGCTGTATGTCCATCTGTATTGTTAAGTACTATTAAAAATTCTTCTCCACCGTATCGTGCTATCCAATCCTGACCTTTTCTTATTACTTTAGAAATTATCTTAGCAAATTCTTTTAATATATAATCTCCAGCTAGATGTCCATATAAATCGTTTACTTTCTTAAAAAAATCAATGTCTACCATTACCACAGACAAAGGTGTTCCTTCTACTTGGTTTACATAAATGTCATTAGGAAGCTTTTCATCAATATACCTTTTATTATATATGCCTGTCAATTCATCCTTGGTAATATTATCATTTAACTTTCTAATTTCTTCATTTATTTCATTTACACTTTTCTTCTCTAGGTTACATATAATTCCCGAACTTGTTATATCTTTTATAATTTCCAATACATATTTTTTATTTTCCAATTCTAGAGGAGATGCAATAACTAGAAACATTTTATCTTTATTATACTCAACTTTCATAAACGTGTCATCTTTTAAATAAGCTCTTATGGCAATACAATTATTACAGGCTTTTTCTTTTAACCAAAAATCATGACAATGATGTGCATAAGAATTATGTTCCATATCACCATAAGTAATTATCTCTTTTGTAATAGGATCTACAACTCTCATTTCATCATAAAATCCTTTTAGTCTAGATAAAACTTTTATTAATTCTTCAATGTCTTTCATATGCCATCTCTCCTAATTAATTCTAATTACATCTTAGATTAATTTTTAATCATTATTAACAAATTATCACTATAGTTTATTATATCATAAAAAATTCTTATTTGTTAATCTTTGTAGATTTATGTACTTATTTCTGTAAATTTTTTAGGTTAGTAATTTGCAAAAAGAACACCATTATCTTTTAAATAAATAGTGTTCTCCTATAGAATTAATAAAATTACCATGACTAATTAATTTTTAAGCGCGAGAGCCTCCGATTTTTAATGCCTCAGTTACAGTTTTATTATTTTGAATAAGTTTGAACAAAGGATATCCTATTACAGTCACCACTACAAATTCTCCTGCCGCAACTTGCAATGATGTTAATAAAAATGGAAGTTTAGATAAAAAATATAATTCTCCTCCTATTATGAATCCATTAAACAATGTAGGCCATAAGGTAGCCACAAATAAATTTTTAGATTTACTAATCATGTATACACTAAAAAAAGTTGCTGTACTTCCTACAATTACATCTACAATTCCAAGAGGGCTAAATAGGTTTGAAATAACACAGCCAAGAACTAATCCTGGAATATATAATGGATCAACAAAGGCAAGTAAAGTCATAACTTCTGAAAGTCTAAATTGAATAGGTCCATAGCTGATTGGTGCAATAGCTACAGTTAAAACTGCATAAACCGCTGCAACTAAAGCTATTTTTACTAACTTGTTTATTTTATTATCTTTCATTATTTTTCTCCTTTCTAAAAATATTATTTCTTAATGAATAAGTGGCTGTATATTTTGTTTGCACTCTATTCTTCCAGTAGTAAATTACCAAGAAAACACTTTAGTATTTAAACCAAAATAAAAAACTGCCTTGAAAACAAGGCAGTTTTTGCAATCAAAACAAAACTATACTCAAATTATTTTGAGCACAGCTAGTTAGTACGTTCGGATTGTGTGTTTGCCTTAGTTTTATTTATCGACAGGAGGCTCGCGAACTGTCTTTAAACAATTTATCATAATACTAAAAAAAGTTCAAGTTATAATTTTTACCTATCTCTTTTCTATTACTATAAGTAAAGGCGGATTATTTATTTGATTCATAAATTCCATTCTAACTACATTATATTCTTTTTGATTTAATGTAGTTACAAACTTTTCTATTATAGTCTTTTCTTCTTTGCCGCTTTCATGACCATGGTATATTACTAAAAGTACTACTCCATTTTTCTTTAATAGACATAGTGATTTTTGTATAGCAACTATGGTGGTTTCTGCTTTTGTAGCAATTTCATGGGAAGCACTTGGAAGATATCCTAAATTAAACATAACTAACTTTACTTTCTCACTTACGTATTTATCTATATTTTCATGTCCATCATGTATTAAATATACTCCATTGATTATATTGCTTTTCATCAACTTATCATTAGTATTTTTTATTGCCATTTCCTGAATATCAAAGGAATATATTTTACCACTATCTCCTACTAAATTAGCTAAAAATATCGTATCGTTCCCATTTCCCATGGTTGCATCTACTGCTATATCTCCATTTTCAAGCTTTTTTAAAGCTATTTCTTTAGCTAAGTTCATAGCATTTGTTAAATAGTTTTTTTCCATAATGATCTCTTCCTCATAATACATATTTCAACAAAATAAAAAAAGCACCCTATTAAGGTGTATTTTGGAGCGGGTAAGGGGAATCGAACCCCTGTGTTCAGCTTGGAAGGCTGACGTTCTACCATTGAACCATACCCGCTTATTGAATTTTATTGGTGGGTCTAAATGGACTCGAACCATCGACCTCACGCTTATCAGGCGTGCGCTCTAACCAGCTGAGCTATAGACCCATAAAACATTAAATTGTCTCAAAGACAAGTGTTATTTTAACATAAATTGAATTAGCATAATTTTTTTTGATTCTTATTGCCATAATTTATATATACCGTTCTTTATTTTTCTTTTTTATACTAAAAAATTCTTATAAAGATACACTGGGGTAAGTTTTCTTCGACTTTTCAAAAAAACCGGCTGTTTTTAACACTTCACCGGTTTTAATTGTTGGATTTTTCAGTTTATTCTTCATGCACCTTTTATTTCACTCTCTCTACTCTTCAAAAATCTTAACATACTTTCTTTTTGTTCACCTGAAGCAAAGCATACTCCTACTGCATCTCTTTCAATTTGTAAAGCTATGTCTATATCTGTTTCTATACCTATAGTCATTACAGTTTTAGCATACTTTATAGCAATTTGTCCTTTTGATGCTATCTTTCTTGCCATTCTCATTGCTTCCTTCATTAAATTTTCTTTAGATACAACCTTTTCCACAAGCCCTATTCTTTCTGCTTCTTTAGCATTTATAATTTCTCCAGTATATATTAATTGTTTAGCTTTTCCCCTTCCAGTTAATCTAGTAAGTCTTTGAGTGCCTCCAAAGCCTGGAATCATACCAAAATCCACTTCAGGATGGCCAAATCTAGCTCCTTCTTCTGCTATTCTAATATCGCAACTCATAGCAAGTTCACATCCACATCCTAAAGCAAATCCACTAATTGCTGCGATTACAGGTTTTTCGAAAACTTCTATTTTTCTTAATATATCTTGACCTTTTTTTGTAAACATCCTTCCTTCTTCTGAAGAATAGTTTATTATTTCGGATATATCTGCCCCTGCTGAAAAATCTTTTCCATTCCCCGTAATTAACAGAACATTTATGTTATCGTTTTCCATTATATTATCAATAGCCGTTTCTATTTCTTCTAAAACATAAGTATTTATAGCATTTAAAACTTTTGGTCTATTAATGCTAATTACAGCTACATTTGATTCTTGTTTAAATAAAATATTTTTAAAGTTCAACTCTATTCCCCCTTAAATATATACACTACATAGACCTTTTTATCCCATAATTATTAATTATAGTACTTTATGTATTCTACTAGCAAGAACCATGCTAAAATAAAACCTAGTATTTTCAAGGGTTGTAGCAGGAGGCTAAAATATTTTTGACAAAAAAAGATACACTTTACTGACACTTTACTGAACATCATTGATTTTACTTGCATTGAGCAGTGTATCAATTTGTTAAATTATGAACAAACAGTGACACTTTTACAATACTAATCTACAATATCACCAATAAACAGTCATTTATTATTTTTATCTAAAGGTAATTTAAAATTTTACGATAAATATTAGGTATACACTTTTTATTGATAAAGAGGATTCTTTATTTCAGGTAAAGTTTTTTCTTAACCTGAAGCTTAGAAGCCCTTATCTAGGGACGTAGCATCCGTTATCTCCCACTTAAGCAGACATCACTTAATTTATAATTTGGTGATGGTCGCTTACTCATTCGAGGAACGAGAAGGAGTTTCCTTCTTATGATGAGAGTATTACGGATGGTAGTCATCAGATAAATAAAGGTTGGTGGGTTTATGAACATTGATGATTCAAAAAAAATTGAACAGTTTATGCAATTTCAAATGGTTACTGAAATGTTTAAACAAGCTGCTAGTGACTCTCCTGCTTTTCAATTAGTAATGGAAAGTCTTTTAAATGCAGTATCAGATAGCGAAGGAAATATAGATTTAGATAAGCTTGGCCTCAGTCAGACAGATTTAAATAAACTTGGTTATGCCGGCGGAGAAAGAATCACTAATATATATAATGACGTAAAAACTTCAATTGATTCTGGAAATACAAGTATAGAAAAAGCTGTGGAAATGGCTTCTAGAAAATATGGTATAGATAGAGATCTTATTATGGCTGTAATTAAACAAGAATCTGATTTTGATCCTTACTCTACTTCCCATGCTGGAGCTCAAGGTCTTATGCAGCTTATGCCTGAAAACTCAAGAGATCTTGGAGTTACTAATCCTTATGATATAAATCAAAACATAGATGGTGGATCAAGATATCTAAGAGATATGCTAGATATGTATGGTAATTCAAAACAACTAGCTCTTGCTGCATACAATGCAGGGCCTGGTACTCTCAGAAGAAGAGGAGTAGATACCATAGAAGAAATTTCTAAGCTCCCTTACGAAACAAGGGATTACGTAAAAAAAGTAATGAAATATTACGGAAAATAAATATAGTACGACAAAATGGCGGCCTTGATAACTACAGAGTAAGGTGCTAAAAATCGAAGGTGTATAATCCAACATGAATTATACACCTTCTTACTTTTAGTACCTTAAAATTGGTAAATCAAGGCCGCTATTACTTATACAATACATATATTAGCAACTGTAATAGTAGTAACTATTTAGACTATAGTTAATTTAATGATAAATGTAAGAATTATATCAATTGGCTTATTAAAAAAGCGCAGGGCGCTTTAACCCGATTAGGGTGCCAGGGTTTTAGGCGTAGCTTTTTGAATTTATGCTAGTACATCCTGATTACAATTAATTAAGGTATATAAGAAGAATCCTAGACTTCAGAGGAGATTTGCAACTCCAAGTGAAGTTTATTAAAAGAATTATTAGGAGTTTTACTCCTTAGAAATAGTTATCTAGTATGTATAACTATTAAAAAAACAGTTTTGAAAAATATCAACATGCTACCGCATTTATTTATAGTAATTTTTTAAGTTATACTCAATAATACTTACTCAGTAACTTTACAGTGTAGCTACGCCAGGCAAAATTATCATTTTGCTTTTTGAAGTCCTCATAATATTTACTATAGTACTTTTAATTTGCAACTAATTAAGGCATGTAAGATTACTGGCTAGCATATATGTATCAATTGAAGGTTTCTCAATGATACATATATGCGTTAGCCAAGTAATCTTACATGCCGCTATTTTGTTGCACTTTAATTATATTGTTACAAATACTATGCAAAATATGTTTTTGGAATATATTGACATTATTTTTTTCATGTTATATTATTAATAGTGTATAAGTTCCCAATTTAAGTATCTAATGCATATTTATATAAACGTTTTCTTTGTTATTTTTATTATATTTTATTATTTTTTATTAAATTGTAATTATTTAGATATTATTTATTTTGAATTTTCATTGTATTTACATTAAATGATGATAAAATAGTTTTATATATTAAAATACTGCAATGTTTTAGGAAGTGTTTTATAGTGAGTAAATCTAATGAAATACGCAATCATAATTTATTAGTTTTAACTTTAGTATGGATTTTATATGCAATTAATATAATATTAAATTTGACTTCAGCTGGAATTCCTCTTTCAAATGGACCTGTTGAATTTATTCTATTATTTAGCATATCTTTTTTGGCATTTAATCAAAAATGGGCCAAGTATATTATGTATATAATAGTTACTTTTATATTTGTCTACTTATTTGTATTGATAAATACTCATACTTATCTAATAACATATACCTTTGTTTGGATTATTCTTATTATATGTTCTATTTATAAAAATTACAAAATTATATTGCTAGGAAGTTTTTATTCTATAATTTTTACTATTTACTCTTTTTCTAAATTTAGATTTAGAATTTTTTCATACTTACCATCTGTATATGTAAAGTACTTTATTATATATGGTATATTTATAACAATATTCCTTCTTATATATACTAGATATACTGAAATACTTATTAATAGAGCAGAAAGCAGTAGTGAAAAGCTTAAAAACATTTTAGATAGTGTGGATATATTTACCTGGACCTGGGATAAAAATTCTAATTCTGCATCTTTCTCCAATGAAACTGAAAAAAAATTCAATTTACCTGATA
Organism: Clostridium sp. JNZ J1-5; assembly: GCF_053901425.1. Lineage (NCBI taxonomy): Bacteria > Bacillati > Bacillota > Clostridia > Eubacteriales > Clostridiaceae > Clostridium > Clostridium sp. JNZ J1-5. Next base: position 2,859,820 of record NZ_CM132773.1, on the reverse strand, counting down.
AAAGTTCTTTTTTAGATATTGATATATTTCAGAATTCCATATATCCTGAAGATATTATTATTACAAAAGATGCTGTTAAGTCACTTAAAACAGGTGAATCTAAAACAGTTGAATATAGAGTTATTGATAAGAAGGGACAGGTCAGGTGGATTCAAAATAGAATTATACCAATTAAAGATGAAAATGATGATTTAATCAGAGTAGATGGTGTTGTAATAGATATTACAGATAGAAAATCAGCTGAAGAAAAAATAAATTACCTTGCATATCATGATGGATTAACAGGGCTTCCAAATCGTCATTTATTTAATAGACATTTATCGGGAGCTATATTCAGAAGTAAAATAGATAATAAAAATTTGGCTATTTTATTTATTGATATGGATGATTTTAAAAAGATTAATGATAATTATGGACATGATGTAGGAGATGTAGTTATTAGAAATTTTTCAAGGCGCCTAAAAGAAGCTGTTGGCGAAGAAACTATGATATGTCGTATGGGTGGAGATGAATTTATTGTCTTATTAGAAGATATGCCAAAAGAAAAAGTTAACCTGGAAATAAAAAATATAAAAGAAGCTCTAAAAAATCCTATAATAATTAATAATAATAATATTTTCATTAATGCAAGTATTGGAATTAGTTTCTTTCCAGATGACGGTAAGACCATCAAAGAATTAATTAAAGCTGCTGATAATCATATGTACTTTTATAAGAGACAAAAACCTGGAAATTGTGATTTAATAAACAAGGTTCAGTAGTAAAATTTGCTACTGAACTTTATTTTAATTATATTATTATTTTTATTTTAAACAATTTAATCCATTGCTTCTTCCTTATGAATCTTTCTATATTTAACCATAAGCTCTGAAAAAAGGTCTGCTGAGGATGGCGGAGTATATGTAATCGCATTTGCTCCAGCCTCTATAGTTTCCTTTATAGTTTCATCAGTAGGTCCTCCTGTAGCTATTATAGGTATATTAGGATATTGTTCTCTAATTCCTCTAACTATTTCAGTTGTCCTTTTAGCTCCTGAAACATTTAGTATATCTGCTCCCGCATTTATTCTAGATTGTATGTCTTCATATTCAGAAACCACTGTAACTACTACAGGTATATCTATAGTTTGTCTAACTTGTTCCAATACATAATTAGGTGTAGGGTTATTCAGTACTACTCCTATAGCTCCTTTGAATTCCGCATCTAAAGCTAAGTTGACTACTCTTTTGCCAGTAGTTACTCCTCCACCTACGCCACAGAATACTGGCACATCTGCCGACATAACTAAAGCCGCTGTTATAAGTGGCTGCGGGGTAAATGGATATACTGCCATTATAGCATCTGCATTAGAATTTCTTATTACTGCAACATCAGTACTAAAAACCAGTGATTTTATCCTCTTCCCTAAAACAATTATGCCACTGGCATCTCTTATAACGTGAGGGACTTTAATCATATGGCTTCTTAGATTTCCATTTATTTCTGGTGCTTGTTTCTTCATATCCTTCTCTCCTTGTCCCATTGAAAATTTTACTTATAATGTCCAGTTAGAGTTTGTCCATACATTCTACTCGATAAAGTTTATGATAACTCTTCACATAATTTTAAACAATACATTTATAAAATTTTAACAATATATATGTTTATCATATGATTTATAAATTTATTTTATCATAAAATTCTCAATTATTCTTTAGCAAAATTATACTATCAATAAATAGTATGTAAACTAAAATAAGATTAAAAATCTTATTTTATAAATTTAAATTTTTAATAATTTGAGCCGTCAATATTAATTGCTATATTAACGGCTCTAGTTTTATAACTATTTAATTGTTATTTTTCCTTTTAAGTGTGGAGTGTTTGTTAATTCTTTTGCAGTTGAATAAAATTCATAATCATAATTTCCTTTCTCTAAAGGAATACCATCCAACCCTAATTCATAGATTTCACTTTCAGCTTGCATTAAAGTTTTTTCACAAATTGCCATTGTAAATTTTTTATCCTCTGACCAAGTGTAAATTAATTTTCCTTCTTTATAAAATTTTGCGTCAAATTTTTGTCCACTTGTATAAGTTAGTTTAACAGGTTTTTCGTTTTGATTTTTAACTTCTACTACAAGTTTTTTACTATCTAAATCTTTAACTTCATATTTTAATGGAAAATACGCAATCCCTTGATTATCATTTGGATTATTATTTTTAACTTTACCAATAGTTAAGGTTCCCTTCTTATGTGGAAGATCTTTTAACTCATTAGCTACTAAATAAAATTCATAACTATATTCTCCAGTTTTTAACCCTGTAGAATTTAAATCGATATTATATTCTAGCTTTTCATTTGCTCCTATCTCTTTCTTGACTATCATTTCTCCAAAGGCCTTATCTTTAGAATATCTATAAACTTCCTTACCTGATTTAAATACTATGAATTCATATTCTTGAGTACTTCCAAAAGTTAAGTTAAATTTTGCTTTTAGCGGATTGGTTACTGTAACTTTTAAATTATCTTTACCTTTCTGCTGAGTAACTTTATAAATTTTACTATAGTTATTACCTGCATTTTCTTCAACTTCTTTTCCATTACCTATATTATACTGTTTTTCAGCAGTACATCCAATCATTCCAAAAGCCATTGCAATAGTTACTATTAATAGTGCTACCTTCTTTCTTTTCATAATAATTTTTCTCTCCTTAAATAATATTTTTTCTAAGCAAAGATTAACTTTAAAATTTAACTTTGCTAAACGCATCTTAATTTTCTTTATATTATTAAATACGATTTATAATTTAAAAAGTTTGAAAAATATAGAAAAAAAGGCAGTGAATTTAATTTTCACTGTCTCTTAGTTCCTTTATTATTTCTTTAGTTTTACTTGAAGACGCAAATCTTAAAAGTTCTTTAATTCTAAATGGTCCATAGGGAGCTATTTCATCAAGTTTTGAATACTTAGCCATATTACTTGTACAATCTTCTAATAGATCTCCTTGTTTTATGTACTCACTTAAATTTAATTCTTTGGCTAAAAACTTATTATTCAAAATAAGCTTTTTTATTGAACTTATGGCTGCTTCCATGTTTCTACATAATAAATATCCACAGGCATCACTGGAATATTCGGATACTCTATTCCATTTATACATGATTATTTTGAGCCCCATCTCAAGGCCCTCTATTCCTCCTACTAGGTTTGCAATTCCTGCCCCAGGTACATTCCTAATTAGCTTTGGAGCATTAATACACTGTTTCATAAGAATTTTCCAATACATATGTCCACTTTTAATATGAGCTAGTTCCCTTCCAATTAAAAACTTTAATTCATCTTTATTAAAGTCTTCAATTGTACTTGCTGATATTTGTATCCAAGGTTTATTTAAACCTTCTGCACTAACAGTGTAACAAAAGTCCTCATAGACGTAAATATCAGGTTGTCCAATATTTAATACATTACACATTTCCTTTGTCACACTAAATACTTCCCCAAATTGTTTTTCTGTTACTTTTATTGAATTTCCAATTAGATCTGGTAAAATAGCTTCTTCAATAAAGTTTTTATGATAATTTATGAAGGTTTCCTCACAGAACACTGCTTTTTTCATATCCTTTAAACAATCATCTTCTAATTTGTGCTTATACATATCTATTTCAATCTTCATATATAACTTCTCCTTCCTAGTAAAACATTCAAATCTAGTTACTCCTCAAGCATAGTTACTATTGTATTTTCTAATTCCATTTCTTCTCTCTCATTTAATCCGGCATGAGCTTCAGCCAGTATTTTATGAATATTAATATCTTCTGGTCTATGTTTTACTGCAGCTGTAGCATACTTCTTTGACTCATCATATCTTTTATCCTTTATAAGTAAATAAGCATATACCCTATATACATAATAGTTTTCTAACAGTTCTTCTCCCATACTGAAATATCTATCAAAATTATCTATAGCATCTTGTTCATTTCCAGCCTTAGCATCTAAAAGTCCTTGAAAACAATATTTTGCAAATTCATCTTTCTCTTCTATATCACTTAGAAAATTTACGCATTCATCTAAATCATAGCTTAAAGTCATGTAACACAACTTTTTATTTTTATTCTTTTCGATTTTATGTCTGTAGTCTGAAATAGCTTCTTCATTAGATTTTATATCCATATTACTTATATCTATCTTTACCTTAAGCTGAACTATTTCATCTTGTAATTCTTGTATTTGTAAGTTAACATTGGCTAAATCTTCCTCTAACTCCTCTTGCTGCTCTTTCTCAAATCCACCTATATTAATTTTGCCTCTTATTACTTTTTCTTCATTACTTAATTTCTCTAACTCTTGTTCCCTTAATGATATTTCTTCTGTTATAGAGCATATAGTATGCTTTATCTCTTGGTTCTTTTCATAACAATACATTATTTTATCTTGAAGTTCAGATATATCTATTTCTATATCACATATTTTCTTCAAATTAAAACTATTATTGTAAAAATCATTTTCATACTCTGTAGAAGTGATTTTCCCTGAAACTTTTTGAATAGTCTTCTGATAATTATCTAAAGTAAAATTCACTGCTTTAGTCAAAAGTCCAAGTTCCGTACTGTTCAAGTTTCCTGGATTAGAATTATTTATAATATCTTCTTCATTTGATGATTTTCCTAAAACCATTTTCCTAATTGAATCAAAAAATCCCATAACTTTTCTCCTCACTTTCTAGCTATTTACATCATTTTATCACAAACTATACATTTTTTCCTATGGGTAAAATTGGAACAAACACTAGTTATCGAATAAAACAAAGCATGTAAGATTACTGAATTAATCAGTAATCTTACATGCCTTCTATTTTTCAGTATATATACCTATAGATATTTCCTGTTCCATTAAACACTCTTCATCATCTATTTGCTTTAAATCCATGTGTATAATTCTGTTTAATGGTACATGTCTCTGAACTTCTTTTATTACTCCTCTTACACTTTCTCCATCTATATTAATTTTAATAGTGCCATATTGACCGTATCTTAGTATGTACTTTTCAACTTCATTCCTTTGAAGCATAAATGGTACTTCTCCCATACTACCTCCATAAAGTATGCATGGTATCTTCCCCATTCTTCTAAGTTTTTTCACTCCATGAACTTTATCCAAACTTCTTCTAGTTGCTAATAATTCAACCATACAGCTACCCCCTTGCATAAATTTACCTCACCCTTAACTTTGGGAAATTATCGCTTCTTTATTACATTGATTTTAAGTAAGTAAGGTATTTTTTATATTGTAAATATATGCAAAGTATTGGACAATATTCTATAATGGATTAAAAAATTAAAAAGGAACTGTTGTGACAGTCCCTTTGTATTTACTATTATCTGTTAAAGCCTCTGTTATTATTTCTTTGTTGTTTTCTTTTCTTTCTGCAATCAGGGCATCTTACAGGATCATTTTCGAATCCTTTTTCTTTGTAGAATTCTTGTTCTCCTTCAGTAAATACAAATTCTTTTCCACAATCTTTACATACTAATGTTCTGTCTGCCATTATAAAAATCTCCTTTTTTATTAAACTGCGACTTACATTATCATAATCCATAACTTCTATTCGAAGAGCCTGTTTATATGATACCTCATCGCTATATTTTCTTAAATAAGTTTAACATATTAGTATTTATTATTCAATAGAATTGATGCTAAATTTTTTTAATTTTTCCGACAAAATTTAATGTATTTTACTATGCTCTTACCTAGATATTTCTTGGCTTAAACCTACTAATAGAAAGTATACAAATAAGAATATTATAGATAATATAACCCTAATAAAAACACCATATCTTTTGTGCTTCCACATTAAATAAATTCCTACTGGTGCAAAGAAAATTAATGTAATCCACATAAACCAAATTGTATCAAAAGTCTTAACTCTTTCCTTATTTTCACCACCGCTTATCATCTTAATCCCCTTCCTTTTCCTGCCTAAATATTATTATACATTAATTCATATATAAGTAAATTATCTCTTAAGCTATGTAATAAAACATTACTACTGTATACGTGGTACTACTATATTTTTATATAGTGTATATATTTTAAACTTATGTATAGAATCTAAATATAAAAATTTATACGAGGTGATTATAATGAGTCCATATACAAAGGTTTTTCTATATACAGTTATACTTATAGCCTTAAATCTTGCTGATAAATATTTTATACCCTCTGAAAATGATGTTTGCAATAAATTTAAGGATCATAGATTAATATATGGATTGACTTCTAGATATTTTTTATCTAAATTAAGTAACTATGAATTTGAAAATTTTTGCTCTTATTTTTTAGTAAAAAAGGGTTACTCAAATGTTGATATAATATCCGAAAGCTTTAATGGAGGAGTAAGTATGACATGCATTGGATCAGACTTTAAAAAGATATATGTAAGCTGTATTAAGTCTAGTAATAAAGAAAGCAACAATGATGATAACTATGAAAATGTAGGCTCTCCTGAACTTCAGAAACTTATTGGTGCCATGGTACATGATAAAATCTTCAATGGAATAGTGATTACAAATGGTAATTTTTCTAATGGCGCATATAGGTATATTAATCAACTTTCTAATAAGTACAATATAAAACTTATAGATGGAATCAATCTTTCTAAAGATTCATGGGAAATTAGAAAAAAAAATATAGCTGATTTATCCTTAATAGATATTCTTTCATAATATATTAACCACTATTTGAATAAACATGAAGATGGATGTTTATTTAAGATTTTTATACTTTAAGGAGGTAATTTTCGATGTATGATTATATTGCTACACTTTTAGGTACTTTAGTAGCTTTTGTTTGTACTATATTACTTGTTGTAATTATAATTAAATTCTCAAGACTAATACTTAAAACCGCCAATATATTAAAAATTTATAGACGTGAATATAGTGAAATTGAAGAATTAAAGAATGGAAGCATAAGTTTAGATGATCTCCATAATTTATCTCCTTCTGAATTTGAGCATTGGTGTGCTACATTTTTAGAAAAAGAGGGGTATACAGACATTGTGGTAACTTCTGAAAAATCAGATGGTGGAAAAGATATAATATGCAAAAAAGGTGATGAAACCTATTATATAGAATGTAAAAGATATTCCTATTCAAAGAAAGCTAAACACTTTGTTGATATAGAGGTTGTTAGAAAATTATTAGGTTCTATGGAAGGCGACGGAGTAACCAATGGAATAATTATAACCAGTGGAATAGTAACTCATGAGGCTTTGGAATATTCCAATACTTTACCCAGTCCTTATTCTATAGATATATATGACGGTAAGGATTTGATAAAAGAATATGATAAAATAAAAAGCACTTCTACAGCTACTGTGTTATCTTAATGATTTATTAAAACATAAATACTGGTCTAAAATTGTTCTATTTTAGACCAGTATTTCATTATCTTTTAGATCTTCTGTATCCTGCTGCTTGCGCTTCTGCTTCTGTATTAAACCAAGCCTCAGGATCAGTTCTATCATAGTAAGCTCCGCCAGGCATATGATATATTTTCTCTCCACTACTACTCATATTTCCTTTAATTAATCCACGGGTAGTGCTGCTTTTTTTACTGCTCTGAACTTTTGGAGCCGCTGCTTTAACTGTGGTTCCAGTTGAAGCTTTAGATGTTGAATTGTCTGTATAGTATTTATTATTTGAGGTTGATTTATTATTGTCGTTATAAGTATAACTTCCTGCTTTAGCACTAAAAGAAATTGTCTTTCCATTGCTAGTTGCTACAATAGTACCTGATTCATCAGTCCTATAAACAGGTATATTCTTAGATTTTAATCTATCCATAGTGGACTTATGAGGATGTCCATAATCATTCCCTTTTCCTAGACTTATTACTGCATATTTAGGATTAACCTTATTTAAAAAGGCCTCTGTAGTAGATGACCTACTTCCATGGTGTCCTACCTTAAGTACATCAGCTTTTAGTCCGTATCCTTTATCCAGCATTTCTTTTTCAGATATATCTTCAGCATCTCCTGTTAAAAGAAATGAATTATTTCCATATGTGATTTTTATCACTATAGAATAATTGTTGGCATCTTCATAATCTGATCTATTTGGAGCTAATATTTGGCAGCTTGCATCTCCTAGCTTAAAACTTGTTCCTGGGGTTGGAACTGTTACTTTTAAATTTTTATTTTTTATAGCATTTATTACATCTTTATAAGTCTCAGTTGTAGTTGTTTTTTTAGGCATATATACTTTATCAATATTAAAACTATTAATTGCAACATCTAATCCACCAATGTGATCTTCATGAGGATGAGTTCCTATTACATAGTCTAGCTTAGATACCCCCTGTGACTTTAAGTAATTCACAACTAGATTAGCATCTGCATTATTTCCTGCGTCAATTAGCATGCTATGACCATTTTCAGTAATTAATATGCTATCCGCTTGGCCTACATCTATAAAATGAACCTTTAAATTTCCATTGACTTGCGTACCTTTTTTCTCCTGTTCATTTGTGTTACCACTATCTTTATTTGAATCTTTTTGATTTTTATCTAAATCAGTATTTTGAGTAGTCTTTGAAGTATCTCTATTTTCTGTTTTAGTATTGCTTCCACAAGCACTAAATAAAAACATAGCACTCATCAATAGAGAAATTAAAACTACAACGTATCGCTTTTTAGACTTATCCTTTGTTTTTATGAACTTAAACAATTTGCCTCTCCTCCCGCTTATTCTTTACAGTAATATTATAATATCACATTTTATGTTATAAAACATGAATTATAAAATACAGAAGGCCGCCTGGAGTAAAATAATCTTTACTCATAGACAGCCTAATATGACCTAATTCTACTATTTTATTTTAAATGCTTTTAATCTTTCTGAGAACTCAGATGCTATAGCTGACAATTCTTCAGCTGATGAAGAAACTTCTTCAACAGAAGATTCCTGAGATTCAATTGAAGCAGATACTTCTCTAATATAATCTGCTAACTCTTGTGAATCTGAATTAACCTCTTCAATTTTTTCTACAATTTTGTTTTTCTGTTCTATAGATCCATATACAGCCTCATCTGCACTTTTTATGTGTGGTAATATTTCTTCAATCTCTTTAATAATATTCTTGAATGAATTTACTGTTCCATCCAAAGTGCTCATTTGTGTATCAATCTTATTTGAAACAAGTTCAGTAGTCTGTGATACTTCCTTAGTATTCATCATTATAGTTTGCACTAATTCAGTAATACTCTTTGAAGACTCCAATACTTGTTCTGCTAATTTTCTTATTTCCTCGGCAACTACTGCAAATCCTTTACCGGCTTCCCCTGCTCTAGCAGCTTCTATTGCAGCATTTAGTGCAAGAAGATTAGTTTGCTCAGCAACTGCATTAATTACATCCATAACCTCAGTTATCTTTCCAACATTGTTATCTAAAAAATCAATCTTTTCTGCTGAATAATCAAAAGATTGTTTCATATCATTTATTACAGCTACAAGTGACTTTAGTTCTTCTTCTCCTCTATTTGCTGAGCCCTTTATAATATTACTGCTGTCTGATACCTTTTCCATTTTATCGTGTATTATGTCAAGATTCCTTGAAAAGTTTTCAACATACTCAGTTGTTTTTTCTATAACCTCTGCTTGATTTCTTGACTTTATAACCACTTCATCCACACTATTTGTAGCTTCTTCACCTGTGGCAGCTACTTCTTCACTAGAAGCACTTAAGCCTTTGGACATTTCATCTAAATTAATAGCCACACCCTGTATCTTTCCTATTATTTCTCTTAGAGTTTCCATTACATAATTTAAGGAATCCATAAGATTTCCAATCTCATCTTTCTTTTTAGGATTAAACTTTATAGTAAAGTCTCCTTTAACTACCTCTTTCATCCTATCCACTATAATATTTATTGGTTTTACAATATTGGATGATATTATTAAACCGCTTACTGCAGCCAATATTAATATTATTATTGCTACTATAATTATACTTTTAATTGCACCTTTTAAAGCTTGATCCACACCTGCAAGAGATATACCAACGGATATTACACCCTCAACATCTTTGTTAATGTTATAAAAAGGCATTGATACATTATATACCACTTCTCCAGCATCAGTTTTATATAATCCACCTAATTCCTCACCTTTTAGTATTTTATCAAACTCTTCGCTCTTTATAGCTTCCTTTCCTATGCTGCTTGAATCACTATGAGCTATTATTTTCTTATCCTTTCCTGCTAAAGATATGTACTTAAATTCCCCTTTTGAATCTTGCTTTATATTATCAAACTCTTTACTAATTTCACTAGCATTATTAATAGAATATTGATTAACAGCTTGTCTAACTATTATAGCTGTAAGGTTAGCTGTTTTATCCATTTGAAAATTTAAAGCTTTATCTGCCCCATATATAGACATTGCACCAAGAGCTATCATTGCTATTAATGTTATAGAAATAAATCCTGATGTTATTTTATTTTTTAATGACTTAAACATATTTCGTCCCCCCAACACAATCTATTATCATATATATCCACCGTCTACGGTTACAACTTGGGCTGTTATATACTTTGCACTATCACTAGCTAAAAAAGCAGCAAGCCTAGCTATATCTTCACCACTTCCAAATTTCATCATAGGTATTTCCATTTCAATACTTTCTCTTTCTTCTTTTGACATCCAACTATTCATTTCAGTATCAATTACCCCCGGTTGTATGGCATTAACCCTTATACCAGAAGGTCCAAGCTCTTTACCTAATGCCTTTGTAAATGAATTCACAGCTCCTTTTGAAGCCGAATATATCACTTCACATGAAGCACCTACTTGTCCCCACATAGATGATATATTAACTATACTTCCACTTTTTTTCTCAAGCATATATTTTGCTGCATGATGGCAGCAATTAAACATACTCTTTAAATTTGTATTAATTATATTGTCAAAATCACCTTCTTCCATGTCTATAAAAAGGCCTACTTTTGATATTCCTGCATTATTAACCAAAACATCTATTTTTCCAAATTTCTTTACTATACTTTCTATCATATCTTTTACAAAAATATAATCGCTCACATCTCCTTTTATACTTGTAGCATACCCCCCAAGTCCCCTAATACAACTTAAAGTTCCATTAGCTGCTCTATCATTATTCTTATAATTAATTATCACTGTAGCACCAAGTCTTCCAAATTCTTCAGCTATGCTTCTTCCTATTCCTCTACTTCCGCCAGTAATTAAAACTACTTTTCCTTTAAAGTCCATATTCTTACCCACCTTACTAAAATTGGAGTATATTAGAAATATTATCACGTTTACTACGATTGTCAATATGTTTACACTGTCATTAAATATAAATTAATTTAATTTACATATTATTCATAATGATTCTAGGTTCTACACCGTTCATAATAAGATCTATAACCTTCATTTTTATCTCATCATATTTTCTAAATGTATTAGATGCCGACTCCATATTATGGTATACTTTCCAATATCCAAACATTAGTGCTGCCCTATTTGGATGTTCTATAAATTCAATAACATCTTCTATAGGATAACCAAGAAATAATCCCATCTCATGAGGACATGTAATTTTATATCTTTCCTTCAATATAGATAAGCTCTCCTTTACTGACATCTCCCGCTTATATCCATACTTCTCTAAAAACTTTATGTGATTATCCTGACTCAATATATTAAATAATTGATTTTCATTATAGAACAATACCGCTGTGCTGCAATCAGCACTTTTAAGCTCATAAAAGCTTATGTTTAGTTCTTCTTTTACTATATCCTTATATTCTTCCCAAAAATCATAAAGTTTTCTTTTTCCCTTATTATGAAATATTATAAGGTAGGAAGGCTTAAATTTTGCTATTGCCGGAGCTGCATTGTATGCAATTATTGATAAAAGATAGTCTTTATCATCAAATTTATCTATTAAACTAATAAAATTTTCTGCTAATTCATTGCACATATGAATATCTCCTTCATTATTCCTACTTAATCTTATGTATAGTCTCTCATTTGTATTATATTGTATACATAACAAAGGAATTTAATGCCCTGGACTTATAAAAAAATAAATTACAACAAAATAGCGGCATGTAAGATTACTTGGCTAGCGCATATATGTATCATTGAGAAACCTTCAGTTCATAAAGTAGTACTAAGAAGGCTTCAAAAATCAAAATGATAATTTTGCATAGCGTAGCCACACTGTAAAGTTACTAAGTAATTATTATTGAGTACAACCTAAAGAATTACTATAAATAAATGCGACAGCATGTTGATATTTTTCAAAACAATCTATAAACAAAGCATCCTATAAAACAACTTATCTTTTATTCAATGATTAGCAAGTTATTTTAATCTGCTATCTCTAAACTAATATCCCGATTAATGGTAACTCTTTTCTTAATAGTTATACATACTGGATAATAATTTTATATACCTCAATTAATTGCAATCAGAAAATACTAGTATAACTTCAACAGGCTCCGCCTAAAATCATAGCGCCCTAATCGAATTAAGCGCTCTGTGATTTCATAGGAGCCTATTGATATAGCACTTACTGTAGTTAACGGATCATTTATATCCTTAATAATATTTATCATTACAGTTGTAAATGCATGTATATAGTATAAGCAATAGCGGCGGTACTAAAAGTAAGAAGGTGTATAATCCATGTTGAATTATACACCTTCGATTTTTAGCATCTTATTTTATAGTTACTAAGGCCGCCATTTTGTTGCACAATACTTATATTATAAGTGATACTTTATTAGTATATTTCTCTCTGCAGATTTCCAAGAGAGTTATATACTGCTATGGCTAACTCTAACATAGTTGTTTTAGATTTTGGCCTAAATTTACTATCTTGTAATTCCATTATATTAAGGCCTTGAACTATAGCAACATACCCTTTCATGTCAGAGCTTACATCTTTAGAATCACTATTCGGTAAATTAAATATTTGATTTGCCTTAGCAAGCTTGTCGTAGCCTAGAGTTTTAACTAAAATTTTTGCTACTTCTTCCCTTGTAAGCTTCTCATTTAGATTTACTTCACCTTCTACATTATCTATAATTTCGTAAAATACAGCCATTTGTAGATACCTGTAATTTTCATCACCCTTTTGTGCATTGGACTTAAACTTAATATCCTCTGATTCTCTTAAAATATATGGTCTGTATCCCTTTGCATTAACTAAAATCTTTATTATATCCATTCTTGTTACTTCTTTATTTAATTCAAAATTTTTAGTGTCTAAAATAGCATTATTAGATAGTATTATTAATTCTTTTTCATATTTATTTCCCTTTATTTTTTCTCTAAACGCTTTTATATTATCATCTATTTCTTCTCCATTATAGTCTAAATATCTTCCTGTAAAAGCATCTATGCTTACAAATTCTCCATAATTATCAAGCGGTACTAGTTTATACACTAGTTTTGTTTCTAATTTAGGTTTATTAGCATCTTTACTAACATTTATATTAGCATACACAAGTTCTGGAACAAGTTTCTTCATGTACAATTCCTTTGCTTCATCTGAAGAAATATTACCACTTGGTTTAGGGAAAGTTATATTTTTTCCCCAATTATAATTCATCTCTACCGGTTCTCCTGTTAATGCATCTATGCTGATAGATATATTATTATCCTGGAATGTAATTCCACTTGCTACCCTTTGGAAACTAAAATAATATCTTCTAGCAGGCATTTCCTTTCCATTTATATATTCTTTATTCTCATACAATACCTGTTCTGTCTTTATATCCTTTATCTTATCTGGATAATATTTAGCCAATAAGTCTATAGCCTTTTTATAAGCTTTTTCTTGACTTATTTTAGGCTGGAAATTATTATCTTCTGGATAGTAGAATTTATAATTATTTAATATAGCTCCATTTAAAGCGTCTATTTCAATACTTCCACCACTCTCTTTATAATCATTACCATCCTTAATTTTATAATTTGCTGTCCAGGATTTTATAGTTTCTCCATAGTTCCTATACTCTTCAGAATACTCTCTGTAATTTAAGCCTAATATTTCAACTTTGTTACCGTATAATTCTTTTAAGATTTTACTTGTCAGCTTCTCAGCTTCTTCTCTATTTAATTCCTTTTCAAAATTTTTTAGTGGAGCAGCCTTTTTATAAAATTCTTCCATTTCTTTTTGTGTTAAATTCTTTACTATAGGTTTTAAATCTAATAATGGGTTATAGCTTATAACTTTTCCATCACTTGCATCAACCATGTATCCTTCTTTATATTCTGGAGAATACAATAATCTTGTGCTCAGACTTTTATTATAATAGCCATATTTATCTGAAGGTATTCTATAATATAAGTTCATCTTTGTATTATCTTTTAGCATCTTTTTGGCCTTATCTATACTTATTACACCTTCTTTATTAGGAACTTTTACATTATCATCCCACATAAAACTATAACCAATTATTTCTGAAGTGGCTCCATTAACCTGTACATTTATTGAATTTCCGTCGAATGGTATGCCATTTATTTTTCTTCTGAAATTAAAATTATAGCTAACAAGATCATATTTAGCTGTTAATGGGTTATAATTGCTTAATTCTACTTCTTTATATTCTTTTGGAGCAATTTTTTTTACAAAGTCTATAGCTATTTTTTTTGCTTCTTCTTGAGTTATACGCGCTATTTGCTGTTGTTTTCCTTGTTCATATTTATTTACTCCAATATTAACTACTCTGCCTGTAGCATCGTCTATTGATACCCATGCATTTACATTTTGTTTTCCACTGTTATAATTCCACCTAATATCCCAAACATAGGCTTCTTTATTGCTTACACCCTCGTCTCGTCTGAAAGTCACATCGCAACTGTATTTTTTTTCATCAATTTCAAGATTGAAATTATCTTTTAAAATTTGTCTTGATATAGTTTTTGCCTGTTCCTTTAAAATTTTTGATGAATATTGCTTGTCTACATTTTTAATAACTTGAACTTCTTTTTTAACTTCTACATTTGGTGTTGCAATAGCATAGGGTGCATAACTTCCCATAAGTGATCCTGTAATTATCAGTGATAGGATTTTATTATTTATCATAACCCGTCCCCCTTTTTATTTAACTAAAATGTGATCTTAGATAATAATCAGTTCTCTAATTATTACACATATTTAATTATATATGCATTGTATTACTTATAATAGTATTAAAAGTTAAATTTTGGTAACATTTTCAATAAAATAAACCATCCTAAAAACATAATTATTTTTATGATGGTTTATTGCTAAAATTGTCTAATTTATTATATATCCTGTATGTTCTATGCATTGTTGTATTTGCTGTGGATTAGTAGCTTCATTATAATGCACTTCAATAGTTCCTCTTGCTAAATCTACTGCTATCTTTTGAACTCCATCTATTTTGTTTAAAGCATTTGTTACCTTAGTTTTACTTTCAGAATTTGCAAGTCCTGAAACATTATAATGAACAGTATTCATATCTTATTATCCCTTCCTATATATTCTCCATTTTGTATTACGGGCAACTGTGATATATTACTTAATTCTTCCTTTGGTACACTTGTAAAAAATTCATCTCTTTGATTATAAACTCCTTCACTTATTCCTTTTAATGCCCCTTGTTTAGATAAATCAACAGCTTCTCCTTTTGAGATTACTTCTCCATTTTCTAATTTGTACCCTACCACATTATCCTCATGATCTTTCACTAAGTCTGTTATTACATGGGCATATGTGAAATCTATATACATGACTAGCACCTCCAAATCTTTTCTTTGGTATAATATTTCATATAAATATTATTTGCATTTTATATTTATATATTAAAGTAAATAAAGGAATTAGCCGTTGTCTCCTACTTTAAAAGTTGAAGCATTACGGATGGTAGTCATCAGATAAATCTAAAATTTTATAATAAGAATCACTATTTAATTTTCTACAGTTATAAACTTATTCATGTATCTTAATAAATTATAGGAACTAGCCGAATTTTCCTTTGATTCTTTTGTTATAGATTCATTTTTATAACTAATTTCTCCTATACTCTCTCCTATTTTAAAAGAAGCACTAGCTGCTTCATCCATAGACATGCCTATATCATTCATATTATTTACTATGTCTTCTATAGAAATTGATATGGTATCTGTAGTATAGGTAAAATTTTCAATAATATTTTTTATGCTATCTCCATCTTTTTTATATTCTTCACCTATGTTAATAAATTCATCATAATCTTTAATTGTTTCTTTTTCTAAAGTATTTAGCATATTTTCTGATGACTCTGCCAGTTCATCCACTGAATACAAAACCTTTTTTACTAACACTTGAATATCTCCCACAGTCATTGAAGCTTCTTCAGCAAGTTTTCTTATCTCTTGCGCAACTACTGCAAAACCTCTTCCATTTTCTCCAGCTCTAGCAGCTTCTATGGCTGCATTTAATGCTAATAAATTAGTTTGTTTAGATATAGAAAGGATACTTTCTGCCATTTTTGATACTTCATTAACTACTTTAGCATCATTAATAGATTTTTCTAGTCTTTCTTTAGAAGTGTTATATATGTTTACTATCCTATCTTTTGATTCATAAGTTTTATCTTTGATACTATTAGCTTTATCTTTTATTTTTTTAGCAGCTTCAAATCCATTTTTTATATTTATAAGTGCATTACTAACTTCAAATTTTACACTTCCAGTTTTTTCGATTATATCCCTAACAGCAAAATTTGAGCTTTCCATACCAGCACTTATTTCCTGAGAAGCTGCTTGTGCCTGCTGCAGAAGTAAATTAACTTCATTTATCATTTTATGTGTATTTTCTGCAGAAATAAAGGCTTTATTGCTTTCCTCTTTTACAATTTCTATTGCCTTTTGAAGTTTATCTACTCCTGTATTTAAAGCTATAGCCGTCTTTGCAAATTCATCTTTTCTTTCTATAGATATTCTATGAGATAAATTTCTCTCAGCCAGCTCCCTAGCATAATTCTCCATTTTAATAAGTGGATTCTTTATATCCTTTGCAAATGCAATACTCATAATAATTCCTAAGATTATAAACCCTGCTGTAGCTAATGCAACATCTTTTCTCAAATGATTTACTTCCTTAAGCACCTCATCCTTTGGAAGTACTAAGGCTAGAGACCAATCCGTATTAGGCACTGGTGCATAGGATATTATCATACTTCTTTCATCTTTAGAATATGTATCATATCCGTATTCTTTATTGGCCATTTTCATTTCTATATCTGATAGCTTCTTTAGACTAGTATCTTTTTTAGCTCTTTTAATATCATTATCCTTTTCTAATACTAAATTCATATCTTTATGAGCAACTTTGGTACCTTCACTATTTATGATAAAAGCAAAACCTTCCTCTCCTACTTTTGTCTTTTGGACTATTACATTTAGCTTAGATAAACTGAAATCGGCAAGAATAACTCCTAATATTTCACCTGAATTGTTTTTTATTGGAGCTGCTATAGAAAGAATATTCTCTCCATATATAGTTTTTATTGGATCAGAAATGCTAGCTTTACCTAACATAGCATTTTTCAGATATTTTATATTTTCGCTTTTTGAAGATAAATCAACTTTATTATTTATGCCATTGGTAAAATGGACAATTCCACTGTTATCTAATATGCTGAGCTTTATATAATCCATTCTCTCTGCCTCAGTTATTAAAACAGGTTTTTGAATATTAAAATCCATAGATTGAATATCCGGTCTTGTAGCAAGTACATTTAAAGATTTAATCTCTTTTTCTATCATAGCAGCTACTATTTTTGACCCATCCTCAGCTCTATTTTGAAAAGTTGTACTTATACTATCTTTTAAAGCTTTTGATGAATTATAATAAGCTATTGACCCTAATGTACAACATACCACTATAACTAGAATTGTGATTTGGATAATTATTTTCATTCCAATATTTCCAGATATACCCTCGGCTTTTATTTTTCTATACTCTTTATCGTTTTTAGTTTCTTTTTTATATTTTGCTTTTACTGCAGACAACAACTTTGTGAACTTTGAAAATTTTATCTTCTTTAATTTTGGAATAATTTCTTTCATTTGTATTACCCCTTACTTAAATAAATTTTCTCTTTGCACTTTATTGTAATTTTAGCACTACTAAATGAAAAATATGGCTTTGTAAAGGGCTTTTAACATTTATTTACCTAGAATTAGCAAATAGAGACTTCACACAATATAAGAAAGTTGCGTCGCAACTTTTTAGTGAATAACTAATAGTTAAAGGTGAATAGTGATGGATATTTTTCTCCGCCTTGCTACGAAAAATTTTAATTTTATTTAATTTGTTAAATTTAGTTGCCTTATCGATAATTCCTTTAACAAAGCTAAACATTTGTTTTTCTATAATTAAAAACTTTTCTTAATACTAATGGAGAAAAGTTATCCTTAACTATTCACTGTTATCTATTCACTATTCACTTTATAAGAACTTCTAGAACTTGTTCAAAATTCTCTTAATGAATTATATACATTCTAACTTTTAGTACCTTAAGGTTGGTAAATCAAGGCCGCTATTGCTTATACAAAACATATATTAAGAGCTGCAGTAATAATAACTATTTAGACTATGGTTAATTTAATAAC
The DNA here is from genome assembly GCF_053901425.1 of Clostridium sp. JNZ J1-5. Taxonomy (NCBI): domain Bacteria; kingdom Bacillati; phylum Bacillota; class Clostridia; order Eubacteriales; family Clostridiaceae; genus Clostridium; species Clostridium sp. JNZ J1-5. The sequence continues at coordinate 2,841,181 of NZ_CM132773.1, read as the reverse complement.
CAGTGTAAGAATCATATCAATTGGCTTACTAAAAAAGCGCAAAGCGCTTAACCCGATAGGGTTTTAGGCGTAGCCTGTTGAAGTTATAGAAGGTTAAAAAAACTTGCTAGCCATTGAATAAAAGGTAGGTTATTTTATAGGGTGCTTTTTTATAGATTGTTTTGAAAAGTATCCACATGCTAACGCATTTATTAAAGGTAGTTTTTTAACTATCTTCAATAACATATACTTAATAACTTTAAAGTGTGGCTACGCCATGCAAAATTATCATTTTGCTTTTTGAGGTCCTCATAATATTTACTATAGTACTTTTTATTTGCAACTAATTAAGGCATGTAAGATTACTGGCTAGCATATATGCGTTAGCCTAGCAATCTTACATGCCGCCATTTTGTCGTACTTTACTTATATTTTGCAACTCTACTTAAGTTTAGCTATGATGAAGTTGCTTTTTATTCCTCTTTCTTTAAATTTGCTTTCATATTCAGTCATAATATTCTCGTCTGCATACTCGCTATTATGCAAATCATAAGTTTTATAAATAATCTCAAATCCGCTTTCTTCAAAATACTCAAATGACTCTTCAAATAATTCTAAATCATCTGTCTTAAAGTAGATTTCTGTTCCAGGTTTTATAAATTCTTTGTACTTATTTAGAAAATTTGTATGTGTAAGTCTTCTCTTATTATGTCTATCCTTAGGCCAAGGATTACAGAAATTTATATAGATTCTGCTTATTTCATTTTTATCAAAAATTTCAGATATAAAGGCAATTTGCATAGCTATAATTCTTACATTAGTAATTTCTGCTTCCATTATATTTCTAAGAGCATAAACTAGAACCTCATCCTTTAGATCTATAGATATTAAGTTTTTATCTCTATATCTATCAGCAACTTGTTTTGCAAAACCCCCTCTTCCGCAACCAAGTTCTAGGTATATATCATTATTATTTTTAAATTCTTCTTTCCATTTTCCTTTTAAATCCTTTGCTTGTTCAAAAGATTTAAAAAAAGGATTTGCTTCTAATTCGGGTCTTGCCCATCTCTTTTTCCTAAGTCTCATGTTTTTCCTCCCAGAGTATGTTTTCTTCTTTATTGTTATATTAATTTAAAATTCTACTTTTTAAGTTTCAATTGATATTATACTTTAACTATAAGCACTAAACAACTATTTAAATATTTTTATCTGATGACTACCATCCGTAACACTCCCACTTCTAAAGTGGGAGATAACGGCTTCCACGTACCTAGATAAGGCCTTCTAGGCTTCAGTTGGAGAAAAAAACTCCATCTGAAGCAAAGAATCCTCTTTATAGATTTATTCTTAATTAGATAAAGCTTCCTGTTTTATCCGTATTTTTCATTTTAAATGCTGATAGTGCAAAGAATACTAATGCAAATCCAGCTAATATTAAAATATTGAATTTTATACTATTTAATCCTCCGCCACTTTGTAGTTTTTCTATAGCTTGTATTACCCATTTTTGTGGTATAAAATTTGATATCTTTTGCACTTTTTCAGGCATTATGCTTAATGGCCATAAGCACCCACCTAACATGCAAGTAGGAGTAATTATTAATGTTGATACGTTTCCTGCCTCAGCTGTTGATTTTGAAAATGCTACTATAATCATTCCAATACCAACTGCTACAATTCCAAACATAAATAGCACTAAAAATAACTGGTAATTAGGTATATAGGTATCTATCTTAAGTACTTTTCTAATTGTAATTAGAGCTAATATCACTTGAATTGTTATTATAATTACATTTGATATTATATTTCCCATTATATAAACTTTAGAGCTTACAGGAGTAGAACAAATCCTTTGGTATACCCTCTCTCTTTTTTCTTTTAATATTATACTTGAGGTTAAAGTAGATCCTATTAGCATAAACATTATAAAGAATCCAAATCCTTGTTGAGTTAATCCCTTACTATACCTTTTGTCCTTTACTTTTTCTACCTTTAAAGAAAGCTGTTTATTTTCATAGCTATTATATATTTTATTGAATATTTCTTTATCTCCATTAGATGCTTTACTTATGTCTAGAAGGTTTTTTATATATAAATTAGTATAGTTTTCAACCCAAGCAGTAACTTCTTCCCCTTTTATAGATATTATCCTAATTGGTTTAAAGTTGTTAGTATATATACTCTCTTGAAAGTCCTGAGGTATGATAATAGCTAAATCCACTTTCTTGTTTACTACCTTTTCACTAATGTCTTTTTCCTCTATAGAAATCCCTTTAAACTTACCAGTGTCCTCAAGGTATTTAACCATGTTTTTTGATAAAACTCCCCCGTCTTTATTCACTATTCCCATTTTTACAATAGAGCCTCCATCACCCACAGTTACGCTCATTAGAAATAGTATAGCTACTACTGGGAGTATTAAATAAACTACAATATTAGATTTTTTCCTAAATGTAACCTTAAGAGTATTTAATGCTAGAAGTAATACATTCTTCATTTAAACTTCCTCCCTTCTAAAAGCTAATGAGGCAAAAACTAGAAGTACTAGAGCTATTCCAATATTTATTAATATAGCTGAAATTACAGTTCCATAATCATTTCTGTAAATCACATTAAACATAGAATCGTTAATCCATTTAACTGGAGATATTTTTGAAAGACCACTTATTACTTTACTATTAATTTGTTCTATGGGAACATACCCTCCCCCTAGAAATATAGTTATAGGAATAATTAAGTTTAATATTCCAGTCATAGCTGCTTCACTTTTAGCAAAGAAGGATACAGCAATCCCGATAGAAATTGACATTGCTATTTCCGCTGATAATACTGCCAGTATAATTCCTATATTATCTCCCCAATTAACTTTAATGACATACTTTCCGAACACAACCACTACTCCTATTTGTATCATAGTAATTAGCAAAAATCCTATAACTTTTCCTGCAAATATTTCCTGCTTTCTTAATGGACTCACAAACATTCTGTTTATTGTATTTCTTACTCTTTCTGAATTCATTCCATATCCTGCAGTCATAGCAGCATACATTACTATTAAAGTTGTCATTGTAACTCCATAATAATCAATTGCCCTTGGCTGATGTCTTTTGTCTAGAGATTCTAAACTAACAAAATTAGCTTTGTCATCCTTTACTATGTTAGGTATAACTTTTGGATTTACAACTGCAATTTCATTTATAACATTATATCTTTGAACAAAAGTATTTAATATTCCTTCTATAAAGCTAGCATTAAAATTATATCTATCATTTTTGTATAATTTAATCTCCTTATTATTTTCATTAAAAACAACATAACAAGAGTATTCAGAGTTTTCCATATCCTCTATGGCCTTTTTCTTATTATCTGTATAAGTGAAGCTTACATTATACTGCTTTAAACTTTCTTTTAATGCATCAAAAGATTCTGATACATTTCCTTTTCCTTCAACTGAATATATAACCTTTATCTCACCTAAATCAATATTATCCCCCATAACTTTTGAAAAAGCTGTCCCTAAAATTACTATTAAAACAATAGGAAATAATATCATCAATGCCATTGCTTTTCTATCTCTTAAATTTTGTTTTAATTCCTTTATGGCTATACTCAATATTCTCACAATATCACCCCTAATCTCTTAACTTTCTTCCAGTAAGAGTTAAAAATACTGTTTCTAAATCTGGCTTCTTAGTCTCTATATTATTTATTTGAATGTTATTATTCGTAAAATAAATTATTATTTTATCTAAGTTGTTTACTTCCTTATAAGAATTTATTTTTATCTTATTGTCATCTACGTTTACGTCAATAACTCCATTGATTTTCTTTATTTCATCTCCGTCAACTTTGTCTATTACATTTACAGTTACTTCTATACTGTTTTTATCTGTTACTATTGATTTAAGCTCCTCTTTAGTTCCCTCTGCTATTAATTTCCCGTGATCAATGACACCTATCTTAGTACAAATGACTTCAACTTCCTCCATATAATGTGTTGTATATATTATAGTACATCCCATGGAGTTTAACTTTCTTACTGACTGTAAAATGTGGTTTCTTGATTGTGGATCAATTCCTACTGTAGGTTCGTCCATTATTATAAGTTTAGGTCTATGAGCAATAGCACAAGCTATATTAAGTCTTCTCTTCATACCACCTGAAAACTCCTTAGGAAACTGCTTAGCTCTATCAGAAAGGCCTACAAATTCCAATGCTTCATTTGTCCTTTGTTTTAACTCTTCTCCTTTCAATCCATATAGGCTTGCAAAGAATTTAACATTTTCATAGGCAGTTAAATCTTCATATATAGCTATATCTTGTGGTACTACTCCTAAATTTTTTTTAGTAATCGCAGCTTCTCTTTTTACATCCTTTTCTAAAATTTCTATTTTGCCTTTATCCATGCTTAAAAGACCGCACATAATATTTATTGTTGTACTTTTTCCTGCTCCATTAGGTCCCAATAGCCCGTATATTTCTCCTTCTTCTATGCTTAAACTTATATTATCAACAGCAGTTACATCTCCAAATCTTTTAACTAAATTTTCTATCTTTACTATCTCCACTGAATACCATCTCCTTATTAATTAAATAATCTTTTAATTAATTTCATTATATAAAAAAGTGACTTTTTCCTTTACTAGAAAAAGTCACTTCTTAGGTATGACTAAAGTCATAATATAAATTATAATATGTTTTTTACATCCCCTGTTAAGTAGTATATAGCTATTTGAGTTCTATGCTTAAGATTAGTTTTAGATAAAATATTAGTAATATAATTTTTTACCGTACCTTCCGAAATATATAATTTAGATGCAATTTCCCTATTTGATAAACCTTCTGCAATAGCTTTGATTATCTCTATCTCTCTTTCAGTAAATAAGCTTTCATCTATAGTGGTCTTTTTGTCATCTAAGCCATTTTTTATTTTATCCAAAACTACATCCTGCATTACCATATTACCTAGATATACTGTTCTAATTGCATTGATAATCTTGTCTGGTGAGTTATTCTTTAATATATATCCCCTAGCCCCATGTTCAATGGCAGCTTTAATATAATCATCTTCATCAAAAGTAGTTAAGATTAACACTTTAGACTTTGTTTTCTCAGTTATTTGTTTAGCTGCATCTACACCATTTAATACTGGCATTCTAATATCTAGAAGTGCTACATCTATGTTTTTTCTTAAACATAGATCTACAGCCTTAAGTCCATTATCAACACAATCAATTACTTCTATTTCTTCATCTATAGTTAAAATTATCTTAAGACTTTCTCTTATTAGGGAGTCATCATCTGCAATTAAAACTCTAATCCCCATAACACATCTCCTTAATTAGTCATTTCTATTCTATTTCAAATGTACAATCTACTAAATAGGAAATAGCATTATAATAGAAAAACCATTGCTTCCGTCAATTATAGCTTTCCCATTTACATTTTCACATCGTTCTTCTATTCCAACTATTCCAAGTCCTTTTTTTATACTAAAACTTCCTATACCATTGTCTTTAACTTCAACTTTAATAAACTTATTTAATATTTCAATCTTAACTTTAACACTAGATGCCTTAGAATATTTTATAGTATTAGTTAAAGCTTCTTTTACATTGTCATTAATTATTCTCCATAAATTATATGATACTTTTTCCAATCCCTTATTGTAAAACAAATTGGTTTTTATCCCACTGTTTATTTCAAATTCATCTAGCATCAACTTTAATCTATTTATGCCCACCTGTTCTGATGGAGGCTTTATATTTCTTAAAGTGGCTCTTATACTCTCCATTCCTTCCCTTAATATACTTATGGTACTTTGGAGCATATCGCTTGCCCTTTCACTATCCTTGTCCAAAATAAGTTTAACTGCTTCTAGCTGCATTAAACTTCCTGAAATAGTATGCCCAATATTATCATGTATTTCCTGGGCAATTTTATTTCTTTCTTCAATCTGAGACATATATTTAATTTGTGATTGATATTCCATATCCTTTATTAGATTTTTATTTAAAGTATGATTCTTTTTTTTCAATTCGTCATTTTCATTTAAGAGTCTTAGAATTCTACCTGAGTTGTTATAACAAAGTATACATATTACATAGGATAGAACTGATAATAATATATATTCCTTTATAAGTGATATATTTATAAAAAATAAAGCTATAAAATTTATAGCTATACCTATCCAAGCTTCAAGCTTATTTAAAACTATAAATTCATATACGTTTATTGGAAATAGCAAAATAAACATAGGATTTATATATATGCTGCATATAGTTGATATGAATATGGAAACTGCAGCACAAGTTTTTTTTAACTTAGCATTTTTTAATATATGCATTATCGTATTTAGACCTATTAAAACAAGTAAAAATAAAACTACTAACTCTACATTATTTATGCTGTTTATAATAGACGATAAAGCTATATATATAAATATAGCTAATTTACTTAGTACAAGCCAAGCTTCCATATTTCCCTCCATCAACAATTATCCATTACCCTTTATTCAATTGCTATTAATTCTTTTAATTATAAATTTGAATCTTATTTCTAATCTTCATATAGAATAAAATGCACTAAATCAAGTTTTGTCTCATATTAATTATGCAATCAAATTTACAATATTAGCAAAAATACCAAACAACAATGATACTGGCCCATCTAATATAAGATCAATAATAGCGTATCCACCAAAAATAGGAACTATAAATATTAGAAGTATTATCATTTGATATCTATATAGATGTTCCTCAACTTTATAGAATGCTTTAGGAAATAAGTCTCTTAAAATATGGAATCCATCAAATCCCGGTATGGGAATTAAATTAAGCACAAATAACACACAATTTATTTCTATTGATAGAGATGCTATTTTAAATAATACTAGTGCAAGATTTTTATTACTAATAGGTGCTTTTATAATCAAAGCTAATATAATTGAAGAAATTAAAGCTGCAATTAAGTTACCTATTACCCCTGATACAGATACTTTTAAATCATCCTTATAATAATTTTTAAAGGCACTTGGATTTGTTTGTACTGGCTTTGCCCATCCAAATTTGAAAATTAATATCATAATAAATCCCAAAGGATCAATATGTGCTAATGGATTAAAAGTAAGTCTTCCTTGGAATTTTGGTGTCTTATCTCCTAGTTTATATGCAACCAAAGCATGAGCATATTCATGTAGAGTGAACGCAAGTAATATCCCAGGGATTAGTAATATTGTATTAAGTAAGTTTTCTGAGCTGAACATTTTTTACCTCCTAAACTTTTTATCTGATGACTACCATCCGTAATACTCCCACTTATAAAGTGGGAGATAACGGCTGCTACGTCCCTAGATAAGGGCTTCTAAGCTTCAGGTGGAGAAAAAAACTCCACCTGAAGTCAAGAATCCTCTTTATACACCTATTATATCAGAACCTGCTATAAAAAACATTACACCAATTGAAACTACTTCCTAAATTAGGATTATACTTCTAATAATTCTGAACTATTATATAGAAAACCTTACTTTCTAATCGAAAGTAAGGTTTTAGTCCTATGAGTATATACCTATTTATCCTCTATGAAGCTAAAGATATTATTAATTTTTAGCTTGCAGGTATAATTAATTCTTCACCTACATAAATCATATTTGGATTTTTAATATTATTCTTCTTAACTATCTTAGAATAATCTAATCCAAATTTATTTCCAATACTCTTCATAGTATCACCTTTAACTACAACATAAACTGTGTCATTATTGATAACTATCTTTCCTGGTATTTTGAATTTTTGTCCTGGGAATATCATATTTGGATTCTTAATTCCGTTAGCCTTTATTATTTCTCTGTAAGATACACCATATCTATCAGCAATTTTGCGTAATGTATCTCCTTGTTTTACTACATATACATTTGATAATTCTGGTTTAGGTTGTGGTTTAACTTCTGGTTTTGTATTTTCTTCTGTTAAATATCCAACCTTAGTAACTGAAAGGTTCTTAGCCTTTTTAATAGTTTCAACCATTGCATCTCTAATAGGCACAGAAGTATCAACTACATTTTTAGCACCACTAAAGTTATATTCATCTCCACCAGTTATCATAAAGTCGTTTGTAACTACTGTATAGTATTTGTTCATATCTAATGGAGTTCCGTCTAATAGAGTTATAGAAGTTATTTTTCCTTCACTATTATAAACAGCTTTTACTCCTGCAACTTGTACCCAGCCATATTTACTGTTATTTATACCATGTTCAATATTAGCTTTTATGTCTGAACCTTTAAGTTCCATTGTAACTAGTGTATTATCAAATGGCATAACTTCGTATAGGTTACCCATAGTTATATTGCCTTTTGCAATTGATGTTCTAATTCCGCCACCATTAGTTATAGCAATTTGTGTCCCTGCAGCCTTTTTCATAACGTCACATGTCCATTCACCAAGTAATGAAGGTCCTTGTGTTTTATCATGAGTTAAATCTTTGTCAGTTGTTCCAACAACTTCGTTTAGTACTGGCCCAACCTTTTCTTTGTACTTTTCTACAATTGCTTTAACTGAGGCATCTTCTTTTACTGTATTTGCAGCTCTCTTGTATAATTCATCAAGAGATGGATCTATTGATACAAGTTTATTATCTTTATCTAAAACTATTTGTAGTCTTCCTAAAGTTCTTCCATTATAATAAGCTTGAACTACTGGTACTCCGCTTACTTTTCCTGATACTGTCATATGAGTGTGACCTGCTATTACAGCATCTACTACACCAGCTTTTGCAAGGTCTGCAGCTTCTCCTGTAATCTCCTTAGTTTTACTATCTTGAAAAGCACCTAAATGTGTTAATGCTATAACTACATTAGCTCCATTATCTCTTGCCACTTTAGCCCATTCTGTAGCAGACTTTATTGGATCTTTAAACTCTAAGTTTTTAACATTTTCTGCTTTTGTCTTAGAGGCTGTTTCTGGAGTTGCAAGACCAACTAATGCTATTTTTACACCATCTTTTTCGACCATAACATATGGTTTTGCCCATTCTACAGGTTTTCCTGTAGTCTTGTCATAGATATTTGCTGCTAAGAAGTCAAAATTTCCTTCTTTTGCCCAATTAGAAATTCTACCTCTTCCCCAGTCAAACTCGTGATTTCCTATAGCTGAAGCTGTAATTCCTATAGATTTTAAGAATTCACTAACTACAGCACCATAAGTTAAGTTAGACATTGCACTTCCTTGATAGCTATCTCCAGCTGATACAACTATTGTATTAGGATTTTTAGCTTTTATTTTATTTATCTCTCCTGCTAACTTAGCTATACCTTGATTTTTTCCACTTTCTTCAACTTGGCCATGGAAGTCGTTGAAGGATACTACATCAACTATCTTATTTCCTTTAGCTTTTAAAAGATCATAACGAGTTACTGCTGCAACATTAGCAGTTCTTCCATCTTCTGATGTAGGTATTGCTATTTTGCCTTCATTTATAAGTTTTATAGCTTCTTCTCTTTCTGCCTTATCCCAATTTGTTCCTATCACTTTCCAGTTATTGTCTACTTCTGGAGTTATAACTCCCTTTTTAACATTTTCTATATAATCCTTAATTAATTCTCTAATAGGAGTTCCGCTCTTAACATCCTTTTCTATAGCCTTAGTAAGTTCTTCAGCGGTGAATATACCACCTTTTGGATTTGATAATTGTGAATCATATCTATAATTATTTATAGCAAGCTTTAATACATCTGTATCTTTTATTGGAGTATCATCCATTTTTCTTAAATTAACTATTCTACTACCTGATTCTTTGCTTATATCTATTTCATATTTTACGCCTGTGAACATATCATAATTATATCCTCTTACATTTTCATTAAAGGATATTGTTAAATCTCCAGGTTTGTATGTGTTATAGAAACCTGCTGACCATTCCATGTATTTCTTTAATTGTTTTCCAGTTACTTCTACTAAGTGAAGTGTATTATCATACTTATAAATTAAAGCAGCACTAGCTTTTTGGATAGGTCCTTGTTTCATATTGGCATCATCTCTAAAAGCTGCTGCAGCTGAGACATCAGCTCCTGTATAGTACATTTGTACATCATTGATTAATTTTATCATAGCTGTCTCTTCAACTTGAGCATTAGGTATTCCTTTTATTTTTTGAGGGCCTACTAAATCTCCACCCTTTAATTCTCCAATTATAGTTTTAGCATCTTTTAATGCTACTTCATGATATGGTTTTAGCTTATTAGATAGTTCTTCATCAGCTTGATAATTTACTTCTTTAGTTTTAGAATCTTTCATCCAAACTAATTTAGAAGCTACATCTGTTTCTCTGTTTTCAACTATATATTTTCCATCTTTTTTAGTTAATTTTATGTCTATTTTTCCTAAGCTAGCTGCTGCATTCTTGTTTTCTAAAATTACTGTATTACCAACTTTTAATTTGTCTACTGCATTATGCCCATGAGCGGCTACTATAGCTGTAAGTTCTGGACATGCTTTTGCTAGGTTTGCAGCTGAATCTGCTTCAACATATTCTTCTTTTTCTCCAATATGTTGCACTGCAATCATTACATCTACTTTGTCTTTTATTTCATTAATTACTTTTTTAGTTTCTTCTATTGGACTGGTTACTTTATAATCTGTTAACCTTGGACCATCCCATCTTGTAATATTAGGATTAGTCATTCCTATAATTCCTACTTTAACTCCAGCCTTTTCTACTATAGCATAAGGCTTTCCAAGTGTTGTACCGTCTTTTTTGTAAACGTTGCCAGCAAGTATTGTACCTTTAAATTGAGCCATGTTTTTCTCAAGGGTAGGTATTCCTTTATTAAATTCATGATTACCTAATGTCCATGTGTCATAGCCTATCTCATTCATAGCTACTATCATTGGATTTATTCCCTCTAGAAACAATCCCTGCGAGTTTCCTTCTATAGTATCTCCAGCATCCACTACTATCGTATTTGGATTTTCTGCTTTTAATTTTTTCACTGCAGTTGATACTTGAGTTAAGCTACCTGATAAATCATTAGATGCATTAGTTGCATAATCATATGGATAAAATACTCCATGCATATCACTTGTAGCAAGTATTTGCAGTGTTACAGCATTAGAATCCGTTGCTGCAAAGACTGTAGATGGCGTTATTAATGTAAAAATCATTAAAAATGCCACTATGCTTGATGTCAATTTTTTAAACTTTAGATTTTTGAACAACATTATCCCCCCTAAAATTTTGTCTCCAAATTATTACTTAATATCTAAGTATATGTATACAAGTAACACTTTGGACTATAATTAAATTATAGTAATTTATTCATTATATGTAAACAGCCATTAGAAATATTAACCAATATATTACACTTGTTTAATAACTTTAGTTCTGCAAAATAAAAATTCAATTTGGTAATGTTGCCAAAAAATAAATATGGCACACTGACGGTTTCCGTGATATATAAAAGTTACCACACAATCATAATCACGGGGGGTTATCAGTATGCCAAGCAATAATATTGTATCCATTAATAATGAACTTTACAACTACTTAAATGATGTAAATTATGGAATGAATAAACCACAATTTCATCATCTAACCACAATTATAAATGGATTAATAAATTTACCTGGCAATAAATCTTTATTAAATATTTCAGAACACATATTAAGTGCTAAAAGTAGCAGCTGTATATATAGGTTTTTAAGCCGTTCCAAATGGGACGATAGTCTCATTGATAGAAATCGCATTAGCTATTTAAAGCTGCACTTTGAAAAACTTATAGAACCAAAATCCGTAGGATTCTTAGTAATAGATGATACGGTAAATCCTAAAATACAAGCAAAGAAGATGGAATGCTTAAGCTATAATCACTCCCATACAGAGGGTAAAAATCTTTGGTCTCACTGTGTGGTTACTTCTAATTTTGTTGTAGGAGATATATCTATCCCCTTAAACTATAAAACCTATTTAAGTGAAGAAAATTGCTTAAAACATAACAAACCATTCATGGGAAAGTCTGATATTGCAGTTGACTTCATAAGCTCATTTGAAAAGCCATCTAATTGCGATAAAGTATATTGTCTTGTTGATAGTTGGTACACTAGCCAGAAGCTTGTAGATAGCAGTTTAATGCAAGGTTTTTACCTAATCGGTGCGTTGAAGTCCAATAGGAAAATATCTCCTTTAGGAATTTCAATGCAACTGAAAGAATTCGCCAAATATATTGATCCTTCTACCTTAGATGTAGTTACCGTCAAGGGTAAGAAATATCGAGTATATAAATACGAAGGCAAAGTTTCAAAAATTGAAAATGCGCTAGTTTTAATCTGCTATGAAGCTGATGGCGAAGGCTTTAAAGCCCCTGTATATTTAATGTCGACAGACATAGAGCTTGATGCTCAAACTATAATAAAATACTATCTAAATAGATGGAGTATTGAAACTAATTATAAATACCTTAAAAGCCATTTAGCCTTTGATAAATATAAGGTCCAAAGTATACTCTCTATCGAGAGATATTTCTTGCTTGTATTTTTAGCGATGAATTTCTTAGAAATATATAGAATATGTCATCTTACTTCAATGTACACCGTAGGTGATACCATCAGGCTTATTCAAAGCCTATCGGCTAAGGAACTTGTGTGCTTTGTTTATGAGCAAGCTAAGAATGATATACCTATAGAAATAGTGTTTAACAAGTTAAAATTGGTTTCTTAAAAAAGGCATAAAATTCTATAGGATAACTATACTCACGTATAATGGAAACTAATTCACAAAGGTGATTTTATATCTACAATTGGTAAAATAGCTTTTTAAATTAAAGAAGTTAAGTTAATAATCATAATAATTATTTAACTATTTTTAGAATACTGAGTATAATTTTTTCTGTTTTGTTAATTAACCTACTGCTTTATTAAGATTAATTAAAATTTTTAACAATATTTTTTTAAAACCTTTTAAAAAAAAGCTGTTTTAAAAGAAGATATAAATAGTCTTCTTTTAAAACAGCTTTTCATCATAATTTTATTTAAGTTCTGTTTCTAGTAGCTTTCCATCACTTATTGAAGCTACTCCTCCATCATACATTTGGAAGAATATACCCTTATAAGCAGTATCTTTGTTTGATTTTAACTCTGTTACTACGCCCTTTAAATTGTCATTTATATATATATTGCCATCTCTTGTTACATATGCATCTTTTTTATTAATAGCATCTTTTAGTTTTACACTTTTCCACTCACTTACATCATCATTTATTGTTCCATAGTATATATTTTTTATTTTAGATGAACCATTGGAAGCATCTCCTTCAAGTTCTCCAACATAAATCATATCATTTTCATCAACACCTAATAAGGATAGCTTGTCTACTCCATCTATAGATATTGGCTTAGTTTTCCCTGTAACATAAACATTATTTTTTGTAAGAGACTCATATGCTATTCTATCGTCATTAGGTATTATTTTAATATCTCCAATAAAATAAACCTGAGTTTTAATTTCATTTATTCTCTTCATTATATTTATACTGTGAATACTGCTTCTTCCACCTTTTAAAGAAGTTTTAATATATATCATATTTGTAAGTGGTGATAGTTGAAGATCTACAATCTCTGAGGTTTTATTTGTAACAAATGCAGTCTCTTCTTGTTCTTTGGTCTCTAGTTTATCTTTTTCATCTCTTTCAGCGTCATATGAATAGAATAAAAATTTTGAGCTTTTATTATATTCTTTCTTAGTTGATATAAGAAGTATATTTCTATCAGGTGCCCATTTATAAAAAGATACCTTTTGATTATCTTCAAAATCCACCTTTTTTTCTTTTCCTGTATATATATCTATAATTCTAAGCTCATCATCTTTGTAATAAGAAAGATAACCTCCATCGTAAGATACTGATACATGTTCAGCAGCTTCTGGAATAGAAACGTCTGCTTTCTTCTTCTTTTTTTCTTTTTCTTTATCAACTTTTGTAGAAACTATTGTTCCACTTACCCCCTGGGAACCAAACAGATAGTTGTCTACATAATAGAGAACAGCTACTTGCATAATTAGAGATATAAGTATCCATATAATTATTCTTTTTAAAGCTTTCATTTATTACTCTCCTTTAAGGTTCAACGTATATAACAGATGGTATTGATCTTTCACCAAGTGCACTATCAGGTTCATTAATTACTTTTCCTTCATAGTACATAGTAGTAGATGATCCACCGTCTAAATTACTAGCATTATAAGCACCATGTTCATATAGTACATCTTGTACATCTCTTAGAGTTGCAGCCAATCTTTTTACTTGTTTACCATCAAGAACTAGTAGAAGTATGCTTCCATCTTTTCTTTGGGCTATAGCTGTTCTAGGGGCTTTTCCCCAACCACCATCTCCACTTGTAATAGTCTTTTTGCCATTAACTATTAATGCTGGTCCAAAAGAAACCGCATCTGTCACACCCTTCTTCTTAAGATCTGCCACAGAATGCTTTCCAACTAGCAATGCACCTTTTTCAGTCATTGCAACAATATCATCTTTTACATTATCATTTTTATAATCATTGTATACAGTTTTACCCTTGGACATTATTATTCCTCTTGGCATTCCACCATTTCCTGCCCACTGCTTACCATTAGCAGATTCATCAGTAAATCCACCAGCATTTATAGCAGCTACAGCATTATTATTTTTTGCTATTTTACTGGTAGTTTCTCCGGCTTTTTTTATTTTACTACTGTAGCCTACTCTAACCCTTTTGGGATTGTGAATTACTAAAAGATATCCTTTAAATGTTTTTCCGTCTATATCATATCTTTCTATAGTATTATCATGAGTATTTTTTATCTGCAATTCTTCCTCATTTTCTGAATTTTGCTGTATATCTTCTATTTTGTTTCTGTTTAGTATTTCATTAATACGGTCTTTTGATAAAAAAGTTGTTGCAATCCATTGATGGCTAAGAGTCGTCATAGCAGCTCCTACCATTGTACTTTTTGCATTTTCAAAAGGTCCATAATAAAGCATAAATGGACCTGTTATTCCTGTAAATACAATCTCGAAAACTAGAAAAGCTATAAATATTTTGAAAGAAAACTTTTTTTTCTTCTTTCTCTTCCCCTTTTTATTATCTCTTGTATTTTTATTATTCATTAATTACTCATCCTTTTTTATAAAATTATTCACTTTTTTTAAATAATCCAACTTATATTGTACAATAATTACAGCTTTTTTCAAATTAAATTTTTTGTAAACATAAGAAATTTTATCTTTTTTCTTCATTATCTAACTTAATATCACCATTTTTTGTTTCCTCTATTTTATCTTCTTTCGGTACATTAGAATTGTTTTCTGCATTTGTATCGACTTTCTCTTTATCTTTATTTCCATCTAATTTATTTTCTGTATCATTTTTATTTTCTGAATTTGAATTATCTTTTGGTACAGTATTGCTGTTTTTATTTACTTTATTGTATTTATCTTGTTTTTTATTTTCATATTTTTCATAGAGTTCTGCTTCATCGTCTTCATAATTATTTTTATTACTCTTACTTCCTTTTCCAGAATCTATTTGTGTTTTATATGACTCTAAAACTTTCTTAAATGAAGCTATATTCAAGTCTTTTTTACTATATATTTTATCATCAAAAATGAAATCGTGCATTATTTTTGCATTTTGTTCTTTATCCATTATTAAAACCCAGCCCTTATTTTTAAGTGTCACAGGTTCGCTTATTTCAGTTACTGGAATTTGAATTTGATCTATCTTAAAATTATTTATTCTATACACGGTATAAGCATAATTAAGAATATCACTAATATCCATATTTGTTTTAAAATATGGCAGTAATTTTGATGCCATCATAGGGTATTTTAATACATTCACATCTGAAATTTTATTTACTAATAATGAAATAACTTCTCTTTGTCTTTTTGTCCTATCATAATCTCCATTACCTAGTTTTCTTATTCTGACATAGCTTAAAGCTTGTTGTCCATCTAACCTCTGCATACCTGCCTGCTTAACTAAATGTGGGTTTTCTGGATTTACCTCTGGTATGAACTTATTCATCTCTTTCATTTCTTCTTTTGTAATATTAATGTCTAATCCTCCAACAGCATCCACTAGCTTTTCAAAACCTTTAAAATTGATAATTGCATAATTATCTAATTTTATTTTAAAATTTTCTTCAATTGTCTTTCTTAATAAATCTGCTTCACCTAATGCAAATGAATGATTGATCTTTTGTTCTCCATGACCTGGTATTTTAACATAACTATCTCTCATTATAGAAGTTATCTTTACTTTCTTGTGAATATTATCAATGGATAATATCAAAATTGCATCTGCTCTAGCCTTTTCGTCTAGAGTTCTTGCGTCATTACCTATTAATAATATATTTGTTATTCCATCCATCTCTTTATAATCTTTTTTATCCGTTCCATCATTCACATTATTTTTAGTAGAATCATCTTTAACGTAGCTATTGCTTAAGAATAAGTGATACAAATATGCTCCTGTTGATAAGACTATAAATAATATTCCTATAATTATAATAGATATTATGGTTCTCTTCTTAACTCTATTTCCATCACTTTTTTCGTGCTTCGCCATATAAACTCACTCCCAATTTTTTATAGAATTATAACCTATTTAAAACATAACTTAGAAACTATATTGTTTTTATTCATATTAATCAGTGTGTCCATATTGCTTATAAATCTTAATTTAATTATATAATAAAATTATACTTCAATTGTTTAATAAATAATTACATTTTGTAATACGAATTTATGTATTTAAAAGTTTTTAATTTTTTCAAACAAAAAAACGTCAAATTAATGACGTTTTAGATATATCAAAGTCTTTTAGATGCATCATGTGCAAGATCCGACCTTTCACATTCATCATATTTGAGAGTGACTTGGTAACACAGTTTACTTCCTTTCATTCTTTCAGATGCATAACATAATCCATTGGATCTATAATCTAAAAATGGCTCATCTATTTGTTCTGGATCTCCAATAAGTACTAGTTTAGTTCCTTCTCCCACCCTTGTAGTTATGGCTTTCACTTGTTTAGGAGATAAATTTTGAGCTTCATCAATTATAACCCAATTCTTAACTATAGATCTTCCTCTTAAAAAAGCCACTGCTTCAGTAGTTATAATTCTTCTGTCAAATAATTCTTTGATTTTATCATTCAATTCTTTTTCATTTTTATATCTTTCTTTTTCGTCTGAATCAATTAGTATTTCTAAATTGTCTAGTACTGGTCTCATATAGGGAGCTATCTTTTCCTGCTCAGTCCCTGGCAAATATCCTATATCTTCATCCATAGTTACATTTGGTCTGCAAACTAGAATTCTCCTATACTCTCCACTGTTCTCTTCTAAAATTTTATTAAGTCCCACAGCAAGTGAAAATAAGGTTTTCGCAGTGCCAGCTGGCCCCTTTATAATCGCTAATGGCACTTCCTTCGCACTTGTAAATAGAGCCTCTAACATAAATCTTTGTCCTATGTTTCTAGGTGAGATTCCCATGGGCATCATGTCCTTAAATACAAGAGGCACAATTCTTTCACCATTGAATTTAGCTAAAGCAGTTTTCCTCGGATTTTCTAGTGAATGAATTAAAAGAAACTCATTTACACATAAATTAGGTTTTAAATATTCTTCATTAGTCTCTGAATATATTTTTAATTCATCTACATCCAACCATTTATTTTTATAAAAGAAATCTATATTATCTGATAAAGTATATACTTCCCTCCTACCTTTATATTGATCGTCATATTCTGGAACAACCTTTTCATAATAATCATCAACTTTTATTCCCACTGTATCAGCTTTAATTCTTTCAAATATGTCTTTTGTAATTAAGTATACATCTTCACCTTTTTCCTTTAATCCTTTACAAACTTGAATTATTCTATTATCGGGCTTCATTTTATCCCAATATGGTGGTATATTAGTATCGTAGTGGTTCATTTCTACTCTTAATTTTCCGCCATTTGGTAAATCTATTCCTTCATTTAGATTTCCTTTTTTCCTTAGAGTATCTATGAGCCTTGCTGCTGTGCGTGCATTTACCCCAAGTTCACCAGTATTTTTTTTAAATGCATCTAATTCCTCTAAAACTACTTCTGGTATTACAACAATACCATTTTCGAAGCATAATATTGAACGTGGAGAATATAAGATTACATTAGTATCTAAAACATAAGTTTTATTCAAAACATAATTCCCCCTCTCTTTATCGGATGCCAAGAATCTTATTTATATTATATTATGCTTACACAACTATATATGTATTAAAAAGAGTCAAAAAATACCATGTAATAAATTTCTATTCAAAAACATAATTTGTAGTAATTGACAGCGGATAACTTTTATTATATAATATAAATGTTTAATTAGGAAGGGTGGTACCTATGGACAATATTACAGCAATATTTAAAGAAAAAAAATTGAAATTAACTCCTCAGAGGATTGCAGTGTATATGTATTTACGTTCAACTAAAGAACATCCATCAGCTGAAACTATTTACAAAGCATTGCACAAAGACTATCCAACAATGAGTTTAGCTACAGTCTATAAAGCATTGAAGACTTTAGTTGAAGTGAATTTAGTTAAAGAATTAAACGTAGGAGAGGGAAACTTTAGATATGACGGCAATGTCATTCCTCATCCTCACATACAATGTATTTCTTGTGGTAAAGTCGATGACATCGAAGGTATTTCCTTTGACGAACTTAATGATAGAATAAAGGGTTTTACAGATTACAAGATACTTTCAAATAAGATTTATTTTTATGGTATATGCAAAGATTGCGAAAATGCTGAATAGACATTTTGTCTATTCTTTTTTTTTATAAATAATTTTCTAGTTTCCTTCATAAATATAATTAAATGGAGGTGACTATTTTGAAACTTAGAGTACTGTTTCTAAGAAAAAAATACATTTATTATTTTTTATTAATACTTATTGTATTCACTTTTTTTATAATTTCGTATGTATCAGGTAATAATTCTTCTCCTATTTTTAATGTTAATCAAAACGAAAGATTTTACAAATCAGATTTAACAGGTGATGGTAAAGAAGATATACTTTATATAACTACTAACAAAGATAGATATTATCTTCAAGTAAATACACAAAAGGATAGTCTATATTTAGAACCAAACAACAAATCTAGCAATATGGGTATATATTCTCCTTTCTGGCCTATGCGGGTTAAATTATTAGATATATCTCGTGATAGTGTTCCAGAAATTTTTACCCAATCATCACAAAATAATACACCTATTCAGCATATTTTTAAATACGACAGTATAGATAACAAATTTAAAGATGTATTTTGCAGTTATAATAATGTATTGGGTTTTATAGACTGTACTAATAACCAAACCCCTAAAATAATCTCTGGGAGTATATATCAAGGTAATTTCGCATTTGCTAATTACATATTGATTGGAAATAAATTAGAAAGGTATAATCGGAAAGCGTCAGATACCTTTATGGGTAAGGATACTATTTTATATTTTATAAATCTTATAACTACTCTCACTTCTGAATATGTACAAACATCCGAAAATATCTTCGATCCGAAAATAAATTCAAATTCACTATCTGTACTTTATAACTTATCAAATTCCGGCAAAAATTATATTTTTCAAGATGCACTTTTTATGGATACAAAATCTAATAAAAATGGCGAACCAATTCAAATTCAATGGATTCTTAATT
The DNA here is from genome assembly GCF_053901425.1 of Clostridium sp. JNZ J1-5. Lineage (NCBI taxonomy): Bacteria > Bacillati > Bacillota > Clostridia > Eubacteriales > Clostridiaceae > Clostridium > Clostridium sp. JNZ J1-5. The sequence goes on along the minus strand of NZ_CM132773.1, from coordinate 2,821,469 downwards.
TTAGGGGAAATTCAATTAAATCTGAAGGGGAAGTTAAAAATTTCACCTTAAAAGTTAACCTTAAAGCATTTGATGATTCTAAAGAAAAATATCATTTTAAAATATATTCTATATCTTTAACTTAAGCTCCCTACTTAGCAGGGAGTTTTTTTATTCGCTTTAATTTTAAATTATTTTCACTTTAGTAATCAGCTTTAAGATCCTTTAAACAATTTTTCTATAAAAAAAATGGACCGCCTTCTTGCGGTCCGAATCAAAAGGGGGATGGGGGGTTTTAGCACTAGTGGGAGGGTAACACCATTTATGTATTGTTACTCCTCCATTGTACATTATATATATTAACCCCTTTAAAAATTTTTATTCATTTCATCTAAACTTTTTTCAAATACTTATCTAAAAGATTTGATGTATCCTGCTTTATTTCTTCTCTTAAGCTTAACGGCTCTAGAACTTCGGCATTACACCCAAATCCTAAAATCCATTTTTTTATTTCACCTAAATCACTAACATAAGCTTTAAAAACTATGTTTTCGTCCTTAAGTAATTCTATTTCTTGGTTTGGTAACCATTCACTTTCTTGTATAAATGAAGTCACACTTTTATCAAATTTAACCTTTACTAAAATTTGATCTTCCCTGAATACTTCCCAAGACTTATTTAAATACTCTTTTAAATGAAAATCTCTAGGTTTTATAAATTTATCATTTGTTATATTTATGCTTTTTATTCTAGAAATTCTAAAAGTTTTTTCCTCTTTTTCAGTATGACAATATGCAATTAAATACCATACGCCTCTTTTGCAAAAAATAGTATATGGATTTATTCTTCTGCTAGTTTCACTATCTTTATTAATAGAATAATATTTAATATCTAGGATTTTTCCTTTACTTATAGAATAATTTATCTTAGAAATCATGTCATTAAACTTCTCTAAATTTCCTGCTTCATTAATTTTAAAAGATATGCCTTCTTTTAAATTTCCGATGTCACTATCATCACTTGAAAAAATATTCTTTATCTTTATTATGGCTTTTTGGAATTCATCTGCATAGAAAAAACCATTTTCCTTAGTAAGTATTTTAGAAGCCAATAATAGAGCTTGTAATTCACTTCTATCAAGCTTAGGATATTTCATATAAAATTCCTTATTTATATAAAATCCACCGTATCTACCTTTTTTAGATTCAACAGGTATATTGGACATCTGAAGAGTATCTATATATCTATATATAGTTTTCTTGTCTACTTTTAATAGGTCTGCAAGTTCTGAGGCCGTTGTAAATTCTTTATATTGAAGCATTAAAATTAATTCTAATAAATGTGAAAGTTTAGACATGGTTTTCCCTCCAATATTTACTTAGATATGTTATCGTAGATTTTTATATAATATTGATATTTATATAATTATAATTTTGTAATATTAATCATAAGTTTAAATAAACATATATTAAAATGTATTTATTTCTTAAATTTTAAATTAATGTGAAAAACAACATTCATTTAAAACTGAACCTTATAATATAGTCTGTGATAAGTATGGAGGTGTTTTCTTGTTTAGTGATAAGGATATGCATAAAATCGAAAATCTTCTGGGAAAGCAGTGTAAATTTGTAGGTACTCTGTCAGGAAAGGGACTACTCAAAATTGATGGAATAATAGACGGGGATATTATATGGGATGACAACATCTTACTTGAATCTTCTTCAATATGTATAGGTAATATTTCTTGTAAAAATGCTGTTATTAATGGCAAGGTACAAGGTAACATTTTCTGTGAAGATGCATTAACTATACAAAGTTCTGGTCAGATAATTGGCGACATTACAATGAATGCATTAGTAATTAATCAAGGTGGAAGCTTTACTGGTAATTGCAATATGAAATTAAATGAATGCCATGAGTAGCACGTAAAAATATAAACTTCCTTTTCTGGAAGTTTATATTATGTTCCATTTTAAATTTTTCCTTGAACATATAATTCAATTATTCTATCTATTATTTCAGCTTTATCTGGAGTTACTAAATGTTTTACAGCATTTAAAAGTCCAGTTATTGAATCTTGCTTATTCTGATTGGATGGCTGTTGCTGATTATAATTTTTTTCTTTATTAGACTTACTTTTGCCATGCCTTTCTCTACGTTCTTCACCGCTAGGCTCATTTCCATTTCCATTTTCATTTCCATTTACAATCATATTATTTAAGGCATTAGCTTGGCTAAGCAATTGCCCAATATCTATATTATTTAATAAGTTTCCATTACTCTCTCTTTGTTCTCCATTTGATTTATCTTCATTTACTGAATTATTATTACTCAAATTGTTCAAGATACCTGTTGAATTTAGAAGAGAGGTTATTTGATTTATGTCTATATTTCCCAATATAGATGCTAAATTACCAAGTCCAGGATTCGTATTGTTAAATTCATTTATCTCATCATAGTCTCTATTATCTCTTCTATGTTTTCTACTTTTTGACATTTTATCACCTCTCTATTCTATAAATAGGAGGGCATATAGCCCTCCTTTAATTTTGGTATTAATATCCGCCTGCACAAATACCTCTTGAGCCAAATCCTCTGCAGCAAAGTAAGAATAAGAATATTAATATTGTTGCAGTTTCGTGGTCTATAATGCATGCTCTCTTTAATATTAATAGAAACAATGCTAATCTACATGGATCAAATCCACCGCATCCGCTAGCTATTCCAGCTACAGGTCCGTATCCCATAGGATATCCGCATTCGCATCCACAGTCTTTATATTTTCTTGACATGATATACCCCCCCTTCTTGGGCCATGGTTTCAATGTAATCTATTCTTCTTCATTAGCTACTGTAAAGTCTACATCTTGATCTTCAGTTCCTCTAACATCATCGGCATTAAAGTTGAAGATATCACATGTGTCAGTAGTTGGCATTTCGCAATCTCTTCTGCCTGTGCGTATTAGAAGCAAGATTATTATAATGAATATTATATTACTAGAGCCTCCAAAGCCGCCTTGGCCGAATTGACCACCAAATCCAAATTGACCCTGTCCGCCACAGCAGCAGCATCTTCTTCTATGATGTTTGCGATGTTTTCTCTTATAACAGCAGCATGCGTATTGTTGTGGGTAATTACAATTGGATACTCCTCCTCTATTGCCAAATAGGACTAGTAAAAGTAAAATTAAGATTATTGGAAACCTTCTTCCAAATCCTAATCCGCCCCCTCTAGAACCTAATAGGCCGGTGAGCTTACCAATATCGCCGAGACCCTCAATGCCAGCCCCGCCTGTTAGATTGTTTATCCAAGAGCTTACGCCCTCTAAGTTGTTTAGATCCACTTTACCTCCCCCTTTCTGCCCATCCTACTTCTTCTTTTGTTTATAATATATACTATTCATTATCATTTTAATTTGACACAAAAAAAATAAGGCTATATTTTAATAAAGTATTGACTTTCTGTATCATGAAATCAACACTTTACTAAATAGCCTTACATTACTTGAGGAGAGTTTTAAATATAGGTAAATAAAAACATTCTATACATCTTCTAAAACTATTCCTTCTGTTAAAATTTCTATAATTTCATCTTTTCCTTCTTTATTTAAAGCTGAAAAGAAAATAAACTTATCTTGTTCTCTTATATTTAAAGTCTCTTCTATAATCTTTTTATTCTTTTGATATTCATTTCTTTTCAATTTATCGCTTTTAGTAGCTACTATTATTACTTCATATCCGTAATATTTAATCCATTCATACATTTGAACGTCTTCTTTAGTTGGTTTGTGTCTAGAGTCTACAAGTAATGCTATTCTCATTAGCTGTGGTCTATCGATTAAATAATTTTCCATCATTTGACCCCATTTTTCCTGTTCACTTTTTGACACTTTAGCAAAGCCGTATCCTGGCAAATCAACAAAATAAAATCCATCATTTATTAGAAAAAAGTTTATTAATCTAGTTTTACCAGGAGTAGAACTAGTTTTAGCAAGTTTTCTTCTATTTGTAACTGTATTTATTAATGATGATTTACCTGCATTTGATCTACCAACAAATGCTATTTCAGTTCTATTATCTGTAGGATATTGACTAGGTTTAACCGCTGATGTTATAAATTCCGACTTTTTAATTATCATTTTTCTTATCTCCTACAAGGGCATTTTCTAAAACGTCCTCTATCTTTTCCGCTAATACAACCTTCATTTTGCTTAAAACTGATTTTGGTATCTTTTTCAAATCTTTTTCATTTGCTTTAGGAACTATTATTGTATCAATCCCTGCTCTAAAGGCTGCTAGAGTTTTTTCTTTAAGTCCACCAATTGGGAGTACTCTTCCAGTAAGTGTTATCTCCCCTGTCATAGCTACATTATGTTTTATTTTTTTATTACTTAGTGCAGATACCATAGCAGTTATCATTGTTACTCCGGCTGAAGGACCATCTTTGGGCACAGCTCCTTCTGGTGCATGTATGTGTATATCTTTTTCTTTATAAAAGTCTGCATTTATGCCATACTTTTCTGCATTTGCTCTGACATAACTGTATCCTGCTTCAGCAGATTCTTTCATTACATCACCAAGTTGTCCAGTAAGCTGCAGCTTACCTTTACCCTGCATCACTGTAACTTCTACTGGTAGTGTATCCCCGCCATATCCTGTCCAAGCCATTCCAGTAACAACACCTATTTTATCTTCTTTATCAATTTTATCGTAAATAAATACTTCAGGTCCTAAATATTTTCTTATATGATTTGCTGTTATGTTTATATTCTCTTTATCTTTTTCCAACATATCAGCTATAGCTTTTCTTATTGCAGCAGCTATTTTTCTCTCTAAATTTCTTACTCCAGATTCTCTTGTATAGTCTTCAATTATTTTGTATATAGCTGAATCTGAAAAAGTTATTTTATCTTCTCCTAGGTTATGCTCATTAAGCTCTTTTTTAATTAAATGTCTTTTTGCTATATGGAACTTTTCTTCATAAGTGTAACCTGAAACCTCTATTACTTCCATTCTATCTAAAAGAGGTCTTGGTATAGTATCTAAACTATTAGCAGTAGTTAAAAACATTACTTCTGATAAATCTAAATCTAGTTCTAAGTAATGATCTCTAAATGTATTATTTTGCTCAGCATCAAGCACTTCTAATAGGGCACTAGCAGGATCTCCTCTAAAGTCTCCATTTAACTTATCAATTTCATCTAATAAGAATAATGGATTTTTTGATCCAGCTTGTTTCATTCCATAAACTATTCTTCCTGGAATAGCCCCTACATATGTTCTTCTATGTCCTCTTATCTCTGCCTCATCTCTAACTCCGCCTAGTGACATTCTAACAAAATTTCTATTTAGGGCATTTGCAATTGATCTTGCTATAGATGTTTTTCCAACTCCCGGTGGACCAACTAAACATAGTATAGGACCCTTTAATGACTTACTTATACTTTTAATTGCTAAAAACTCTATTATTCTATCTTTAACATCTTCTAATCCATAGTGCTCATCTTCTAATATTTTTCTTGCTTTTTTAATATCAAGATTATCATTAGTTTTCTTATTCCATGGAATGTCTAAAACCCAATCAAGATAAGTTCTTATTACTCCACCTTCTGAGGAATAAGTACCTGTATTCTTAAGTCTATTTAATTCATAAAGTGCCTTATCTTTTACTTCCTTAGGTAATTTAGCTTTTTTTATTTTTTTAGCATATTCATCTATTTCTTTTTTGCTCTCGTCATCTTCTCCAAGCTCTTCTTGTATTGCTCTAAGCTGTTCTCTTAGGAAATATTCCTTTTGAGATTTGTCTATCTTATTTTTTACCTTAATGCCTATCTTTTTTTCTATTTTCAAAATTTCAATTTCATTTTTTATGATTAGTAGTAATTTCTCTAATCTATCATGTACATCATAGGCTTCTAGTAGCTCCTGCTTCTTTTCTTCTTTTAGAGTTAGATATGAACTTATTACATCAGCAAATCTTCCTGGTTCATCTAATTCATCTAGATTTACTAGAACTTCTGATGAAATAGTGTTTGATAGTCTCATATATTCTTCAAATGACTCTTTTACTAATCTAGTTAACGCCTCGCATTTGTCATCATCCACGCATTCATTATCTTCTAATTTCTCAACCTCTGTTTTAAAGAAAGGTTCTTTATCTACATACTTAATTAATCTAGCTCTATATTCCCCTTCAACCAATACTCTAATAGTATCTCCTGGAAGTTTTAAAATTTGCTTTATGTTACATATAGTTCCTATACTAAAAATATCTTTTTCTTCCGGTTCTTCAATCTTCGCTTCTCTTTGGGCAGCTAAGAAAATTTCCTGACCATTTAGCATTGCTTCTTCCACTGCTAGAAGAGATTTTTCTCTCCCTACATCAAAATGCAATACCATATGAGGAAATATTGTTATACCTCTTAACGGAATTAAAGGAAGAACTCTTAACTGTTTTTCCATGTTTTTCCCCCACTTCTAGATTTAATATTATTGTGGTATATAATGTTCAGATTATTTTATACTATGCTATTATACCTATAAACTGACTTTTTTTCAATTAGTTTAGCAATTAGCCTTTTTATCATTTGCATTAGTATATAGAACTTAATAAAAAATCATTAAATAAAAACATAGCCGCTCTTTACTTCCACTTTAAAGAAAAGCTGAAAACTCAAATCTCAGATTTAGAGTAAAGCACTTTTCCAGATAGTAATGGTAGTATTAGGGCGGCTTAGTTATCAGATAAAGATACTAATTTTTTATACTATAAAGATTCAGCTGTTAGAATATCTACATTAGAATTTATTTCTAGAACAGCATCCTCTTCTTTTTTAACTTCTTCCATCACTGCTAAGCTAATTACTTCTTTAATATCTACTACTGGAATAATTTTAATATCTTCTTCATTTTTAAATCTATCTTGCCAATTTTCTTTAGGAATAATTACTCGTTTTGCTCCTGCTTTTTTAGCAGCTGATATTTTGGCGTTGACTCCTCCTATTGGTTTTACCCTACCATGAATGGATATTTCTCCTGTCATAGCTACTTTACAATCTATAGGAAAACCTTTTATAGCACTATATATAGCTGTAACCATACTTATTCCAGCTGATGGGCCATCTACAGGCATTCCCCCTGGAAAATTTACGTGTATATCATATTTATCACAATCTATATTAAATATCTTTTCTAATACTGTTAATACATTTTCAATTGATGCCCTTGCTGTGCTTTTTCTTCTCACTTTTTTATTCGTACTACTTATTTCTTCTTCTTCAACTATACCTGTTATAGTAAGCCTTCCTTCTCTTGATGAAACTTTTACAGCACTTGCCTCTATCTCCATAATAGTTCCCATATTGGCTCCATATACTGCTAGACCATTCACATACCCAACTTGAGATTTTTCTGGTACATTTTTTTCAGGTCTTGGCGAATACTGACCATTTTCTATAATCCATTCTATATCTGCAACTTCTATTATATCTCTATCCTCATTTAAAGCTATTCCCGATCCAAGTTGAACTAAACTTACAGCATCTCTTCCATTATTAGAGTACTTACCTACCATCTTCTTTGCTTTTTCGTCTATTTTAAATCCAATCTTATCTACAGCATTTTGTACTATAATCTCTATTTCTTCCTGTAAAAGCGCTCTAAAATATACTTCAACGCATCTTGATCTTATTGCTGGACATATTTCTTCCGGATTTCTAGTTGTAGCACCTATAAGCCTAAAATCTGCTGGAAGCCCATTGTCAAAAACTTCCCTTATGTATTCCGGCATATTATTATCCTCTGAATTGTAGTATGCACTATCTAAAAACACTCTTCTGTCTTCCATTACTTTTAGAAGCTTATTCATCTCTATTGGGTGAAGTTCTCCTATTTCGTCTATAAATAGAACTCCGCCATGTGCCTTTGTAACAGCTCCTGGTTTAGGCTGAGGTATACCTGCACTTCCTAGAGGCCCTGCTCCTTGATATATTGGGTCATGAACTGAACCAATAAGTGGATCTGCTATTCCTCTATCATCAAATCTTACAGTTGTAGCATCTATTTCAACAAATTTAGCATTCTCCTTAAAAGGTGATGATTTTCTCTCTTTAGCATATTCCAATACCAGTCTTGCCGCTGCAGTTTTTCCAATTCCCGGTGGTCCATATATTATTACATGTTGAGGATTAGGTCCACAGATTGCAGCTTGTAGTGCCTTTATTCCTTTTTCCTGTCCTATTATTTCTTCAAAGGAAGTTGGTCTACTTTTTTCTGTGAGAGGCTCTGTTAATCTAATATTTCTCATTATTCTTAACTTTTCCATTTCCTTCTTGTTCTCTCTTGTAACTACCATTTTATTTCCAGTTTGTTCTTTTAAGGCATTGAAAAAATACATTCCCATTATAATTGTAACACCTAAACTGATTACACTTAATATTGAGCCTGACATTATATTATCATCCCCTTTTCTTATAATTTTTAAATACTTCTTCTCTTTTTGTATTTTGTGCAAATAGGGGCAATATATTCTCTATTTAGAATTTTAGTCAAGCTCTTTCTAATAAAATTTTAAAACTCCTCATTAGTCCATTAAAATAATGGAATTCTATAGAAGCTCATTACTTTGCTTTACTTATAATTTTTCACAAAAGATTAAAGGATAGAGTTGTGTTAGTGCTCTATCCTTTATAATTTAGCTTTTTATATTATGCTTATGCTGTTTCTATTCCTCTTTTCTTTCTCTTACGCTTTTGCTGAGCAATAGCTTGCCTAGGCTCTCCGTCTGTTAGAACTGTTTCTGGCTGCTTTGTCTTTATAGTATTCTCATTTATTATAACTTTCTGAATATCTTCTTTAGACGGTATATCGAACATTATATCTCTCATTATGTCTTCTATTATAGCTCTAAGTCCTCTTGCTCCAGTTTTTCTTTCTATTGCTTCATCTGCAATTAATTTCAGAGCTTCATCTTCAAATTCTAATTCTACATTATCCATAAGCAATAATTTTTGATATTGTTTTACAAGAGCATTTTTTGGTTCTTTTAATATCTTTACAAGTGCTTCATTGTCTAATAAATCAAGTGTTACAAGTATAGGCAATCTTCCTACGAATTCAGGTATTAGTCCAAACTTCAGTAAATCTTCTGGAACTATGTTTCTCAATAGTTCTCCTATATCTTTTTTGTCTTTACTTTGAATTTCAGAGCCAAATCCTAATGTAGCTTTTCTTGTTCTCTTCTCTATAATTTTATCCACGCCATCAAAAGCTCCACCACATATAAATAATATGTTTGATGTATTAATCTGTATAAATTCTTGATGAGGATGTTTTCTTCCACCTTGTGGAGGTACTGAAGCAACTGTTCCTTCAAGAATTTTTAATAAGGCTTGTTGTACTCCTTCACCTGATACGTCTCTTGTTATTGAAGGGTTCTCAGACTTTCTAGCAATTTTATCTATTTCATCGATGTAGATTATCCCTCTTTCAGCCTTTTCTATATCATAATCAGCATTTTGGATTAACTTTAAAAGTATATTTTCAACATCTTCTCCAACATAACCTGCTTCAGTTAATGTAGTTGCATCAGCAATGGCAAAAGGTACATTAAGAAGTTTTGCTAAAGTTTGAGCTAATAAAGTCTTTCCGGAACCTGTAGGTCCTAAAAGAAGTATATTACTTTTTTGAAGTTCTACATCATCTACATCAACAGCTGCATTTATTCTCTTATAATGATTGTATACAGCTACTGCCAATGATTTTTTAGCATCATCTTGACCTATTACATATTGATCAAGATATTCCTTTATTTCGTTTGGCTTTGGAAGTGAACTAATGTCAACTTGTATATTTTCTTCAAATTCGTCTGCTATAATTTCTGAGCATAAATCTATACATTCATCACATATATATACTCCTGGTCCAGCTATTAATCTTTTCACTTGTTCTTGATTCTTTCCACAAAATGAACACTTTAATTGTTTCTTATCCTCATATTTAGACATTCCAACACCTCACTTAGGTTTATTTCTTTCTAGTTACAACGTCGTCTATTAAACCATATTCTTTGGCTTCATAAGCCTCCATGAAATTATCTCTTTCAACATCCTTTTGTATTTGTTCTAATGGCTTTCCTGTTCTCTCGCTTAATATTTTATTTAATTTATCTTTTATTCTTAAAATTCTTTTTGCATGAATATCAATATCAGTAGCTTGACCTTGGAATCCTCCTAATGGTTGATGTATCATTATTTCACTATTTGGAAGTGCAAATCTTTTTCCTGGTGCTCCTGAAGCTAAAAGGAATGCCCCCATAGAAGCAGCCATACCAACACATATAGTAGATACGTCAGGTTTTATATATTGCATTGTATCATATATAGCCATCCCAGCTGTAATTGAACCTCCAGGACTGTTTATATATAAATAAATATCTTTATCCGGATCTTCTCCTTCTAAAAATAATAATTGTGCAACAACTAAACTAGCTGTAACGTCATTTACTTCTTCTCCTAAAAACACTATTCTTTCTTTTAATAATCTTGAATAAATATCGTAAGATCTTTCTCCTCTATTAGTCTGCTCAACTACCACTGGTACTAAACTCATATTAATCTCTCCTCCTTATTAATTAATCTACTCTTTATGATTATCACCTATATCAATGATGATATTCATATTTTCGGATATTTTATTGTAAAATTAATTGCCAGAAATATTTCTGGCAATTAATTCTTTTTATTTATATTATGCTATTTCTTTGCTGTTATTAACTAAAAGTTTTATTGCTTTTTCATTAACTATTTGAGTAGCTAAATATTGTTTTTGTGTACTCATTATAGCATCTATTAATTTTTCTGGTTCTTTACTTCCGTATTGTTTTACCATTTCTCCTGCTTTTTCTTTTATTTCTTCTTCAGTAGCTTCAATTTTTTCTTCTTTTGCTATTTTTTCAAGAACTAATTCAGTTTTTACTCTCTTTTCAGCAGTTTCTCTCATATATTCTCTAACTTTTTCTTCTGAATTATTTGTGTATTGATAATATGTTTGAAGATCTAATCCTTGATATTGTAATCTCATTTCTAAATCTTTAATCATCATATCTGTTTCTTTATCTATCATAACTTGTGGAATTTCAATTTCAGCTTTCTCACAAACTGCTTCTAAAACTGCTTCTTCATATTCAGCTTTTTCTCTATCTTTATTAGTAGTTTCTAATTTTGTTCTAATATCTGATTTTAAAGCATCTAAAGTATCAAATTCTGAAACTTCTTTTGCAAATTCATCATCCATTGCTGGTAATTCTTTTGATTTTATTTCTTTAACTTTAACCTTGAATACTGCAGGTTTTCCATTTAATTCTTCTCTTCCATAGTTTTCAGGGAAGCTTACATTTATATCTTTTTCTTCTCCAACTTTTAATCCAACTAATTGATCTTCAAAGTTATCTATAAATGTTCCTGATCCAATTTCTAGTGAATAGTCTTCTGCTTCTCCACCTTCAAATGCTACATCATCTATAAATCCTTTAAAATCAATTTTAACTATGTCGCCTTTTTCTACAGTTCCGTCTTCTTTAACCATAATTCTTGCATTCTTTTCTTGCATTGCTTTTACTTCTTTTTCAACATCTTCATCAGTTACATTATATGTATTCTTTTTTACTTCTAAACCTTTATATTCATTAAGTTTTACTTCTGGTTTAACTGTTACTTCAGCACTATATACAAAGTCTTTATCTGAACCTATTTCAACTACATCTATTTTTGGGTAGTCTACAGGTAATAAATTATGCTCTTCTACAGCATTTGGATATGTCTCCTCACAGCAATAATTTATAGCATCTTCGTAGAATACACCTTCTCCATAATATCTAGTAACAATATTAAATGGTGCTTTACCTTTTCTAAATCCAGGAATATTGAATCTTCCTACATTTTTCTTATATGCTTTCTTTATAGCTTCATTGAATTTTTCTTTTTCTACTGTTATTTCTAGTTTTACAACATTATTTTCTACTTTTTCGATCTTAGTGTTCATTAAATTTATTCCTCCCAATCACCGTAAGTACTTATTTTGACTTCATACATTATAACACATATTATATTTTTTTTACAAATATATATAATCATTTTTTTCGCAATTATAATAATTATATACTAAAAGTTTTATTACAACAATAATTTTATATAAGTTTTATAGCATTTTTGTTAAATATTCCCTGCTATCTATTAACTCATTATATTTTCTATAATTGTCACTATATACTTCTATTATTCCTATACCTGTATATCCAACACCTTTTAATCTTTTACATATGTCTTGGTAATCCACCATTCCCTTGCCCGGCAATATACACATATTATTCTCATCTACATCATTAATATGGAAATTAACTATTCTATTTCCCATGACTTTTATATAATCTTCTATGGAGATTCCTGCTCTATATGCCTGTTTTATATCTAATGTAAAATTTATTTCATATTTACATTTTTCCTGAATTGTTTCTAAAAACTCTGTATTTGATGACATACACCAGGACACATTTTCCTGTGCTAGCTTTATTCCTATTTCCGATGATGTATAAATAAGTTCATCATATATATCTATTATATTATTATGATTGAAAAACTTAAAATCTACATTTCTCATACCATGAAAAGTGTAATATTCTGCTCCTAGCCTTTTTCCTGCTCTGCATACAGCTTTAAAATATTTCATCATATCATCTCTTCTTCTTTTATAGGTATCAAAGAGATGGGGTTCAAAAAAAGATGAAAATGGATGTATAGAATTTATACTGAATTCATTTTTTATACTTTCCTCTATGAGCCTATCTATAAAGCTATCTTCAAATTCGCTTGGGCAATTTAAAAACAATTCTCCTCTGTTAAATCCTAACTTTTTCATTAAGCTTATTGTATTTTCTAAATCTACTTGTGGATAAAAACATGCTGATGAAATTCCTATTTCCAATTATTATAACCGTCCTTACTTTATTTAATGATATTACTTTGTCCATCAACTATTACTTCTAGTCCTTCTGGGGCAATATTCCCATATTTTATTTCTGTTCCTGAAATTTCTCCTCCTTGTGGGGAAAGATTATGTTGATGATTATTTGTACTTATAGTATATTTCCATAAAAATTTTTCATTTTGTCTATTAAACCATGGCAGCTGAGATAAATATGCTATATTATCATCATTTATAAATTTAGGAGAAGCACACCATATATAACTACTATTTTGTTTTATCACATTATCTTTAATAAATACGGTACCTTTACTTGATGTGTACTGTGTTTTAGTAATGTCCTTTTTATTACCGTTAATATCTATGAGTATAAAGTTTTGGGTACCTTTTTCTATTATAACCATATTATTTTTAGATGGACTTATATCATAACTTATAGTATTTGGTGTTAAGCCAGTAAATTGTTTTTGATTATTTACTATGTTATAAAGCAATTTTACATCTTCACCATTAGAAAGCTTTATAGCATATTCTCCTGTTTTTGCAGGCCCTGATTTAGTGTTTTCATTTTTATTTTCTACATTTTTATTCTCTGTCTTTTTATCCGTAGAATCTTTACTAGATTCTTTGTCTTTATCTTTACTTTCATCTTTAGATTTATCCGTAGTCCCCTTATCTTCTTCTACAGTTATTTTGGTTTTTATTTTATTAAGACCAGCTCTAACTTTCTTGCCAAATATTTTATCAATACTTCCACTGAATATAATTATTAAGACAATAATAAGTATTATAACTACAGCTATTATCTTATTTCTTTTTCTCTTTCTCATTTTTTCATCATAATCTTTACTAAAAATACTAGGTTTTGGCACATGGTCACCTCCTGCCTAATCTTCTTAATCATTACATAAACAGAGTTCTTGGCTTCAGATGGAGTTTTTACTCCCTCTGACGCTTAGAAATCGTTATCCAGGGACGTAGCCGCTCTTTACTCCCACTTTGAAAAAGACGGGAGTATTAGAGCGGGTAGTCATCGGATTAATTATAATCTACATGCTAAAATTAACATACATTATAATTATAATACTATTTTCTGCTTTGATACAAATATATTATGCAGAAAAAAGCCAAAGATTCAAAAAATCTTTGGCCTCCTCAAATTTACTTATAATTAGTCCTATTTAAGATTAATGTTAGATAAAATATTTATTTAAAGGTCTATATACTATTTCTTCATTATTCTTTACCAGCTGAATTGTTTTTAAAAATATCCTTGCTGTATCTATACATGTGAATACAGGCACTTTATATTCAGCTGCTTTTCTTCTTACTTTAAATCCTGTACTGGAATGGTTATTTCCTTTAGTTGGTGTATTAATTATTAAACTAATTTCACCCTTGCTTACAAGCTGGAATAAATTATCTATTTCTATTTCTTCACACTCTATATTGTTTTCCTTTAACGCTTCTCCTGTACCTTTAGAGCTATAAATTTTGAATCCCATGTTGTAGTAGTCTTTTATTATATTAATTCCTTCTAGTTTATCAACATCTTTAAGGGAAACATAAATGGCTCCTTTAGTTTCTATATTTATTCCTGCTGCTATGAATCCTTTGTATATAGCCTTATTTAGATCATAATCTATTCCTAAAACTTCCCCTGTAGACTTCATTTCCGGTCCCAAGTAGGTATCTACATCAGCAAGTTTTTCATTAGAGAATACTGGTACTTTAACTGCGTGCATTTTATTTTGTTTCATAAGCCCTGTACCATACCCTATATCTTTTAACCTTTTTTCAAGCATAATCTGTACAGCTATATTTACCATTGGCACACCTGTTACCTTGCTTAATATAGGCACAGTTCTTGACGCTCTAGGATTAACTTCAATTACATAAACATCTTTTCCATCATAGACATATTGAATATTAACTAATCCTTTTATATTAAGTGCTTTTACTATCTTTTTAGTGTTTTCCACTAGCTTATTTACAGTGTCATCATTTAGGGTTATATAAGGATAAACTGTTATACTGTCTCCAGAATGCACCCCTGTTCTCTCTATGTGCTCCATTATTCCGGGAATTAACACATCTTCTCCATCTGATAATGCATCTACTTCAATTTCTGTTCCTTTAACATACTTATCCACAATTATTGTGTGTTCATTATTTAAGCTTACTGCTTCCCTCATATATTTTTCTAGAGCTTGTTTATCATATATAACTTCCATTGCTCTTCCGCCTATTACATAAGAAGGTCTTACTATAACCGGA
The DNA here is from genome assembly GCF_053901425.1 of Clostridium sp. JNZ J1-5. Taxonomy (NCBI): domain Bacteria; kingdom Bacillati; phylum Bacillota; class Clostridia; order Eubacteriales; family Clostridiaceae; genus Clostridium; species Clostridium sp. JNZ J1-5. The sequence continues at coordinate 2,806,232 of NZ_CM132773.1, read as the reverse complement.
TACCCCAACTCTTTTACTGCCTCATAAGCCTCTTCTACATTAGTAACTGCTCTTCCTGTTGGAGTTTTTATATTTAATTCTTCTAACAGGTTTCTGAATTTATCTCTATCTTCTGCTAAATCTATTGATTCAAAACTAGTTCCTAGAATATTTACTCCCCTTTGGGATAGTTTCTCAGCAAGATTAATTGATGTTTGTCCTCCAAATTGAAGTATTACTCCTTTTGGATTTTCTTTTCTTATTACATTCATAACATCATCTATATATAGAGACTCAAAATAAAGTTTATCAGAAGTATCAAAATCCGTACTTACTGTTTCAGGATTATTATTTACCATTATTGATTCATATCCTGCTTTATTTATTGCCCAAGCACCATGGACACAGCAGTAATCAAATTCTATCCCTTGGCCAATTCTTATAGGTCCAGATCCTATTACCATTATTTTTTCCTTATCTGATACTACATTTTCATCTTCACTATCATAACAAGAATAATAGTAAGGTGTTTTTGCTTCAAATTCTCCACTGCAGGTATCAACCATCTTGTAGACAGGATATATATCTTTTAATTTTTTAACTATTTCTATCTTTTTTACATCTACATTAGATAGCTTACTTATTTGCTCATCTGTAAATCCTAAAGTACTAGCATCACAAATTAGCTCATTGTCTATATTTTTACTTTCTAATCTCTTTTCTATCTGAACCATGTTGTTTATCTTATTTAAAAACCATTTATCTATTTTTGTCATTTCATATATAAAGTCTATGGAAAAACCTCTTCTGAAAGCTTCTCCTATAGCAAAAATTCTTTCATCATCCTGCATTTTTATTTTTGCTAAAAGTTGTTCGTCTGTCATTTCACTTCCGTTTGGAAGCTTTATCCCTATCATTTTACCTTCCAAACAAGTTACAGCTTTTAAGAATGCACTTTCAAAATTTCTATCTATAGCCATAACTTCACCAGTTGCCTTCATTTGTGTTCCAAGAGTTCTTGCTGCTGTATTAAACTTATCAAAAGGCCATTTAGGCATCTTAACTACTACATAATCTAAGGCTGGTTCAAAACAAGCACTGGAATTTTGAGTTACATAGTTTTTCAATTCATCTAAGCTATAACCAATTGCTATCTTTGAAGCTATCTTAGCTATTGGATATCCTGCAGCCTTTGAAGCTAGTGCGCTAGAACGACTAACTCTTGGATTTACTTCTATAACTATATATCTCTCACTAAGTGGATCCAATGCGAATTGTATATTACAACCACCTTCAATTTTTAAGTTTCTTATAATTTTAAGAGCTGAATTTCTAAGCATATGATACTGTTTATCTGTTAATGTCTGTGAAGGCGCTACAACTATGCTATCTCCTGTATGTACTCCTACAGGATCAATATTCTCCATATTACATATAATTATGCAGTTATCCTTTTTATCTCTAATTACTTCGTATTCAAGTTCTTTCCAGCCAGCTACACTTCGTTCAAGTAGTATTTGATTTATAGGGCTCATTTTAAGACCAAGCTCACATATTTCCAAATACTGCTCCATGCTCTCTGCTATTCCTCCACCAGTTCCTCCTAAAGTATATGCTGGTCTTATTATTATAGGTAACCCATTCTTTTCAACAAATTCTTTGCACTGTTCTAGATTAACCGCAATAGTACTTATTGGAATAGGTTCGTTTATCTCAAGCATTAACTTCTTAAATTCTTCTCTATCCTCAGCCTTTTTTATAGATTCGCTATTAACTCCAAGTAACTTAACGTTATGTTTATCTAAAACTCCTTTTGCTTGAAGTTCCATTGCAATATTTAAAGCAGTCTGCCCACCAAATCCAGCTAATATACCATTAGGTTTTTCCTCTTCTATTATCTTTTCTATAACTTCAGTTTTTAGTGGCTCAATGTATATCTTATCTGCCATGTGCATATCTGTCATTATGGTAGCTGGATTGCTATTAACTAAGATTGTTTCTATTCCTTCTTCTTTTATTGACTTACAGGCTTGAGTTCCTGAATAATCAAATTCTGCCGCTTGTCCTATTATTATAGGTCCTGATCCTAAAATTAAAACCTTTTTTAAACTTTTATCTAATGACATATTTTACCCTCCCCGTTGTATTCCTACATAGCTTGCTTTTTAATATTTCTATCCATATTACTTATAAACTGATCGAATAGGTAAGCTGAATCTGCTGGTCCTGGTGCACCTTCTGGGTGAAATTGAACCGAAAATACTGGGAGGAATTTGTGCTTAATTCCCTCTACTGTATTATCATTTAAATTTATATGAGTAATCATTAAATCTTTATCTTTTATGCTTTCAGGTTCCACTGCATAACCATGGTTTTGAGCTGTTATATATGCTTTATCTTTTTCTATATCATATACTCCATGATTCCCGCCTCTATGTCCAAACTTCATTTTATATGTGTCTCCTCCAAGTGAAAGAGCTAAAATTTGATGTCCTAAACATATTCCGAAGGTTGGTTTAACCTGAATAACTTTCTTTACAGTTTCAATTGCTTCTAGAACATCCTTTGGATCTCCAGGTCCATTGCTAAGCATTACTCCATCTGGATTAAGCTCCATTATCTTTTCAAAACTTGTATTATAGGGTACTACTGTAATATGACATCCTCTTTCACTTAGATTTCTTATTATATTTGACTTTGCCCCAAAGTCCATAAGCACAACTCTGTGGCCTTTCCCATTTATATGATATATCTCTTTAGTACTTACTTCTTCAACAAAATTTATATCTTTTTTTAAACTATTTAATTTTTGCTCAAGTTCTCCTATTGTCAAATTCTCATTTGTTATAACGCACTTCATGGTACCATTATTTCTTATTTTCTTAGTTATACTTCTTGTGTCCACTCCGTAAACTCCAACAACATTCATTTTTTCTAGCATTTCACTAATAGACTCTTCACTAGTATAATTTGAAGGAATTTCGCAAGCTGATTTAACCACAAGTCCTCTAGCATATATTTTTTTAGATTCCCAATGTTCTTTGTTTATTCCATAATTACCAATCAGCGGATATGTCATATTTATAATTTGACCTGCATAGGATGGGTCAGTAACTATCTCTGCATAACCTGTCATAGAAGTATTGAATACTAATTCTCCTACTGAAGTACCTATTTTGCCAAAACCTTTTCCAGTATAAACCGTTCCATCTTCAAGATATAATGTTCCATTCACTTTATATTACCTCCTCATAATTATAAATACATTCATACCTGCATGCATGTAAGTTTATGCATAACCTTTGTATAAACCCATAATAAATCTATTTAAAACCTATCTAGAATTTAATTGCTTATTGTGTTTATTAACCTCATAAGTATCAATTTTCAACTGTTCATACAGCTTAATCATATTTATACATTTATACTTATATTTATACAAAGATTATCATTTTAAATTTTTAATGTCAATACTATACAAATAAAAAAACCTTCTGCTGGAGAGCAGAAGGTTAAAATTTTGCATAACTTAACACAAAAATTTATTAATAGGTAATTAAGTGCACCTTTCTAATCTCTCAGGACTAAATTAAAGGCATGAATATATTCAATTTTAATTTTTTCCATAAAAAAACTTCTGCTCTAAGACAGAAGGATACTTCATTTTTATATGAGTACCTTTTTAGTCTCTCGGACTATCTTAAAGGCTTAATATATTAACTATTTTTTTTATGTTAACACGACTTATATTAAATGTCAATACAAATATTGTTATTCATTTAACAATCATAGATTCAATAATTTAAAATTCTATATAAAATAAGAAATTTTACGAACATTTTTATGATAATTCACATACATAATTCGTTATATAACGAGTATTCAAAGTTTTTTTGAATTTAATATTCACTTTCTTATTTTTTTATCGTATAATAAAAACATAGTTATTGTTCGAAAAAATATTATAACTTTAAAGTACAATGATACCATTATTTTTACTATATTGGAATAGTAGATGAAATTATGATGGAATTTTAAGGGGGTTTTTTATATGTTTAAACAATGGGAAGGCTTTAATGAAGGCCATTGGACAGAAGAAATCGATGTACGAAACTTTATACAAAAAAATTATACTTTGTACGAAGGTGATGAGAGCTTTTTAAAAGCTACTGCAGAAAGAACCAAAAATTTATGGAATAAAGCCTATGCTCTTATAGTTAAGGATATTAAAGAAGGTGTATCTGAAATAGAAACTAGCAAATTTTCTAGCATAGATAACTTTGAACCTTGTTATCTTGATAAAGAAAATGAATTAATAGTAGGCTTTCAAACAGATGCTCCACTAAAAAGAATTATGAATCCCTACGGTGGAATGAGAATGGTAGAACAATCACTTGAAGAATATGGCTTCCAAATGCAAAATGGTCTTAAAGATACTTTCAGTGAATTCAGAAAAACTCATAATGAAGGTGTATTTGATGCTTATACTGAGGAAACTAAAGTGGCACGACACGTTGGACTTTTAACTGGATTACCTGATGCTTATGGCAGAGGAAGAATCATTGGTGACTATAGAAGAATATCTCTATACGGCATAAATTTCTTAATAGAACAAAAAAAGAAAGATTTTAAAGAATTAAAAGGACATGCCACAGAAGCTCTTATAAGACTTCGTGAAGAGGTTTCAGAACAAATAAAAGCATTGAAAAAAATTAAAAATATGGCTGCAAGTTATGGTATTGATTTATCAGAACCATCTAAAAATGCAAAAGAGGCTGTTCAAGCTGTATACTTCTCTTATCTAGCAGGTGCAAGAGAAAATAATGGTGCGGCTATGTCACTTGGAAGAACTTCATCTTTTATTGATATATATATAGAAAGAGATTTAAAAAATGGTTTGATAACAGAAGAAGAAGCTCAAGAAATCATAGATCAATTTATTATGAAATTGAGACTTGTAAGACATTTAAGAACTCCAGAATATAATGATCTATTTGCTGGAGATCCTAACTGGATAACTGAATCTATTGGTGGAGTTGGAATTAACGGAAAACCATTAGTTACTAAAACTTCCTTTAGATACTTACATACTCTAACAAACTTAGGACCAGCTCCAGAACCAAATATGACAGTTTTGTGGTCTGAAAAACTTCCAGAAGAATTTAAAAAATACTGTGCTAAGATGTCAATTATAACCGACTCAATTCAATATGAAAATGATGATATAATGAGACCTATATATGGAGACGATTATGGTATAGCTTGCTGTGTTTCTGCTATGCAAATAGGTAAACAAACTCAGCTTTTCGGTGCTCGTGCTAATCTTGCAAAATCATTGCTTTACTCTATAAACGGTGGTATTGATGAGATGTGTGGAGAAAAAGATGGTAGCATAATAAAAGTTATACCAAACATCCCAAAAATGGATGATGAAATTCTAGACTACAAAAAAGTTAAAGAAAGTTATTGGAAAGTAATAGAGTACGTAGCTGAGCTTTATGTAAATACAATGAATACAATACACTTTATGCACGATAAATATGCTTATGAATCTAGCCAAATGGCTCTTCATGATACAAATCTCCATAGATTTATGGCATTTGGTATAGCAGGATTATCTTGTATTGCAGACTCATTAAGTGCAATAAAATATGCTAAAGTTAAGCCTATTAGAAATGAAGATGGTATTGCAGTAGATTTTGAAATTCAAGGAGACTTTCCTAAGTATGGAAATGACGACGATAGAGTTGATGATATAGCTGTAGAAGTAGTAAAAAAATTCTCATCGGAATTAAAGAAGCATTCAACTTATAGAGAAGCGGAACATACCTTATCAGCACTTACTATAACTTCAAATGTAGTATATGGTAAAAAGACAGGTTCAACTCCAGACGGAAGATTAAAAGGTGAAGCCCTTGCCCCTGGTGCAAATCCAATGCACGGAAGAGATTTAAATGGAGCTCTTGCTTCATTAAATTCTGTAGCTAAAATTCCTTATAGAGAATGGTGCCAGGATGGAGTTTCTAACACTTTCTCAATAGTTCCAGATGCATTAGGCAAAGAATCAGAAACTAGAATAATTAACTTAGTAAATATTTTAGACGGATATTTTGCTCAAGGAGGTTTCCACTTAAATGTTAATGTATTAAATCGTGAAACTCTAATAGATGCCATGGAAAACCCAGATAATTATCCAACACTAACTATAAGAGTATCTGGCTATGCAGTACATTTTAATAGATTAACTAAACAGCAGCAATTAGAAGTTATAAAAAGAACTTTCCATGAAAAAATGTAACTAAACCTTTTAAATATTAAGGAGGGATTTTTATGACCACAGGAAGAATTCATTCTTTTGAAAGTATGGGACTTGTAGATGGTCCTGGAATAAGAAATGTAGTATTTTTTCAAGGCTGTCCACTAAGATGTGCCTTTTGCCATAATCCAGATACTTGGAACATAAATGGAGGTCATGAAATCTCCTCTGAAGAACTAATAAGAAAGATACTTCGGTTCAAATCTTACTTTAAAGATAATGGTGGTGTTACCTTTTCTGGTGGAGAACCATTGATGCAACCAGAATTTCTAATTGAAATAGCAAAAAAATGCAAGCAGCATCACATTCATACCACTTTAGATACCTCTGGATATGGTGATGAAAAAATTGGTGAAATTTTAAAATATATAGACTTAGTACTTTTAGATATAAAACATGTATGCCAAGATGATTATAAAAAGTTAACAGGTAAATCTATGGATAAATTTTATGAATTTATAAATCATCTTAATAACTCTAATTGCCGAGTATGGATAAGACATGTAGTTGTTCCTGGAATAACAGATTCAATAGAACATATAGAAAAATTAAAAAATATTATAAAAGTTATTCACAATGTGGATAAAGTGGAGCTACTTCCTTATCATACTTTGGGAGTATATAAATATGATAAGCTTAATTATAAATACAAACTTGATGGTATTAATCCTATGGATAGTGCTAAGTGTCTCGCTCTCCAAGAATTAGTTGTAGACACAAATTAAGTAAAGTGCGACAAAATAGCGGCCTTGGTAACCAGAGTGAGGTGCTAAAAATCGAAGGTATATAATTCAACAGAGAATCATATACCTTCTAACTTTTAGTACGTTAAAATTGGTAAATCAAGGCCGCTATTACTTATGCAAAACATATATTAACAACTTTAATAGTAATAACTATTTATACTATAGTTAATTTAATGATCAGTGTACGAATCATATCAATTGGCTTACTAAAAAAGCGCAAAGCGCTTAACCCGATAGGGTGCCAGGGTTTTAGGCGTAGCCTTTTGAATTTATGATAGTACCTCCTGATTACAATTAATTAAGGTATATAAGAAGAATCCTAGACTTCAGAGGAGGTTTGTAATTCCAAGTGAAGTTTATTAAAAGAATTATTAGGAGCTTTACTCCTTAGAAATAGTTATCTAGTATGTATAGCTATTAAAAAACAGTTTTGAAAAATATCAACATGCTATCGTATTTATTTATAATAATTTTTTAAGTTTTACTCAATAATACTTACTTAATAACTTTACAGTGTGGCTACGCCAGGCAAAATTATCATTTTGCTTTTTGAAGTCCTATTTTATTAGTACTTACTGTATTAGTTATTAGTTGCACTAATTAAGGCATGTAAGATTACTGGCTAGCATATATGTATCAATTGAAGGTTTCTCAATGATACATATATGCGTTAGCCTAGTAATCTTGCATGCCGCCATTTTGTCGTACTTTATTTATTTTAAGTACTACTTGATATTTCTACTACCTGGTTTTACATACTCAATTCCCTGTTTACATAGTGGACAGTCATCACTATCAAAGCTTTCTATTTCTAATTCTATTGAGCTATATATAGGGTATTCTATATTGCTGGTTTTTCTATCTACTATACAAGCTATTCCTATAACTTCTCCTCCAAGGCTTTTAATAACCTCTGCTGTTTCTAGAGAAGATTTTCCTGTAGTTACTACATCTTCTGTTATTAATACTTTTTGTCCAGGTTTTATTTGGAATCCACGTCTAAGTGTCATTTTTCCTTCTACTCTTTCAGTAAATATAGCAGGTTTCCCTAGCTGACGTCCTAATTCATATGCAACTACTATACCTCCCATAGCAGGTCCTAATACTATATCAAAGTCTAAATCTTTAACCTTATTGTATGCTACACTTAATACTTTTTCTGCTTTATCTGGGTATTGTAAAAGCTTAGCACACTGTACATATCTGTTACTGTGTCTTCCTGAAGATAATAAGAAATGTCCTTCTAATAATGCTTCTGCATCCTTTAATATTTCTAATACATTTACGTTGTTATTCATAATTTTTACCTCCAATTTTTATAATAATCTCTAATTTCTGGTCACTGCTTAAACAATTCCTCTTATCTCGCTTATATCTTTAATTCCCTCATTTTCCATAAACTCTTCTATACCATTAATTATATCTAGGCATATATCCGGTTTTATAAAGTTTGCAGTTCCTACTTGAATTGCATGGGAACCAGCCATTATGAATTCTATAGCATCGTTAGCGTTAGATATACCGCCCATTCCTATTACTGGTACATTTACATGTTTACATACCTCATGTACCATTCTAAGAGCTATAGGCTTTATAGCAGGACCTGATAGCCCTGCATATATATTATTAAAAACAGGCTTTCTATTCTTTATATCTATTGCCATAGCTTTAAATGTATTTATCAAAGATATAGAATCTGCTCCTGCCTCACAACATTTATATGCCATGTCTACTATATCCTCTGCATTAGGTGACAGCTTTACTATAAGAGGTTTTCTGCAGACCCTTTTTACCTCTGATACTACTTTATAGGCTACTTCCGACTTTATTCCAAAAGCCATACCACCACTTTTTACATTTGGACAGGATATATTTAATTCAATCATATCAATATCAGACATATTTAGTTTTTCTATCCCTCTGATATAGTCTTCTATACATCCTCCTCCAAGGTTTGCTATTACTACTGTGTCTAGCTTTTTCATATTACTTAGCTTATCTTTTATAAAAGAATCTACTCCTGGATTTTGAAGACCTACACTATTCATAATTCCACTGGAAGTTTCATGTATTCTAACTCCGTCATTTCCTTCTTTTGGGCTTATAGTGAGACCTTTTGTGGATATACCACCTAGCTTAGATACATCATATATCTGCCCATATTCTTCTCCAAATCCAAATGTACCTGATGCAGCAATTACAGGATTTTTAAAGTTAATTCCACAAATATTTACATTAATCATTAAAAATCAAATCCCTTCCATTGAATACTGGACCATCTTTACAGGTTCTTTTATTACCACTTGATGTTTTGCAAGTACATACTAAACAAGCTCCTACTCCACAGGCCATTCTTTTTTCCATTGAGGCATATACTGGTATATTTTTTTCGTTGCACATCTTAACTACCTTTTCCATCATAACCTCTGGTCCGCAACATATAACCACATCATAATCTTCAACCTTTATTAAATCAGTTACATATCCCTTATATCCATTTCTTCCACTTTCAGTAGCTATATTTACTGAATTTACGTATTCTTTCAATTCATCTATACAATAATCTATATCTCTAAAACCAGCGTATAAATCTAAATTACACCCTTTAAGCTGTTTTATTAGATAAATCATAGGCGCAATTCCTATTCCTCCAGCAACTATTGCTACCTTGCCATTTATTTCATCGGTATTAAATCCATTTCCCAGCGGCCCCATTATTTGAACACTATCTTCTTCTGTTAATTTGCTTAGTATTTTAGTACCTTTCCCTACTGCAGCATAAAGAAAAGTTATACTATTGTCAGTTAATGCATTTACACTTATTGGTCTTGGAAGTATCAATCCATCCTCCCAAGCTTTTAACATATAAAATTGACCTGGTTTAGCTTCAAAATTTCCCTCTATAGTAAGTTCAAATATATCCTTAGAAATTTCTATATTTTTTTTAACTTTTTTCTGTGAGTAGATCATCTATAAGTTTACTCCCCTCTAAGTTCTTTTTTCATCTTAAGTACTTCTTTTCTAGCGCACTGGTCAAATATTCTTTCACCATTTTCATATTTTTTATAGGCTAATAGTATTCCTCTAGAGGAATTAACAACTCCTCCATTACCATTTTTTAAGTATACATTAGCTTCTTCTGCGCCTCCACCTTGTGCTCCAAAGCCAGGTATTAGAAAGAAGGTTTTGCTAAACTCTTCTCTTATCTTTGCTCCATCTTCAGCAGTAGTACACCCTATTACCCCTCCGATAGATGTATAGCCGCATTTTCCTAAAACCTCTTCTCCTAGATGTTCAACCTTTTCTCCTACAATTTCATAAAGTTTTCTTTCACCTTTACTGTGTACATATTCAAAATCTTTAGCTCCACTATTGGAAGTTCTAACTAATACAAATATTCCTTTTTCTTTATTTTTAATATATGGTATATAAGGCTCTATACTATCCATTCCCATATAAGGATTTACTGTTATAAAATCTGTTTCAAAATCTCCTTCAAAATGTGCCTTAGCATACATCTCTGCGGTTTTAGATATATCTCCTCTTTTAACATCAGAGATTGCTATGGAACCACTATTTCTTATATACTCTAATGTTCTCTTATATGCTATAAGTCCTTTAATCCCATAAGCTTCATAATAGGCTATTTGAACTTTATAACATGCTGCATGATCTTGTGTAGCATCTATTATTTTTTTATTAAATCCAAAAATTGCATCCTCTATGTGGTTGTAATTATTTAAAAATTCTTTTGGAATGTAGTTAACATCAGTATCTATTCCTACGCATACATTTCCTTTATTCTGTACCTCTTCATATAATCTATCTATTATCACGCTCTTACCTCCATCTTTAATAGCCCACTTAACAAATACAATGGCTAATCTCTGTACACTATCTCTCCATTTTTAATAGTCATTAATATTTTTCCGTAAACTTCTTTGCCATTAAAAGGCGTATTTTTTCCTTTTGACATAAACTTTTCTGAGTCTATTTTATAGTTTGCTTGTAGGTCAGCTAATACTAAATCTCCATCAAATCCTACAGTAACTTGTCCCTTATTTAATCCCATTATTTCTGCTGGCCCTTTAGACATAAGTTCAGATAGTTTATTTAGTGATATATTTTCTTCTCTTACTAGTTTTGTGTAACATACTGAGAAAGCCGTCTCTATACCAGAAATACCTGGTGCTCCATTCTTTTTATCTTCCTCTGTATGAGGGGCATGATCTGTAGCAATAGCATCCACAAATCCATATCTAATGGCTTTAATTATAAATTCTATATCTTCCCTCTCTCTAAGCGGAGGATTTACTCTATATTCTTTCTCTCCCATTAGTGCAAGATGATGTGGTGTAACTTCACAGGTAAGCTTAACTCCCTCTTTTTTCCCATCTATAACATATCCCATAGCTTCTTTTGTGCTAACATGAGCCATATGAAGCTTACATCCTGTAAACTTAGCAAGAGCTATATCTCTCCATGTCATCATATTTTCCGCCATTCTCATATCTACTTTACTCATTTCTGGATTTTCCGCATGAGAGATTACTGTTATTCCCTTCATTTTTGCCTTTACCATAGCATTCATCATTACCTTATTATCTTCTACACCTTTTCCATCGTCTGAGATAAACTTTACACTTGAACTTATTTTATCCAAGTGACTTAAGTCTTTTCCATCTAAATTTCTTGTTATAGATACTACTTGATGCACATCTACAAGTCCTATACTTTTTGCTCTCTCTTTTACTTCATTAACTATATCCATACTAGAACAAACAGGATTAGTATTTGCCATAAGATTTACTGTAGTATATCCTCCTCTTACAGCTGCTCTGCTCCCACTTAATATATCTTCTTTATGGGTAAATCCTGGCTCTCTAAAATGTGCATGTAAGTCTATAAAGGATGGCATAAGTACCTTTCCACTTCCATCTATAATAGTGCAATTTTTAGATAAGTGCTTTCCTATTTCATATATTTTGCCTTTACATATATAAACATCTCCATAAAAGTCTTGTGCCCAATCTACTATTCTTACATTCCTTATTAAAAGTTCCATACTTAGCCACTCTCCTAGATTTCTTTTTTATAAGCTTCATCGCAATACTTGCATCTATATTCTCTTTTTATCTCATCTGCTAGATAAAATTGTTGCGGTATATCTTGCTCAACTGTAGTTATACATCTAGGATTTTTGCATGTCATTATGTTTTCAACTTCCTCTGGAAGATCTAATTTAATCTTCCTCACAGTTTCTCCGTTTTCTATAATACTAATTGTTATATTTGGATCGGTTAATCCTAAAACTGCAAAGTTAACATCTATTTTATTTTCTATTTTTATAATATCTTTTCTGCCTGATTTTTTGCTTTGAGCATTCATTATAAGTGCTACCGAAAACTCAGCTTTATCTAGACCAAGATAATTAAATATTTTAATTCCACTGCCTGCTTTTATATGATCAATTACAATACCATTTCTAATGCTATCTATATTTAACATTAATCACACACCCCCAAAAGCTTTGATATTAGAGCCATTCTTACGAACATTCCAAATTTTGCTTGCTTAAAGTAGTATGCTCTTGGGTCTGAATCAATTTCGTAAGATATTTCATTAACTCTTGGAAGTGGATGAAGAACTATCATATCCTCTTTTGCCATTTTCATCTTTTCTGTATCAAGTATATAGCTGTCCTTAAGTCTTATATAATCTTCCTCATTGAAGAATCTTTCCTTCTGCACCCTAGTCATATAAAGTATATCTAATTCTTCAATAACTTCTTCTAATCTTTCTACCTCTACGAATTCTATGTTTTTCTTTTTTAATATTTCTTCTTTTATATAATCTGGAATTTTTAATTCATTTGGTGATATTAGTATGAATTTATTATTTTCATATCTCGATAAAGCTTTAACCAAAGAATGGACGGTCCTTCCGAATTTTAAATCTCCACAAAGACCAATTACGTGATTTGAAAACTTACCTTTTACATTTCTAATTGTAAGCAAGTCTGCTAATGTTTGAGTTGGGTGTTGATGTCCACCATCTCCTGCATTTATAACTGGTATATCTGAATTCATGGTAGCTACTCTAGCTGCCCCTTCTTTAGGATGTCTCATAGCTATAATATCAGCATAACATCCAACAGTTCTTATAGTATCTCCTAAGCTTTCACCTTTTGATACTGAACTAGAATTCGAATCTGAGAATCCTAATACCTTTCCACCTAGTCTAAGCATTGCTGCTTCAAAGCTTAATCTTGTTCTTGTACTTGGCTCATAAAACAATGTAGCTAAAAGCTTTCCTTCACAAACCTTTGAGTATTTTTTAGGATTTTCTATGATTTTGTCTGCTAAATTAAATAACTCTTCTAATTCTTCTAATGTGAAATCCATAGGGTCAATTAAATTTCTTCCTGTAAGCATATTTATTCCTCCTTTTTAGCCTCTCTGAACTAATATTAAAGGGTAATAAAAAATGCCTTCACGATTTACGAGAAGGCATAATTATGCATAAACTTATATATACAAAATTATAATATTTAAAATTCTAGCTTAGCACCGAATATCCTTCCCAGTATCTCGTACTGAGTTAAAGGCATCATTATTAACTTTTAGGTAATTGTAACACATTTATAATATAAAAGCAATGTATAATTTTAACCTCTTATAATTATTAATATAAATATTTTGCGAAGCAATTTTTTAGTGAATAACTAATAGTGAAAAGTGAATAGTGAATAGGAAAGTTGTATAGTAAAAGTACACACCTAAAACAGTTAAAAATATAGTATAATTTTAACAAATGGAGGTTGTGTACTTATGGCAAGAAAATATACAAGTGATTTTAAAATTCAAGCATGCGAATTAGTGGTAAACGAAGGTTTAAAACCGAAGGTTGTCGCTGAAAAATTTGGCATTAGCCATATAATGCTATATAGATGGATTGATGAGTTTAAAACTTACGGACATCAAGCTTTTGTAGGTAGTGGAAAGCTTCGTCCAGAGGACGCTAAATTAAAGAAACTTGAGAAGGAAAATGAAATTCTCAGGCAAGAGGTTGAAATACTAAAAAAAGCAGCGGCATACTTTGCGAAACAACAAAAGCACGATTAGAGTTTGCCAAAAAAGAACTCAATCAATATGACACAAGCTTAGTATGCCGTATCTTAAAAGTGTCAAGAAGTGGCTTGTATAAACACAAATTCAAATGTAAGACAGTTAAAGAAATAGAGGTTGAGCAGGAAGTAATTAATTGTTTTAAAAGACATCATGGAAACTATGGTAGAATTCGTATTAGAAAAGAACTTTTAAATAGGGATATCCATGTCTCGGAACCCAAAATTACTTCAATATTAAAGCATAATGGACTACAACCTAAATGTGGTAAAAAACGTAAAAGCTACGCTAAAAAGACATCTGCAGAATATCTTAGTGAGAATTTGGTTGTAGATAAATTTTCTATCACTAATCCAAATGCTCTTTGGTGTGCTGATATTACTGAAATAAAAATCTATAAATCTAAGCTTTATCTAAGTGCAATAATTGATGTAGCTTCGCGTAGAATAGTAGGTTGGAATATAAACACTCACATGAGACAAGAAATAGTACATGAAGCTATAAACATGGCGTATCATAGATTTAAGCCTACAGAGGGTGTTATATTTCATTCAGATCGTGGTTGTCAGTATACCTCAAACGCTACAAAGGATATTCTTATAGGTTACAAAATGCGTTCAAGCATGTCTAGACCTGGAAATCCAAGTGACAATCAACCTATAGAAACATTTTGGAAAACCCTTAAGCAAGAAATTGAGGATATTTCAAAATTAAAGTTCAAGGAAGCGAAGCGTGCAATTATCAAATATATTGAGTTGTACTACAATAGTGATAGAATGCACTCATCGCTTGATTATAAAACACCAAATCAATTTTGGAAAGAAAAATGTTCTTAAAAATTAACTGTTTTATTTGTGTAATATTCTTGACAGTTTTCATATTTTTCTCCGCTTTGCTACAAAAAATTTTAATTTTATTTAATTTGTTAAATTTAGTTGCCTTATCGATAATTACTTTAACAAAGCTAAACATTTGTTTTTCTATAATTAAAAACTTTTCTTAATACCAATGGAGAAGTGTAAGAATTATATCAATTGACTTACTAAAAAAGTGCAAAGCGCTTAACCCGATATGGTGTCAGGGTTTTAGGCGTAGCCTGTTGAAGTTATACTAGTACCTTCTGATTACAATTAATTAAGGTATATAAGGAAAATCTTAGACTTAAGAGAAGATTTGTAACTTCAAGTGAAGTTTATTAAAAGAATTATTAGAAGTTTTACTCCTTAGAAATAGTTATCTAATATGTATAACTATTTAAAAAATAGTTTCGAAAAATGTCAACATGCTGTCTCATTTATTTATAATAATTATTTAAACTGTACTTAATAATACTTACTTAAGTAACTTTACAGTGTGGCTACGCTAGGCAAAATTATCATTTTGCTTTTTGAAGTCCTATTAGTACTTACTGTATTAATTATTAGTTGCACTAATTAAGGCATGTAAGATTACTGGCTAGCATGTATGTATCAATTGAAGAAACTTTGAAGGAATAACTAGTAGTACTTAAGGCTGCTGTTTTAAAAATTCGTAATTGTGATCAAGGACGAGCACAGCCCGCTCCCCCACAGGACGTGGGATGGAGCGAGGTAGAATTTTTAAATAAAGCAGCCTTTAGTACTACTCTATGAACTGAAGGTTTCTCAATGATACATCTATGCGTTAGCCTAGTAATCTTACATGCCGCCATTTTGTCGCAACATACTTATATTACCACTTAAAACTAATCATACTATAATTTATACTGCTCAAAAGTTCTTCCTTTATACCTAAAAGCATTTACTGGGCATTTATGGATACATTTTTGACATGATATACAGTTTAAATTAAATGTGATTTTATCTTTTTCTAAGTTAATGTTACCTGTTGGACATTCTCTAACACACTTGTTACATTTAATACATTCTTCTTCATTTACACTAAGTTTTTTCTTTGCCCAACTTTTAGAGTAAATTAAAAATAGCTTATATACTAATTTTGCTGATAATAATCTAGCTTTTGATACTCTATTTATACATTCTTTATTTTTTAAAAATTGATCTATAATTATCTTAACTTTTTCAATAGCATTCTTCTTAAGCTCTTCTATTCCTTCTCTTGAATCTTTGTCAAAAGCAACAACGTAATAATTATTAGGCATTTCTATGAACTCTTTTATTATAACTTTTAATCCCTTTTCTTTTAAAATGCCAGCTATATCATCAGGTCCTGAAGCAGTTTTTGCAGCTTGCGTGGAAAATACTATACATTTTCCTCTACATTTTTTCGGTATATTTTCAACAATCCACTTTTTGAAAAGTTGAGGAAACATTTCTGCGTGAATGCAAGCACCAAATACATAAAAATCATAAGCTTTGCTTAAACTTTTGACTTTAGTAATATCAATCATATCACAATCAATTCTGTTGTCTTTAAAGTTTCTTTGAAATTCTCTTGCAATAAATTCTGTATTACCTGTTCCTGAAAAATATACTATAGCACCTTTCATTTATTTTTCCCCCACAAAATTTTTTAAGATAAAGAGGCTTCTAAGCTTTTGATTTATATTTTACTTCTCTAACATACATTTTACAACAAATATAAATAGGTATATATTTTATCGATATATACCTATTTATATTTCTAAAAATCTTATATTATATATAGTTTAACAACAATTCTAGATAATTAATAAAAAATTTTTTCTAATCTAACATTCTATTTTGGGGATATATTTTAAAGATTGTTGAGTTCATTATAATTTAGAATTATTTTTGATATTATACGAAATCAACAATTTCTTAAAACATAGCCTATTTTTTTAATCCCATTAATTCATCTTTAAAAATTCTTTCATCCATTGTTTTTAAATCAGCTGAAATTATTGGCACGAATCCCATTTGATCTAATACATCTTTTTGAAGATCTACTCCAGGAGCTATTTCTGTAAGAACTAATCCTTCTTCTCTTAATTCAAATACAGCTCTTTCTGTAATATATAGAACCGGCTGTCCAACTTCTAGCGCATAGTCTCCACTGAAAGTTATTTGTTCAACTTGTTCCATAAATTTTTTAGTCTTTCCTTCTTTTTCTATTATAAGTTTGCCATTGTCAACTGCAACCTTTAAGCCGCCTGCAGTAAATGTTCCACAATATATAACTTTTTTAGCATTTTGAGTTATGTTTATGAATCCGCCACAACCAGCTATTCTTGGTCCGAATTTACTTACATTTATATTTCCTTTAGCATCACATTGTGCTAGTCCTAAATATGCTACGTCAAGTCCGCCTCCATCATAAAAATCAAATTGATATGCTTGATCTAATATAACTTCAGCATTTATAGATGCTCCAAAGTTTCCTCCACCTGCTGGTACTCCACCAACTGGACCAGCTTCAACTGTTAGTGTCATTGTATCTCCAATGCCTTCTTCATTAGCTACTCCAGCTACCATTTCAGGCATTCCTATTCCTAAATTTACTGCAGCATTTTTAGGTAATTCCATAGCTGCTCTTCTTCCTATAATCTTTCTTTCACTTAATGGTTCTGATTCTATTGAATTCATTGGAATTACTGCTTCTCCACAGAATTCTGGCTTGAACGGCTCTGAGAAAGTTTGCCATGAAGCTTCTCCATCAACAACTACTACGGCATCCACACATATTCCAGGAACTTTAACTAATTTTGGATCTAATGAACCATTAGCTACTACTTTTTTAACTTGAGCTATAACAACTCCGCCAGAAGCTTTTGCAGCTTGAGCCATAGATAAAACTTCTACTGTTGCAATTTCTTGTTCTAAAGAAATATTTCCTCTTTCATCAGCATAAGTTCCCTTTATTAGGGCTACATTTACTGGAAATGCTTTGTAGAATAATCTTTCTTGTCCTTCTATGTTAACTACTTTTACAATATCTTCTTTTGTTTTCTCATTTAACTTTCCACCTTCTACACGTGGATCAACAAAGGTTTTTAAG
This sequence comes from Clostridium sp. JNZ J1-5, assembly GCF_053901425.1. Taxonomy (NCBI): domain Bacteria; kingdom Bacillati; phylum Bacillota; class Clostridia; order Eubacteriales; family Clostridiaceae; genus Clostridium; species Clostridium sp. JNZ J1-5. The sequence continues at coordinate 2,788,107 of NZ_CM132773.1, read as the reverse complement.
CCTACGTGAGTTATTGTACCAATCTTACCTGCAGCAATATCTCTCATTAAATGAGAAATTACTCCTTGTGGTAAATTATAAGCCTCTATTTTATTCTCTAATGCTAATTTTTGAAGCTTTGGAGCAAGATTCCAGTGTCCACCTATTACTTTACTAACAAGACCTTCGTGTCCCATGTGGTTTAAGCCTTTATCTTTGCCATCACCTTGTCCTGCAGCATAAACTAATGTCATATTTTTAGGACACGCTTCCCCATTTAGAAATTTTTCTTCAATAGCTGTAGTAATTCCTTCTGGGTGTACACCTCCTACGAAACCAGATACAGCAACAGTATCTCCATCTTTAATCATTGCAATAACTTCTTCCATTGTTTTTACTTTTGAAGCCATTTTTTTCTCCTCCTTCTATTATTCAACATTATGAAATAATGTAAAATTACAGGCTGTTGACATTTCGCCAACAGCCTGGATATATATCCTACAGATATATATCTAAATTTATATTTAAATTAGATTATTATTTTTAACTATGCCTTATACTACTCCCATAAGTGCAAATATTACAGTTATGACAAGAGTACATATTGGAATTACAACTGAAATCATACCAATATCTTTATATGATTCTTTATGTGTTAATCCACAAATTCCAAGAAGTGTTATTACTGCTCCATTATGAGGAAGTGAGTCGAAACCACCACTTGCAAGAGCTGCAATTCTGTGAAGTACTTGTGGATTAATATTTTGATCTATAGCCATTTGTAAATATTGTTTTCCTAGCACTCCAAGAGCAATACTCATACCGCCTGAAGCTGAACCAGTTATACCTGCAAGAACGTTTACTGATATTGCTTCTGATATAAGAGGGTTACTTGAAACTCCAAGTAAAGCTTCCTTAACAATTGCAAATGCCGCCAAAGATTGTATAACGTTTCCATATCCAACCTCTGAAGATGTATTTATAATTGCAAGAAGAGAGCCTATAGCACCTTGGTTTACGCTATTTTTAGCACTTTCCATTCTCTTTAAGTTTAATAATATTGTTACTAATATTGAAATAACTAATGCTATGATTAAGCTCCATGTACCTGCTACCTTTGATAAAGTAGTTAAGTATGGCTCTTTTTCTAAGAATGCTCCATCGTATTTTCCTGCTACAATCACGAATTTTGATAATATAAAGTTTATAACTAATACTAATACTATTGGAGTTAATGAAAGTGTTAATGAAGGTAATTGACTATCATCAAATTTAGTAATTTTTTCACCTGGGTGATCTCCATAACCTTCTCCTTTAGCTTTAGCTTGCTTTACTCTATGAGTTAACCATGCCATACCTCCAATAAACATACAAATTGATGCTATTATACCAAGCATAGGTGCTGCGTAAGCGTTTGTTCCAAAGAAAGGCATTGGAATTGCATTTTGTATTTGTGGTGATCCTGGAAGACCTGTCATTGTAAAAGTAAATGAACCTAATGCAATGGTTCCTGGTATTAATCTCTTAGGTATATCTGCTTCTTTAAATAATTGCATTGCTATTGGAAATACTGCAAAAGCAACAACAAACATTGATACTCCGCCATAAGTTAAGATACTAACTGATAAAACAACTGCTAATACACATTTATCCGCACCTAATTTTTTTGCTATAGCGTGAGCAATTGATTTTGCTGAACCTGAATCATCCATAACTTTACCAAATATAGCTCCTAATAAAAATACAGGGAAATATGATTTTGCATAACCTGCAAACGCCTTCATAAATATTTCTGTATAGGTTGCCATTACATGAGCATCCATTCCACTGCTCATAATAGTTGCAAACAAGGCTAAAACAGGTGCTAAAATAAGCACTGTAATACCCCTATAAGCTAAATACATTAAAAGACCTAGTGAAATTATAATTCCTATTACTCCTATCATAATTGCTATTCCTCCACCCCTATAATATATTTTAAGGTTAAAACGTTTACACTATGTTGCTAAGAAAATGTTAAAGAAAACTACATTAACATTTCCTTAGCCCCAAATATGTTCTCTTTACCTCTTACTATTATCTATTCTTGAAGTTCTTTTCTTTTCTCTTTTCTATGAAAGCTGTCATTCCTTCTGTTTGATCTTCTGTTGAGAAACATGCTCCAAATAATTCAGCTTCAAAAGCTATTGCAGTATCCATATCTACTTGCATTCCTCTGTTTATAGCTTGTTTACAAAGCTTAACAGCAAATGGTGCATTTTTAATAATGTCTTTAGCTATTTTTTCAGCTTCTGGAATTAATTCTTCTAAAGCAACAACCTTATTTACAAGTCCAATTCTGTAAGCTTCTTGAGCATCTATCATGTTTGTTGTATATATTAATTGTTTAGCCATTCCCATACCAACAAGTCTTGGCAATCTTTGTGTTCCACCAAAACCTGGAGTTATTCCCAATCCTGCTTCTGGTTGAGCAAATTTAGCATTTGTTGAAGCAATTCTCATATCACAAGCCATAGAAAGTTCACAGCCTCCGCCTAGAGCAAAACCGTTTACAGCTGCTATTACTGGTTTTTCTAGTGTTTCAATAGCTCTGAAAGCCTTATTTCCTAATATTCCGAATTTTCTACCTTCAATAACATTCATATCTTTCATTTCTGAGATATCTGCTCCTGCTACAAAAGATTTCTCTCCTGCACCTGTCAAAATTACTACCAATATTTCATCATCTTTTGAAATTTCGTCAACAGCTAAGCATATTTCACCTAAAGTTTCTGAATTTAATGCATTTAAAGCCTTAGGTCTGTTGATAGTAAGATATCCTATTCCATTTTCTTTTGTTAAAATAACATTTTTGAAGTCCATTATTACTCCTCCTCTAATTTTAATATTTTTTATAATATTTACACATTTCATCATGCTTAATAAAACTTTCTCCAGTTACATTAAGCATAATGAAATAAGTGAAACCAAATTAAAAATAAGGATACTAATTGTTAGAATGCTAATTATATTAGATTTTATTATCTAGCATGTTAAAACTCCATTGAGTAATATAAATTAACATGCTAGATAATTATTTTAGCTATAATACTTACGGTATAATTCGCATATTATATTTTTTATTAAAATAGATTCAACATAAAGAACTTAACAACTATTATTGCTATTATTCCTGCTAACACTCCATATGCAATACATATCTTAATATTATTTTTAATTATCTTACCTTCTTTACCTACAAGCCCAACTGTAGTTAAAACAGCAACTACATTGTGAACACATATCATATTTCCAGCGGCTCCCCCAACTGATTGTAATGCTAATGTAGATATTATTGGTATTCCAACTTCTTTAGCTGCACTAAATTGTAATGCACCAAACATAATATCTGATACTGTGGCACTACCAGATACAAAGGAACCTAGTATACCAACTATAGGAGCAACTATATACCATCCACTTCCAGCTATCATAGCTGCAGTTTTAGCCATAACTATAAGCATTGAATCACTGCCTGCTGCTGCTCCTGAGTTCATCATGATATAAGTCATACCTAATGCGAAGAATAATGCTATAGCTGCTGGTTTTATTTCCTTTAACGTATCTCCCCAAGCTTTAAATGCTTCTTTTCTATCTAATCCATGCATAAATGGAATAATTAATGCAACTAACATGAATGGAATAATTCCTGGATTATATAGTGGTGTAATACCTCTTGATATAGATGTTCCTAAAATATTTGTCCATTCTATATTCCAAACTTTTAATAATGGAGTAACCCCTAACCATTTTAGACGTCCAATTAATAGTAATATACCTATTAATATATATGGAGCCCAAGCCTTTGCTGCACTTAATTGTTTAGCATCTACTGGTCTGCTGCTTCCAGCTTTAATTGAACCTTCCCAGTCTTCTTCCCATTGATCATGAGGTTTAAAATCCCAATTTGCTTTAGGAACAAACATTCCTTTTTTAATAGCAATTACAAATATTGGTATAGATATTAATCCACCTAATAATGCTGGAAGTTCTGGTCCTACAAAAGTTGCTATTATTACTTCTGGGACTGTAAATACTAATCCTCCAAATAAAGCTAATGGTAAAACTTCTAATCCCTTTTTAATGCTTTTATCAACTATTAATGTCATAGTACAAACCATAACAAGTGGAATAAATGTACCTATTACAAAGTGTATTATTCCTGAAAAAGCTCCTATTTGGTTTAAAAATACTGTAAAATCTCCAGTATATCCACCTGACATTACCATATCTTTTAAGTTTGCAAATCCCCCAATAATAGGTGTTCCAACAGCACCAAAACTAACTGGAGCACTGTTACCTATTAGAGCAACCATAGCTGCTACTAGTGGTGGAAATCCTAAACCTACTAATAATGGAGCTGCAACTGCAGCAGGTGTACCAAATCCGGCAGCACCCTCAAAGAATGCACCCATTAAGAAACCTATTATAATAACTTGTACTCTTCTATCTGTAGAAACGCTGGCCATAGAATTTGCTATACCATCTACGCCTCCACTTTTTCTCATAATCTGTAATATAAGTAATGCACCATATACTATTATTAGTATATCTACGGTATTAATAGCTCCGCATATAGTAGCTGCAGATATCCATTTAAATGGCATCTTCCAAAGAGTGGCAGCTATTATTAATGCTACTATAAATCCTACTGGCATTGCTTTTGTTGATGGCCAGTTAAAGGCTATCATTAGTACTCCAACGATCAATATAGGTATAAAGGCTATTAGTGCTAACATATTTTATTTTGTTCCCTCCCTAAAAATTTTGTATAGTAATCGTTTGCAAAATCTCTAGACCACATGGGCTTTAAGGCTTTTCAAACTTTATCAAAAGAATTTCTTCAATTGAATTTGAAACAAATATAAGAAACAATAAATATAAATTAAAATATAACTAAGAAAAGAATTACTTCATGATTAAAAAATATAATTTAGTTTTATGATATGTTGTCTCAATACTTATAGCATTGATAATTCTGAATAAACTTGGTATCTCTCGAGATAAAATTTTTTTAATATATATATTAAATTATTATTAAGATCCATCTGTTCTAACTTATTGGATCAGTGTTTTCTATTTTATATAATAGTTTTTAAATAAAATATATTGTTAACTTTCTAACAATTATATTTTATTTTATTAATTGATCCATCACAAGTACGCACTTTTTTGTGTTATAGTAGCTTATCTAATACATAGTTTAATAAATAAATATTACTTACTTTTTAGATACTAAGTTATTTAAAATCACTTAGTATCTTAAGTTCTTCTATTTTGAATATTTAATTGCACATTAAATTTCAAACCATTAAACTAAAATTAGCAATAAAAAAATAGGTATGGACTGATTAAATCCATACCTATTTCTTTATTGCTATATTTATTAAACAAAGAATTTTACTAATTAAACTACTCCAAAGGTTGCTAATATTACTATGAGAACAAGAGTACATACAGGGATAACAACTGAACACATACCTACATCTGCATAAGAATCTTTATGAGTTAATCCACAGATACTAAGTAATGTGATAACTGCTCCGTTGTGAGGAAGTGAGTCAAAACCACCACTTGCTAGAGCTGCGATTCTATGAAGTACTTGCGGATTAATTCCTTGTTGAATTGCTGCATCTAAGTATGTCTTTCCTAGAACTCCTAAAGCTATTGACATACCACCTGAAGCTGATCCTGTAATACCAGCTAGTACGTTAACTGATACTGCTTCTGAAATAACTGGGTTGCTAGAAATTCCAAGTAAAGCTTCTTTAATTATAGTAAATGCTGCAAGTGATTGAATAACGTTACCATATCCAACTTCTGAAGATACGTTAACTACTGCAAGAAGTGAACCGATAGCTCCTTGGTTAACACTTTCCTTAGCATTTTTTAATCTCTTTAAGTTAAGTACTATTGTGACAATTATTGAAATAACAAGTGCTATAACCAAACTCCAAGTTCCTGAAACTGATGCTAATTTTGTTCCATACTCCTTTAAATATTCTCCATTGTATTTACCAGCTACGAAAACGAATTTAGAGAATATAAAGTTTATAACTAGAACTAAGATTATTGGCAATAAAGCTAATCCGAGTGATGGAAGATCTTTTTCATCAATCTGAGTTATCTTTTCATTTGGATGATCTCCATAACCTTCTCCTGCCGCCTTAGCTTTTTTAGCTCTATGGTTTAACCATACTACAGCGCCGGCAAACATACATATTGCTGCAACTATACCTAATATTGGAGCTGCATAAGCGTCTGTTCCAAAGAAAGGCATTGGAATAGCATTTTGTATTTGTGGTGTTCCTGGAAGAGCTGTCATTGTGAAAGTAAATGCTCCAGCTGCTATAGATCCAGGTATTAATCTCTTTGGTATATCTGCTTCTCTAAATAATTGCATTGCTATTGGGAATACTGCAAATGCAACAACGAATAATGAAACTCCGCCGTAAGTTAAGATACTACAAGCTAATATAACTGCTAATATTGCTTTATCTCCACCTAACTTTTTAGCAATAGCATGGGAAATTGCTTTTGCTGAGCCAGAGTCATCCATTAACTTACCAAATATTGCTCCTAATAAGAAAATTGGAAAATATGACTTAGTGTAGTTTGCAAATGCTTTCATAAATGTTTCTGTGTATGTTGCCATTATATGAGCATCTGCTCCTCCAGCTATAAAGGCTGCACCTAGTGCTAAAATTGGTGCTAAAACAAGAACTGTTATACCTCTGTAAGCGAGATACATTAATAGACCTAGTGAAACTATAATTGCTATTACTCCTACCATACGATTATTCCTCCATCCCTTTTTAAAAATTTTTATAATTATACTAAGAAGTGGTACTTCCCAGCAAAATTAACCCTAATTTTATTTTGCACAATTCACTTATACAAAATCCTTTATAATAAAAAGTCGAATAATGGTATAAGTATCACTAGTTTTGACATTTTTTTTACGTATCAAGTTTGATTTATTTAATCGTTTACAAAACCAGTTCTAATACCTTTTAAATCTTTTTTTAAAGTTAATAGAAATATAATATTGGGGGGTAATTATATACATACGTTCTTTTATCTCTCTAAATATATTAAACATATATAATATTCTGAATCTTCTGATTAAAATTAGATTTTTTTTTTACTTATATACATATTATACAATATTTTTTTATACTTGTACATATTTTCTTAGTTAAATATGTATTTTTTTTTTATTTTTGTATAATGTTATTTAATTTTCTTTAATACCTCATTATATATAAATATATACTATATTATTCAGTGTTTTATATCCTATTGCACATTACTTTGCTTATAAATTCATACAATCGATTTTGCTAAAACTCTTTCCAGTAGTTATATCACCTCTGCTGACTTTCTTCAGATTCCACCTCACAGTGGAAACCCTTGCCTTAAGCTAATGGTTGGCGCTATCAGCCTCCATATCGAACTTTCACCGATTAGTACGCGCCCATGCTGGGCGCAAGAATAAAAAAACCCTATGCATCTGCATAAGGTTTTTAACAATCTCAAAGTGGATCATAAAATTAACTTTGTTGTCCACTTTGAGAAAACTTTATTCAATTTAAATTAAATATACTCTTTCTATACAACTCCGAAAGTTGCCAGTATTACTACGATTACAAGAGTAAATACAGGAATAACAACCGAACACATACCTACATCTGCATAAGAATCTTTATGAGTTAATCCACAGATACTAAGTAATGTGATAACTGCTCCGTTGTGAGGAAGTGAGTCAAAACCACCACTTGCTAGAGCTGCAATTCTGTGAAGTACTTGTGGATTAATTCCTTGTTGAATTGCTGCATCTAAGTATGTCTTTCCTAGAACTCCTAAAGCTATTGACATACCACCTGAAGCTGATCCTGTAATACCAGCTAGTACGTTAACTGATACTGCTTCTGAAATAATTGGGTTACTAGAAATTCCAAGTAATGCATTTTTAAGTATAGTAAATGCTGCAAGTGATTGAATAACGTTACCATATCCAACTTCTGAAGATACGTTAACTACTGCAAGAAGTGAACCAATAGCTCCTTGGTTAACACTTTCTCTAGCACTCTTTAATCTCTTTAAGTTAAGTAATATTGTGATAATTATTGAAATAACAAGTGCTATAACCAAACTCCAAGTTCCTGAAACTGATGCTAATTTTGTTCCATATTCTTTTAAATATGAACCATCATATTTACCTTCTACAAAAACAAATTTAGAAATTACAAAATTGATAACTAGAACTAAAACTATAGGTAATATGGCTAGTCCAAATGATGGAAGATCTTTTTCATCAATATGAACTACCTTTTCATTTGGGTGATCTCCATAACCTTCTCCTGCTGCCTTAGCTTTTTTAGCTCTATGAGTTAACCATGCTAAAGCACCACCAAACATACCTATTGCTGCAACTATACCTAATACTGGTGCTGCATAAGCATCTGTTCCGAAGAAAGGCATTGGAATAGCATTTTGTATTTGTGGTGTTCCTGGAAGAGCTGTCATTGTGAAAGTAAATGCTCCAGCTGCTATAGATCCAGGTATTAATCTCTTTGGTATATCTGCTTCTCTAAATAATTGCATTGCTATTGGGAATACTGCGAATGCAACAACGAATAATGAAACTCCACCATATGTTAATATGCTACAAGCTAATATAACTGCTAATATTGCTTTATCTCCACCTAGCTTTTTAGCAATAGCATGAGAAATTGCTTTTGCTGAACCAGAGTCATCCATTAACTTACCAAATATTGCTCCTAACAAGAATATTGGGAAATATGATTTTGCATAACCTGCAAACGCCTTCATGAATATTTCTGTATACGTTGCCATTACGTGAGCATTTGCTCCACTTGCTACTAAAGCTGATAATAACGCTAAAATTGGTGCAAGAATAAGTACTGTTATACCTCTATAAGCTAGGTACATTAATAAAAAAAGGGAAATTACAATTCCAATAACTCCTACCATCTATTTATTTCATCCTTTCCTTAGTAAATTAATTTCAACTAGTTTTCTAGAAAAAAACCTTCCTAGAAAACTAATTGATTATTACTTATTTTTATAGCTTAATTATATTTATGGGTTAGTTCTATGATACTTTTTATGGGATCTTATTTTTTTATGGTATTTTTTATGGGTTTTATTTTTATGGGTTTTATTTCTATTAATTTATTTTATATTTTATGGGTTTTTACGGTAATTTTTATAGGTTTTCATTATAATTTGTAGGTTTTATAATGATAAATTTCACCTAATATTATAATTTGGTATGGGTACTAAATTATAATATTAAATAAAAGTATGGTATTATTTAAAATAAATTTAATAGTAAATTTATTTTTTACTGTTTAATCGGACTACTAGTTAAGTCCCATAAGTTGATCTTTGAAAATTCTTTCATCCATTAATTTTAGATCTTCTGCAACTATTGGCTTAAATGCCATTTGATCTAATACATCTTTTTGAAGGTCTACTCCAGGAGCTATTTCTGTAAGAACTAATCCTTCTTTTCTTAATTCAAATACAGCTCTTTCTGTAATATATAGAACTGGTTGGCCAACTTCTTTAGCATAGTCTCCACTGAATGTAACTTGTTCAACTTCTGGTATGAACTTCTTAACTTTACCTTCTTTTACGATAACTAATTTACCGTCTTCAGCTTTAACATCTAATCCTCCTGCAGTAAATGTTCCGCAGTATACAACTTTCTTAGCATTTTGAGTTATATTGATGAATCCGCCACAACCAGCAATCTTTGGTCCAAACTTACTAACGTTGATGTTTCCTTTTGTATCACATTGAGCAAGTCCTAAGAATGCTACGTCAAGTCCACCACCATCATAGAAATCAAATTGATATGCTTGATCTAATATAGCTTCTCCATTTATTGAAGCTCCAAAATTCAATCCACCTGCTGGAACTCCTCCAACTGGGCCAGCTTCAACTGTTAATGTCATTGTATCTCCTATTCCCTCTTCGTTAGCTACCATAGCTACCATTTCAGGAACTCCTATACCTAAGTTTACTGCTGCATTCTTAGGTAATTCCATAGCTGCTCTTCTTGCAATAAGTTTTCTTTCGCTTAATTCAGCTGGTTTCATTGCATTTAGTGGAATTGTAGTTTCTCCACAGTATTCTGGCTTAAATGGTTCACCAAATGTTTGCCATGAAGCTTCTCCTTCATCAACTACAACTACAGCGTCTACACATATTCCTGGTATCTTAACTAATTTTGGGTCTAATGCTCCATTACTTACTACTTTTTTAACTTGAACTATAACTTTTCCACCAGAAGCTTTAGCTGCTTGTGCCATTGATAAAACTTCAAGAGTAGCAACTTCTTTCTCAAGAGAAATATTTCCTCTTTCATCAGCATATGTTCCTCTAAGCAAAGCAATGTTTACTGGGAAAGCTTTATATAACAATCTTTCTTGTCCTTCTATATTAACAACTTTAACTATGTCTTCCTTAGTCTTTTCGTTTAATTTTCCACCTTCAACACGTGGATCAACAAACGTTTTCAACCCTACATGAGTTATTGTTCCTATTTTACCCCCTGCAATATCTCTCATTAATTGAGATATTGTTCCTTGTGGTAAATTGTAAGCTTCTATCTTATTTTCTAATGCTAACTTTTGAAGCTTTGGAGCTAATCCCCAGTGTCCGCCTATAACTTTTCCCACTAATCCTTCGTGACCTAGATGATTTAGTCCTTTATTCTTAGAGTCTCCTTGTCCTGCTGCATATACTAGTGTTAAGTTTTTTGCAACTGCTTCATTGTTTAAAAATTTTTGTTCTATTGCAGATGTTATTCCTTCTGGATGAACAGCTCCTAAAAATCCGGATATAGCTACTGTATCTCCATCCTTAATCATTGCAATAGCCTCGTCAATAGTTTTTACTTTTGAAGCCATTAGTTTCCCCTCCTTTTATAATTTCTCTTCATAGTTATAATTAAAATAATAGTTTAATAGCCATTTATTATTTAAGCAATTAGTGTGCCAATTTTTTTATAATTATATTCAATTGATATAATACACGTCTTTCAGCTGTATATGGTTTTTAATATCCTTATAAATATTTTTTCTAACAGCTTATATGGTATTCTAAATTCCATTTGCAACACTTTTTTGTAAAGGATTTCGTACAATTGTAAAATTTTAATACAAAAAGTGTAGTGATTTCCTTACACTACACTTTTAAATAGATTTTTTTTGTTAAGATATACTTACACTTTTTTATTTTTCAATATCTTTTCACTAGAATCAAACTATAATATTATGTTTAGTCATTTTCTCATATAATGTTGTCCTGCTTATATCTAGTGCTTTTGCTACCTTGCTTTTATTTCCATTATATGCCATAAGCGCACTTATTATAGCATCTTTTTCAGCTTTATTCATAACTTCATCTAATTTATCCACATGATGGTTAGTCGCCTTACCCACAACATTCTGAGGAAGATTCTCCAATTTTATTTCTTTCCCGTATTCAACAAGATTTATTGCTCTTTCGATAACATTTTCTAATTGTCTTACATTACCTTCCCAATTGTAGCTCTTCATGCATTCCATGGCCTTAGTACTTATGCCTTTAACATTTTTATCTAATTTCTTACATATTTTATCTATTAAGAAAGATGCAAGCGTTACTATATCCTCAGGCCGTTCTCTTAAAGGAGGTATATTTATAGTTACTACATTTAAACGATAATATAGATCTTCCCTAAACTCACCAGCTTTTATCATCTCTTCTAAATTTCTATTTGTAGCCGCAATCACTCTTATATCTACGTTTTTTGTAACTATCGAACCAATTCTCTCTACTTCTTTTTCCTGAAGAACTCTCAATAACTTAGCTTGCATGTGTAGTGGCATATCTCCTATTTCATCTAAAAAAATAGTACCTCCATCAGCAACCTCAAATTTCCCCATTTTTCCCTCTTTTTTAGCTCCAGTGAAAGAACCTTTTTCATATCCAAACAACTCTGATTCAAGCAAATCTCTTGGGATAGCTGCACAATTTACCTTAACAAAATTACCATAAGCTCTATCACTTGCTTTGTGTATGGCATGAGCAAAAAGCTCTTTTCCAGTCCCACTCTCTCCTATCAATAGCACATTGGAATTTGTAAGGGCTGCTTTTCTAGCAATAGCCTTAGACTCTTCTAATTTAAAACTATTTCCAATAATATTATCAAATGAGTAAGTTGCACTATTAAGCTCCTTTATATCACCTTTATACTGATGCACTTCTTTTTCTATTTTGCTTATTTTATTATATAGTGAATTAAAATCTTTAACATTTCTAAATAGTACCTTACCTACCGCTCCTTCTACTTTTCCATCCTTAATTATTGGTATTCTTGTAGCTATCATATATCTTCCCTTTATCTTTTGAAGTTGAGCGGTTTCTGGTATTCCCTTTTTAGCTACTATATGCATTCTTGTATTTTCTATAACCTCTGTAACATGTTTACCTATTACAGACTCTCTATCTAGCTCTAGAAATTCAGCATAAGCCTTACTTATCATAGTTACATATCCGTTTTTATCTACAACTAGAATTCCATCATAAACCATCTCAAGTATAGTATTCAAAACTTCTCCTACATGTTTTTCTTTTTCTAGTTGCTTAACAACATTTACATAACTTGTTTCATCGTTGATCAATATCATAAAACCTAATACTATCTCTTGGTTTACTACAGGTATTTTATCAATTGACAATTGTTTATCCCTATACTGAATATTAACTTTCCTATATGCAGTTTCTGAGTATAAAATGTTCATAACATAAGAATCTGGCAATACATCGGCAACTGGTTCACCAATAACTTTTTTGTTTTTAATTCCAAAAACCTTTTTCGCAGGTTTGTTAAATTCCGTAATTACCCCTTTAGAATCAACGCCAATAACTCCAATATCAATATTTTCTACTAGTGTTTTAAGTTTTTTATCAGCACAATCAAACAAATTATCTCTCACCCTTATTAACCCTTTCTATATCATAAGTATGAAACTTTTAACTAATACCATTTTATCAGATAATTGTATTTAATTCACTATATTAACTAATCTAAACTTTCAATTATATAATAAAAAATAGCATGTAAAATCATTATATACCGATTTTACATGCTACCACTTACAAATTACTATTATATTTTTTTATTACTATTTTGCAGCTCTAGGAGGCATAACTTTAGCTTGTCCTTCTATAACTACTTTTCCTTCTTGGTTAGTTACAGTTGTTTTAAGAACTAATCTGTTCTTCTCTGCATTCTTTTCAATAACTTCTGCTTCAGCAGTAACAGTATCTCCCATTTTTACTGGAGCTACGAATCTTAATTCTTGTCCCATGTATATTGTTCCTGGTCCTGGAAGATACATTCCAAGAACTGTAGAAATTAAGCTTGAAACTAACATTCCATGACAAATTCTACCTTTGAACATTGTTTTTTCTGAGTCTACTTGGTTAACGTGTGCTGGGTTTAAATCTCCAGAAATACCTGCAAATAAGTATACGTCAGTTTCTGACATTGTTTTAGTAAAAGAAGCTTTGTCTCCTACATTGATTTGATCAATAGTTTTTCCTATCATTTAAAACACCCACCTTATGTAATATTTTAAAGTTACTTATTAAAAAAGTAACTCTAATTTAATTAAAGCAATTTTCATACCAAGTCAATTTACAAATAATTCTCACTTTTATTTTACCATTTAAATGCACTTTAGGCAATAGCAGTATAGCATAATAAAAATGGAGGCCTTGGTAGCTACAAAATAAGGTGCTAAAAATCGAAGTTATATAACTTCTTACTTTTAGTACCTTAAATTAAGTAAAACAAGGCGGCTATTACTTATACTATAGATATATTAAAAAATGTAATAATAATCAACATTTAGACTATAGCTAATTCATTGACTATGGTAGGTACTATACAATAGGCTCACTTGAAAAGCGCAGAGCGCTTAATCCGATGAGGGTGTCAGGGTTTTTAGGCGAAGCCTGTTGGAGCTATACTAGTATTTTTTGATTACAATTAATTAATGTATATAAAATTATCATTTTGCTTTTTGAAGTCCTCATAATATTTACTATAGTACTTTTTAGTTGCAACTAATTAAGGCATGTAAAATTACTGGCTAGCATATATGTATCAATTGAAGAAACTTTGAAGGAATAACTAGTAATACTTAAGGTTTCTCAATGATACACATATGCGTAAGCCAAGTAATCTTACATGCCGCCATTTTGTAGCACTTTACTTATATTACATCTATCTTTCTTCTCTAAAGTATGCATTTCCAAGCCCTTGAGGTGGGGCATTCTTTTTACTTTTTTTCATAGAAACTAAAACTAGTACAGTTATAGTAACAAGATAAGGTAACATATCAATTAGATATTGAGATACATGAGCTGTTAAAGCTTCAAATCTAAAAGCTACTATTCCTAATCCTCCAAATAAATATGATCCAAATATAGCTTTATATGGATTCCAAGCTGCAAATATTACAAGTGCTACTGCTATCCATCCTCTTCCTGCAGTTACGTTTTCCTGCCAAGCTGGTATATAAACTAAAGATAAGTATCCACCGCCAAGTCCACATAGTCCTCCTCCAATAAGTACATTTACGTACTTATATAAAGTTACATTTATGCTGGCAGCATCTGCACAGGCTGGATTTTCTCCAACAGACCTTAAATTTAACCCCTTGTTTGTATTATAAATATATATTCCCAATATTATAGCTAGTATATATCCAAGGTAAACAAATGGATCATGTTGAAAAAATACTTTACCTAAAACCGGTATCTTACTTAATCCAGGTATAGGGTAAATATTAAAAAAGCTTTTTACTGTATTTGGAGTTTTTTGTCCTATTAACCCTAACCCCTTACCAAATAAACTTGAAAATCCAGTACCAAAAATACTTAAAGTAAGTCCTGAAACAACCTGATTAGCTCTAAGACTTATAGTTAGAAAAGCATATATTAAAGCACCAAAAGTTCCAGCTAGAGCTGAAGCAATTATTGACAATATTGGATTTCCTGTTTTTAATCCTACAGTAAACCCAACAACAGCTCCCATAAGCATCATACCTTCTACACCCAGGTTTAAATTTCCTACTTTTTCTGTAAGTATTTCACCTAATGTAGCAAATAATAGTGGAGTTCCAGCAACTACTGCCGCACTTAAGAATACTGTTATTGCACCCATTGCTCAGCCCCCTTTATAGCTTTTTTATTTCCATCTTTTTTATTTTCATCTTTTTTATCTCTTATTAATACCTTGTATTTAACAAAGAACTCACTACCTAACACAAAGAATAATATAGTGCCTTGTAGTACAAGTGCTGCTGCATCAGGTATTCCAAAAGCTGTTTGAATATACGCTCCACCTTGAAGTAAACCAGCAAAAAGTACAGATACTATCATTATTATAGGTGCACTTAAAGAGGCCAACCAAGCTACGATTATAGCTGTATATCCTACTCCTCCAGCTACTTCTACAGATAATGTATTTCCGATAGCAGAAGCTTGAATCATACCCGTAAGTCCACACAATCCTCCGCTTAAAAATACTGCACTTATTATTGTATTTTTAATATTAATACCTGCATATTGTGCTGTTCTTTCGCTTTCTCCAAGTACACTTATTTCATAGCCTTTTTTAGTGTAATTCATGAATACATATATTACCAGAACCAATATTGCTGCAATTATCCACCCCATGTGAATCCCTAAAACTTTTGGAAGTATAGCATTATCAGAAAAGTTAGGTATCTTAGGGAAACCTAGAGCTTTTGGATCCTTCCAAAGATCGTATTGAAGATAGGTAATCCAGCTTAGAGCAATGTAGTTCATCATCAAGGTAACAATGGTTTCATTAGTTCCCCACTTAGATTTAAATAAGGCAGGTATAAAAGCCCAAATACCTCCACCTATTATTCCAGCTATAGCCATTAGAAGCAATAATACTGGCTTAGGAATACCAGGGAACTTCAAAGCAACAAATGCAGCTGAAAAGGCTCCCATAAGTATTTGCCCTTCCCCACCTATGTTCCAGAACTGCATTTTAAATGCTACAGATATACCTAGCGAAGTTATTAAAAGAGGAATAGCTTTTATTATAGTCTTTTTTATCTTGATGTCAGAGCCAAAAGCTCCTTCAACCATTGAAGTATAAACCTTAAGAGGATTTAAACCTAAGCTTAGTATAAAAATTCCTACTATTATAAGTGCAAGAATTATAGCTATGGTTCTTATTATTATACTATCTCTTCTATTTACTTCGCTTTTTTTTACTATTCTAAGCATCAGCTATTTCCTCCTCCAGTTTATTTCCTACCATAAGCATTCCTATTTCTTCTTTTGTAGTATTTTTTGTATCTACTATTCCTGTTACTTTTCCATTATATAGTACCACTACTCTATCACATAGTTTGATTAAAACATCTAAATCCTCGCCTATATACATTACTGAATTGCCTTTTTCTTTTTCTTCATTTATAAGGTCATATATTGTATAACATGTGTTTATATCTAAACCTCTAACAGGATAAGCCATAATTAGCAGCTTAGGATATAAACTTAACTCTCTTCCTAATAGTATTTTTTGAATGTTTCCTCCAGATAAATATTTTATTGGATAGTTTATATTAGGAGTCTTTATTTCAAGCTTTTTAACCATTTCCTCAGCTTTTTTTTCAACAGGTTTTCTATCTATAAATAAGCCTTTCTGGCTTTGATATCCCTTTAAAAGAAGGTTATCTACCATGTCCATACTTCCTACTAGTCCCATTCCAAGTCTATCCTCAGGTATAAAACTCATGCTTATTCCTTTAGTTATGATTTCTCTAGCAGTTTTTCCAACAATGTTTTCACCTTCAAAAATAATTTCTCCACCTTCAACTTTTTGAATTCCAGCTATAGCCTCACATAATTCCTTTTGTCCACTTCCTGCTATTCCAGCTATTCCTATAACTTCACCAGAGTGAACGTTAAAGCTAACATCCTTTAGCACTTCAATTTTTTCTTCATTTAAAACTTTTAAACTATTTACTTCTAAAATCTTATCTCCCATCTTAGAATCTACTTTCCTTATAGATAAATCTACCGAACGTCCTACCATAAGTTCTGTAAGTTCTTTAGGAGTACAATCACTCTTATTTACTGTTTTTACAGTTTCCCCTTTTCTGAGTATTGTAATTTTATCTGACATAGCCATAACTTCATCCATCTTATGGGTAATAAATATTACAGCGCAGCCTTGACTTTTCATCTTTTCCATTATCTTAAACAACTTTTCACTCTCTTGTGGAGTAAATACTGCTGTAGGCTCATCTAATATGAGTATATTTGCCCCTCTATAAATAACTTTTAATATTTCTAAGTTTTGTTTTTCTCCTACAGACATTTCGTATACATTTTTATCTAAATTAACCTCTAGCCCGAATTTATCAACTATATCTTTTATCTTTTCAATGTTTTTCTTTTTATCTAAGAATAGCTTGCCCTTTTGGCCAAGCATTATATTTTCTACAGCAGTCATAGTTTCTACTAATTTGAAATGCTGATAAATCATACCTACTCCTGCAGCTATAGCATCCTTTGGAGAGGTAAACTTTTTTTCAGCGCCATGTATAAAAATAGAACCGCTATCTGGGGTATAAACCCCTGATAGCATGTTCATAAGTGTGCTCTTTCCAGCACCATTTTCCCCTAGAAGTGCATGAACTTCTCCCCCATGCACTTCTAAATTTATATTATTGTTTGCTATTACACTTCCAAAACACTTGGTTATATTTTTCATTTGTATATATGGAATTTTATTTTCCGGCATTTTGAACACCCTCTACAAACCAATCAAATTTTAATAATTCTTGATCTGACATTACTTTGTCTTTAGCTACTTTTTCTGTTCCCTTATTATCTTTAATAGGTCCTACAAATATCTTATTTTTGCCTGAAATTATATCTTCTTTTACTTGTTTAACTTTTTCTTCTGCTCCAGCAGGTGCATTTTTAGTAAGTGGTGCTAAATCAACAATTCCTGCCTCTAATCCCTTCCAGTAACTTTCGCTTTTCCAAGTTCCATTCATTATAGCCTTTACTTGTTCTACATAATAAGGTCCCCAGTTCCAAACTGCTGATGTCATATTAGCTTTTGGTGCTTTACTTTCCATGTTAGTGTTGTATCCTATAGCGAAAGCTCCTTTTTCTTCAGCTGCTTGTTGTGGTCCTGCTGTATCTTGGTGTTGAGCAATTACATCTGCACCTTCATCTAAAAGGGCTTTAGCTGCTTCTTTTTCTTTAGCTGGATCATACCAAGTATTAGTCCATTTTACTTTAACTACAGCTTTAGGATTTACAGAACGAACTCCTAATGTGAAAGCATTTATTCCTCTTACAACTTCTGGTATTTCAAAGGCACCTACATATCCAATTGTATTTGATTTTGTTTTCATTCCAGCAACTATACCTGATAAATATCTTGCTTGATATATTCTTCCAAAATAATTTGACATATTTTCAGCTGTTTTGTATCCTGAACAATGCATAAACTTAACATCTGGATGTTCTTTTGCTGCTTTTTCCATTCCATCCATAAATCCAAAACTTGTTCCTACTATAACGTTAGCTCCTTGATCAATCATGCTTTCAATAACATTTTGAACTTCAGCATCATCTTCCTTTACAGACTCTTTAATTATAGATGGTTGAAGACCTAATTCTTTTTCCATATATAATCTTCCTTGATCATGAGCGTAAGTATAACCTCCATCTCCAACAGGTCCAACATATAGAAAACCAACTTTAATATCCTTATTTGTTAACTTTTTTCCAGCCTCTTTACTATTGCCATTAGCTTCTGTCTTATTTGTTGATGCTTCTTTTGAACCCTCAGATCCACATCCTGTCAATAATGCTCCTAATGAAAATACTAAAATTAATAATAATGCAGTTATCTTTTTCATAACTTTTCCCCCTTTGTTCTTAAAAGATTTATATTAATTTTTAAAAATAATGTTTCCATTGTTCATTGACTCTACAATAGCTAAAGATTCTAGCTGAATTTCCTTGTCTTCTATAACTTTTCTTCCATTTTGGAATCCCTTTTCAATAACTATCCCTACACCTGATACCTCTGCCCCAGCTTGTTTAACTATATGTATTAATGCTGAAGCTGCATTTGCATTTGCTAAAAAATCATCTATTATTAAAACTTTATCATTAGAATTTATGTATTTCTTAGATACTCTAACTATATAAGACTTGTTTTTTGTAAATGAATATACTTCTGCTTCATAGTTATCTTTATCCATATTACTTCCTTCATGTTTTTTTGCAAAAACCACAGGCACATTAAAATACTGAGCAGTTATACATGCTATGCCTATACCTGAAGCTTCTATAGTAAGTATTTTAGTTACTTCTTTGTTTCTAAATCTATTTTTAAACTCTTTTCCAATTTCATTAAATAGTTCTACATCTATCTGATGATTTAAAAAACTATCTACTTTTAAAACATCTTCTCCTAAAACCTTACCTTCTCTTAAAATCTTATTTTTTAATAATTCCATGAAGTAATCCATCTCCCATTTCGTTTTTTATTAAAAAGTCATCTACATTTTATTTTACTTATGTGATTTTATAGAATAACGCAAAAAATCCCTAGGATTAACTAGGGAGTTTATATACTACAATTTTTAATATAGACTAAAACAAATTATATAAATGCAAAATAAAGTTATTAAAACCATAAAAATTATTAAGCATTCATACAGTCTATAATCAAATATAATTACAATATAAACACCCGTAGTCAAACAGTTCAAGGCCGTTTGGTAGAAACGTTTGGACCATATTTCCAAACATATACGGATACACGAACATTATTTAATTTTTACTCATAAATATTCGACACATCTACTTATATTTTATATAATAAACGAAACTCGTCCAAAAAGCAATACTAAATTTAAAAGCCATAGCAATATTTTACTTGCTACGGCTTTTTATTATCTATTATGATAAATTAACAATAAAATTTCAAAGAAAGTTCTAGTTTTTATTGATAAATTTATTATATATTATTTTCTGTTTCATATTTTTTATTGTTCGTAATATTAACATTGTTGTAGACTTCCAAGTTAAGTTCATTTTCTGAATTAGCCATTATAATTGTTGCTGCAGCATCTCCAGTAATATTTACAACTGTTCTAAACATATCTACCAATCTATCAACACTTAATACCAATGCTATTCCTTCTAAAGGAAGCCCAACTTGTTGAAGTACCATAGAAAGCATTACAATACCAGCTCCAGGTACACCTGCTGTGCCCACAGATGCTAAAGTAGCTGTTATTACTACTGTTAGCATTTGATACATAGTAAGGTTTACTCCTACCAGTTGTGCTATAAATATAGTTGCTACACCTTGCATTATAGCTGTTCCATCCATATTAACAGTAGCACCCAATGGTATTGTGAAGCTTGCAATAGATTTAGATGCTCCTAGTTTTTCTTCACAAGTTTCAAGATTTATTGGAATTGTTGCATTACTGCTTGATGTACTAAAGGCAACTACCATTACAGGCCAAAACTTTTTGAAGAATTTAATAGGATTAACTCTTCCAAATCCTCTCAAAGCAAGTCCGTATACTAATGTAATTTGCAGAAATAAGGCTACTAAAACTGTAATAAAGTATTTTAATAGTGGTAATAAAGCGCTTGCTCCTTGAAAAATTATAACCTTTGATATAAGTGCAAATACTCCTATAGGTGCAGTAATCATAATAATACCTATCATCTTTAGTAAAACTTCATTTATTTGTGAAATTATATCTAAAAGGAATTTAGCCTTTTCTCCTAATAGAGTAATACACATTCCAAATAAAATTGAAAATGTAATTATTTGAAGCATATCACCTTTAACCATGGCTTCAATAGGATTTGTAGGTATCATATTAACAAACATATCCATTATAAAAGGTGGTTTTGTGCTTTTAACATTTTGTACAGCAGTAGATAAGCTTAGCCCTGTCCCTAAACCAGGCTTTGAAATATTAGCTACTAACATAGCTAATGCTACCGCTAAAGCTGTTGTTAGCATATAGTATGCAATTGTTTTTACTCCTACTCTTCCAAGTTTTTTAACATCTCCAATACTAGCAACTCCACATATTAAAGAGCATAGTACTAAAGGTACGACTATCATCTTTATAGCTCTTAAGAACATATCTCCCAGTGGAGATAATACCCATTTACTTAAATTATTATTAATTCCTGTTGAAAAAAACATATTAGCTATTATTCCAAAAACTATTCCTAGACCTAATGCTAAAAGTATTTTTGCAGCTAAAGATACTTTTACATTTTTTCTCATTTGCTAACCTCCTTAATGAAATAAATGTTTTTCAATTTATTCATTTTACTCTAGGATTATAGCATTTTTTAAAGTACATTTCAATATAAATGAATTTTCCAAATTTAAAATCCTTCATTTTTTTCATTCTCTTCTATACTATATATTACATATATACCTAGATTCATTATGATTTTCCAGTTATAACAAATAGATAATATTATCATAATCTATTTTCAGAGCTTTTCACTGTACTTGCAGGGCTCATTTAAAGTTTCATATAGTGGTTTTATATTAGTAATGAATTATGCTTTTTTATAAAATAGTAATTTTAGACCACTATAATAGAAGAATTACTTATTAGTATGTGATACTGAAGTATATCAGGAGACAATAAAATATAGCTCAAAGGCTGTTGAAAATTAAATCAACAGCCTTTCTAATTTCTTGATCACCCTCCACAAATCACTGGAGCTACTATTATTTGATCACCTTCATTTAGTTTTAATGTTTCATCCATATCAACTTTTTCATTATTTCTTGTTATATAGTGTACTTGCCTGATAGGTACATTTAATTTGCCAAGTACTTCTTCTATTTTAATCTCTTCTTCTACCTGTAAATTATGATCCTTTTGTTTTTCGTCAGCATACCACATCAAATGTCCTAATAGCTTTATTTTTATGCCTACCTTTTTGCCCATAGCTCCACCTTCTTATTGTGCAATGCTAAGTATCCCAAGTTTATTTAGCTTCTCTTCTGTCGGTATACCTTCAGGAGTCCATTCTCTATAATCATAATAATCTTTTAATATTCTAGTGTAATTTGGAATACTTCCACCTGCACTGCCAGTTTTACGATCATGCATTAAAAGTCTAGGAGGAAGTACATCGTCTTTACGACTAATTCCTAATCTCACATTATACATTCTTTTAAGATTAAAGAGTCTATCTCCTATAAGCTCCATTTCTTCAGTACTAAGATTCCATCCAGTTACTGCATTAACCCAATTTTTCATTATTTCTGGAGTTATATGTCCTAACATAATAAATTTACATAGCCCTAAAGCATCAAACAGATTCATAAAGTTTTGCAATCTTATAGCATATTCTGCTTTACCTTCAAAACCATGTGGCTCTGTTTTTTTACTAAAGCCTACGCATTCTCCTGGAACAGCTCCCCCCTCTGAGAAGTATCCCAAAGTTCCAAGATGGCATGCCCCTCTATTTGTGGTTGCATAACCTGCTACCATAGTTGTATAAGCTCTAGGGTCATGCATAGCATAAGAGAGTCCTTTTGTTTGTATTGCAAATTCCTTTGCGATACCTCCAATTTCCTCTGCTGCTTTTCTAGATCCTTTTGCTAATATTTTTCCAATACCTTCTTTATGTGCTATCTTTTCTATGACTTCAAGCAGCTCATCTTTTATGCCCCATTTCAATTCTATTCCGTCAGTATCTTCCTTGGTTAATAAACCATTTTCGTAGCACTCAATAGCCATAGCAATTGTATTTCCTGTCTCAATAGTGTCTAAACCGTATCTATTACAAAGATCGTTTGCAGCACAAATATAGTCTAAATCATCATTTAAAATAAGAGCACCAAATGCAGCCCCTGTTTCATATTCAGGACCATGCCCAACAGAACCTTTGTAAGCTCCTACTCTAACTTCAGCACTTTTACCACATCTTACTGGACATGTATAACATGCATAATGACCAGTTTGACAAGTTTGTGCTAGCATCTGACCACTGGTCTTTGTAGCACCTTCTTCCCATGACCCAAGAGTCCAATTCTTGATTGGTAAATCTCCTTCTGATTCTACTCCTTGTATAGTTCCTAATGTCCCATAGTCATGAAGAACTTCAGCATTTTTTGTGAGATTAGGCATAAACTCCTTTACTAAGTCTCTTAATCTTTTACTATCATAGACTTCTGGCTGCTTTGTTCCTTTAACTGCAATTGCTTTAAGATTCTTAAATCCCATTAATGTTCCAAGTCCGCATCTTCCTGCAGCTCTAGTCTCTCTTCCACCTATCATTATCCCTGCATATGAAACCAAATTCTCTCCAGCTATTCCGACGCATGCTACTTCCGCTTTTTTATCTGTTCTTTCCTTCAATAATTCTTCTGTTTCATAAACATCCTTACCCCATAAATCTTTCGCATCTAAGAATTCAACCTTATCATCATTTATATAAATTGCCACAGGTTTTTCTGCTTTTCCTTTAACAACAAAACCGTCAAATCCTGTTTTTCTAATCTGCGCTCCCCAAAATCCGCCAACAATAGATTCACCCCATATACCTGTCAATGGTGATTTAGAAACAACTGTTGACTTAGCAGCTGTTGGAGCAGGTAATCCTGTTAAAAAACCATTTATGAAGATTAAAGGATTTTCCGCTGATAGAGCTGGCTTTTTATAATCATACTGCTCATATAAAATCTTTGCTCCTAGCCCACTACCACTCAAATATTTTTTGTAATCTTCATCTTTTATTGGAATTATTTTAGTACTTCTTGAATCCAAATCTATTTCTAATATTTTTCCCCAATATCCATATGCCATATTCTTATCCCCCTATCCAATATTTATTTTGCATACTAAAACTGGGAGTTATCTCATCCCAGTTTTAGATCTATATATATCTTAATACATGTAGCATGTAAAATTTCATTGATTAAAAAAGTTAAGAATAATTACATAGCTGCTTCAAAAATCTTTACAATATCCTTAGTAGTTCCTTGTATTGGGTTAGAACCAGCATTACCATCTTTTAAAGCGTTTACAGCCATGAGTTCAAAGTCTTTTGGATCAACATTTAGTTCTCCAAGTCCAGAAGGAATACCTACATCTTTAGAAAGTTTACTAATAGCTTCTATTGCTTTGTCTGCTGCATCTCTTAGAGAAAGTCCTTCTATGTTTTCGCCTAAGAATTCTGCGATATCAGCAAAACGTTGTAAGTTTGAAGGCATATTATAACGTTCAACATGTGGAAGCAAAATAGCATTTGCTACGCCATGAGGCATATCATAAAGACCACCTAGCTGATGAGCCATGGCATGTACATATCCAAGACCACCATTATTAAATGCCATACCAGCTAATAATGATGCATATGCCATATTTTCTCTTGCCTCAAGGTTACTACCATTAGCTACAGCTGGTCTTAACCATTTATTGATTAATTTCATTGCTTGTATTGCCTGAGCATCTGTTACTGGGTTTGCTCCAGTAGAAACGTAGGTTTCTAGAGCATGTGTTAAAGCATCCATACCAGTAGCTGCAGTCAATGCAGGTGGTTTTTTCATCATAAGTATTGGGTCATTTATAGAAACTTGTGGTAGATTTCTCCAACTAACAACAACAAATTTTACATGTGTTTCTGTATTTGTTATAACACAGTGTCTAGTAACTTCACTTGCTGTTCCAGCAGTAGTATTAACACAAATTAAAGGTGGTAATGCATTAGTAAGAGTCTCTATTCCAGCATAATCACTAATTTTGCCAGGATGAGTAGCTAGTATGCCAATCCCTTTACCACAATCGTGAGCACTTCCACCACCTATAGTAACAATCATATCACATTTTTCTTCTTCAAAGATTCTTGCTCCTTCTTCGGCATTCTTATCCTTTGGATTAGGTTCTACACCATCATAGATTGCCACTTTTATACCGGCATCTTCTATATAACTAATTACTTCGCCAACGATGCCAATTTGAACCATAACCTTATCCGTAACTACAAGAACTTTTTTTCCATCTAGTATCTTACACCTTTTGCCTATTTCCTTGACTGCTCCAGGTCCCATTAAATTAACTGCAGGCATTAAAAAATCATACATTTAAAAATTCCCCCTATTTTTGAATTTTTATTTATTTGACTTTTCCATTAGAACTTTAACCTCATGGGAAAGTCAACAAATACGCTTTTATTAGGCCTACCTTCACTGCAATTTATACTAATGTAAAAAATCAGCATATTACCATTTACTGCAATATACATAATATACTACAATGGTTAATTTTCCTCGAGTATCCAAGTGCAGATTACATTTTTACAAAAATGCGTAATGATACTGATATTTATGTGATAAAAAATAAGTCTTGTCCATAAAAAATCATTCATTATTCTACTATTCAAATATGTTTCTTCTAATAATTAATTTTTGAATTTCATTTGTTTCTTCATATATTTGTATTACTTAATATACCAACTGAGCCTATCTCTAGGACAAGTTTGGTGTAAGATGCAATAATTTTAAATTAAGTTCAGGATATAACACGTTTTAAAGACGCTTAAAAAAACGTAAACAATACAAAGTATCATATTACGTCTTTGGGTGCTGTAGCGAGAAGGTTGTCATATATAATATACGCTGTATTTAAGAATATTGAATTTATAACATAATTATACATTGTGTTATATAGCAAATCAATAATGCACTTTTTTGTTACATAGTCACTTTTTTGTTACATAGTTACCTATTTGTTACTTAGTTTACAATAAACCCATATTAACCCATAAACAATTAATTCATTTGGCACTGCTAATTTAAAGAATAACATAAATAAAATAAAGCTATACACTAGTTTCAAAAATTTTTAAATTCTTCAAGTTCTAATATAATTCTAAAACCGTGTAGCTCTGTTCGTAGGTATCAATGTGCAAAATTTTATTTCTTAGCAAATCTCCTCTTCCAATTAATACCTTTAAAATCTCACTTACCTGTATTGAAGCGACTAGCGCTGGTGTAAAAGATGGATTTCCCAGTTCTTCTTCCACCCCATGATCATGTTTTCTAGGATAAATTTTTTCTAAGGTGCTATCCTCTGGAAAAATTGTAGATACTTGCCCATACCATCCTGCTATAGCTCCATGAACCATAGGTATTCCTAGTCTTGTGGCAATATTCTTAATTAAAAATCTAGTTTGAATATTATCAACTGCATCAACTATTACATCATGCCCCTCTAGGAGTTCTAACCCATTATTTTCTGTTATTCTCTCAGTTACAGGATGAATTTTAACCCCAGAATTAACTAAGTTCATTCTTTCTTTTGCAATCAAGGCTTTTGACTTGCCTAAATTCTCACAGGTGGATAGAAGCTGCCTGTTAAGATTAGTTTCATCAAATACATCTCCATCTATTGCAGTAATAAATCCTATTCCAAGTCTTCCTAACATCTCAATTATAAACCCACCTAGTCCTCCACAGCCTATGACACAAACCTTGAAATTTCTCAAATTTGAGTTTTCCTCTTTCGATAGCATATTCATGTTTTTAATATATCTTTTATCCATATAGCTGCCTCCTATAGATTACTGCTATCCTAATCTATTATCTCAATTAGATCCCCTGCTTTTACTTTTCCACCTGTCAATACCTTTGTAAATATTCCTTCTCTTGGCATGATGCAATCTCCAACTAAGTTTCGAATAGCACATCCTGCATGACATTCCTTACCTATTTGAGTTACCTCTTGAATTGTTTCTCCTATTCTAAGCTTAGTTCCTATTGGAAGCTCCCAAAGATTAATTCCCTCAGTAGTTAGATTCTCAGCAAATTTTCCTGTGCACAAGCCTTTTGCTCCCATTTCCTTCATCTTATTAACACTTTCAACTCCAAGTAAGCTAACCTGCCTATGCCATTTTCCAGCATGTGCATCCCCCTCTAGTCCGAAATCCTCTATAAAATTTCCTTCTGGAATTCCTTTCTTTGGAACTCCCTTTTTCTCACTAATATTAACTGCTAGTATCTTTGCCATTTATACTTCCTCCCCTTTTCTTATAAATTCCCCTGATTTTCCGCCTGTCTTTTTAACAAGTCTTATGCGATCAATAATCATCTCTTTATCAATGGCCTTGCACATATCGTAAATCGTTAAGGCTGCTATAGAAACTGCACTTAAAGCTTCCATTTCTACCCCTGTTTTACCAGTAGTTCTTACTTCTGCTTCTATGTTAATAGATGAGTTTTCTTCATCTATTTTGAAATTTAAGTCTACTCCATTTATAAGTATATTGTGACACATAGGAACTATATCACTCGTCTTTTTAGCTCCCATTATTCCAGCTACTTGAGCTACTGCTAGTACATCTCCTTTTTTCATTTGACCATCTCTAACTTTATTTAGCGTTTCTCTATTCATCTTTATAGTCCCTCTAGCAATAGCAACCCTTTTAGTTTCATCCTTTCCCCCTACATCAACCATTCTAGCCTTTCCATTTTCATTAAAATGCGTAAACTCCATAATCATCCTCCTATTTGTACCATTTCTCTTGCTATTGGAGTATAGTCCTCTTCATTCATATGGTGCTGTTTTGGTTTAACTTTTATAGCTTTAGTCATGATAGGTAAGACATTTCCGCCCTGTCTTAATGTACTTTTTATATCTATTTCTTCATTAGAATGAAGACAAGGCTTAATTTTTCCATCAGCTGTAAGCCTTATCCTATTACAGCTTGAACAAAAGTGTGAACTTATTGGATTTATAAGCCCTACCCTCCCTCTCGCTCCTGGGAGCTTGTAATGTTTGGCCGGCGCTGACTTATCTTCACTTACTACAGGTATCAAATCTGGGTTTTTATCTAATACTATAGAATTAGATATGAAGTGGCTTTGAGCCCAATCTCCATTCTCTCCGATTGGCATAAGTTCTATAAATCTAATATCAACTTCATTTTCTAAAGTAAGATTTACAAAGTTCTCAATCTCATCATCATTGAATCCTTTAATTAAAACTACATTAAACTTTAAAGGAGATAAACCATATTCCTTAGCTGCTTTTATTCCATCAAGTACATCCTGAAGTTTGCCACCCTTCGTTATATACTCATACTTTTTTTCTTGTAGAGTATCAATGCTTATATTTACCCTTTTTAATCCTGCTTCCTTTAGAGGTTTAGCGTATTCTTTTAGTAAAGTTCCATTGGTAGTCAATGCAACTTCATTGATTCCTTGTATATTTGAAATCTTCTTAACAAGCTCTACTATACCTTTTCTAACTAGGGGCTCTCCGCCAGTTAATCTTACCTTTTTTACTCCTAGATTACTTGATACCTTAACTATTTCTTCAATTTCTTCTACACTTAAAATATCAGAATGACACTTTTTTATGATGCCTTCTTCTGGTATACAATATCTACATCTTAAATTGCATAAGTCGGTAACCGATATTCTTAGATAATTTATCTCTCTTCCTTCTTCATCTAACACTAATCTCCCCCCAATCCCTTTTATTAGTTGATATGAACTATTTCTCCTGGAGCTTCTAAACAATACCCTCCTATTTCTTCAAGCTGCTTTGCTAAGTCTTCCGATTTAAGTACCTTTATAAACTCCTTTATTTTTTCCTCTTCTAAAAAGGTTTCTTCTACTAAAAAGTCATAGTCTTCCTCACCAATTGGTATAAAATCAAGATGCATGGTTTTTGCAACAGATTCTATCCCCATGCCTACATCCGCTGTTCCTGATAATACCGCGGTGGCTACAGTCATATGAGTGGTCATTTCTCTATCATACCCTTTTATTTCTTCTGAGTTTATAGACAATTCATTTAGCTTATAGTCTAAAAGTACTCTTGTCCCTGCTCCCTTTTGTCTGTTTGCAAAGATTACATCTTCTCTTATTAAGTCTTTAATAGAGTTTATGTTCTTAGGATTGCCCTCTCTAACCATGAGTCCTTGTACCCTTTTCACTCCTTTTATTAGAGCCATTTTTTTATTACCTAAGTACTTCCTAGCATATGCTATATTATATACTCCAGTTTTATCATCAAGGAGGTGAATAGGTGCTATGTGACATTCTCCTCTTCTGATTGCCATAATCCCACCTAAACTGCCCACATGGGCAGAAGATAGGTTCATTCCTTTTGATTTCAAATTCATTTCATTAGCTATAATATCCATTATTATGTCATGACTACCTATAGAAACTATTGTATTTTCAATACTCTTATAGTCCTTTAGAAGCTCCACCTCAATCTTTTCTCCTGCTTCAATACCTTCAACAGTTTTAGGAATTTTAAGTACTCCGTCAGCTCTTACTAAAGACATTGTAACTCCTGCACCTCTATTTAATGGAGTAGCAATTAATTTTTTCCCTATCTTTCCAAGCTTTATTCTTACAAATTCCAAGTGTTTCAAGGAAGACATTAATCTACTAGATAAGATTGCTTTCACCTTTTGTCTTTTTTCTTCCTCATGTCTTAAGTATTTAAAGATCAATGGTGTCACAAAAGCATCAAAAACGAAATATGCAGATACAGGATACCCTGGAAGGCCAATTACAGGTTTATTATTGATTTTACCAAGTATAGCTGGCTTACCAGGTTTTATGGCTATACCATGTGCTACTACCTTACCTAGTTCCTCTATTATTTTTGAGGAATAGTCTTCGCTTCCTGCTGATGAACCAGCATTTATTACAACTAAATCATTTTCCTCAACCGCTTTTATCATCGCTTCCTTTATGAGCTTATAATCATCTATAATGGGCTTGTATCTATTAGCCTGTCCTCCATACTGTACCACTAAAGCTTCAAACATCCTTGAATTAGAGTCGATTATCTTTCCTTCTGAAATTTCTTCTTCTGGATTTATTATTTCAGTACCTGTTGGAATGATACCTACTCTAGGCTTTTTAATTACCGCTATCTCTAAAATCCCCCCGCTCAATAATGCTCCTATATCTACAGGAGTTATTTTGTGAAAAGCAGGAATTATCATTTCTGACGCTACAATATCTTCTCCAACTGGCCTTACATGCTGCCATGGGGAAGCTGCTTTTATTATCTCAACAGTCTCATCATCTATCTTTACCACATCTTCTATCATAATGACAGAATCAAAAGGATCTTTTATAACATCTCCTGTATCTACGTATATGAAGTCACTGCCTTTTTTTAATCTTATAGGATTAACTTCATTTGCTTCAAAGGTGGACTTATATCTAATTGCTATTCCATCCATTGCCGAAGCATTAAAATACGGTGACGATATTTTTGCAAATACAGGCTTTGCAGCAATTCTATTTAAAGAATCCTCTACCCTTAGTATTTCTGTACCTAAGGCTTCAATTTCTTCTTCTACTTCAGTAAAAAAAAGTTCTTTTGCCTCTTCTAATTCTAGATTAGATAAGTATACATTTCTTTGAAAATTATTCAAAATAAATCACCGTCCTTATTAAAATAAGTTTACTCTAATCTTTTCTCCCTCTTTGATTCCTTCTTTGTCTTCATCAATTTTTATATAGCCCTTAGCCTTAGACATTAAGGTTATCATCCCTGACTTTCCATACACAGGACGAGCTTTATATTCGCCATCTTCCTTTTCTAAATAAACCATCTGATAAGTTTCTTTACCTGGAGCTGAATGTATATTGGTAGTCATAGAGGCCTCTACAAATCTATCTTCATATTCATCTAAATTAAATATATTCTTTATAAAGTACTCAACAAAAACCTTAAAGGCTATCATGGCTGAAGCAGGTTGTCCTGGTAAACCAAACAACGGTTTATTATATACCTTAGCTAGTATAGTTGGTTTCCCAGGTTTCATAGCTACCCCATGAACGAATACCCCCGGCTCTCCCATCTCATTAATTACTATTTTTGTAATATCTTTAGTACCAACTGAACTGCCTCCAGATAACATAACCATATCACTTTTTTCTATACATTCCTTTAAGGTATTTTTGAGAAGCTCTTTGTTATCTTTTACAACACGTCTTTCCACTATATTAAGTCCAATTTCCCTAGCCATAGCCGATAATGTATAGGTGTTAATGTCCTTTATCTTTCCAAGTTGTAGCTCCTCTTTTGGGTCAATAACCTCATCTCCTGTTGAAATTATAGATATAGAAGGCATTTTAAATACCTTTACTTTATATACGCCTATAGAAGACAGTACCCCTATATCCTGTGGTCTCAGTCTAATTCCCTTTGACAAAATTTTTTGATTTTCTTTTATATCATCGCCTACATCAATAATATTCTCTTTTAACACAGCTGGTCTTGAAATGGTAATATTAGTATCATCTAATTTTTCCACATACTCAACCATAACCACAGCATCTGCACCTTCAGGTATCATACCTCCCGTTGGCACATAGACAGCTTTATCAGTGGTTACCTTCATATCAGCGGCTTTTCCCATTTCAACTTCCCCTAAAACTTCTAAAAACATAGGTAAACTTTCGCTAGCTCCATAGGTATCTTTACTTATAACAGCATACCCATCAACAGTAGATCTTCTAAAATGAGGTACATTTAGCTTTGAGTGTATATCTTCACTTAGAATTCTCCCCTCTGCCTCAAGTATCTCAATCTCCTCTACTTCGCATTTAAAGTCCTTAAAGTTTTCTATGAGTTTTTCTCTAGCTGCTTTAACGCTATGAACTTTGAACATTTCCATATTGGACACCTCCCTTTAAGTAATCATATTCAAGCTCCATAAACTTTCTCGTTTTTATATTTTGTGAAGAAGTTAATACCTTATCTGTTTTACCCCACTCTATTATTTCTCCATTTTCCATAAACACTGTATTGTGGGAAACTCTACTGCATTGAGCAATATTATGGGTTACTATTAAAATAGTTGTTCTAATATTATCATTTAATTCAATTAAGTTTTTCTCTATTACATTTGTTGAATTAGGATCAATATTTGCAGTTGGTTCATCTAATATCAATAACTTAGGTTCAAAAACCATTGCTCTTGCAAGAGCCACTTTCTGTGACTCGCCTCCAGATAGTTTAGTAGCTATTTGGTCTTTCAATTTATAAATTTCAAACTTATCCATAATTTCATTTACTCTATCATATATCATCTCTTTATTGA
This sequence comes from Clostridium sp. JNZ J1-5, assembly GCF_053901425.1. Taxonomy (NCBI): domain Bacteria; kingdom Bacillati; phylum Bacillota; class Clostridia; order Eubacteriales; family Clostridiaceae; genus Clostridium; species Clostridium sp. JNZ J1-5. The sequence continues at coordinate 2,755,842 of NZ_CM132773.1, read as the reverse complement.
TTCTTCTAATTATCAATGGATAAGCAATATTTTCAAAAACTGTTCTTCTTAAAAGGTAGGAACTTTGTTCCGAATAAGTCATAGATTTCATTATTTCAGAATTTAATTCTAAACCATCATACGTGACTTTCCCTGAATCTTTTTCTTCGAGTCCAGCTAAAATTTTCATGAAAGTACTCTTCCCTGAGCCATTTGGTCCTAATATTCCATGAATTTTGCCTTTTTCAAAGTTTAAACTGTCAACACATAATACAGTTCTACTTCCATAAGATTTTTTAATATTTTTCACCTTAATATCCATCTTCATCACCTTGAACATATTTGTATAAAAAAGAATTGATGGTAAAAGAAATAGCTAAAAGTACTACTCCCATAGCAATTGAAGCTGAATAATCGCCCATACCATTGTTCATTGAAATATAAGTAGTCATCACTCTTGTATGTCCTTTAATATTCCCTCCTACTAGCATTACAGCACCAACCTCCGATATGGCTCTTCCAAAGCCCGTTACTACTGCTATAAATATATTAATTTTTGTTTCTCTTATTAGCAGAAACATTGTCTGGAATTTGCCACCTCCCAATGTCAAACATAAATTTTTTATTCTTTTCCCACTCTTTTTTGTATTGTTAAAAATTATTCCTGTAATAATTGGGGTTACTAATAGTGCTTGCGCAATTATCATTGCAGTAGGAGTATAAAGTATTTCTAATTCCCCTAGGGGACCCCTCCTTGAAAACATTATAGAGACTAATAATCCAAGAATAACAGGAGGAATACTCATGCATGTATTTAGAAATTTTCCATATACCCTTTTAAATTTGAATTTTTTTAGAGAGCTATATAATCCAATAGGTATTCCTACTAACATTCCAATTATAGTAGCAGTACCTGAAACACATATAGACAAAAGAATAATAGAATATATCTCCTTATCTAAGTAAAATAGGAGCTTAAATGCTTCTTTTACCCCTTCTAAAATGTATGTCATAGTATCCCTCCAGTTTATTACATATAAATGACTATAAACAAATTTCATAGCTTAATATAAGTCTTATGTTATTAAAGCTTAGAAATCGTTATCAGTGACATGTAAATCTTGTTTTTAACACCGTCATCGGATAATCTATTTAGATTTTGCATTAGGATAAAAGACTTGATCATCATGACCTTCAATTTTATAAGATTTAATTAAATCTTGCGTCTTATCAGATATAATCCAGTTCACAAATTTTTCTGCCCCTGCTGCATTTATTTTATCATTTGCTTTAGGGTTTACAGGAATTACCCCATATTGATTAAGTAAACTTGAATCTCCTTCACAAATTATCTGTAATCCAAGTTTATTTTTCATTTTTATATAAGTTGATCTATCCGCAATGGTATATCCTTGCTTCTCATCTGCTACTTTTAATGTTTCACCCATTCCCTGTCCTGTTTGTACATACCATTTTTCTTTGCTTGGATCAATTTTCTTTTCTTTCCATATTGATTTTTCCTTCTTATCAGTTCCAGAGTCATCTCCTCTAGAAACAAAGACTTGTCCACTGTCTGAAATTAATTTTAATGCTTTCCCCATATCTTTTCCTGCATTTTTAATAATTCCTGCTGGATCACTTTTAGGTCCTAAAAGAATAAAGTCATTGTACATAACGTCATGTCGAACTGTACCATAACCTTCTGCAACAAACTTTTCTTCATCCGCTTTTGCGTGGACTAACAATACATCTGCTTCTCCATCCTTCCCCATTTGCAGAGCCTTACCTGTACCAACAGCTACAACTTTAACCTTTACCCCCTCTTTTTTCTCAAAATCAGGGAGTATGTAATCTAATAACCCGCTGTCCTGTGTACTTGTTGTTGTGGATAAAATAATAGAGTCCTTTGCTGTTTCCTTATTTGTAGTGCTATTACTTAATTCTGTTTTTCCTGAACACCCAGATAAAAAAATAGCTCCTGCAACCATTGAAGTCAGAACCATACTGATTAATTTTTTTTTCATTTTCTCTTCCTCCTTAATTTAAATTAATGATTTATAAATTTTAGAAAAAAAGAAAAGGTTATAAGTAAATATAATGCTGCAATAATAAAATAATATTATAGCACCAAAAAACACAAAACACTCCTAGAAAGGAGTGTTTATATTAAAACTTAAAACCATTTCCTTTCCAAATACGGGAGGCATAATGATTTCTCATTATACCCATGGGCTAAAAATCCATAGTGCACACCTTAGAATAAATAGCTCGGAAATATAAATAAAGTTCTTGCTTTCATATGGACTCTCCAGTTCATATGAAGTTTAAAAATCTTTGTCCAGTGACATATTCATAGAACAAAATCACTTTTCAATTTTATATTATACACTAAAAAGGAAACATTTACAATTTATATATTCGTATATATAAATATACAAATATGCAAATATACTTCACAGTTGGTATTGATTTTATATTATTGGTGTATTACTCTTAATATAAGTAAACTATAATTTTCTTTAGGTGGTGTTATTATTGTTTAAGGTGGGTATATTAACTGCTAGCGATAAAGGGTATATTGGACAGCGTGAAGACGTAAGTAGCAAAGTCATAGATGAAATTATGGCAAGCAATGAATATGAAGTTATTTACTATAAAATTCTCCCTGATGATAGAAAAATGCTTTCTAATGAGCTCATAAAAATGTGTGATGATTTAAAATTAGATTTGATTTTAACGACCGGTGGGACAGGATTTTCTCCAAGAGATTGGACTCCTGAAGCTACTTTAGATGTAATTCATAGAGAAACTCCTGGAATATCTGAAGCCATGAGATACTATAGCTTAGGTATTACTCCAAAAGCAATGTTAAGTAGGGGCGTTTCTGGAATTCGTAACAGCACTCTAATCATCAATCTGCCTGGAAGCCCAAAAGCTGTTAGAGAAAACCTTGAATACATACTACCTGCATTAAAACATGGCTTAGAAATTTTAAAAGGGATAGCCTCGGAGTGCGCAGCTAAAAACTAGAAATCATATGAAGTTATATTATTAGCAGATAGAAGATTTAAGAGTATAGATTTATTTAGGTCTATATATAAAATTGATTAGAAATATTGCATAAGATGCACCAATGATATGCTAGTAAAAATAGAATGGATAAATGAAATTAAGTACCGTCGAGCCTCATTATAAAAAGCAATGAACTAGCCTACTTATTTTTCAGCTAGTTCATTTAACCTTTTTCTCACTGCTTTATTACAATTATGTGGTAAGCTTAGATTTACTCAAGTTGTTATGTGTGTACATTTCTAAATGATTAATGTATTTCTGCTACAGTTTTCCCATGTTTTGCAGTTAGTTTAGCTAGGTTATTGTAGCCAAATACCGTTTAATACCATCGCCAATACTTGGCTCCTTGTGATACAATTAATCTATCAATCCATTTGCAAAAATCACCTTTTATAAACTCCCAATCATCTGTCTGATATCCTTGTTCTCCGTCAATAATATAATTTTTTTCACCTGCATTATATTTCTCTAAGTCAAAAACAACCATATCTCCATCACCAAGCCAAGTTGCAAAAACAAGCCATTTGTCACTAAGGTCATATCCTCTATTTTTCGCTTCTCTTGTCACCATGATTAATTCATTTAACCCTAGTATATTACAGCCCCATTGTCCATACTTTATATCTTTAAATAGTGTAGCTCCGTTAGATATTTTAAGAAATTCTTTAAATTGTTCAGGTAACTTAGTACCATTTTCAACTTCAAACTGTTGAATTTCTTCATCAGTAGCAGGTTTTCTCCACTCAAAACCTGCTTCAGCTAAATATCCATCTTCATTTTGTACATTTAAAGTATTTTCTATTGTTAGCCTTTTTTTTAGTGAGTCAACTGCTTTCATTTAATAGTACCTCCTTATTTTAAATTAGTAACCCAGCCAGAATGGGTTAAACTCATTTTTATGTAATGTTCTTTCAACTGGAACTAAGTTACCAAACGAATTATCTCCATCATATTCTCTAGGTTTAATATGGTGGAGATCATATTTCTCCCATCCTCCATCAGGTGTTTTATAACCTCTATCATACCATTCTTTAATGTAATCGCCTCTTGCTTTGTTATTCCACTCAATTCTTTGGTCTTTCGGAACTTTTTGCAGATTACCTTCTGGGAACGATATATTTTTTCCTGTTCTTGGGTCAATTATTTTTGGGTAAACTTTCCCCGGCTTGTTGGCGATTTTAGTAGCATCAGCTGCCCCCTTACTCCCTAAAGGTCCTAAATATATTGTTCCTTGTGATTTTTGCGGTTCAATAATTTGATAAGTGTACGTTTTTGTGCTCATCGTTGTTTCATCATCTAGTTTAATTTCAAAATCAGGTAATTTTCCCCCATTAAATCTCATAGTATCTTCTGATAATAAGTAAGTATATGTGTAATCAGAATCCTTATAGCTTATTTTATCTGGTAAACTCTTAGCCTGAATGTCGTCATATGTTTTTGTTGATTTTATCCAACCATTTAAATATTCTTCATATATTAATTTTTCATCTTCTGAAAATCTATTACAGCTGCCTTAGTTTTATCTCCGAATTTACCATCTATCTTTAGATCATAACCTAGTGTAACCATCATTTGTTGTAGTTTAGTTACACCTTTACTATCTGTTGACCCTTTTCGCAATGTTGGCTGATTATTTGCAGCTACTTTCTTTGGTGTTACTTTAGGAATACCACTTCCATCATCATATGCATTAATTGGTTTGTGTCCGCTTGGGTCTATATTCATTACAGGATTATTTTCTGTATATGCGTATCTATTTAGGCTCAATGGTTCATTGATATCTCCTAAATAGCTATCTCTTGTTATAAATCTTGCTGTCTCTGGATTATAATATCTTGCTCTTAGGTATTGGAAGCCTGATTCTAAATCATGGTATTCTCCATTGTAGCCATATGGATTATTAAGCAGCTTTGTATTAGGGCTTAACTTTCCTCCTGACATCAATTCCCTTTCCTTCAAGGAATGCTACGAAGGCAGCAGTATCTCCAATATAGCTTTCTATTGTTTTAGGTACAGAAAAAAGGCTAACGCCTTTTCATCAGCGTTAGCCTTCATTATTACTATAATATATATTTGATTTTTACTTTTGTTACTGCTTACTGCATTATTACAATTCTGTAGTCAGTTATATAATTTAACAACTACTCAAACTCTTTGTGCATAAATGCTTTGTTCGTTTTGAGTTTTCCAAGTTTAATTTTGCAGTCAGCTGAAAGAGAATATTGCAGTGTGTTTTTCGATTTAGACTAGCTCTACTTCTTTAAAAGAATATCCTGTAAAATTATTCTTTTCAAACACATCTACAAATTTTTTCGAAACAAAAAACCTCTGATTATACTCCTTTAATCTAATTATATCAAAGCCTTTGAGTTTTTCCTTTATAAGCACAAATTTCGTGACTCCTGCTATTGCTCCTCTTACATTCGGATTTGGAAAATCCTCACTAAATCTATTATAATTTGATTTGGTGAAGTCAAATGCTTCTACATAGTTAAGGAAGTTTGCAATACAAAATGTATTTTGTACCTCTTCTTTATAATTCAGAACTTTAATAGGCAAGTATTGTATACCTTCTATTCCAGCGTTAAATAACTCATCTATTAACTTCTTCGAATACACTGGTATCATGTATGCATTCTGTAATGCATCATCTGGTATTCCATCATATTTCTTCTGACTTGCTCTGAAGAAAATATCACTATGCCAATTTAAAATTTCTTTGCCAGTTTTAAAATCATCTTCTTCAAAATCATACTCTTCAAAATTACTATCATCACAAACAAGTGGCTTTTTTACAGTTTTATCACACTCAATGGGCTGAAACCATCGCATTTTATAGTCCTCCTTTGTAAGGCATTTTAGGATTTTTTATCAATTGGTCTTTTAAATCTGTTAGAGCTTTTGTCAACGCTTCCTTTGCAGCGTCACCTTCCAACCCTTTAGTTGCATTTGTAATATAGTCAAGTACATATTGCTTATATACCTTTGTATGAGCTCCACTATGACCTTCAAGGAATATTAGATTTGCATCATCCTGTAGATTCATTCCTGCATTTTTAAATATTTTTTCATACTGAGCGGTAAATCCACTTACTAAAGGTTTATCTGAAGCAATATGGTGTAGTTCACCTTTACCCGCCCCCTTAGTAAATTTTTTACCAGCCATCTCAATTGCTTCTTCGCCAGCTTCTTTTAACAACTTAGATGATCCAGGAAGTAATGCAAATGCTAAATATGCAGCTTTTTCTTCTTTTGTAGCAAACCGCTGTTCCTCAATGTCATATCCAATTGTAATTTTTCGGACTTACAACATCTAATGATATATTTCTGATCCAATTTCATCCTTAAATCCAATATCTACTTAGCAGGATATGAAGAAATCATCTATTTCCTCTCTCCAATCCTCACTTATTATATTAAAAGTTTTTATTTCCAATTTTATCTACTAACCTCCTATTTATCTAAAGCAACACTCTCTGTAGCACTTCCTATTGTAGCAAGTCATTTATCCACATTCTTTACGCCTAATATAGTTTGTAATTCATTCTACCACTACACAGAAAATCCAATAGACACTATTTCAGCATCTATTGGATTATATCTTTATTTTTCTTTATAATTTGTTAAACTTACTGCATTATTATAGTTCTGTGGTCAGTTTCTACTTTCTTTAACAATGCAAAATCTTTTGTTAGCAGTGTCTATGAACTTGTAATTCTTTCTTTACTAATTATGCAGTCAATTAAAGCTATTTTTTGTAGTTAGATTTGTTTATGCCCATGTTGCTTTGTATTGCTCAGCAGGAACGAAATCTATATTTGTAAAGCTATTATCTCTTACAAAATCATAAAATCTTTGTGAAACCAATATTGTACCGGGTAATCCAGTTGGGAAAAAGATATCCTGTCCTTCCCAAGTACCTTCCTCCAAGAATATGCCATCAAAGGAACAAACTACCCCACCTATCCTACATGCATCACACTCCACCTCACCATCTCGAACAAATTTAGATTTTAATTCATCTATTTTTGCCTTACTCTTTTCAAACTGCACATTGTAGTATTGTGGAGGTTGCATTGAAGTTGTCTTTTTTCCATTAACCTTTATAATTTCAACAGCTTCAAAAGTCTTAATTCCTTTTAACCCTGAAATTTCATACTGCTGTTTAAACTTCTCAGAAACTAAGCATGTTATAAAAGTACCGAATACAAAATCACCATATGATGGTTTTGAAAGTTTTACTTTTAATGGAGGTAGCCATTTTCTCATACTAACTGGAGAGCCGCATACTTGGCATTTTTCAAAATCACCAGTCTTTTTATCTACTGATTCACCAAAAGTATATTCGCTATCATTAAATCTATCTCTTACTATTACATAGAAATTCATATTATCACATCCTACTTAATATTAACATTAGGTATCCTTTTGCTTATATCTGGGTTCTGGTACAGTTTGTTTAAGAAATTCTTGAACTGTTGCTCTGTTGCTTTCGGATTATTTTGCAACCAATCGACAACTGTATTATCAACATCCCTATGCCATTGCTGATACCCTTTGTGGGCATCAACATCTGCTGCCTTATACTTGAACATTGGGTCCTCTCTATTGAATTTCCCCTTAAGCGTAGGGTGGTCATCTAACGCCTTCATTGTCTTATTTGTAAGAATATGGTGAACTTGTCCTATAGCTTCAACTGACCCCTTAATTGCATCCTTTGGATCAGCTTTACATGTATTGTGAACAAGTACATCCTTATCTGAGACATAATATGTGTGCCAGTCTTCTACTTCAAAATTATATACCTTTACTGCTTCCTTTAGTATCTCTTTTTCTACTTTGGTAACTTCAACTTCTTCTCCAGAAGATAGCTTTACTTTATCTCCAACATTTACTTTCTCAGCTGCAATCCATCCTTTTCCTATTATCCAGAATGGATGTGAAGGGGTTGCTTTTATCTTGGTTTCACCAATACTTATATGAATAAGCTCTTTTGTTTCATTTACATATATATTTTTTACTTTCTTTAGTCCTTTTTCACCGGTTTCCGGATTTTCTGAATATACTTCATCTCCTACTTCTATATCTTTAATAAATTTATACCCATACTTACTAGCTATTAAAGTTTCTCCGGTAAAACAAATCACGTCATCTAATACTTTTTTTGCTCTTTCAGCTACTTCATCTGCACCCTTTGCAATACCTTTACCAATAGGACTATCCGCTACTGTTTCTATTGTTTCCCTTGCAGCTTTTCCATTTGCAATAGGTAAAAGCATCATAACTCCCGTTACTACCCTTTGTCCTTTAGTCAACTTTTCGCCTGTTATGAGGTCTTTTCCTGTTACTGTTTCTTGTACATCCTTTGCGTCCCCTAATATTGGTATAAAGGAAGCTGTAATTGACCCTGCTTCTTTTATAAATGAATTGCTACTTCCAATCTTCTCCCCGCCGTAACAATTCTTATTATTATAACTAGTTTTCTGCTTTTCCTTCTTTGAAACATAATTGTTACTAGTGATTGTCATTCCCATGGCACCTGGGTTTATTCCTGTGTTGGTTGCATTACCATATACTGTATTTAGGGCTGTCCATGTATTAGTGCCTACTATTCCATCCTGAGATAATTTGTTTTTCTTCTGAAAATCTATTACAGCTGCCTTAGTTTTATCTCCAAATTTACCATCTATCTTTAGATCATAACCTAGTGTAACCATCATTTGTTGTAGTTTAGTTACACCTTTACTATCTGTTGACCCTTTTCGCAATGTTGGCTGATTATTTGTAGCTACTTTCTTTGGTGTTATTTTAGGAATACCACTTCCATCATCATCATATGCATTAATTGGTTTGTGTCCGCTTGGATCTATGTTCATTACAGGATTATTTTCTGTATATGCGTATCTATTTAGGCTCAATGGTTCATTGATATCTCCTAAATAGCTATCTCTTGTTATAAATCTTGCTGTCTCTGGATTATAATATCTTGCTCTTAGATATTGGAAACCTGATTCTAAATCATGGTATTCTCCATTGTAGCCATATGGATTATTAAGCAGTTTTGTATTAGGACTTAACTTTCCTCCTGACATTGGTACTCCGAATGGAGTGTATCTATACTTGTCCCTTACGTTACCTACAGAGTTTGTAAGCTGAGTTACACTTCCACGTCCATCGTATAAGTAGTATAGTGGGTTATTTGGTACTCCTTCTACTTCTACTAGATCTCTTACTGATATTCTCTCTTGTCCATAGGTGTATACTCCTCGGTAAACTCCATTTTTGTCAGAGGTCATGAGAGTCTGGGTGTATTCATTATTTATGTCATTAACATAATTGATTATCTCATAGGCATCTGGCTTGTTCAATATTGGGTCTTCTCCATCCCCATGGTTCTTTGGATGATCTGCTTTCTTATACCAGCCTAAGTGTTTTCCTTTGTTTCCATCTTTTACTTTGTCTTTATCCCAGCCTTTATGTTTTCCGTTGTCATTGTCCTTTACTTTGTCTTTTCCGTTATCATGCTCTTTATCTTTACCGTTACCCTTGTCCTGATTATTGCCTTTATCTCCGTTATTGCCCTTACCATTACCTCCACCATTATTATTTTTTTCTTCCCCATTACTATTTTCATTTCCTTTACCATTGTTTCCATTGCTATTATCGTTTCCATTATCCTTGTTACCATTTCCACTATTTCCATTGTTGTCACTACTGTTTCCATTACCATTTCCATTATTTCCGCCGCTGTTGTCATTTCCTCCATTGCTATTTCCGTTACCATTACCGTTTCCGTTGTTTCCAGCTTCTTCTGGCTTTGGAGGTTTAGGGTTATTTTGCTTTTCTAGTCCTTTTGCCTCTTCTTTTGGCTCTGGTTTATTTTCCTTTTTGTTATCCTTTTTATTATCTTTTTCTTTAATTTGTTTATTATCTTTAGCATCTTCAGAATTTAGCGGACTTTGAGATATAAAGTATTCTCCTACAGTCTTGTAGGTTCTGTTGCCATCGCTGTCGTAGCCGAAGGTTTCTATTTTCCCTTGGTGGTAGGTTATTTGTATTAGTCTGCCTTCCTCATCATAGTCATAGTATTCTATTTGATTTCCTGGAAGAATTCTCTTTGTCATGCTTCCATTTGTGTCGTACTCATATTTTATTAGGTTTTCATCGCTTTTTTCAGTTATAAGCTCATCTGCTTCATTGTAGCTGTAGGTTATATTCTTTGAGTCATCTCCTCCAGTTATTTGCATCTTTGTTCTGTTTCCTGCTGCATCGTAGCCGTAGCTGTATTTCTTTGTTATTCCGTCTTTTTCCTCTGTAAATTCTATGATTTCCTCAGCGCTGTTGTATTTATAGTTTCGGATGTAGGTACTGTCCTCTTGAACTTGTATTTCTTTTATTATATTTCCTGCCTTGTCGTATTCATATTTAAAGCTGGATATTACAGTTCCATTTAAAAATGTATTTTCTAGCTTTATAAGTCTGTCTGCTTCATCATAGGCATAGGTAGTCTTTGTTCCATTTGGAAGTATTGTCTCTATCCTTCTTCCTGCCTCATCATATTTGTAGAAGGTTCTTTTTCCCTCGTAATCTTCTACATATGAAATTCTATCTAGCTGATCATAGCCGTAGACTACAAATTTTCCATCTGGGTATATTATTTTTGATTTTCTTCCTAGCTCGTCATACTCATAGCTTACCTCTTCTCCTGTTTGGAAGTTTACTCCTATAAGTCTTTCCATCATGTCATAGGCGTAACCTGTTTCTCCTTCTGCACCACTCATATAGGTTCTGCTTCCCATTAGGTTGTATTCGTAGTTTACTTTATTTTCTCCCTCTTTGCCGTCGCTGCCTATATATGCTTTTCCAGTAACTCTATTTAAAACATCGTAGCTGTAGTTTATCTTGCTTCCATCTGGTTTTGTGTAGCTTAGAAGATTTCCTGATTTACTGTATTGAAGCTTTTCAGTCTCTCCTAGTGGATTTTGTATTGATGTAAGTAAACCTCTTTTGTCATAGGTGTATTTCGTAGCATTTCCATTTCCATTTGCCATAGATGTCATGTTACCTACTGCATCATACTTGTAGTTAGTTACACTTCCTAGTGGGTCTGTTACCTTTGACAATCTGTTTAGTGGGTCATAGGTGTAGACCGTTTCATATCCATTTCCATCTTTTTCAGATACTAAATTCCTGTTACCATCGTAATTATAGGTTGTTGTATGTCCTAAAGGATTAATTACCTTTTCTAGCTGATTTACAGGATTATAGGTAAAGCTTGTGGTGTTTTTTAATGGATTTGTTATCGATGATAAAAGATTATTTTTATTGTATTCATAACTAGTAGTTTCACCTAAAGGATTAGTTTCTGTTTTTAAGTTATTTGCTGTGTCATATGTGAATTTATATTCTCTGTTTCCTGGTTTTACTGCCTTTGTAAGATTTCCTAAAACATCGTAGTCTAAAGCAGTTACCTTTCCCTCTGGGTCTTTTAATTCAGTTATCCTGTCTAGTATGTCATATTTATATGCGTATACATTTCCATTTGGCTGCTCTACCTCTGCAAGATTTCCGTAGTCATTGTATTTGTAGGAAGTTATGTGTCCTGCTGTATTTTTTTCTGAAAGGAGCCTGTGCATTTTGTCATAGCTGTAGTCTTTTATGTTTCCTGCATTATCATACTCCCTTGTTAGATTTCCAAGGCTGTCATATACAAAATTTCTAATGTATTCCTCTGGGTCTGCTACAGAAGTTAGTCTGTGTACACTGTCGTAGGTAAACTTGTGTTTAGAGCCTGCTGCATCTGTTTTTGTTAGAAGATTGTCATTTAAATCATAGTTAAATTGTGTTACACCATTCATAGCATCAGTTACTTTTGTAATTTTGCTATGTTTATTGTACTCATAGGCTGTTTTATTTCCTCTTGGATCTATATTTGCAATAACTCTTCCAAGCTTGTCATATTCATATGTGGTATCAAAACCTAGAGCATCTATGCTCTTTTCTAGTCTGTTTAAGGAGTTATAGACATATTGAGTAGCACCTCCCATTGGTTCTAATACCTTTATAAGGTTTCCATTTGCATCATAATCCAAAGAGGTAGTGTTTCCTCTTTCATCTATTACTTCTTTAATTCTATTTAGAGGATCATAGGTGTATTTTTTACTATTTCTTTGATTTTTTATTTTTTAGTTTTAATATCAAATTGTTTTGAGTACAATGTTTACAGGATGAATTATTAGAATTTTATATATACCATGTGAAGGTAAATAAATAAAAATATAGAATTATATAATAAAGATTATTTTTAAGGAGTAAGGAGTGAGAAGTAATGATTAAAAAATCTAAAATAATTGTATTAAGTATACTGAGTATAAGTTTATTATTTACATCATGTAGTGGACAATCAGAAAAATCAACTAATATCAATGAAACTAACACTACCAAAGTTACTACTAAAGAATCAACTAAAACTACTAATGAATCCAAAACCTTTGATAAAGTTAAGTTCAATAAGTTTATGGATGATACTGATAGCATATTACACAGAATAGATGAATTAGTAAATACCACTGATCCTAGTAAATTATCATCAGTTAATGCAGCAATAGAAAAGGTATCTAGTATAAATGATGAGATATTCGCATTGAAAATACCTGATGATCCTACTGGAACAATGAATCCATACGAATTACAATCCTATCTAAGTGCTTATAATTTGGACTTCAGAGCATTACTTATTTATAAACAATGCAAATTAACTAATAAACCAACTGATATTAATCCTGTAAATATGAGTACTACAATGAATAATGATAGAGATTTGTATGCTAAACTATTAGCTAAATACAGAGAAATATGTAAATAAAATAACCTAGTGATCATTGATATCACTAGGTTTTTATGTCATTAGTACAAAATAGATGCAAAGATTAATTAAACTACACTCCAATATCTTTTCTCTTCGTTTTCGTTGATGGGGTGTGGTTTGAATTAATATTTTTTTATAAATTTTTAGAGATGCACTTCTTCATTATCCCGCAGCCCATATTTCTATTTCAATTTTTATTGCTTCCAGACCCAAAGCATTTACATAAGCAATTGTCATAGAAGGAGGGATTTCGCCGAAAAAATCACAATATATCTTATCGAAATAATCCCAATCAATTTCTTCTTTGGACCATATATTTACTTTTATAACATTGTCCGGCTCCAAATCTACACTCTTAAGTAGATTTGATATATTTATAAATATATTCTTTACTTGTTGACTAAACGCTTCAGGAATATTTCCATCTAGATCTGCTCCAATTTGTCCTGAAAACGTATAAAAGGTTGAATTGGGCTTTATTTTTGTTATATGGGTATAATTCCCCACCGCTTTGCTTATTCTTCCTGATGAAGATAATCTCGTAACTACATTGTTATTCATTTGATAACATCCTTTCCCTATTGGATAAATAATTTCTAACACTATATATCATCAACAATATACAGTTACCCACTGCTAGAAATTTATCTATCAAAAACAGAGATGGAATTCTCGTTGTTTTTTATATTGCTCTTAATTAAAACCAATCTCATTCCCGCACCCCCTTTCGAATAATTATATGAGTCACCAAAGATCTAGTCAAGTATTCATTTACAAAATTGGCAAATGGAGTTGTTTTTTCACGATTAAGATCAAGGGATATTTCAGCAGGTACTTAGTGTATTGCTATGAAAACTTATTAACTAATTATTCTAAATAAAATTTCAAAAAACCTTAACGCAAAAATGCAGCACCCGCTTGGGTACTGCATTTTTCAAATACTATTCTACATATGAAAAAGCTACATCTTCATTAGTCTATTACCAACAAAAATATAGCTTAGAACTTGGTGCGCCCAACAGGAGTCGAACCTGCGACCTCCGGATTCGAAGTCCGTAACTCTATCCAACTGAGCTATGAGCGCAGAAATAATACAAAAAATGAAAAATGGAGCGGGTAAGGGGAATCGAACCCCTGTGTTCAGCTTGGAAGGCTGACGTTCTACCATTGAACCATACCCGCGTATGTAAATAATATTAAATTGGTGATCCACCGGGGAATCGAACCCCGGACAACTTGATTAAAAGTCAAGTGCTCTACCGACTGAGCTAGTGAATCGCAAATGGCTGGGATGGCAGGATTTGAACCTACGCATGTAGCAGTCAAAGTGCTATGCCTTACCGCTTGGCGACATCCCAATATGTAAATGGGGTGGACAAAGGGACTCGAACCCTTGACAACCAGAACCACAATCTGGCGCTCTACCAACTGAACTATGCCCACCATATATGGTGCGTCTTAAGAGATTCGAACTCCTGGCCCACGCCTTAGAAGGGCGTTGCTCTATCCAGCTGAGCTAAAGACGCATTGGAGCGGAAGACGAGATTCGAACTCGCGACGTTCACCTTGGCAAGGTGACGCTCTACCACTGAGCCACTCCCGCTCGTTAGTTTTGGTCGGGGTAGCAGGGCTCGAACCCGCGGCCTCATGGTCCCAAACCACGCGCGCTACCATCTGCGCTATACCCCGATAATGATTATTTATATAATTAAAATATGGTGCGCCATCAGGGACTCGAACCCGGGGCCCACTGATTAAGAGTCAGTTGCTCTACCATCTGAGCTAATGGCGCATATTTATGTGGTGCGTCTTAAGAGATTCGAACTCCTGGCCCACGCCTTAGAAGGGCGTTGCTCTATCCAGCTGAGCTAAAGACGCATATGGAGCGGGTAAAGGGAATCGAACCCTTGTGTTCAGCTTGGAAGGCTGACGTTCTACCATTGAACCATACCCGCATGTTTGGAGCGGAAGACGAGATTCGAACTCGCGACGTTCACCTTGGCAAGGTGACGCTCTACCACTGAGCCACTCCCGCTTAAAAAAAATTGGTGCAGGTGAAGGGAGTCGAACCCCCACGCCAAAGGCGCTAGATCCTAAGTCTAGTGCGTCTGCCAATTCCGCCACACCTGCATATTATTAACTTATGAAACTCCTCTTCCTTTTAGTCAGATGAGTAAGCGATTCACACCAAATCATGGATTTGGGTTCTCTGCTTAAATGGTGATCCACCGGGGAATCGAACCCCGGACAACTTGATTAAAAGTCAAGTGCTCTACCGACTGAGCTAGTGAATCACAAATGGCTGGGATGGCAGGATTTGAACCTACGCATGTAGCAGTCAAAGTGCTATGCCTTACCGCTTGGCGACATCCCAATAAATGGGGTGGACAAAGGGACTCGAACCCTTGACAACCAGAACCACAATCTGGCGCTCTACCAACTGAACTATGCCCACCATATGGTGCGCCATCGGGGACTCGAACCCAGGGCCCACTGATTAAGAGTCAGTTGCTCTACCAACTGAGCTAATGGCGCATATTTTTATGGTGCGTCTTAAGAGATTCGAACTCCTGGCCCACGCCTTAGAAGGGCGTTGCTCTATCCAGCTGAGCTAAAGACGCGTATGGAGCGGGTAAAGGGAATCGAACCCTTGTGTTCAGCTTGGAAGGCTGACGTTCTACCATTGAACCATACCCGCATAAGTGGTCGGGGTAGCAGGGCTCGAACCCGCGGCCTCATGGTCCCAAACCACGCGCGCTACCATCTGCGCTATACCCCGAAAATCATGTCCGCTTTTATTTCAGAACTTGTTTGTTCCTTAGCGACATTGATTATTCTACACTATATTTTTTTATACGTCAATACCTTTTTCGCATTTTTTTATATTAATTTTATACTAGGACTTATCTCTCCATCTTCTATACATATTATGGCAATACTCCTATGTCCATCTCTAGGTAAAGCTGCACTGCCTGGATTTATAAGCCATATACCATCCTCAAAATTTATTTCTGAAATATGGGTATGTCCAAACAAAGCTATGTCTGCTTCTAGTTGTTGTGCTCTATACTTTAACTCAGCTAAAGTGTTTTTTACATTATACTTATGTCCATGAGTAATCAGTATTCTTACTCCATGGAATTCCTCTATTAACTCTGTGGGTTCATTAGCCATTATATCGCAATTTCCCTTAACATATACTATCTTATTATTAATCAAATCTTTAATTTCTTCAGCATCTGCCACATTATCTCCAAGATGTATTACTACATCTAAGTTTTTAATCTCCTCAACAACTTTTTTTAAAGCAGTTTCGTCTCTATGAGTATCACTTACCACTCCTATGAGCAATTATTCCACCTCCTAAAAGTAGGTTTTAATCTCCTGTTGTAGTTTTTCTAATGCTTCTCCCCTGTGGCTTATAGAATTTTTTTCTTCTGAGCTTATCTCTGCAAAGGTTTTATTAAATTTAGGAACATAAAATAACGGATCATAACCAA
This sequence comes from Clostridium sp. JNZ J1-5, assembly GCF_053901425.1. NCBI lineage: Bacteria > Bacillati > Bacillota > Clostridia > Eubacteriales > Clostridiaceae > Clostridium > Clostridium sp. JNZ J1-5. The sequence continues at coordinate 2,739,423 of NZ_CM132773.1, read as the reverse complement.
ATCCATCCCTACCTCTTTCTTCTTCAATTATATAACCTTTTGCCTCACCTTGTACATTAATTATTCTCTCCTCATCAATAATTAATTCTATAGCACAGACAAATTTAGCAGTTCTTTTTTCAAATCCTATTCCACTTAAGTTTGAAAGCAATTTTTCATTATTTTTTTTATCATTTCCATGTTCTCCGCTATAACGTGCAGAGTAAACTCCTGGTTCCCCATTTAAAGCATCTACCATAAGACCTGAGTCATCTGCAATAACCATATATTTTTTATCCAACATTTTATAAATTTCCATAGCTTTTATATGTGCATTTTCCATAAATGTAGTTCCATTTTCTTCAATATCAACATCAATTCCTGCTTCTTTTAATGAAATAATGTCTAATGGAAATTTATTTAATATTTGTTTAATCTCATCTATTTTATGTTGGTTATTACTTGCAACAATAAGCTTTTTCATATATATTACCTCTCTTTTTAAAACTTCACATACTACTAGTGTCGAACTCTCTTTTAATATTTTGGTTTATAAGCTATACTTTATTTATTTAACCTCATTCTCTTTATTTTCACTTGATGAAACCTTTAGTAGTTCATCTTCTTCTGGTGGAGGTACAAGCTCTTCTTTGCCTTCTATAACTAATATTTTATCACTTTTTATAATCTCTCCAACCACTGCAGCCTGAACACCATTTTCCTTTAACTTTTCAACTAAGTTCTCTCCATTTTTGCAAGTTATAACCATGCTTCCTGAAGATATAAATTTTAAAGGATCGATATTAAATAATCTACACACCTTTTTTGTAATATCTGTTATAGGAAGTCTATCATTATAAAGCTTGAATCCAACATTGCTTCCCTCTGCAACTTCCCATAAAGCCCCAAGAATACCTCCCTCTGTTATATCATGCATTGAGTTTACTCCAAATTTACCTGCTATTTTTCCTTCTTTTACAACACTTAAATTATCTATATATTTTTTAGCCTCTTCTACTTCTTCATAACTTAATGTTTTTATCACTTCATTATAATAGTCGTTTACTAAAATTGATGTACCCTCTAAGCATAAATGCTTTGTAACAACTATTTCATCTCCTTCTTTAGCTCCTGATGTAGAAATAGCCATTCCAGCTTCTGTTCTTCCTATAACTGTACAAGAAACAATTATTCTATTAACTGCATCTGTTACTTCTGTATGTCCCCCTAGTATCTGCATGTTCAATTTTCTAGTTTCTACATCTATTTCACTCATTACACTTTGAATTTCTTCTAGCTTTACATTAACTGGAGCTAAAATTGTTACAAGAATTCCTATAGGTTCCACTCCACAGGAAGCTATATCATTAGCATTTATATGAACTGCCAATTTTCCAACATTATTTTCTGCTGCTGTTATTGGATCTGTAGACAAAACACACTCATATTCTCCAAAATTAACAACACTACAATCCTCTCCGATTCCTCCGCTTATCCTTACATCTGATCTAGTAATTCCTCTATTTTCATTTATAATTTTATTTAAATCCTTCCATTGTAACTTTCCAATTTTCATGAAAATCACCCCTTAAGTTATAAAAAATTATCATCATTTATTATTTGTTTTCATATTATTTATATAAGGATTAATTTATGGTGGTGTAATTATGTTAAGATATATAGGCCCATTTTTACGAATGAATAAACTAAGTATAGGTCAAATTCAAAGTCAATTAGTGCATTTATCAAAAGAATCTATAAAGAATATTGTTCTGTATTCAAAATGTGGCATTACTTTAGATCCTAAAGAATTAAACTTGAAACATATATCTAGTACTGATATTAACACATTAAATTTGAATTCTCCACTTTTATGTGTATATAAAAAGGCTAATCCTAAGCTTAAAATCAGCAATAATAAGTTTCATTGGGATGAAGATAAATTAAAAAAAGATATAAACATATCTAGTAATGCCTACATGACTTTATGTATTTTAGAGTTAGTTGACTATTACAAAAAATTTAAAGGTATAGATTCTAAAAAGTATTCCTTAAGTATTGTATACACTGAACTTGCCAAAAAGCAATTAGAATTTTATGCTTCTTATTTAAGAAATCATGAAGGTGTATTTGTTGACAAAAAAGATTCTACAGACCCTATAATAGGAAAGGTTAAATTGAAGGATAAAAGTACAGAATTTAAGTTTTCAGAGCAGGCTTTATTAATGAACGCTTTTTATAAATGCTCTACTTATCTAGATGGTGAAGTCAAAGATTCTTATGAAAATTTTTCACTAGACATATTAAAAATGTTCCTAGACTTCAAAGAAGAAATGTATGACATATCCTTTGAAGATAAATGTATGTTGTGCTTAAATCTCAACATCTTTTATTCCTACTCTAAAATTGATGATGTAAAATTACTCTTGTTAGATATTTTCGATTTACTATATGAAGAATATAACAAGCTACATGACAATGATAAAGTAGAAAATATTTGTACCATGTATTTAAATTCTTCTCTATTATATAAGCATACTGGCATGTTTAAATTTAAGAAAATTGCCAATGCTATTAATGAAATTTTAGCTAAGCACTACAGTGAAGATTTTTCTATATTTATAAAAACTACTGAAAGTAAAGAAATTAAGTTTTCATCAAATGAAATAGTTCTATATCTTATTTCCATGCTGCATCAAAACAATTTAGGAGAGAATATTGATGAAAAGTTAATTACAGATGTATTTAAGTATCAACTAGTTGATTCTGGAATAGTTCTTAGCTGGCCTGATACACCTAATTTAGATGATGTAGAGCATTATAAAAATTTTAGATCCATACCTGAAAATCTTTTAGACGAACAATATTTTAAAATGCCTACAATACCAAGTCCTGAAACTAGCGAGCTGGCACCAATATTTATCAAAAATGTAACCTATGATAAGGATAAAAAATCCTTTAAAGTTGGAAAACCTACATTTGATAGTAGAAAAAATTTAAATTTATTTTTCTTTATATTATACTTTCTTAAAGATGAAACTCCCTAAAACTTAGGGAGTTTCATCTTTAGATGTTTCCGCATATATTTTCTTTAAGATTATATTTCCTCTCTTATTTATCTCAATTCCATTTATGTAACTTTTCTTACATAGTACAGTGTTATAAAATCCTAATGGTATAAATGGAACATCTTTTAGGAGTATTTCTTCTGCTTTTCTAAAGTTATTTCCTGCTTCTTCTAAATTATTTAAAACTCTGCCTCTTAAAACATAACTGTCAAAGTCAAAATTTTTATATCCTGATATATTATAATCGGAAGTACTAATCCATTTTTCTAAAAAAGAAAATGGTGAATCATATTCTCCTACATAACTTGTTAGCAGTATATGATAATCCTTATTGTCTAAAACCTTTTTTAATTCCTCTTTATTATAGCCTTGGTTAATTATACTTATATTTACCTTTTTCATATCCTTTGCAATAGAGTTTGCTATTATCCTATTTCTATCATCAGAATTTAAATATACTAATTTTAACTTTTCCCCTTTATATTTGTTATCAGCTAATGTTTTTTCTAGATTATTATTAACCTTATTTATATTTACATAACCATCTCTTTTGCCTATACCTTTTATATTGTTTGGTATATATAGGGAGTCTACTTTCAAAATACCATTTAGCTCTGATTCCATATTGCTTTTATTAATTGCCAGATTAATAAATTTTCTAAAGTTAACGTCTCTAAGAATTCCATCTTTATTTAAATTGAAGTTCAGACTAACCCCCTGAGCCGTAGGCCCTTTGACTAATTTTTCACTGCTTTCAAAAGTTCCCATCTCACTTGGAGGCAAACTAGTAAATCCATCTATTTGCTTTAAATTATATTTAGCTAATGCAAAAGCAGTAGTACCTTCACTAGTTATATGTATTTTATCAGTTGCTACACTTTCATTGTCCCAGTAATTTTTATTTTTTTTCAATGCAAGTTCACCATTGCTATATATGTCATCAAGAATGAATGGTCCTGTATATTTTATTTTTTTAAAATCATTTTTCCAGTGTTTTAGATTCAAGAAATTTTTTCGTAGTGTAAACATAGGTTGGCTAATTATCTCTAAAAAATAACTACAGGGATAGTTAAGTCTAATCTCTAAATTTTCATCATCCTTTGCAGTTATAGCTACTCCATCGAAGTCTATTTTCTTATCCACATAATCCTTTACACCAAATATGCATTGTAATTGATTAGAATAGACATTACTTCCTTCTGATAATACCTTTGAAAAGAAGGTTACATAGTCTGTGGCTGTTACAGTGGTATTATCACTCCATTTTGCTCCTTCTCTTATATGGAAGTTATATGTTAATTTATTTTCTGACACTGACCATTTATCAGAGAGTGCCGGTATGATGTTCCCATTAGCATCCGTAGAGACTAAACCTTCAAATAGACATAAAATTAATTCTTCCTGTCTTATACTACTATTATTTAACATTAATAAATCTTCCGGTAACTCTTCCATGTTATAGACTATATAATTTCTATTATTTGTGGAAGAGACTTTTTTCTGTATACATCCACTTCCAACAATCAATATAAATATTAGAAGTAATGCTATATATTTTTTCTTTTTCATCTTCAATCACCATTTTATTCATAATATATCTTGATTATTGACTTTAAAAGAAAAAAGTAAACAAGATTTTATTTTAAAACATAAAAATCCTGTTTACTTAGGCAAATATCTATAAAAATTTAATTGTTTCTTATCAAATACAGTATCAGCTTTTCCAAATAATCTTATCTGTTTTTTGAAAAAGCAATAATAATCATCTAATAAAATCTTTTTTAAGCAAAGTAATTTATTTTCATTTTTATGGATTTCCGCTTCGAATAGCCCCGTAGTTATGTAAATCCCCTTATCCACATGTTCTCTTTTTAATTTATTTATAAACTCATTGTAATCTTCTCTAAATACCATATCTGACTTATGATATTTTAGTAAAACCTTTTCTTTTTTACCAAACAGGTCAATACAAATTGTGTCATGATTTTTTTCTAAGATTTTGTATCTTACTGATCTATCTTCGCAATTTTTTATAATTAACTTCAATATATCATCTATAGGAATTTTCTTTATTCTAATTCTAGCTTTTTTTATTTCCTTCTTCTTTAGTATAAAATATACAATATTCAGCAGCTTATTTATCATATAATATCCCCACCCTTACTATCATATTATATGCTTTATACATTATATGTTTTATTCAAAACATTATTGAATAGTTTTAATTAATATTATCTAATTCTTCAATTATAATCTTGTTTATTATATTAGGATTAGCCTTTCCCTTAGTTGCCTTCATAACTTCTCCTATAAAATATCCTAAAAGCTTTGTTTTTCCACTCTTATATTCCTCTACATTTTTTAGATTATTTTTTAAAACTTCTTTTATAACTTCTAGAATTTCATCTCTATTATTATTTTGCACCCATCCTTTTTCTTCTACTATTTCTTTTGCATATTTTCCAGTTTGAAATATTTCTTCAATAACTTTTTTACCTATGCTATTAGAAATAATCCCTTCATTTATAAGCCTTATAAGCTCTGAAAGATGTTTGGGAGCAATTTTCGTTTTATCTAATGCTATATTATTTTTATTTATAAATTTTAGAATATCTCCCATAATCCAATTAGAAGCTGCCTTAGGATCTCCACATAAATTTGTTGTTTCTTCAAAAAAATCTGCTATATATAAATTTGATGTAATTATTGAAGCATCATACTTAGGAATATTGTATTCTTTTATAAATCTCTTTTCTTTTTCATAAGGAAGCTCTGGAATAGTTCTTTTAATTTTCTCTATCCATTCATCTTTAATTATAACAGTGCTAAGATCTCCTTCTGGGAGATATCTATAATCATTAGTCTCTTCTTTACTCCTCATAACTACTGTTAAACTATTTTCTTCGTCCCATCTTCTAGTTTCTTGATATAATATTTTATCATTTTTAATACATTCTACCTGTCTTTTGAATTCATAATTTAGTGCTTTTTCTAAAGCTTTAAAGGAATTCATATTCTTAATTTCACATTTAACTCCTAAGCTATTATCTCCTTTTTTTCTCACAGATATATTAGCATCGCATCTTAAAGATCCTTCTTCCATTTTACAATCTGAAACTCCAATGGACTGAAGTATACTTCTTAACTTTACCAAATATTCTACAGCTTCTTTAGGATTTCTAATATCTGCTTTTGACACTATTTCTATAAGAGGTACTCCTGCCCTGTTAAAATCTATTAATGATCCTTCTTCAGTATGTATTAGCTTACCCGCATCCTCCTCTATATGAATTCTTTCTATGTTTATTCTTTTATTTTTTCCTTCTAATTCTATATCTATATATCCATTTTTGCATAGTGGATAATCTTGTTGAGTTATTTGATAATTTTTAGGTGAATCTGGATAAAAGTAATTTTTTCTATCCATTCTAGTGAACTTTGTTATAGAACAGTTTAAAGCCAAGCCTGCTTTTATACCGTATTCTACTACTCTTCTATTTAATTGTGGAAGAGCTCCAGGAAGTCCCAAACATGTAGGACATATATGTGTGTTAGGTTTTCCGCCAAATTTAGTGCTGCATCCGCAAAATGCTTTTGTCTTGGTTAATAGTTCAGCGTGAACTTCTAGCCCTATTACCGCCTCAAATTCCATAATATCACCTTCTTATATTCTATATTTCTGGCATCTTTTTATCCCAATTAATGGATTGTTCAAAACTATAGGCTATATTAAAGAGTACATCTTCTCTAAAGTGATTCCCTATAATTTGTAATCCAATCGGCAGATTATTTATGCTGCCACAAGGGATAGATATTGCAGGTAGTCCTGCTATGTTAGCTGGAACTGTATATATATCTGACATATACATTGAAAGCACATCCTTTGTCTTTTCTCCTATTTTAAAGGCTGTTGTTTGTACAGTAGGTGATACTATTGCATCAAACTCCTTCATAACTTTACTAAATTCCTGACTTATAAGCTTTCTTACCTTTAACGCTTTTTTATAATATTCATCATAATATCCCTTTGAAAGCACATAAGTTCCAAGCATAATCCTCCTTTTAACTTCTTCTCCAAAGCCTTCAGTTCTTGAATTAGTATATATATCTTCTCCCTTTTCTAAATACTTTGTCCTATGCCCATATCTTATTCCATCAAATCTTGAAAGATTTGATGAAGCTTCAGCACTAGAAATTATATAATAAGCTGCAAGAGAGTAATTTATCAACGGAATAGAACATTCCACAATTTCAGCTCCATTTTCTTTTAATACTTCAATGGACTCCATAACAACCTTTTTAACCTGATTATCTAATTCTTCACCAAATAACTCTTTAGGTACACCTATTCTTTTACCCTTTATGTTCTTATTTAAAATACTGGCATATTCTTGTACCGGAACATTTGCAGTTGTAAAATCTCTGGAATCAAATCCTGCCACAACCTCTGTGAGTATAGCACAATCCTCTACATCTTTACCTAGAATCCCCACCTGATCTAATGTAGATCCAAAAGCCGTAATACCGTATCTTGATATTCTTCCATAGGTAGGTTTCAATCCAACTACACCGCAAAATGATGCTGGTTGCCTTACAGAACCTCCAGTTTCTGTCCCAAGAGCAAGAGGTATCTCTCCTGATGCCACTGCTGCTGCCGAACCACCTGATGATCCTCCTGGTACTCTATTCAAATTCCAAGGATTTTTTGATATTTTAAATGAACTATTTTCTGTTGAAGAACCCATAGCAAACTCATCCATATTTAATTTTGCTATAATAATTCCATTGTTCTCTACCAATTTTTTAGTCACATTGGCATGATAAGGTGAAATATAATCCTTAAGCATATTTGAAGCACAAGTATTTTGCATTCCTTTAACAGATATATTATCTTTTAATCCTATGGGTACTCCCCAAAGCTTTCCTAGGGCCTCTTTTTTTTCTATTTTCTTATCAAATTTTCTTGCCTTATCCAACGCTTCTTCAATTGCCACATAAAGACATGCTTCTATTTTTTTATCCACTTTTTCTATTCTATCTATATATCCCTTTATCATCTCTTCAACTTTAATCTCTTTATTTTTTACCATATCTCTAAGCTCATGGGCAGTCTTTCTGTATAGCTCAATCAATTTTATCTTCTCCTTTTAATCTATTATTCTAGGTACTACAATAAATTCTCCTAAACTTTTAGGAGAATCTTCGATAAAATTATCTAGCTCTGAGGATTCACATACTAGATCCTCTCTATATCTACTTCCTATTTCACATGGATTTATCATAATATCCACATCATCTGTATTTACTTCATTAAGTTTATCCATATAATTAATTATTTTATTTAAATCATTAATCAAGTCATTTTTTTCGCTTTCAGTAAACTTTAATTTTGCAAGTTTTGCAATATATTCTACATCCTGTTTTGACACTGACATAATGTAATCCTCCATACTAATCCATTTAACTATATTATATCATTTTACTCCAATCTACAGTTATTCTTAACTTTATTTTATATAACAATTATAGTTCAATTTAAATTTAAGTACTAAAAATTGTACTTACTGTTTAAGTAATTGTATTTCTGAAATTTTTTATCAAAAATAATAAAAAAACAGTAGCATGTCCACATGTTCATGCTTACTATATATTAGAAGAATATAAGGGGGGAAATGTATATGATTACTTCATTGATTGTTTCCTTTAGAGAATGCTTTGAAATGCTTTTAATCCTAGTCCCTTTACTTGCCTATATTTCAAAAATAGACAGGAAAGATTTAGCTAAATATATTTACTCTGGTTCCCTTCTTGGAGTTCTTTCTAGCATAATATGTGGAGTATTAATCTTCAATCAAGTAAAATCTTTAGAATTTGCAGTTCAGGGATTATTTGAAGGATCAATAATGTTATTCTTAGCTGCTTTAATATTATATAGTATAGTTTTAATCAAAAAACAACGTAAACAACTGAATACAGATTCATTAGATGCTTCAACAGTAAAAACTACCTCCTATAGTCTATTCGTACTATCATTTTTAACTATTTTTCGTGAAAGTTTAGAAATAACTCTTTTCACATTACCATACGTTGCTAAATCAGCCTTTTCAATTGTGTCTGGTATAGCAGCAGGAGTTATTTTAGCTTTAGTGATAATGTATGTAATTTATAAGACTTCTTTAAAATTAAGTATTAATTTAATTTTCAACATTTTGACAATACTATTAATAGGAATAGGATCTGTTTCCTTTGGAGAAGGTCTTGCTAAGCTATTACCATCTATGGGACAATCCTTAGAAAAGGGTGCTATGTTAATTTACGGAATTCCAACACTATATCTATTCATTAAAAGCTTGCTAAGGGAGTACGCAAAAAAACAAAATAAATAGTATCTAACCTAATTATAAAATTGGAGGTAAATTTATTTAAAAATAAATTTACCTCCTTATATTATTCCCATGTTTTCCATATCTCTGGTTCATACCCAACTGTTGCTTTCTTTCCATTTCGAACTATAGGGGTTTTATAGAGCTTTGGATTATTTAATAATATCTCTTCCTTTACACTATCATTAATAATATGTTGAAGATTCGATTTCGTATATTCTTTAGATCCCTTGTTAATTAAATTTGACAATCCTACTGCTGTTTTAACACTTTGTAATTCTCCTTTGCTTAAAGCAGTCTCATTTAAATCAATAAATTGATATTTAATTCTTCTCTCTTTAAAATACCGTTCAGCCTTTTTTGTATCAAAACATTTTTTAACACCAAAAATTTGAATATTCATATGTTACTCTCTCCTTTCCTAACATGTATTAAACCTATACAAAAATAGAGAATAAATGGCTATTACCATATATTCTCTTATCATCATAATCAACCTAATATACTTTCATAAACATAAAAAACATTGTTCCAAACCCTATAGACATACAAATAATTGAATTTACCCATTCTCCCTTTCCTATTTGAAGCTGTTTAACACTCCAAAGAAACATAGTTACTATTATGCTTATTTGAAAAACGTAATAATTATTAAAATAGCTTAAATTAATAAATCTGTAAGTTGAAAGCATAGTAAGGATTAAAAATATCATAGTGAATAATACTGAAATCCATGCTAAAATGCTTATAATTTTCTTCATTTTATCTCCCCCGACTTTACATCTACGAAGTTTCTAACTTAGCATATTTTTAAATTCATCTTCATTTATAATCTTAATATTCAACTCAACAGCCTTTTCATATTTAGATCCTGGATCCTTACCAGCTAGGACATAGTCTGTCTTTTTGCTTACACTGCCTGAGACTTTTGCTCCAAGGGATTGAAGCATTTCTTTTATCTCATTTCTAGAATAGGATTCTAATGATCCAGTTACTACTACTGTTTTCCCATTAAATACATTGTCTTCAACTTTTTCATCTTCAAAGTATGGACTTACTCCTAATTGTAGCAGTTCATCAATACTTTCTAATATTTTCTCATCACTAAAAAATTCAACTATACTTCTTGCAACAATATCTCCAATATCTTCTACGGATATAAGTTCCTCAAAGTTGGCTTTTTTTAGGCCTTCAAGTGATTTAAATCGTTTTGCTAAATCTATGCTAGTCTTCTTACCAACATTAGGAATGCCAAGAGCATATATAAATGAAGGCAAATCACACTTTTTGCTTTTTTGCATTGCATCTATAAGATTTTGCGCTTTTTTATCTCCAAATCTTTCTAGATTTAATAAGTCTTCTTTTTTTATTCTATAAAGATCTGAAATTGATTTTATATCTAATTCTTCAAACAGTTGTTCAGCTGTTTTTTCACTAAATCCTGATATATTCATAGCTTCTCTATTTCCAAAATGAACAATAGATTTTACAAGTTGAGGCTTACATGAAAGAGAATTTTCACAAAAATAGTGTACTCCTTCTTGTATAACTTCACTTCCACAATAAGGACAAGTTTTTGGAGGCTCTATTTCTCTTACTTCTTCTTGTGATTCCACAACTCCCATTATTTCTGGTATTACATCATTAGAACGGCGAATAAAAACATTGCTTCCTATTTTAACACCTTTTCTATTAATGTCATCCATATTATTTAAAGTTGCTCTTTTTACAGTAACACCACCTATGTCCACTGGTTCTAATATGGCAGTAGGGGTTACTCTTCCACTTCTTCCTACATTCCATTCAACATCTAACAGCTTTGTTGTAGCCTCCTCTGCCTCAAACTTATAGGCTAATGCCCATTTAGGGAACTTCACTGTATATCCTAATAACTCTCTAGTAGTAATATGATTAATAGCAATTACAACTCCATCTATATCATAATTTAAATCATGTCTTATAGATTCTATATATTCTATCTCTTTTTCTATCTCTTCTACAGTAGAACATATTTTAACGTATTCATCCATAGGCAGTCCTTTTTCTCTTATAAATTTTAACATATCCATATAAGTTTCAAAAGCTTCTCCTTCATTATATCCTACATCATAAAAAAACGCAGAAAGGTTTCTTCTTGCCGTCTCTCTTACATTTAAATTTCTAAGTGCTCCAGCTGCACCATTTCTTAAATTCTTGAGAGGAGTTGCTGCTAGTTTATTATATTCTTCAAAGGCTTCTTTTGTCATTATAGCCTCTCCATGCACCTCAATTAGAGCATTATTATCTATCTTTAGAGGAATAGTTTTTATTGTCTTAATTTGTGCTGTGATATTTTCTCCAATTTCTCCTGTTCCCCTGGTAGCTGCATTTATTAACACTCCATTTTCATCATAGGTACAATTTACAGTTAATCCATCAAACTTTTTAGTTATAACGTATTCTATAGGTGGAAGCTTTTCATCATGGGTTTCATTGTATTCATTAATAGCTTTAATATTTCTATTGTGCCAGTCTTTCAATTCTTGAATATTTTGAGCTTTACCTAAACTCCAAAGCCTTCCCTTATGTACATGCTTTTCGAATTGAGATAAAATCACATCTCCCACTCTTTGAGTTGGCGAATAGGGAAGTATTATTCCTGTCTCCTTCTCAAGTTTTAGTAATTCATCATATTTTTCATCATATTCTCTATCCGATAAACTAGGGTTATCTAATGTATAATATTCATAGGCTAACCTGTTAAGCTCTTCTACCAGCCTAAGAATCCTTTGCCTTTTATCTTCCATAACTTTCACCTTTCTCCATTTAATCAGTAATTAAACCTATATCATATATAATATAGGTTTAATACTTTATTTTACTGTTAAGTTCTGTCCTAAATACATGTTTATTTGTAACATTATTTAAAACTTTACATTAGTTATTTATATAATGCTTCTATCTATTTTCGAATACTTTTAATATCTCTCTAAAATATTGCATTATATATTAGATTAACTTTAAAGGTGCCATATTAAACATGAGCTGCTTAATTCCCATATTATCAAAAGCAATAGTGACTTTTATATCATTGTCAGTTTTTGAAACACTTACTATAGTGCCTACTCCAAATTTATCATGCTTAACTTTTCTTCCCGCACTTACTTCATTTATATCAACTTTTTCTTTATCGTTTAAAGATTCTTTTACTGAAGTATTATAGCTCTGGCTGCTTAAAATAGAGTTTATAGCTTTTTCTGCCTTTCTAATACCAAAGCTAGATATTCCATGGGAGCTTGTGCTACTATTCCCATACATGGAACTGTTACTTGATGAGAAATTTCCAGCCATTTTTCTCTCACTTACAACTTCTTTGAGATTTGGAGCTATTTCATTTATAAATTCTGATTCTGCATAACTTACAGTTCTTCCAAAGACCCTTCTAGTGCTTGCAGAGGTCATATATAACTTTTCTTTAGCCCTTGTTATACCCACATAACAGAGTCTACGGGACTCCTCCATTTCAGCAAAGTTCTCTAAAGATTGAACTCCTGGGAAAATACCATTTTCCATACCAGCCATAAACACTACTGGGAATTCTAGTCCTTTCGCACTATGCATTGTCATCATAACAATAGTATCAGTATCTCCATCATAATTATCTATATCTGACACAAGTGTAATTTTTTCTAAAAATGCAGATAGAGACTTGTCCTCTGACATATTCTCAAATTCTACCGCTGCTGATACCAATTCTTTTATATTTTCAATCCTACTAATATCCTCTATCTCCTTAGAGTCTTTAAGTTCTTTTAAGTATCCAGTACTTTCTAATATTTCTTCTATTAAAGTAGAAACACTAACCTTGTCTTTTGTTCTGTTAAAACTATTTATAAGACTTGTAAACTTATTAATAGATGAAATAGTTCTTTTTGAAAGTCCAGGTATATTCTCTATATCTAATAAGACACTGTACATGCATTCATCCATATAATTTGCGTATTCTTGTATTTTTGCCACAGTAGTTGCTCCTATAGCTCTCTTAGGAACATTTATTATTCTTTTTAAACTAATGTCATCTTGAAGATTATTAATAAATTTCAAGTAGGCTGTTATATCCTTTATTTCTTTTCTATCGTAGAATTTTAATCCACCAATAATTCTATATGGAATATCTCTTCTCATTAAAATATCTTCAAATATTCTTGACTGAGCATTTGTTCTGTAAAGAATAGCGAAATCTTTAAATTTTCTATTTTCACTTTCTATAAGTCTTTTTATTTCATTAGCTACAAAGTTCCCCTCATCCATATCAGAGTAAGCTCTATAAATTTTTATCTTTTCTCCCTCTGGATTTTGAGTTCTAAGAACTTTATTTTTTCTTTGAGCATTATTTTTTATAACTGTGTTTGCTGCATTTAATATATTTGCTTTAGATCTATAATTCTCTTCTAATTTTATAACCTTTGTCTGAGGGTAATCCTTCTCAAAGTCTAGGATATTTTTAATATCTGCCCCTCTCCATTGGTAAATGCACTGGTCATCATCACCTACTACGAATATGTTCTTATGGGCTTCTGCTAGCATCTTAACTAACTGATATTGAGCCTTATTGGTATCTTGATATTCATCTACCATTATGTATTTAAACTTATTTTGATAGAACTCTAGAACCTCTGGATTTTTCTTAAAAAGTTCTACTGTTTTATAGATCAAGTCATCAAAATCTAAAGCATTGTTGTTCTTAAGTTTCTTTTGATATAAAAGATAAGCATCAGCTATTTTATTCTTTCTAAAATCTTTTTCATTTATCTTTTTATATTCCTCTGGTGAAACTAAGTTATCCTTCTGCTTTCCTATCTTACTTATTATCTCTTTATCATCTATATCTTTATCGTTTATATTTAATTCCTGCATGCACTGTTTAATTAAAGTCTTTTGGTCTGAACTATCGTATATTGCAAAGTTTTTACTATATCCAAGCTTATCTATCTCACGCCTTAATATTCTTACACAGCATGAATGAAATGTAGAAACCCACATACTTTCTATATCTACTGTAATTAATTTCTTGATTCTTTCCTTCATCTCACCTGCTGCTTTATTTGTAAATGTTATAGCTAGTATATTATAATGAGGAATTCCAAGATCCTGTATCATGTGAGCTATTCTATAAGTTAATACTCTTGTTTTTCCTGAGCCAGCACCTGCTAGTACAAGCAAAGGTCCCTCTATTGTTGTAGCTGCATCATACTGTTCTTTGTTAAGTAAAGATTTTAAGTCCATCAAACCCCTCCTTTAAACCTTTTCTATCTATTATTCCCACTTTATTCTATCTAATACAATATTGTATCCATCACTTCCATAATTTAAGCATCTATTTACTCTGCTTATAGTAGCAGTACTTGCCCCTGTTTTACCAGCTATTTCGCTGTAGGTTTTCTTTTGTTTAAGCATCTTTGCCACTTGCAATCTTTGCTCAACTGCTTTTAATTCATTAATGGTAAATATATCTTCAAAAAATTTATAACATTCTTCCCTAGTTTTTAATGATAAAATAGCTTCACATAAATAATCCATTTCTGGATTTTCTAATTTAGACTTATAATCAGACACAAAATCACTCCTATTCATCTATATACAATAATTTAGTTAACTAAAGTTAATAGTCATATATAAATTTTAACATTTAAAAATTCTTTTCTCCATATGAATTTACACATCCTTATATTTTAATACTTTATGCCTTCTTATTCAACAATATAAAACCTACAATATTTTATAAAATTTAACAACTTTTGATTGGAAAATAAGTAAAGGCTAGGAAAATCCCTAACCTCTAGGTTTAAAACTATTTATAAATTCGCTTATTTCTTTATTTAAAACTTTTCCTTCTTTTACACACCCTAAATGACCCCAACTTGATTTGATAGTTAAAGCTTTAGCCTGATTAGGCTCTTTAGAGTTTAATATATCTGCAAGTTCATAAGCATGCTCTGGTGGGAATTCAGAATCCGTATCTA
The DNA here is from genome assembly GCF_053901425.1 of Clostridium sp. JNZ J1-5. Taxonomy (NCBI): domain Bacteria; kingdom Bacillati; phylum Bacillota; class Clostridia; order Eubacteriales; family Clostridiaceae; genus Clostridium; species Clostridium sp. JNZ J1-5. The sequence continues at coordinate 2,723,991 of NZ_CM132773.1, read as the reverse complement.
TATTCATGATTAATACAGGACATTTGATTCTCCTAACTCCATCTTCATAACTCTCAGCATCTCTTCCTAGGTCATAAGTGTTAATAGCATCTAAAACACTTATATAACAATTAAGATCCCTTCCATAAATTTGAGCTTCTACTCCTTCTTTTACATAATTCTTGCAGTTATTATTTCTAATTTTCTGAGCTTCCTTTCCTTCTGGAACAGTATCCCAGCAAACTTCTTTTATGATTTTATGACTAGTATAATATATTCTTGCAATTTCATTAATTACCTTTAAAGAATACTTAGGTTTTCCTATTTCATACCATCCATCATTAAATTCCGGATCTGACTTAGCTATATCTATAATAAAATTATGCATTGCCATACCGCCTGGAGTCATTCTTCCCGCTGTTGCTACTGCAACTACAGAGCCTACAAATTCCGGATAAAGTGCAGCCATTTGAAGACTTTGGAGAGATCCCATGGATGGTCCAGCCATCATAAATAATTTGTCTACATCTATTTCTTCTAAAAAAGCCTTATTGAACTTTACTATATCTATTAATGTTATTTCTGGGAAATCAGGTCCATAGTATTTTCCAGTGTCAATATTTAGAGTTAGTGGACTAGTAGTTCCACCTTTATTGCCTAGGCAATAACAAGTACATCCTAAGCAGCTAGCAGAAATAACTCTGTATTTATTTGTATCTATAGCTTTACCTTCTCCTATAATATCATTCCACCAGCCTGGCAACAAATCATGTTCTGAATATTTTCCAGCTGCATGTTGGTCTGATAGTCCTCCATGGGCAATAAATATAACCGGCCCATCTTCTCTTCCGTACCCTTCATAGGATATAATAGGTTCCTTTATTACATATCCACTTTCTGTTATAAAAGGCTTAGAAAGTTTTTTAAACTTTTTCTCTACTATCATATAGACATACCCCCTATAATATGTAGTTGTAAGTATATACCTATATATTAGTCTATATGGGTATTATTATCAAACCTTGCTTAAATGCAAAATTGCTTAGCTTGACTCCTTCACATTAAATGATTTAGTATTACATTAATTAAAATATTGATTTTTTTAGTGCATTAATTATCATTTAATGCAACATTTTAGTCATTGCTATGTAGAAGCTGATAATTTTATAATAATTTATTTTTGAATAGTAAAAAAACACTATCACCGGTGATAGTGTTTTTAGTAATTATATAGGGCAAGACAAGTCCTGGGGCGGGACTGCCTTGAATAAAAAGGGGGCTATTCATTCTTTTTATTTTCCCTTACACAAGCTATTATATTAAATAAACAAATAAAACGCAAGAGAATTTGCAAAATTAATTGTAAATAAAGTGTTATAATAACCTATATCCTTCATAATTTGTTAATATGAAAAGTTTTATTTACAAGTTAAATGAATTTATATTTTCTTTAAAATCTCTATCTCTTCCTGTGACAATTCTCTATATTGCCCTTCTTCTAATTCCTCATCTAAAGCTATTTCTCCCATACTTATTCTTTTTAAATAGACTACCTTTTTATCTCTTGCTTCAAACATTCTTTTTACCTGATGAAATTTTCCCTCTTGAATAGTTACATACACCTCTGATCCATCTTCATTAGCTGAAATTACTTTTAAATTTGCAGGTAAGCATTTATATCCATCATCTAATGTTATGCCTTTTTCAAATGCATCCATATCTTTTTCATCTACTGTTTTGTCGATTTCAGCATAATACAATTTATCCACATGCCACTTTGGAGAAGTAAGTCTATGGTTCAGTTCTCCATCATTTGTTATCAGTAATAAGCCTTCAGTATCCTTATCTAATCTGCCAACAGGGAAAGGATTAAAAGCTGCATGTTCAGGCTCCAACAAGTCTATTACAGTCTCATCATAATTATCAAAAGTAGCTGAAACTACCCCTGCAGGTTTGTTCATCATAATGTAAATATATTTTCTGTAGTTAATTTCCTCTCCCCATACTTTTATTTTCACCTTTTCTGGGTCTACCTTCATATCACTATTTTTAGCTGTATTACCATCCACCTCTACTTCTCCATTTTTAACAAGAGACTTTATTTCTTTTCGTGATCCATATCCTAAGTTAGACAAGACCTTATCTAATCTTTCCATTTAAATTCACTCCTCGTTTAGTATATAACACTAAACTATTTTATCAGACTTAGTATTAACTTTCATATACAATTTAAAACTTAAAATGGAAAACTTAAATTTTTTTTAGCTTTTTATAACTTAAACCACCAAAGACTATAGTGATTCCTGCTAAAATTATAGTTATATATAATTTACTTTTATCTATATATCTATCTATTTTATATCCTTTTTCTTTAATTGACATACTCTTTACATGAACATCTATATCTCCGTCGTGCTCATCACAACTACCATTAACAACACCTTCTACTTCTAGAATATCTCCCTTATGATGATAATCTCCATAGGTCAATATTTTAGAAGCTTCTTCTTTTTTCATCCATAGACCTATAGCATTACTTCCATCATTTATATTTATCCAAATATATTTTCCTCTATTCATACCTTCCCCTATAGCTTCACCTTCAATTTTTATTGTGCTTCCATTTAAACTTTTAGAGTTTTCTATAATATCATTTATTTTTATGTCTTCTCCTTTACTTATCGAAATTAAAAATAAACTAAATATTAAGGAGAATATACTTATTTTCATTATCTTTTCCATAATCTTTTAACCCCTCCAAGTATAAATCCCATTAAGGCAAAAGCTGATATAAACTCTAGTCTTCCTAGGTACATTCCAATTATATACATTATTTTCATTACAACTGGCATGGATGGAGAAGTAACCCCTATAGTAAGTCCTACGTTACCAGTTACAGATGCAGCTTCAAAAGCGGAATTTGCGAAAGAATAGTTATAATAAAGCCCTATTCCTGTTTCTAATGTGAATAATATTATATAACATACAATTATTATTAAAGAGCTCTTTACTACATTATCAGTAAGAATCTCATCCTTCATATAATGAAACTTAGAGATACTAACCTTTCTTTCAGAACCTAAAAGTCTTTTTATTTCAGCTACAACACCTTTAGCTACAATACCTACTCTAAGTCCCTTAATTCCTCCTGCTGTGGAACAAGCTGATCCTCCAATCATCATAGCTATAACCATTATAAAGACTCCAAAGCCTCCCCAGTCTTCAGCAAACTGCTTTACATATACATTAGCAAACCCTGTTGTAGTATGAGCTGATATTACATTATAAAAAACTCTTCTAAATACTGCTATTCCTCCAGTATATATTTCCAATTTTTTCAATCCTATTGCTGCAAAAAATGTTGTTAGAAACACTGTAATGAAAAAGCTTTTAGTCTCTATATTTTTAAATATCTCTTTCTTATTTCCCTGCCATATGGCATAATGAAGCCCAAAGTTAAATGAACCAATAGTAAAAAATATAATTGTAATTATTTCATAAGAAATACTATGATAATATATAATACCTTGAGACATAGGAGAAAATCCTCCAGTACTCCATGAAGACATATATATGAACAAACCATGTAAGAATGCATTGGCTGGTTTTAATCCTATAAACATTCCATCAATCCAGAATACTAAGGTACCAACAGCTAAATATATCATACTAATTATCCATATAATTTTAGCTGTTCCTTTAACATTAGGCACTAATCCTACATCTTTTCCTTCTCCCACATACATGCTATAAGATCCAACTGTATTTTTTACAATAAAAGATAAGGCTAGTACTACCATTCCTTGTCCACCTACAAAAGTCAATATATGCCTCCACATATTAAGTCCTACAGATGCGTGATCCAAATCCTGTACCATAGCTAATCCTGTAGTTGTAAATCCACTCATTACATCAAAGCAAGCATCAATGAAGGATAAATAATTGCCGCTTAATCTATATGGAATTGCACATAAAATCATTAAAATAACCCATGAAGCAGCTGCAATAATAAGACCATGCTTCCATTCAACCTTATGCTCATTTACCTTATCTCTTCCAAACATAATCAGAATCAATGCTATATTAAAAGAAATGCAGCTGTTTATTATGAAATTGAGTACTACATCCCACTCTTTAAAAAACATAGATGTAATCATAGGTATTAACATTAATAATGATACTGATAAAATTACATATCCTATATAATAACTAATTATTTTTGAATCTATATATTTTTTCTTTGTTCTCATTTTTCTTACCTCATAACTATAGATACTGTACTAAACACTAAAAGCATAAATACTGTAACTGAAACTACTTCTATTGCAATTCCATCAAATACTTTTTTCTTGTTTAACATTTTATTCCTCCAGGATTTATTTTAGTTTTATTCTAGATACTATTCTCCAGATCTAATCTTTTCTCCATATCTACTGCAACTAATACTCTATCTTCTTCTCTTATCTCAATGCTTCCCTTAGGAAATATAAGCTTATCATTTCTAAAAATAGAAACTATAATGCATCCTTCTGGAATTGATATATTACTTATAAGTTTATTTCTCCATTTGCTGTCTTGTCTTATAATTGTTTCTACCAGGATCATTTCTCCTCTATCTAAGGTTTGTACAACTCTAATCTTACTGTTATTTAGTTCACTTTCTATTAAATTAGAAATAACTTCTGTACTACAAACAGTTTTATCTATTCCTAAAGCTTTGAATAAAGCTCTATTTTTAGGATTATTTATTCTTGCTATAGTATTTATACCAGGAAAATTTATATTAATTATTTGGCATATTATAAAGTTCCCTTCATCTTTTCCTGTAACTGTAGCAACAATTTCAGCTTTCTCTATCCCAGCATCCTTTAAAACATCTATGTCTGTTCCATCTCCACATATTATATCTATTTCCATTTCCTCTGCTATCTTATTACACAAATCTAAATTTTTTTCTATCAAAGTAAGATTATATCCTTTATCTTTTAATGTTTTTAAAAGATAGTATCCTACCTTACCTCCCCCTATTACAATTGCCTTCATATTAATGCATCTCCTCTTGATAAAGTTTCTATAAACTTTTCCTTATTTTCATTCTTTATAGTACAAAGTATCTTGTCCCATTTTTGAAGAATTTCTTCTCCAGTAACTATCCTAGTAACTCCATTTCTTGTTAAAGATGATATAATGCAATCAAAGTTTTTCTGAAGAGAGCTTATACTTGTTATTTTAACTCTATTTACGGTAACCTCAATTATTGATATATCGTCACTTAAATTAGCTATTTCTCTTCTGCTGGATATTTTCCCCTTTATACTTTCAACTGATAAAGAAATAGGGCTTATAGTCTCTATTCCTAGCGCCTTGTAAATTGCCTTTATACTTAGATTAGATACCCTTGCAATTACTCTCTTTACACCAAAAATTTCTTTAGAAATTCTTGATGCAATAATATTTATATTGTCATCTGGAGTTAACGCTAAAAATACATCTGCTTTATCTATTCCAGCTTCAAGCAAAATATCGTTATCATATTCAATCCCTCTAATCTTTTCTCCATCAAAACTTCTAAGTTCATCTAAGTTTTCATTATTTTTATCTATTATAACTACTTCGCTGCCCCTTTTACTGAATTCCATAGCTATACTACGACCTAGTCTTCCAGCTCCTACAATTACTATATACAATTTAGCTCTCTCCCTACTTTAATTATTTAAAAGCATTATATACACTTTTTTTCAAATGAATTTATATTCTCTTCCATATCAACTTCAAATGTTTTTATTATATTAAACAATCTTTTATTATCTACATAATATTTTCCTATATATTCCTCATGATTTTTTTGAAATTCATGTATATGTGCAGCTCTCATATATTCTCTTTCGAAGCTGCAATCTAATGTTATTATTTTTCCAAAGAAATCTACTTTAACATAGAACCAAGGAATTATTTTGCATTCTCTAGCTATTAAGTGCCTTGTGTTATCTTCTACATGAGCATACATTAGTTTAGCTTTAAATCCAGATTCTTTTAAAATAGTGTATAGCAATATATTTTTGTCTAAATTATTACCTCTGCCCTCCATTAAAGTTTCTGATGCTTCCTGCGTTGGGCAGTATGGGTCATAATAAATAGAATTTTTTATTATTTTAAAAATCATGTTTATTTTGTTTATACCGTAAGCCCCATCATTGAAATTATTTAAATAATTTGTAACAACTGTGTGCTCACCATCGCATAGTTCTTTAAACATATCTTTCCACCTTCTTATATTAAATTAATTCTTTAAATCCAAATGTCTTCGCTGTAGAATAAAATTTATTAGCATCGTTTTTTAAATTCTTACCTTCGTATACTCTGCCAATAAGATAATAAGTTTCTCCTTTTGTAGGTTCTATTTCTAGGGCCTTTTTTAGTGCCTTCAAAGCTTTTTCAAAATCACCTTTTTCAAGTAGCTCTTTACCAGATGTTATATACATGTTTAAATCACGTTTTTCTTTTTCCTCTACACTTTCATAAATCTCTTTTAGTAAGTTTTTAACTCTTTCTGCTGTAAATGGCTTTTGTAAATATGTGACTGCTCCAAGCTTTGTACAATCTACAGCATTCTTTACAGTAGGAAATGCCGTCATTATCACTACTAAAATATCAATATTTAGTTCCTTAACTTTCTTCAAAAGTTCAGTACCGCTTATACCTGGCATCTTTACGTCTATAAATGCAAGATCTATATCTTCCTGTTTTATTATATTTAAAGCTTCTTCAGCATTTTTAGCATTAAATACAATATAACCTTCCACTTCTAAACAAGTAGTCAACAAAGTTCTAATATTTTTTGTATCATCTACAACTATAACTTTTTTCATTTTAAACCTTCCTTTCTATGGCCTAATGGATCACTGGAATAGTAAATATAAACTTACTTCCTACTCCTAATTCACTTTCACACCATACTTCTCCCCCATGTACTTCTACTATTTGTTTAACTATAGCAAGTCCTAGACCTGTTCCATCATTATCAATCTCTTGATTATTCACTTGAATAAACTTTTCAAAAACTTTATCTAAATACCTTTTATCTATGCCAATTCCAGTATCCTCAACTGATGTGTGTATTTTATTGTTTTTCTGATAGCATTCTACAAATATACTTCCACCATCGTTTGTAAACTTTATTGCATTAGAAATCAGATTACTCACTACCCATGTAAGCTTTTCATTATCCCCCATTACTTTTTCTAAATTATTATCTAATTTAGAATGCAATTTTATATTTTTGCTTTGTGCTGATGCTTCAAAGCTTTTAACTGACCTTTCTATAACTTCTGACATAGAACAAGGTTCCATATCAAAAATTGACTTATCATACTCAATCTTTGATATTTTTAATAAATTATTTACTAGGTTTGATAGCTTTTCTACATCTTCTTTTATAGTATTCATGATTTCAATTTGTTTTTCACTTAATTGCCCTATATCTTTATTAGCCATTAGATCCATTCCTATCATAATAGACGTAAGGGGGGTTTTAAATTCATGTGAAACTGATGAAACAAACTCTGATTTAATTTGTTCAACTTGCTTTAACGCAGTAACATCCTGCAGAAATATAACCAATCCATTATGTTTTGAATAATTATCTGCAATTTCTGTTATTATGACGTTAAAGTAGTATTCATTATTGTTTTTTACAAAGCTCAAAATCTTTTGTCCTTCCTTTTTTTCTCCATGGCATACATCCAAGATGTAGTCGTAAAGTTCTCCACTTCTTATAGCCTCAAGAAAGTGTCTTCCTATAACATTTTCTTCTTTGATATTGAAAAACTCCTCACACTTATCATTAAGAAGAATTATTTTGTAATTAGTATCTAGAACAATTAGTGGATCTGATATACTTTTTACTATGCTTAAGGATTTATTTTTTTCATTTAATAAATTTCCAAGGGTACTTTGTTCAAATTGTTGGAGTCTCTTCGTCATATGGTTAAATTCCTTAGCTAGATTACCTATTTCATCTTCAAAAATTATGGGAGCTTCTTGATTTAAATCTCCAGCTTTTACAAGTTTCACTGTTTCTGTAAGAAGATAAATAGGCTTTAAAAATTTATTTACATATATTCTTGATAAAAAGAAACTTGCACCAACCAAAAGTATGGATAAACTCAATACAAAATTACTGGATTCATTAGTATCATTAGTAATAATATCTTTACTTCTAAGCATGGCATTATCATTTATGCTGGATATACTTCTCAACTCTTCTCTCAATCCAGAGAATATTGGCATTATGCTGGAATTATAATATTTAAGTGAAGCTTCCGTATTACTATTACTTTTAATAATCTGGAGTTCAGAAAAGGCCTTTAAATAATTTACATATTGATTTTTTACCTTCTCAACATTCTTCATTTCTCCTTCTTCCGTAACATTATTCAATTGAACGTTAAACCATTTATAAAATTCATTACTACTCTTATAAAATTCATTTACATTATCTTTATTAGGATAATCAATATAACTTACAATTACATCATTTTGATGCTCTAAAACCTGAAGCATATTGTTGCATGCATTTATACTTTTGTAGTTGTCAGTCATGAGTCCATTCACTGAATTTCCAAGTGTGTATAAATTAAATAAAGAAATACCTCCTACAATTGCTATTATTAAAACAAGGCAGAGATAAATTAAAGTTATCTTGCCTTTTAAAGTCCTAATCACATTCTCATCTCCCTATATTTTAGGCTAGTAATAGTATAGTTTCATGGATATCTGAAATCAAAGTTATATACCCATGTTAAATGTTGAAAACTAGAATATTTCGTAAGATAATTAATCTCAATCAATCTAAATAGTATTCTATGGATAAGATAATTGATTTTATACGTTTATAAAAAACTTTATAAAAATTTTTTTGATTTTATAATCAAAAAATAAATAAAGTGGTACTTCAATGAAATACCACTTTAATATAATTACCCTTATCTAAACAAAACTTCTATTTTTTATAATTAAGTACTTTAATTTCTTCCTCAGTAAGTTTTATACTCATTAATATATCCTCATCGCTGCCTATCCATTTTTCCTTTACTTTAATTTCTATCATGCAATAGTCTTCGTAAGAATTTTTCTTATAATTGCTTTTAGATAATACAAGTAATTTATATTTTCCCTTCGTAAAAGGTATAAAAGTATAGTAATTCTTTTTACTATAGTTTTGAACTAAGTTCCATTCATCTCTTTCCATTAAATAAAATTCATAAACTACATCTTTTCCACCAAAACTCTCTGCCGTTACAGTTATAGGGTCATTACAAAAAAATTCAATTTTATCACATTTAAGTACCGTATTCATTATAGGTGGAGCATCATTAACAGCTAAATTAATCTCTTTAATACTGTCAAATTCTTTTTTACTCTGTTCATTTTTTGCATATACTTTTATGCAATACTTTCCGCTGCATTTAGGGGTAAGTATATATCTCTTACTCTTTACATAATCTGTTTCTTCAACCTTATGTCCATTAATATGAAGTACATATTTAAGAAGAGTGTGTGAAGTATCTCTGGTTATCACATCTATTACTATTTGATCATGAACAAGATAGTATTCTTTTGGTTCCATCAATATATAATCAATCTTAGCAGGAATATACTCTAGAACCTTTAAAGATACTACTGAGTAAGCATCAAATTCTTTTTCAGAATACTTATCTTTTACTCTAATTTCAAATTCATATTTTCCTTCTTCCTGTGGAATACAACTATAATAACTCTTTTCTTCGTAAGCTGTTTCTTCTATTTCCACACCATCTTTTCTAGCTATAAAACTATATAAAAGTTTAACTCCCCCTTCAGCTATAACTTTAATATTTATATCTTCTCCAATTAAGATATTTCCGTGTTTATTGGATATAACTTCATTAATAACTACAGGGTCTCTTAATATTTCATCTATCTTAAATTCCATTTCATTACAGGTTTCATATTCTTCTTTACAGGAAACATCTTTGACCCACAATTTAATTTTATAATTTCCCGGTTCTTTAGGTTCCCATGTAAATGAATTTGCTCTTATATATCCTGAATCCTCTTTTTTATCTCCATCCATATCAATTATGAATCTGTATCTAAGTTCTCTGCCTCCACTGACAATAGCCTTAAGATTTATGCTTTGATTTACAACCTGTGGTGAAGTTAATTCGCTTATAAAACTTTCTATTTCAATTGGTTTATATGGTTTAACTTCATAATATAATATTGCTCTATCGTCATATTCCTTTTGAGAATACATATCTTTTGCTAAACAAAGCAACTTATACTCTCCACTTTGAACCTCATTATAACTTACAATTTTCTTAGTTGAATAATCTTGTATACATTTAGTTTGTCCATCATCACTTAATTTTATAAACTTATATAGAGTAGTTCTATTGTCTTCACATTTTGCGTCTACTTCAAAAACAAGTTCCTCATCAACTAATATCAAGGAATTTAAGCATTTAAAATTTATTATTTCTAGCTTTTCTATATCTTCTACTTCAAGCTCTGCTTTAGCAGCATCCTCGAAAGCTTCTTCTGAGTCAAAAAACTTGCACTGTACTAAAACTTCTTGTTTCCCTGGTGAAGTAGCACTAAATATGAATATATTTTCAGTACAATAATCCTTTGCAAGTATCCACTTTTCGTCTTCTTTTATTAAATATCTAAACATAATAGGACTTTTTTTACTCTCTACTGTTACAGTTACTTTTTCTCCTACCTTAACTTTATCTTTATCTAAATAAACATCACTAATTATCTTTTGATTAAATTCTCCTATAGTAAATTGCTTTCTTGAAACATAATCAAAAGCCTTATTACTATCTTCACGCTTAGCTTGAACCATTAATATATAATTCCCATATTCCTTAGGCGTCCAAAGGACATTTTTTTCCTCCCCAAAATCCCTTAAAGTTTCCCATTTACCTTCTAATCCAACTATAAATTTATATAGTAACTTTTCATCAGGCTCATTTAGTATAGAAACATTTATTTTTGAATCCTTTTTTTGTGGAGATTCCATATTGCAATCAATAATAATTTCATTCACCTATCATCATCTCCTAGCCACAATATTCCTTTATTGTATATTGTATCATAATTCCATATTTTGTAAAAGTAATATTTTGAATTACTCCTTCATATAATATTACTTACTAATATACCTGGTGAAAATATGTTACTGTGGAATTTAAAACAAAATACATTCAAATCTATAACACTTTTTTAGCAAATCAGTATATTGATTACTCTAGGAGGGTATTTATGCACATTATACAAGCCCACGCAATAGGATTTAACAAAATTATTATAAGTTCAAATGATCCTAGTAATTTTAGCATAGGAAATATTTCTATAAAAAATGGAACTAATCCTTTGTCTATAAATAGCTATACAACAACCATTGAAAACTCATTCTTGATTTTTCTAGATAGAGAAATAAGCATAAAATTCTATTGCTTCATTATTTATGAGGGATTACAGATTAAAGTCAGCTATAAAAATTTATTTACTACTGAAGAATTTAATAACAAGTTTTATTATAATGGCAATTTAGGTTTGTCCTATAATAAAGAAAGTTCTACCTTTAAAGTATGGTCCCCTGCTGCCACATCTATTTTAGTTATGTTATATAAAAATGGTGATCCATCAACCTATGAAATTCCTCTAGAACTTATTATGAATGAAGAAGATAATGGCGTCTGGACTATCACTATAAATGAAGATTTAGATAATTATTTTTACACTTATAAAGTAACTGTGTATGATTCTATCAATGAAGTAGTAGATCCATATGCTAAAGCTGTAGGCATTAATGGTCTTCGTGGAGCAATAGTTGATATTAATATTCTTAATCCAAATGGATGGGAAGAAGACATTTCCCCTGCTCTTAATCACTATACAGATGCAATAATTTATGAAACTAGCATTAGAGACATATCTATGCACCCTAGCAGCGGATTAATCCATAGTGGAAAATATTTAAGTCTTACAGAAGAGGCTACTTTATATAATAAATCTATTACTACTGCACTCTCTCATATAAAAGAATTAGGGATAACTCACCTGCAAATAATGCCCTTTTATGATTTTAGTTATAAGAGTATAGATGAAAAAAACTCTACAAAATATAATTGGGGATATGATCCACAAAATTACAACGTTCCTGAAGGAAGTTTCTCGTTAAATCCTTATGATCCAAAATGCCGAATCTTAGAATTAAAAAAAATGATCCAATCTCTGCACTATAACAATATTTCTGTAAATATGGATGTAGTTTATAATCATGTATTTCATAAAAATGATAATAATTTTGAAAAATTATTTCCTGGATACTATTTTAGATTAAAAAATGATGGAAGCTTCGCCAATGGTAGTGGATGTGGTAATGATACTGCTTCCGAACATAAAATGATGAGAAAATTTATTGTAGATTCCGTTTGTTATTGGGCGAAGGAATACCATATAGACGGTTTTAGATTTGATCTTATGGGAATTCATGATATTTGTACGATGAATTCTATATATAAAAGTTTAAGTAAAATTAATAGAAAAATTATGATTTACGGAGAAGGCTGGAATTTAAATACACCTTTACCTCATAATATAAAGGCGATACAAAGCAATTCTTTCAAAATGCCTAATATAGGATTTTTTAATGATACAATAAGAGATTCCATTAGAGGGAATGTGTTTTCACTAAGTGATAAAGGTTTTGTAAGTGGTAAGGAGAACTTAGAAGATATAATGAAATTTTGTGTTATGGCGTGTACAATTTCTTCTAATAGATTTAAGGCAATCTATGCTTCTCCTGAACAATCAATAAATTATGTATCATGTCATGATAATAATACACTATGGGATAAATTGGAAATAAGTAATCCAAAAGATTCAATAGAAGATAAAAAGTACATGCAAAAATTCGCTAATGGAATAATTTTAACCAGTCAAGGAGTTCCATTCTTACACTCTGGAGTTGAGTTTTGCAGAACAAAGGAAGGAATTGAAAATAGTTTTTCTTCTCCTGATAGTATAAATAGTATTAACTATAGCAGAAAGGCTGACTTCATAGACATATTTAACTACTATAAAGGTTTAATTAAAATACGAAAAGAGCATCCAGCTTTTAGAATGTATTCAGCCGAACATATTAAAGAACATATAGAGTTTTTAGAAGAGATACCTAAAAATACTGTAGCATTTATATTAAAAAATAATGCTAATGGAGACTTATGGACTAACATATTGATTATATATAATGCAAATAAATTTTCTACAACTATAAACGTTCCATATAACAGATGGAATTTAGTTGCAAATAAATACTCAGCTGGAACTGATATAATCAGTACATTTGAATCTAATAAAATTACAGTAGACAGTTTATGCTTAAACATTTTTTATTGTAATTAATATTCTGCATATTAGGCTATGTTTTTCTTAACACATAGCCTTTTTAATTAGTAATTTTTCTGTCATACTCATGTTGACGAACCCTAGGAATGACATAGATAAAGAAATAAAGCACTATAGAAAGCCCTATTCCCGCCATAACATCAATTATAGAGTGTTGTTTAATAAATAGTGTGGAAGCACAAATAAGTATCATGATTATTGAGGATATTACTTTTATTATTCTTCTATCCTGAAATAATTCACTTTTACACACAACCGCATTTACGCCAATAGAATTTATCACATGTATGCTAGGACATACATTTGCTGGTGGATCTATAGAATATATAAATCCTACTAATGCAGAAAAAATACCTTTATCAGTTAATATAGGTCTAAGATTTTGACCACTTGGAAAAACTATGAAAGCTGCATAACTTACGCCCATACCCCAAAATATAAATTTTACAAGCTTTATAAAATCACTTTCAGACTTTAATCCAAAGTATACAAAGCCTATTCCTATATAGGCAAACCAAAACATATAAGGTATTATAAAAACACTTAAAAAAGGAATATAATCGTCATATTTACAATACATAATATATTTAGGACTTATAAACTTTTGGCATAAATAAAAAATTAACAGCAATGGCACAAATATAAGTAAATATAAGAAATGTCTATGTTCTTCTATAAATTTTTGTAAGACCTTCATTTTATTCACCTTCATTAAATATTTTAAACAGATTTTTACCTATGATTAGCATATTCTATAAGTTTTAATATATTCCTATATAATCTATCATTATCTTCCTCAGTTCTCTTTTTAGGCCCTGAAGTTTTCTTTCCCCCTCTTCTTGCTTTAGCTGATAAATGCCTCTCAAATAATAGTCTATCAATATTATTATTGTCATAAATGTAACCAGTTGGACTTATGGCATAACACCCTTTCCCAAGTACCATAGCAGCAACCCCGTAATCTTGTGTTATGATAATATCCCCGTTTTTAGCTTCATTTGCAATTTTCATATCTACACTTTGAAAACCGCTATCAACAATTTTTATCATGCTATAATCACTAGTTATAGCATGATTTATATCACTAAACATTATAACCTGTATATTATTTTCTTTTGCTGCTTTTTCTATAACATGTTTTCCTGGACAAGCATCTGCATCAACAACTATTCTCACTTAACATCCCTCCCGATAAATGCTTAACTGAACATAATAAAATTTTACCACAATAAAAATGTAAAATTTATTAAATTTAATTAAAATATGATAACTTATTTAATTTTTACATCGTATATAAAATAAATACACTCTAATGGAAAGTTTTAAATGAATGTAAAAATCAACATTCATTTAAAACAGAACCAATAATTAAAATTGGAGGTTAATATATGAATAAGAAAAAATTATTTTCAATTTTCCTAACCTGCTCAATAATCTGCTGTTCTATAATTCCTGCTTCTGCATTAGAAAGCACTATTCCAATTAATAAAACAATTTACTCTAATGAAAAAACATCCTTAAATGAGGAAAATAACGTTAAAATAACAAAAGAAGATGCTATTAAAACAAGTAAAAGCATACTTGAAAAAAATTTTGGAATATTAGTTAATGAAAAAGATTTTAAAGTCAACACTACTTTAGACACACTATCCTACCAAGAATCCAATACTGAGCAAAAAGTTTGGAATATACAATGGTATTCTCGAACTTTCAACTCAAATGTAGACATTTATGTATCCATAGATGCTTCTACCGGTAAATTAATTTATATGAATAAGAATGAGTATGGAAGCAATAGTCAGAGCTCCATCCCAACCATCTCTTTAGAAGAAGCACAGAAAATCGCCGAAGATATAGCAAAAAAAATTAATCCTAAGGAATTTAAAAGCTGTAAACTAAGTAGTGACAAATGGTTCGCTAATAGTGGAAATTCCTCTAACTATCAATTTAATTATATCAGAACTATAAATAATGCTTCTTACTCAAATAACAATATATATATAAATGTTGACGGTACAACAGGCAAAGTAACCTCCTACAATTGTAATTGGAACTATGATCTATCCATTCCTAGCAATGAAAATTATATCTCCTCCCAAAATGCACAAAATATATTTAATAATAATATAGATATGGTTCTAAAGTACAAGCTTTTTAAAAATAAATATGAATATCAAAATAAAGAAAATAAGAAAAATATAAAACTTGTATATGAACCTAAACTTAAAAATGGATCAGTAATTGATGCTAAGACTGGAAAGTTTATAAATAACGACTATTATAATAACATAGAAACTGCAAAATTAAACGAAAAAGAAACTGAAGATTTTTACAATAAGTATAAAAAATTAGATAATCTTAAAAATCCTCTTAAAGAGTCAGAAGCTTTAGATATAATTAAAAATATAGTTAATGATGCATACGGAAAAGGTTATTCTATTAATAATCTAAGATATGTTGAGGATGATAATAAAATTTGGTCAGCTCATTTTACTAAAAAGATAAACGACAAAATCAATCAGGAAGGTTCTATATCTATAAACGCTCTAAATGGACAAGTAATCCATATTAATAACTACTATCCTTATGATTACAATGAAAAATTCATTGCAAAATTCACCTGGAAGGAAGGTTATTATAAAGCTGTTAATTTAATAGGTAAATACTACAAAGATAAAGTTAAAGATATAAATCTTAGCTTAGTCCATGAAGAAGCTAGATATAATCCAAAGGATCGAGAACCTGAAATATTCTATAGATATACCTTCTCAAGAAAGGTTAACAATATACCTTATGAAGATAATAATATCTACATTGAATTTAATGCTAAAACTGGCGAAATATCTGGCATGCACTGTTATTGGGATGATAGCATATCATTTGTAAATCCTATCAAAAATATAGGAATTGACAAATCAAAAGAAGCATATTTCAGTAAATATAAGCCTTATTTAAACTATATGGTAAGAAATCTTAGTGAAAATGCTAATGAATATAAGCCTGGATTAAATCTAGTATATTCTCTTGATGAAAGCAACATTTTTGTTGATGCATTCAATAGCACAATATTAAACCGCTATGACGGGGAAGAAGTAAAATTTGATATATCTGCTTTTTTAGATGAAATTAAAGGAAGTAAAGCTGAAAAAGAAATAAAAATACTAGCATATAAAGGTTTGATAGATACTGATGGTTTTAAATTGAATTCTGATGTTAAAAATCTAGATTTAATTAAAACCCTAGTAGATGCATTAGGATATACTCCTTATATAGTCAATGATACGGCTGATCTAGAATCGAAAACAGAGTCTTCTAGTAATACTAATAAGGTTGCTCTTACTGATGAAGACTATATAAAAATGGCGAAATATTATGGAATACTTATAGATAATTTGGAAAACTTTAAAGTTGACGCTAAAGTTTCTAGAGAAGATATGTGTAAGTCTCTTATAAGATTTTTAGGCTACGATAAAATTGCTCAATGCAGTGATATATTTGTATTAAACTTTAAAGATGCTAAAGATGTATCTAAAGAGAATATAGGATATATTGCTCTAGCTAAAGGCTTGAACTTAATAAGCTTAGATAAAAACAACAATTTAAATCCAAAGAAAATAATAACTAATGAAGAACTTGCCTTAGGACTTTACAGAGCTTTACAGCTAAAACAAGTTAATTATATCGGTCACTATCCTATGAAATAAACTAAAAAATATGGTCTGTATAACTTACAGGCCATATTTTTTAGTTTATCATTTAAGTTTTTCTTCTATTTCAGCTTTCATTGCTTCATATCCAGGCTTTCCAAGAAGTGCAAACATATTTTTCTTATATGCTTCAACTCCTGGTTGATTAAATGGGTTTACCCCAAGTAAATAACCACTTATTCCACAAGCTTTTTCAAAAAAGTACACTAGATATCCAAAATAATGTGGAGTTAATTCAGGTATATTTATTATAATGTTAGGAACTCCTCCGTCATTGTGTGCAACTACTGTTCCTCTAAAAGCTTGATGATTAACATAGTCCATGTCTTTTCCAGCTAAAAAATTTAATCCATCAAGATTATCCTCATTTTTTTCTACAATAACAGATTTCCTTGGCTTTTCAACATTTAAATGAGTTTCTATTAAATTTCTTAATCCCTCTTGTATATACTGGCCCATGGAATGTAAGTCAGTTGAAAAATCTGCTGCTGCTGGGAATATACCCTTATTATCCTTTCCTTCACTTTCTCCAAAAAGTTGTTTCCACCATTCGCCAATATAGTGAAGAGAAGGTTCAAAGTTAACAATCATTTCAACAGTTTTTCCTTTATTATATAGTGCATTTCTTGCTGCTGCATATCTATAAGCCTGATTTTTACTTAAATCTGGAATACTATATTCCTCTCTAGCGGCTGCAGCTCCCTTCATCATTTCATCTATATCTATTCCAGCTGATGCTATTGGAAGTAGCCCTACTGCTGTTAGAACTGAAAATCTTCCTCCTACATCATCAGGTATTATAAAGGTCTCATATCCTTCTGCCTCAGCTAAAGTCCTTAGGGCACCTTTCGACTTATCAGTTGTAGCAAAAATTCTTTCTTTTGCACCTTCTTTTCCATATTTCTTTTCTAATAAATCTTTAAATATCCTAAATGCTATAGCAGGTTCTGTGGTTGTTCCTGATTTAGATATGACATTTACAGAAAAATCTACTTCTCCTAACATTTCAAGTAAATCCATCATATATGTGGAGCTTATATTGTTACCTACATAAAATATTTGTGGATATTTTCTTTTTTCTTTTGAAAGATTATTATGAAAAGTATGGCTTAACATTTCAATTGCTGCTCTTGCCCCTAAATACGATCCACCTATTCCTATAACTATTAGAGCATCTGAATTATTCTTGATTTTATCTGCACATTTTTTTATTCTTTCAAATTCCTCTTTATCATAATTTTTAGGCAAGTCTATCCACCCTAAAAAGTCATTCCCTGCCCCAGTCTTCTCATGTAGTAAATTATGTGCTGCTGTTACTAGTGGTTGAAGTTGCTCAACTTCATGATAATTTAAATAAGGCTTTGTTTTAGACAAATCTAATTTTATAGACATATACTAACCCTCCGATATTGTTAATTAGGATAGTATTTAATTCCAAGAAAATTTTAATGTATTTCTATCCCCAATTCAAGTTTTTATGAAATTTTCTTCTTCTACTTATCCTTAAAATATTCCTATACCCTATTTAATATTCCCATTTTAATATAATCAGTATACTTTTATTTTAATCTTTAATAAGCTGAACCACTATAATCTCTGGTCTATTAAAAACTCTAAGAGGTGCTAGACTATTTCCAAGTCCTCTACTGACGATCATAGTTGAATCTCCTTCTTCATATTTTCCAGAGGTGTATTTTGGAAAAAATCCTTGTTGTGGCGCTATAATCCCTCTTAAAAATGGCAGCCTTACCTGTCCTCCATGAGCATGCCCACTAAAAATTAAATCTATATTATTTCTTATATAAATTGAGAACTTTTCTGGCCTATGAGATAATAGTACTTTATATTTATCCTTAGAATGATTTTTTATTGCATCATTTATTCCATTTTGAACTATTTTATTTTCTTTCACATTGCTATTTGGTGAATTAGGATCATCTATGCCCCCAATGACAATTTGTCCTAATCCCTTTTTTAATACTATGCTTTCATTTCTTAATACTACAGCTCCATTTTCTATTAATTGCTGTTCTAATTCTTTAAGTCTTCCAGATCTCATTTCGTGATTTCCCGGGACATAATAAACCGGTGCTATTTTTCTAATACTATTTACAAGTTTGAGACTAGGCACTTCATCATATCTCCTGCTATCAATAATATCTCCTGTAATAACTATTAAATCTGGACTTATTTTAGCAACTCTTTCCACTAACTTTTCTTGATTTTTTCCAAAAGACTTGTTGTGTAGATCAGATAAATGCACAATTTTATAAGCATTAAATTCTCTTGGAATCTTTTTTGATGTAATCTTAATACTACTTACTTCAATAAGATTATTGCTAATATATACAAAAACAATTAAAAGAACTACTATTATGAATACTATAACTAATTTTTTCTCCATACTTTTGTTTCTCCAATTGCTATAAATTATATTCTTATTCTTTACTTTTTAATTTTTAATATTTATTCTTTATTATCTATTTCTAATTTTAACTTAATAATATCATATAAATAAAAGGCTATGTTTTAAATAAATGTAAAAATTAGCATTTACTTAAAACATAGCCAAAATAAAAAGAAACTCATGCTTATCACATGAGTTTTAAAATTAATTCATTTAAAATAATTTTAAATGAAAAGTTGCCTAATTAATTTATCAGCCTGCTGCTTTTTCATTTTTAACTGCTACCATTTGATCTGCCACATAATTTACAAGATCAACTACTCTCACTGAATATCCCCATTCATTATCATACCAAGCTATAACTTTAACCATATTACCATCTATAACCATTGTTGAAAGTCCATCAACTATAGATGATCTGTAATCACCTTTATAGTCTACAGATACTAGTGGCTCATCTGAATATCCAAGAATTCCAGCCATTTCACCTTCTGCTGCACTCTTAAACTCTGCATTTATCTCTTCAACAGTTACATCCTTTTTTAGTTCACATACTAAATCTGTTACAGAAACAGTAGGTGTTGGAACTCTTAGTGCAAATCCATTAAGCTTTCCTTCTAGTTGTGGCAATACTTTTGCAACAGCTTTAGCTGCTCCAGTAGTTGTTGGTATAATAGATTCTGCTGCTGCTCTTGCACGTCTTAAATCTTTATGAGTTTTATCAAGAATGTTTTGGTCATTTGTATATGAATGAACAGTTGTTATAAGCCCTCTTATTATTCCAAACTTTTCTTCAAGAATTTTTGCAACTGGTGCAAGACAATTTGTTGTACAAGATGCGTTGGATATTATATTGTCATTTATAGGATCGTAAGTTTCTTCATTAACTCCAATAACAATTGTAGTATCTTCACCCTTTGCTGGAGCAGTAAGAACAACTTTCTTTGCCCCTGCTTGTATATGTTCCATTAATTTTTCTCTTGTCTTAAACTTACCTGTAGATTCTACAACTATATCTACTCCAAGCTCTTTCCAAGGCAAATTTTTTGGTTCATTTTCTCTAATTATTTTTATTTCTTTTCCGTTTACAATAAGTGCATTTTCCTTAACTTCTACTGTACCATTAAATCTTCCAAAACATGAATCATACTTAAATAAATGTGCTAATGTCTCATCATTTGCTCTAGCATTAATTGCAACAATTTCTAGATTGTCATTTAGATTTTCTTGAGCAATTCTAAGGAATGTTCTACCTATTCTACCGAATCCGTTAATTGCAATTTTAATAGACATAAAAATCCCTCCATAAAATATTTATATAAACTGATTATTATAATTAATATATCTTGTAGCTGGTACGCTTTTGTCCCGTTCCCTAACTCCATATTAGTTATATCAATATTATATGTTTTTGTCAATAGTATATATTATATATTTTTTTATATTATATAATATATCACTTTTATTTTTTATGTTCCAATTAGTATATACATATTATCTATTCATCTTACACCATAGAAATTGTGTATTATTTTTCACTTTTTTAAATTATATTAAAAACTATTATGTATATGGATACTTTTAGATAAATTATTAACTATAAATATTCTTTATGAACATTTTGTAAACTTTTTAGCATTTAATTGTAAAAATACTATATTCAAATAAAAACTAGTAAATTTATCTTTAACATTTTATTACTTTTCTGTGAGAAGTATATTATATATAGAGATATTGTAGTATAATAATCTTTGATTTAATAATAAGGATGTGATTAATTGTGGTGAATTTATGTAATCTCATAATTAATAATAGATCTAATATCTGCGAAAATGTTTTGATGTATGCAAATAAATACACCTTACTAAAATACTATAAAAAAGTACCCAATAGTGTTTGGTTTAATCCAATAGATACAATCTCAACATCTATTTGTTTGATACTAAAGGAAAACATAGATTATACTGTAAACTCAAATTCTGAAAATTTATACAAACTAATCTGTAAAGTTGGCATAAATAATCTGCTTACACATTATAATAAATCAGTAGATATGGGAACTGTTTTACTAACAATAAAATGCTACAGACAAAGCTATTTAGATATAGTCCTAAATTCAAATGCTTTTTCTGATAAAAAAATAGAATATATAGATTCCTTAGGAGTAATTTTTGACACTATCGAAATCATGTCATGTAATGAATGGAATAAAACATCTAATAGTGAAATCAAATTTAATGCACTATCTGAGATAACATCTGCATTTATTTTTATACATGATTTCAAGAATTTAATTTATATTAATTCCGCTGTTGAAGAATTTACCGGTTACACAAAAGATGAATTATTTAAAATCAATTTGGAGGATTTAATTAATTCCTTATCTCTAAATCAATTGGACAATCTTTCTAGTAATCATGATTCAAATTCATCTATTCGTGAATTTAAAATATTTACCAAAGATAAATGTGAAAAATGGATTGAATTTAGTCAATGTGAAGTTAGTTTTTCTGGAAAACCACTAATGTTAGGCATTGCTTTTGATATAACAAAGCGTAAAGAAACTGAAGCTGAAAATTTAAATTTGCAGCATACTATTGAATGTGATAAACTTAAAAATCAATTTTTTGCTAATCTATCCCATGAATTTAGAACTCCTCTTAATGTAATTATGAGTTCAATTCAGTTAATGGACATGCTTATGCCAAATGATCAAATACATGATTTTAAAAAATACATATCTATTATGAAACAAAACTGCTATAGGTTATCTAGACTTATAAATAATTTATTAGATATAACAGAAATAGAAAGCGGCCATATGGGAGTATGCTTTGAAAAAGCTGATATAATTTCCTACATCGAGGATATAACTTTTTCAACCATTAAATACGCTAAAAATAAAGGAGTTACAACAATATTTGATACTGAAATAGAAGAAAAAATAATAGCTTTTGATAAAGATAAAGTTGCAAGAATACTGTTAAATCTTCTATCTAATTCAATTAAATTTACAAATCCAGGTGGATATATATATGTAAACTTATATTTAGAAAATAATTTTATTGTAGTATCTATAAAAGATACTGGCGTAGGAATTCCAAAAGAAAAGCAAAAAATCATATTTGATCAGTTTACTCGGCTAGATAGGTCTTTTTCACGTAAGCAAGAAGGTAGCGGTATAGGCCTAGCCATCGCTAAATCCCTAGTAGAAATTCATAAGGGAAAAATATACTTAAATGATAAATTTAAAGAAGGAACAGAATTTATAATTAAACTTCCTACAGATCTATCTGTTTATAAAAATTGTGACCATAAACACCAAATTGAAGATTATGTTGATAAAGTCAATACTGAGTTATCCGATATATATTAAGGATAGTGCAACAAAATAGCGGACTTCGTAACTACAAAATAAGATACTAAAAATCGAGGATGTATAATTTAATAGCCAGTGTAAGAATCATATCAATTAACTTACCAAAAAAAGCGCAAAGCGCTTAACCCGATAGGGTGCCGGAGTTTTAGGCGTAGCCTGTTGAAGTTATACTAGTACCTTCTGATTACAATTAATTAAGGTATATAAGGAGAGTCCTCGACTTCAGAGGGGATTTGTAACTTCAAGTGAAGTTTATCCGATGACTACCCGCTCTAATACTCCCATTGCACTCTGTGAAAGCGATTCGCACCAAATCGAAGATTTGAGCTCTCTGCTTCTCTTCAAAGTAGGAGTAAAGAGCGGCTACGCCAGGCAAAATTATCATTTTCATTTTTGAAATCCTCATAATATTTACTATGGTACTTTTTATTTGCAACTAATTAAGGCATGTAAGATTACTGGCTAGCATATATGTATCAATTGAAGAAACTTTGAAGGAATAACTAGTAGTACTTAAGGTTTCTCAATGATACATATATGCGTTAGCCTAGTAATCTTACATGCCGCTATTTTGCCCAACTTTACTTTTGTTGCAATTTGTTACTAATATTTGTATACTTTATTCATATGTTTAAATTAAATATAGAATTATTTAAAGTTATATATTAGGAGGCTTAATACTAATGAAAAAGACTTTAGCTATAATTTCTACACTAATACTGGCTCTATCATTTAGTGGATGTGGAATAAATAAAACTTCAAAAGAAAGTACTTCAGTTAAACCTTCTTATGAAGAAAATAAAAATAAGGAATCAGCTGGACAAGCAGAAAAAAAGTCTTCTGGACTTAGTTCTACTGAAAATAAAACTACTGCAAATTCAAATAAACCCTATGATGTAAAAGAGCTAAAACACAATAATGAGGGCGTACCTGTAATTATGTATCATTCAGTTAAATATGAAAAAGATAATCCTGTTAGAATTTCTAAGGAAAATTTCGAATCTCAAATGAAATATCTAAAAGATAATAGATATACTACCTTAACTTTAGATGAATTATATGACTTCCTTGAAAAAAACGTTCCCATACCAAAAAAATCCGTAGTACTTACTTTTGACGACGGTTATAAGGATAATTATGAAAATGCGTATCCTATTTTAAAAAAGTATGGATTTAAAGCTACAATTTTTGTTATAACTAATTGTATAGGTACTGGGGAGTATTTAACTTCTGATGAGCTAAAAGAACTTCAACAAAATGGAATTGACATTGAAAGTCACACTATAAATCATGAAGCATTAAATGAAATTTCATATGATAAGCAACTTGAAACACTTAAAGGATCAAAAGAAAGTCTAGAAAAATTATTAAATAAAAAAGTTAAATACATAGCTTATCCTTATGGAAAATATAATGAAAATACTATAAAAGCTGCAAAAGCTGCTGGATATAAGTTAGCTGTTACAACCAATGGTAAGTGGTCTGATAAATCTGATGGGATATATACATTAGATAGAGTTTTTATAAGCGGATTCCATGATATGAATACTTTCAAAAAAAGAGTAGGTAACCCTCAATATAGTCTTGACTAAATATATTTTTATGAGGTGCAAAAATGGTTAAGTTGTCTATAAATAGAAAGGTATCTTTTGCTTTATTAATAGTATGTTTATTATCTCTCACAGCTTGCAAAAAATCACCAAATGCTTCTAATGATAGAACCAATGATAAAAGCAATACTATTACTAGTGATACTAATAATAAAATTGGTTCTAAAGCTAATTCAGAAAATACACTTTCAGTTACTGAAAAAGAAAAAAAATTTAAAGAACTACAAAACGCTCTTGAAACTAAATATAGTGATGCTCACGCTGCATTTTTTAATCATAAGTATGAAGAGGCTATAAAGATATCTAATGAGATTATAATGCAAGATAACAGCTTCTATAAAGCATATAATATTAAAGGTATAACTCTATGTTTTTCTAATAATTTTCAAGAAGGAATGGAAAATATAGATAAATCTCTAAACATTAATCCAAATTTCGGATATGCAAGATTTAATAAAGCTTTAGCTTATGAACTATACGGAAATTACGATGACGCTCTTAAATGGTATGATAAAGCTTTAGAGGTTGAAAATTATATTTGGAGTTACTACGGAAAGGCAAGCATTTATGGAAGACTAGGTGATGTAGAAAATACTACTAAATATCTAAAAATTGCTATTGATATGGATGCTAATGTAAAAAATGAAGCAAAGAAAGAAAAAGACTTTGATAAAGTAAGAAATAGTCCAGAATTTAAAAGATTAGTTGAACAATAATTTCAATTGTTACTATATATAAAATATTAACAGCCCCAACTCTGGGCTGTTTTTTGTTAAAACAAAAATCCCTAGACTCTCCTAGGGTATAACTAACCTATAAATAAAGTTATTTTACTAATTTTTATTCATTTCTTTATAATATCCGTATATTAGTTTGTCCAATTCTTGACTTACCATAACCACTTCTTTACTACATAAAGAAATATTATCATCTTCTAACATACCATTTAATTTTTCTCTTAACGCTTCCACAAATTCATCTCCTAAAACCTTTTATAATTTCTATAATGAACCAACGTTTTATATTATAAACTAATATTAGATGATTGTAAATAATTGTTACATTTTTATCAAAATAAAAGGCTATACTTTAAGAGATTGCTGATTTCATATAATATCTAAAATAATTCTAAATTTAGTATAACAACTGTATCTAAGCTTTCATTAACTCGCATAGCTCAGACAAATGAAAGTTCTTAACGCTACAATTGCTATAATTATAATTTCTCATTATAATGAACTCATCAATCTTTAAAATAGCCTTAAACTACTAATGGAAAGTTTTAAATGAATGTAAAAATCAACATTCATTTAAAACAGAGCCAAATAAATAATAAATCTATGATTAATAGCAGGTTATACTGGCTATTAATCATGGATTATTATTAGATTAAGATTTCATAAAAAGATTCTACAAAATTGTCTATTACTTGTAATTGACCTGATTGTATCTCACAACTCTTCCCAAGGCTTCATCTCCTTAACCCTTATAGCAACATCATATAATTCTCCCCATTCTTCTAAAGATGCTTCGTTTCTCATAATGAATATCTCCAATCAAAATTAAGTACCATCATTTAATTAAACATTAGTGTATTTACACCTTATACTATATTAAAATCTTTAATTATATTATAGCTAAATTTCAATTTGTCAACTTGGTTAACGAAAGCTGCAAATTGGTTTTGAAGTTCTATTGGTGGTACTGGAATCTTCAAACTCATTAACCTTTGTTTAGATATATTCGACATGGTGTTAATGGTAATATAAAAATACCCACTTATGGGATTAAAAAATCCCCACCTATCTTTAAAAATATTGTCCTATGTAGTTAAATTATTTTAACAAGTACATAGGAGGAAAGGATATGTTGGGGATAGCAATGCATACAACAATTGAAACACTTTATAAAAAAGGATTGAATAAGTCTCAAATATCAAGGATGTTAAAAATTGATAGGAAGACTGTAAGAAAGGTTTTGACAGCAATAGAAACCGAAGGTGAGGTTATTAAAAAGACTAGGCCATCAATTTTAGATCCACATAAGGAATATATTCAAATTCAAGCAAATAAAGGCCTGACGGCCAAAAGAATACATCAAGACTTAATAAGAGATTTTAACTTTGATGGAGGTTATGACACTGTTAAAAAATATGTTAAAACAATAAAGGATATCCCTTCTAAGGTATACATGGTTCTTCATTCGCAGCCTGGTGAAGAAGCTCAGGTAGACTTTGGTTATATAGGGACTTTAAAAATAAATAACACATATAAAAAAGCTTGGATCTTTGTAATGACATTAAGCTATTCAAGGTATATGTACGTTCAAATAGTATTTGACCAAAGCGTTAAGACCTTTATTGAGTGCCATAAGGCTGCTTTTAAGTATTTTGGAGGCATCCCACAAAATATAAAAATTGATAACTTGAAGGCTGGTATTTTAGAAACCGACTTCTATGAGCCTGTAATTCAAAAAGAATATGCTGCATTTGCATCTTATTATGGATTTTGGGCGGAGCCCTGCAGAGTTTATACTCCTACGGATAAAGGAAAAGTTGAATCATCTGTTAAATATGTAAAAAATAATTGCTTTAAAGGAAGAGAATTTAAGGATGCTGACGAAGCAAAGACTTTCCTAAAAGAGTGGCTTGATAATATTGCAAATAAAAGAATACATGGAACTACTAAAAAAACACCAATAGAAGTATTCACATCTACAGAAAAGAATAGATTATCATCCCTACCAATTGAGGACTTCGTCCTATCTCACAGCAGTGAGTGTCTTGTAAATACAAACTGCCATATCTCCTATAAAGGTAATTACTATTCTGTACCTTATGGGTTTATCGGACAAACTGTTAAAGTAATAGAAATGAATGGACTTTTAAGGATATTTTTATCCGAAAAAGAAATCGCCCTCCATAGTTTGCAGACCAATGAAAAGGGCAACTTTATAACAGATATAAACCACTATCCTAGAAGTAAGAATATCTCTATTAAGGACATTTTGTCAAGACAAAAATTAGAAATGAGTGAAATAGGAATTCATGCACTGGAATTTTATGAGAAATACTTAAATACCAATCTTAAAAATAGAAAATATGACTATAGAGCAATTTCTGGAGTACTCTCTTTAAGAAAAAAATATGATAGTGGAACTATAAATGAAGCCTGTAAAAGAGCTATAACATTTAATGCTATAAGTTATAAAATGATAAAAAACATCTGTGATAAAGGTGTAGTTTGTGATGAGATACCAGCCCAAAGCTATGTTAACTCTGAAGCTACAGAAATCGCAAGAAGTTTGCATGAATATAATAAATTACTATCAGGGGGAGTAGGAAAGAATGAATGATTTACTTTTATCTAAACTAAAAGATTTGAAACTCTCAGGGGTGATTAAAACCATCGATATGAGGAATGAAGAAGCCATAAAAGATAATTTATCTTTCATGGAGTTTATTGAGTTATTGATAAATGACGAGGTATTAAACAGAAAAAATAATGGTAATACTAAGAGAATTTCTAAGGCAAAGTTCCCACAACATAAATCTTTGGAAGAATATAATTTTAATTATCAACCTACGGTTAATAAAAGATTTATTTATAATTTAGGGACTTGTGAATTTATAAGAAAAAAAGAGAATATAGCATTTATTGGCCCACCCGGAACTGGCAAAACTCATTTAGCGATAGCTTTAGGTTTTAAGGCTATCGCCCAAGGATATAATGTTCTATTTACTACAGTTAACCAAATGCTCGAAGAGCTGTATATGTCTAGAGCAGATAACTCTTTTAACTCAAAAATAAAGAAGTACATATCACCAGATTTACTAATATTAGATGAGCTAGGTTTAAAAAAGCTCACACAAAGCAATGTAGATGATTTTTATGAAATTATCGCTCGAAGATATGAAAATGGCTCTATTATCATTACTACAAATAAGGTTTTTGATGAATGGGGAAGGATTTTTTATGATCCAGTTTTAGCTACTGCTATCTTAGATAGATTCATACATCATTGCCACTTTGTAGTTATAAAAGGTGAGAGTTATAGGATGAAACAAAGAGAAAGTATATTAAAAGAAATCTCCTGTGACGAAAGTCACAAATAATTTTTTATCTAAAGTGGGGAATTTTTAGTCCCATTTTTGAGGAATTTTTATTGACAATAACACATGGATTTCGCGGAGCCGTTCGATAACGCTTTTATATTCTCTCTAAAGAAGTCATGGTTAATTAATTGCCACAGATATATTTTGTTACATAAATCATTTGTATTAAGTCTAAAAATTAAATCAGGCATCATTAAATTAGGATCTGTATCATAAACATATGCACTCATTCCAACTAGCTCTGGAGTATTCTTTCTAGTAAATAATAGATCGTCTTTTCTTACCTCAGCACTCTCAACAAACAATCCTTCATCTGTTAAAGCTTTGTTTTCAGTAGAGTTATATAAGCCATAAGTTACTGCACTTAATTTTAATATAGCTGGATAATCTCCTGTTCTACTAAAATTCTCACATATAAAGCTCTTCCCATTATCAATGTTAATTAATGCCGTTGAAAGTTCTTTAACTATCCATCCCTTAGAATTTATAGCTGGATTCCCAAACATATCGATAAATCTCGATTTGACGTTAGAAGTTAAAATTTATACAAAGCACTATCCGATATACTTTCTATGTGAAATCTTAACATTATTTTGGTTTACCATTGCATACTGAAGTGTTGTATCTATCTTTTGATGACCTAAAAGCTGTTGTACCTGCTCTATGGGCATTCCTTTGTCAATAGCTCTTGTTGCAAGTGTTCTTCTAAATTTATGTGGATGTACTTTGTTAATATTAAGCTTCTTTCCCAAAGATCTCATTCTAATTTCAACCCCACTAATATTTAACCTATTATATGGTTCTATTAGTGATACAAATAATGCTTTATTATCATCAACCCTGCTATTAAGATAATTTTGTAAATGTATTTTAGTTCTTGCATCAAAATAAACTATTCTTTGCTTATCACCTTTTCCTTGAACAATACATTCTCTGTCATTGAAATTTATGTCATCAATATTTAATTTTACTAACTCTCCAACACGTATTCCAGCAGAGTTTAACAAATCTATAATTGCAAGATCACGTATTTCTTTACAATTATCACGCATTATTTCTAAATTCTCATCTGTATATATTTCTTTCACAATTTTTCCAGTTCTTATTTTATGAATCCGTCTTACTGGACTCTTTATAATATAATTTTCATCCTCAAGCCATGAAAAGAATGTTGATAAAATTCTTCTAATATTATCAATATTGACCTTACTGCAACTACTTCTTTTGTAATATTCTGCTAAGTATCCTCTTAAATCTTCTGTTGTGATATGCTTGACTGATTTATTTAATGCTTTTAATGCATTCCCTATAGTTGATTTATAGTACTTAATAGATTTTTCTGAGCAACCTTCAACTCGCTTTGCACAAATAAATGTATTACAATAATCTACTTCTTCCTTCTCTAAATTTTTATTATTGGATTCATCTAAAAAAGCTAACCCTTGTAGGTTTTTCAATAAAACCTTATGAAGTTCTTCCATTTGCATATTATTAAGCAAATTTATCATTTCCTGTTCAATTTCAATAACAAGCTTTTCTACCATAATTTTCAGCTCCTAATCTTTAATATATTATGGTATATTGCCATCAACTGTATTATTATACTCTCTATAGAACAATTTAATTAAAAGTGTTATTTTTCAACGCTTTTAACTAAATTATATTTATTAGCAACCTTGTCATTCATTACAACAACTTCACTTTTCCAAATTGTATTCTGATATGATAATTTCTTTTTTAATGCATCTGATATAGGTAATAACCATTCTATCTCATGACCTTTAATTACAAGAATAAATTTTAGCTTTGTTTGACTATTATCTAATTCAAAAAAATTATTATTCATTTCCCCATAATCTTCATTTCTTTTTAAAATCGCTGAATAAAATAAGTTGAAGGAATGTATAAATTTATCTGAAATTTCCTCTATAAACTCATTAAACCGTATAATATTCTGTTTTGTTGGTCTTGGTGAACTTGATTTTGCTTCAATAAAATTTAACTCATTTTCTTTTCTTAAAATGATAAACTCTACAACTTTTATTCCATTTCCTATTTTATTATGCAGTTTAGATTTTTCAATTTTAAATATTTTATCTTCCTCAAAATCACCAAAAATCATATTAGATTCATTTATTTGTACCATTATTCCATCGCCCTTTCAACTTCATCTTTGTACAATTGAATAAAGGTATCCATAATTGTATTGTTTTTTAGATCTCCAAAGTTAACATTATTTTCACATTTTACACCATCATTAGTTTTATATAATGAATAATACACAATTTCATCATTTTCTGAACGTTTAACTTCAAAATATTTTGCAAAAATATAATCATGTGTAGTAAGAAAAATTTGAACACCATTTTTTTGTAATTCAATTAATATTTCTACTAACTCTGGAATAAACTTAGGATTAATGTTGGCTTCTGGCTCATCCCATAGGAGAACACTATTATCTGTTATATTTTCATTCATTAAAAGCTGCCATAACAAACCTATTTTTTTTAGTCCTTCTGCTTCAACTGCAAAACTAACCATGTCACCATTATTTTTTTTCACATAAAATTCTTCATTTTCAATGACTACCTTACCATCCATCATCTTTTCAAGAATTGGCAGTATTTTTAATGCAATCTTAGGAGGTTCTTTTAATTGCCACTGTCCGGCTATTTTTATAATATCAATTAATGTTTTATCAAATGGAAATTCATTAAACTTATCAGCCATTGATACAAGACCTTTTGAATGTGTAAGCATGTCTTTTGCTGGAATGAATGTGCAATTTATTTCTTTTGATGGATAGGATATTTCATATGAACATTCATCATCACTTCCAAATGTTGAATTTATTCCATTAATATTAAAATTTAATTTGCCCATTAAATATTTTTTATCTGACTTATTATGAATTCTTGAAGCCTTTACTTCTAAAAATAACGGTTTAAGCTGTTTAACAAAAAAATAATTATTGGTATTAACATACTTGAAATACTTTGAAATATCATCTATATTTTTGCTTTTAGAAATTTGAATGTCTGCATAAATTGCTTTAAGTAATTGCGTTTTTCCTGTTCCATTTTCCCCCACTATTATATTTATGCCTTTTGAAAAATTAATTTTAAAACTTTTAAAAACAGTAAAATTTTTCAATTCAATACTTTCAATACTCACAATTATATCCCTCCTTATGGCCTATAAGTGTATTATCCTTATATTATACCCTATAATTTTCCACTTTA
This sequence comes from Clostridium sp. JNZ J1-5, assembly GCF_053901425.1. Classification (NCBI taxonomy): domain Bacteria; kingdom Bacillati; phylum Bacillota; class Clostridia; order Eubacteriales; family Clostridiaceae; genus Clostridium; species Clostridium sp. JNZ J1-5. The sequence goes on along the minus strand of NZ_CM132773.1, from coordinate 2,692,092 downwards.
AAACGAAGATAGTAGTGATTACTCCAAGACAACATCCATTACTAATTAAATAATTCACCTTTAAATGCTCTCTGCATTAATGAGTTAAAGTTATTTTCCATTTCTTCTAAGCTATTTTGCATTTCAAATTTCAATTTGTCGATTTGCTTAACGAAGTCTGCAAATTCATTTTGGAGTTCTATTGGTGGTGTTGGCATTTTAAAGCCTCTGAGCTGCTCCTTATTTACCTTTGGTATATTTGTTCTTCCGCTAAAAGCAAGAATATAACTTAAAAAAAATTCACTTCTTAACACATATCCTAAGTAACTCCTTGTAGTAATCTTTTCATTACATAATATTGGATATGAATCTGCTGAACAAACCCCAGTAAAGCTTGGTAATGCAACTTTGTTTAAATTTGGTCTTATTTTACTATATATAATGTGTCTATTATCAAAAACATATTTTCCACTTTTCAAATCGCTATCTTTAACAAGTTTATACTCTAAAATTCTTCCTGTGTTTTTTTCTATACATTCAATTCCAATATGAGGATAATCCTTATACTCCTCAAAGTCTTTAGTCATATTGGCATCTATTTTAGCAAACTCATCAAACTCCAATACATCCCAATTTTTTGAGTTACTTTTTAAGTCACCAAACATCTCGATAAATCTCGATTTGACTAATTCATCCAACAACCTATTAGCTTCTTTTCTCTTTTCTAAAGCCTTTTCAGCCTTTTCTAAAACTTCAACTATTTTCTTTTGAATTTCTAATGGTGGTATAGGAATATGAATGCTTAATAATTGTTTTGGACTTATGTTTGGCTGTGCACATCCACTTGCCATTACTTTAATTTTATTTTGAACAGAATCGCACCCTAAATAGTAATATAAGTAATTATTATCAAGAATCCTCTCATCAATTACTTTAAATTTGCCAACTCGTTGATTTAATAAAGCATCAGTATTACTTTTGTATATTCCTAGTTTTCCTATAGTTGCTCCAGACATAGCAATCAATATATCTTGATTTTTTATGAGATATTTCTCAAAGTTTCTATTTTTAATATCATATCCAATGTTATAATCTATTTCAATATTACCATTCATAATATTACCTATTCTAATAATAGGAGTTTTATTTTGCACAAATTCATCACTTTTAAATGCATACCCACCATCAATACTTACGACTTCACTTAACTTTCTTAAGGATACTTCATTAGAAATATTGACTTCCATACTACTTCACCATTCCTTTTAACTCAGCTATATCATCTAAAATTGATTTTTCCAATTCTTCAATCTTATCCAATATAACCTCTGGTTTTTCATACACAACTTCTTCATATTCTATTTCCTTATATTTATTAATAGAAAGGTCATATCCATTTCCCTTTATTTCTTCTACTGGTACAAAAAAACTTTGCTCTGTTCTTTTTCTTTTCACTTCATCTTCAAGATTATTAAATCTCTCAATTATATCTGGAATATCATTTTCTTCTATTGGATTTCTCTTATCATCTAAGCTATACCCATCTGCTTTCATATCATAGAACCAAACTTTATCAGTACCACCAGTACCGGTTTTAGTGAATATCATAATAGCTGTGGATACTCCTGCATAAGGTTTAAATACCCCGCTTGGCATTGATATTATTGCTTCAAGTTTATGATTATCAACTATTTCTTTTCTTATATCCTTATGTCCCTTTGTTGAACCAAATAGTACTCCGTCGGGAACAATTGAAGCACATCTTCCACCTATTTTTAATATTCTTAAAAATAATGCTAAGAATAATAGCTCTGTTTTCTTTGTTTTGCTAACTTTTAAAATGTCAGCGGATACTGCTTCATAATCTAAGCTGCCTTTAAAAGGAGGGTTGGCCAATACCAATGTATACTTTTCACTATCCTTATTAGTTTCTGAAAGTGAATCTCTATATTCAATGTTTGGATTGTCAACTCCATGAAGCATCATGTTCATGGCACCAATTCTAAGCATAGTTCTATCCATATCAAAGCCATTAAACATCTTATTGTTAAAATGTTCTTTTAAGCCTTGAACTAAGAATAAATCACTATGCTTTTCTCTTAAATATCCTTCAGCTCCTACTAAGAACCCTGCTGTTCCCATAGCTGGATCAACTATTATATCTTCTGGTGTTGGTTTCATTAATTCCGCCATCATTTTTATTATGTGTCTTGGAGTTCTAAATTGACCATTTGTACCTGCTGTTGCCACCTTAGACAGCAAATATTCATAAAGATCTCCTTTAACTTCATTATCATCTATTTCAAGCTTATCTATTGCATCAACTATTTTAGATAACATAAGTGGAGTTGGTATTTTAAACATAGCATCTGACATATATTTTGAGTATGCAGATTGTTTATCATCATGAATATTCTTTATGAAAGGAAAAACTTCTTCTGATATTATTCTATACATTTCCCCTGCTTCTTCATTTCTAAATTTACTCCATCTTAAATACTGCTTATCCTTTGGAAACATTCCTTCAAAAGGTATTCCAAGTAATTCTGCATTGCTTTCTCTCAATTTTTCATTATCATCTAAGTCTTTTATAAATAAAAAGTATGTAAATTGTTCTATGACTTCTAGCGGATTAGTTATACCGCCAGTCCAAAAGGTTTCCCATATTCTATCTATTTTGCTTTTTAACTCGCCTGTAATCATTATGTTTCCTCCAAAACTATTTATAATTCTGTAATATAATTAAGTTCTTTTACATATATAAGTAAATAAAAATAATTACATAAACTCACACCAATGCAATTATATTATAACCTTATTTTTTTATGTTTGCCATAAATCTTGGCAAGCCTCTGTTCCTAACCATGCATTAAGAAACATATACCATCTATTCCTTTGTTTATTTTCATGCATCAATGTATCCAGTTGTTTTTTAACGCACTACATTGAAATACATCCATATAATAAAAAAACACCTGACAAATGCCAAGTGTTAAGCTAGCTTTTAAATTTATTATCATTCTTTAGTAATGACATATAGTCTCTTTTTCCATGCAAAACACGTTGAATTGAAACTATATTATTTTCGTAAATATAAAAAATGAGATACTGCCCACATATAATATATCTGTACTTGCTCTTTAGTCTAATTTTGTACATTAACATCGTTCCCATCTCTGGGAAGTCCGCTAAGCTTTCAATTTTTTCAATAATATCCTTAATGGTTTTTGTAGCAGTTTCTATACTATCTTCTGATATATAATTTTTTATCTCCTGCAAATCAGTATTTGCTACTGGGTTAATTCTGATTTTTACTCCCATTTCTAGACCCCCAAGCTAGCTTTTAAATCATCTAGAGTTTGCCATTCTTCTCCTGTTTTAATAGCTTCTTCTGACTCATTTAGTTTTGCAAGAAGTTTTAAAATTGTTTGCTGTCTTTCATACTCTTCCATATCAATAAGAACATATTTACCTCTTCCGTTTTTTGTAAGAAAAACAGGTTCTCCATTTTGACAATCCTTTAAAACTTCGTTGTAATTACGTAAATCTGAAATTGGCTTTATGTTTGGCATACGTTTCACCTCTCAATAATATTGTTGATATTATTGTATGCTAATTTTACTTAAAATACAACACTAAATTTATCAACATTTTTAATTTGACTATAATAACTTAATATCAGTTCTTTTAATTAATATCTCCATTTCTCTCATTAATAAATGATAGTTTCATCTTCAAATATAACTTCTTATTTAGTATAAGAATTCTTATACTAAATAATTATTTCAGCGTTAGTTTTAATTTCGGCAACTTTACCCATTATCCTTTTAGCATCATTTATATTGTCTTTAAATAATGTAGAAAGATTTCCAACGGTTCTAAATGGGTCTTCCATAAGAACTCTATTATCTTCAATTAATCCATTTTTTACTACATAATCAATTATCAGCTTTACAAAATGTATCTGCTTAGTATTTAGGTTTTCATCATTTAAGAACTCCGAGAATAATTCATTAGCGGCATTTCTGTCTAATCCTACCATCTTTCTTACAAGCTTGTTAACTGACATATCTCCAAACTCCTTTTCATAATCTGCCTTTGTGCCAAGCTCCTTCCACATAATAGATTCAAGAGTTTCTAAATCTTGCTTCGTCAGTTTCTTATTATTTTTAAGTTTATATATAGCAAGCTGATTTTCATGTTCTTTAAAATAATATTCAACCTTCTTTTTATAATTTTTTAAATTATTTGTGTTATACATAGCTCCATGATATTCTTCATTTATTATCATATCTTCAAAATGAGTATAATAAGTCCTTTGATCAGTTTTCTCTAAATACTTTATAAGCTCTCTTAATGCCTGTCTAACTTCATCCAATTCAAATAAATCAACTTCTTCCCAAAATTCAGTTGTTCTAACTTTATCTATAATATATTTTTGTTCCTGAACCTGTGGTATAGTTCCAAGCTTTGATAGGCTTTCTGCTGTTTCTATAACACTTTTTATCGACCTTGTTGCATTATTACCTTGCAATTTAGCAAGTTCAATAGTGTACATAAGTATATCAAACCTTTTTGCAAGCTCGTCATCATTCAGTGTTGTTATAAGTGGAGATATATATTCTTTAATATCTTTTGTGCTAACCGCTCCAAGGCTCTGCCATTGTTCTTTGTTTTTATTTTTTTGAACATATTTTAAGTTCATTTTCACTAAAAAATTATCTTCATTTAAATTGTTTACGTCTTCAAGTACATCTTGAAGCAATTCTTCCCTATGTCTTACATACTCTTCTTCTGAATACTTCAAATCTTGAAGTTCTTTTATTAAATCCACTTTAAGATTAAAAATTCTCTCACTTAAGGTCTGTCCTAAATTACCCTCAAAACCCTTTGGATTCATTCTAAAAAATTCAAAATTATTACAGAAATCAAATATTAAAAACTTATCCTTATTCTCTCCGATTCCTAATAAGTCTTCACAAAGTCTTGTACCTCTTCCTATCATCTGCCAAAACTTAGTTTTAGATCTTACCCTTTTGAAGAAAACAAGATTTAAAATTTCAGGAATATCAATACCTGTATCAAGCATATCAACACTTATTGCTATCTGAGGCAACTTATTTTTATCAGAGAAATCATCAATTAAATTTTCTGCGTAATTAATTCTGTTATCTATTACTTTTGTATCTATTACTTTTGCATAGTTTGAGCCAAGTTCTGGATATAACTTATCAAATCTTTCTTTAATAGCTTCTGCATGTTTATGGCTTTTAGCAAAAATTATAGTTTTACCAAGCTTTTCATTCCCCTCAATTCTTAATCCCTTTTCCATAAGTTTATTTAAAACTAAATCTATAGTATCTGCATTAAATAGCCATTCATTAATAGCAGCACTACCTATTTCTTCCCCTACATTTTCATCATCATTAAACTTTTCTTCATACTCTTCCTTTTCTTCATCAGATAATTCATCATATTTAATTCCATCTTCCATTATCTTAGACTGAACTTCTATAGTTTTATAATCTACAAGAAATTTATCTTCAACTGCTGTTTCAAATTCGTAAGCGTAAGTAGGTACTCCATTTTCCATATCAAAAATAGTATAGGTATTCTTGTCTACTTCATCTTTTGGAGTAGCTGTAAGCCCTATTAAATATGCATCAAAATACTCAAAGATAGCTTTATATTTTTTATAAATGCTTCTATGGGATTCATCAACAATAATTAGATCGAAATGTCCGCAAGTAAACAATCTTTTACCATCTTTAGCTTTAGTATCATCAATAGCATTCATTATTGTTGGATAGGTTGAAAAAATCATTCTTGCTTCTTCTGGATTATCCCTGTTATCCAATAAATTACAAAGTGAAAGATCTGGAAGCAGTTTTGAAAAATTCTTTTTAGCCTGTCTTACAAGAGCCGTTCTATCTGCTAAAAACAATATATTCTTAACCCAATTATTTTTACTTAATACATCAACTAAAGAAATAGCAGTTCTTGTTTTACCTGTTCCTGTTGCCATAACTAATAGAAGTTTTCTCTTTCTTTTTTCTAACTCTTCACAACATGTGATTATAGCTTCCATTTGATAATATCTATTTGTTATTTCATCTTTTATATTAATATTTCTTAAACTCTTTTTTTGAGTTCTTCTGTCAATTATAAGTTGTAATTCATCTTTCTTAAAGAAACCATAAATTCTTCTTTCAGAATAATCGTTGTAATCATCCCAAATATAGGTTTCAAATCCATTAGTAAAGAAAATAACCGGTCTTACATTATATTGCTTTTCTAAACAATCAGCATACAATTTAGCTTGGTGCTGTCCAACTTTCGCATCCTTACTGGTTCTCTTTGCTTCAATCACTGCAAGAGGCTTCCCATTATCACCATACAAAACATAATCAGCATAACCTTTTTCTTTATTATTAGGCATTCCCAAAAGCTCTATTTCTTCTCCAATATCTTTCTTAAAGTCCCATCCAGCAAGTTTTAACTCTACATCTATATAAATCTTTCTTGTTTCAAACTCGCTTATTTCATCTATATAAAAATCGTAGTTTTCAGTATTTTGTTTTCTCTTTTCAGTAATCTCTTTTCTAAGCTCTTCATTTTCCTTTATAATCTCTTCAAGCTTTTTATCCTTTGAGCTTAATTTTTCGTATAAGTCTTTAATCTCCTCTGGTCTTAATCTTTTTTCTTCTCCTTTTAGAAGAGAATTTTCATCAAACTGTTTTTCCTTGTAATCATCACCATAGCAATAATCAATCCAGTTAACAAACTGGTACAAATTATGTAATGAAAGAATTGCCTCTTCTCTACTAACATTTTTATTAGTATGAACTGCTACATTACCTAAACTAATAACAAATTTAAGTAACGGCAACATTCCACTATGGGTAAGTTCTAAGAAACTGTTATTATGAATTAAACTGCTTATATTATCTTGATATGGTAACTTTAAATCTTCATCAAAACTATATACCCATTTAACGGCAAGTTCTAATGCCCGTCTGCTTAAAATAGCAGTAGTTGCTGGACTTACAAATATACTATTTTCTGCTTCAATACAAGCATTTGAAAAACTACTAAATTCTTTTTTAAACTTTAGAAATTCAAAGTTAGTACACAAAGGTTCCATCCCCCTTCTAATGTAATATACTGTTTTCTATGAACATATTATCATATTAAAACATTTTTTTACATAGAAAAGTCTGGATTTTTCCAACTTTAGAGCTATTAATAAATGATCTATTATTTATTCTCTAAACATACACATCTTTAACATTGATACATTCCTATCAGTTTAAAGATAATTTTCTGCCCAAATATAAAAATAAAGTAGTGTATAATAATCAATTTTTTAACTGAAAATCATACACTACTTATTATTCATAAATGCCTAAATCACCGGCTTTATTTTATTCCTACTCAATCACAGTATTTAAGCAAGGTTTATCAAACATTGATATTCCTTGCTTCCATTATATAAATTATTTATATTATATAATATATTTGAATGTTTTTTAAATATTAGTACGTTTTTAGTATGATATGCTTAAGAAAAGCCTTCTATTATACATAGTATTTTTGCAGTTAATTTTTCGATGTCAAAAGTAAAAACCTAAAATTTAATACCTAGGATTTTTTTAAGCTGTTAATTCTTTTACTATGTCATTCTTTTTTGTCCAAAATAACGGTTTAACATCATAGGAATTATATGCAGATAAGATATCACTCTTTATTTTATTATCTTCATCATTTAATATAACAAACATTAAATTAGGTGACTTACGATAGTTCTTTATATCATTCCAAGTAAATAGCGTACTTTCTGTATTGTTTTTCGAAGGATTGTTTATCACTTTTATATATTTTTCTGGAGTATTTTTTTTTCTATTTGGTGGTAAAATATAATCTATATTATGATCATATCCACTCTTACCTGTTATTTTAACATTGTCATTATATAGAATATCATTTTCTTCCAAAAATTTAGCAACATCTTCTGCAAAAAGAGAAGCTACGTTATTTTTATTTATATTATACAAGTCATTAATTGCGAGTATACCTTGTATATAAAAATGCTTTCTTTGCGGAAAGTCTTTTTCTGAAGTTACTATAGTTAAACAATCATCCTTTTTATCTATATGATAAACTTTAAGTATGTCATTTAAAATATTTTTTCGTTTTAATGTGTTAAATGTGAATCCACTATCCTCTAAATCATTAAGGACATATCCGTCATCAGTTAAAAAAATTTCATTATTGGGAAGTTTCTTTATATAAAATTGAATACAATCATTATGTCTATCTAAAAATGGAGTTGTAACTTCCGTATACTCTCCGATGGTATTTATGATAGTATTCTCTTTTAACCAGTTGTAATAACTTTCTATTAGCTTTTTCACATTAACACCTCCTTATATATTAAATTAGTGATTCAGAATATATTATATTAGGTATAGATTCAACATTAAAGTAATTTAGAAAATCTCTTAATAGTTGTGCTAAATTACTATCATCTTTAAAAATATTATTATCTAACTTATAAGCCCATTTATCTCCATAACCTTCTTTATATATATGTATATGAGGACAATTTATAAATTCTCCATCTGGATTTTGATGCCTCGGACCATTGGTATCCACTCTCAATAAAATATCATTTGTAATTTTACTTCTAGTTTGATACTTAACTTTACTCAACTTAATCTTACCACGTTCTATATTTAATATAAAGCCATCTTTACCAGACAAGCTTCTAATATATCTTTTTATCTTTCCACCTTTATTAGGCAAAACAATAGCTGAATTATCTTCTAAAAACTTTTTTGTTTTTAAAATATTTTCAAACTCTTTTTCGGATATCATATATATTATCTCCTCTTTATACCCTAATATACATTAATATGTAACTTTACTACATGTTATACATTTGATATTCTACATTATTCTATATATTCCTCCTAAAACAAAAATAAGCTTAGTTTTCTCAGCTTATTTTTAATTCTTTACATTTAAAAAAATAAAAAGATCTCTGAAGAGATTTATGGGTATTATTATTTACTATGAATTTAATAGTTATTTTTTATTTCTAGGAGACTCATTTATATATGTATTCCAGTTACTAAAAAAGCTCGCTTCTTTTTTCTTACCACCTTTTGTAGCTTTGGATACTTCTAAATCTTGTTTTGCAATTTTATTAGCCTTCGATACGTCTAAAATGAATTTATTAACTTTATTATTAATTGAAACTGCTTCTTGAATTTCTAATACATTAATGCTACTTACTATTTTACCAACTAATATTGTTTTAGACCTATATGCATAATCAGCAACTATTAAACCAAGAACATTCTCAACAAAATCTTTTTTTTCTTTACTATTCTTAAAAAACTTTCTTGAAAGTATCAAGGGGATCAATATACTATATAATTCATTTTTGTTTTCACTAACTATACAAATCTCACTAATCAAATTATTTATTGACTCATTTTTAATCACGATCTATTCTCCACCCTCCATATAAATTCTTCTGTTATTGATTTTATTGTCGTATCTACACCATTATTAGATATATCAATCATAAATTTTCTATCTGAAACGCCTCTTGGTATATCAGTAAAATATTTAATTGTTTCAGAAAAAACATTATTTTTTCCAATGCTCTTTTCAATATCTTCAATAACAGGTTCATGCAACTTATTTCTTGTATCTATTAAAGTATATATTACTCCACAACTATTAATTACTTTATTATCATTTTCAATAGAATCAACTGCTTTCTTTAATAATGCCAAGCCTAAAGATGACACATAGTCCGGTTTTAATGGTATTATATATGTGTCCGAAGCGAGATAAGCACTTATAAAATAAAATGAATATGTAGGTGCACAGTCAATTAATATGTATTTATATTTTTCTCTTAAATTTTTGTATTCTATATATCTTTTTAGACGTTTTGATATCCCATCTTTCTGCGTTATTTGTAATTCTATCAAATCTATGTCTCCAACTATCATGTCAAAATTATCTTTTATTTTTATTATATAATCTTCTTTTAAGTATGGCTCTGTAAGATTATTGCTATTAAATAGAGACCCTACTTCTTTTTTTAATTCACTCTTTTCACTAGAATTAATATCTCTATTCTTATCATCATATAAATAATAAATAGTTTTCCTATTATTTTTGAATTCTTTATATTTTTCCATATAATTATCTTCAGTTATTCCTAATATATATTGAGTTGCATTAAATTGCGGGTCTATATCTATTACTAATACTTTTTCCTTATACACGGTAGCTAATGTATTAGCTATGTTAGCACACAATGTAGTTTTGCATACTCCACCTTTCATATTCATAAACGAAATTATCTTTCCTTTTGTAGTCATACATATCACCCTTTTAAATATTTTCTAATTTTAGTCTTAAAAGCTCATCTTTTATATATCCACATAACCCTTCTATCCCTCCAAATAAAGAATAATGAGTTATCCCGTTTATATCTAAAAAATCAATACATTCCTCTATAATTTCATTTTTTAATAGTATCTTAACTATTAACTTATCTATCTCGCTAACATATTCTTCTTCCAACGGAATTCCTCTAGTTCCCTGAATAGTAAAAAATCCATTTTGAGATATAAGCCTATCATTACTTCTTCTAGGCACTATTGCAAAACTATCTATTTCAATATGCTTTTCAAAAAAACTTCTATAATCTTTAATCCTATCTGGCAGAGTATCTAGCGTTAATAGCCCAATATTATCATATCTATTTTCATGACCTTGTAGGTATAAGTTCTTACATTTATTATTTAATTGAATTGGAGCAATCATCCAAATACAAGCTTCGCTAATATCTTTTTTATTTTTTATTGCAAAGTATAATGCTGTCACAAAACTATCTGTCCAATCTAATAGTCTTGTATACATCCCATAATGCTGCATAAGAAAAATAGAATTCCATTCCTTATTTTCATAAAACCTGTTACAATATGAATCTCCATAGTTTATAAAACAATTAAAAACATTATTTTCTGCTTCTCTAACTTTGCTTAAATCAGTACTTATTCTATATAAACCACTATTAAGCTTATAACTTGCATTGCTGTGACCTCTAAACCAAACAGTTCCGTATTCTTTTTTAAATATTGCAACTTTATTTAAAATTCCAGCTAAATTATTAATACTAAACACTTCCTAATCTACTATAAGTTATCTTTATTGATTAATTTCTACATTAATTTGTAAATTCCTTTATATTAAATGAAAAAATAAAAAAGAACTCTAGCACTAGATTTTACTCTAATGCTAGAGTTTCAATTATATTAAAACTCTTTTATTATTTTTTCTATAGTTTGTAATGCTTTCTCTGTATTAGTTCCATATATGCCATCTTCCGAAACTTGTACGGCGGTCTGTATTATTTTATTGTACCAACATTGAAACTCTAGATATTAGTTTACACTGTATTTAGGTATACTATCTGTTTTAATAGCTTTCCCAGTTATTCCCATTCAATAGTTGCTGGTGGCTTAGAGGTTACGTCATAAACAATTCTGTTTACTCCTTTAACTTCGTTAACTATTCTTCTTGATACTATGTCTAATACCTCATAAGGTATTCTTGCCCAATCTGAAGTCATAGCATCTGAGGATGTTACAGCTCTTAATGCTACAGTATGGCAGTATGTTCTTTCATCTCCCATAACGCCTACTGATTGTATATTAGGTAAGCATGCAAAGTATTGCCATATCTTTTCTTCAAGGCCTGCTTTTGCGATTTCTTCTCTAAATATTGCATCTGCTTCTCTAGTTATAAATAGTTTTTCTTCTGTTATTTCTCCTAGAACTCTTATAGCAAGACCTGGTCCTGGGAATGGCTGTCTCCATACTAATTTATGAGGAATTCCAAGTTCTTCTCCAACTGCTCTAACTTCATCTTTGAATAATTCTCTTAATGGCTCAATTAGTGAGAATTGCATATCTTCTGGAAGTCCTCCAACATTGTGGTGACTTTTTATAGTAGCTGATGTATTTGTTCCGCTTTCAACTACGTCTGGGTATATAGTTCCTTGAACAAGGAAATCTATTTGCCCAAGCTTATTAGCTTCTTCTTCGAAAACTCTTATAAACTCTTCTCCAATTATCTTTCTCTTTCTCTCTGGATCACTTACGCCTTTAAGCTTTCCTAGGAATCTCTCTCCAGCATTAACTCTTATTAAGTTCATATCAAATTGTTTCTTAAATATATATTCAACTTGATCTCCTTCGTCTTTTCTAAGTAGACCATGGTCAACAAATACACATGTAAGTTGTTTACCTATTGCTTTATGAACAAGTACTGCTGCTACTGATGAATCAACACCACCTGATAGAGCACAAAGTACTTTTCTATCTCCTACTAATGCTTTTATTTCTTTTATCTTGTCTTCAGCAAAAGATGCCATTGACCAGTCAGCTTTTAATCCACAAACTTTAAATAAGAAGTTAGAAAGCATTTTCTTTCCAAATAGTGTATGTTCAACTTCTGGGTGGAATTGAACTCCATAAATTTTTCTTTCACTATTTTCCATGGCTGCTACTGGACATTGTTCTGTAGTTCCTACAATTTTAAATCCTTCTGGAACTTTTGAAACATAATCTGTGTGGCTCATCCATGATTGAGCTAATTCTTCTTCTATATCATCAAATAATAATGATTCTTTAGATAATTTTACTTCTGTCTTACCATATTCTCTGATTTCAGGGCTTTCTACGTTTCCACCTAGTGTATATGCAGTTAATTGGTGTCCATAGCATATTCCTAGCACTGGAATTCCCATTTCAAATACTTCTTTGTCTATTCTTGGAGTTCCCTCTCCATAAACACTATTAGGTCCTCCAGTAAAAATTATTCCCTTAGGATTTTTGTTCTTTATTTCATCAATAGTTACAGTATATGGGACAATTTCACAATATACATTGTGTTCTCTAACTCTTCTTGCTATAAGCTGATTATATTGTCCACCAAAATCTATTACTAAAACCAACTCTTTGTGCATTAAATTTAATCCTCCCGTTAATTATTTAGTAACCACTGGCTTCAAAACAGCCACCGGTTACTATATATCATGCTTGTTAACTATATTATATCATGGCACTGTTTTAAATGAATGTTGATTTTTACATTCATTTAAAACTTTCCATTAGTAGGTTAAGGCTATTTTAAAGATTGTTGAGTTCATTATAATGAGAATTTATAATTCTTATTTAGTATAACTATTGTAGCGTTAAGAACTTTCATTTGTCTGAGCTTTGCGAGTTAATGAAAGTTTAGCTATAATAGTTATACTAAATTTAGAATTATTTTCGATATTATACGAAATCAACAATCTCTTAAAACATAGCCTATATATATCCGTTCTTGATATTTAACTACCCTTGAACACTGTAATTTGGTGCTTCTTTTGTCATTGATATATCATGAGGATGGCTTTCTCTAAGACCTGCTGAAGTTTGAACTACAAATCTAGCATTTTGGAATAAGTCTTCAAGAGTTGGTGCTCCTAAGTATCCCATTCCAGCACGTAGTCCTCCAACTAGTTGATATATTGTATCTGCAACTACACCTTTATAAGGAACTCTTCCTTCTATACCTTCTGGAACTAGCTTCTTACCATCTTCTTGGAAATACCTATCTTTACTTCCACAAGCCATTGCTCCTAATGATCCCATTCCTCTATATACTTTATAGCTTCTTCCTTGGAATATTTCCATTTCACCTGGTGCTTCTTCACAACCTGCAAGCATTGATCCCATCATAGCTACTTTTGCACCAGCTGCAAGAGCTTTTACTATATCTCCTGAATATTTTATTCCTCCATCTGCAATTACAGGTATTCCATATTTATTTGCTTCTTCAACACAATCCATAACTGCAGTAAGTTGTGGAACTCCAACTCCTGCTACAACTCTTGTAGTACAAATTGATCCTGGTCCTATTCCAACCTTTATGCAATCTGCTCCAGCTTCTATTAAATCCTTTGTTGCTTCTGGAGTTGCAACATTTCCTGCTATAACTTGTAACTCTGGGTATTTTGCTTTAATTTCTTTTACTGCAACTAAAACTCCTTTTGAATGTCCGTGAGCAGTATCAACTGTTATAACATCTACTTTAGCTTTAACTAGTGCATCAACTCTCTCCATCATATCAGCTGTTACTCCAACTGCAGCTCCACAAAGTAATCTTCCGCTTTCATCCTTTGCTGCATTTGGAAATCTCTTAACTTTTTCAATATCTTTTATTGTTATAAGACCTTTTAAGTTATTATCCTTATCCACTAAAGGAAGTTTTTCAATCTTATATTTTTTAAGTATTTCCTTAGCTTCTTCTACTGTTGTATGTTCTGTTGCAGTTATAAGATTTTTGCTAGTCATAACATTTTTTATTGGTTGATTATAATTTGTCTCAAAAGCAATATCTCTATTTGTAATAATTCCTACTAGTCTTCCGTCTACAGTTATAGGAACTCCTGAAATTCTATATTTACTCATTAAATTAAGAGCATCTTCTATACTATTATCCGGTGCTAAATGGAATGGATCTGTTATTACTCCATTTTCCTGTCTTTTTACTCTGTCAACTTCAATAGCTTGTCTTTCAATACTCATATTCTTGTGTATTATTCCTATTCCACCTTCTCTAGCTATTGCTATTGCCATTTTAGCTTCTGTTACAGTATCCATTCCTGCACTCATTAATGGCACATTAAGTTTAATACTTTTTGTTAAATTAGTCTTTAAACTAACGTCTTTTGGTAAAACTTCTGATTTGTTTGGTACTAATAATACATCGTCAAATGTATATGCTTGTTTTAAAATAGTTGCCACTTCCATCAACTTCCTTTCAAATTATTATAATAAATCTACTTAAATTAGATAATCTTATTATGCAATTATGTAAAATAAAAATGCATTAATTTCATCGTAAATATACCTCGAGTGAAATTAATGCATCTTTTTTTAAAAAATATGCAATAACCACTCATAGTCGGGAATTTACGGCTCCCGGTAGAGACTCCTTGCCATATTCAAGGTATATATAAGTGAAGCAAATGCTAAATATTAAATTATGTTATGTCTTATTTTATTTTAGTTTTTGAATTTTGTCAATTTGTTTCTATCATTTTTTGATAATAAACTTGCATACTAAAACAAGGCTTGTTAACTCCTTATTAACTGATTATTAACACAATTTTACTTATAATCTAATATTTAAATAATATATAATATTTAATAATAATTCTTACTATTAAATATAAGAGGTGCATAAGTTTATGGAAACTTTTAATGAATTAAATAAAATTTTAAGTACAGGAAGTATAACCACAGTTTTCCAACCTATAGTATCCTTGAATGATGGAAATGTAATTGGATATGAAGCCTTAAGCAGGGGACCAAAAGACTCCCCCCTTTACTATCCAGATAAATTATTTCAATCAGCTTCAGCCTATAATAAATCTTGGGAATTAGAATCTTTGTGTAGAGTTAAAGCATTAGAAAAGGCTCATAATATAGATTGTGATAAATTATTATTTATAAATGTAGATCCTCTAATCTTTAAAGATGATAAGTTTAAAAAAGGCTTTACGAAAGAATTCTTGATCAAACATAAGATATCACCTGCATCTATAATATTTGAAATAACAGAAAAGACAGCAATAGAAGATTATACTGGTTTTAAAAGAGCTTTAGATAACTATACAGAGCAAGGTTATCAGATAGCTATAGATGATACTGGTTCAGGATATTCTGGTCTTAAAACACTATACCAGACTAAACCTCACTATATAAAAATAGATATGGATTTGATTCGGGATATTGATAAAGATTATTTTAAACAAGCTCTAATAAAATCTCTAGTAACCTTTGCAAAATCAACTAATATGAAAGTAATTGCAGAAGGAATAGAAACTGAAGCTGAATTATGTACATTAATAAATTTAAATGTTTATGCCGGTCAAGGATTCTTTATTCAAAAGCCATCTGAAAACTTTGATTTAGCTTCAGATAAATCTAAAGAAGCTATAATTAAATATAATAAACTAAAAAACACTAGAAATAATTTTGGAAATCACTGTATAGGTGAAATCAGTAGCTTTCAACCTTCCTTTTCACCTGATGTTTCTTGTGAAAAAATAAAAAATTATATTGATAAATCCAATACACGAGGTGTTTGTATAGTAAAAAAAGATAAGCCTGTAGGGCTAATCATGAAATATTCTTTGGACTCAGTAATGGCATCACAATACGGCTTCTCAGTTTTCTCAAAACGTCATATCGCCTTAATAATGGATAATTCCCCTCTAATAGTAGACTATAACACTCCCGTAAGCGAAGTTTCTAAAATTGCTATAGCAAGGGAAGATTCTAAAGTTTATGATTGTGTTATTGTTGTGAAAGACTCCAATTATTATGGACTTGTAAGTATAAAAGACCTTCTAGAGTTCACTACAAAACTTGAAAGAAATTACGCCAAAGAATTAAATCCACTAACTGGACTCCCCGGAAATGCCATAATCGAAAAAATTTTAAACGACATAAGGACTTTAAGCAGCAAATGCTGTGTTTTATATTTTGATTTAGATAATTTTAAAGCCTATAACGATGTATACGGCTTTGAAAATGGAGATAAAATACTTAAATTTACATCAGATCTATTAAAAAGTAATTTAAAAAAATTCTTTCCTTATAATAGCTTTCTAGGTCATATTGGAGGAGATGACTATATATGCGTAATAGAAAACACTATAGATAAATGTGAAGAGTTATGTAATAAGTTATTGATAGACTTTGATAAAAATATGCTTTCTTTTTTTAATGAAAGAGATATCCTCAATGGATATATAGAATCTACAGATAGACAAGGTAATAGAGCACTATTTAATATAACCTCTCTTTCTATAGCTGGGTTATATGGAAGCTTTAATAATTTTTCAAGCAGCGAAGAGATTGCAAAATTAGCAACCAAAATAAAAAAAGAAGCAAAATCCATAAAAGGAAGTTGTAAAGTCATAAAATTAATATAAAAGAGGTTCTTAGATTCAAGAACCTCTCTATATATCTATCATTTAATTTTAGTACATTCCATCCATTCCCATTCCGCCCATTCCTGGTACTGGTGCTGGGTTCTTTTCTGGAATATCAGCTACAACACATTCTGTTGTTAAGAATGTAGCTGCAACAGATGAAGCATTTTGAAGTGCTGATCTTGTAACCTTAGTTGGATCTACTATACCTCTTTGAACCATATTTACATATTCTCCACGTAATGCATCGAATCCTACTCCTGGATCACTATTCATTATTTTTTCTATAATTACTGATCCTTCAAGTCCAGCATTTGAAGCAATTTGTCTTACAGGTTCTTCAAGAGCTCTCTTTATAATTTCAATACCAACTTTAACATCAGCATTGTCTGCTGTGAGTTTAGCAACTTCTTTTATAGCATTAACGTATGCTGTTCCACCACCTGCAACTATACCTTCTTCTACAGCTGCTTTAGTAGCTGCTAGAGCATCTTCTATTCTTAATTTTCTTTCTTTCAATTCTGTTTCAGTTGCAGCACCAACTTTAATTAGGGCAACTCCACCAGCAAGTTTTGCTAATCTTTCTTGTAATTTTTCTCTATCGAATTCTGAAGTAGTTTCTTCTATTTGTCTCTTAATTTGAGATACTCTTTCTGAAATCTCTAGTTTATTTCCCTTGCCATTAACTATTGTAGTGTTTTCTTTAGATACTTTTACGCTTTCAGCAGTTCCAAGCATATCTAAAGTTACATCTTTAAGATCTCTTCCTAATTCTTCAGCTACAACTTCTCCACCTGTTAGTATAGCTAAATCTTGAAGCATTTCTTTTCTTCTATCACCAAATCCTGGAGCTTTTACAGCTACGCAAGTAAATGTTCCTCTTAATTTATTAACAACTAATGTTGCTAGAGCTTCTCCTTCTATATCTTCTGCAACTATTAATAATTTTTTTCCTTGTTGAACTATTTGTTCAAGTATTGGAAGTATTTCTTGTATGTTAGATATCTTCTTATCAGTTAATAAGATATAAGGATTATCTAATATAGCCTCCATTTTTTCTGCGTCAGTTACCATGTATGGACTTAAGTATCCTCTATCAAATTGCATTCCTTCAACAACTTCAAGCTCAGTTGCCATTGTTTTTGATTCTTCTACAGTTATAACGCCTTCATTACCTACTTTTTCCATAGCATCAGCTATTAATGTTCCTATTTCTTCATCAGCAGCTGAAATAGAAGCAACTCTTGCTATATCTTCTTTCCCATCAACTTGCTTTGATCCTTTTTTAATTTCTTCAACTGAAACATCAACAGCTTTCTTTATTCCTTGTCTTATAAGCATTGGATTAGCTCCAGCTGTAACATTCTTTAATCCTTCTCTTATAATAGCTTGAGCAAGTAATGTAGCAGTTGTTGTTCCATCTCCAGCTACATCATTTGTCTTTGTAGCAACTTCTTTAACAAGTTGAGCTCCCATATTTTCATATGGATCTTCAAGCTCTATTTCTCTAGCTATGCTAACACCATCATTTGTTATAAGTGGTGCACCAAATTTTTTATCTAAAACAACATTTCTTCCTTTAGGTCCTAATGTAATTTTAACTGCATCAGCTAATTTATCTACGCCTTTTTGCATTGAACGTCTAGCTTCTTCGCCAAATAATATACTCTTAGCCATCTAAAAAACCTCCTTATTTTTGCTATATACTAAATATACACTTTTCATATTCTATTTTCTATTATCCATTACTCTACTATAGCTAATATATCATCTTGTCTTAATATTGTGTATTCTTCTCCATCTATCTTAACTTCTGTTCCTGCATATTTAGAGAATAATACTTTGTCTCCAACTTTAAGTTCCATTCTTACTTCTTTTCCATCTACTATTCCGCCAGGTCCTACAGCAACAACTTCTGCTTCCTGTGGTTTTTCTTTAGCACTTCCAGGTAACACTATACCGCTTTTTGTTGTTTCTTCAGCTTCTAATCTTTTAATTACAACTCTGTCCCCAAGTGGTTTTATTCTCATACAAAACCCTCCTTATGTAATTTTTTTATATTTTATTTTAATAGATTTTATAATCTGTTAGCACTCATTAACCTTGAGTGCTAATACAATTATAATAATAATTTATACTAAATTTAATATCAAATTCCATGTTTTAACTTATATCATGATTTAACCCATTTAATTAAAATTACAATGAATTATCACTTTAATTCATATTATTTCTTTTATTTACTATGTATTTAATTATTATTAAAAAATCATTAATTATTCTTTTTACCTAAATAAATGATTAACTTGATTATATTCTCACATCTATGTTAATACTTCAATTAGTTAATTAAAAATATTGAACACTATGAGGTGAATATTTTGAAAAAGATATTAAATATAAGCTGTTTTAGTGAAATTCTACTTTCAATTTCAATCTCATTACTTATAATAATCCTGGCTGTAAAACTAACTTTAAATTTTAAAGCCATATATTACTATAGTATAGTAGACTTAGATTTGCCTTCTTCTTCAAACCTAAGTGTTAGTGAAATAAAGAAAAACTACAATTATATAGTAGATTATATGCAAAGCCCAAATTATGAATTTAAATTACCTACTCTCCCATATTCCAAAGAAGGTAAAATTCATTTTGAGGAAGTAAGAAATATATTTTATCTATTCAATAAGTTAGCATACATTCTATTTTTCGCCATAATTTTATTATTTATTCTTAACTTGAAAAATCACCGACATACATTTTTAAAATGTTCTTCTATTATACTTATAATTTTTCCTATATTAATTCTTATACCATTCGCCATAAACTTCGATAAAAGCTTTACATTATTTCATAAATTAGCTTTTAATAATGATTATTGGCTTCTAGACCCTAACCTTGATCCAATAATAAATATAATGCCTCAAAAATTTTTCTTTAATTGTTCCATTTTCATAGTTATGATACTAATTTTAAATAGCTACATATTATATAGAATATACAGAAAGTGTGTTTATCTTAAATAAATAGTCCAGAAGTTTTATGTAACTTCTGGACTATTATTATTATATGGAAACTCCTTGTCGTTCCTCCAAGGAGTAAGCGATTCACTCAAAATTAAAATTTTGGTTCACTGTTTAAGTTTATATCCTTAAATTTTATTAATTTTTCGTTTGAAATTACCTGCTGATTTTTAGCTTCTTTGCTAAACTTATTTAGCGGCGCTTTTGTTTTCTTTTGACAGCATACAGTTGCTGCTCCTCCAATACATCCACCTTCACACATCATTCCCTCAAAAAAGTTTCCTGGAAGCTTTCCATTTTTAGCTAATAACATAAACTTTCTAAGGTTTGAATATCCACTTATTTTTACAGGATTAAATTCTACTTCTATATTCTTGCTCTTAATAAAGTCTTCCACAGCAGCGCTTAGTCCTCCACCCTGAGCAAATCCTCTACCAAAAGATGATGCATCATTAACTTCTACGTCTTCAAATTCTTCTAGTTCAACTTCATATGCTCCAAATATAGCTTCTATCTCTTCAAAAGTTAAAACATAATCTACAGCATCCTTTAGATTTTCTCTTCTAATCTCACTCTTTTTAGCAGTACATGGTCCAATAAATACAACTACAGCATCTTTATCTTCCTTCTTCACTAATCTTCCTGTGGCTACCATTGGTGAAACTGTATTTGATATCTTGTCTACTTGATCCGGGAACTTCTTCTCTATATATGAAACAAATCCAGGACAGCAGGAGTTTGTCATGTAACTATCTCCTCCTTCCATTCTTTCAACAAATTCTACAGCTTCATGAGCAGTTACTGCATCCGCTCCGCAAGCAGCTTCTATCATATCTCTAAATCCAATAGATTTAATTGCAGACTTAATTTGTCCAACTGTTATATTTCCACCAAATTGTCCAGTAATTGAAGGAGCTACAACAGCATATACTTTTTTATTGCTTTTTAAAGCATCTATTACTGGAACTATATAGCTTCTATCTGATATAGCTCCAAAAGGACATGCTGACATACATGCTCCACAATCAATACAATCTTTTTTGTTTATCATGGCTCTTCTATCTTCTGGATCTATAGCTAGTGCCTGTGTAGGACATACTGTCTTACAAGGTCTCATAACTTCTGAAATAGCATTGTATGGACATGCATTTTTACACAATCCGCATTCTTTACATGCATCTTGATTAATATAAGCTCTTCCATTAATTCTTGTTATTGCATTAGCATTACAAACTTCCATACAGCTGTGTTGTAAACATCCTCTACATGCTTCTGTAATAGTATATTTATTAATTGGACATCTATCACATGCAGCTTCAATTATATACATTATTTGATCATCATCTTTTGCTTCTATTAACTTTCCAGGTCTGTCTCCATTTGGTATATATCCAGCTGCTAACTTTGCTCTCTCTTTAACAATAGCTCTTTCATGATATACGCAACATCTATATCTAGGTTTTTCTCCTTTTATTATATTGTAAGGTACTATTTCAAGTTCTTCTTGATTTATTTTGCCATCCTTAGCTAACCCCGCCACTTCTTTTAAAACTTCATATTTTAACTTTTTTAATTCTGTTTCAAAAACAGCCATATCCTATTACCCCCAAAAATATTACATTTTTCTAGATGCTAATCCACCTTTACTAATTTAAATTCCTTTATTATTATAACAGATACTTATTATAAATAGAATAAATTTTTTATAACAGTTTATATATTTTATAGAAACACATTATATATTTACTATCTAAAAAGACTGCTAATAATTTATTATTATCAGCAGTCTTTTTTAACTCTATATAAACTATATCTTTATATTATTTTCTCTAGCATAAAAAAATAAATATTGTTGAGCAAAGCCTGAAAACTCGCCGAATTTTTCTCTTGCAAAATCTCGCATTTTTTTCAATGATACATCTGGTGCTAAGTAAAAGTGCTGCATAGCTCTCTTAACCCATACATCTACTGGAAATGCTGAGTATTTTCCCATGGAAAATAGCATTACGCAATCTGCCACTTTTGGACCTACCCCGCTTATATTCTGCAATTCTTTGTGACACATATCATCCTCTAGATTTTTTATATAATTAAGATTAATCTCACTATTTAATATTCTATCTATAGTATCTTTAATATACTTAGCTCTAAAGCCTGTTCCACATTGTTCTAGTTCTTCAATAGTACAGTTTTTTAATTTTTCAACTTTTGGAAATGTATAGTAAGTTTTATTTTTGTATTCTATTTGATTTCCCCACTTTTTCGATATATTATTTATTGCTCTTTTTATCATTGGTATTCTATTATTAGCGGATATTATAAATGAAATCAATATTTCAAAAGGTTCTTGTTTTAAAATTCTAATACCTTTGCCAAATTCAATGGAACTTTTTAATATAGGATCCTTATGCAAGACTTCTTTTATTGTTGAATAATCTCTATATAAATCAAAGTAATTGCACCATATGTTTTCAAAATCTTCTTCTGTACAATTATAAATAATCACATCTTTATCTTTTTTTTCTACTTCAATTACTTTTTCAAAAGCCACTCCTATGTAATTACCATCTTCTTGTTTTTCCCACCTAAAACATTGCCCACAATCAAATATATGAGTAAGTTCAAAATTTTCAACATCTTTTATTATTATTCCATCTTTAAAACTATCTATATAGTTAAAATCCATAATTACACCTCATTTTCTATACTCTATAATATTATATGTTAGTCAAAATTTGAAACTATTGCAAGTTTTTTAGTTAAGTTAACAATTATTATTATCTATAATTCCATTATATATGTAAAATAACCTATGGTAAATTGAATAACATCTTCTAGTGATATACTACTAAAAGATGTTATTTAACTAAATTAAGGTTTTCTTATATATTTTTTTATTGTTCTTTTAGCAAAAACAAACATTAAAGGTCCTATGAATATTATTTTTCCAAACAGCTCTGCATTTTTAATGTTTGGCAATATATATACTAACCCTTCTCCCAGTAACTCTCCCCCTATAATTATAAGCATAAAGGTTAATATACTAAATAATAATTTTACATTCAGTTTAATAGTTGTTTTAAATAAGATAAATGTTAGTGAAAGCGAGCAAAACAGTCCAATGACTATAGAAGCTGCCATCTTAAATGGACTGCTTAATGTTACTGGTACTACAAAAATAATTATCTCTACCCCTTCTCTAAACACATTTAAAAATGCTATTAAAAAGATGCTCCTCCATTTTAACTCTATATTATAAATTTCTTCTTGATTTATTTTCAACCCTTTATCTTGTTTAAATATCCAAACAATATTATATAGAACTAAAGCTGCTAAAAAAATCATCATAGCCCCTTGAAAAGCTTGTCTCATATACCCTTCTAGACTATTAACTTGCCCAATTAACAAACTACCTACAATAATACTTAATACAACACCAGCTATACATCCTACATATATATACTTTTCTAAATCATCCCTTTTTATTTTGTGAAGGTAAATCAATAGCGGCACTATTAGTAGTAATGCTTCAAGTGATTCTCTAAAAGTAATTATTATTGAAGAAGCCATATTATCACCTCATTTAGTGTCTTATTATACATAATATTAATTTCACTAGCATTTGCCACTACAAAATTATTAAACTCTCAATTTTATAAAAGTTAACGGTAATTTTACATAAAATCATCATTAACTTCTAATATAAATAAAAATGAGATTATCCAGTATTTTCACATCACTGAATAATCTCATTATGAATGGCTAAAACTTATTTTTAGGCTCTTTTACTAATTAGAAACTCATCAATGGCTTTAGCTGCTTTCTTACCAGCTTCCATTGCAAGTATAACTGTTGCAGCTCCGGTTACAGCATCTCCACCAGCAAATACTGCATTTTTCGATGTCTGTCCTGTCTTTTCTTCTGCAACTATACATCCCCATCTATTAGTTTGTAATCCTTCTGTTGAAGACGATATAAGTGGATTTGGTGAAGTTCCAAGGGACATTATAACTGTATCTACATCCATTACAAATTCTGAATCTTTAATAACCTTAGGACTTCTTCTACCTGATGCGTCTGGCTCTCCAAGTTCCATTTTCACGCATTTCATACCTTTAACCCACCCTTTTTCATCAGCTAGTATTTCTACCGGATTAGTTAGTAGGTCTAAAATTATTCCTTCCTCTTTTGCATGATGAACTTCCTCCACTCTTGCTGGAAGCTCTTCTTCTGATCTTCTATATACTATGTGAGTTTCTGCCCCAAGTCTTAAAGCAGTTCTTGCTGCATCCATAGCAACATTTCCGCCACCTACCACAGCCACCTTATTTCCAACCTTAACCGGTGTTGCATAGTCTTCTTTATAGGCTTTCATTAAATTGACCCTTGTTAAAAACTCATTTGCTGATAATACTCCATTAAAATTCTCACCAGGTATACCCATAAATTTAGGAAGTCCTGCTCCCGATCCTATAAATACGGCATGAAAGCCTTCTTCTTCCATAAGTTTATCTATATTAGCTGTTCTACCCACTATTACATTAGTTTCAATCTTAACTCCCAATGATTTAATATTTTCGATTTCAGTTTTAACTACTGTATCCTTAGGAAGTCTAAATTCTGGAATACCATATACTAAAACTCCACCTGGCTCGTGAAGCGCTTCAAATATTGTAACATCATAACCTTTCTTAGCTAAATCACCAGCACAAGTAAGCCCAGATGGACCACTTCCTATTACTGCAACTTTTATATTTTTCTTTGGTTCAGTTTGTGAAAGATTAATATGATTTTCTCTTGACCAATCTCCTACAAATCTTTCTAATTTTCCTATAGAAACTGGTTCTCCTTTTATGCCTAGTACACATTTACCCTCACATTGTGTTTCTTGAGGGCAAACTCTTCCACATACTGCTGGTAATGAGCTATACTTAGCTATAGTTTTTGCAGCTTTTTCAAACTCTTTATTTTTAATATTTTCTATAAATTCAGGTATATTTATAGAAACTGGACATCCTTTTACACATAGAGGATTTTTACAATTTAAACATCTAGTTGATTCTTCTACCGCTTCATCTTCTGAATATCCAAAAGATACTTCATTGAAGTTAGTTGCTCTTACTTTTGCATCTTGTTCTCTTACTGGAACTCTCTTCATTCTATCCATTATATATTACCTCCACAACATCCGCAGCCTCCACCATTTTTATGATGATGTGGTTCTTCTCCTTGTTGTTCCTGCTTAATTTTCTCTCTTCCTTCTTCTGTTTTATACATGCTCTGTCTTCTCATAGCTTCATCAAAATCTACTAAATGGCCATCAAACTCAGGTCCATCTACACAAGCAAATTTTGTAGCTTCCCCTACAGATACTCTACAAGCTCCGCACATTCCTGTACCATCAACCATAAGAGGATTCATGCTTACAATTGTCTTAATTCCATATGGTTTGGTAGCAAGTGCAGCAAATTTCATCATTATTATTGGACCTATAGCTACAACTAAATCATACTTTTTTCCTTCATTATCTACTAAATCCTTAAACTTTTCTGTAACTAACCCTTTAAATCCATAAGAACCGTCATCAGTTGTAACATATACATTTTCTGCTACAGACTTCATTTCATCTTCTAAAATTAATAATTCTTTGGTTCTAGTTCCCATTATTACATCAGCTTTTACTCCATGATTGCGTAGCCATTTTACCTGTGGATAAACAGGGGCAGCTCCTACACCACCAGAAATAAATAGTATTTTTTTATCTTTCAATTCTTCAATATCTTCACTTACAAACTCAGAGGGTTGACCAAGTGGACCTACAAAGTCTTGAAAGCTATCTCCTTCTTCATATTTTGCCATATCTAGAGTCGAACGACCAACTGCTTGATACACAATTGTAACAGTACCATTATTTTCATCATAGTCACAAATTGTAAGAGGCACCCTTTCCCCCTTTTCATCTGTTTTTACTATTACGAATTGCCCTGGCTTAGCTGACTTTGCTACTCTTGGTGCTTCTATGTCCATTAGGTATATATTAGGTACTAACAGCTTCTTTTTTACAATTTTAAACATAATTCCACCCCATATTCTATTTATTTATTAAACTTATCATAAAGTTTATTAGAATTTCAAGTTCTAAAATGTTTATTTATACACAAATTTTATGTATATAATATAGTTTTATACTAATAATACGCAACTTTACATACTAATCCTGTATATTTATTCTTAACTATATGACAAACTTCACTTTATATTATAAATAATAAAAGTCCCCCAGTAAAGAGAACCATTTAAAATTAGCGTTAACTTTAGTTTTAAATAACAAAAGAGTTGTTTACATATGAAATGTAAACAACTCTTATTATATGTTCATACCAGATTATTTTGCGTAGTTGTGGAATCCTCTTCCAGACTTTCTTCCAAGTAAGCCAGCTCTTACATATTTTCTAAGTAATGTGTGAGCTCTATATTTTGAATCTCCTGTTTCTTTATATAATACATCCATTATTGCAAGACATACGTCTAATCCAATAAGGTCTCCTAAAGCTAAAGGTCCCATTGGGTGATTAGCTCCAAGCATCATAGCCTTGTCTATATCTTCAGCTGATGCTATACCTTCTGCTAATATACCTACAGCTTCATTTATCATTGGAACTAATATCTTATTTACAACAAATCCTGGAGCTTCTGCAACTTCTACTGGATCTTTTCCTATAGCTACAGACATTTCTTTTACAGCATCAAAAGTTTCTTGTGATGTTGCCATTCCTCTTATAATTTCAACGAGCTTCATTACTGGAGCTGGGTTGAAGAAGTGCATTCCTATAACCTTATCTGCTCTCTTTGTTGCTGAAGCAACTTCTGTTATTGATAATGAAGATGTATTTGAAGCAAGGATTGTTTCTGGTTTGCATATTTTATCTAATTCAGCAAATATTTGCTTCTTTATTTCCATATTTTCTACTGCTGCTTCTACTATTAAATCACAATCAGCTGCCATGTTTAGGTCAACTGTTCCAGTTATATTTGAAAGTATTTCTTCTTTTTTAGCTTCTTCCATTTTGCCTTTTTGTACCATTTTAGAAAGGTTCTTGTTTATTCCTGCAAGTCCTCTTTGTACGAATTCATCTTTTATATCTCTTACTATTACTTCATATCCTTTTACTGCAAAAGCTTGAGCTATTCCAGCTCCCATTGTTCCAGCACCAAGTACACATACTTTTTTCATATTGTTCATTACCTCCCCGATAAATGTTATATACCCTATTTTCTTAAATGTTTTTTTAAATGTTTTTCTATAAGATTTATAAAGTATATAGTTAATGTTTACTCTGAAAATCAGAGTAAACATTAACATCATACTATACTTTTAATTATTTATAGCTTTTAACTTGAGCTACTAATTCAGGTATAATCTTAGTGAAATCCCCAACTAATCCTAAATCAGCAACGTGCATGATTGAAGCATCAGCATCTTTGTTGATAGCGATTATGTAATCACTGTCTTGCATTCCAGCTAAATGTTGGATTGCTCCTGAAATACCTACTGCAATGTATAATTTTGGTCTTACAGTTTTTCCTGTTTGACCTACTTGTAATGCATGATCTATCCAGCCATTTTCTACAGCTGCTCTTGATCCTGCTACTGTTCCGCCTAATGCGTCAGCTAATTCTTGTAGTAATGCAAAGTTTTCTTTGCTTCCTACTCCTCTACCACCAGAAACTAATACTTCAGCTTCTCCGATATCTGCTACTTCTTTAGCTATTTTTACTGCTTCTACTACTTTTATTCTTAAGTCTGCTGCTTCTAATACTGGAGTTACTTTTTCTATTTTAGCTTCGCTTACTTTTGATTCATCTTTAGCTAATTTATCGAATACTCCTGGTCTTACTGTTGACATTTGTGGTCTGTGTTCTGTACACATGATTGTTGCCATTAAGTTTCCACCAAATGCAGGTCTTGTCATTAATAAGTGTCCAGTTCCTTCTTCTACATCTAATCCTGTACAGTCAGCAGTTAATCCTGTTCCTAATCTTCCTGCTATTCTTGGTCCTAAGTCTCTTCCTAAGAAAGATGCTCCTATGAACATTACTTCTGGTTTCTTTTCGTTTACTAAGTCGCATATTACTTTTGTATATGCATCTGTTGTAACGTGTGCTAATCTTTCATCTTCTGCATATATTACTTTATCTGCTCCATATGCTAATAATTCTTTAGCTATGTTATCTATTTTGTTTCCTAAAAGAACTGCAGTTAATTCTACTCCTAATTTATCTGCAATTTCTCTTCCTTTTCCTAATAATTCTAGAGCTACTTTTTGTAGTTCTCCATCTCTTTGTTCTGCAAATACCCAAACGCCTTTGTAATCTGCTATATTCATTAATCTTACCTCCACTCTACTTATATACTAAATGTAGTGTTTTTCTTTTAATTTTGAAGCTGCAAATGCTGCTGCTTCTTTAGCTGACATGTTAACAACTTCACCTTTACCTTTGTTTTCTTTTGGCCAAGATTTCTTAACCTTTGTAGGTGATCCTTTTAATCCTAATAATGCTTTGTCAACATCTATATCATCAGCACTCCATACTTGAACTTCTTTGCTGAAGATTTCAAATATGTTTCTTGCATCCATGTATCTTGGTTCATTTAATTCTTTTATAGCTGTTAATAGACATGGCATTTGAACGTCTAATACTTCATATCCATCTTCTAAAGCTTTAGTTACTTTTAATCCATTTCCTGCAACTTCTACTTTTTGTACATAAGTTACTTGTGGAAGTCCTAAATGTTCTGCTATTTCTGGTCCTACTTGTGCAGTATCTCCATCAATCGCTTGTCTTCCAGCTAATATTAAATCATATTCTAATTTCTTTAATGCTCCTGCTAATGCATGAGATGTAGCTAATGTATCAGCTCCTGCGAATGCTCTATCTGTTACTAATATTGATTCGTCTGCTCCCATTGCCATTGCTTCTCTTAATGCTGCTTCTGCTTGTGGAGGTCCCATTGTTATAACTGTTACATGTGCTCCATTAGCATCTTTTATTCTTAATGCTTCTTCTAAAGCGTGTTTATCTTCTGGATTTATTATTGATGGAACTCCTTCTCTTATAAGTGTTCCTGTTACTGGATCTATTTTAACTTGGTTTGTATCTGGAACTTGTTTTAAACAAACAACTATCTTCATTGTTCAATTCCCTCCTTAATTAATCTCTTATCTGAATAAGTCTCCTGAAATAACCATCTTTTGAACTTGAGATGTTCCTTCATAGATTTCAGTTATCTTAGCGTCTCTCATTAATCTTTCTACTGGATAATCTTTAGTATATCCGTATCCACCAAGCATTTGAACAGCTTTAGTAGTTACTTCCATAGCTGTTTCAGCAGCAAATAATTTAGCTGTTGCAGCTTCTACTCCATAAGGAAGTCCTGCTTGTTTATTAGAAGCAGCTTTGTATACTAGGTATCTAGCAGCTTCAATTCTAGCTTTACAATCTGCAGCCATCCAAGCCATTCCTTGGAACTTATATAATGCTTTTCCGAATTGTTTTCTTTCTTTCATGTATGCTACAGCTTCTTCTAAAGCACCTTCAGCTAATCCTAATGCTTGAGCAGCTATACCAATTCTTCCTCCATCAAGAGTCTTCATTGCGATTCCGAAACCTTTTCCTTCTTTTCCAAGTAAGTTAGCAGCTGGAACTACGCAATCTTCAAATACAAGTTCAGTAGTTGATGAAGCTCTGATTCCTAATTTATCTTCTACTTTACCTATTGAGAATCCAGGGAAAGATTTTTCTACTATGAAAGCAGATATTCCTTTAACACCTTTGCTCTTATCAGTCATAGCGATAACTATGAAAGTATCAGCATATCCACCATTTGTTATGAAGATTTTTTGTCCGTTAAGGATATAGTTATCTCCATCTTTAACTGCTACAGTTTGTTGTCCTGAAGCATCTGTTCCTGCATTTGGTTCAGTTAAACCAAAAGCACCAATTTTTCTTCCACTACATAAGTCTGGAAGGTATTTTTTCTTTTGATCTTCTGTTCCGAATGCATCTATTACAGCTGCACAAAGTGAAACGTGAGCTGAAAGGATAACACTGTGAGTACCACATTTCTTAGCTAATTCTTCAACAGCTAAAATGTATGATAAGTAGTCAGAACCTGCTCCTTCATATTCTTTTGAAAAAGGTAATCCCATTAATCCATATCTAGCCATTTTTTTAACGTTTTCTATTGGAAACTCCTCTGTTTGGTCAATTTCACCAGCGATTGGTTTCACTTCATTTTCAGCAAACTCTCTAACCATTTGTCTTACTAATTCTTGCTCTCTAGTAAATTCAAAATTCATTACCTTAACCTCCTATCTGTTTTTAAAGCCTTCTAATTTTCTCTTTTCAACAAATGCTGTCATAGCATCAGTTTGATCTTCTGTTGAGAAGCATTCTCCAAATATTTCTGCTTCAATCATTATTGCTGTATCCATGTCTACTTGCATACCTCTGTTGATAGCTTGTTTACATAGTTTTACAGCAATTGGTGCTCTACCTGCAATTTCACTTGCAAGTTTCTTTGCTTCTTCCATTAAAGCTTCTGGTGCAACTACTTTGTTTACAAGACCTATTCTAAAAGCTTCTTGAGCATTTATTATTCTTGTTGAATAAATCATCTCTTTAGCCATACCCATACCTACAAGTCTTGCAAGTCTTTGAGTTCCTCCAAATCCTGGAGTGATTCCAAGGCCTGCTTCTGGCTGTCCAAATTTTGCCTTTTCTGAAGCTATTCTTATGTCACAAGCCATTGATAATTCACAACCGCCGCCTAGCGCAAAACCATTAACAGCAGCTATAACTGGTTTTTCTAATGTTTCCAATTTTCTGAATACTTTGTTCCCAAGTACTGCAAAGTTTCTTCCTTGTAAAACATTCATATCTTTCATTTCTGATATGTCTGCACCAGCTACAAATGCCTTTTCTCCAGCTCCAGTTAATATTATTGCAAATATTTCGTCATCATTTGCAATTTGATCAATAACTACGTCTAGTTCTTTTAGGGTTTCTGAGTTTAAAGCGTTTAATGCCTTTGGTCTGTTGATAGTCAAAACGGCTACCTTATCCTCTTTTTGAAGTAGAACATTTTTAAATTCCATAATAATCCTCCCCACAGCTCAACTTAGCGCGTGTTATCGCGTTTTATTTTTTAATTGTTATGATATTAACAATTAAAATGAAAAAATTTTTTATTTTTTTACCATTAATAAAACCTACATTTATTATTATATAACTTATATTTGTATATTTCAATACAAATATAAGTTATTTTTGAAAACGTAATCATGCTTTTAATATCACTTAATAACTATTTTTTTCCATTTAATAAGTAGGTTAATGTCAATAAACTATCACTTAAATGTACATTTTCGACAATAACATCTTCACTAGTATATAAATCTACTGGTGCAAAGTTCCATATTCCTTTTACTCCATTAGCAACCAAAATATCACATACATTTTGTGCTGTTGTTCTTGGAACACATAAAACTCCCACATTAATGTCATTTTCTTTTAGAAAACTTTCTAATTCATCTATATCTTTTATTTCCACATCTCTAATTTTTATTCCTACTAATTTAGGATTAACGTCAAATATAGCTTTAAGTTTAAATCCTAATTTTTCAAAATTTGTATAATTTGCAATAGCCTGACCTATGTTACCTGCTCCTATAATAACTGTATTATACTCTTCATCTAATCCTAAAATAGAGCTTATTTCACCATATAAATCTTTTACATTGTATCCATAACCTTGTTGACCAAAATCACCAAAATTATTAAGATCTTGTCTTATTTGCGAAGCTGTAAAACCTATTTTTTCGCTCAATTCTTTTGACGAAATCCTATCTACATCATTTTTCATAAGCTCTTGTAGATATCTATGATATTTTGGCAGTCTTCTTATAACAGCCATAGAAATATCTCTTTTCTTATCCAATTTTCTGCACCCCTTATCTATTTTTTAACATTTTCCAAATAGCAAACTACTTTTACATAATACTATTATTCCTAAATATTCATTAATAATTTTACTATACTTGATTTGTTAATACAATAACGCTATTTTTTCTTTGCAAAAAATATTGTAAAAATGTATAGTTTTATATTAAACCCATCCTAATATTTCAATATTTTCCAAATTTCTTTTTATATTTTTGGTACAAAAGCTCAATTTCCATATAATTATTGTTAAATTAATAACTACTATTCTCTATAACAATTATAAATTTGCACTACAAAAATTTAATCTTCCATAGTACAATGTATTAGGGAAGGTGAACGAAATGATAGTTTTAAGTTGCAAAGATTTATCAAAAAGCTATGGCATAGATACAGTATTGAAAAAAATAACATTTAATATAGATGAAGGGGAACGCGTAGGATTAGTAGGTCCGAACGGAGCTGGAAAATCTACTCTTTTTAAAATTCTAAATAGACAAATGGATTCTGATAGCGGTGATATTTTTATTGATAAGAATAAAAAGATTGGCTATCTTGCCCAGCACCTCTCTCTTGAAACTAATAATTCTATATATGATGAAGTTCTTTCAGTTTTCCAAGACTTATTAGATTTAGAAAATAAGTTAAGTCACTTAGAAAATGAATTAAATAAACCGTATGATGCTTCAAATGCAGAATATCACAATAGAATAATCAGTGATTATACTACTTCATCAGAAATTTATACTAATCGCGGGGGTTATACATACAGAGCACAAATAAGCAGAGTTTTACAAGGATTAGGCTTTAAAGAAGAGGATTTTTCTAAGCCTATTCATATATTAAGCGGTGGCCAGAAAACTAGAGTAGCTCTATGTAAGTTATTACTTTCAAACCCAGATGTTCTTTTATTAGATGAGCCTACCAATCATTTAGACTTAGATGCAATTGAATGGCTTGAAGAATATTTAAAAACATATAAAGGAACAATTATTGTAATATCTCACGATAGATTTTTCTTAGATGCAATTACAAATAAAACTTTTGAATTAAGTAACGGATTTATTGAAACTTATAATGGTAATTACTCAACCTTTATAGAGCTAAAGAAAAAAAGCTATGAGGAGAAATTAAAGGCGTATAATCTACAGCAAGCAGAAATTAAAAGACAGGAAGAAATAATTGAAAGATATAGATCTTTTAATAGAGAAAAAAGTATCCGTGCAGCTGAAAGCCGACAAAAGGCATTAGATAAAATTGAAAAACTAGATGCTCCTACTATAGAAAAAAAATTAACTAGACTTAAATTTGATACTCAAATAAAAAGTGGAAATGATGTTCTCCATATTGAAAACTTATCAAAATGTTATGGAGATAAAATTTTATTTAGAAATTTGAATCTAGATATAAAAAGATCAGAAAGAGTTGCTTTAATTGGTGATAATGGTCGTGGTAAAACTACTTTATTTAAGATGCTTTTAGATGAAGTTAAAAGTGATACTGGAAGTTTTACTCTAGGGAAAAACGTCTTTATAGGCTACTATGACCAAGAACAATCTAATCTAGACAATGAAAAAACAGTATTAGATGAAGTTTGGGATGACTTTCCTCGACTTACAACCACTGAACTTAGAAATGCTCTTGCAGCTTTTTTATTTACCGGTGATGATGTTTTCAAAAAGATATCCTCATTAAGCGGTGGTGAGAAATGTAAGATTAATCTATTAAAACTTATGCTGTCTAAATCAAACTTCTTACTTCTTGATGAACCTACTAACCATCTAGATATAATGTCTCGTGAAGCTTTAGAAGATGCCATTCTTAATTATGATGGTACTATACTAACAATATCTCACGATAGATATTTCTTAAATAAAATTGCCGAAAAGATATACGAACTTAATGAAGATGGTATAAAAACATATCTAGGAAATTATAACTATTATATTGAAAAGAAAAGAAATCCTTTACGATATGCAGAACTAGAAGAATCTGAAGGAAAAACTAAAACTCAAATTCAATATGAAAAGAAAAAGAAAAGAGAAGAAGAAAAATTACAGCGAGAAAAACAATTAAAAGTAAAAAAATTAGAAGAAACTATTTCAGACTTAGAAAAAAGTATAGACGAACTTCATAATCTACTTTGTCTTGAGGAAGTCTATTCAAATCCTCAGAAAAGTGAAGAAATTAATAAGCAAATTTCAAAATATGAGTCAGACCTTGAAAAACTTTACTCTCAATGGGAAGAAATAATTTAAAAAACACCGATTAATTAATCGGTGTTTTTTGATGGAATTTATATTTTAAATGGGGTTGGATTTGGCACTACATTTACTGAAAATGTTTACATTAATGATTATACTATATCTTATGTATAATTTCCAGTATTTTTGTGCAATTTTTTTAATATTTTTATAATTTAATTCCACAGTATGGACAAAATATCGCTTTACTTTTAAACTTATTTTCTAATTCAGCTCCACAGTTAATACAAAACTTAATTTGTGGCTTACTGTTAAGCACACCTAATAATTTTTCCTTATCTACAGGTGTTTGGATAACAGCATCTACCTCCCTTTCCTCAAACTCCTCAAATTTTAATGGGTTACTTGAAGATAAAATGCATCTTGTATTTTTGCTAAATTCTTTTATTTTCTTTATAAGTACATCACCTGTTGTATTTTTCATAATTAAGTTTACTATAACTATATTAGGCAGAAACTCTTTAAACGCGTTAATTGCTCCGTATTCGTCCCCTATTTTTACCTCATATCCAAGTTTTATTAATATATCCTTAATTATAATCTGCTCCAACTTACAATCATTAACAACAAGTACCTTTTCCAATCCTTTTCTCACCCCCCAATTTTATTAGCAGTAAAGGATTTTTACCTCTTACAAATAATATATAAATATTATAGAATAATTCCTTCTATATAAAAAGGACTATCATAAAAATTTTCTAAAAATTAACTTATTCTTCTAAGTCAGCATCTTTTTAATCATAATAAATAGTATAGGTTTCATGTTATCTATATTATCCGGTTCTTCTAGTATTATTGAGCTATAACATACAGAACTTATAAGCTCAATAAGCATGAATATTACTTTTTCCTCCATATCTAAATCTATATCAATTCTCAATATCCTATTATTATCTGAAAAGAATTTTTTAATTCTCTCTACTTCTCCATGATTTTTAGGATCCCTTAGAGCTTTTCTAAATATTCCCCAAGATAAATTTTTATTTATAAGCTTTAATAGTTTTTTGTTTTCTTTTAAATATTCTATTACATAGTCAGTAAATAAAATTATCTTATCTTCAAAAGTAATAGTTTTTCCATTTAGGTCAGCTTCTATTCTATCTATTGCTTCTTTTAACAAAATAGAACTTTTTCTTAAAACTATTCTATCCATGATATCATATTTATCTTCAAAATATAGATAAAAAGTTCCTTTACCTACGCCGGCTTTTTTAGCAATATCATCTATAGATGTCTGATTTACCCCTTTATTAGTAAAAAGTTCATAAGCTGCTTCATATATTTTTTTTCTTTTAGCTAATTTTTTTTCAGCAACCTTTGTTAGTTCTTTTGATACTGTCATTAAACGGCCTCCACTTTACTCAAATTTTGCTTTAATTAAAATTTACAATATAGCTCACTATTATACAATATTTATTATCTCTCCCCTAATTTTAAATTAGGTATAGCATTTAATTCTAAAGGTGCTCTCTTTCCTTTTATAAATTCATAATATGCAGCACTACCTATCATAGCCGCATTATCTGTACATAATATAGGCTCTGGAAATAATACTTCTATTCCCTTCTTGCTTCCTTCTTCTATCATTGAGGCTCTAAGACAAGAGTTTGATGCAACACCTCCAGCTATAGCTATTTTATTTACACTTTTTATTTTGCATGCTTTTAAAGCATTTTCTACAAGAACGTCTACCACAGCTTTTTGAAATGAAGCCGCTACATCAGCTCTATTTATATCTTCATTCTTCATATCCATCTTATTTAAATAATTAAGTACCGCTGATTTAATACCACTAAATGAAAAATCTAAACAATCCTTATCATGGAAATTTGCCTTTGGAAAAACTATAGCCTCTCTATTACCCTCTTTTGATATTTTATCAATTTTAGGTCCACCAGGATATCCAAGCCCTATAGCTCTAGCTACTTTATCAAAAGCTTCTCCAGCCGCATCATCTCTAGTTTGACCTAGCACTTCAAATTCCCCATAATCTTTCATATATACAATAAAGGTATGCCCTCCTGAAACTACAAGACATACAAAAGGAGGTTCTAAATCTTTATATTGAATAAAATTTGCGCTAATATGACCTTCTATATGATTTACTCCAATTAAAGGTTTTTTTAATGCATAGGCAAGACCTTTAGCGTACTGAACTCCAACAAGTAAAGCCCCAACAAGCCCAGGTCCATAGGTAACTCCTATAGCATCTATATCATTAAATGTAAGCTTTGCTTCCGCCAATGCTTGCTCTGCCACTATACTTATTGCTTCAATATGTTTTCTTGATGCAACTTCCGGAACTACGCCGCCAAATTTAGTATGTATATCAATTTGTGATGATATTATATTAGATAATACTTCTCTTCCATTTACAACTACTGATGCTGCCGTTTCATCACAACTAGTTTCTAATGCAAGTATTTTTATATCAGTGTCCATATTTTCACCTTTCCTATATAAATAAATATTAATGTATCTGTTAATAATTTTCAGCAATAATTATACTTTATATAACATAAATCCGCAAATAATTAAGGTAGATTTATCTAATTTTAATATAGCACAAATTTAATATTAATTTAATCGAACATATGTGCTATAATTAACTTGCTAGATTCATCCTATTATTAAAGGAGTTAATATTATGTCTAACAATTATGCTAAAATTATAATACAAGGTTCTCCAATTTCTAAATCTAATTTTAAACTGTCTAATTTAAGCGGAAGATCCATTTTACCATTTAATTCCGGAAAATATCATGATAGATATGCGATATACGAACAGCAAATAGCATATGAGGCACGCCTTCAAAATCCAAATATTTGTTTTACAGAATCACTAATTGCTATATTGAAAGTGTACTATAAAAGTAAAAAAAGACATCCTGATACAACAAATATACCTAAAAGCATATTTGATGGCATAGAAAAGAGTGGACTTATAATAAACGATGCTCAAATAAGAAGGCTCATAATAGAAGAGTATTATGATGATAAAAATCCACGTTTTGAATTAGAACTATTTGGTGAAAGTACTTATTGTATGAATTATGAAATAAAAAAAAGAGAAGAGCCTATACCATCAATAGAATATTCTCCTCCTTCTAACAAAAAATCTGAAGGGTTATATCCTAAGAAATCTAAAAAAAATAATAATAGCCTTATTTCATGCGAAATCTGTGGTAATTTAATAAAAAATAAAGAAGATATTATATCTGCAAATAAAGGCAAGATGTTGATCTGTAAATCATGCCTAAAAAAATTATTTTAATAAAACCTATGGAATTAAAGTCCATAGGTTATTTGTTTATACTAAGCATATAACTTAAATTATATTATTTTCTTAACATAATCAGCAGCGTTTCCTCCTGCCCTGTACCCCTCTTCTGTTATTTTATCTACAAGGTTATGGACATATAGTAAATCTCCACAAGCAAATACCCCTTCTATCTCCGTTTCCATTGCGTTATTCACTTCTGGTCCTTTAGTAGAATAAGAAATTTTTATGCCTGCTCTTTTGACAAGTTCATTGTCAGGGAATAATCCAACAGATAGAACTATTGTGTCACAACTAATAAATTCTTCTGTTCCTCTTATAGGGGTTTTATCTTTATCAACTTTAGCAATAGTAACTCCCTCCACTCTATCATTACCTTGTATATCTAATACTGTATAAGATAGTTTTAGTGGTATGTTAAAATCATATACACATTCTTTTAAGTTCTTTTCACTTCCTTCAACATAATCCATAACTTCTACAATAGCTTTTACCTTGGCACCTTCTAGAATAAGTCTTTCTGCAATTATAAGAGCTATATCTCCTGACCCTAAAATTAAAACCTCTTTTCCTGGCATATATCCTTCTAAATTT
This sequence comes from Clostridium sp. JNZ J1-5, assembly GCF_053901425.1. Classification (NCBI taxonomy): domain Bacteria; kingdom Bacillati; phylum Bacillota; class Clostridia; order Eubacteriales; family Clostridiaceae; genus Clostridium; species Clostridium sp. JNZ J1-5. Next base: position 2,653,866 of record NZ_CM132773.1, on the reverse strand, counting down.
ATAAATTTTTGCACTGTTCCTGCAGTATATATTCCGGCACTTTTACTTCCAGCTATATTTATAGCCCCCCTTGGCTTTTCCCTACATCCTGTAGCTAAGATAACTGCCTTAGCTTTGATTTCAAGTATACCATCTTCTTCATTGACAGCTAGTACTACCTTATCTCTATTAAAATCAAATACATCTGTGTTTAATTTATATTCTATATTCATTTCTTTAATTTTTTTAATAAATATCTCTGCATATTCTGGACCTGTTAATTCTTCTTCGAAAGTCTCAACCCCAAATCCGCTATGAATACATTGATTAAGTATTCCTCCAAGACAACTTTCTCTCTCTAATATTAAGACCTTATTAATTCCTTCTTTTTTAGCTCTTATCCCCGCTGCTAGGCCTGCTGGTCCTCCACCTATAATGACTATGTCGTACTCTAGCATTTGAACTTCCTCCATTCATATTGCTCTCTAAAATATTTTACCATATTTCTATCAATCCAAAAATAAAAAATCTTGATTAAAAGCATTATACAATATACTTCTAGTCAAGATTTTAATATTCATATTGATAATCAACACCCTTTAAGGTTATTTTATCTAAATTAATATTTTTATCCTTTATATCTTCTGGAAAATATAAAATTGACCAAGGTCTTGAAGTATTTGCAGGCAATTCTCCAAATTCTTCTTTTACAAAATTAAAGTTAGCTGATGCAACTGTCTTTCCTTCTTGTATAACTTCTAGTTTTGCATCTATATCGAATATAGTATAGGGATGTCCGCTGCGGACAAATAGATCAATGACTAAAGATCCGTCTTCATGAAATTCTGCTTTCATTATGTTAAATGTAATTTTATCTTTAGGTACATCTCCTAACCTATTAAGAAAGACTTGTAATTCTTTTTTAGTTTGATCATCAATTTTAGATAAATCCGCCATAGGTCCAAAGCTATATTTTTGATTTTTAATATTATTTTGTTGTACATTAACATTTTTATTGTCTATCACTTTATTAGAAGGTTCTATATTATCTGTTGTACATCCTAAAAATAAAAAAATAGGTAATATGATCAAAATAATTACTTTCTTCATATTATATATCTCCTAATATAATATTTAATACTATATGCAAAACAGTGTAATTATATCACTCTATCTTCTTACTGTCTACGGAAGCACATACATTAAATTGAGAAATTTTAGACTTACTCTATTTTACCTTTTCTCCACAGTTAGAACATATTTTAAAAGAAGATTTAATTACCTTCCGCACTTTTTTACATACAACATTATTAACGTATCTTAATTCTTTTTCTTTACTATTAATTCCCAAAATATCGAAAAAAAACATAATTATGTTCTCCTCTAAAAACCATTGATTTCAAAGCTATTATAGACAAAATACAAAATGAAGGCAAATAAGTTAGCCTTCATTTTGTTTCCTTATCTTATAATACCATATTTATACCGTACTAAAGCTATTGTTCCAAGAACATTTACTTTTATTTAATTTATATTTTACAATTTAAATCTTTGTATTAGATTATTTAGTTTTTCAGCAATTTCAGCTTGGCTTTGAGAAGTAGCCGCAACTTGTTCCATGGCTTGTGTAGTTTCCCTAATACTAGTCATTATTTCAGTAGAATTAGCAGCTGTTGTTTGTGCTGAAGATGCAATATTTTGAACTACTTTAGCTATTTCATCTACTGTTGCATTTATTTCTTCAGACATGGATGCTATATCTTCAGACATTTTACTTACAAATTGAGCATCTTCATCATAGCTGTTTCCTGTATCAACTAACAAATCATAATCTCCTTTAACATCTTTATCAATAAATTGAAGGATATCCTGAGAGTTAGTTGATAAATTTTCAAAAGAATTTTGTACTTTTATAATAACATTTTGAATATTTTTTACATTATTTGAAGATTGTTCTGCAAGCTTTCTTATTTCATCTGCTACCACTGCAAATCCTTTACCCTGTTCTCCTGCCCTAGCAGCTTCTATTGCTGCATTTAAAGCAAGTAAATTAGTTTGCTCTGCAATTTGTGCTATAGAATCAGCCATTATCTTAATTTCATTAACAACTTTCCCCTCTTCTATAGCCTTAACAATATTACTTTGTTTTAATTCATATAGGTTTATTGCAGATATTTTTGATGTATTTCCTTTTTCTTTTATCTCTTTTGCTCTTTCTTTTATTGTTAAAGATTCATTACTTCCATCTGTTGCCCTATTAGAAAGTTCACTTACACCTGAGTTCACTTCTTGCACAGAAGCAGAGATTTCTTCTGTAATAGCACTTGCTTCTTGTGTCTCTTTTACTATTTCTCCAGTAAAATTGTTTATACTCTCAAATTTTGAAGTTATTTCTTCAACAGTCGCAGACAGTTCCTCACTTGTAGCGGTTACTTCTTCAGATTGCTGGATAATTTCATTTACTAATTCTTTTATATTATGCCTTGCATTATCTAATGAAGTACCAAGTTGCCCAAGCTCATCCTTGCTATTAAGATTTATTTTTTTAGATAAATCTCCATTACCAATAGCCTCTGCAAATTCTAAGCCCTTTTTTATTGATTTTGAAATATATATTGCAATAATCATTCCTAAAGAAATTGCTACAATTAAACCTATTATCATAAATAAAATCAATAATTTACTTACATTATTATGTAATGATACATTTTCATCATTTTTTTCCTTTGCCATAGTTTCATTTAACTTTATCAATTCGCTTATGGAATTAAACATATTAGATCTTGCCTTCTGAAATTCTGGCCAATACTTTTCTGCTTCACTATAATTATTTTGTTTAACAAATCCAATCATTTTATCTCTAACGATCCTGTAGGTCTCAAGGTGTCCTTTAAATACATTCCAAATGCTCCTAGCTTTATCTGATAAAGGTAGCTTATCATACACCTCCATATATCCTATATTCTCTTTTTTTAATTGTTCTAATTTATTTAACCTTTCTTGCTTTCCAACTTCATTTCTATCTATAAACACTAAACCTTGGAGCTCTGCCCTTATGTTTAATAAATTTTCCGTCAACAAGTGTAGCTCATTAATGCTATTAATGTTATAACTATACATTGTCTCTCCATTTTTACTTATTTTTTCAACGCTATAGATTCCAATGCCACCCACAAGTATAATAACTAGAACCATAGATGTAAAAGATAATAATAGTTTAGTCTTGATTTTTAAATTTTTGATTATTCCCACCTTTATCACTCCTTTATTATATTATGTTAATGTTTAATTATATTAAACGATTTCATTATTAAAACAATATTTTATAATAACTATTATCGTTTAATTTTTATTTTAGTTTATATTTTATATAATAATGCTAATACTAAATATTCAAGAATTATTCTACTTATAAAAACTATAAGATGTTTTTAATTTGAACAGCTTGTCTATCTCATTTTTTAGAAGTAGTCTGTAAAAATAGTATCCCTGAACTATGCTTTCTCCTATTTCTTTAATTAATGTATAATCTTAATACTAAATTGTTATTTTAACATATGAATTGTAAAATTAAGCTCTGAATTTTTCTTCAACTATACCTATCTGCTATAAAAAAATTCATAAAAAATCAGCTAACTGTAATTTTTGATTACAATGCAGCTGAATTTTTAAAAATATACTTAGCTTACCAAAATTTATAATAAAATTAAAATTCGAATTATCATTTTATGGGAAAATAATATTCTGGAGTATTTTCATTAATAATCTTGAAAGTATAACCTAGTTTTTTATAGTGATCTATAATTCTTGGTAGTGCTTTACAAGTATTTTCATGCATATAATCACAATGCATTAATAATATAATATTATTATCATTATCTATTTTTTTTTGTAGCCTCTCTAAACAATTTATCTGGAGGTGCTTTTGGATTCATTCCATCGGGAATAACCATATTCCAATCATATATCTTAAAATTAAGATTATGGAGTTCTTTTAAAAATTCTTTATTTAAACGACTTCTACTTCCACCAGGAAATCTAATTATACTTGGTGAAACATTTACAACCTTTTCTATTTCATCTCTGCAACTATACATTTCTTTAATAAATGCTTCTTTGCTGCAATATATATTTTTAAATTTATGTGTATAGGTATGCAGTCCAATACTGTGTCCTTCATTGCAAATTCTCTTTACAACTTCTTCATATCCCTTAATTTGATTTCCTATAATAAAAAAAGTTGCATTAACGTTTTTTTCTTTTAATACATCTAGCACTTTAGGCGTAACGCTACTTGGTCCGTCATCAAAGGTCAAATAAATTATCTTTTCCATCTGAGTTTCTTCAGTAAAATATTCTTTTGAATTTACTTTATCGATAAAACCAAAATTTATAAAAATATTAGCAATAAAAATATATAGCATATAAAGGGCAACTCTTTTATTTCTAGTCACGTTTTCACCCACCTTCCAAAAATTAATCTTAAACTTTAAGCTAAGATAAAATTTAATTTATAAAAATTTTTTGTAATAATTAATCATATAAAAACTTCTTATATTAGTCTTAACCAATAGATAAATTATATTAATGTTTAATTTTCCTAATAGTTAGTTAATTAACTAACTATCTTTTATAGTACTTTTATTATATATTCATAATTTTTTTAAAAAAATAAATGTAAAATGTAAATTTTGTAGTAAAAAGGAGAAAATCATTTAAAAATATATTGATTTTATTTGCAAATCAATATATAATAAAACATATTTGTTAATAAATTAACTATCGATTTTTATTTTTTAATATTGCTTATTTTAGTTATATTAGTGTAGATAATAATATTAATAATATTTAATTATTTACTTATGCTACTATTATTGAACAACTTTAACCTTGGAGGTGCTTTTAATGTCAATAAACAATGCCAAAATTTCTGTAATAGGAGCTGGCTATGTAGGATCTACTATCGTTCACGCTTTAACACTTCAAAAAATTGCTTCAGAAATAGTTTTAGTAGATTTAAATAACGATAAAGCTAAAGCTGAAGCTTTGGATATAGGACACGCTACTTCTGCTCTTGGTGATGTAAAAGTTATACACGGAGAATATAAAGATACTAGCGATTCTGATATTGTAATCATAACTGCTGGTATTGGCCCAAAGTATGGAGAAACAAGACTTGATATCGTAAATAAAAATCTAAAAGTTTTTAAATCTATGATACCTGAGATTGTTAAATATAACCCCAACGCTATACTCTTAGTGGTATCAAACCCTGTAGACATATTAACTTATGTTACTTATAAACTGTCTGGCTTCCCACATAATAGAGTTTTAGGTTCCGGAACAGTTCTTGATACATTAAGGTTAAAATATACTCTTGAAAAAAAATATAACATCGATTCAAAAGATATAGATACTTTAATAATCGGAGAACATGGAGATTCACAAGTTCCTTTATGGAGTCAAACCAACATCCATGGAATAAACATAGACTCCTACTTTAAAGCCATCAATGAAGATTTTAATAATGAAATAAAAAAAGAAATTGGCAAACAAGTTGTAAATTCTGCATACGATATTCTTCAAGGTAAAGGATATACAAATTTCGGAGTTGCTCTTGCTGTTACCCGAATAGTAAAGGCTATAGTAAATGATGAAAATGCCTTACTTCCTATATCTGCACTATATAATGGTGAATACGAAATAGATAATGTATACATTGGAGCACCATGTATGATAGGTGAAACTGGGCTTAAAAAAATATTCCAAATACCTATAAACCAAGAAGAATCTTCTCAGCTTAGAGCTTCTGCAAACAGTCTTAAATCATTAATAAAAGATTTAGATATTTAGTAAAAAAGGAGTTAAGTTACACAATCCTGTAATTTAACTCCTTTAAAAGTTTTTCCTATTGAATGAGTTATCTTCATCAATTATTTACTGACATCTGACTTTAGAATTGAATATACTTCCAAATCTACAACACCTTTACCTGTCCATATAAAACCTTGCCTAATTGTCCCTTCCTTTATAAAACCATTTCTTATTAAAACATTTTGTGATTTAACATTAATTGGCATAATATAGGCTTGTATCCTATTTACATCTATTACCTCAAATAAATAATCCATCAATATCTTAACAGCTTTAGTAGCAATGCCCCTCCCCCAATACTTTTCATTTAATGTATATCCAATATTGACTAAATTTACACGTTGATTAACCTCAAAAATTTCAGCAATTCCAACAAGCTTTTGTGAGGCATCGTTTAGGCAGATACCTAGGAAAATAGTTTTCTTCTTTTTAAAGTCTCTTTCAAAATGGGAAATCATATTTTCAACAGCATCTATAGTTTTTTTAGCATTTCCAGGTTTATAACTATATAACTTCTCATTACTATAAATTTCATAAAGATCATTTAAATCAGATATTTCAATTTTTCTTAAAGTTAAATCCTTTGACTCAATACACTGAAACTCATTAAATAATACATCATAATTCATATTTCTTAAATCCATCCTTTTTACATTCTGGTAAATGATTCTTAAAAAAGATTATACCATGATATGAAGTTTCGTTGCATTTAATAGAAAGATTATATATTAGAGTCCAGATTCATAAGAAGCATTTTTAAAATATTTTTTAAACAAGCAGTAGAGAACAATTCTGCATCAACTGCTACAGAGTTTTCAGCTATTTTATTGAATAAGGATCAGGAAGGTATGATAAAACTTATATCAAATGATTAAAAATATTTTTAAATAAAAAAATCACACAAGCTCTTATATACTTAGTGCGATATTTTTTACTTTGTTTAGTTTTTGTTTTTTCCGTTTTGGAAATGGCATGGGCAATAGGACTTGAACCTGCAGCCAACGGTTTTGGAGTTCTATTTTGGCTCTAAACCATTTCCCATACTATATATGTATACACCTACATAAGTTTTAAGTTTATTAATCTATATAGTTTGTGCTAATTAGTATACTACTTAAAAATAGCCTTTGCAATAAAATATTTACTTCTCTAGAATAAAATAAAATCTCTGAAATTAATCAGATGTAAGTTTTTTAGTTTAATTTTACAACTACTTGCCCACTAGTTAAAAGTGAACCATCAAATTCCATTTCTAATCCAGTTTGACCTTTTGGAACTTCAACTACATATACACCTGTAAGCTTTCTTCCAGCACCAACAGTTCCATCTAATTGTCCAGCTTTTGCCGCAGTTTGACCCATAAGAGAATACTCACAAGCTCTTCCATCTTTGTCTACAACTTTAAACATCATCATTGATGAAACAGCTTGTTCTTTATCAGATGTATTTTCCACAGTGCAATCTATAGCAACAAACTCATTTCCGTCTTTTGGTTTTGAAAATTCATCGCCTTTTACTGTATATACCTTATTTACTGTAAATCTGAAATTACTTAGTTGAACTATATCTCCAACTTTAAAAGTTTTAGTTTCGTTTTTATTAGTTTTTGCACTTGTTGTAGATGCAGTAGTAGGCTTAGTTTCGCCTACTTTTTTAGGCTTATTTCCTATTGATGCAATTCCACCTAATATAGATAATATAATAATTCCAGTTAAAATTTTGTGTTTCATAAAAAAGTTTCTTTGATCTTTTCCACAATGAACACACTTTTTCACACCTTTTGCAATCTCTTGTCCGCATGCTTTACAATTTATTAATTTCGGCATTAAAATTCCTCCTCGTATAATGTTAATTTTCGTATTTTATCTTATCATATTTTATATAATGTGTAATTATGAAACCTGTTCCTCCGAAGGAAGAATTGTGTAAATATAATAAATCTTATTTCTACCTATTTTTCACTAAAATTAAATGTTACTACTCAGATTGGTCTTAGAGATTTTGCATTAACAAAAATTTGTACTTATTAAGCAAAAATGTATTTGAAAAATATCTCATCGTCAGCATCAAATTGTGTTTTCTGTTGTAAAAATCCAATTTCTTTGTAAAGTTTAATTGCTACAACATTTTGAGGGTGCATGCTTAGCCATAATTCCCCTTTAGCCGCAAATGGTTTCATTAAGTCCAATATCAGTCCTAGAGCTACTTTTGCATACCCGTTTCCTTGATAACGGTAATCAATCATAAATTTGAGCAAATTCATATCTCCATCATTATCTAAAAGACAACATGCAAAACCTACAATGATATTATCATTGTATATTCCAAATACATTCATATTCGGATGATGTTGAACCATTTTTAGTATCTCATCAAAATCAACATTTACATAATCCTTCTGGTATTCTGCTATTTCTAATTGTCTAATTTCATCTAACAAAGTGTTTTTAAATTTTTTTATTGTTATCATTCAATCTCTCCAAGTTTATAATTTGATTACGAATCTATTCTACGATTGTGAATTAACAAAACTAGGTTTTCTCGTATAATTTTCTCTTCATAGTTTGTATCCTTAATTAGCTTGTTTACTTTTTTAGCACCCATTCCTAGTTTTTCTGACAGACTTTCAATACAAAAATAGTAAATTCTAATTTTTTTTCATCCATTACAGCACCTCCAAATATACTTGTTTTATTCTTTATATTATCTATATCATGACCTTTATTTACTTTAAAATATAACTAATTATAATTCATAGCTACATATTTATTAAATCACCTTTATACAATCTTAGCTATATGAAATGATTAAAAATATTTTTATATAAAAAAATCGCACAAGCTCTTATAAACTTAGTGCGATTTTTTACTTTGTTCAGTTTTTGTTTTTTCCGTTTTGAAAATGGCAGGGGCAGTAGGACTTGAACCCACAACCAATGGTTTTGGAGACCACTACTCTACCAATTGAGCCATACCCCTTCGACACGATTAATATTATATCATGCATATTAAACATATGCAACATATTTTTTAATACTTATTTAATTAACTTAAAGCACCTAAACTCTTAAATTTTTTATATCATATATAATTTACCATAATATATACTTAAAGCATGTATTGTGGCAAATTATACTAATTAAACTATAGATTTTACAAATACTATGTTTTATAATAAAAAATATTGTGTTAGAATTATTATAAAATTAATGATAACATTTCAAAGTGAGGTAAAAACATGAATATAAGTCTATCTAAGACTATACGAGCTATGTCTATAGCTCTTGATTTAGCTGAAATTAGTTCAATTGGGGATAAAGAAGATATAATTGAAGATGTATCAAATATAAATTATTCAGATCATGAATTTACTAACCATTCAAAACGTACTGCTTATATAGCACTTAGAATAGGATATGCTTTAAACTTATGTAAGCAGGATATGAAAAATCTCCATTTAGCTGCTATTTTACACGACATAGGAGCAACAAATAGTTTGAAATCTAGTCATATTCCAGGAGGGTATATAAGGGAACACTGTATAAAAGGCTATGATATATTACAGCCCTTTTCTACTTTTAATAAGATATCAAATATAATTTTATATCATCACGAAAACTATAATGGTACTGGTCCTATGAATTTAAAAGGAAATAAGACTCCAATAGAAAGCCAAATTGTAAGATTAGCTGATTTAGTTGAACTATTATATGAAGAGAACGTTCCTCCATATAAACAACAAACTAGAATAATCAATTGGGTAAAATCTAATGCTGGTATAATACTTTCACCAGAAGTTTCTAATGCATTTTTTGATGTTGCATCTAAAGATTTATTTTGGTTTGACTTAGAAAACATAGCCTTTATAGGCTCTATTTTGGATAATATCTCTCCTAAATTAGATATTTATCTAGACTTAGATGATTTTGAGACAATAGCCTTTATTTTTTCTAATATAATAGATTCTAAGAGTAATTTTACAGCTAGACATTCTATAGGAATTTCAGAACTCGCCCTTAAAATATCAAAATACTTAGGATACTCAGAAGAAAAGTGCAAGAAAATGAAAATAGCAGGCCTTCTACACGATATTGGGAAACTAGCTATACCATCTAAAGTATTAGACAAAGAAGGTCCTCTTGATAAAGACGAGTTTTCTATAATAAAATCTCATGTATATTATACTTACATAATATTGGACAAAATAGACAATATTGAAGATATAAGAGATTGGGCTTCTAATCATCATGAAAAATTAAATGGTAAAGGTTACCCTGCTGGATTGTCTTCTGAAGCTTTAAGTGAAGAATCTAGAATTATAGCAGTTTGTGATATATATCAAGCATTAACAGAAGATAGGCCATACAGAGATGGATTAAGTAAAGAAAAAGCTCTATCTATGATGGACAGTATGGCAAATGAAAATCTTATTTGCAAAAGCGCTCTAAATCATTTAAAAAACGCTTTATCCCTTAGCTAGCAACTATAAAAACTTACATAGGTTGAATTTTAAATTCAATAAGGCACTCTTAAAGAGTGCCTTTGCTTGTTATCTACTTTTATTTTATCCTATTTTAGTATAAAATAACTAGTATAGCTATTTGGTTATAACGTATTAAACTTAGGAGTGAATATACATGGAGTTTATAATTGATAATGTTGATAAAACTATTAATTTAGGTGTTGAAATAGGTAAAAGAGCACAAAGCGGAGATATAATTTGCCTAATAGGTGACTTAGGCACTGGTAAAACTCATATTACAAAGGGCATAGCCACAGGACTAGGCATCCAGGACCATATAACTAGTCCCACTTTCAATATAGTAAATGAATATAATGGAAGGCATAAATTATACCATTTTGATGTATATAGAGTTAACGATCCTGATGAAATTGAAGCTATAGGCTTTGATGAATACATATTCGGAGATGGTGTAACCATAATTGAATGGGCAAATTATATAGGAGAATTAATTCCAAAAGAACATATTAAGATTACAATAGAAAAGCTTCCTGACAAGGGAGAAAACTTTAGAAAAATAGATATACAATTTAATGGCAGCAGATATGATTACGTAAAGGAGATTAAAATATGAGAGTTCTTAGCGTAGATTCTTCATCAGCAAGTGCTTCCTGTGCTATTGTAGAAGATGGAAAATTACTTGGAGAAATAACATTTAATGATAAAAAACAGCATTCTATTATATTAATGCCTCAAATAGATGCCTTGCTTAAAAATTTAAGTTTAGATTTAGATAATATTGATGGGTTTGTAGTATCAAGTGGTCCTGGTTCCTTTACAGGTCTTAGAATTGGCATGGCCACTATAAAAGGGTTAGCTCAGGGCACAAATAAACCGCTTATTGGTATTTCTTCTTTAGACGGCCTAGCTTACAATTTGGCTTATACTAGTGGAATTATATGTCCAATAATGGACGCCTTAAGAGATAATGTTTATACAGCTTTATATAAATTTACTCAGGGAAAATTAGAAAGGCTTACAGACTATATGGCTCTTCATATCGATGAACTAATTTCTCTTATAAAAGATAATGAATCAGAATCCGTTAGCTTTATAGGTGATGGTGTATATAAATTTAGTGAAAAGCTTTCTAGTAGTCTTAACAACGTATACTTTGCTCCTGCAAACATAAATTTAACTAGAGCATCTTCCCTTGGTGAACTAGGATTGCAAAATCTAAAAAAGGGACTTAATGATAGCCTATTAACCTTTTCACCTATTTATCTTAAAAAGTCTCAAGCTGAAAGAGAATATGAAAATAAAGTAAGGGGACTTACAAATGAATGATTTATTTATCTGCCCTATGGATGAGAGTAATGTTATAGATGTTCTAGAAATAAATAATATATGTTTCAATCCTCCATGGAGTTTGGAATCTTTAAAAAATGAATTAAGAAATAAATTTACAAGATATATCATAGTAAAAAAAGACGATATAGTTATAGGTTATGCTGGAATATGGATTATTATAGATGAGGCCCATATAACAAATATCGCAGTAGATCCTGATTTTAGAGGTATAGGTGCAGGCAATGTTCTCATCGAAAATATAATCGATATCTGTAAGGAATTAGAAATACCATCTATAACTTTAGAAGTCAGAGAAACTAATACCGTAGCTAAAAATCTATATAAAAAGTATGGTTTTATTGAAGAAGGTATTAGAAAAAATTATTACGAGGATGGTACAAATGCCGTTCTCATGTGGAAAAGAAACGTACTTTAAGTATAGTGCGGCAAAATAGCGACCTTGGTAACTACAAAATAAGGTGCTAAAAATCGAAGTTATATAATTCAACAGAGAATCTTCGCTACGTTAAGAACTTCTAAGACTTGCTCAAAATTCCCTTAATGAATTATATAACTTCTAACTTTTAGTACCTTAAATTAGACTAACTATATGAAGTCAAGGTAATTTTAAAAGAAAAGTTATATTTTTAGTTTCTTAAAAAAGTGCATGACAAATAAAGCAACCTAGTTGCCTTTTTTAAAAAGTCAGGATTACATTTGTGGAATAAATGTGGTATTGGTTTTTAAAAGATAAAATACAACACGTATAAGCTTTTTAGCAACATGGCTCATGGCAACATAGTAATGCTTACCTTCTGACTGTTTCTTTGATAAGTATAATGCAAAGGTTGAATCTCTCATTGAAACAGTTCTAGATGCAGTAAGTATAGCCCAACGGAGATATGTAGAGCCACGTTTTACCATCGGTGTATGAGAAGCACTGTATTTACCAGATTGATATGTAGAAGGATCTAATCCAGCGAATGCTAAAAGTTTAGCTGGGCTTGTAAACTTCTCTATATCTCCAATTTCAGAAAGTATTATAGCTGCTAGAGTATATGAGATACCTGGAATACTCATTATTGGAGAATTAATCTCGGTAACAACTTCTTTTATTTGAAGGTCTAAAGCATCAATCTCAGCTTGAACTGATTGAATTAACCTAATAGTTTGTTGTAATTCAAAAGATAAAGATTTTGTGCTAGTTCCAATTGAATGCCTAGCGGCTTCTTTTAAAGCGGTAGCTTTATCTTTTCCATATTTGCCCCTAGAAGCCTTACTTAGAATACTAGTAAGCTTAGTGAGATGGCAATTAGCCACGTCCTGCGGACCAGGTAACTCCGACAGGAGGCAATAAGAGGAATTTTGATGAATTGACCAAAAGTATTTAGGTAGTTCAGGAAACATGATATCTATTAGTCTTGTTATTGATATTTTTAATTTTCCTCTATAACCGATTAAACGATATCTATGTCTAGTTAGTGACTTTAGCTCTTGAATCTGATATGATACTGGTGAATAGGATTTTGTATCATCAGAAAAGAGCATTTTAGCAATAACTAATGCATCCGTTTTATCGGTCTTAGTTTTCCTAAGGGTTTGAGCCTTACGGAAAAGATTTGTAGCTAAAGGGTTGAGAATAGAAAGCTTGAAACCTTTAGCATACAAGAAGTTTTGGAGATTAGTGCTATAATGACCTGTTGATTCAAGTCCTATTTTTACGTTAGAAATATCCTTGTCAGGCAGAGAGGAAAGAATTGAGAAATAAAGCAATTCAAAGCCTTCACGAGAATTGGATATACGTAAAGAATCATTAATAATAACACCATCTGAATCAACGATACAGCAGTCATGCTTCTCTTTAGCTACATCGATTCCAATATAAATCATAAGAACACTCCTTATAGTTTAGTCCGCTATGTTCCACTCACTTTATGCTAAATGTATCCTTGCTCTATATAAAACGTCATGCGTTATCTAACTAATTAACAAATAAGCATAAAGCTGTGGTTATATCCTAATTTAAATAGTCTAGCTATATGTAAAAAAACTAATCCACAGCGTCTTATGTTATTATAGTAAATTATCTTTAAGAAAGGAAAAGTATAATGAATTTACTATGAGTTCATTATACAAGGTAAAACAAGGTCGCTATTACTTACACTATAAATATATGAGTAATTGTAGAGGATGACATGATTTTAGGAGTAGCCTGTTGAATCTGTATCAGTGAATAAAAGATAGATTATTTTATAGGATGCTTTTTTATAAATTGTTTCGAAAAATATCCACATGCTACCGCATTTATTAAAGGTAATTTTTTAGCCATCTTCACAATATATACTTAGTAACTTTACAGTGTGGCTACGCCATGCAAAATTATCATTTTGCTTTTTGAAGTCCTTTTAGTATTTACTGTAGTATTTATTAGTTGCAAATAATTAAGGCATGTAAGATTACTGGCTAGCATATATGTGTCAATTGAAGAAACTTTGAAGGAATAACTAGTAGTACTAAAGGTTTCTCAATGATACATATATGCGTTAGCCAAGTAATTTTACATGCCGCTATTTTGTCGCACTATATTTATATTATTAATTTTCAAAAGCACCTTTTTTACTTTTTTCAACTTCTTCTTTATGAAGTATTGGTGAAACGCTTTTATATATAGGTACTGTTATTACTGATACTACAATTCCTTTTAATAAATTAAAAGGTAATATAGACCACATTACTAGATCTTTTACATTCTTTATGCTTGGATTAACTTTAGCGCCCATAGCTACGAAAGCCTCTATTGGAGCCTTAAAAGCTTTAGCATATAAAGGTAAAAATATAGTATAGTTTAATACAGATGCTACTATAGACATTGCTATTGAGCCTGCTAATAATCCCAATATTGCTGTCTTTTTAGATTTTTTTATCTTATATATACTTCCAGCAGTACCAACTAAGATTGCTCCTACTATAAAGTTAGCAAACTCTCCAACAAATCCAGTCTGAGTTCCCTTAAATATTAATTTAAGTATGTTTTTAAATAATTCTATTCCTACTCCTTCCACAGGTCCTAATGCAAAGGCACCTAGTAAAGCTGGCAGATCACTTATATCTATCTTTAAAAATTCTGGAAAAAGTGGTACTGATACCTCGAAGAACATAAGAATAAATGCCATTACTGATAGCAGTGAAATTTTAATCATTGTGTTTAGTTTTCTATTTTTCATCTTAATACCCCCTGTTTCTATCTTCAAGGGTATGGGCAGTTTAAAAATCAAAAAACCCTGACAATTTAAAAATAGCCAGGGCAAAAAAATCTAATGTAACTACCTATACCTTCTTCCATCCAGACTTTACTGTCGGTCTTGGAATTTCACCAAGTCAGCCGTATTCCTACGGGTCGCGGACTATACCGCCGGTCGGGAATTACACCCTGCCCTGAAGATACAATATTTAATTTATACATTTATTATATACTTTTTATATTTAAAATTCAACTTAATTTTTATGATTCTATTTCTTTCATAGACAATGATATTCTACCTCTTTTATCATCCACTTCTATTACTCTAACCTGAACAATATCTCCAACCTTAACTATATCAAGAGGATGCTTTACAAACTTATCTGCTAATTGACTTATATGAACTAAACCATCTTGATGTACTCCTATGTCTACAAAAGCTCCAAAGTCAGCCACGTTTCTTACAGTTCCATTTAAAACCATCCCAGGTTTCAACTGATTTATATCTACTATGCCTTTTTTAAATATAGGTTTAGGAAGTTCTTCTCTAGGATCTCTACCCGGTTTCTTAATCTCTTTTATTATGTCTTGAAGTGTAGGAACTCCAATTCCTATATTTTCTGCTAATTTATCTATTCCAGCTTCCTGTACTTTGCTGTCAATATCCACTAATTTTCCTATTTTAACATCTGCTTCACTATAACTTAAAATGTTTAAAAGAGCTTTTGCAGCTTTATATGATTCTGGATGTACTGCTGTGTTATCTAAAACTTCCTTACTTTCTGGTACTCTTAAAAATCCTGCACATTGCTCGTAAGCCTTTGGTCCCAATCTTTTAACTTTTAAAAGTTCTTTTCTATCCTTGAATTTACCATTTTCTTCTCTATAATCAACTACATTTTTTGCAATAGTAGAATTTATTCCTGATATATATGATAGAAGTGAAGGTGTGGCTGTGTTTAAGTCTACCCCAACGCTATTAACTCCATCTTCTACAATTCCTTTTAAAGATTCATCTAGTCTTTTAGGCGTTACATCATGTTGATATTGTCCAACTCCAATTGATTTTGGATCAATCTTCACAAGCTCAGCCATTGGATCCTGAAGTCTTCTTCCAATGGATATAGCTCCTCTAATAGACACATTTATATCAGGATATTCCTTAGAAGCTAATTCTGATGCTGAATAAACGGAAGCTCCTGCTTCAGATACTACTACATAAGATAAATCTTTTCCCTTTTCCTTTTTAACTTCATCAATGAGTTTTGCTATAACTTCTTCTGATTCTCTGCTAGCTGTACCATTTCCAAGAGATATAACATCTACATTGTGTTTGTATACTAATTCCTTAAGTTTCGCAATAGAACCTTCTATATCATTTTGAGGTGCTGTAGCATATACTGTTGCAATGTCTAATAGTTTTCCTGTATCATCTAAAACAGCAATCTTACAACCTGTTCTAAAACCTGGATCATATCCTAGAACTACTTTCCCTTTTATAGGAGCCTGCATTAAAAGCGCTTTTAAATTAGCCTTAAATATTTCTATGGCGCCTTCTTCTCCTTTGTCTGTTAATTCGGCTCTTATTTCTCTTTCTATTGAAGGATAAATAAGTCTTTTTAGTGAATCTTCAACAGCTTCTTGTATGTATTTATCTGTAATAGAGTTTCCCTTTAATGAATTTCTATTTAAATAATCTATTATCTTATCTAAGTTACTAGTAACCTTTACTGATAATATCTTTTCCTTCTCTCCTCTATTTATAGCAAGTATTCTATGAGAAGGAATGTTACGAACAGCTTCAGAGTATTTATAATACATCTCATAAGGGGTTGGCTCTTCACTACTTCCACTGCACTCTATTACTCCTTCTCTTCTTACAAATTCTCTTATCCATTTTCTAAATTCCGCCTCATCAGAAATTATTTCTGCTATTATATCCTTTGCTCCGTTTATTGCTTCCTCTACAGAATTTACTTCCTTATCTTCATTTAAAAATTGTTTTGCATATTCATCTATTTCTCCTTTAAACTCTCCACTTAAAATAGTTTCAGCTAGTGGTTGAAGTCCTTTTTCCATTGCAATAGTAGCTCTTGTTCTTTTCTTTGGCTTATAAGGTCTATATATATCCTCAACTTCCGTTAAAGTTTCACACTTTTCTATGCTTAACTTTAATTCTTCAGTGAGCTTACCCTGTTCCTCAATAATTCTAATTACATCTGCTTTCCTATCTTCTAGATTCCTAAGGTATGTTAATCTTTCTGCTATATTTCTTAACATTACATCATCTAATCCGCCAGTTCTTTCTTTTCTATATCTTGCAATAAACGGCACTGTATTGCCATCATCTAACAACTCTATAACACTATCTATTTGTTTTATTGCAACTCCAAATTCTTTAGATAACTTTTCATTAATTTTAGCCATAATATCCTCCATTTCTGATTAGTTCAATATATCCTCTTTAACTTATTCTAGTTTTGCAATCTAAAACCTTTCACTAAAATAAGAATTATTAGTTAACATTTGCCTTCATAATTTTACCCTAACCTAAATAAAAAGTCCAATAATTCATCATATACAACTTTATACCTTCATAACTATAGTTATATATTAATTTTTAAGGAGTAATTTATGAGAAGATTGATAAGTCAAATTATATTGTCAATATGTTTAATTATATTAAATCTTAGTTTCCAAATTTATTATGCAGTTCATCCTTTTAATAATAAAAACGTACTTAGCACAATAAATTATCTATGCTCCGATTACTTTAAGGGTAGGCTTACTGGGACTATAGAAAATAGGGAAATTGAAGAATATATTAAACTTAAATTTATAGAAAATAACTTAAAACCCTTTATGGGAGATTATACCCAGTCTTTTAAAATTAATTACCCCCATAGGATAACTGGAGAACCTCGTCTAAATATAATTGATAATGAAGGGAATACAATAAAACAATTTGATTACGGTAAAGATTATAAAGAAGATATGCTTAATTTTAAAAACAATACAATTAAATTTGATAAACAAAATCCATCAATAATTTCAAAAGATACTTTAATTCAAGTGGAGGAAAATCTAGACTATTTCCTATTTTATGTACCTTCTAAAGACAACTTAAATTTTAGAAGCTCTTTTGTTAACACTGCCCGCTGGAGTATGTGCGTAATGGTGACTAATAATACATTAAATTTAATAAATAAGTATTTAAGTGAAGGTTATTCAGTTGATTGTTTTATCCCTTTTACTATCAAAGAAGCCATGGCTAGAAATATTATGGGTTACATAGAAGGCAGTAATAGTTCTTTAGCTCCAATCATTATATCTGCTCATTTTGACCATTTGGGGACAGACTTAAATAATACTATCTACAGAGGGGCACTTGATAATGCTTCTGGTACATCCTTTATGCTTGAAATGGTTAAATATATATCTTCCCTAGGAAAACCAGAAAGAAGTATACTTTTCCTAGGATTCAATGCTGAAGAATTTGGTTGTGTTGGGTCATCTGAATTCGTTAAAAAGTATAAAGAAAATATAATGAATAGTAAGGTCTATAACTTTGATATGATTGGCAGTGACAAAGGGGTTCCACTTTGTATTGTAGGAGGTAAAAAAGATACTGCTAAAACTGATTTTCTAAGATCAGTGTCAAATACCTGCTCAGATGAGAAAATTCATTTTAATTATCTTTTTGAAGATGCCAGTGATCATAAAGCCTTTAGGGAAAATAATATAGACGCCATAACTTTCTGTGATAATGATAATTCAAAGATCCATACGCCAAATGATATTCCTGAAAATATAAGCCTTACTGCTATTGATAGATGTTTTAATGTAGCATCAAAAGAAATAGTAAAATATGCTTTTAATAATAACCTAATGATTCTATACTATAGAGAAGCACTACTATCTTCCTTAATAATTTTAGTAGTCACTATATTTATTTCCAGTAGAAAAAAATATAAGTATTAGTTAACTCTATATTTTAACTTTAAAGCAGCTTTAGCCTATCAATGGAAAGTTTTAAATGAATGTAAAAATCAACATTAATGGGGCTGCCGCATTAAGGAATTTACATACAATATATACTGTTTTGCAAGTTTAAAGTTAAAACAATATATTGTAGTATTTATTCTTAGTGCCACAGCCCCATTATATCAATTAAATTCTATATTCACATTTTCAAATCCCATGCCTTTTAATATTGCATCTAGCAATATTTTAGCATTGTCATTTGCCTTCTGTAAAAATCCTTCTGATATAATTTTTTTCTCTAACTGAATTTTATTTTTATTCAGCTCATCAAAAATCTGTTGACTATCTACTTGATTAAATATAGTATATCTTTCATCTAAAATAGTTACATTCTTAGTATCTATAACATTATCTAAAATTTTTGCTTCCTTTATTTTTATATCAACTTTATTACTTTTCTTATCCACAGTTATCACCGTATCTTTCAAATCAACTCCAGCTTTTATATATCCAGTATATCTTACCAAAAGTGCTTTTGTAGTAAATGGTACTGAAAAGTCACTTATTTTTTTACTATCTTTTATAAAAAATACATCTGTATAAGTATTTTTACAAGTAGCAAGTTCAGAAATCTTAGCAAGCTCGCTGGCTATTTGCGTGCTGCTAACAGTGTTTTCATGTGTGAATTTTAAATTTATCGTTACTAAAAAAACTATTGCTGCAATAACTATAAAGGCTAAAAATATTACTTTCCCTTTTCTAAAAAAATTGATCATTTTAAATTTATCTCCCCCTTAAATCTAGTAGTCATGTAATATATAGATAAACTTTACCTAAATACAATGTCTTTTAATTGCTCTAAACTATTTATTTCATAAACTGGTTTAATATCGGTATCATTTTGCAACCTTTTAGGATTAAACCAGCATGTATCTATCCCAAAACTAATACCGCATTTAATATCCGATTTTAAACTGTCTCCTACAACTAATGCCGTCTCCTTATGCATATGCCCAACCTTTTTAAAGGTATATTTAAATATTTCTGGATTAGGTTTTGCTACTCCAATTTCTTCTGATATGACTATAGTATGAAAAAATTTTGCAATTTCAGATTGTCTTATTCGAACATCTTGAACATCAACGAGTCCATTTGTTACTAATGCAAGTTTAAAATTTCCTTGCAATTCTCTTAAAATATCCACAGCTCCATCTAAAACAAAGCAACTTTTGCACAATTTATCCATATATAGTTCATTTGCTTTTTTAGGATCTAAATCTAAATTAACAGCTTTAAAAAACCTTTTAAATCTTTCTACTTTTAAATCTTCAGCAGATATTAGTTCTTTCTCAAATTCATCCCAAACAGCTTCATTAATTTCTCTATAGGCTTCTAAATAATTTTCTCTACTGTAATCTAAATTAAAATATGCCATAGTATTTTCAAAAGCATCTTCCTCTGCCCTTTTGAAATCTAGCAGTGTTTCATCCGCATCAAAGATAATAAGCTCATATTTCATCCTTATCCCTCCAATAATTCAAAGAGTGGTTACGCATACTTATTATAATTACATTATATGAATTTTATAAATTACTATGTTTAAATAAATAAGCCATCACCTTTAAATTTATCTGGTGATGGCTTGTTTATATTGATTCTTATTTGAATATTGTATTGTTCTTAATATCTACATTATTAAAAATAACTCTATCTTTATCTTCATCATTAACTAAATCTTTTACACAATTATTTTTTATACTGCCTCCGTTTACTATTACTTTAGAATAAAGATCAACTTGGAATAGCGCATAGCCCGTATCATAATCATCATTTATCATATTATTATATATATTACATCTATTAAATTCTACACTACCACTATCATATATCTGAATCAAATCATACTCTCTACAATCATAAAAATTTGAATCATTAAACTTTACATTCTTGGATTCATTTATATCCATAATACCATATGAACATTCTTTAATAATTGAATTATTGAAGAAGAAATTTTCAACATCATATAGCGTTACCCCCATAGTACCACAGCCAAACAATTCAGCATTATTTATATTTATATTTTTGCTGCTATCAAAGTAAAGTACACCTCCTGTGCAATAGCCTTCATCTGGATAGTGTCCTGCAATTATATTTTCAATGTTAATGTTATTGCAATTGCTAAAATTAAGTACAGTTGCATATCTTGGCTCAACAAGCAACTGTACTTTTGCCCCTTCTTCGCCTTTAATTGTTAGATTGTCTAAGTTTCTAATTATTAATTCCATTCCATCAAAAACTTCTCCGTATCTAATATATTTATTATTTAAAACTAGAGGAGCTAACAAATTGTAGTCACCAGCTTTTAAGATTAATGTCCTATTAGGCCCTATATTCTCAAGTAATTCTTTCGTGTTTTTGACTTCTATTATTGTATTTTGAACTATGCTAAATGGCATTTTAACATTATTATTTAGTAAACTTCCATCTTTAGCTTTTAAGTCCTTAATATATAAAGTGTATCTCTTTCCCTCAACATACTTTTGACTTGGTATAACCTGTATTTCTGTATTATCAAAATTCAATTTTATAGATGTAGAAACTAGATTTTCATTTTCATCCACGACATAAATATTTTTCCCTATGGCTGTGGTACTGTCTATTGATTTATTAAATTTGATTTTCCATTCCTTATCATTGGCAACATTTGTTTTCTCAGTGATTGACCCCCATTTTATAGTGTCTGTTATCATTTCCTGACTAGATAAAGCATGAACCTTTGTTAAATTAAGAAACGAAAGAATTAGTAAGGTTAAGCACAGAATAAATGTCTTTTTGAATTTATTTTTACTCAAAAAAATCCCTCCTTATATTATCTTTCTTCCTAATATTCTATATTAATACTTAATTTCCCTTTAAAAATATGTAAAAAGCATTAATATTATCAACTTTTTATTTATGGCTCTGTTTTAAAGATTGTTGAGTTCATTATACGAAATCAACAATCTCTTAAAACGTAGCCTATTATATGAGTTTTTCTGCAGTAAACTTTTTTGATATCATATTCACAAGAACATAGTCTAAAATAAATAGAATTGCTCCTGCCACCACTACCATCATATTATTAAGTAAAAATAGCCCTGTGGTCTGTCCTACAATTAAAAATAGTACTGGAAGCACTAACAAGCCACCTATTTGCTGGGCTTCTTGGAAGCTCTTAGATTTAGCTGATATAAGGACAGTAAAAGTTAATGAAAATAGTGTTATTGCTGGAGTTAGCCATAAAATTATAATGATCCACTTTATATCCGGAAAAATTATTCTATTAAATTGAAGAAATCCTCCAATATTGATTACAATTCCAAATAAAATATAAGACACTAAAGTTATTACATATGAGGGGATAAAGATACTAAGTATCTTCGCCTTTAATAGCTGTTCCATAGTTATTGGGGTATAAAGTAAAGTTTCCATGGTTTTATGCTCTTTTTCTCCTACAAAACTACTTGCCCCTAACATGCTAGAAAGCATTATGGGAATTATTAAAAACAGTGCTGGAAACATAAAATTTAAAGCTGATTTTAATATTAGTTGCCCTTGTGGTAATTCTTTATATTCCTTTGGTAAATTTTCTATAAGCCTATCCAATCCATTTATTGCTTCAATTCCCTTACCGCCAAAATGACTAGCTACAACTAAAACAGTTGGAATAATCACCATCATGATTATAGGGACAATTATCATAGGCACATAAATTTGCTTTGATCCAGTTATTTCTCTTATATCTTTATACATTAATGTTCTTTCAATTCTATTCATTATTATCACCCCTCATGTAACTAAAGTATAACTTTTCTAAATTCCATCTTTCATGATTTACTTCATATACCCTTCCGCCACTATTTAATATATTATATAAAAGCTCTGAGGCCTCTTCATCATTAGATATAGACTTCTTATAGATACCTTCTTCATAACTAACCAAGCCATATTTACTTCCATCAAACTTTCCTCTTATCCTAAGAGTTATTCCCGCCCCCTTGTCCTTTATAAGTTCATGAAAAGTACCTATTCCAAGCATCTTCCCCTTATTTATAAATCCATATAAACTACAAATTTCTTCTGCATACTTTAACTGGTGAGTACATAAAAAAATAGTTACCTCCTTCTCATCTGCTAATCTTTTTATAAGCCTTGTGACATTTAAAGCGGTTTCTGGATCTAGTCCAGATGTTGGTTCATCTAAAAACAGAATCTTTGGCTGATGAATTAATGCTATAGCTAGAGATATTCTCTTTTTCATACCTGTACTATATTCTTTTACTTTTTTATCTTTAGCATCATAAATTTCTAGTTTCTCTAATATGTCTCCGCTTCTTCTCTTTATATCTTCCTCATCTATTCCATGCATTCTTCCAAAAAATAATAAATTTTCTTCGCCAGTAAGATTTTCATATGAAGAAGCACTTTCTGTCATAACACCACTTATTCTATGAATATCTAATGGACTTTTTATTATATCTTTATCTAAAATTTCAGCACTACCGGAACTTGGAGTTAATATTCCATTTAAAATTCTCACTGTAGTAGTTTTACCTGAGCCATTTGGGCCTAAAAATCCAAATATTTCTCCTTTTGGTATAGAAAAGCTTATATTATCTAGAACTTTATTACTTCCATCATAAGATTTTGTAAGATTATTGATATTTATTGCATTCATGCTATCACTCCTTTTTCCTTAATATAACGCTGAACTTGAAAAAAAGTTCATATACATTTTAAATATTAATAATTTAGTCTATAAATATTTTTATATATTTTACTCACAAATATAAATTGGCTTATAGCTAAACTAGCTATAAGCCAAAATTATGTTTAATATAAACTTGGTGTCTTAATATTTTTATTTCTCTTATTTACATATAAATTCCCTTTAGAATCTATTTGAGCTAATAAAACTTCTTCTACACTACTCACTCCAAAAGGCTTTAGCTGTTGATATAGCCAATTTTTATCTTGCTTTAAAAATAATAAATTATCCTCCATAATTCTTCCATCTATAATTAGAGAATAACTTAAATTAATTGGTGAAGTAGTGATTGACAAATCTGATGGTTGAATTGGTCTTGATTGTGACTTAGGTATAACTGATATTCTTCCATTTGGCTCAACAATAACAAATTCTATATCAGCTAAATCTTGATATCCTTTTAACCTTAATTCAGACATTAGTAATGGAATGTTTATACGGCTTCTTTTTAGCTCATCTTTCAATATTTTTCCGTTAACAACTAAAACTAAAGGAGTTGCATCTATATTATAAAAAAATTTACTTAAAGATATAATTCCTATTAATACTGCAACAATAGTTACAGCTAACCCGCCTACGGTAGCCTTAGTAACAATTTTATAGACTAATGGTTCAGCAGTTATATTGCTTAAAATCATAGTAGCTGCTAAATCATAAGAAGTCATATCAGCAATTGATTTTTTACCTAAAAATCTTAAACATGTCCAAGTAACTAACATCATTACTCCAGCCTTTGACAATAGTACGATAATCTCCATATAGATTATATTCTCCTTTCAAGGTATAGGTAAAAATCTTTTAAAGTTTTCCCAAAGCTTTTCTGCAATCATTGTATTTGACAGTGCTTCTGAAGCGTTTTTATTTTCAGTACTTTTTATTATTCTACTTATAGCATCTTCCATTCTTGAAAAATCCTCTTCCCCATAATTTAAAGCAATAAATGGAACTAACTTTTCCCATGTTTCTTCTAATTTAATCGCCTTTAAGTTAGCTTCATTCCACTTTTTATTAGTAATACATTCCTCTATATTCAGTAATTCTCCCGGGAAATTATATCTAGTAAATACTTGTGACCTAATTGAAAAATAACTTATGAATATTATTACTATTAGTAAGAACAGTATCACATCTATTGTTTTACTCCTCATTGTACCCACACCTTTGTTAATTATATAAGTATACTTATTTTTATAGTTTGCACCTAATTGCAAAAATATGTAGAAGATATGAAATGAGTAAATCTCATTTAAATATATAAAAATACTTCTTTATTTATAAAAGAAATTTAAATTTCAATTCTAAATAAAGAAGTAGATTCTAAATTACTAAGCTATACTATTATTTCTATCCTCTATATTGAGGTTCCTCATCCTTTACGAAATCAAGTCTACCTTGTATTGCTTGTGCTACATTTTCAACATTTGTTGATAATTGACTAAACATTTGTTTAGCTTCTTGGCAATCTGTATCTAGTGAAAATGTTTTTAAATCTGATGCTAATCCTTTAGCCGAAGCTAAAGCTTGTTCTAACTTATTTCCTGTTGGCATTTTCATCTCTCCTTTTCAATCTTATTAATAGTAAACTCAACAATAATAGTTTGACCTGTTAGTTTTAATTTATGAGTTTAAGTAAATAAAAAAGAAATTATATATTTTCCACTATTACAAATTTTTCTTAATAATAATTTAGTAACTCATATCTATATATCCGCATAATATGTAATGAGACAAGCTTTCTTTAAGCATTGCTTCAATTCCCATTATATTGAGGAAGGAGTAAAATATATGAGTAATAGACACACAGAAGTTGTAATACTAGTGTGCAGACTAGGCTGTGGCTTTGGATGGAATAACGAATTTATAGTTGAAAGATGTAGCCATAGAAGAATACCTGGCGGCATACGCTGCAGCGAAGCTATAGAAAGACTTCTTAACGCTGGATTTAGGCTAATAAGTACTGAATCTATTGATTGTGGACAAGTTGTATATACCTTTGTAAGACACCACCATAGACCTAGACCAAGACGTGAAGCTCCAACAGTTACCGAACCTGAAGAAAATCACATTCAATGTTAATATGAAATTTAATAAAAATTTTAGACTGATATAAAAATTAATATTTATTTAAAGTAAAGAACTAAAATAAAAAGAGTCCCTCATATAATTAAATTTCAAATATGTGGGACTCTTTATCATTAAATATTTTTATTAGCTTTTAAAAATTCAGTTATAAATAAATCTATATCTCCATCCATAACTGCTTCTACATTCCCAATTTCCTTGTTTGTTCTATGATCCTTTACCATAGTATATGGTTGAAATACATAAGACCTTATTTGACTTCCCCAGCCAATATCTTTCAGATCTCCAGTAAGATCTTCTACCTTCTCTTTATGAGCTCGTTCTTTAAGTTCTACTAACTTTGACTTAAGCATACTCATAGCAGTATCTTTGTTTTGAAATTGACTTCTTTCACTTTGGCTCTGGACAACTACTCCTGTTGGTAAATGGGTAATTCTAACTGCTGAATCTGTTTTGTTAACGTGTTGCCCACCGGCTCCACTAGAACGATATGTGTCTACTCTTAAATCTTCCGGCCTTATTTCTATATCTTGACTTTCAGTTAACTCTGGAAGCACTTCCATAGATGCAAAAGATGTTTGCCTTTTTCCATTAGCATTAAAAGGAGAAATTCTTACTAAACGATGAATACCTTTTTCCGCTTTCAAGTATCCATATGCAAATTCTCCAGACACTTTTAAACTCACACTTTTAATTCCAGCTTCATCCCCAGGTATTAAATCTAGTGTTTCAATTTTATATCCTTTTGATTCTGCCCATCTTGAGTACATTCTTAAAAGCATCTGAGTCCAATCTTGAGCGTCAGTTCCGCCAGCTCCGGCATGTAGAGTTAATATTGCATTATTTTTATCGTATTCTCCTGAAAGTAAAATCTGTATTTTAAAATTATCTATTATTTTATCTATCTCATTTATTTCGCTTTCTATTTCCTCTACAGAAGATTCATCCTCTTCTTCTATGCTCATATCAATTAGAACTTCTAGATCTTCTAATTTTGACTTAGTATTATTATAGCTGTCTAATCTATCTTTTAATCCCTTGGCTTTTTGTGTTACTTCTTGGGCCCTATTAATATCTTCCCAGAAATTTGGTTCCTGCATAGTATTTTCAAGCTCTGATAATCTTTTTTCTAGTATTCCTATGTCAAAGTGAAACCCTCACTTCATCTAAATTTCTTTTTAATTCAGATACTCTATTTCTAGCTTCTTCTAACTGAATTATCATTTAATCACATCCCTCATTAATTTTTATTGAATATAATATAATTATAAGTAAAAAACCCAGCACAGCTGGATTTTTACTTTGGTTATCTTGACTTATTTTCCACAACAATTCTTGTATTTTTTCCCACTTCCACAAGGACAAAGATCATTTCTACCTATTTTATCGTCTTTTCTTCTAACAGGCTCTTTTTTTAGAGAATCATCTCCGCCCATATTTGTTGAAGTTTCTTTTACAACTCTCTCTCTTTCCATAGTAGCAGGACTTGCAACTTGAACATGGAATAAGTACTTAGCAGTGTCTACTTTTATACTCTGTATCATTTCTTCAAACATTTCGCTACCTTCAAATTGGTATGCTTGAACAGGATCCTGTTGTCTATATGCTCTAAGTCCCATACCTTGTTTTAGGTGATCCATATTGTCTATATGATCCATCCACTTAGTATCAACAACCTTTAATAAGATTACTCTTTCTATTTCTCTCATTTGGTCAGATCCTATAGCCTCTTCTTTTTGTGCATAGATTTCTTCAGCAATTTGAATTAGCTTTTCTTTTATTTCATCATCAGACATAACTTTTAGTTCGTCTACAGCAACAGTTCCCTTTGGAAGATATATTTCTTCTAAATAAGAGATAAGCTTATTAATATCTTCTTCTAATTCTTCATCTAACCCTGACATATGAGCACTAACTGCCTGTGCAATTACGTCTCTTATCATCTCTTGAACGTCATCTTTTAATGATTCTCCTTCAAGAACTTGTGATCTTTGTTTGTATATAACTTCTCTTTGTTGATTCATAACATCATCATATTTTAAAACAGTTTTTCTAACATCAAAGTTATTTCCTTCAACCTTCTTTTGAGCATTTTCTATAGCGCTACTAACTAATTTACTCTCTATTGCGTCTTCATCACTTAAACCAAGTTTTTCAACTATTCCTTGAAGTCTTTCTGATGCAAATATTCTCATTAGGTCATCATCCAAAGATACATAGAATCTTGAGAATCCTGGGTCTCCTTGACGTCCAGAACGTCCTCTTAATTGATTATCTATACGTCTTGACTCGTGTCTTTCTGTACCTATTACCTTAAGACCACCAAGGTTTGTAACTTCTTCTGCAAGTTTAATATCAGTACCACGGCCTGCCATATTTGTAGCAATAGTAACTGTACCCTTCTCACCAGCATGAGAAATAATTTCAGCTTCTTGTTCATGATATTTAGCATTAAGAACTCTATGAGGTACCCCTTTTCGCTTTAACATATCAGAAAGAAGTTCTGACTTTTCGATACTTACTGTACCAACAAGTACTGGCTGCCCTTTTCTATAAGTTTCTTCTATATCATTAACTATAGCTTTAAATTTAGCTTTTTCTGATTTATATACTACATCTGGTGAATCCATTCTTGCTACTGGCATGTGAGTTGGTACAACTATTACATCTAATCCATAAATCTCTCTAAATTCGCCTTCTTCTGTCTGGGCTGTTCCAGTCATACCAGAAAGTTTAGAGTACATTCTAAAATAGTTTTGGAATGTTATAGTTGCAAGAGTTTTCGATTCTTTTTGTATTTTTACTCCTTCTTTAGCTTCTATAGCTTGGTGAAGACCATCACTATATCTTCTACCTTCCATAAGTCTTCCTGTAAATTCATCTACTATTATAACTTCATCATCTTTTACCATATAATCTTTATCACGTTTCATCATGTAATTGGCTTTTAATGCTTGAACTACGTGGTGCTGAACTTGCATGTTTTCTGCATCAGCATAGTTTTCTATATGGAAGAACTTTTCTGCCTTATCTACTCCTAAATCTGTTAATATTACTGAGTTAGTTTTTTCATCCTTTGTATAGTCTTCCTCTTTTAATGACTTAGCAAAGAAATCTGCAACTTTATAAAAATCGGTAGACTTTTCCCCTTCTCCAGAAATTATTAATGGGGTTCTAGCTTCATCGATTAAGATAGAGTCGACTTCGTCAACTATACAATAATTTAGTTCTCTTTGAACTCTTTCCTCTTTATATATAACCATGTTATCTCTTAAGTAATCAAATCCAAATTCATTGTTTGTTCCGTAAGTTATATCGCTATTATATGATTCTCTTCTTTCATCATTATTTAATTCATGTACTATAACTCCTGTAGTAAGTCCTAAGAAACCATATAATTCACCCATTTGATCTCTATCTCTTTTAGCAAGATAGTCATTTACTGTAACTACATGAACACCTTTTCCTGATAATGCATTCAAATAAGCAGGTAGTGTTGCAACTAGTGTCTTACCTTCACCAGTTTTCATTTCCGCAATTCTTCCTTGATGCAAAACTATTCCACCCATAAGCTGCTCTCTAAAATGTTTCATTCCTAAAACTCTTCCTGAAGCCTCTCTTACTACTGCAAAAGCTTCTGGGAGTATATCCTCTAATGTCTTACCTTCTTCTAACATTTTTTTAAATTCAGTAGTTTTATTTCTTAATTCTTCATCAGTTAAGTTTTTTAATTTATCATCATAAGATTCAATTTTATCAACTATAGGAATAATTTTTTTTAGTTCTCTTTCACTATATGTACCAAATAACTTCTCAAATAATCCCATTTACTTCATCCTCACTAACCATTTTTATATTTTATAAAAAATCCTTAATTTAACTACACTTATTGATTATAACATCTAATTATACTGGGTTCAACAGCATAGATTTTAAATAATTATTACATTTGTATAAAATTACTATCTTATTATTTAAATTAAATTTGCTACTTTATTTATTTTAAAAACAAGTAAAAAGGAGGTGTTTTACCTCCTTTAATTACTTTTATCTAATATTCTGGTTCTATTAATCCATATTGACCATCTTTCCTTTTATATACAACATTTACTTCGTTAGTATCAGCATTAGTATATACAAAGAAGTTATGTCCTAGAAGTTCCATTTGAAGTATAGCCTCTTCGTCATTCATTGGTTTTACTGGGAATCGCTTTGTTTTTGCTATTTTAAATTCATCATTTACATCTGCAGATGAATTATAATCAGGTATAAACTGGAACTTTAATGCATCACCGTATTTTCTTCTTTCTAATTTAGTCTTTTGTTTTCTTATCTGTCTTTCTAATTTTTCTAGTACTATATCTATAGCAGAATACATATCATCATTACCTTCTTCTGCTCTCAATATAACTCCATTGAAAGGAATTGTAACCTCAACTATTTGCCTATTCTTTTGAACACTTAAAGTTGCATTTGCTTCTACACTAGGACTAAAATACTTTTCTAGTTTAGATAATTTTCGTTCAACTGCCTCTTTCAATCCTTTTGTCACAGTTATGTTTTTTCCATTTACTGTTATGTTCATAAAGCCAGCCCCTTTCTTATATATCTTCTAATATATTAGGAGATATGGTTGGTTAGTATTTGTATTATTATTTGTGCTATTTATTATATTTTATTACTAATTTAAATTAATAACTTTAGTTCTGCAAAATAAAAATTCAATTTGGTAATGTTGCCAAAAAATAAATATGGCACACTGACGGTTTCCGTGATATATAAAAGTTACCACACAATCATAATCACGGGGGGTTATCAGTATGCCAAGCAATAATATTGTATCCATTAATAATGAACTTTACAACTACTTAAATGATGTAAATTATGGAATGAATAAACCACAATTTCATCATCTAACCACAATTATAAATGGATTAATAAATTTACCTGGCAATAAATCTTTATTAAATATTTCAGAACACATATTAAGTGCTAAAAGTAGCAGCTGTATATATAGGTTTTTAAGCCGTTCCAAATGGGACGATAGTCTCATTGATAGAAATCGCATTAGCTATTTAAAGCTGCACTTTGAAAAACTTATAGAACCAAAATCCGTAGGATTCTTAGTAATAGATGATACGGTAAATCCTAAAATACAAGCAAAGAAGATGGAATGCTTAAGCTATAATCACTCCCATACAGAGGGTAAAAATCTTTGGTCTCACTGTGTGGTTACTTCTAATTTTGTTGTAGGAGATATATCTATCCCCTTAAACTATAAAACCTATTTAAGTGAAGAAAATTGCTTAAAACATAACAAACCATTCATGGGAAAGTCTGATATTGCAGTTGACTTCATAAGCTCATTTGAAAAGCCATCTAATTGCGATAAAGTATATTGTCTTGTTGATAGTTGGTACACTAGCCAGAAGCTTGTAGATAGCAGTTTAATGCAAGGTTTTTACCTAATCGGTGCGTTGAAGTCCAATAGGAAAATATCTCCTTTAGGAATTTCAATGCAACTGAAAGAATTCGCCAAATATATTGATCCTTCTACCTTAGATGTAGTTACCGTCAAGGGTAAGAAATATCGAGTATATAAATACGAAGGCAAAGTTTCAAAAATTGAAAATGCGCTAGTTTTAATCTGCTATGAAGCTGATGGCGAAGGCTTTAAAGCCCCTGTATATTTAATGTCGACAGACATAGAGCTTGATGCTCAAACTATAATAAAATACTATCTAAATAGATGGAGTATTGAAACTAATTATAAATACCTTAAAAGCCATTTAGCCTTTGATAAATATAAGGTCCAAAGTATACTCTCTATCGAGAGATATTTCTTGCTTGTATTTTTAGCGATGAATTTCTTAGAAATATATAGAATATGTCATCTTACTTCAATGTACACCGTAGGTGATACCATCAGGCTTATTCAAAGCCTATCGGCTAAGGAACTTGTGTGCTTTGTTTATGAGCAAGCTAAGAATGATATACCTATAGAAATAGTGTTTAACAAGTTAAAATTGGTTTCTTAAAAAAGGCATAAAATTCTATAGGATAACTATACTCACGTATAATGGAAACTAATTCACAAAGGTGATTTTATATCTACAATTGGTAAAATAGCTTTTTAAATTAAAGAAGTTAAGTTAATAACAAATTATTCAGGCTGAATTTACAGAATATTAACGCATTTTATTCTCATATACAATTATTTTCCTCTTTATATTTCTCTATTAATATATAACCTCTAGAGAGATAATTTGAAGCTTTTATGATATAATAGAATTTAGGGGCATTATTATGTTGCTTCTTGCAGCGGTGGCTATGTACACCTCTTTTGCACCATGCTCTACCATGTCTTTTGCACAGTAAAAAGCTGTAGCGCCTGTTGTTACTACATCATCTATCAAAAGTATAGTCTTACCATGGATTTCTTTACTGTTAATACTTTTATAAGAATTTTCTAAATTATTCCATCTTTCCTCAGCATTTAACCCTATTTGATCTTTTGTATCCCTTATTTTCTTTAAGAGTGGTATAACCTTAGTATTTGTATCATTTCCAATTAGTTTAGCTATATACTTGCTTTGATTATATCCTCTTTTTCTAAGGCTCTTCTTTGTTAAAGGCACATAAGTAATTATGTCAAATTTTAAATTATGTCTTTTAATAGTAGACAACATATACTCTACTAAAGCTTCACCAGCTTTAAAATCGCTTTTATATTTCAATCTAGCTATTAACTCTTTTACCAGACCTGAATAATAAGCTGCGCTATAACACTTAAATTTATACTCCTTAACTGAAATGTCAAAAGCATCGTTGCATGGTTTAATTTTTAGGGTGCAATTTCTGCATAATAACTTTCCATTTCCAGTATACTCTTTACATGATATACACTCTTCTCCTGAACTATATATAACATCTAATATGCAATCTACTAAATATTTTATATCCTTAATAAATCCATTTCCCATGCTTCTTTATTGAAGTATCTTGTTATACTTCTAGATATGTCAATATCCTCAGTTTCATTATTTCCAAGAAATACAACTTCACCTCTAAGGTTTTTCTCACTTCTTCCTACCTTTCCACAAAGATAAACTAACTTTTTATAATCAAAATATTTATCATCAGCAAAAAATACCATAACATTAACATTATTTAAATCAAACTTTATATCATTAAAATGATTGGTAATAATTATTCCATTCTTTGCACTAATAAACTTATATAAAGTATTTTTATCGTTATTATTCTTTACATAATATAATGTACTTTTTACAAACTTGCTGCAGTACTTAGATAAATAATTATATACATTATTCACCCTATCTTCATCTGGAACATATACAATAACCCTACCACTACAGCTTATTGACCATTCTAAATACTCATAAATTACATACGGTATATCTTTATTTATATCTATTCTGGTAGAAATAAATTTCGGCTCTACTATAGGGCAATGATTTGCCCTTACAGGAAAGATTACTTCTCTGCTTCCATTAAAAATTTTTTCTATTGAATAGACTAATACTTTACCATTATCTTTACATTTCCTTATTGAAACTTCTGCAATATTCTCCTTCTTGTAAAATGAAAAACTTTTTATATCATCATAAATAACTAAATCAAATTCAGCTTTGATTTTATCTAGATTATTATGTTTGGATATAACTAAAAGTGCTCTATTATAATCACTATTTTCTTTAAAATATACATATTGCCTGAAACTACTTAACTTTTTTATATCCTTTATAAGTTGAACATCGCTAGTTTCCTCATTGGTTATATATAAAACCTTCTTATTATTTTTTGTGAAACCTAATATTAATTCTAAAAAAAGTTCAGCTAAATTATATGGTGGTGAAATTAAATTCATAAATTTTTCTTTTCCCAGGCTCCAATCAATTATTTCTTTAATTACTTTTTCTTTTGTACCACTATAGCCTGTATTAGCTAGATACATTTCACTCTCATCCCCTTAGGATAAACTTTTATCATTAACAACATCACCTTCTAGTATATTCAATATCCTCCATTTTAGTGCCGAATACCTTTCATAACTTCTATTATTATTAATCATAAAACTAACAGCTTTTTGAAGCCCCACTAAGACTACCATTTTTTTAGCTCTAGTAATTCCTGTATAAAAAAGATTTTTATTCATTAAAAGTGGCGGGCCCATAAACATTGGCATAATAACTACTGGGAATTCACTTCCTTGACTCTTGTGAACCGTCATAGCATATGCAAGCTCTAGTTCATCCAAATACATATTGTCATAAGTAATTTTTCTTTCTTCATCAAAAACTACATTTACTTTATCTTCATCTATTTCCCATACGTAGCCTATGTCTCCATTAAATACTCCGAGACCCTCTTCTTCCCCTTCCCCGCTTATTCTGGTCCATTTTAAGTTATAATTGTTTTTAGTCTGCATAACCTTATCTCCAACCCTAAATATATTGTCTTTAAATTCAATTTCACTTTTTATTTTGTCTTTAGGGTTTAATATTTGTTGAAGTCTCTTATTTAAACTCTCTACTCCTAGTATCCCTTTTCTCATTGGAGTTAATATCTGAATATCCTTTATTTTATTCCAATCTCTATTAAACTTTGGCAGTCTTTCATAAATAAGCTCTACCAATGTATCTAAAATTTTTTCTGGATCTTCTCCCTTTAAAAAATAAAAATCTTTATTTTTTTTATTTAGAATAGGCATTTCTCCATTATTAATTTTATGAGCATTTACTACAATCATACTTTCTTCAGCTTGCCTAAATATATCTTTTAATCTTACAACCTTTACGCACTTGCTCTCTATTAAATCTCTTAATACATTTCCTGGTCCTACAGAAGGTAATTGGTCTGCATCACCAACTATTATAAGTCTTGTTCCCATAGGAATTGCCTTAAGTAAGTTATTCATAAGCAATATATCTATCATGGATGCTTCATCAATTATCAATACATCGCATTGTAATGGAGATTCTTCCCCTCTTGAAAATTCCATATCATCTTCATCGCTAAATCCAAGCTCTAAAAGTCTATGTATGGTCTTAGCTTCTCTTCCAGTAGCTTCACTCATTCTCTTAGCTGCTCTTCCAGTTGGTGCTGCCATAAATACAGTCATAGCTGAGTTTTCAAATATTTCTGTTATACATTTTATTATTGTAGTCTTCCCTGTACCAGGTCCCCCTGTTATTATTTCTAACCCATTTTGAAATGCACCTTCTATGGCCTCAATTTGAGTTGGAGCAAAAGTAATATTATTATTTTTTTCAAAACTTTTTATTTCTTCATCTATATCAATTTTAATATTATCATAGCTACTGGTGGAAAGCGTAAGTATCTTGCTTGTAACAGATAGTTCACAATAATAATAAGGCATGGTAAATACACATTCCTCATTGTTGATTATCTCTACCTTAAGTTTTCCATTTAGAACGGATTCCTGTATATTTTGAATTATATCTTCATTTGGAATTCCTAGTATACTTTGGGCTTCTTTAGTCAACTTAGTTAAAGGCATGTATGTATTTCCCATACTACAAAATTGATTTACTATATATCTTATACCACACTGTATTCTAAATGGAGAATTACTCTCTATCCCTAGGCTTCTTGCTATTTTATCAGCTGTTTTGAATCCAATACCTGAGATTTCATCGGTTAAAGCATATGGATTCTCTTTCACTGCATTTATTGAATTTGCTCCGTATCTTTTATGGATTTTAATACATTGCTTAACAGTAACTCCATAAGTCTGAAGGAACACCATTATATTCCTTATCTCTCTTTGTTTTGCATAAGATTTAGATATAGTCTCTATCTTTTTTATTCCTATACCATCTATTTCTTTTAATCTTTCTATATTTTCATCTAATATCTCTAAGGTTTCTTCCCCAAAGTGCTCTACAATTTTTTTTGCAGTAACTGGTCCTATTCCTGATATTATACCTGAAGATAGATATTTTTCTATTCCCTCTAGTGAAGTTGGAACTATCTCTTCACATGAACTCACTTTAAATTGTTCACCAAATTGAGGATGATTAAACCATTCACCCTGAATTTTTAAATTTTGCCCTTCTGATATATAAGGTATGAATCCAGTTATAGTGATTTTCTTTTTCTTATCCTTTATATGTGCTACTACATATCCATTATTTTCGTTTTTAAAAACTATTCCCTCTACTGTTCCTTGTACTTCAGCCATAAAATCGCTCCTAAAATATAATTAACTTAAGTTAATTATAAGGTATATGCCTAACACTTCTCAACTATTATGTATTATTTAATATTTTTACCATGATTTTATTTAATAAACCTAAAGCTACTTATCTGCTCCATATAAAAAAAGCTAATATCACTATGATATTAGCTTTTTATACTAAAATGTTTAATTCAATTATTATATATATTTTTTGATAGCTTCTACTTTATCTAGCTGTTCCCATGGAAGTTCTACATCAGTTCTTCCAAAGTGCCCATAAGCTGCTGTTTGTCTATATAATGGTCTTCTTAATTCTAAATCTCTAATTATTGCACCAGGTCTTAAGTCAAATACTTTGTTAACTATTTCTACTATTTTATCGTCTTCAACTTTTCCTGTTCCAAAAGTATTTACTAAAAGTGATACTGGGCGAGCAACACCTATCGCATAAGCTAAACCTATTTCAAGTTTATCTGCAACTCCAGCTGCTACCAAGTTTTTAGCAACCCATCTTGCTGCGTAAGCTGCTGATCTGTCAACTTTTGTTGGATCTTTTCCTGAAAAAGCTCCGCCACCATGTCTTCCGTATCCACCATAAGTATCAACTATAATCTTTCTTCCTGTTAATCCTGTATCTCCATGTGGTCCACCGATAACAAATCTTCCTGTTGGATTTATGTAGTACTTTGTTTTGTCATCTAACCATTCATTAGGAATTATAAATCTTATTACATGTTCCATAAGATTTTTACGTATTTGCTCTTGTGTAACTTCTGG
The DNA here is from genome assembly GCF_053901425.1 of Clostridium sp. JNZ J1-5. Taxonomy (NCBI): domain Bacteria; kingdom Bacillati; phylum Bacillota; class Clostridia; order Eubacteriales; family Clostridiaceae; genus Clostridium; species Clostridium sp. JNZ J1-5. The sequence goes on along the minus strand of NZ_CM132773.1, from coordinate 2,617,083 downwards.
ATCATGTTGAGTTGAAACAACTATAGCATCTATTCTTACAGGTTTATCATCCTCATATTCAACTGTAACTTGAGTTTTACCATCCGGTCTTAAGTATGGTAATATACCGTTCTTTCTAACCTCTGTTAATCTTCTTGAAAGCTTATGTGCCATACTTATAGGAAGAGGCATATATTCTGGTGTTTCATTAGAAGCAAATCCAAACATAAGTCCTTGATCTCCAGCTCCTATTGCCTCAACTTCGTCTTTTTCACCTTCTCTTGACTCTAGGGCTTCATCTACACCCATAGCTATATCTACTGATTGTTCATCAATTGCTGTCAATACAGCACATGTTTCAGCGTCAAATCCATATTTAGCTCTTGTATATCCTATATCTGTAACGACTTCTCTTACAAGCTTTGAAATATCAACATAACAGTTCGTGGATATTTCTCCCATAACCATAACCATTCCAGTTGTAACCGCCGTTTCACAAGCTACCCTTCCATTAGGATCTTTTTCTAAAATAGCATCCAAAATAGCATCTGAAATTTGGTCACACATTTTATCTGGATGTCCTTCTGTTACTGATTCTGAAGTAAACAATCTTCTCATTCTAAAATCTCCTTTCTAAAAAAAAATAAAACCCCTTCTTAATTGAAGAGGTTGATTGCGTGATTATCATGATTTCTTATCTTGCAGATTAAATCTGCAGGAATTAGCACCTTAGTACAACAGTACCGGTTGCTGGGTTTCACAGGGCCAGTCCCTCCACCTCTCTTGATAAGATTTTTTCTTATCTATTATTTAATTTTACTTAAGCAAAATAATATTATCACAGTATAATATCCATGTCAATAACATGAAGCTTAACTTATCATTAATTTTACAAATATTTATTTTATACAAATATTTAATTTGATTTATATAAATTTAAAAATAGGAGGTTTTAACTGAATTTAAAATCAACATTCATATAAAACAAAAATAAAAAAAGACATCAACATTGATGTCTTCTATGGTGGAGGAGGATGGATTCGAACCATCGAAACGAAACGTAACAGATTTACAGTCTGCCCCCTTTGGCCACTCGGGAACTCCTCCATATTAACTTTTAAAAAACTTAACAGCTACCAACTTCTCTAAAAATAAATGGTGGGCACAACAGGGCTCGAACCTGTGACCCCCTGCTTGTAAGGCAGATGCTCTCCCAGCTGAGCTATGCGCCCATTTATTTATATGGTGGAGGAGGATGGATTCGAACCATCGAAACGAAACGTAACAGATTTACAGTCTGCCCCCTTTGGCCACTCGGGAACTCCTCCGAAATTGGTGCTGGCACCAGGACTTGAACCCGGAACCTACTGATTACAAGTCAGTTGCTCTACCAGTTGAGCCATGCCAGCATGCTTATTTATTTTTTATTTTCAGCGTTTTACCGCGTCAACGAATATTAGTATACCTAGAACTAGCACTTATTTCAACTCTAACTTTTGTTATTTAAATGAAATTACAAGCATATTGCTCTTAATTTCACCACATTACTTCGAATTACTTATACATTTATATCAATTATTCATCTCCTTTTTCCTTTTAATTCTATTATATTTTCTTTTTTTATTAATTTTTATTTCATATAGTATATATGCTTTTCATATAAATTATCAAGGAGGTGTCGTTCTTGAATAAAGTCAGAGTCCACTATAAAGATAATCTATCTTATTACGAAATAGCATATTTTTTAAAAGATTACATGGATGAAAATTCTGTTATAGTATGTATTGGTACTGACAGATGTATAGGAGATTGTCTAGGGCCATTAGTAGGAACATTATTAAAAAATGAAAACTTCCCACTAAAAGTATATGGAACTATTTCTGAACCTATACACGCTTTAAATATAGATAAACAGCTTCAGCAGATAAAAAAACTTCATCCCTCTTCTAGTATAATAGGCGTTGATGCTTGTTTAGGAGAAATGAAAAACATAGGGGAAATACAAGCTCGCGATTATCCTATACATCCTGGAAAAGGTGTAGGTAAAATTTTACCTGAAGTTGGGGAAACCTCCATAATAGGTATTGTGGACTCTAGTGATAATAACGAGCTATTTACAAATAGGAATATACGCCTAGATTTAATTATGGAAATGGCCAAAGTCATTACTCACTCTCTAATCCATTCATATTACCTTTCACAATTACATGATAAAAATATGGATAACATAATATAAATATCATATGTTTTAAGCTATCCTTAACTTCTCATAATTCCAAAATAATTTTAAATAAAATATACGCTCCATAATTTTAAGATTATAGAGCGTATATTTTATAACTTATATAATAAGTATATATATTAGTCTATTAGGTTTATATCCTGCCCCTTATAAGATGCATCAATCTTATCTAGGTAGCTTAGTACATCTCCAGTGCCTAGAGCAACTGATGAAACTGAATCTTGAGCAACATGTACGGGAACTTTAGTTACTTCCTCTATTAACTTATCCAATCCATTTAATAAGGATCCGCCACCTGTCATTACAATTCCTCTATCAGCTATATCTGCTGCTAATTCAGGTGGAGTTTTTTCTAAAACTGAGTGAGTACAATCTGCAATAGCATTTACCGCCTCACTCAATGCTTCTCTCATCTCTTCTGAGGATACACTTATATTTTTAGGGAGTCCTGTTATTAGATCTCTTCCTCTTATTTCCATACTTATATTCTCTTCTCTTTTATATGCGGTTCCAATATTCATCTTTAATTCTTCTGCTGTTCTTTCTCCAATCATGAGTTTATGTTTTTTTCTTATGTACTTTATTATTGATTCATCGAAGCTATCCCCGGCAACTTTAATGGAACTTCTTACAACCATTCCACCAAGAGAGATTACTGCTATGTCTGTCGTTCCCCCTCCAATGTCTATTACCATATTACCACTAGCTTTTGTTATATCTAACCCAGCTCCAATAGCTGCTGCCAAAGGCTCTTCTATTAAGAACACTTTTTTTGCTCCTGCATTAACAGCTGCGTCCTTAACAGCTCTCTTTTCTACTTCAGTAGCTTCACAAGGAACACAAATTACAACTCTAGGAGCACCTACTCTTCTTTTTCCACAGGCTTTTCTAATAAAATGTTTTAACATCTTTTCTGTTATATCATAATCTGATATTACCCCATCCCTTAAAGGACGAATTGCAACTATGTTGCCTGGAGTTCTTCCAATCATTTGTCTAGCTTCTTCGCCTACTGCCAATACTCTATTTGCATTTTTATCAATGGCTACAACTGAAGGCTCCTTCAAAACAATTCCTTTCCCTTTGATATACACTAGAACTGTTGCTGTACCTAAATCTATTCCCATATCTGTACTCATTCTAAAAAACATTCCTAATTTCACTCCTGCTCTTTCGTATTATATTACATTGTATATTTTCTACTATTATCTATACTTATTATATACGTTAATACTCATTTATTCCATAGTATTACAAAAAAAACCTTTATTTTTGAGCTTAATTAGGAATTATTAACCTTCTATTGTTTTATATTTCATTTTAGTTGCTTTACCGCCCCTAATATGTCTTTCTGATTTATTTAAATCCAATACATCCTTAGCCTCTTTAGCTACTTGAGGATTAATTTTAGGTAACCTCTCTGTCATATCTTTGTGTATTGTACTTTTACTTACTCCGAAGACTTTGGCTGTTTTTCTTATTGTAGCTTTAGATTCTATTATATATCTTGCTACTTCAAGAACTCTTTCTTCAATGTAATCTTTCAAAGTGCTACCTCCTTAACCTTATATATTTATAAATATGCACTTATGTTATTTTAAATTACTATATAACATCTTATTATTTGGCCATTTTCCGAATTTAATCGGAAAATGGCTTTTAATGTTAACCTAATATTTTATATACTTTTCTGGATTTTCACTTGAAAATTGTGGCTCTTCTTTTGCATTTTTAAGAACCTCAAAGTGCAAGAAATTATTTCCTATTTCTTCAGACATTCCTCTTAAAGAACTATTTCCAACTTTACCTATCTCTTGACCTTGGGTTACTTTATCACCTTTTTTAACTTTTACTGCTTTATCTAAGTTTCCATAAGAAGTGGTTTTGCCATTCTCAGGATGATAAATAGTAATAGTTGTTCCAAATGATCCTTTTTCTTCTACTAACTTTACTTCACCGTCTGAAACTGCCTTGACTGGTGTACCAACATTTGCTTTTATGTTAATACCAAAGTTAGGTCTATATGTTTTAGAAGTTTCCCACCATACTGGAGTTTGAGAGTATTTCATCACTATTTCTCCATCCACTGGCTTAATAAATTTAGGTTCTGTAGTCTTTGATACTGATACTTCTTTTTTTGTTGGAACCTCAATTCCTGTTTCAGCTTTTTTCTCATTATTTCTTACTTGAACCGCATTATTAATTTCTTTATCCTTTTGTGATATAGAAACTTCTCTTGGTTTTTGAGAATCAACTTTTACATTTTGTGAAGCTTGCGGCTTATTTTCTACTTTTTTATTATTTTTTGTTGTTATAGCTGCAACTGTTGCTATAATGCACAAACATAGAAATAAGACTACATAAAAACCTTCCTTCTTAAAAAAATTTGAAGAATTTTTGTTAGTATTTTTGTTCTCCATATAAACACCTCCTTTTTGTAGTTTGTCCTTTGGCTAATAAAAAATACATATATTTTCAAATTTTCTTTCCTTTTTTTTCATTATTTTTTTACATGATTCTCCAAAATATTTGTTTAATTTCATGTAAATTACATGAATCAGATGAAATTATATAAAAAAGCAGTAAAATATTATTTCTAATAAATAAAAAAAAACGCCGACTTTTCGGCGCAAACATTATTTACTTTTCTTTTAGTTTAGTTATTTTTACTCCTTGATAGTAATGTTCTAGTATTGTTTCGTAATTATCTCCTTCTTTAGCCATGGCATTGGCTCCCCATTGACTCATCCCAACACCATGCCCATATCCTTTGCATGTTACAACTATATCTTTACTATTAAACTTTATAGTAAAATTAGCTGAATTCAAATTTAATATACTCCTTAATTTCTGGCCTGATATATATTCGCTTCCAACTTTTAACTTTGTAACACTTCCTCCTGAAGTCCTTTCAAGTATGGACATTTGGCTTTTTAAATTACTGCTTTTTAATTTAATCTTTGGATTCCATTTATTTAATAAATTTATAAATTCACTATAGCTAAACTTAAATTCTGTTATATACTTAGGTGATTTCTCTTCTCCTGGGCTTTCAACACTTTTTAGATATGGCTGTTCTCTATTAAATACATCTACTGCATCCTCAGTTTTTCCCCCACTTGTAGAAAAGTAGTATGGTGCCATTACTAACTCATTATTGTATGTTAATACTTCTCCTTTAGTTTCCTTCACAGCCTTAGTTAGCTTCTCCCAATACTTGTCCCTATTCTTCTCGGGCCAAAGTTTCATTCTGTCTTCTTTATACATATACACTTGAAATTCTACTGTATTATTTACATCTGCTCCCAATGCTTTCGGACTTTTTCCCCCTCCAAAGTTTTCCTTATGTGCAAGGCCATATGTTCTTGCAGCTACAGCTTGAGCTTTTAAAGCCTCTATTTGAAATTCTGCTGGCATCTCTGCTGCTAATACTCCTAATACATAATCTTCTATATTCATTCTATCTATCCTGCTCTTCTCAGATATGTACACATCTATTTTAAGTTCGTCCTCACTATAGCTTGGTTTAATTTTATTTATATTATAATTATCATATTTTAAGATATCACTTTTATTTTCATCTATTGACTTCTTTCTTTCTCCTAATCCTATAATTAAAATTGAAAGAATCATTATGAAAAGTATAAGTGAAAGTATAGCTATTATAATCTTTTTCATATGGTTTTTCTCCTTATATTTTGTAGATTTAATATGTATCCATATATTTCTATTAAAACATTTTATAAAATATTACCTAGCAATAATAGAATCCATTGGTTTTATATAAATATACTAGAAAAAAGTTATTTAATTAAATACAAAAACGTCAGTACACTTGTACTGACGTATGCCAAATGTTTATTCTTGCTAATCATTCAAATACTTATACATGCCTTAAATTAATCCTCATCCTCAATTCTTTGTATATCCGCACCTAATTTTTTAAATTTTTCTTCTATATTTACATACCCTCTATCTATATGATATACATCACCAATTGTTGTATATCCTTCAGCAACTAATCCAGCAATTATAAGTGCTGCACCTGCCCTTAAATCAGTAGCTTTAACATCACTGCCAGTTAGATTTTTCACCCCCTCAATTACTGCACATCTTCCATCTATTTTTATGTTTCCACCCATTCTTTTTAATTCATTTGCATGCATAAATCTATTCTCAAAAATTGTTTCTGTTATTAAACTAGTACCTTCTACAGTACATAATAAACTCATCATTTGCGCCTGCATATCTGTTGGAAACCCTGGATAAGGCATAGTTTTTATATCTACAGGGCTAAATGTATTATTACCATCTACAATTATGCTATTTCCCTGCTTTTCCATACAAACTCCCACTTCTCTTAATTTAGCCACAACTGGTTTTAAATGTTCTTCGTCTATACCATTAATCTTTATTTTACTTTTACTTATTGCTGCTGCAGCCATAAAAGTTCCTGCTTCAATTCTATCTGGTATTGGCCTATATTTAACTCCCTTTAGACTTTTAACTCCAATAATATTTATTGTATCAGTTCCAGCTCCAGTTATTTGCGCTCCCATACTATTTAAAAAATTAGCTAAATCTTGTACCTCTGGTTCACCAGCTGCATTTTCTATTATTGTTTCTCCTTCAGCTAGAACTGCTGCCATCATTATATTTTCTGTAGCACCTACTGAAGGAAAATCTAAATATATCTTATTTCCAATTAACTTATTAGTATATGCTTCCACATAACCATGTCCAAAATCAACCTGTGCTCCCAATGCAGTAAGACCCTTTAGATGCAGGTCTATAGGCCTAGTTCCTATATTACATCCACCTGGGAATGATATTTTAAATTTATTAAATCTAGCAAGCATTGGTCCCATTATTAAAAATGACGCTCTCATCTTTCTTACAAGGTCACTCTCCGGTTCAGCACATGTTAAATTTGAGGTATCTATTGATAATAAACTCCTTTTTTCATCTATGCTTATATCTGCATTTATCGTTCTCAAAACGTCACTTATTACAAAAACATCTTTAAGCATTGGTGCATTATCTATTATGCATTTATCTGAACTTAGTATACTAGCAGCTATTATAGGAAGGACAGCATTTTTTGCCGAACTAATGTTAACTTCACCGCTTAATTTTTTTCCACCCTTTACCAATAATTTTTTCATTGATATCCTCTCCATTCTATTGTTCCTTAGCTAATAAGTTATAAATATTTCAGGAGTTCCTATAATGATATAATTTCCTGAAGAATAATTACATAACGCAAAGTTTAAATCCATTAATTCACCATTGTTATTCTTAGGTTTATAGATTTTTGTATATAAGGAATTACTATATCCATTGCTTATCTCTACAGAATGTATGTTATCTGCTCCTTTGCTTTTTAATAATTCTAATATTTCCTTATTTAAATTTAATAAATCACTATTAGGCAATTGTGCTTTTAAATATTTATAATATGTGTTTTTATTTTCTGATATAGGGCTAATAATTCTTTCTATATTTTCTCTTAAACTTTCTAGATTATTTGTTTCATCTTTTTTAATAACCTGAACAATTACTTCATCATCTATAACCTCTATGAATCCTTCGCTATTTATATCTTTAAAGTTAATAATATAACTATTTTTTCCTCTGTAAGATTTTACTTTAGTGCTTATATTAGCATTGATTTCATTAACAAAATAATTTACTAATTCTTGTCCATTTATCTTAGATTTAAAACGGGTTTTTAATCCATATTCTACTACTTGACCTTTTGTTTCACTGAGTACCTCTTGAAATAAATCTATATTTTTATACGCATAAGATATTTTATAATTTAACAAAACAGCTATTGTCATTAATAAAAATATTATAACTTTACTATTATTTTTCATATGATCCCGCCTTTCTCTTTAGATTATGGACAAAGAATCCATGCTATATACTTTAAATATATTATTAATATATAAATTTCCTTAAAGAAGTGTTCCAAAATAAAAACGGCGTGAATAATAATTTATTATTCACGCCATTTTTATTTTTTTATCTATTATTTATATTTAACGATTCTATTCGCTTAACAGCTCTTGATAGTGCAAGCTTTGCTCTTTTTTCATCTATGCCTTCTTTTTTATTTAATCTATCTTCAGCTCTTTCTTTAGCTTCTTCTGCTCTAGCCTTATCTATATCTTCAGGCCAATCTGCAGCGTCACAAAGCATTGTTACTTCCCCTTTGTTTACCTTTAAAATTCCTGAAGAGGAAAAGAATTTTTTTTCTTCTCCATTACCTTCTACAATAGTTGTTATGGCAGGTCTTAACATAGCTATTAAAGGGGAATGTAATGGTAAAATAGCTCTCTCACCTTCTACAGTTTCCGTAATAAGCTCTTTTATATCTCCTTCATAAAAGCTCTTATTTGGAGTAATAACTTTAAACTTAATTAAATTTGGCATTTTTTATTCTCCTAGGCATTAGCCATAGCTTTCGCTTTTTCTACAGCTTCTTCAATTGATCCTACAAATAGAAAAGCTGACTCTGGAATATTATCATATTTACCTTCGATTATTTCTCTAAAGCTTCTTACTGTCTCCTTAACTGGAACAAATTTACCTTGCATACCTGTAAATTGTTCTGCTACTGTAAATGGTTGAGATAAGAATCTTTGAACTTTTCTAGCTCTTAATACTACTAATTTATCCTCTTCTGAAAGTTCATCAATACCAAGTATAGCTATTATATCTTGTAATTCCTTATATCTTTCAAGTATATGCTTAACTTTTATGGCTGTTTCGTAATGTTCTTCTCCAACAATTCTAGGATCTAATATTCTTGAAGTAGACTCAAGTGGGTCTACTGCAGGATATATACCAAGTTCAGATATTCCCCTTGATAAAACTGTTGTAGCATCAAGGTGAGAAAATGTTGTAGCTGGAGCAGGGTCTGTTAAGTCATCCGCTGGCACATATACTGCTTGAACTGATGTAATAGATCCATGCTTTGTAGAAGTTATTCTCTCTTGAAGTGCTCCCATTTCAGTTGCAAGTGTTGGTTGGTAACCAACTGCACTAGGTATTCTTCCAAGTAAAGCTGAAACTTCTGAGCCAGCTTGAGTAAATCTGAATATATTATCTATAAATAAAAGCACATCTTGACCTTGGTCTCTAAAATATTCAGCCATAGTAAGCCCTGTTAATGCTACTCTCATTCTAGCTCCTGGCGGTTCATTCATTTGTCCAAATACCAAAGAGGTCTTATTTATAACTCCTGATTCTTTCATTTCATAGTAAAGGTCATTACCCTCTCTTGTTCTTTCCCCAACACCTGTAAATACAGATAGTCCTCCATGTTCTTTAGCTATATTATTTATGAGTTCTTGTATAAGTACAGTCTTTCCAACTCCGGCTCCTCCAAATAATCCTATTTTTCCACCTTTTTGATATGGAGCTATTAAGTCTATAACCTTAATTCCTGTTTCAAACATTTCCGGTTCAACAGATTGATCCTCAAAACTTGGAGCTGATCTGTGTATTGGATAAAACTGTTTAGCTTCAAATCCATCTTCGTTATCTATAGTTTTCCCTAAGACATTAAATAATCTTCCTAAAGTTTCATTTCCTACAGGTACTGATATTGGTTTTCCTGTATTAGTTGCTTTCATTCCTCTTTTTAGCCCTTCGGTAGACTCCATAGCTATAGTTCTCACTATATCGTCTCCTATATGTTGTTCAACTTCAGTTACAAGTATTTTATTGTCTCCCATGTCTATTTCTATAGCATTATAAATATTAGGCAAATAATCTGAATCAAATTTTATATCTATTACAGGCCCTATTACCTGTACTACGCTTCCTATACTTCCTGGCATAATGCACCTCCTCTATCTTTGCGCTTCTGCTCCTCCTACTATTTCGGAAATTTCTTGAGTTATTGCACTTTGTCTTATTCTATTATATTTCAAATTTAATTTATCCAATAAATCATCCGCATTTTTTGTAGCGCCATCCATAGAGGTCATTCTCGCTTGCTGTTCACTAGTTTTTGCATTTAACATTAAATTTAGTAAAGTTTGATTTAAATATGAACGAGCAATACTAATTAACATTTTCTCTCTACTTGGCTCAAATTCAGAAAGGGCAACAATAGTATTCTCTTCTTTCAAATCCTCAGTATCAAAAGGAAGAATTCTTTTTACTTTGACCTCTTGTTTTACCGCAGAAACAAACTTTGTATATACTACATTTACTTCTCCAACTTCTTCTTTTAAAAACAATTCTAAAGCTTTATCAAGTATAATATTTACTTCTTTTATGGTAGGTATATCTGGAATTTCTACATACTCAGCAATTGCTTCAATATTAAATCTTTTAAAATATGCTCTTCCTTTCTGACCTACTATAATAAGCTTAGAATTTTCTTTATCCTGTGATATGCTGTCTAATGTCTTACTTACTACATTTCCATTAAAGCCTCCGCAAAGTCCAGAATCTGAAGTAAGCGATATATACAACTTTTTATTACTTTGATTCCCTTCAATATACATATTATTATCGAATTCATTTTCTTGTAATATTTGCTTCATTACTTTTTTTAGTTCATCGTAATATGCATTATTTAAAACTAATACTTCCCTTGATTTTCTAAGTTTAGAGGTGGCAACAAGCCCTATAGCTTTTGTTATTTTTTTCGTATTTTTTATGGACCTAATTCTACGCTTTATAGCAATCAATCCTGCTCCAGCCATATTTCACCTCCTAAGGTCTAAACTAACCTTATGCTAAAAAGACTTTTTTAAATTCTTCAATAGCAGTATTAAGCTCATCTTTTATAGAATCTGTTAGTTCTTGTTTTTCTAATATTTCATCATTTAAGCTTCTATGATGTGTATCAATATACTCCAACAATCCTTTTTCAAAACTTCTAATACTAGAAACTTTTATATCTGATAAATAATTATTAACAGCAGCATATAAAATCATAATTTGTTTTTCTACTGGCATTGGATTATATTGTTCTTGATTTAAGACTTCAACTAATCTTTTACCTTTTTCTAATCTTGCTTTAGCTTCTTTATCTAAATCTGATCCAAATTGAGAAAAAGCAGCTAACTCTCTATATTGAGCAAGTTCTAATCTTAATGTTCCAGAAACTTGCTTCATAGCCTTAATTTGAGCATTACCACCAACACGAGACACTGAAATACCTGCATTAACCGCTGGTTTCTGTCCAGAATAGAAAAGTTCTGTTTCCAAAAATATTTGTCCATCGGTAATAGATATTACGTTAGTTGGTATATATGCTGTAACATCTCCTGCAAGGGTTTCAATTATTGGCAGTGCAGTAAGTGAACCTCCACCTAAACTATCAGAAAGTCTTGCAGCTCTCTCAAGCAATCTTGAGTGAATATAGAATACATCTCCAGGATAAGCTTCTCTTCCTGGTGGTCTCCTAAGTAATAGTGACATAGTTCTATAGGCTACAGCGTGTTTTGACAAATCATCATATACTATTAAAACATCTTCACCCTTATGCATGAAGTATTCTCCCATACTACATCCAGCATAAGGTGCTAAAAATTGAAGTGGAGCTGAGTCTGAGGCAGTAGATGATACTACTATTGTATAATCCATTGCTCCCATCTGAGTTAATGTATTTACTATGTGTGCCACAGTAGATTGTTTTTGTCCTACAGCTACATAAATACATTTAACATTCTTATCCTTTTGATTTAATATTGTGTCAATTACAATAGCAGTTTTTCCTATTTGTCTATCTCCAATTATAAGCTCTCTTTGTCCCTTTCCTATTGGTATCATTGAATCTATTGCTTTTATACCTGTTTGTAGTGGTTCTTTAACTGATTGTCTTTCAATAACTCCTGGAGCTTCAACCTCTATAGCACGTGTTTCTTCGGTTCTAATTGGACCTTTACCGTCTAGTGGTTGACCTAATGAGTTAACAACCCTTCCTATTAAAGCTTCTCCTACTGGAACTTCAACGACTTTGCCTGTTCTCTTTACTATGTCTCCTTCTTTAATTCCTTCTTCATGACCTAGTAAAACACATCCAACATTATCTTGCTCTAGGTTTAAAGCCATACCATATACATCATTTGGGAATTCTAAAAGCTCACCCTCCATACAATCGTCCAAACCATATACTCTGGCTATTCCATCTCCAATTTGTATAATTGTACCTGAGTCCACAGTTTGAATTTTATGCTCGTATTTTTCGATTTCCTTCCTTATTATTGAAGTAATCTCTTCAGGTTTTACGTTCATGGGGTCACCTCTTTTCCAATAGTCTAATTCTTTATTACTCTCTTCTTAATTTCATCAAATTTAGCTTTTATTGTTCCATCTATTACATCATCGCCTACTCTTATATATATCCCACCAATTAGATTTTTGTCTATTTCTTCCTTAAGTAATATGTTTTTCTTATATTTATTCTCTAATTTTTTTATTAGTGCACTTCTTTCCTCTTCATTAAGCGGGATTACAGTTTTAACAGTAGCTTCTTTAATATTTTGCTTTTCCAGATGGATTTTTTTCATTTCCTTAAGCTTTTCTTCTAAATACAAAATTCTATCTTTTTGAATAAGTAAAAGTAGAAAGGATAATAAGTCATCATCAATCTTTCCTTTAAATACCTCTTCAAATATCTTTTTCTTTTTAGAGGTAGTTATTTGAGGATGTTTTACTACTCTTGAGAGTTCTTCATTAGTTTTGATTAAATCAACTATCTCGCTTAACTCCTGCATATACTCTTCTACTTTTCCCTTTTTCTCTGCAACTTGATATATAGCTAGAGCATATCTTCTATCTAGATATTCATACATAATTAACTACCTACCTTAGCAATAAAATCCTCAATTATTTCTCTATGCTTAGCTTCATCTATAGATTCTTCTAAAGCTTTCTTAGAAAGTTCTATAGCTAAATTTATAGCTTCGGTCTTAATTTCATATGCTGCCTTTTCTCTTTCTCTTTCAATTTCTCTTTTAGCTCTTTCTAAAATTTTATCTGCCTCTAAGTGTGCTTCATTTACTATTTCAGTAGATATCTTTTCTGCTCTAAGTTTATAGGTTTCTACTATATCCTTACCTTGTCTCTTAGATTGTTTCACTAAGCTTTGAGATTCAGATTTTAATTCTTCTGCTTCTTTTCTATCTGTTTCAGCCTTTTTTATAGAGCTTTCTATTTCATTTCTTCTAAGGTCAATTACATTATTAACGGGTTTAAATAGAAAGAACTTGAGTACAGCTAAAAGTATTAAAAAGTTGATTATTGTAGCTATAAATACTGATAAACTAATTGACATTATCTTCAAAAGCCCCCCTTCAGGCTCGCTTTATATGATTATTATAGCGCTATTTTAAATACCATCAGTATTCCTATAAGAAATGCATAAATAGCTGTTGCTTCTGAAAGTGCACTACCTATTATCAATGTACTTATTATCTTACCACTAGCATCTGGTTGTCTTGAAACACCTTCAACAGCTTTAGCAGTAGCATTACCAGTACCAATACCTCCACCTATACATCCTATGGCAGCAAGTCCTGCACCAATTGCACACATTCCAGCTACAAATGCTTCTGAACTAATATTCATAATCTTTTCCTCCTAAAACTCTAATTTATTATTTCAAATTTTTATATGCACTTATTATTTACTAAGATTTTAATTGTCTTCTACAAAATATAATGTGCTTGTGAAAAAACTCCCTAGTGTTCTGATACAGTCTTAATATTTATCATAGTTAACATTACAAATATAATCATCTGGATCGCTCCATCAAACACATCAAAATAAAAGTGTAATGGTACTGGAATTACTAACTGTGGGAAACCTAATAATGACTTACTAAGTCCTTTATATATAAGTCCCATAATAATAGTCGCTGCCATCATGTTTCCAAATAATCTTAAGCTCAAAGATACAGGTAACATAATCCTTTCCATTACATTTATGGGCAATAATACCCCTACTGGTTCTGTATATCCCTTAAAATATTTTAGTAATCCATTTTTTCTGATAGCATATACCTGAATTACTAAAAATGTTATTACAGCTAAAGCCAATGCTACACTATAATCTTTTGTTGGTGGCTCTATACCAACCAAACCCGTTAAATTCATAAATAATAAAAATATTCCTAACGTACCTATATAAGGAACAAATCTTCTCGTATTTGGCCCCATAGTATCTTCTACTATATTGTTTATAAAATCTACTATAACTTCTACTGTACTTTGCTTTTTATCTGGAATCTTTTTCAAATTCTTAGTTAATAAAATTGCTAAAATTGCTAATAATATTATTATCCCCCATTGCACTATAATTACTTCAGTAAGTTCAGGTTTTATACTAAATTCCATTTCTCTCCTCCTTTCATTATTATTTCTTTTTTATCATTAACCCATATGACACTAAAGAAATAAATCTAAAAGTATAACCCATAATATAAGCTATTACATTAAACTTATTATACGTAAATAGAACCAGTCCTATAGCGCTTATAATTATTATTCTTGCTATAAAACTTAAAATTATTAAACCTTCATTTTTAGTTTTTTCTTTACCAACTACATAATTTACTGTAAACCCATTAATATAGAAACTAATAACCGAAATTCCGAATCCTATCAAACATGGAACTAAGTATTCATTTTTCATCAAATAAACTGCTATTCCTAAAGCAAGTCCAAAGATAATATCAAAATACCTAGTTGTCCTTAACATTTCATAGAATTCATAATTATTTTTCATCTGCCCTCCCAAATTTATAACATAATATTATAATGTAATAAACCTTATTATATCTTTACTAGATTCTTATTCAAATCTTAATTTTTCTTATAACATCTAATATACATCTAAATATAGCTATTTTGACTCATTATTCACGATTTTTTCTATTTTTTGTTCAATTTCAAATTTCTTGCATAAATATAGCGAATTACGTCATTTTAATATCTTCTCGACAATATTCATAATATACCGAATATTCTATCAATTTGTACTAGCCTTGTATATACTAATAAACTAGCGGTGTTTCCTTTATACTAACATAATTTTTTTTAAATTATTTTTAAATACACTTAATATAGTTTGAAGTAACTCTTGCTTTATTATTCAATATTTTAAATATATTTCATTAAAAAATATTAATAAAATAAAAGAAAGAGGAAAATAAATTTTCCTCTTTCTTTATTATAAGTACTTATTATCTTTCAACTATAAGAGTTGTTCCCATTCCTCCACCTATGCAAAGTGTTGCTAAACCTCTCTTAACATCTCTCTTTTGCATTTCGTGTAATAATGAAACAATTATTCTCGCACCTGATGCTCCAATTGGATGTCCTAACGCAATAGCTCCACCGTTTACGTTTACTTTATCCATATTGAATTTTAAATCTCTACCTACTGCTAAACTTTGAGCTGCAAACGCTTCATTAGCTTCAATTAAATCTATATCATCTATAGTTAAGCCAGCAGCTTCAAGAGTTTTTCTTGTTGCTCCTATTGGTCCAACTCCCATTATACTTGGATCTACACCTTTAGAGCCATAAGAAACTATTTTAGCTAATGGTTTTATTCCTAATTCTTCAGCTTTTTCAGCACTCATTATAACAAATGCTGCTGCTCCATCATTTATACCTGAAGCATTTCCTGCTGTAACTGTTCCATCTTTCTTAAATGCTGGTTTTAATTTAGCTAAGCTTTCTGCAGTTGTTCCAAACTTTGGATATTCATCTGTATCAACTACAACTTCGCCTTTTCTAGTTTTTATTACTACTGGAACTATTTCATCTTTGAATTTTCCTTCTTTAATTGCTTTTTCAGCTAAAGTTTGAGATCTTAATGCAAAAGCATCTTGTTCTTCTCTTGTTATGTTCCATTGTTCAGCTACGTTTTCAGCTGTTATTCCCATATGATATTGATTAAATGCATCCCAAAGACCATCTTTAATCATTGTGTCAACTAATTTGCCATCTCCCATTCTTTGTCCCCATCTAGCATTTGGTACTACGTAAGGAGTTGCTGACATATTTTCCATACCTCCAGCAACTATGATATCTGCATCTCCTGCTTTTATCATTTGTGCTGCTAAAGATACAACTCTTAACCCTGAACCACAAACCTTATTAAGTGTAAAACAAGGAGTTTCATTTGGAAGACCAGCTTTTATTAAAGCTTGTCTAGCTGGATTTTGTCCTTGACCAGCTTGTAATACATGTCCCATTATTACTTCTTCTACTTGTTCTGGCTTAACTCCAGCTCTTACTAATGCTTCTTTAATTACTAATGCTCCTAAATCAGCTGCTGGAACATCCTTTAAAGCTCCGCCATAACTTCCTATAGGTGTTCTTACTGCACTTGCGATAACTACATCTTTCATTGCATTAACCTCCCATATACCCAAAATTTGATATTGCTTAATTGGCATTTTATTGCCGATATTTTGATTATACTATTCATATTATTTTAATTCAATATCTAAATCTCGATTTTTTGTTAATTTTTTAACACTATTACAAGGTTTATATACATTATTTTACCTTTTATA
Source organism: Clostridium sp. JNZ J1-5 (assembly GCF_053901425.1). Lineage (NCBI taxonomy): Bacteria > Bacillati > Bacillota > Clostridia > Eubacteriales > Clostridiaceae > Clostridium > Clostridium sp. JNZ J1-5. Next base: position 2,600,305 of record NZ_CM132773.1, on the reverse strand, counting down.
TTAGCTTTAATCTTATGCTTAATATAAATCAATTCTAGATTTATAGGCATTTAAATTAATTATAAGTACCATAAATTCTTTAAATAAGAGCTGTAAGAGAATTTTGAAAATCAGTCACAATATTTAAACATAGGGTGTATTTTATATATAAAATTCCCCTTAACTAAGTATCATTTTTAACAATCGAATTCTAATTTTTCTTAATTTTTTTAATATTTAATATAAAAAAAAAGCGCCTTTAAAGCACCCTTTTTTATTAAAATTTAAATTTGTATTATACTAAATGATTATAAAAATTTATACTATCTTTCGACAATGATAGATGTACCCATTCCTCCACCTATACAAAGAGTTGCCAATCCTATTTTTGAGTTCCTCTTCTGCATCTCATATAGCAATGTAACGAGTATTCTTGCACCTGAACACCCAATAGGATGCCCTAGTGCTATTGCGCCGCCATTTACATTAACTTTATTCATATCAAAACTCAAATCTCTTGCTACTGCTATACTTTGAGCTGCAAAAGCTTCATTAGCCTCTATTAAATCTATATCATCTATGCTCATTCCTATCCGTTTAAATGCAACCTCAGTTGCCCCCACTGGTCCATATCCCATTACAGATGGGTCCACGCCTTTTGAACCATAGGATATTATCTTAGCTAATGGAGTTACTCCTAGTTCTTTTGCCTTTTCACCACTCATTATTACTAGTGCTGCTGCACCATCATTTAATCCCGAGGCATTTCCTGCTGTTACGGTTCCATCCTTTTTAAATGCTGGCTTTAATTTTGTTAATGATTCTTTAGTTGTTCCAAACTTAGGATATTCATCAGTATCAAATACTATTTCTCCCTTTTTAGTTTTAATTATTACTGGGACAATCTCATCTTTAAATTTTTTTTCTTTAATCGCCTTTTCAGCTAAATTTTGTGATCTTAGTGCGAACTCATCTTGCTCTTCTCTTGATATGTTCCATTGCTCAGCTATATTTTCTGCAGTAACTCCCATATGGTAGTAGTTAAATGCATCCATTAAACCATCATGTATCATTGCATCAACAAATTTAGTATCTCCCATCCTTACACCCCATCTAGCATTTTGTACTAAATATGGAGTAGATGACATATTCTCCATTCCACCAGCAACTATAATATCTGCGTCTCCCAATTGTATAAATTGTGCAGCCATGCTTACTGTTCTAAGTCCAGACCCACAAAGTTTATTAATTGCCATGGATGGAATTTCTACTGGAATGCCTGCTCCTATAGCAGCTTGCCTAGCTGTGTTTTGTCCATGCCCTCCTTGAAGCACATGACCCATAAGGATTTCATCAACTTGATCCGATGATACTTTAGCTCTATTTAATGCTTCTTTTATAGCTATTGAACCAAGTTCTGATGCTGCGATATCCTTTAATGCTCCACCATATTTTCCAATTGGGGTTCTAACTGCACTTGCTATTACCACTTCTTTCATTAAGGTTTCCTCCTAAACTATAGCTTAGTAGAGCAAGCACAAATTAGCTTCCATGTTGAAATATACTAAAAACAAAGGTTATAGCCTTTATTCCGATTTAAAAAACTTTATAATATTTTCAACAATTCTAATAGAAGCCTTACCGTCTCCATAAGGATTGATTGCCTTACTCATACTATAATAGTCTTTCTCAGAATTCAATAAAATATTAGCATCTCTTATTATGTTTTGTTTATTTGTTCCCACCATTTTTACTGTGCCTGCCTCAACAGCTTCAACTCTTTCAGTAACATCCCTAAGTACCAAAACAGGCTTTCCAAGGTGAGGAGCTTCCTCTTGTATTCCCCCAGAATCAGTCATAATAAAATAACATTTTTTCATCAAATTATGTGTTTCCTTAGTATCTAGCGGAGGTAGTAGATGTATTCCTTCTACTCCATCTAGGTATCTAAGAACAGTATCCTTCACAATAGGATTTAAGTGAACAAGATAAATTATTTCAACATCTTCGTTCTCTTTTTTTATCTCAAGTATTGATTTGCATATATTCTCTATGCCTTCTCCCCAATTTTCTCTTCTATGAGCAGTAACCATTATTATTTTCTTATTATAGTCAATGCTATTTAATTTATCGTTATTAAAAACATAATTTTCTTCTACAGTATAATTCATAGCATCTATTACTGTGTTGCCAGTTATAAATATTTTATCTTCACTTATTCCTTCTTTAAGCAAATTGTCCTTACTTCTAACAGTAGGTGCAAAATGTAAATCTGCTAAAGTTCCAGTGAGTCTTCTATTCATCTCTTCTGGAAATGGAAAATATTTATCATAACTTCTTAACCCTGCTTCTACATGCCCAACTTTAATTTTATTATAAAAGGCTGCAAGGGATGCAGCAAATGTAGTAGTAGTATCTCCATGAACTAAAACTACATCTGGAACTTCTTTTGCAAATATTTCTTCTAAGCTAGTTAAAACACTTGTAGTTATGCTGCTTAAACTTTGTTTTGATTTCATTATATTTAGATCATAATCTGGTTTTATATTGAATAATTCTAAAACTTGATCTAGCATTTCTCTATGCTGAGCTGTAACACATACTTTAGAGTCTATTTGATTGTTTCTTTCTAACTCCTTTATAAGAGGAGCCATTTTTATAGCTTCTGGCCTAGTACCAAAAACATTCATAACTTTTATCTTTTCCACATCTTCACTCCCAAATCCTCTATTCTTTGTGCTTAAAAAACCCGCACTTCCAAGCTGCCAATCCAATTATTAGTATAACAATTGTTAGTAAAAAATATGACCTTGGTGTGCTAACTTGCATAGCTATTATAGAAATTCCTCCTAAAACAGCACTAATAAGATACATGATTAACACAACCTGCCTTTGATTTAATCCCATATCTAGTAATCTATGATGCAAATGCCCCCTGTCTGCTTGCATTATTGGCTTTCCATTTACTTTTCTCCTTATCATAGCAAATAGGGTATCATATATAGGTAACCCAAAAGCCAATACCGGTACTGCTATAGCAAATGCTGTAGCTGATTTTATAGTTCCTTCTAATGATATGGCAGCTAATAAAAATCCCAATAGTTGAGCTCCTGTATCTCCCATAAATATAGAAGCAGGATTAAAATTATATGGCAAAAAACCAAATATAGATCCACTTAAAATTGCAGTTAACATAGCCGCTTCTCTTCTACCATTCAAAACTGCTATAATAAAAATAGTTACTGAACATATAAATGATACTCCTGCAGCAAGTCCATCTACTCCGTCTATCAAATTTAAAGCATTAGTAATTCCTACTACCCAAAATATTGTTAATGGTATCATTAAATATCCTAAATCTAAATATAATCTGCCTATAGGTAATGGATTCGTAATCCGAATTATCTGTACACCAAATAGCACAAGAGTTCCAGCAGCACTTACTTGAAAAGCAAGCTTTTGCCAGGGCTTTAAATCTTTCAAATCATCAATTAGTCCGCCAATTACAATTATAGTAGCTCCAATTAATATTCCAATTTGTGATTTTGTTAATGGGCCATCTTTTAAAATCATTGTAATTAAAAATGATAAATAGATAGCTACTCCTCCAAGTAATGGAATAGGCTCTTTATGTATTTTTCTTGTATCTTTAGGTATATCTAAGGCCTTAATTCGAAAGGCAAATTTCTTTACTAAAGGTGTTAATGCAAATGATATAATTACAGAAATTAATGTTAAAACCTTTATACTATCCATAGTTTAATTATAACCTTCCTTTATTAATATGATCCATCCCCTTCTAGAGAATCATCATTATCTATCCATTGTTGTACATCTATAGTCCTAAAATCTTTCTTTGTGTCCCTAATTACTACCTTATTTATTCCTGAATTTATTATAAATCTTTTACATAGGGAACAAGGTGCTGCATTATGAACTAATTCTCCATTATCAACTTCCTTTCCAACTAGATAAAGAGTTGACCCTATCATATCCTGCCTTCTTGAAGATATAATTGCATTTTGTTCTGCATGAACTGATCTGCAAAGTTCATATCTTGTGCCTCTTTCTACCTTTAGTTCTTCTCTTCTACAGTAACCTATATCAGAACAATTCTTTCTTCCTCTAGGAGCACCTGTATAGCCTGAAGACATAATTTCATCATTTTTAACAATTATAGCTCCAAAGTTTCTTCTTAAACAGGTACCTCTTTCTAATATAGTCTCGCAAATATCTAAATAATAGTTATGTTTATCTATTCTATCCATTCCAATACCTCTCTCATTATGAAAAAATACAGATAATTCTACACTATAATATTCTATACTATAAATCAAAGAATTAAAAGTATTAACAAATAAGTTTAAGTTTTATGGAACATAATGTCAGTTGATAGTTATAAAAATATAGGGCTAAATTACAAAACAGATGTAATTTAACCCTCATAAACTTACAAATAATTAATTTTTCTTATAGATAGAATTATTTAGTTCCAAAAAGTCTATCTCCTGCATCTCCAAGCCCTGGAACTATGTATCCTTGTTCATTTAATCTTTCATCTATATCAGCAACATATATATCTACATCCGGATGTTCATCCATAACAGCTTTAACACCTTCTGGAGATGATATAAGGCACATTAGTCTTATACTTTGAGCACCTCTCTTTTTAAGAGCGTGTATTGCATCTATAGCAGATCCACCTGTAGCAAGCATTGGATCTGTGACTATAATATCTCTTTCACTTATATCTTGAGGTAGTTTGCAGAAATATTCTACTGGCTTTAATGTTTCCTCATTTCTATATAATCCAATATGTCCAACTTTAGCTGCAGGTATAAGTTTCAACATTCCATCTACCATTCCAAGACCTGCTCTTAATATAGGTACTATAGCTACTTTTTTACCAGCAAGCATTTTACATTTTGTTTTACATATAGGTGTTTCTATTTCTACTTCTTGAAGCGGTAAATCACGAGTAACTTCGTAAGCCATCAACATAGCTACTTCTTCTACAAGCTCTCTAAAGTCTTTAGACCCAGTTTCCTTGTTTCTTATAATAGATAATTTATGTAGTATTAACGGATGTGCAATTTGTGTTACTTTACTCATTAAAAATTCCTCCCTATTTGTTTATTTACAATATTTTTTTTCTATTTCTGTAATTTTATCAACTCTTGTTGCGTGTCTTCCCCCTTGAAACTCTGCTCCTAAGAAAGTATCCACTATATCAAGAGCAAGACCTACTCCTATAATTCTTTCTCCCATAGCTAATATATTTGAATTATTATGTTCACGGGTAGCATGTGCACTAAAAGTGTCGTGACATAGTGCAGCTCTTGCTCCAGGAACTTTATTTGCAGATATGCTTATTCCAATTCCTGTTCCACAGATAACTATACCAAAATCAAAATTCTTTGCTACAACCTCTTCTGCAACTTTAACCCCGAAGTCTGGATAGTCACAAGAGCTGTCAGTGTCAGTTCCGAAATCTTTAACTTCTATACCTTTTTGTTCTAGATGTTTAATTATTTCATTCTTTAATCTGAAGCCACCATGATCAGATCCTATTGCTATCTTCATAAAAATTCCTCCTAATCTTGTATGTTTATTATAATTTATTGCAAAAAAAGAAGATACTAGTACAATTTACCACTATCTTCCTTTATTTTATCAAGTAACAATTCTATGCCTCTATTTAGCATATAAAAAGTTTCCTCATATATATTAATGTTTCCTCCATATGGATCAACTATATCATCGCTAAGGCCTATGAATTCATTTAGAGTATATATTTTATTTTTTTCTTGAAAAAATTTTTGAGATAATACATCTCTCATATAAGCTGTCATAGTTAATACTAAATCACTTTCCCTAATCATTTCTTCTGTTAATTGGACAGCATTTCTTTCACTAATATTCAAATTAAAATTAGACTTTATAAGAGTTGCAGTATTTTTAGATGTTTTACTTCCTGGAACTACAGAAATTCCAGCTGAGTAAGCTTTAATGTTTTCCATATCAGATAATTGATTGAAAATAGCTTCCGCCATGCAACTTCTGCATGTATTTCCTGTGCAAACAAACAAAACCTTCATACTGCTCCTCCTTTTTATTAATATTTTAATTACATATATCTTCAACTCTAATTAAATTATTTATCAACATCTATAATATCAAATCCTGCAGCTTTTTTTAGTCTATTCATTACTGCAATACCAACACCTTTTTCTTCAAAGGCTTCTGATAATATTACATCAACATCACAATTATCAAATTCTCTTAAAGTTTTAAATAAGTTTTTAGCAACAGTACTTAAATTATTTCTACTTCCTAGAGATTTCACTATGGCATTAGAATATCTCTCTATAGTTTCATCGCTTGCCATAATTCCAACTTTCTTGCCATCGTCTATATAATTTTGCACTATTTCGTTGATTTTTGCAATAGTTTTTTCTAAATCACCAGATATAATTTTTACAGGTGCCTTTGGTGCATAATGTCTATATTTCATTCCTGGGGCCTTTGGTTTAAAATCCTTTTCTACCTTTTTCATAATAGAAGGATCTATATATATATCAGGTTCTATTTCTTTTAACATTTCAACTGTAACTCCACCTGGTCTTAGTATACATGGAGGTTCCACAGTACAATCTACAATGGTAGATTCAAGTCCCACATCACATCTTTCTCCACCTATTATGTATTCAACCTTTCCCATTAGATCCTCAATACACATTTCTATATTAGTAGGACTAGGTTTTCCTGATATATTAGCAGATGGAGCCGCAATAGGTACTCCTGCTTCTTTTATTAACTTGTTTGCTAGAAAGTTAGAAGGCATCCTAATTCCAACACTATCTAGTCCAGCACTAGTAACCTCTGGTATTTTATCTGACTTTTTCATAATTAAAGTTAATGGACCAGGCCAAAACTTATTCATAAATTTTTTAGCAATAGGTGGTATATATTGAACTAAATCTTCAATATTAAAATCCGATACATGTACAATAAGAGGATTGTCTTGAGGTCTTCCTTTGGCAATGAAAATTTTTTTTACTGCTTCTGGATTTAATGCATTTGCTCCAAGTCCGTATACAGTTTCCGTAGGAAACGCCACGAGTCCCCCTTCTCTTATAACATCGCCTGCCGCCTTTATAGCCTCTACATCTTGTTTTTCTTCATTTAAAACCACAACTTTAGTATTCATACTTTTTCACTTCTTTACTTATATAATTATTAATCATTCTTTAGTATTTTATTATAATACATTAGTAATTACAAGTCCTAATATCATACCTATTAATATACTAAATGTTATAATTTTTCCATTCCAAAGCTTTATTGATTCAGGAATCATCTGGCCAAAAATTACATAAAGCATTATTCCCGATGCAACAGCTAAACACTCTCCCAATACAATTTCCGATATACTTCCTATGTAAACTCCAATCCAAGCACCTACTACTGTTGGCAAGGCAGTAATAAAAGCATATCCTAGTATTTTAGATACCTTTACTCTAGATGCCATAAGTGGTGCTGATACAGCCATTCCTTCCGGTATGTCATGTATAGCAATTAAAAGACTCATTTTAATGCCAAGACTTGCATCAGCTAAAAATCCTGCTCCCATTATTATACCTTCTGGGAAATTATGAATCATAAGTCCTACTGCTGCCAAAAAGGCTGCCTTTACATTACCATCAGTAAACAATCTCCTTTTGCTACTCAACATATCAATTAGCATAATAATAAGTATTCCAATTACAGAGAATATTATTGTGTTTAAAAAATTAATTTTTAACATAGATTCAGGTATCAAATCCAGCATTACTATTGATAACATGAGCCCAGCTGCTAATCCATTAACACATCCTATTATTCTGTCAGAAGGCTTTCTAATTATTACTCCTATAGACGAACCCAACATTGTTCCAGCTAGCGAAAATATACTTGCTGCTGTTACTATTAAAATTACTCTAATATCCAAAATAATTCCCCCATTTCTACTTTATATTATTTTTCAAAATGGAGGTTTATTCTTCAATTTCTATATTCTTTTATTCTTTTTATGGCATTCTCCGTAAAGTATGCCTTAACACTATATCTATATATCAAATCCAGCAGTTCATATTTAGAATATCCGCCTTTATTTATTATTAAGTAATAGCATTCTTTATAATTATTTTGTTTTTTCAAATTATCATAGTATTTATTAAACCAGCTGTATTTTTTTAGAAATCTGGAATCTATGGGCTTTATTTTTTTATTTCTAAGCCTAGATTTTAATATCATTATTATTTCTAAATCTTTTCCTTCATTTAAAGTATGAACTAGCATAGCTCTGTCGCATAGTATTACATATCTATCTCTAAAAATACCATTCTGTATTTTCAATTTATTATTATATTCAAACTTTAAAGTTTCTTTATCTACTCTTATCATTATTACAAAAACTATTAAAATTTCAATTATGACCAGATAAGCTAAAAAGAACGCAGAAAAAATTTTGGTAAAATACACAACTAATGGCAGAATTAAAAAAATAAAGCCCATAGATAGCATAAACCACTTTAAAGTTTTTTTCTGCTTCCTAATGGCTTTATTTATATTCATATAGTCCCACCTCTATAATTCTATAAAAAATTATTGGTCATTTCCCATAGCTTTCATTTTTTCAGCTTGCTCTACTGTAATTAATGCATCTATAACTTCTTCCATATCTCCATCTAAGAAAGCATCTAGTTTGTATAAAGTAAGTCCTATTCTATGATCTGAAACTCTTCCTTGAGGATAATTGTAAGTTCTTATTCTCTCACTTCTATCACCTGAACCAACTTGGCTTTTTCTATCTGCTGAAATAGCTGCTGTTCTTTCTGATTCGGCCTTTTCATAAAGTCTTGCCTTTAATACTTTAAATGCCTTTTCTTTATTTTTAAGCTGCGACTTTTCATCTTGACAGGAAACAACTATTCCAGTAGGTATATGAGTAAGTCTTACGGCAGAGTCTGTAGTATTAACACACTGTCCACCATTTCCAGAAGCTCTAAATACATCTACTCTTACATCATTTGGATCTACATATATTTCTACATCATCAACTTCTGGTAAAACAGCTACAGTTGCTGTTGATGTATGGATTCTTCCGCTTGATTCTGTGTCTGGAACTCTTTGAACTCTATGAACTCCACTTTCAAACTTCATCTTGCTATAAGCTGCATCTCCTCTAAGCATAAATACAACTTCTTTAAATCCACCTATATCCGTTTCATTAGAACTCATAAGTTCAGTTTTCCAACCATGGCGCTCAGCATATCTTGTGTACATTCTAAAAAGATTAGCTGCAAATAATGCTGCCTCTTCTCCACCTGCACCTGCTCTTATTTCAATAAATACATTTTTATCATCGTTAGGATCTTTAGGAAGTAGCAATACTCTTAATTCTTGTTCACTTATAACTTTAGATTCTTCAAGCTCTTTTATCTCTTCTTGAATCATCTCTTTCATTTCTCTGTCACTTTCTTCTGAAAGCATTTCCTTATTAGCTTCTAAATCTTCTAAAGTTCCTTTATACTCTCTATATTTATTAACCACAGTTTCAAGTTCAGCATGTTCTTTACATAGTTTTCTCCACTCATTTTGATTAGCCATTACTGATGGGTCACTAATCTTTATTGATAATTCTTCATATTTGTTTTCAATAAACTCTAGTTTATCTAACATTGCTTTATCACTCCGTATTCATATTTTCACATTTTAATATTATATCACAAAATTTTATTCCATCGCAAGCAAGAAGAATAGTTATTCTTTACTTCCAATTATTACTCTATCCAATCCTGCTAAATCTTTGATGCATCTTATATTTTTAAATCCATTGTAATCCAATATTTTTTTTACATCTTCCCCTTGATCATGACCTATTTCAAAGGCTAATGTTCCTCTTTTATCTAAAATTTTCAAGCTTTGCTCTGCTATCTTTCTATAAAAATCTAGTCCATCTTCTCCCCCACACAAAGCTATATAAGGCTCATAATTTTTAACATCCTCCATTAAAGTAGGGATAACCTCTCTTCTTATATAAGGAGGATTGGAAACTACTAAATTAAATTTTCTATTTTTATTTATAGCTTCTTCTAAAAGATCACTTTTAACTACCTTAACTCTATCATCTAGTTTAAACTTATTTATATTACAATTTGTAACCTGAATGGCAACATCTGAAATATCATAGCAATAAACCTTAGCTTCCTTTACAAATTCAGCTATAGTAACCCCAATAGCACCACTTCCACAGCATACATCACAAACTTCAGTATAATTATTACACCTAATTTCTTTTATCACTTCTTCTACTAGTGTCTCAGTATCTGCCCTTGGAATAAGCACTCCTTCCTTTACACTAAAATTCATCCCCATAAATTCACATTCACCTAGAATATATTTTACAGGCATTTTATTTTTTCTTAGTTCTAGAATTTTTAAGAATTCTTCTTCTTCTTCTCTACTAATTTCAAAATTTCTATTTAAAATTATGAATAACTTATCTCTATCTAATACTTTTTGAAGTAGTAATTGTGAATCTATTATATAGGTATCTATTCCTACTGATTTTAGAGTATCGTATGCTATACTTAAAATTTCTCCTATTTTCAAAATAACACCCTTTCTAAATTACTTAAAGAACTTGTCATCCGATAAAAATCACTTGCAAATTGCAAGTGATTATTCTGTAACTATTGATTTCTCTTTGATACTTTCTTTATCCAAACTTGATCTATCATCATTAGTATGCTCATGGTCAATTTTTAATTCTTTAGCTTCAGCTTTTCTCTTTATGCTCTCTACAGTTTCTATCCCCTCTGCCACTTTAAGTGATTGTATTGCAACTTCCAGCTGGCTTAAATCAGGCTCCTGGGTAGTTATCTTTTGTAGCATAAGTCCTGGATAGGATAATATCTGAGAAAGTTTGTTTTTGCTGCTTCCCATCCATTTAATAAGTTCATAAGTAACTCCAGAAACAACTGGCAATAAGATTATTCTATACAATATTCTTTCATAAATAGAATTCCACCCGGTAAAAGAAAACAATATAATACTTACCATCATAACTAAAAACAAGAAATTAGTGCCACACCTTGGATGTAATCTGCCTTGTTCTTTTGCATTTTCAGGAGTCAATTCTTTTTCTTTTTCATAGCAAAATATTGTTTTATGTTCTGCTCCATGATATTGGAATACTCTTTTTATATCTTCCATTTTGCTTATAAGATATAAATATAGTAAGAATATACTTACTCTTATTATACCTTCAAATATATTTAGAACAAATGTATTATTAACATTGGCTTTTTTGAATATGTTAGCAGCAAAAGTTGGAAGTATAAAAAATAACCCTACTGAAATTATTAAAGAAATAATAAAGGAAAAGCCCATTACAACATCGTCAGTTTTATCTTTAAATATTCCTTCAATCCATTTATCTACTTTAGACGGCTCAACATCTTCATCCTCTTCCATAAAAAAAGATGCTGAATAGTTTAAAGTTTTTATCCCTAGAATTAACGAATCAATTAATGTTACAAAGCCTCTAATTATGGGAATAGAGAATATTTTATACCTTTTGGTTAGGGGTATACTTTCATTAAAATCTATCTCTATTTCACCATTGCTCTTTCTAACTGCAGTAGCAACTCCTTTACTTCCTCTCATCATTACGCCTTCTATTACTGCTTGCCCTCCAACCGTGCTTTTTCTTCCCATGTTCACACCCCTTTTATCCATACTATCTTTATTTAAGTTTAAGCTTATTATATTATTATATCCATATCTATATCTTTTGCACAAATATTCTTTTTCTGTTCATATTTCTCTTTATATATAAAATAACATCTAGGACAAAGAGATTGATATTCAACATTGTCTTCTTTATCTATAGCTATTTGTTTTCCTTCAAACACAAATTCTCCATTAACTTTTCTTCCATTTAATAAAGCTTTTTTACCACAAGTACAAATTGTCTTCAATTCTTCTAGACTATGAGCTATTAAAAGCAATCTTGTGCTCCCTTCAAACCCTTTCATCTGAAAGTCAGTACGTAAACCATAGCATATAGTTGGAATATCCATTTTTACAGCTATTTCAAAAAGCTGATCTATTTGGTTACTCCTAAAAAACTGAACTTCATCTGCTAAAATACAATCTACTTTTCCATGTTCTAAATTCCACTCTTCTACTTTTTCATATATATTTTCGTATTCTGACAAAAGCATGTCCACTTCTCTTACTACACCAAGCCTAGATACTACTGTATTTCCTCCTTTTGTATCTGTTTTAGGTTTTATAATAATAACTTTCATTCCCCGTTCTTCATAATTATGTGCCACCTGTAGTAAGTTTGTTGATTTACCACAATTCATGGCTCCATATCTAAAATATAACTTGCTCATTCCCCTGGCGCCTCCAAAATTTTTTTAAGATACACATCACTAATTCATTTTACATGTTTTTGGATTTAGATTTCAAGTGCTATATTTTTACTTTTGTAATAATAAATTCACAATATAAGAAGATTGCTTTTCTTAATTCTTTGGATTTTGTAAATATAGCTGTAAAAAGTTATATTTCACAATACTCCGAAATTGTCAAAAGATAAATATATATCGAATTAGGTAATTTTTTTATTTACAAACGATAAATAATTATATATTATCAATATTGAACAACAAAAGAATCGAGGTTGATAATGTGAAAAATAACTTTATCCCCAAAATTTTAAATATGATTGTAATTTTAGGAATCTCTATTACGTGTATTTTTTATTTAGCAAATCCACTTATTATTACAGCATTTTTAAAAGGTCATTATTCTATACTAGATCGTGCATTAGTTATAACAATTTCTACTTGCTTCTATTTACTTGGAGCCCCATATGTAATAGCTCTATTTAAACTAAAAAAACTCTGCAGTTTGGTTGTTAAAAATAATCCTTTTTCTATGGAAAGTGTTAAATCATTAAAAATTATTTCTATGTGCTCTTTTATTGAATTGTTTATTATTATAGGATGCGAAAAATACTTAGATTATTCAATTGCAGGATTCAAAAATATTCCTTTAGGATTGCCTCTTGCTGCATTGGCTATTATTTGTTTAACAATGGGATTTCTATGCATAGTATTATCCCAATTATTTGAAATCGCCATAAAAATTAAGGAGGAAAACGATGAAACAATTTAGGAAGGAATGTTATTATGCCAATCATAGTGAATCTTGATGTAATGATGGCTAAGAGAAAAATTAATTCTACGGAGCTTTCAGAAAAAATGGGAATAACTATGGCTAACCTCTCTATTTTAAAAAACAGTAAAGCAAAAGCAATTCGTTTTTCTACACTGGAATCCTTATGCAAAATATTAGATTGCCAGCCTGGGGAGATTTTAGAGTATGCAGATGAAAATGATGGTAGATTAAAGTAGTATCTCTATGTTGCAAATAAAACAAAATTAAAATAAATTAACTAAATTTAATGGGAGGAAGTTTTTATGAAAAAATATCTTATTTCTTTAATATCACTTATTATATCACTTGGTTGTATAGCTGCTTATGGAATTATTGGGTCTGAAGTTGCTCCAGATGGTACTCTAGTAGAGCCATTTTTCTTAATACCAATGGCTTGGTTATTTGCGTTTATTGCTGTAATTTCAGCGCTAATATATAAAATAACCCCATTCTTTAATAACTATAAAAAAAAGAATAACTAGCGTTACTACCCAATATCCATCAATTCACAAAATGAGTATAGTACGACAAAATGGCGGCATGTAAGATTACTAGGCTAACGCATATATGTATCATTGAGAAACCTTCAGTTCATAAAGTAGTAATAAAGGCTGATTTATTTAAAAATTCTACCCCCGCTCCATCCCACGTCCTGTAGGGGAGCGGGCTGTGCTCGTCCTTGAGTACAATTTAAAGAATTACTATAAATAAATGTGATAGCATACTGACATTTTGTAAAACAATCTATAAACAAAGTATCCTATGATTAACAATTTCTTTTAACATACTTTCTTTAAACTAATATCTTCATTGATTCTAATTATTTTTATAATAGTTATTCACACTTGGTTGTAATTTTACATGCTTTAATTGATTGCAAGCAACAAATGCTGTAGTAAATACTAGTATAACCTCAACAGGCTACGCCTAAAACCCTATCACCGTAATTCCCACCTAGGATGGGTGGGAGCCAGGACTGCATCAGGAGGATGCATAGGACTGGGTAGGTAATTTTTAAGGCACAAACCTAGAACTTCTCAACGTAGCGAAGATTCTCTGTTGAATTATATACCCTCGATTTTTATAGCCTTACTCTGTAGTTACCAAGGCCGCCATTTTGTCGTAATATACTCATTTTATGAACTTAATAAAAATTATTAATGCAGTTGATATTTTAATTACCCTATGATATAATTCTAAGAGTTGACAATTCGGTTTGAATTATTCTATTAAAGAATAATATCCTTAAGCGAGGTGAAACAAGATGAAAGAAGGTTTACATCCAGAATATCACAATGACGCAGTAGTTAAATGCGCTTGTGGAAATACTTTTACAACAGGTTCTATAAAAACAGAACTTAAAGTCGATGTATGTTCTCAATGTCACCCATTCTATACTGGAAAACAAAAGGTATTAGATACAGGTGGAAGAATTGAAAAATTCATGAAGAAATACAACTTAAAAGAAGAGAAATAGTATTTAAAAATGGGAAAGATTTTATCTTTCCCATTTTTCTTTATTAAACATTCCCAAAAACTCACCATTATTTTTTGTCTTAGACAATAAATTTATCAACTTTTCAGTTATATCTCCTACGTTATTTTCTTTATACATAACTCTTCTTATTTTGAAGGATGCTTCAAGTTCCTCTGGAGAAAGTAATAAGTCTTCTCTTCTTGTTCCTGATTTAAATATGTCTATAGCCGGGAATATTCTTCTCTCTTCAAGTTTTCTATCTAAATGAACTTCCATATTTCCAGTTCCTTTAAATTCTTCAAATATCATATCATCCATTCTGCTTCCTGTATCTACAAGAGCTGTTGCAAGTATTGTAAGGCTTCCACCTTCTTCAATATTTCTTGCTGCACCAAAGAACTTCTTAGGCATTATTAAGGCCCCTGGATCAAGTCCTCCTGAAAGAGTTCTTCCTGTTGGATTAATAGTTAAGTTATATGCTCTTGAAAGCCTTGTCAAACTATCTAAAAGCACTACAACATCTTGTCCCTGTTCAACCATTCTCTTCGCTCTCTCAAGTACCATATATGCAACTTTAGTATGATGATCTGGTTCCTCATCAAAAGTAGAGTATATAATTTCTCCATTTATTGATCTTTGCATATCTGTAACTTCTTCTGGTCTCTCATCTATTAAAAGTACAATTAATTTTACTTCTGGATGATTTGTAGAAATACTATGTGCAATCTTTTTAAGAAGAGTAGTCTTTCCAGCCTTAGGTGGAGCAACTATTATACCTCTTTGACCTTTACCTATAGGTGAGATTATATCCATCAATCTTGATGATAAATCTAGCTGACTTGTTTCTAATTTTATTCTTTCATTTGGATAAATAGGCGTTAGCTTTTCAAACTTTTGTCTTCCAACTGCCTTTTCTGGATTTTCACCATTTATCTTTTCAACATACAGCAATGCTTGGAATTTTTCCCCTTCTTTTGCTGTTCTAATTCTTCCTTGTACTTCATCACCAGTCTTTAAATTAAATCTTCTAATTTGTGATGGTGATACATATATATCTTTAGGACCCGTTAGATAATTTTCACCTCTTAAAAATCCATAATTATTATTTTCGATTATCTCTAAAACACCTTTTGCAACATCAGAATCATTTATCATTTCTTTTAGGTTTTTTCCCTTTTCTATATTAACTTCTTCCTCTTCTATATTTTTAACTTCTTTTTCATATACTTTAGACTTTTGAATCTCTTCCTTATGTGGTAATTCATTATTTTCTGAACCATTATGTACAATTTTAGGACTTATTTTTTCTCTTAACACAACACCATCTTTACTTATAGATACTGGTGAATTTTTATCAATTTCATCTATTAACTCTGATTTTTTCAATTTAGATGTTCCCTTAATTCCTAACTTTTTAGCTAATTCTCTTAATTCAACAACAGTCATGTCCTGTAACTCTTTATTAGACAAAATAGCACCTCCATATTTAACTTATTTATTTATATTTATCCACGGGGAATAGTTGGCACAGAAATGTTAGAGATGTAATACTCTTTAGATTATAACCTATTTTTTATTTTTTATCTACTTTTTAATTTTTAAAAAAGTAAAAGTAGTCTGTGTCTATAATAGTACCCCCAGCCTACTTAAAATATACATATATCATATCATTGCGTATATTTTTCTATTTACTTCTTTATACTTATTTATCTTATCTTCAACTTTCTCAGTATTACCTATAAAGAATAAGGGCAATCCTATTTTTTCACATCCACCAATTATCATACTTCTTTTAATAAAATCACTTATATTATAAACATAGTGATGATACTCTCCACATATAGGACATATAATTTTAATTTTAATCTCTTTATTTTTTAATTTTTCACATTCTATATTATTAAAAAATTTATTTATATTAGCTATTTCAAATACCGATAGTCTTTTTATATCATATTGCCCAAGAGAATTCTTAAAAGCAGCGGTAATTAAAGTATCTATCAACACCTTTGTTTTTCCTCCTTTTCATTTGGAGCGTTATCGTATCTCTAATTTATTAAATTCTATATTTATATTTTATTTCCTTCTAATTAGAATAATAAATTTTTATTAACTACAAATATTCTAATTATATATATTCCTTATACATTGCGGATTACAAAATAAAAAGCTATGTTTTAAAGATTGTTGATTTCATTATAATGATAAATTATACAAATCAACAATTTCATAAAACATAGCCCTGATTTTATTTATTTTCCAATGCAGCTTTTATAAAATCTCTAAATAGAGGATGAGGTCTGTTAGGCCTTGATTTAAGTTCTGGATGGAATTGAGTTGCAACAAACCAAGGATGATCTTTAACTTCTACTATTTCAACTAATCTATCGTCAGGACTTAATCCAGTAATACTTAAGCCTGCTTCTGTAATTCTCTTTCTATATTCATTATTAAACTCATATCTGTGTCTATGTCTTTCATAAATTACTGGCTGCCCATAAGCTTTAAATGCATTTGAATTTTCATCCAATTTGCAAGGATACAATCCTAGTCTCATTGTTCCGCCCTTTTCATCTATATCCTTCTGATCAGGCATTAAGTCAATTACAGGATGGCTGCTATTTTCATTTATTTCTGAACTATTTGCATCGCTATAATTTAAAATGTTTCTAGCAAATTCTATAACAGAACACTGCATTCCAAGGCATACTCCAAGAAAAGGAACTTTATTGACTCTTGCATATTTTATAGCTTCAATTTTTCCTTCTACTCCTCTATCTCCAAAACCTCCTGGAACTAATATTCCATTCACATCTTTTAAGTAACTTTCTACATTTTCCTTAGTAACATGTTCCGCATTAATCCATTTGATATTAACGCTAGCGTTATTAGGTATTCCTCCATGATTTAAAGCCTCCACCACGGAAATATAAGCATCATGAAGTTCTACATATTTACCAACAAGACCGATATTTACATTTTCTTTTAGGTTTTTAATCTTATTAACCATATCTATCCACTCTGCATTATCTATCTTACTGCAGTTTAAATTTAATTTATCACATACAAGAGTATCTAAACCTTCATTGTGTAGCATCATTGGAACTTCATAAAGATCTTCTGCATCAAGGTTTTGGATAACTGCGTTAGCATCTACATTGCAGAATAGCCCTATTTTACCTTTTACATCATCATTAAGAGGTTTTTCAGTTCTGCAAACTATTATATCTGGTTGAATACCTATACTCCTTAATTCCTTAACAGAATGCTGAGTAGGTTTTGTTTTTAGCTCACCGGCTTTTCCCAAGTATGGTATTAATGTCACATGAATGAAGCAAACATTTTCTCTGCCAACTTCATATTTTATTTGTCTTATGGACTCTAGGAAAGGTAGTGATTCAATATCTCCAACTGTTCCTCCTATTTCTGTTATAACCACATCTATTTCTTTTTCTTTAGCCACTCTGTATACTCTTTCTTTAAGTTCATTTGTTATGTGTGGAATTACCTGAACTGTTCCTCCAAGATAATCCCCACGTCTCTCTTTCGACAATACAGACCAATATACTCTTCCTGTTGTAACATTGTTATTTTGGCTTAAATTTTCATCTATAAATCTCTCATAATGACCTAAATCTAAATCTGTTTCTGCTCCATCATCAGTTACAAATACTTCTCCGTGTTGATAAGGGCTCATAGTGCCTGGATCAACATTTAGATAAGGATCAAATTTCTGTATAGAAACCTTAAGTCCTCTATTTTTTAATAATCTTCCAAGTGAAGCTGCTGTTATTCCTTTTCCTAATGAAGAGACAACTCCTCCAGTTACAAATACATATTTAGTGCTCAAAAAAATTCCTCCTTCGATATATGTAAAAACTATTGACAAATAATTTATTATTGACTATAATAGAAATTACCCTATAAAATGCTATATTTGTACCTAAAAACATAATATCTATGATATCATACTTTTTTGTCTTATGCTAGACTTTTTTTGACATGTTTTTTAATTTCTTTTTTGTCCTATTCTCCAATTTCTTTTTCGACTTGGAAATATACCTGTCTAAATTCATTATTTATAAGGAATTTTTCTTGCGCTTTTCTTATATTATAATTAACAACCCTCTTATTATTTATGTAAAAATCTCTATTTATTTTCTCCATATCATCACAGTTGTACTTTTTTAATAATAAAAATAGTAGATACTTACATTCTCTATCCTTTAATATTTTATATAAATCTTCCTTCTTTATCCCTTTCATTGAACATATTATATCTATTATTTTTTCATATTTGTCTGATCTAAACATAAAATCACCTCATTTGTAATTATTATCCACTTACATTTTAATTAAACTCCTTTTTTATATATAAAATAAAAAAAGAAGAATGAAAATCTTCTTTTCACTCTTCCTTAAAACTTAATTATTACTTATAAATTTATTCTATATAGCTTTTATACCAATGTTTAGAGTAGTCTTCAATGGCGACTGGCCACTTAGACTCATGTCATAATCTACTGACACTTTTCCTCCATTTTCATTTATATCTATATCCAGCTTTTTTGTCTGTACTGATAATTCTAGAGTTCCATATGGAGTGTTATACATAGATATATTTTTATAACTGTCCTTAAATTCAACTCTAGCGTTAGTTGTTCCCATTCTTATTAAACTGAATTCATTTGGTTTAATCTTTATAGTTGTAGTAGTGCCAGCCATTCCAGATAACTCTGTTTCTTCGTAAATAGCATAATAGCAATCATTCTTTTTGTAAAATTTTCCTTGAGTAACAATCTCTATAGCCTCATCTTCATTTCCCAATTGCTTACTTGCTACAGATATAATTGCTTTTTTACTCATACATTTTCCTCTCCCTAGCTTATCATAAATTCTTTTAATTCATCTTCACTTGCGGGTTTTACTTCAATAGATTTATCATAAGCTTCACCATAATTTCCGTAAATAACCTTAAGCTTATCCTTATCTTTTCCTTTAGAATATCTTCCAGCAACTTTAGCTGCAAATTCTATATCTTTTTCTGAAGCCTCCCCTATTATAACTACTAAAGAACCATTAAAATCTTTAACTAAGAAACCTATATCTTTAGACTTCAGATATTTCTTTATTTCCTCTGTTTCTTCTCCAGTTCTTGTAGATATAATCTTTGCACCACTAGAAACTCTAAAATGTCTGCCTATCCTTAAAAGATCTATATCTCTTTGTTCAGGTTCTTCTTTATGTTGTATCAATTCTCTAAGTCTCATGGCAAAACCAGGCTCCGTTAACTTACATCCTCCCGCTGGTGATGGATAATCTTTTATTCCCCATTCTTCAGCCAGCTTCATTTGAACTTTTCTACTTCTACCTGTTATATCTAGCAATTTTTCTCTATCAACTAATCCATTAAGTTCCATTTCTGTAGGAGGTAGTGCTTTGGCACAGAGAGGTCTTAATATTTTATCAGCATAACCCGATTCTTTCTTTACTATATTTAACGAAGCTTTATTTTGAGACATAGGCCTTTGATTTAAAACTTCTCCCGTTATAATAAAGTCCGCATTATACTTTTGAAGAAGATCTCCAGCATATCTCATCATCATAGCATGACAATCTATACAAGGATTCATATTCTTCCCATGTCCATGTTTAGGCGCTTTTGTCATCTCGAAATGTTCTTCTGAAAAATCTATAATTTCTAGAGGTAGGTCTATTTGATTAGCCATCCTTATAGCATTTGAAGGTCCAAAAAAGTGTGATTTAAAGCATATACCAATAACTTCAATTCCTTGGTCCTTTATAAGCTTTGATGCCAGTATACTATCCAGTCCTCCAGATATAAGTGCCAATGCCCTTGTCATAATATTCTCCTTTCTATTCTTTTGTTACTATCTATTATTTCTTTCTACAGCAAGTTCTATAAGTTCACTTATTAAATCCCTGTACACTTTTCCATCTGCTTGCCACATTTTTGGATACATACTTATCTTTGTGAATCCTGGTATAGTGTTTATTTCATTTAAATAAACTTCTTCAGTATCTTTATCCACTAAAAAATCCACTCTTGACATTCCAGCACAATCTAAGATTTTATATATTTTTATAGCTTCTTGTCTTACAAATTTTAATTTATCCTCACTTAAATTTGCAGGAATTAACAGTTTAGATTCAGCATTTGAATATTTTGCCTCATAATCATAAAATTCATTAGCAGGGATTATTTCTCCTGGTGTTGCTGCTATTGGCTCATCATTCCCAAGTACAGCTACTTCAACCTCTCTTGCATTAATCGCTTTTTCAACCAATATTTTTCTGTCATATACTAATGCTTTTTCAAGCCCTAATTCTAATTCATTTCTATTATGAGCTTTACTTATACCAACTGATGAACCACTATTAGAAGGCTTTATGAAAACATCATAACCAAGTTTATCCTCTATAGTCTGTAATAATCTTTCTTTTTCTTTATCATATTCATGAGCATTTACAACTACATAATCTGCTTGTTTAATTCCAAAATCCTCTAGCAAGTATTTTGTGTAAACTTTGTCCATACAAACAGCAGAAGCCATAACTCCAGGTCCTACACATGGTAGTCCTACAAGTTTACATAAGCCTTGTATCGTCCCATCTTCTCCATATAAACCATGCATTACTGGAAAAACTACATCTACTCCTTTATTAAAAAGGATTTCTTGTCCATTTGGTGCTTTATAGAATTCATCTTTTTCCCAGTCACCATTCTCTATTTTATCTATAGAACCTGTATATTCAAACCATTTCCCATCTTTTGTAATTCCTATTGGGTATGGATCATATTTGCTTAAGTCAATATTTCTTAAAACTGAAGATGCTGAAACACGAGAAACTTCGTGTTCTGTTGATTGACCTCCAAAAAGAATAGCTACTTTTTTCTTCATAATTATCTCTCCTTACAACAATTTATCTGATGACTACCAACCGTAATACTCCCTCTTCTAAAGTGGGAGATAACGATTGCTACGTCCCTAGATAAGGGCTTCTAAGCTTCAGTTGGAGAAAAAACTCCATCTGAAACAAAGAATCCTCTTTATCTTCAATATAAAGCTACTAATTATTATATTTTATTTAATCAATATGTGAACATTTTACTAAAGTTAAATTAACTCACTACCGCACTAATTATATAATAATATGCTAGATATGTGAACTATAAATATTCTTAATACATATTTATAATAGCACATGTTACTATCTTTAACTATAAAAAAAGCTTCTTCATCGCTTTCACCATTAGAATTTTATAATGGAGTAATTTCATATATATTACATAAAATAAAAAGCATGAACATCTTAATATATAAAAGTCCATGCTTTTTAATATTCTAGAATAAATTACAAGAACAATAATCTAATCCTTTATTATTTGTAATAATGAGTTCTAAATAGTTAATTGTCCATTTGGAGTATTAATAATTTGAAGTATTTTCTGCTCATAACCTGTCTCTGCATTTATATATACAATGAAATTGTCATCTCTGTATTTTCCACTAAATTCATAGCAAAGCGCTTCTTTATTAGTTTCGGTAGGAACTATAGCAAGTTTTGGAGAGCTAACTTGTAGATTTTTCCCCACTTTTTCTTTAGCCTGAGTTTCAGAAATTTTAGGTTTAGGAATATCTCTTTTATCTACATGGGAAGTAAGATACTTTTCTGATTCTATACCAATTACACTGCCATCATCTAATGCTATCTTTAATTTTATCTGATCAGTATAAATAGCTACATTATCTTGATGATACACATAACTAATTGTAACTACATTGTCATATTTTATGTTATATGTAGGCTTCATATCTTTATATCCAAGTTTACTTAAATATTCAGCTCCCATGTTAATTGCCTTATTAACATCATATTTTGCAGTGGTAGATACATTTTTATTGTCTAAAAGATAGATAACTTTCCCTCCATTTTTGCTTACTTCACATGCTACATTTTCCCCTTTTCCCCTTCCCTTTAATTCAACATTAAAGCTATATGAAGGTATTCTTGTACTTTCTCCCTCTTTTTTAGTAATGTTTTGTATCTTATCTGCCCCTAATAAATTTTTTACTAAATTGCTAGCCTCTTGTTCTGTAATTTGCTTTTCTGATAGTACTCTTGGTTTTATATCTACAGTATTATCCGAAAACGGTCCATCATATATAAGAGCTGGATACTGAACTACTTGTTTTTGTAAATCGCTAAATTTACTTGAAACTAATTTATCTGCAGTCTTATCAAGAGCTTTACTTGCTTTTTTTCTTATTTCTCCCCATTTAACTTTTCCTTGATTTATGTCCTGTTGTATTTCATTTAACTGTATTAAGAGATAATCTGCTTGGCTTTTTAATTCTTCAATATTATTGTAGTCCTTATCTGTTAAGTCTTTCCCTTGGGTTGAGTTTTTAACAAGTGTATAGGAGTAATCCCCAACCTTTGCTAAGAAGTTACTTGTTCCCTCCATATACTGCTGTGATATAGGCAATGAATGTATTTTATCATTTGCTATACTAGAATATCTAAATACATTTTCAAAAGCTACTATACTCTGCTCCTTAGAACCTAAAACTGCTGATTTTGCAAGTTCACTCTTAATATTTTTGACTGAATCGATTAATTGGTACATGCTTTTAGAATATTCACCCTGCAAATAATTTCTATAATCTGTTCTCTCTAACGTCATAAGGATTGCAAAAGTGCTAGAAAAAACTACTATAATCGCCACTGCTGCAGTGTATATAAATCTCTTTCTGGCTATTTTCATAAAATTTCCTCCCCTTTATATAACCTTATATTATTTACAAATAGTATTTGTTCTAATAATTTTTGTTATACATTCTGGTTATACTATCTTTGTAAATATCTATAACTTTTATTTATTAAAATTGAAAACATAAATTTAATAAAGATTATACGAAGAGAGTGATTTTTAACATGAAAACTTTAATTTTCTCCATATCTGCAGGAGATGGTCATAAACAAACATCATTAGCGATAAAAGATTATATTTTACTTAATGATAAAAATTCTGAAGTCATAATAGTTGATACATTAAGTTACATAAGTCCTACACTAAACAAGCTAGTTATAGGAAGTTACATAAAATCTCTAAAAATTAATCCTAGTATATACGGAAGGCTTTATTATAAAATAGATTCCAGCAAAAAGTTATCTGTACTGAAGGGGTCTTCAAAACTGGGTAGATTATTTTCCTTAAAATTAAAAAAATTAATTTATGAATTTAATCCAGATATAATAATCTCCACTCATCCCATACCTACTGAAATGCTTTCTATGCTTAAAACTCGAGGAAATATGAAAATTCCCGTTATTACTATAATAACAGACTATGCAGCTCATAATTTTTGGCTGCATAAAGGCATTGATGTATATATAACACCTAATAATGACATGATTAATGAAATGATAACTAAAGGAATAGATAAAGATAAAATTTACAATTTAGGAATACCTGTTAATCCAAATTTCTTCAAAAAATACGATAAAAGCGTAACTTTAAAATCTTTAAATCTTTCTCCCATGAAATTTACTATCTTGGTAATGGGAGGAAGCTTAGGTATGGGTAGAATTATAGATTTATATAAAGAATTGGATAAAATAAAAGCTGATATACAGATAATTGTAGCTACAGGAAAAAATAACAGATTGTATTGCCAGCTTATGAAGCTAAAGTCCAATTGTTTAAAAGAAACTCGTGTTCTAAAATACACTAGAGAAATAAATAAATATATGCAAGCATGTGATGTTTTAATAACAAAACCTGGTGGAATTACAATAACTGAGGCTATGTTATCATCTATACCTCTTATACTTTTTTCTCCAATACCAGGCCAAGAAGAGAAGAACATAGACTTTTTAGTTAAAAATCATTTAGCTATTAATCTAAATGATATAGAAGAGTGTAAAAATACCATCAATACCTTAATAACTAATCCTGCATATTTACAAAAAATAAAGCGAAATTATGTAAATTACATAAAGCCTCATTCCGGAAATGATATATATAACTTAATAAACTCTTTATCCGCAAAAGATAATCTTTATGAATTTTCTCTTGATAAGAATAAGTTCTGTACATCATCAGAATCTTGACTATATGTAACACATATGCAAAAAAGTTCAAGAAAGGTATTCTATCTTTCTTGAACTTTTTTGCATATGTTTTTTATTGTTTCAGCAATTTTAAATTTAAAAACTATTTCATTTTCTTTAGACTCATTATTATCTACAATTTCATATTCTTCATTAGTTAAAACCTTTTTCATTTCTTGTTCAGTCTCTTTATAAGCAATTTCTCCTCTTGTTATATCTGTAAAACACAACGGTGGAAACATTACACACCACCAATTACGTCCTTCCCCATTGCCTATAATAACCCTATAAGCTTCATAGTTACCTTGTGGTAAAGTTATATTACCATAGCTCTTAACTGGAAAATTCTCATGAGATAATTTAGCGTCAACAGAATAGTTATAACCATTTTTCTTTATTACTTTTTTTGCTATTTCTTTTATAACTTCATTATTTTCCCCAATTATTTTTCTAGATTCTTCTATGGACTTAGATTCCTTTAGTTTCGGTGCCATATAGGCTAAAATCTCATCTCTAACCTTTAACTTTAAAGCTTGATCTTCTGTAGTATCGCTATTTGCTATAACATGAAATCTTATAAGCTTATTGGCAATAGTCTTTTGACTAGCATCAGCCTTAATATAAGAAACTCCCAATATAATTCCCAATACAATAGTTATAAAAAACATAACTGCAATAATTTTTTTCATAATACTTGTCCCCCAACCTTGTTTAGTAGTTTATATTGAAATTATCTCCATTTTTTTACCATTTATACCTATATAACTATTTATTTTATAAACTTTTTTTAAATGAAGCTATGTTTTAGAACTATGTTTTAGAAATTTCTGATGACTTACAATATGAAAAATAATTCTAGATTTAATATAATAACTGTAATCACAACTAGGCAGATAACCAAAAATTAAAGCTGTGCTGATAATAACCTCTTCTATTATTATTAAGCACAGCCTTAGAGACATAAATTCAATTAGTATCTACTTAGTTACTCCTATTCTTCTTGCTTTAGTATTTACATTTACATCTACTTCTGCATTTTTATATACCTGATTCCAATTATCTTTTACTTTCTTATATATATCAGGCTTAAACTTTTCAAGGTAATCCTTTAAACCTATGATATCAGTAGAATACTCTTTTTGTGACATTCTAGCAAGTTTTTCACATTTTTTTTCTATTACATCATTAAGATTATCTTGGATCTCTTTTAATTCTTTTTCTGTAAAAATATCTTTTTCCATATAATAACTATTTATTTGCCCTTCTATATCGATATCTATTTTAAATTTCAATTTGTTTAAATTTTTATCATCAGTTAATTTTAATTTTCTTTTTAATTCTCTTATCTCAAATTCTAAAGGATGACCGTCCCTAAATATAGTTTCTTTTCCACCTTTGATTGTCCCTTTTAGTATATATAAGGATCCCATTTCCGAAGGACTTAATGGTCTTACCATTTTGTAATCTTTTATTATGCTTAATCCTGAAAATACTATTTCATCAGGTTTTTCTTTGCTAAATTCAATGGTAGGAATTGTACAAGTTCCTCCTCCATACAGTTTCATTAAAACTTCATTTAATTTAATTGGTAAGATACTAGAATTTTTAGAACTATCATTCATAACACCAGTTATATATGCTTCTATATTCTTTTCTAGTACAGGTTTCCCTTTAGTATAGTTTTCAGCCTTACCTTTAGCTACAACTACATCCATAGTTCTATTAACTTTAGGTTGTCTATCAAAATAATCAAGAAATTCTTTTACAGTTTCAGGATACTCTAAAACTTCATCACTTAGCATAAGCAATTGTACATGTCCTGTATGAACACTTCTACTTGTTTTGGCTGCTAATTCAGTCAATGCATCCTGCATAGAAAAAGCTTTAACTTTTATAAACTGCTCTTTAGCAGTTCCTGATTTTTGAGGCCCTAATTCACTTATATCAGGAAATCCAAAACTTATATTTAATTTCTTAAATTCTTCTGATTTAATTGGCTCATTAGGCTTTACTTCTTTAAATTTTTCTTCATCTCTAATATTTTCACCAATATCTACAGCAATAGTTGAAACAAATGCCCTTCTATCTATTTCAATTTTATCCCAACATCCAGTTAAAATACAGCAACTTAAAATTAGTGGTATTATCTTCTTACACTTCATTTCTTTTTCTCCTTGAATTATTACCTCTAGTAAGGCCAGTGGCTAGGAGCACTATGGGCAGAATCCCTACAACCACAGTATCAATAAAAGGAACAAATCTTTTTCTCATATCATATACTTCAGCTATATTTTGTGGATATAAAGATAATAAATAGATAAAAGGCAATATTAATACTACTGAAATCTTTACATCTTCTAATTGAAACACATCTTTCACTATTTCTGAGACAAAATAAAGTATATTTACATAAGTTGTAAAATAAAATACTATCCAAAACACCATAACCAAACCTTCCCATCTTTCAATGAAAGTTCCTGGTATATCTACAGTCGATAAAGCTGTTATGGTTGGCCATAGTAGTTTTGAATTATAGTTGCTAGGAAATACAAATAATGTGGATAAAAAAATTACTAAATAGAATACTACGATAAAAGCTACACTTTTAAAAGCAACTTTAAATATGTCATCCTTTTCATTAACTAGAGGAAGTATCATATATATTATTCCAAATCCTATTAAGCTGTATAAACTAGATTGTGAAGCCTTTATATATTCTATAGGAGAATGAGTAAATACAGGAAATATATTTGTAAAATCAGCCTTGTGCAGCAAAAATAGTATAGATAATATAACAGGAACAAACATTAGCCAAAATGCTATCTCATTAAATTTTATTACACTTTCTATTTCCCCTCTCACAAGGAAACTGCCAACTATTATCATAAGAAATAATATAAATTCTGTTGGCGTTCTATCTAAAAGATACATTTTTATTACCTCAACAAAAGTTCTCATCTCTATAGAAATAATAAACACCCCTGCTAAAGCTATGTATATAGCCACTATCCTGCCTATAATACTTCCTAAACTATCTTCCAGCATTTCAGTCA
The DNA here is from genome assembly GCF_053901425.1 of Clostridium sp. JNZ J1-5. NCBI lineage: Bacteria > Bacillati > Bacillota > Clostridia > Eubacteriales > Clostridiaceae > Clostridium > Clostridium sp. JNZ J1-5. The sequence continues at coordinate 2,572,378 of NZ_CM132773.1, read as the reverse complement.
GTCTCTTAAATTTATTTGCTTTTGCAGCTTTACATAAAATATATAAAAAAGGAAGTAAAATAATCCCACTTAATATTATTACAAACCATCCATCAGTTCCAATTTTTTCAGTAAGTACTCTAGGGTATGAGAATAGAGAAGTTCCTACTACAGTCACAACAATAGTTACAAATAAATCATATCTACTCATAACATTTTTTTTGCTCATATATTTATCTCACCACTCTTTCAAACTATTTCTGTCTCACTTTGTCTTTAGTATTCATATAACTAGGTCTTTTCTTAAAATATTTAAAAGGTAATCTTATAAATAGATCTTTAAAGTCATTTACGTTAGGATTAACTGCTGGGGCTAAATAAGGTATACCAAAACTCTTAAGCCTTATTAAATGAGTTAACACCACAAGCAGACCTAACATTATTCCATAAAGTCCAGCAATAGCTGATGCTATTAAAAGTAAAAATCTTATTAGTCGCAATCCAACAGTAACACCATAATTAGGTGAGATAAATTCAGTAATAGCAGTTGCTCCAATTATTATTATCATTATAGGACTTACAATTCCCGCACTAACTGCTGATTGACCTATAATTAGACCTCCTACAATGCCTATTGTTGCTCCTATTGGCCTAGGAAGTCTTACTATAGCTTCAAGTAAAAGTGCTAAGCTTATTTCCATAATTAGTGCTTCAATAAATGCCGGAAAAGGAACTCCTTCTCTTGATGCTGCTATAGAATAAGCAAGTCTTGTAGGTATAATAGCCGTGTGAAATGAAGTTATAGCCACATAAAGAGCTGGTAACATGACAGAAAGTATTAACGCAAAAGTTCTGATAACTCTTGTTATAGATGCATTTAGCCACCTCTGATAATAATCATCTGGAGATTGAAACAGATTAGGCAATGTTGCTGGAACTATAATAGCAAATGGAGAGTTATCAACTAGTATGGCAATTCTCCCTTCATAAAGAGCAGCTGCAACCACATCTGGTCTTTCTGTACTCTGTACCTGAGGAAATGGTGATAATTTATTATCTTCTATCATTTGTTCTATATATCCACTATCTAATATAGCGTCTATATCAATTTTGTCTAACCTATCGTATAATTCATCAAGTACATCTGTATTTACAATATCTTCTATATAAGTTACGATAACATCAGTTTTAGAACGTACTCCTATAGATTTTCCCGCCATCTTTAATCTAGAATCTCTTATTCTTCTTCTTATTAACGCAGTATTAAACCTTACAGTTTCAGTGAACCCTTCCCTTGCTCCCCTTACTACGGTTTCACTAGAAGGCTCACCTACCCCTCTTGCAGGCCATAAACGCGTTCCTATAACATATGCAGCTTCTAGACTATCAATCAGCATTAAGGTATCTCCTGAGAGCATTGCTTTTATGCCTTCAGATAATTTTTCTACTTCTTTTATATCTGAAACTGTTAATATTTTATCCTTTACATCATAAACACTTTTAATCGGGTCTCCTTCTTGCATTAAACTTTCAAGAACATAATCATCCAATAAAATTTTATCAGCCATGCCGTCTACATAAATTAATGCTGCATTTAATTTTTGAAAGTGGAACTCTCTAATAACTATATCTGATGCATCTTTAAAAATCTCTTTTATATATTTAACATCTTCTTTAATATCACTTGAAATTTTCTCTTTAACTCTTTCATCCAATCTTTTCACTTCCTTTCCAGACTAACTAATAGAATATAAAAAAGCTTCCTAAATAAGCAATAATCTTTACTTCATCATCCATCTTACTATATATAATAGAATTCCAATTAAAATTACCGCTCTTCCCACTATCTTTGCCTTCTTCTCTAATTTCTTTTTACCTGCATCTTTAAATTCTTTACTATCAAATGTTCCAACTACTATACCTTCCAAAACCATAAGTCCTAGAAAATAGCCAGTAAAAAGATTTATAACTCTCATATATATCACCCCTACTTTGCTTTTTATTTTCTGTATTAAGTCCTTAAAATATACATTTAAACTCAATTTAAAAAGCAAATAGCGCTATGTCTCATAAAGACATAGCGCTTAACAACATAATTGATTTAAGTTCTAAATTGTTCTTGTAATATACACTTCGTTATACTTTTCCTTAAAATGATCATAACATCTCTGAGCTTTCAACATATCATCAAAAAGTCCAAAAATGGAAGGTCCACTTCCGCTCATCATAGAGCCCAAAGCTCCGCACCTACACATTCTCTCTTTTATATCTTTTAAAACTGTATGCTTTTTCATTGTAACATTCTCTAAAACATTCTTCATATTTTCACTTACATATTTGAGATCATTTCTTTCCATAGCCTTAATTAATTCCTCAGTATTAGGATGTTTGTATATTCTACTAATATCCAAATTCCTATAAACTTCCTTAGTGGATACTCCAAAATTAGGTTTAACTAAAACTAAACTATGACCAGCAAATGGTTTAAGCGGTGTTAATATTTCACCAATACCTTCACATAATACTGTACCACCTTTAATACAATATGGTACATCAGCTCCTATTTTTAGTCCTAGATTGCTCAGCTCTTCGTAACTTATATTCATATCGTATATTTTTTTCATAGCTATTAGTACAGCTGCAGCATCTGCACTTCCCCCTGCTAATCCTGCTGCTACTGGTATATTCTTATTTATTTTTATGTTAATTCCATCTTTAATACCATAGGTATCCATAAAAAGTTTTGCCGCTTTATAAGCTAAGTTTCTCTCATCATTAGGTATATAAGGTTTATTGCATTCTATATTAATCCCATTATCAGTCACTTCTATTTCTAAAAGATCATACAGTTCTATATTTTGCATTATCATTTTTAGTAAATGATATTCATCCTCTCGTTTCCCTACTACATCTAAAGATATGTTTATTTTAGCATGTGCTTTAATCAACATGGTTTTTCCCCCATAATAAATAGTTTCGCTTTATTTTAACTAATTTATTATATCACAAGCTTATATTTTAAATAAATAATTACTTTTATACAATAAAAAAAAAGTTACTACAGGAAATAAGTAAGTTGCGTCGCAACTTTTTAGTGAATAACTAATAGTTAAAGGTGAATAGTGATGGATATTTTTCTCCGCCTTGCTACGAAAAATTTTAATTTTATTTAATTTGTTAAATTTAGTTGCCTTATCGATAATTCCTTTAACAAAGCTAAACATTTGTTTTTCTATAATTAAAAACTTTTCTTAATACTAATTGAGAAAAGTTATCCTTAACTATTCACGAAAACTGTCAAGAATATTACACAAATAAAACAGTTAATTTTTAAGAACATTTTTCTTTCCAAAATTGATTTGGTGTTTTATAATCAAGCGATGAGTGCATTCTATCACTATTGTAGTACAACTCAATATATTTGATAATTGCACGCTTCGCTTCCTTGAACTTTAATTTTGAAATATCCTCAATTTCTTGCTTAAGGGTTTTCCAAAATGTTTCTATAGGTTGATTGTCACTTGGATTTCCAGGTCTAGACATGCTTGAACGCATTTTGTAACCTATAAGAATATCCTTTGTAGCGTTTGAGGTATACTGACAACCACGATCTGAATGAAATATAACACCCTCTGTAGGCTTAAATCTATGATACGCCATGTTTATAGCTTCATGTACTATTTCTTGTCTCATGTGAGTGTTTATATTCCAACCTACTATTCTACGCGAAGCTACATCAATTATTGCACTTAGATAAAGCTTAGATTTATAGATTTTTATTTCAGTAATATCAGCACACCAAAGAGCATTTGGATTAGTGATAGAAAATTTATCTACAACCAAATTCTCACTAAGATATTCTGCAGATGTCTTTTTAGCGTAGCTTTTACGTTTTTTACCACATTTAGGTTGTAGTCCATTATGCTTTAATATTGAAGTAATTTTGGGTTCCGAGACATGGATATCCCTATTTAAAAGTTCTTTTCTAATACGAATTCTACCATAGTTTCCATGATGTCTTTTAAAACAATTAATTACTTCCTGCTCAACCTCTATTTCTTTAACTGTCTTACATTTGAATTTGTGTTTATACAAGCCACTTCTTGACACTTTTAAGATACGGCATACTAAGCTTGTGTCATATTGATTGAGTTCTTTTTTGGCAAACTCTAATCGTGCTTTTGTTGTTTCGCAAAGTATGCCGCTGCTTTTTTTAGTATTTCAACCTCTTGCCTGAGAATTTCATTTTCCTTCTCAAGTTTCTTTAATTTAGCGTCCTCTGGACGAAGCTTTCCACTACCTACAAAAGCTTGATGTCCGTAAGTTTTAAACTCATCAATCCATCTATATAGCATTATATGGCTAATGCCAAATTTTTCAGCGACAACCTTCGGTTTTAAACCTTCGTTTACCACTAATTCGCATGCTTGAATTTTAAAATCACTTGTATATTTTCTTGCCATAAGTACACAACCTCCATTTGTTAAAATTATACTATATTTTTAACTGTTTTAGGTGTGTACTTTTACTATACAACTTTCCACTGTTATCTATTCACTATTCACTTTATAATAACTTCTAGAACTTGCTAAAAATTCTATTAATGAATTATACACCTTCTTACTTTTAGTACCTTAAAATTGGTAAATCAAGGCCGCTATTGCTTATACAAAACATATATTAACAACTTTAATAGTAATAACCATTTATACTATAGTTAATTTAATGATCAGTGTACGAATCATACCAATTGGCTTACTAAAAAAGCGCAAAGCGCTTAACCCGATAGGGTGTCGGGGTTTTAGGCGTAGCCTGTTAAAGTTATACTAGTACCTTCTGATTACAATTAATTAAGGTATATAAAATTATTAGCTAGTATGTATAACTATTAAGTAAACAGTTAGTATTAATCAAGATATTAGTTTAAAGATAGTAAGTTAAAAGAACTTGCTAGTCATTGAATAAAATGTAGGTTATTTTATAGGGTGCTTTGTTTATAAATTGTTTCGAAAAATATCAACATGCTATCGCATTTATTTATAGCAATTCTTTAAGTTGTACTCAATAATACTTACCTAAGTAACTTTATAGTGTGGCTATCGCTATGCAAAATTATTATTTTGCTTTTTAAAGTCCTATAGTATTTACTGTAGTAATTATTAGTTGCAACTAATTAAGGCATGTAAGATTACTGGCTAGCATATATGTATCAATTGAAGAAACTTTGAAGAAATAACTAGTAGTACTTAAGGCTGCTGTTTTAAAAATCCGTAATTGTGCTCAAGGACGAGCACAGCCCGATCCCCCACAGGACGTGGGATGGAGAGGGGCAGGATTTTTAAATAAAGCAGCCTTTAGTACTACTTTATGAACTGAAGGTTTCTCAATGATACATATATGCGTTAGCCTAGTAATCTTACATGCCGCCATTTTGTCGTACTATACTCATATTACTAATTAAATTTGAGACATTACTTTTATATAATAGCTCTTCCAGGAATTATTAATTTTTGTCCTACTATGATATTTTCACTTTCTAGTTCATTAATATTAACTAAATCTTCCACAGTTGCACAATATCTTTTAGCGATTTTCCACAATGTATCCCCATCTTGAACTATATAAATAGTAATACTAGCTTTTTTCTTTATTACTTCATCTTCTAAAGGAATAATATCTACTAAAAATTCCTTATGTGCTTTATAAGTAACTTTCGAATAAACTTTTGCAACGCATTTTACCGCTATAGTACTTGCTTCTACACAAATATCTAGGCTTTCCAAATATGCTCTAACCATACATTCCATATCAATTTTAGCTCCAGGAACTTCAACAGTGCAGCTGAACGGTATTTCTTCATTAAGCATTGCGATATATTTATCTTCATCTAATGTCTTATATATAACATTTATATCAAGTAATCCTTCAACAACTACTTTATCTTCTACTATCTTCTTATCTGTTACTAATAATTTTCCTGATGAATTTATAACTTCAACAGGCTTCTCCATATCGCTAGGCACTTCTATATTTTCTTTTATTATTGTCTCACCAGTATTTTGTCCTAAAATTATATCAAGCTCATAATTCTTTTTGTCCATCTTTAGCATCTTAGAAGGTGAATATGCATCCTCTATCATATCAAATTCTTCTTTATGCATAACCTTAGTTTCACTTCTTACCAAAGCTTCAATATCAACAATACGTCTTTCTCCTAAATCATCCTCTTTTACATCAATTTCAATGTCATCAACCCTGAATTCTGTGTTACTATCCATATAATGATCTACATCACTATACTCTATTTCATTGTTTATAAATACATCATCTTCTATACTATAAAGTTCTCTGCTTCCAGCTGCCTTATACAAAACTTGAAATTTCGTAAATGCCTCAATTTGAACTTTTCCATCTAAAAGCTTAACATCTCCTTTATGAACTAGAACATCACATTTTAATATTTTGCCTACTTCTGGCTTATCCATAGGAACTTGAAGATGTGCTTTGCTTATTAATTCACCATTTACTTTGCCAATTACTTTATCAATAGAAGAAGGATTTCTAAGAAGTTGAATATCCTCTAATGCATCCACATCTTTAATTATATCAAGCTCATTATTTTTATATACTTCTGCCTCTAATTGAACTATGCCTTCTATAGCTATCTTTCTCTCATTAATTATTTTACATTCAATATGTTCAATACTACACTCTGCTTCACAATCCATGTCGGCTCTTGCTCCATTTATCTCAATATAATTTGAGAAATCTTTTGCGTAAACTACGCTATGCACCTCACTACCCTCATCTCCATTTGCTAAGTAAAGAACGTTATAATTTATTTGTCCTTCTAAATAAACCTTATTTTGCATTACATCTTTTCCTGTTATTTTAGGTTTAGCATCTAGCATAACAATCTTTTTAACATCTGGTTGCACGTCTGGTATAACATATTCTTCTTTTATTACATTTTCTAATCTTTGTTCTCCTAAAAGCTGCTCATATTCTATATTTTCTTTAATCAATTTCATAGCCATCCATCCTACCTCCCATAAAATACCTACTAACTAATGTATATATATGGGCCTTTAAAAATATGATATTTTTCATAAATAATTTTGAAAATAAAAAAATGACACTGAAAATTCAGTATCACTTTTAACCAGCGAAGTCTATTTGAACTGTTTTTGTCAAAACATCTGAGTAACTATATGTGACTGTCCTTTGGGTGTCGTCTTCTAATCTAACAACGAATATACTTGGATATGTTTTTTCGAGGATTCCATTACTTACTATAATTTTTCTTCTTCCGTTGTTAGCTCTTAGCGTCACTTTCTCTCCTATATGGTCATCAATTTCACTTTTTATGGACGCTAATACATTTATTCTTTCCATAACTAGCACCCTCTTTCTACAATAGATATTATACTATCTTTATATCTCATTGTCAAATAACTAATAATTTTATCACTAAGTTATTATATTTGTCAATGTGAATTTTGTGTAAACAAATCAAGCTTCAAGCAACATCCTTGGCTTGAAGCCGCCTAACTTCATTTTAGGTAATTATATTAATATTATCTGCAGTTTTGCCATTAATATACACGATTTTTAGTTATTTAATAAAATAATTGTTAAAAAACTATGAATATACAGATTAAATCTTAATTAGATTAGGAATACTTTGATTTCGGGAATCCCTCCCTATATTTTCCTCTGGTTTGAAGTCCTCCTATACCTTCTACTCCTGTTATAGTACTTTGTATTATGTCTTGAATTGATACTATTTTTTCTACATTTGTATAGGCTACTTTTTCAGAAATGAAAACAGGATCAAGGCAGTGTATTAAAACTCTATTAGGTGAACTTGCAAAATTTGCACCTGCATCTAATATTGCCTCATAACATGACTGGCATGCCCCTGCAAATATAACTAGATCATCATAATTCGGTTCATAATTTCTAAGTTCTGTTACTGAACGTACAAAATATTTAGAATTTTTGTAGTTATTAATATCCATATAATCTTTAGCACCTTTTATAATTGCATCATGGCCAGTTAAAACCACTATATCAGGTTTTAATTGTTTTACTAATCCAAGAATCTGATTGGGCTGCTCTGATTCTAATATTACCTTCCCTACAGCATCAACAGATAACTGTTTATATGTTTTCAAGCATACATCTAAATATTCAGCATCTCCATCTATATGAAGTACTCTCCCAGGTCTTCCAAACAGCATAGTTGCTGGTGTATTATCCTTATTTTGCTTTATGCTTTTGCTTTTCCCTCTTTCATCCTCGAATCTATACTTTTTTTCATCAGCTCTACTCATCAATATCTTCTTTATTGATGTATTAACCTTTTTATTAAATGTGGCTTCTTTTTTACTCATAACGTCACTAGATGCATGTTCCAGGTCTTCTTCTGGAGAATCAGCAATTATTCTTAAATTGATACCTTTAAGCATATAAAGCCTTTTCCCTTCTATATCTTTTATATCCATTATTTTAAAAGTAATATCCTTACCATAAGACTTTCTTACAACTAGATCACCTATTTCCAAGCTACCAACTCCAATTTAATAAGTTCTAATTTTATAATATGTTATGAACCTATTAATGTTTACAATTAGCTTTTACTGTGTATCTAGCAAAAATCTAAATTTAAAATAAAAAGCACTAGTTTCCTCTATAATGCTTATTGATAATAATAAAGCATACTAAAAGAATAAGTGCTGCTTTTATTTTATTATATGTTATCTTTTTCCAATGAAATTGTTGGCTCTTGTTTTGGTGAAGGATAATATACTTCCTTTAAATTATTATAAAAACTTGCAGTTGAAGTCTCTATATAAGGTTTTAGCCAAAGGTATCCTATAAATAACGTTATTATAGATAATATATGCCATCCTATAAAACTCAGTTGTAAAAGAAATAATTTTACCTTGTTTCCTTTCATCATTTCCTTGCTTCCATTAATACATTCCATAACTGAAAGTTCTTCATTATCATTATAAATATAAAAAGCTAGTGCATAACGTGAAATTATTATATATGTTATTACTAAACATATTATAATTAAAATTATCATAACTACTATATTTGCATTACTTATATTGCCATTATAATATGGTCCTGCACCAGGAATTTCAGGAACCGATAAACTAGCTACTGTTATTATGATTAGTAAAAGCATAGCCGGTAGCCATATTAGAATGCACCATAAAAATGAGAATATACCTACAATTAATTGGATTAAAAAGTTTTTCCCAAAATATTTAAAGCCTGCAAAGAGATTTTCTACTTGTGGATTTCCCTCTCTAATAATATTCATAAAAAAATTACAAAGACCAAAAGATACGCTTCCTCCAATTAAAAGATTTATAAGAAAGCCTATCCTTACCAATATGGTAGATGTTACTGTTTCTTCAGCTATTTGTTTAAAATTAGGATCTAGTAAACTTACTCCATTTGATAATGCATTTGAAACTCCAGTAATTTTTCCACTAATAGAAAACATACTAGTGATTAAAACTGCAAGAAAAGATACAAGTATCGCTATTCCCCATCTTCCTTTAAGCTTTTTTCTTGCTTCTTTTTTCAGTTCCACTATACTTTTAATTTTAATACTTTCCTCCATAACAATTCAGTTCATCATAATAGAAAATTAAATTCGTCTTAATGAACTTCCTCCTCTTCTTTAAATTATAAACAAAAATAATAACATAACTATATACTAATATAGTTTTCAGTCGTCATCAAGTGTATATTACAATAGAGTCATATAAGACTGGAGCCTTCTTACATGACTCTATAAGAAAAGAAGTTTATTTGTTTCATAAATTTTCCTGTTGATTATAGACTTTCTTAAACTCCTCGATGAATTTACTGTATTGCTCTTGCTCAGAGATTAATCCTTGTATTTTCTTATTAAAAGTATTTGTACCCCAATTTACTTCATTATAATAATACCTATTTCCTAACCTCCAAAAACGTTGTGGGAATAATAGAAAAGCAAATAATACTCTGTATTCATCCTCTGACAGTGGACTAACTTCATTATAAGAGTCAATAATTAATTTAGCACAATCCAAATTCCATTCACGTCTTTTAAGAACCTTTGTTATAAAATTAGATATATCATAAACTCTTACTTCTCGTTTACAATAATCAAAATCAATTATGTTCACATAATCATTATTGTCAATGATTATGTTGTGATAAGTATAATCATGATGACAAAAGCTCTTATCTTCTTCAGTAACCCTGCATATTTCAAAATAATTAGAGCTGTTTAATACCTTTATGGCTCTTTTCCCTAACTCTTTGTAAAATTCAAGATTTTTTACGTAATTTAAATCAAAATCTCCTTTTCTGCTTTTCTTTCTTGCCATATCTCTCATCTTATCTAAAGCTTTAACTCTCTTCTCCATAAGATGAGGCCACCTGCCTAAATCAGTCTTTAACTTGCTATTTTCCGGAGGATCATATCCTTTTGAAGACAGATGCATATAAGCTAAAGCTTTAGACGCTTTTACTATGTCATTATCATCATGAAAATCACATTCTCTCCCTTCAATCCATTCTGATAATGTATAGATATCTTCATTTACAAGTGCATATGGTTCACCTTCAATATTTAAACTATATTTATCCACATGACTAAATCCATTGTTAATCAAGTGTTCCTTAGCTCCATATACAAAACAAAGCTTTTGGACGCCATAACTTATTCTCTTAAGACATCTCATACCTTTGTTGGTTTTCAAAAAATACACACCTTTATTAGGCTTTATACTTTCGATTCTAATATCAAATTGCCTTTCAATTTCAAACTCCCTCATCATTATTATCGCCTCCCCTATAAATTTATATGTACTACCTTACATAATAAATTTATATGTACTACCTTACATATTTAGAAGATTTTTTTAATTGCAATCATCTATTAACATTTTCTTAGTAATAACAATATACTAAACTATAATAACTATTACTTATTTTGAAGGGATGCCTTATGAAAATAGGAATTGATTCACGTGCTGCAAAATGGTATAGGGGAACGGGTATAGGTACCTACTCCTATCAACTTATTAATTCGTTGAATAAAATAGACCTTATTAATGATTATCTTCTATTCATGCCTCAAACTAGCAACTGTGGTATAAACTTTAATAAGAATTATAAAATTAGAAATATTTCTCAAGATATTCAAGGTAACTTTTGGGATGAAGTTAATATTCCAAATATATTGAAAACTGAAGATATAGATCTTTATCATGTTCCTCAAAATGGCATAGGATTGCCAAAAGATAAGACATGTCCATTTATAATTACTTTACATGATATTATTCCTTATAAAATGCCTGAAACTGTAGGAGAAACTTATCTTGAAATATTTCTTAGAGAAATGCCAAAGATAATTCCATTATGTGACGGAATTATAACTGTATCTAACTATTCAAAGCAAGACATAATTTCTGCTTTTAATTATCCTGAAGAAAAAGTTTTCGTTACACATTTAGCTCACGAAGATATATACTTTCCTCTTAATAAGGATAAATGTAAAGACTTTATAGCGAAAAACTACTCTATAAAAGATGATTTTATTTTATATGTAGGAGGTTTTAGTCCAAGAAAGAATATTGTGGGACTAATACAATCATTCAGTAAGTTATATGAAAAATTAAAAAATAATAATTTAAAATTGATTATAGTTGGGAAACAAGGTAAATCCTACAGCCTCTACAAGAAAACAGCGGAAGATTTTAATATAGCTGATAAAGTTATATTTCCTGGTTTTATTTCTTTAGAACATATGCCTATTTTTTATAACGCTTGTAAGTTTTTTGTTTATCCTTCTCTTTATGAAGGATTCGGATTACCACCTATAGAAGCTATGGCCTGTGGAGCCCCTGTAATAGCATCTAATACTACTTCAATTCCTGAAGTTGTAGATGATGCTGCTGTTCTTATAAATCCATATGATATTGATGAATTAACAGAAGCTATGGAGAAAGTATTATTAGACGATAATTTGCGAAATAATCTTATAAAAAAAGCTTTAATAAGAAGTTCAGAATTTAGTTGGATGAAAACTGCGGAAAATACCTTAAATTCCTTTAAAAAAATTATAAGCTAATCCATTTTACTGGATTAGCTTATTTAAATTATTTAGAACTTAAATTTCTTATTTTTTGTACAATCTCGGGTATGACTTTAATTAAATAATCAATATCTTCCTCATTGTTTCTTAATCCCATAGAAAATCTTATGGATCCCTTCACCATATCTTTAGGTATACCTAGACTTAATAATACATGCGAAGGTTCTATAGAGCCTGCAGTACAAGCGCTCCCGCTGGAAGCACAAATACCCATATTATCCAACGCTATTAACATAGCTTCACCATTAACATCCTTAAAGCTTATATTTACATTTCCAGGTAATCTCTCTTCCCCAGTAGGTCCATTTAATTTTGAATTTGGTATACTCAAAAGTCCATCTATCAGCTTATCTCTTAAGCTTACTAATCTTTTACTTTCCATATCTAATTCCTGTATAGCTAGCTCTATTGCTTTTCCTAATCCTACAATACCAGCTACATTTTCTGTACCACTTCTTTTAGCCCTCTCCTGTGATCCACCATGGATTAGGTTATGAATTTTTACACCTTTCTTTATATAAAGGGCACCTATTCCCTTAGGTCCATAAAATTTATGTCCAGACAATGATAAAAGGTCTATATTCATATCTTTCACATTGATTGGAACATGTCCTACGGCCTGTACTGCATCAGTATGAAATATTATACCTCTCTTTTTACATATGTCTCCTATTTGCTTGATAGGTTGAATACTTCCTATCTCATTATTAGCAAACATAATAGATACTAAAATAGTCTCACTATTAATGGCCTTTTCTAATTCATCAATTCTCACCATTCCATCTTTATCTACAGGGAGGTAAGTAACCTTAAAACCTTGTTCTTCCAGGTACTTACATGTATTTAAAACAGCATGATGCTCTATCTTAGATGTTATTATATGATTACCCTTATCTTTATTTCTGAAAGCTACCCCTTTAATTGCCCAATTATCAGACTCAGAGCCTCCTGATGTAAAAAATACTTCATCTCTATTTGCTCCTAGTGCCTTTGCAGTTCGAATTTTAGCTTCATAAATAGCCTTCTTAACTTCTCTAGACATGGAATGAGCAGAAGAAGGATTTCCAAAATGCTCAGTAAGATAAGGCATCATTTCATTTAAAACTTCTTGTCTTATATAAGATGTAGCTGCATAGTCTATATATATTTTTCTATTCATATTATCTATAAAAACCACCTATAAGGCAGCCTCTAATTCTCTCCTTTACCTTAAATTTCCCGTAAAACTTTATAAAACTTTCCCCAATACGGAGAAAGTTTTATATCTAGTTTAAAATTAAAGCTTACTCTTCAAATAATGCAGGAGTTGATAAATATCTTTGTCCTGTATCTGGAAGTATAACTACTATATTTTTACCTCTATTTTCATCTCTCTGTGCTAATTGTTTAGCTGCATAAATTGCTGCTCCGCTGGATATTCCAACTAAAAGACCTTCTGTTTTTGCAAGTTCTCTAGTAACTTCATAGGAATCTTCATTAGAAACTACTATAATTTCATCTATTACATCTAAATTTAACACTCCCGGAACAAAACCTGCCCCTATACCTTGTATTTTATGTGGACCTGGTTTTCCTCCTGATAATACAGGTGAATCCGCTGGTTCTACAGCTACAATTTTTATATTAGGATTTTTTGCTTTTAATGCTTCTCCTACCCCTGTTATTGTTCCACCAGTTCCAACAGCTGATACAAATATATCTACATTTCCATCTGTATCTCTCCATATTTCTTCTGCTGTTGTTTTCTTATGAGCTTCAGCATTTGCAGGATTATTAAATTGTTGAGGAATAAAAGAATTAGGTATCTCTTTAGATAATTTTTCTGCTTTTTCAATAGCTCCCTTCATTCCTTCTGCTGCCGGAGTTAATACAAGTTCTGCTCCATAAGCTTTTACCATTTTTCTTCTTTCTAAACTCATAGATTCTGGCATTGTTATAATTAATTTATATCCTTTTGCAGCAGCTGCTAATGCAAGACCAACCCCAGTATTACCGCTTGTAGGTTCAATTATTACAGTATCTTTATTTATAATTCCCTTTTCTTCTGCGTCTTGCAGCATAGCATATCCAACTCTGTCCTTTATGCTACCTGCTGGATTAAAATATTCTATTTTTCCTATTAGTTTCGCCTCTAACCCATTAACTTTTTCATAATTTGAAAGCTCCATTAATGGTGTATTACCTATTAATTCTATTAAATTACTTGCTATTTTCACATTAAAACCTCCCTTTTTTATAAACGTTTATAAGATTATTTTTGTTGTAAGGGCTATATATAAAACATATAACTTTCATTATTAATCTTTCCATATTCCCAAGCTAAGTCTTCTAAAGTTATAGAATCTACTATTTTATCTATAGATTCATTTAGCTTTTGCCATACATTGTTTTGTATACATTTATCCATAGAACTAGTTACTTCTTCTTCATCTGATACTATATGAATGTCCCCCTCAAGAGCTCTCAATATATTTCCTACTGTTATATCTCTCAATTCTCCTCCAAGCATATATCCACCTTGAGGTCCCTTTATACTCTTTACAAGATCATTTTTTCTAAGAGCAGAAAATATTTGCTCTAAATATCTTTCTGAAATATTTTGTCTCTCAGATATACTTTTTAAAGTTACACTATTTTCACTGCTTGAAAACAGAGCAAGATCGATCATTGCTTTTAATCCATATCTTCCTTTTGTAGAGATTTTCATTGCTACACTCCTTAATCCCCATTATTCCTACTGATTTACTAAGATTATATTATATATTACCATATTTGTCAACGGAAAATTGCTATGACAGCTCCATTGAAGAGTATTTCTACAGTTTTATATATAACAAAAAAAGTTTTAGTCTAATACATAAAATATTAACCTAAAACTTCTTTATTATTCAATGGATTGTATTATCCAATTATCTTATTCTTAAATAGTTCTAAAAATTCCTCTCTATCTTCTTTGAAGTCATTTTTCTTGATTAATTTATCTAAGAATATACTATAATCCCATTCCTTTATCCTTGTGTAGTATTCTTTTAGAATATTATAAATATCCTGAGGGAATATTAACATTCCATACAAAACCTCTAGTTCATTTTTGCTTAGCTCATTGTTTAGACAATAGTTATCTATTATAAGCTTACTTTTTTCTATATCATATGCTACCCTTTTTTCCACCTTATTCATAAAATTGCATAAATCATGTACCTTTAGGTCTATTACCGAATAGTCAAAGTCTACAAAATAAGCCTCTTCGTCTTTAATTAATATATTATGATGGGCCAAATCATGATGACATAATACTATCTTATCTTCTTGGCTGCATAATTTATAAAAACTTGATTTTTCTAATACCTTTATACTATCTTCTATCTGATTCACATAGTAGTTATAATTTTCTAAAAATATTTCATCAAATTCACTTTTAACTTCAGTTAGCATGGCAATATTTTTGAACAACTCCATTTCTTGCAATTTTCTTTTAAAATTTTCTATGGTTTTTCCACAAGTAAATCTCGTCTTATTTTCATGTCTAAATCCTTCGCAGGCTTTATGCAACTCCCCAATACCTTTTGAAGCAGTAATTATATCTAGAGGATTTGAATATTCGCTTTCCCTTCCTTCAATCAAATTCATTACAAAATATATATTCTCATTCCAAATTAAGTAAGGCTTACCTTCATTGGTCAATATAAAATCAAATACCCTATTAAAAGAGTTATTTTTTATATATTCAAGCCCTGAATATATAAATTCTAATTCTTTTGCATCATAGTCCACTTTTTTTAATATCTTATTTCCCTGATCTGTAATCAATATAAAAACTTTTCTAACAGGAATAATATCTTCTAAATTAAAATTATAATTTTTGAAAATATCTATGCTCAAATCATACTGAACTAAAGCTTTTTTATCCTTATATCTAGCATTCTCTAACATATTCCCACCCCCTTTATAATAAATTTTGTGAACCATGGATTAACAATTTTTCTAACTTACTTTTATATTTATCTTTATAAATTCCTCCTGAATATTTCATGTATTTACTAAAGCATTTCATAAATTCATAAGGATAATATAAAAGTGCATATATAAACCTTACACTTTCTTCACCTAATTGTTCAAATTCACAAAAATTCTCAATTAATTTTTCATAGTCTAGCTTAATACCTTTTTTCATAAGTTTGTTTAAAAAATATAACCCATCTATCTCAACTAAGTTATATGCACAACCTTTTAAATTAACTACTTCAATATTCTCTCCTTTGCTAATATTATTAAAATAAGTATCTCCTAGACATATTTCACATCTATCCATGCTCCTTTTTATAAGCTTTAAGTACCCATTATTATTTACTTCATCAATTGCCTTCTCTCCTCGTTTTATATAGTGCTCTCCTTTTTGAACTATGAGATTTTCAAAATCACTTCTTGGATTCTTTTTTTTTATATACTCATACTGCCTTTTTATTCTTCTTGAATATATTTTATATTCTTCAACAGTTCTACCACGCTTATCTTCTAGCCTATGGCATAAATAATTGTCATACCCCATAGTCCTTCTGTGAAACTCGCTTATCAAATAAAGCTGTTCTACTGCATCCTTATCAGTAATTAACTTTTTTAATTTATATTCCTTACCTTGCTCCACTTGAACTATTCCTTTGCTTCTTATATAATCTGAAAAGGCGTTTTTAGATAAGCTATTCATTAATTTCACCCCTGTTTATCCTTTTTTTTCATTTTCCTCATTATATGTGTCTTTTCCTTTTCAAGTTCTTCAAGTTTCTTTTGTCTTTTTTTAATTTTTTTCAACCTTTTTATATATTCTTTTAAATCATTAAGTTCTTTGTCATAATCGTCTAAATCCATATCTTCTGCTATATTATTTACTAATTTAAAGTCATCATTTTTACTCATTTATATACCTCCTCTTGAATTTTTGTTTATATAGAAAATTTATTTATAACAATTTCTTAGATCTTCTATGAATTCGTGTTTTTGATCTCTATCTTCAATATACTTTTCTATTTTCTTTATAAAGAAATCTTCACCCCAAGGCTTTTCTTCCCAATAACACTGAATCCCCCTCTGCCAATAATCCTGTGGGAATTCCATAAAGGCAGCTATTATTGGTATATCATCTTTTTCTACTTTATTTATAGAACCATAAATATCAAGTATCTCAGTTGCCTTCTTTATATCCCATTTTCCATATTTCATGGCTCTAATTAGTAAACTAGCTAAATCATGAATATGGCTATCGAGTATGCAATAATCAAAATCTATTATGTTTATAAGATTATCCTGATCTATTAAAACATTATGATAAGCATAATCATGATGACAAAAGCCTCTGGAAAGTATTTCCTTCTTCATTTTTTCTATATAATTACTAGAAATTAAATTATGGATGGATCTTTCTGCTCTCCTTAATTCATCATCCATAATTGATAAATACAGTTGGTCAAACTTAGATTTATTTTCTTTTTTGCATATTCTATCTTTAAAATCTAAAATTTCATCTTTTCGAGTCTTATATGTTTGTATCCATCTTAGCCATCCTATTCGTGGTTTCATATTCTCAGTAACCTTAAAATTAGTACTCTTTATGTGAAGTTCTGCTAACTTTAAAGTGGCCATAGTCAAATCTATTGGGTTATCATAATTACATAGTCGAGCATTAATCCAAGGTGTTAAATAAGCATAATTGGCTCCTAATTTTATATATTCATCTCCATATTTGTTTTTTATTAACTTTGGTATCTTTTGAAAATTATTCCATTGAAGATGCTTGATAGCATTTAGAATAAAAAAGAAATGTTTAAATTCATATTTAATAACTTTTAAACAAAATTCTTCATTTGAGATATTGATTTTATATATATTTTTTATGCTTTCTATATTATTTATATTAATATCATATTCTCTCTCAACTACTGACTTCACATCATTTATGTTCAAGAGACATGCCTCCAAATTCTTTATCTCATTTTAGTATATGAATGTAATTTTAGTATGTGAATAGTAGAAAGAAACATTAATTTGTATCACATTTTTATATATTATTTAATATTAATAAGTATATAGACTATTTTAAGGAGAGGATTTAATGAGAATAGCAATTGATGCTAGAGGTATCAATTGGTATAGGGGTACTGGAATTGGTACTTATACAGAAAATGTGGTTAAAAACTTAATTAATATATACAACAATAATTATTATAGACTTTATTGGTCAGAAAGAAACTATGAAGATTACCTTAAAAATAATGTGGATATTATAATGACTTCAAAAAAGCATCCTAAATTCTTTGAGCAAAACTATTTTAATTATGACTTGGATAAATCCAATATAGATATATACCATGTACCTCAAAATGGTATAAGCTTAGATATAAATATAAAATGCAAAAAAGTCATAACAGTTCACGACTTGATTCCTTATATTATGCCTGAAACTGTAGGCAAAGGATACTTACTAAAATTTTTAAAAGATGTTCCTGAAATTATCCAAAATATTGATGGAATAATTACAGTATCCGAATATTCTAAAAAAGACATACTCAAATTCTTCCCTATAGATCCTAATAAAATTTTTGTTACACCACTGGCAGCAGATTCTATATATAGACAGCTAGATAAAAATTATTGCAAAGATTTTCTAAGTAAAAATTATAATATTGATAAACCTTTTATTCTTTATATAGGCGGCTTTAGTCCAAGAAAAAATGTAAAAGCTCTTATAAACTCATTCATTAGAGTGCTTTCTAATTTGGATAAGGATCATAATTTAGTTATTGTAGGAGCAAAAAAAGACCTAGGAGAATACTTAAGCAGTAAATATTCTTATTTAGAATCTAAAATAAAATTTACCGGATTTATACCTCAAGATGAACTTCCTATATTCTATAGTTGTTGTGAAGCTTTTGTTTATCCTTCATTATATGAAGGTTTTGGATTACCACCACTTGAAGCAATGAGCTGTGGTGCTCCAGTAATTACTTCAAATATTACTTCTATACCCGAAGTTGTTGAAGATAGCGGCCTTCTTATTAATCCATATGATGAAAATGAGCTTTTTGAAACCCTTGGGAATTTATTATGTAATGAAAATTTAAAACAAGTTCTAAGTAAAAAAGGGATAAAACAAGCGTCTAAGTTTTCATGGAAAAAGACTGCAGAAAAAACCTTTGAAGCATATAAAGCTACTATTACAGCTTCAATATAAAAAAAGTTTACAGCCCATTCACTGTAAACTTTTTTTCCTTATCATATTATCCTCTTGAAAAAGCATCATTTCCTTTTTCATTAAATATTTCTTTCCAAGCCTTATCTGCATAAGGTGAAAACTCTTCAGAAACCTTCTCTACTTTTTTTCTAAATTCTTCATCCTTAAGCATAATTTCAGCTCCTAAATCTGTTGGTTTTGCTCCAACCTTTTCACATATTTCTCTTACTACGTGAGGATTATCTATCATCATACAAGGTTTTAGCATGTTTTTATTATATGGCTGTCTGTGCCTTAATTCTTTAAAGAATGGATCCCTGAATACATCGATTAAATGTTTTCCTTTCAAATTTTGGGTAGCAAAGTGCGCAAAAATACATGGCTCACAGTCCTCATGAACATTTACGTGGAAATAGAATTTACCAGCTATACATCCTCCTACAAAAGGAGCATCATTAAAGAAGTCCAAAGTAAAGTATGGCTTAGTTTTCCTTATTTCATGAGTTCTCTTACCAAGATATATTCTTTGTTCTGGAGTTAACATTAAATCAAAGTTTGGATTTTCACATCCAACTGGCATAAATAAGAAATACCAGTTCATCTTTGCTCCTTTTTCTATTAATTTATCTATAAATCTATCTGATAAAACTGAATCTATATTTAATCTTGTAACAGCTGTTGAAACTCCAAATAATATTCCTCTTTCATTTAATAAGTCCATAGCATGCATAACTTTATTATAAGTACCTTTTCCTCTTCTTGCATCTGTCTCTTCTTCTTCACCTTCAACTGAAAGCATTGGAACTACATTACCTAGTTGTTTTAATCTATCTGCTGTTTCTTCGTTTATAAGAGTTCCATTAGTAAATGGTGTGAACATTATATCATCATATTTTTCATATATATCAAGCAGCTCTTTATAGAAGAAAGGTTCTCCTCCCAATACTATTATATAGTATATTCCAAGATCTCTAGCCTCTCCAACTATTCTATCTACTTCCTCTATTGGTATTCTTGGTTGATCTAATAAATCTGTTGCGTAACAACCTACACATCTTAAATTACATTGCATAGTTGGACTTATTAACATAACAAAAGGAATTTTTGTATCCTCTTCTTCTAAGTACTTAGCTCTTTTTGAACCTGCATACCAGTTGGCATTTGCAAAGAAATTAGTAAAGAATTTTTTCAAACACTTCTTATCTGTATTTTTTAGTATATTTTGAATTAGTTCATAAGTAGCTGGCTGAGTCTTATAGTAGTTGTGTACAAATTCAATTTGCTCTAGTTGGTGCTCATCCTTAGTAATTTTTTTGATAGCCTCAAAAATCTTATCAACATTTTTTTCCGGGTCTTTGTCTATAATGCCCAATACAGTGTTTACTATTTTTTGTTTAACACTTTTTTCTAAGCTGTCTTTTACGCCCATCACGATTCCCCCTAAAATATAAATTATGAAACTTATTCTTACAAATATAGTAATATAATTTAATACGCAACCTTAGTTCCATTATATTCCTAACTGACCGAAAGTCAACATTTTGAAAAAGTTGTTTACAAAGTATTAATAAATAGTAAACATTTTAGCATTATATTTAAAATATATTTCTATTCTTCAACTTCTATTAATTTTCCAGTGAATTTTGTATTTATTATCACCATACCTAGTAAAATAAGTAAACACCCTGCTAATGTTTTACCTGTAAGTCTATCTCCAATAAAAACAGAGAAAATAGCGCTAAATACAGGCTCTGCTAAAAATATTATTGCGGCGTGAGTTGGCTTTGTATATGGCTGCATTTTATTCTGCATACCAAAGGCATAAATAGAACAAAAAATTGCAGTAAACAAAATTGAACCTATAGTAACTTTAGTTACTGGGAATTTTAGACCTTCTATTGCTACTGCTGGAATAAATGACAATATTCCTATAACAAACATTTGTATACAGCTCATTACAACTATATCTACATCTCTTGCATACTTATCAACCAATAATATTTGAACAGCAAAGGCTACTGCAGAAATTATAGTTAAAGTGTCACCGAAATTCATGCTCATGCCTCCGTCTAAAGACATTATTGCAAGGCCAACAACTGAAAGTAATACTCCTATAACACTCTTAAAATCCGGTACTTTTTTGTAAATTATAGCTATAAGCATTGGAACAAATATTACATTAAGCCCTGTAAGAAACCCTGATTTACTGGCAGTTGTATATACAAGTCCTACAGTTTGCAGAATACATCCTAAAAACAGTGCTAATCCAATGAGTAACCCTGCTTTTATTGTTTTCTTGTTTATATTTTTAAACTTTCTAAAAATAAATACTGCCAATATTATTCCTGCAGTCAAATATCTTAAAGCTAAAAATGTATAAGGGCCTATATGTTTTAATACTGTACTCATAATAGGGAAACTAATTCCCCAAACTAAAGTTACTGATAATAGAACTAAGTCTGCTTTTAATTCTTGTCTCATTTTATTCCCCTTCCTCAAAAAAAATTCCATTTTAAAGTTATTTTATCAAAATAGACTTTATTGGTAAACATAACTCAATAAAGCAAAACATGCTGAAAGCCACTTAATATAGCTTTCAGCATGTTTTTATAAACTATTAAATATTTTGTATTATCTGTCCATTTACATCAATTATTACTTCGCTGTAAGGAATAATTGTCTTAGATTCTAACATTGCTCCTTTTACAGCATTAACAATTCCACCACAGCAAGGTACCGACATCCTAATTACCTTAATACTTCTAATATTATTGTTTCTCAATATTTCTGTTAGCTTTTCTTTATAAAAATTATTATCATCAAGTTTAGGACAACCTATTGCAGTAATATGTCCCTTTATAAAATCTCTATGAAAATCAGCATAAGCATAAGCTGTGCAATCTGCTGCAATTAGTAGATCTGCTCCTTCTAAAAATTGAGCTTTAGTATTTATAAGATTCAATTGAACAGGCCATTGCATTAATTCTGATACACTCTCTTCTTTAACGCTGCAGCATTCTGCTTTCTTATCTTCAATTTTAGCTTCATTGTGTATTTGTTCTCTTTTAATCATCTTTGCCATAGATCCTGGACATCCACAAGGCTTTGGCTTTGCTTCATTTTCTATATTTTGTTTCATATTTTTATTGTCCAATTTAATTTTTCTCTTCTCTACAGCTTCTTCATTATAATCATCCGCTTCTCTTTCAATAATCTCTATAGCTCCTGTAGGACAACCAGGAAGGCAGTCTCCAAGTCCATCGCAATATTCATCGCTTACTAATTTTGCTTTTCCATCTATTAGCTCTATTGCCCCTTCATGACATGCATTAATGCATATTCCGCAACCATTACACTTTTTTTCATCTATAGATATTATTTTTCTCTTCATATATAATTACCCCCTAATATAACTTTCACTTGATTTACTAATATTATTATAATAATATTAATTAAACAAATATGTAACTTAAGTTACCAAATATTTATAAAATATTTTGAGGTGAATTTTATGGAAATAGTTAGTAAATACCTAATAACTTGCACATTATTCAAAGGCTTTACCGAAGATGAAATTAACAATATACTTTCAAATACAAACTATAAATTAACTAATTTTAAAAAAGGAGAAACTATAGCCCTTGAAGATGATCCTATATCGAGCATAGGAATTGTTCTTGAAGGTTCTATAGAAGTTCAAAAAAATTATCCTTCTGGAAAAATTGTGACTATAAATCGTATGGGCAAAGGCAATATTTTTGGGGAAGCTATTATATTCTCAAATAAAAAAACTTATCCATCTACAATACTTTCTTCCAGTGAATCAAAGATATTATTTATCCATGAAGCTGATATTATAAAACTTTGCAGCTTAAATATTAGTTTCTTAAATAACTTCATGAGAGTATTGTCTAATAGAATACTTACATTAAGTAAGATACTTAGAAATTTATCCTACCAAACTATAAGACAAAAAATTGCAAGTTTTCTACTAGATGAATATAAAAAACAAAAAAACTTAGTAATACAAATAAGTGCATCAAGACAAGAAATGGCAGATCAATTTGGTACTACTCGCCCCTCTCTTTCAAGAGAACTAATAAAAATGAAAGATGACGGATTAATTAGTTCCGATAAAAAAACTATAACTATCTTAGATTTAGAAGCCCTAGAAGAAACTCTTTTTTAATCAGAAAGGCACCTGCCATTTTTCAATGAAAGGTGCCTTAAAATAAATATTTATTAAATTTTAAATCTATTTATAGAATCTTGTAATTCAGATGCTAATTCCTCTAACTGTTTAGCTCTACTTTCCATTTCTTCTATTGAAGCCAATTGCTCCTCAGAAGATGCTAGTACTTCTTCTGTAGATGCAGATGATTGTTGTGAGGACTCTTCTATATTTCCTATGACATCCACAATTTCATCTGTTTTAATTAGCATTTCTTCATTATACTTCTTAACACTATGGACTTGCTGAGTTAGTTCATTAACATCTCGAGAAATTTCTAAAAATACCACTTCTGTTTCATCTACCGACTCAAGCTGTTCTTCAAGAATAACTTTAGAGTTATTCATGGAACTTACAGATAAATTAGACTTACTTTGAATTTCAATAATTATATCCTTTATCTCTTTAGTGGAACTTGAAGTTTCCTCAGCTAATTTTCTAATTTCCTCTGCTACTACAGCAAAACCTCTTCCAGCTTCCCCTGCTCTCGCCGCCTCTATAGAAGCATTTAGGGCTAGTAAGTTTGTCTGCTCTGATATTTCATTGATAGCTTGTATAATAGTATTAATCTTATGTGAGCTCTTATCTACAGAAACTATCATATCATTTACTTCAAAACTAGCTTGTTTTGCTTTATCTGATTTTTCTCTTAAAATTTTTATTATCTCTATTCCTTTGTTACTTAACTCTTTTGATGTATTTGACATATTTGCTGCATTATTTATATAATCAGCTACAGATTTTATACTTTCTGATAATTGATTTATTTTTTCTGTACCTACTGATGTATTTTTTGCATTTTTTTCTGTTATTGCAGCTATTTGCTCTACACTTTGAACTGCCTCATTAGTAGCTATACTGCTTTTGCTGGTTTCCTCTATAAGTACCATAGAGGAATCTAAAAGATTTTCCGAAGCTTTTTTTGATTCGTTTACTAATTCACTTATATTTTCTATCATAGCATTAAACTTTTCTGCCAATAATCCAAATTCATCTTTTGCACTTATTTTTGCTCTAGATTTTAAATCTCCATTGCTAACATTAAAAAATGCTTCTTCTAATTCTAGTATAGGCGCTTTTATTGACTTAATAAAAATAGCTCCTCCTAATATAATAGCTAATAATACTATAGAAATTATAATTATATTAGTGCGTAATATATTACTTTTTTCTTTAAATAGCTCCTTATAATCTCCAATAACAGTTAATGTCCATCCTGTTTGATCAATATTATAGTTAGCTACTAATTTACTTCTTCCATTATAATTCAGCTTTAAAAAATTATCATTTTTGTTTGACTTTAATGTAGATATAGTCTTACTCAATTCATCATCTACTTCAGATATTTTTTTATTCATTATATATTCTTTGTTTGGATGTACTATAAATGTACCATCCTTAGAGGTCAATACTACAAAACTCTCTTTACTTAGATTTATATTTGCTAATGTACTTTCAATAAATTCAAGAGAAATATTATTTCCAACAGTTCCTATATATTTTCCATTATATCCTTTAATAGGAGCTGCCACCACTATAGCTGGTTTCCCAGTTGAACGAGAGGTTAGTGGATTGCTAACTACTATATTCCCATTAATTAAATCATTCCAGTAATCCCTATTTGCAATAGTTCCTCCACTAACCTTATCTACATCCCCTTTATCATTTGGAGATGCAAATATAAAATCTCCTTTTTCATCAGAAGACCATTGTGCATCATATACACCTTGATGATTTTTTTGCATTCTATATAGATTATATGCCGTATAAGCTGATCTTTCTTGCTCACTTGCTCCTTTTCTTAGTATTGGTACATTTGCCATAGCATCTACTTCATCCTTTTTTCCCATAACCCATTGATTAATTTGTTCTACTCTAGAATTAGCTTTTTCACTTATAAGCTCGTGTATTCTTCTATCTAATAAGTTATTTACAGTGTTATAGTTGATAATGAAAACACAAGTTAGCGGAACTATTGACAATACAAAAATAAAAATTAACAGTTTGTAAGATAACTTTAAATTTTTCAATATACCATCCCCCTATGCTTCTTTGCTAGAAGCCATTTATTTAACAATATTTTACACCTTTTTTATGTAAATGTATACATTTATAACATATTTCTACATCAGGGCTTATATTTAGAAATAAAATAAAACCCGTGTGAAAAATCACACGGGTTTTTAAACTGCACTATTCTCCTAAAAATAATTTTATATCATCTTCCACTGTTCCAATTCCGGCTATACCAAAGTTATCAACTAATACTTTAGCTACATTTGGGGATAAGAAAGCTGGTAGTGTTGGTCCTAAGTGGATGTTCTTAACTCCTAAGTGTAACAATGCAAGCAATACTATTACAGCTTTTTGTTCATACCATGCTATATTGAATGAAATAGGAAGTTCGTTAATATCTTCAAGTTCAAATACCTCTTTTAATTTAAGAGCTATTACTGCTAATGAATATGAATCATTACATTGTCCAGCATCTAATACTCTTGGAATTCCACCAATATCTCCTAAATTAAGTTTGTTGTATTTATATTTAGCACATCCTGCCGTAAGAATTACTGTATCCTTTGGTAGTGCTTGGGCAAAATCTGTATAGTAGTTTCTGCTCTTCGCTCTTCCATCACATCCCGCCATAACAAAGAATCTTCTTATTGCTCCTGATTTTACTGCTTCCACTACTTTATCTGCTAAAGCTAGAACTTGATTATGAGCAAATCCTCCTACTATTTCTCCTCTTTCTATTTCTGTTGGAGGAGCACACTTTTTAGCATGTTCAATAATTTCTGAAAAGTCTTTTGGACTACCATCTTTTCTATCTTCAATGTGTTTTAGCCCTGGGAATCCAGTTGCCCCTGTAGTATATACTCTATCTTTATATGAATCTTTAGGTGGAACTAAACAGTTTGTAGTCATTAAAATTGGTCCATTAAAGCTTTCAAATTCCTCATTTTGTTTCCACCATGCATTTCCGTAGTTTCCTACAAAATGTTCGTACTTCTTAAATGCTGGATAATAGTTTGCAGGTAACATTTCACTATGAGTATATACATCTACTCCAGTACCTTCTGTTTGCTTTAATAACTCTTCCATATCCTTTAAATCGTGTCCACTTATTAAAATAGCTGGGTTATTTCTAACACCTATATTAACTTTTGTTATTTCTGGATTTCCATAAGTTGATGTATTAGCCTTATCTAATAGTGCCATTACGTCTACTCCAAATTTTCCACACTCTAAAACTATAGCTATCATTTCATCCACAGTTAATTCTTTTGTTGTTGATGCTAATGCCTTTTTCATAAATGAATATACAGATTCATCTTCATATCCTAAGTTATAAGCATGCTCTGCATAAGCTGCCATACCTTTTACTCCATATATTAATAATTCTCTTAAAGATCTTACATCTTCATTTTCAGTAGATAATACGCCTACTGTCTTAGCCTTTTCTTCGAATTCAGCTAATGTACTTCCAATCCATAAAGCTGAATCATGTTTTATATCATCTATGTTAATTCCAGCGTTTATTAATAAAGTCTTTACTTCATCTCTTAATGTTAACGCCTTTCTTACTCTTACATCGAAACCTTCTTTATCAAAGTTAGCGTTTGTTATAGTTGAAAATAATGAATCTACAATAAATTTATTAACCTTTTCATTTCTAATTCCTGCTTCTTCAGCTTTTAAAGCATATAGTGAAATTCCCTTTAATGTGTATATTAATAAATCTTGTAAGTTAGCTACATCTGCCGGCTTTCCACATACTCCCCTCATTGTACAGCCTTTACAGCCTGCTGTTTCTTGACATTGATAACAAAACATACTCATTATAAATACCTCCATATATTATATTTTATTTTTATTTTTTGCTATGTTTTAAATGAATGTTGATTTTTACATTTATTTAAAACTTTCCATTAGTACGTTAAGGCTGTTTTAAAGATTGTTAAGTTCATTATAATGAGAAATTATAATTCTTATTTAGTATATCAATTATAGCGTTAAGAACTTTCATTTGTCTGAGCTATGCGAGTTAATGAAAGTTTAGCTATAATAGTTATACTAAATTTAGAATTATTCTCGATATTATACGAAATCAACAAGCTCTTAAAACATAGCCATTATCTTTTGCGTTTGCTTACCTTTGACTTTATTATAAACACTAATGTGCTTCCTTTCTGTAACTTTTGTTACAATTATAAAAAAATAATGAGATAATTTATGTTTATTTACAAAACTTTAACACATATTTCTCCCTTTTTTATTACAAAATCACATATTATTTACACAATAATCATGATATAATCTAACTTGTACTACTTTTAAAGAAAGGTGATAATTATGAAATACTTTAATGAAAAAGCTTCTAAGGTATTAGAAGAACTGCAAGTAGATTCAAACAAAGGTTTATCTGCACCTGAGGCAAAATCTAGACTTGAAAAGTATGGTGCAAATGAATTTTCAAAGCAAGAAAAAGGCTCTATATGGGATGATATTAAAGATGCTTTAACAGAACCTATGATGATAATCTTATTAGTTGCAGCACTTATTAGTGGTTTAATAGGTGAATTTCAAGATGCTATAGGAATAGTTTGTGCTGTTGCAATTGGTATCGCTATAGGAATTATTACAGAAGGAAAGTCACAAAAAGCTGCAGAAGCATTATCAAAGATGACAGAGAACATAGAAGTAAAAGTTTTAAGAGACGGGAATATAATGCAAATCAGTAAAAATGATTTAGTTCCTGGAGATATAGTATTTATTGAAATGGGTGACATGGTTCCAGCTGACGGAAGACTTATTGAAAGCATTGATCTAAAAGTTAGAGAAGATATGCTAACAGGTGAATCTGAAGACGTTAGTAAAATCGCTGAAACCGTTGTTGAAATGGAAGTTATTGAAGCTAAGGGAAAATCCATAACTCAAGACCCTATACCTGCAAAACAAATAAACATGGTTTTTGGAGGTACTCTTATAGCCTATGGTAGAGGTAAACTTGTAGTTACATCTACTGGTGACTCTTCTGAAATGGGTAGAATAGCTAAAAACCTAGAAGATGGCGATGTTGAAACCCCATTACAAATTAAACTTGGAGATTTAGGATCTAAAATTTCAAAGGTATCTAGTGCTATTGCAGCTATATTATTTATAATAATGCTAACAAAAATGATATTAGCGCATACACTTAATGTTGATACTTCTGGATTTATGCCATTTTTAAATTCTATTGAGCCTGTAAAAACTGCCTTTGTAGTTTGTGTGGCTTTAATAGTAGCAGCAGTTCCAGAGGGACTTCCAACAATGATAAATATGACTCTTGCTATTACAATGCAAAAAATGGCTAAGATAAA
The DNA here is from genome assembly GCF_053901425.1 of Clostridium sp. JNZ J1-5. Taxonomy (NCBI): domain Bacteria; kingdom Bacillati; phylum Bacillota; class Clostridia; order Eubacteriales; family Clostridiaceae; genus Clostridium; species Clostridium sp. JNZ J1-5. Next base: position 2,543,411 of record NZ_CM132773.1, on the reverse strand, counting down.
TGCTCTTGTTACTAAAAAAGAAGCTTGCGAAACTATAGGTTCTGTTAGTGTAATCTGCTCTGACAAAACAGGTACTTTAACACAAAATAGAATGACTGTAGAACGTGTTTATCTAAATGGTAAATTTGTAGAAAGAGATGAATTAAGTAAGAGTAGTAATTATTTTATAGATAATTGCTTAATAAACTCCACTGCTGATATTGAAAAAATTGACGGAGAAGTTAAGTATTTAGGTAGTGCTACAGAATGTGCTCTTCTTTTATATAACGACTCCTATGATTATATAAAGGAGAGGGAATCTAGAACAATACTTCATCAGATTCCATTTACTTCTAAGAGAAAAAGAATGAGTACTATAATAAACGAAGAAGAAACCTGCACAGTTCTAACAAAAGGTGCACCTGAAGTTATTCTTGATTTATGCCACTACGAACATATTGATGGTAGAGATATAAGATTAACTGATACAAGAAGACAAGAAATTTTAGAAGCCATAGAAAGTCTTCAGAAAAAATCTATGCGTGTTCTTGGTTTCTCTTATAGAAATATAAATGAAGAAGTAGCAATGTCTTCAGAAGCTGGCGTTATAGAGGATGAATTAATATTTACAGGCTTTGTAGGTATAAAAGACCCTCTAAGACCAGAAGTAGAAGAAGCCGTTTCTCTAGCTAGGAATGCTGGAGTTGCAACTAAAATGCTTACAGGTGATAATATAAATACAGCAATAGCTATCGGTGAAGAGCTAGGACTTTTAAAAGATGGATTAAGAGCTGTAGAGGCTTCTTATATAGACACTCTTTCTGATGAAGAATTAAAAGAAGAAATTAAAACTATAGCTATAGTTGCTCGTTCAAAGCCTGATACTAAAATGAGAATTGTACAAGCACTTCAATCTAACAATGAAGTTGTTGCAGTTACTGGAGATGGAATAAACGACGCTCCTGCATTAACTAAAGCAGACGTTGGTATTGCAATGGGTATTGCTGGTACAGAAGTTTCTAAGAATGCAGCAGATATTATACTTACTGATGATAGCTTCGGAACAATAGTTAAAGGTATTAAATGGGGTCGTGGAATATATGAAAACTTCCAAAGATTTATTCAATTCCAGATTACAGTTAATATAATTGCTTTCTTAACTGCTATACTATCTGTAATATTCGACTTTGAAATGCCATTTACTACTATACAACTGTTATGGGTAAACATCATAATGGATGGTCCTCCAGCTCTTTCCCTTGGACTTGAACCTGTACGTGATGCCGTATTAAAAAGAAAACCTATTAATAGAAATGCAAGCATAATAACTAAAAACATGCTAATAACAATGATTTCAAATGCAGTTTATATAACAGCAATAATTATGATACAAATGATATTTAACCCTCTTGGCGCTGAAGTACCTGCTAAAGGATTTAAAGGCCCTAGTGAAATGGAAACTGTACTATTTGCTCTATTTGCATTTAATTCTCTATTTAACGCATTTAACTGCAGAGAGTTTGGTACAGACAGCATAATACCTAACTTTAAAAACAATACTATAGCTTTAAAAATAATAGGTATTACAGCTGTAGCTCAAATTGTAATAACTGAATTATTCTCAGGATTCTTTAATGCAGTTTCATTAAGCCCTATTATGTGGGTTAAAGTAATATTAACTTCTGTTTTAGTAATAGTTGTAAACGAAGCGGTAAAATTTGTATTGAGATTGTTTAAAAAAAATGAAAATTTAAATGCTGGTAATAACATGTCAGCATAAATAATTATATATTAAAAAAGTCTGTAGAATTATTCTACAGACTTTTTTAATATTCTCTTTCTAAAAGCTTTTTCGTTACATCTAATAATATATCTTTGCTTTTACACTTTGGAAGCTTTAATATTCTATTTAAGGCTCTATCAGTATATCGTTTTGCTAACTTTTTAGCTTCATCAATGCCTCCAAGATTTTTAGTAATATTAATAATATTTTTTATTTCATCTTCTGCTATTTGATCTTTATTTAGATAGTACTCCAGTTGAGACTTATCTCTTTGTAATGCATATATAATGGGCAGTGTGTACACTCCTTCTTTCAAGTCGCTTCCTAAAGGTTTACCAACTACATTTTCACTACCGGTATAATCTAATATATCATCTATAATTTGAAAAGCCATACCTATTTCATAACCAATTCTCCCTAATTGTTTATATAATTTTTCACTACAGCCGCTTTCCTCTGCACCTACATAGAAACTTAAAGAAAATAATGCTGCTGTTTTAGCTCCAATCCTCTTCAAATATTTTTTAACGCTCACATCCTTAGAATGTCTAGAAGAAAATTGATTAATTTCCCCCATACATATCTTCGAAATAGCTTTAGATAGTAATTTCATATTCTCCATGGAACTCTCGTTTGAAAGTATCATAAAACATCTACAGAATAAGAAATCTCCCATAAATACCGCATATTCTTTACCATATTTAAATTGTATAGTGGCCCTATTTCTCCTGAGCTCTGAATCATCTATAATATCATCATGAATCAATGTGGCCATGTGAAGCATTTCTATTACAGCGGCTAGAGATAATATCTTTTTCTTATCTCCATTTCCAAATCCAGATGAAAGCAGAAGGAAAGCTGGCCTTAGCTGCTTTCCTCTAGAATTTACTAACCCTAAAAGAGCCTCTTCCATTGTTTTTTCACTGCTCTTAATATTCTTTTTTATTATTTCAGTTACCTCATCTAAATCACTTTGAATACTCGAATATTGATTCCAAAATTTATTCATCTAATCACCTTTTTTAGATATAATTAATTTAGTTAAGCTGTGTGTGATACATTGTGGTCCATAAATAGATAAGTTTTTCTTGCCAGTTTAGTTTTATTCCACCATCCCTTTAGCCACGGCATCACATAGTAATCTAATCCAAAGGCTCTTCCTGCTCCACCTAATAGAGCTATTGCTCCGAATATATACCATAATATTTCCACCCCTGCCATAGCAGATATTATGAAGTTAAGACTCAAGAAAATTGAAGCAAGTGATGCCAAGAAAGTAAATAACCCGGCTATTAATGCAAGTCCAATCCCTATCTCCACAATTACTACCATAGATTGAAATAAAAATGCATGTGGTGCAACGAACTTATCCATAAACCAAGTATAAAATTCTGGCGGATTACTTAGTATAGGAGTAGGTAAATTTGATGCTGCCTGTTGTGCTGCTCCAGCTGCTGCTTGAGTTGCACTAGCAACTGCTTCAGCAGCCCCCTCTGCTGCCTGGGATGCACCGGATACACCAGAGGTAGGAACAATAAATATATTCTCAGGCTTTAACCATCCGCCTTTAACCTTATTTACTCCCTCTATAAGCCATAATACTCCTATATAAACTCTTAAAATTGCAATCCAAAAACTATGTGACTTAGCTGACAAATGGCCGCCTAACATAGAACGTTTTTCTTTTACATCAAAGAATTCATGTACAATATAAGACCAAATTGTATTAAAGCCACCAACACTAAACAAATAGTGAATATTTACTAAATGCTTCATAGCCATTGCAATAAATCCAGATAGTGATTTATTCATAAGGCTAGCCACAGCATATCTACTTCCGATGGATACCATAACTCCATGATAATTTGATTTAAAAGCTTCTTTCTCTTTACCTTCAATATCAGCAATTATATTTTTTGCTGCTGTTTCAGCTGTTTGAAGAGCTGTTTCTACTATTTGTGGAATCGCTCTTCCATCCTCTTCAAAATATTCATTATCACCAACTAAATATACATTTTTATAATCAACAGATTGCATAAATTCGTTTACAAGTACTCTTCCTTTTTTACCTATAGAAAGTCCTAGATTTGATGTAAAGCTATTTCCTTGAACACCACAAGTCCAGACTAAAGTATGAGTGCCTATTTCAGTTCCATCTTTCAGCATGATAGAATCTTTATTAACTTTAATAATTGGTGCATTAGTATAGACTTTAATTCCAATTTTCTTTAGATATCTAATAGCTTGGTTTATTAACTTGTCATTAAGTATTGGGAGAATCTTGTCCATAGCTTCAACAACTATTAACTCAACTTCTCTTTCATTAATATCGTATTCTCTGCAGAGCTTCTTTTTGAATTCAGCAAATTCCCCTATAGTTTCTATTCCTGTAAATCCTGCACCAGCAACTACAAAAGTAAGCATTTTTTTTCTTTTATCTATATTTCTCACACCGCTTGCTTTTTTAAACATGTTCACCATATGTTCTCTTAGCCTTATAGCATCTTCTAGGGACCATAGTGTAAATCCATTTTCCTGAACACCATCTATACCAAAAAATGCTGGCTCGCTTCCCGATCCAATTACTAAGTAATCGTAATCATAGCTACTCTCTTCTGAATACAATGTTCTATTTTCAAAGTCAATTTTTGTAATTTTATCTGTTAAATTTTCTACTTTTGTCGCTGAAAAAATCTTTTTCAAACTAATTTGAACACTTTCCGGTTCAACTCTTCCTCCAGCTACTTCATGTAGTTCAGTCATAAGTGTATGATATGGATTTTTATCGATCAAAGTTATCTGAACATTATCATCCTTTTTAAACCTTTTGTTCAGCATTTTTGCTGCTTTTATCCCTCCATACCCTCCTCCAAGTATTACAACTCTACTTTTTTTCGTCATCTTCTTCCCCCCATATTATAGTTATAATAGACACTTTCCCTAATACCATTTTATAAAAAAAATCATCCAATGTCTACCTTTAAAATGTCAATAATTTTTAATTATATTATAAATCTATCAAATATTATGCACTTTTTTTACTAAAATTATATATATTTCATTAACTACAAACGATTTCATTGTCAATTTATTGACAATATTTTTTTTGAATGTTAATATTGAAATATATGTATATTATCCATAGGGGGGATATTTAATAATGAAAAAAGTTATTTGTCTTGTTGCTACTGCAGTTTTAGCTACTTCAATTTTAGCTGGTTGTGGTAACTCATCAAAGCCAACAGATACTAAACCAAAAACTGAAGAAAATTCTAATAAGGCAGCAAAATCTTATACTGATGGTACTTATAAAGCTTCATATGACCACATTGATGGACATGGTTGGAAACCACAAATTGAAATTCAAATAAAAGATAAGAAAATTTCAAAAGTTGTTTTTGACTATGTTAATCCTGAAGGAAAACTTAAGACTCAAGATGAAAACTACAATAAAGCTATGAAAGATAAGAGCAAAACTTCTCCAGCTGAATATTCACCACAACTTGGAGACAACCTAGTAAAAACCCAAGATATTGATAAAGTAGATGTAGTTACTGGAGCAACTCATTCATCTGAGAACTTTAAAGCTCTAGCTAAAGCTGCTTTAGCTAATGCTGAAAAAGGTGTTTCAACTCCAGCTATTTTAGCAATGAACGATACCTATACAGCTAGTGAAAAAGATTTTGACTCTCATGGCTGGAAAGGTCAAGTTTCTATAACTTATAAAGATGGAAAAATTGAAAAAGTTGAATTTGATGAATTAAACAAAGAAGGTAAGAAAAAGAGTGAAGATGAGAAGTACAATAGTGACATGAAGGCAAAATCAAAGATTTCCGCTAAAGAAGCTATGGATAAGCTTGAGGAAGCAGCTATGACAAGTGGAAAGGCAGATACTGTTACTGGAGCAACTGGTACTAGCGCTAAATTCAAGGCATTATATGAAGAAGCTCTTAAAATGAGAAAATAATAATTTGTTTAATTAAATTATATAAAGAAGGCTATAGAAAATTTTTCTATAGCCTTTTTTTATAGCTTATACTTTATTACCTGTTCAAAATTTATTTTATATTGTCTAGGTCTATCACATCACTTATAAATATAGTTAGATTTTTCATAAGATCAATCTCATAATATTCAGCATTGCCTTTACCTTCAATTATTCTTAATATTGGTCTAGTAGGACATGATCTATGGATATCTACTACTATACCTTTTCTTCCATCTTCTAATATTACTCCTGTCCCTATAGGATATATAGCAATATTTTCTATAAATCTGTTATAAACATTATCATCTAATTTGTCAAAGGTTTTTGCTGACATTATCTCTAGTGCTTTATATATTGACATCTTTCTTCTACCAAACTTATCAGAGGTCATTGAATCAAACATATCACATATTGTAACAATCATTGAATAAATAGATATTTCATCGCCTTTTAGTTTTCTTGGATATCCACTCCCATCTAGAAATTCATGGTGTGAATAAATTATTTGCTTTGTTATGTAGGATAAAGATAAGTCATTTTTCACAATGTCATACCCATATTCCGGATGTTTGCCTATTAGCTCTATTTCTTCTTCTGTAAGTTCACTTGTTTTATTTAGTATATCAGGCTCAATTCTAGTCTTTCCTAAATCATGCAGCAGGGCACCCATAGCCACATCTCTTATCTCCTTTTCTTCTATTCCTAGTGATCTTGCAGTGAGTATAGCTAATATTGACACATTTACACTATGTTTATAGGTATACATATCAGTTCCCATAAGTTCAGTCATACTGTATAATACATTTTCATTTTCTTTTAAGTTGTATAGTATATTTTCTATAACATTTTGAACCTCTAAATGAGCTTGAAGTGGTATCCATTCCATCTTCTCCTTACCTTTACTGCGATACATAGCCATATCAAAAATCTTTTTCATTGTACCAATGGTTTCAATTATAATTTTTTCATCAACAATGCTATGAATTTCTATACCTTCTGATATACGATCTTCTATGTAAACATACATAATTTGATGTTTTCGCAATGTACTTACTAACTTTTTATCTAGCTCCATTCCCTTACTTAATAACAGCCTTCCTTCTGAAGAATAAATCGATTTCCCTAAAATATTTCCTTCTTTTATATTGCTAATGCTTACAGCCCTCATGTTAACCCGCCTTTTTTACCATAATACAATTATTTATATTGAATATCTAAATTACTATTCTATATATCGTATAAAATCTCCTTTACTTTCCACATGTTATTTTATTCCTTATATTAAAATATTTATTTGTTTCACTCTATTTTAAATAAATGTTGATCTTAAAATACAGACGTTTATCTAAGTTATATATTTATTACTCTAATAAAAATAACAAGGATTATTTGTAATTATAAAAAAGATAGAATAGGACAAGTACCTAATATCTACCTCTTCCTATTCTATCTATTGTAAGTTTAACATTTACCTTTATATCAGCTTCACATATAGCCTTGTTCCAATCGATTCCTGTTTTTCTTCCATATTTGGCAACTGCTTCTCTCCCAAGTTCAAGACAATCAATCTTTATTTCTTCTTGCATCTTTTTTATAAAGTTGTTGCACATTTTTTCTACTTCTTCCTTAGCATCTTCCTCTAATTCTTCTATTGCTCTAGGATCTTCTAAAGCTTTGCTATAAATTTCATTCTGTATAATGTCTGATTTTATCATTAAATCTATAGTAAAACTATATTTATCTCCTACTTTCTTACACTTTACCTTTCTTTTAGAGTGTGCATATAACTCAGTTGAATTACCAGATTTATCTTGTAGCTCAATTACACCATTAACTTTATTATTTCTTAATATACTCATCCACTTAGAATCATTCATATTTAAAGTAGTTACTATCTTATCCTTATCAAATACAGACAGACCTATAATTTTTAACTGATTTTTATCTATGTCTATATTAGGAAGTACTAATTCTCTTCCTTCAGCATCAATTCTTATATATATCTATTAATTGAAAGTCATTTGAAAAAAAGTTAAAGTTTATGGAGTTTTGAAGCATTCCCTGTATATAATCTGCTGAACTAGGATAACCTTTAACATTAAGATTTAATGCTTCTGTAGCTTTTCCCTTGAAAATTGCAACAAGGGATTTGTCATTTACTAGAGAATTAGTAAATAATATATTAACTATGTCATGTATTCCCTTTTCCCCAAATTCCTGACTTATTATAGCAATCTTCTCTGTTCCAATTATAAATTTTCTAGCTGACTTTCTCTGCCTGTCTTCTCTAGTCCTTCCTATTGTTTCGCCCTCTCCATTTAAAATTACTACACTAACAGGCTGCTTTTCTCCCTGCCCTAAATTATAAATAGCTAAAGGCACATTATATACTTGCCCTTTAGGACTCCATTCTTTAAGCTCATATCCTATTCCAACAGGTATATCTAACTCCTCTATTGGCACATATTTTTCAACATTAGCTAGATATGAATATAAAAATATAATAATTATAACTAAGAAATAAATTCTTTTTATATTTATTTTCATAAATCTTGATTCCTTCTATCACAATTAATTTTCTACATTATTTGTAGCGACTTTTGATTTGGACATATAAATAAATACAGCTAATACAGTTATGTATAATATATTAAATCCTACTCCATATTGCATAAATAGTTGGACTAACTTTCTCCTCGCTATTTCATTTTTGTATATTGTGGTTAAATATATCATTATAGGAGATATAAAAATGCAAATATTTTTAAAATCTTTGTTTGTTATATAACTTAGTCCTAATGAAACTATATAATAGCTATCAGCTGTTGTTATAAATACCGCTATAGACCATAAAAATATGAATATAAATCTAGCATTACTTATAACAGGAAAATCGATGCTCTCTGCAACTAAACTAAAGGGCCATGGACTTTTCAAAATTATATCTGTTCCTAGATAATAAATAGTTATAAATACTACCCAGGTATAAAAACAAGTGCAAATTACTAGGCTTTTTATAGCATCTTTATATATAGCTTTTTTATTTTTAACAAATGGATATATTAAAAGTAAAACTTCCACACCTGAATAGGGATATATAGTGATTTTAATGGCTTTTAAACATGGAACTATTCCATTCTCTAGTACTGGCATTACATTTAGAATGCTAGCATCTTTTATAGCTCCCAGTGAAACTGATGTTATTACTAATAAAATATAAAACGTTAACTTTTGCATTCTAGCTAGATTTTTTATACCTCCATAGACTGCATATATACTAATAGATATAATAATTATAGCAATATTAATATAAGGTACAAATCCTACAGCATAAATTCTTAGTATCCTAGTGAAACCAGCTACTATGGATGAAACAATGGTCACAAATTCAAATAGATAAAGCAAACTAAAAATAGATCCTAGAAACTTTCCAAAATGTCTTTTGCTCAAACCTACTAGATTATCATTGGGGCATTTCTTTATAATATAACTTGAAATAGCAATTATATATAATGGATATACTGTTCCTAGTATTGTAGCTATCCACCCATCTTGACCTACTTTTTTTACAATTTCATAAGGCAATTGAAACAATCCAATTCCCAATATAGTACCAATTATAAAAAATGTAAGCTCACCCCTAGTTAGAAGATTTTTATCATCCATTGTCATTACCTCTAAATTTATTTTTAAAGAAACCTTGTCTTATAATATTTTTATAAGCAATATCTTTTGGCCTTCTTTTCATCTTCCACAAAGGTGCCCTTATAAAGGTATCTTTCATATCTTCTTTATTAAGTGCAAAATATGGCACTCCAAAGCTATCCATATTATATAGATGAGTAATTATTAAAAACCATCCCACACTTATTCCAAATATGCCCAAAAAGTTAGCTAATATAAGCATAGGAAATCTAAGAAATCTTATTGCTAAAGACATATCATAATTCGGTATTAAAAACGTAGATACAACTGTAATACCAACGATAAGCAGTGTTGGTGGGCTCACTATTTTAGCTTGAATTGCAGTATCTCCTATGATAATACCTCCAACTATACTAATGGTTTGAGCAATTTTAGAAGGTAATCTTAATCCACCTTCTCTAAGCAATTCTACTATTATCTCCATAGACAATATTTCGAAAAAAGGTGGCAATGCAATATTAACTCTAGATTGTGTTATTGGAACTATAAATTTTAATGGTATTAATTCCACATTAAATTTTATAAGAGTTAGATATATAGAAGGAAAAGTTATAATAAGTATTAGTGCTATATATCTCAATATTCTGGTTAAATTAGCTACTAATGTTTTTTGATAATAGTCTTCAGGACCCTGAAAAAATTCTATAAATACAGCTGGAGCAGTGAGACAATTAGGCGTCCCATCTTGTAAAATTGCTATTTTGCCTTCCATAAGGTTGGCTTCCACAACATCTGGTCTTTCTGTAGTAAAAAGTTCTGGAAATACACTATAAGTATTTTTTTCTATGTACTGTTCCAATATTCCGTTGGAGGTGGTAAAATCCACATCTACTGCTTGGATTCTCTGTCTAATACTATTTAAAGCATCTTCATTAACTATATCCTTAATATATATCAGTGCAACATTAGTTCCAGATCTTCTTCCAACAACCATTTTTTCTACTGTGAAGCTAGTGTCCTTTATTCTTCTGCCCATTATACTTACATTAGTATCAAGATTTTCAACAAAACTTTCTCTAGTTCCCTTTACAGAATATTCGTTTAAGGGATCTGAAATACTTCTGTAATTGCCACCAATAGTATTAATCAATATACAGGTATTTATATCATCAACTATGATAGCAGTATATCCAGACTTTACACTGCCAACAACTTCATCAATATTTTCTGATACTTTACTATTACTGCTGGTTATATATTTTTTGCAAAGATACTCTGGCAAATCTTCTGTTAAAACTAATTCTGAATTTATCTGTAACATTAATGGTTTTAAAATTGATTCATCTATCATTGATTCCTTAGCTTGACCTTTAACATAGATTATCCAAGCTTCTACATTCTCCCCTTTGCCTAGGATAATATTTTTTACTATAACTTCACTTTCTCTTCCTACTTTTTTAATAATTTCTTCTACTTTCGGATTTTTATATGTATTTTTCATAATTATATCACCTACTGCTAGTTTTCCTTATTAAATAGCAATTATTCCTTATTAAATGCAAATTATTTAAAAGAGCTTGAAAACTTAATGTTTTCAAGCTCTTTTATTATTAAAATTATTATCTATATGATTAATTATTGAAACTGCCCTTTATTCATCTCAGATTTCTTATTTTGTTGTTTTGTCTTTTCTAATACATTGTTGTCAAAGCTTGCAGATGTTGCGCTGTTTGTCATATTTGTCATGCCTGCTGTTGTGTTTGTCATATTAAAATTCATATTACTAGTTCCAGCTTTTGATGCTGATTGGGCATTCTGTTGCTTTACTTTTTGTAATGTAGCACTGTCAGAGCTTATAGGTGTTGCATTATTAGTCATATTCCCCATTCCTGCTGTTGTGTTTGTCATATTAAAATTCATATTGGCAGTTCCAGCTTTCGATACTGATTTTGCATTTAATTGTTTTGCTTGTTCTAAATCATATTTATTGTTCATGATTTTATCCCCTTTCATAGCCTAATTTTTATATGAACTATGCTTTTTTATTTGTTTACGCTCACAATAATAGCTTTTCCATTTCTCTTATGACTATTCCTATAAAATGTTGTTAAGCATTACTTTATGATACATATAAGGTTAAATTAAAAGAGTATCATTTCTATTTTTAATGTCAATACTTTAAAAAGGAGGGATTTAAAATGGATAATCTTGATTTAAATATATTTTCCGCCGAAGAAATTAGTATTGATATATTTAAACTAAATTTAATGGAATCAATTAGATGTAATGCAGAAAAGCCCTTGGAAGAACTAATTGAAAACAAAGTTATAACAATTGATACATTGTATTTAGAATCAGCTACAAACCAACTTAAAATTATTTTAAAAAGCAATTATATAAGTGATATGAATTTACTTCAAGAATTTGCAGATAAAATAAACAATATATTATATAAGTCTTTTTCTCAATATTCATATAAATAATGTAACTATCAATTATTTCATATAAGTTATGAATATGTATCCATTAATTTCTCAATTAAATATAAAAATTTGTTCAACAAAATCATTCTATTACATATATTGTAAATGTAATAAAAATTATTAATAGAGGTGTAATTAATGGAGAAATATTCAATGGATTGTAAAGATTCAATGCATGACATGCATGATATGGAAAATATGTATCCTATGGGTGGCATGCAATATATGCCTCACATGAGCGGACAAGGAATGATGCCTATGTATGGAAATATGTATCAGATGCCTTCCATGATGGGAATGCACCCTATGGGTACTTATAGTAATATGTGCCCTATGACTGGATATATGTGTCCTATGGCACACATGCATAGCTGTCATATGTATCACATGTACCATATGTATCAGACTCCTAGTATGTACCAGCAGACTCCTGGTATGTACCAAATGCCTTTTATGGGTGGACATGAAATGTCTCCTATGATGGGAATGGGTGGTATGAGACCTTTCGAAGAAGATTTTGACGATGATAATCTTGAATACTAATTGAGAACTGTATAATAGAATTTAATAATAGTTTATTTAGAACATGTACCTATTTTGAAAGGGTATCCTAAAATGATTGGATACCCTTCATAATTATAGATGGAAGAGACAATGCAGCAACAGCCATCATGAAAGATAAAACTGTTCCAATTCCTACCCCTTTACCAAACAATGTTTCTGTTATTGGTAAAGTACTAAATATATCAGCATACATAAGAATACCTCCATGAACTTAAAATCATAGAGGTATCTCAAAAATTTAATATTTTTAATCAAGATCAAACATTTGAGATTTCGGAAAGATTCCAAAAATTCCTCCTGTATGAATAAATAAAATTTTTTCTCCTCTTTTAAAAGTACCCTTTTTTATCTGATCTACAAGTCCAAACATAGCTTTTCCTGTATAAACTGGATCAAATACAACTCCCTCTAATCTAGCAATATCCCTAATGAATTTTAACTCTTCTGGCGTACTCTTTGCATATCCAAGCCCCACATATCCATCTATAATATGGATATCCTTTTCATCTATATTAATTTCTTTATCTGTATAGGCTGAGCTCTCTTTAGATATCTTTAATACTTGCTTTATAAAATAATCTTTATCATCGGATATATTGAATCCTACAATTTTTGTCTTTGGTAAAAATAATTCTTGTCCTATTTTTAATCCTGTGTATGTTCCTCCTGATCCCACTGCTGTCACTATATAATCAAAATTTATATTACTTTCTCTGCACTGCTTACTTATTTCCTCACAGCTTTTTATATACCCAAAGTTACCTATTCCAAAAGAGGCACCTGTAGGAATTACATATGCTTTTCTACCTTCCTTATCTAACTCTTCTTTTAACTCTTTTAATATATAGTCTAATTCTTTTTCATACTCTTCACTAGGAATATAATGAATTTGAGCTCCTGCTAATTTATCCAAAAATAAATTGGCTTCTATTTTTGGATCTTCTGTTTTCTTTAATACAAGGTGGCATTGAAGTCCATACTTTGAAGCTATAAAAGCAGTAGCTCTACAATGATTTGATTGGAGCCCTCCACATGTAATTAATGTATCATATCCATTATCTAATGCATGTGCAAGTGCAAATTCAAGTTTTCTAATTTTGTTTCCCCCAACAACCCCTCCAGTTAAATCATCTCTTTTTAAATAAATTTCTGGCCCATTAAGAGCTTCACTTAATCTATCTAATTTTTGTATAGGTGTTGGTAAAAATCCTAATTCTTCTCTTCTTGGATATTTAAACATTTCATCTCCTCCAGTTTAATGATTTATAGTATCATATTGGCAACATTATACTAACTTCATTTTATTCTATAACAATAATATATACAACGTTATTAATTTTCTAAGTATTCTTCAAGGACTAAATTTCTATTTTTAATCTCATTAGCAGCTTCTTTACCAACATATCTAATATGCCAAGGTTCATAATTGTATCCTGTTATACGCTCTTTTTCTTTAGGGTATCTTATTATAAATCCGAATTTATCTGCATTGCTCTTAAGCCACTTCCCCTCTTTACTCTTTCCAAAATTTCCTCCACCAGTTTTATTTGTTATATCCATGGCAAGCCCTGTTTGATGCTCACTATGGCCTGGTGATGCTACATATTTATCTGCCTCTTCTCTTCCCACTCTCTCAATTCTCTGATTATATGTCTCAACTTGAGATCTGTAAGAACGATACCCTGAAAGCCCATATATAAAAATTTCATCTTTTTTTGCTTCTTTAAACATATCTTCCAAGGCTTTTGCTGCATCTTTTCTCATTTTCTTTTCTTCATTAGTCATATGGCTAGAAAATTTAATATTAGGTACTATCAAATCATTAGGTATATAATCTTTAGGCAGATAATATCTTCTGTTCACTAACACTAATATATCATTATAACTCTTAACGCACTCTTTTAAGTCACTATCTTTATTTGGATTAAATAATATAAAAGATGTTATTATTACAATAGCTATAAAAATAAATAATAGCTTTTTAACTAACCTTCTCAAAACACTTCCTCCTCATATCCATATAAATATGTTAATTACATATCTTGAAATTTTAGTATTAAATTTATTATATAACCTCAATCTTACTAATCATTAAATAAATTCTTACATATTTATTAAGAACCAGAGTTGGGTATTTTTATCTAAATTTTAAATATTAACTCTTTAAAAATTATCACTTATTAAGATGGATTTAATAAAAAAGTTAGGAATATAACTTCCTAACTCTTTAAAAACAATTTTTCGAATTCGTCACTTGGTATTGGCCTGCTAAAATAATATCCTTGCACATAGTCACATTTATGTCTTTTCAGAAAATTAATATCCTCTTCTGTTTCAACGCCCTCTGCAGTTACCTTTAATTCAAGAGCGTGTGCCATCTTTATTATGAATGCAGCTATTTCCTTGTTATGTTCACTAAGTGCAAGATTCCTTATAAATGATTGATCAATTTTCAGTATATCAATTGAAATTTGGTTGAGATAACTTAATGCTGAATATCCTGTGCCAAAGTCATCCATAGCTATATTTACTCCTAGCTCTTTTAGATTATTTAGCATATCATTGGTTTTATCAATATTCTTTATTGCTATGCTTTCAGTTATTTCTAACTCTAAATATTTTGCTTCTAGGTTAGTCTCTTTCAATATTTCAACTAATTTCTCATACAAATCCTTTTGTTGTAATTGTCTTGCTGATATGTTTACCGCCATCTTAATTGGCTTATATCCAGCATCCTGCCAAGCCTTGTTTTGTGCACAAGCCCTGCGGAGTACCCATTCCCCTATAGGCACAATAAGTCCTGTTTCTTCAGCTATTGATATAAATTTTGCTGGTGGTATTAACCCTAGCTCTGGATGATCCCACCTTATTAAAGCTTCAACTCCTGTAACTTTACCTTCTTGTATATCTATCTTAGGCTGGTAATATACAACTAATTCCTCTCTTTCAATAGCATTTCTTAGGTTGTTTGCGAAATAAAAATTATCATATATTACATTCTTCATACTCTGAGTAAATACTCTATAGTTATCTCTACCAGAATCTTTAGCTTTATACATAGCTATTTCAGCATTTTTCATTAACGTCCTTACATCTGTTCCATCAAAAGGATATACACTTATTCCTAAACTTACAGTAGTATATAGCTCGTATCCATCAATAATTATGGGCTGTCTAAACTCGCTTACTATCTTCTCAGCAATAGCTTTTATCTTTCCTTTATCGGTAACCTTAGGTAATATAACTAAAAATTCATCTCCACCTGCTCGAGCAATAAAATCACTTTTATCTAAAATAAACTTTAATCTTTCTGTAATATTCTCTAGAAGCTTATCCCCTATGAAATGTCCTAAAGTATCATTAATACACTTAAATCTATCAAAATCTAAAAACAAAATTCCTACCATATCATTATTTAAAGATGCATTAATTAACGAGTTATTCAAATAGTCATTACATAAAGTACGATTTGGCAATCCTGTAAGCATATCATGATATGCCATACGAATAATTTTTTCATCAGCAAGTTTTTTTTCTGTAATGTCCTGTACCATTGAATAAATTAAATCTTCTCCCTTATACTTTATACTTCCCCAATATACTTCAACATCTCTTATTTCTCCGCTGGCTAATTTGTGTTTGAAATTAAAAACTTTATTTTTTTTAGAATTATCAGTACTAATCTCATTAAACATTTCTGGTGTAATAGAGAGATTAATATCATTTATATTCATGGATAATAGACTCTCTTTAGAATAACCATAGTAATTACATGCTGCAGAATTTGCGTCTACTATATTTCCGGTTTGGGGACAAATTAAAAATATAGAAAAATAATTTTTTTGGAATAGGCTACGGTATATATCTTCTTTCTCTATAAAAATTTTATGTCTAAATAAATATGCATGTACTAAAACTAAGGCTACCGCAATAAGGCCTATTATCCAATCAGGTGAAAATCCTAAAGCCCACATATTTTATCCTTTCTATTTACACTTAATAATTCTCCTCATTATTCTAGACGAAATTGATTTACTATATCTTGAAGTTCACTAGCAAGCTTACTTAAATCATTAGTATGAGAAGATACCTCTTCCATGGCAGCTAATTGCTCCTCTGTAGATGCTGAAACTTCTTGAGTTGCTGCTGAAGTTTCTTCTGTTGCAGCAGTTATATTCCCTATAACATTTACAATCTCATCCTTTTTCACTGCCATTTCATCACTATATTTTTTTAGTTCTTGTGTCATATCTATTAATGATTTTATAGAATTCGATATATAACTAAATATACTCTCAGTTTCCTCCACTGCTTTATCCTGTTCTATTATGATAGCTTTAGCACTATCCATAGATTCTACAGCTGATTTTGATTGAATTTGCACTCCTGATATTAATTCTTTTATTTGAGTAGCTGCCTTTGAAGATTCCTCTGATAGCTTTCTTACTTCCTCGGCAACCACCGCAAAACCTCTTCCATGTTCACCTGCTCTTGCCGCCTCTATGGATGCATTTAATGATAAAAGATTTGTCTGTTGTGCTATTTGTTCTATTGTAGAAGTTATTATACCTATCTCTTCTGAGCTTTTATCTACTTTTTCTATGATCTCACCAACTCTATATGCAGCAATACCGCTTTCTTTTGATTTTTCAGTTAGTACTTTTACTGCCTTTAATCCATTATCACTGAGTTTATTTGTTTCATCAGATATATCTTTCATGTTATTTGTAGATTTTGATACAATCTCAATTTTATCGGCTAATTCATTTACTACTTCAGAACCATATTGAGTGTCTCTAGCCTCTTCATCCATGCCTTTAGCTACCTCTTCCATTGTTCTAGATATTTCAGAAGAAACCATAGCTGTTTTTTCAGTAATATCTGATAAGGATTTTGAGGATTCAAAAACAGTACTAGTAGAATTTTTGACCTTTTTAATTAAAGCTGCTATATTGTCAACCATACCATTGTAACTATTACCTATTTCCCCAAATTCATCTTTTGAATTTATCTTAACCTTAGCAGTTAAGTCTCCCTCTGAAGCCTTCCCAAATGCTTCTTTTAATTTATTTAATGGCCCTGATATACTTCTTTCAAGTAAAATGGCTATAAATATTCCCACTAGAGCGCATATAGCTATAATTAATAGGGTAAACTTCATTATTACATTTGTATCACTTACCAGTTCGGTATCCTCCATGATAGCCATAAGCTTCCATCCGGTTCTATTGTTTGTATGAAAAGTTAGAAACTTCTGTTTACCTCCATATGTATACTTTTCAAATCCACTTTCTTTAGATTTTACACTTGTCCAAAACTGCTCCTTAGTAATAGTATCTTTGCCTAAAAGGTTAGTATCCCTATGAGCAATCATAGTTCCATTTTTATCTGTTAAAACTACATAACCTGCTTTTCCAATAACGCTATTAATTATGTTATCTGTCATTTCTTTAAGTTCAATATCAATAGCCATAACCCCTACAACTTTTCCATCTACAACTACAGCTTTTGATTCAGTTACTATAGTCTTTTTAGTGTTTTCATCTATATATGTATTACTCCATACAACCTTTCCCTTTTGGCTTACAGCATCTTTATACCAAGCTTTTTCTGTTGGATTATAGTCTTTAGGTAAGTTTGGTACTGGATAAGCATACATTTTACCACTTGATGAAGCAAAGTAAGCAACTAATAGATTTTCATTTGAATTCTTTATATTTTTTAAAAGTTCTATACTCATATCAAGTTCATTTTTACCTACTGATACGTTTCCTTGTGCAGCTTCAATTTTCCCAAAACTAGCTGATGAAGCTAAAAATTCTAGTTGATTTTCTAATCCTCCTAAAAATTTAGTTATAGATCTATCAACTTCTTGAAGTGTTTGTCCAGAAGTTACTATAAGTTTATTCTGTAAAATAGTATAAGATTTTTTATAACAAACATATCCAAGAATAATTAACGGCAGCACAATAGATATTATAGAAACCGCTATTAATCTGTTTCTAACACTCCCGGTGAATGACTTAAAATTCTTTTTTCCCTTATTATTCTTCATCTGTTTCACTCCCTATAATTTTTTAATAAATAAAAAAATGCCAAAGACACTTCTAATTTACCAGTGCCTTTGACATAGTTATCCACAAAACTTTCTATAATTATTTTTGTAAATACTTCGGCAACCTGGCAGTCATAGAATTTTTATTCCTTAGACCCATAGCTTTGCGTCTCTACCTTTCGATAGATTTGCTATTATCGATATTTTTAATACATCTTTGCTTATATAAAACTTAATTTTTACTTTTTATTCTTCAAAATATGTATATTACTATAGTTTCAATACCTAGTAACAAATATATCCCCCTACATGCCATAAGTAGGTAATTATCATAATTACTAACATATAATAGCATTTTTCTACATAAATGTAAACCATCTTTTAAATTAAATTACATTTTTACACAAAATTTAAAAGTATTATGCTATCAAATAAAAAATCAAGACTTCTCCTATGAAGAGAAGCCTTAAAGCCTTAATTTATTTTTTTAATAGATTTTAAATTCAATACTTATCCATAGTAAGATGAAATTTAATTATAAGATTATGTTAGAAATAAAACAGCTCTTAAAACTTCAAAATAATCCTTTGTATTAAATGATATTACCTTAGGAGAAGCTAATTTTGCTCCTGGATAAAAAGAAAATCTATAGGCTTTTGTATGTGATACATATCCAATCTCTAATTCAAATTCTTCTGGAAGTTGTAATTTGCAAAGATTCAAATCTCCACTTAATGCATTCTCTACTTCTTTTTCTATCATTTCAACAGCTAAGTCTGGGTGAATGCTTATAGTAGATGCTCCTACCCCTTCATTTACAGCCACAGTCTTAATATTCTTATTTAACAACTTTATATTTTCACAAAGTCCTTTATCTCCGCTAACGAAAGCACATGGAACTCCAACATATGCTGCTGCATATGCGTGAAGAGTAAATTCACTTGCATATTCTCCATTGATTTTAATGTAATCTACATCATAAGGATTCATAGTATGAGCCAATGGATTTTCATTAGAACCTCCCCATGAATGATAACCTGTAAATAATACTGCATCAAAAGTATTGTCTAACTGTTGCACCATAGAGAAAGGGTGTCCAGCCCATCCTCTAATTATCTTAACATTTTTCGGAAGCAAGGAAGGATTTAGGTTTCTTCCACTGTCATGTGCATCCTTAATTAATATCTCTTTTGCTCCAGCTTTTATTGCTCCATTACATGCTGCTCTTACTTCTCTATTCATTTGATCAGCAAACTTGTTATAATCAGCCTTAGACTTTTCAGTTTCATCCCAGCTGGTAATGCCTGTTGTACCTTCAATATCTGCACTAATAAATACTTTCATTTATATATTTCCTCCTTTTCATATGTGAATCTATTATTTCTAATAACTTTTCCTGGCAGACAACCTTTGACTAAATTACCTTCTCTTACTACAATCTTACCATTTACAATTACATAATGAATTCCTTTTGGCTTTTCATCTGGTTCTCCTCTGTCTGGAAATTCTGCTTTGTCTTCTATTTTATTAATATCAAAAATAACAATATCTGCGTCAGCTCCTGCAGTCATCCTTCCTTTTTCCGTAAGTCCTATTGTGTTAGCTGGAAGCAGAGTACATTTTTCTATTGCTTTAAGAAGTGATATACTTTTTTGTTCTCTAACCATTTTTCTGAAAAATCGTGGAAAGGTACCTGCGTTCTGCGGATGCCCTTCTTTAGCGTTACCTGTAGGACTTGGACCTGTATCAGAAGATACCATTATATAATCCTTTAATAAAGCTTCATATATTTCATTTTCAACTCCAGTAAAACAAATTACGCTGTCATTTTTATAGAAGTTTCTTAATTCCTTATATATTTCAGGTGTTAATCTCTTGCCCTTATATTTCCCAGTAGACGCAAGTAAATCTTCTAACTTCCATCCAAATCTCTCCATATAATCCTGATCATAAATAGTACTCCCTATAAAAGTTGCAAAGGCGGTATACATTCCGCTATCTGCAGATACTTTAATGCCTCTTTCTCTAGCCTTATCTACTATCTCAAGAGCTTCCGTCATAAGTCCCATTCCATACTGATATACAAAGTGAGAAATCAGTACATGAGCTCCTGTAACTTCTGCTATCCTTACAGCTTCTATTAATGATGTTAAATCTCCTGGCATATTTAGATTTGTGTGTATTGGTATGATCATTTTATATTTTGCTACAATATTACTTAAGGTCATTATCTCATCTATTGATGATCCTGGAGCATATTCTAATCCAAAGGATAATCCTATTGCTCCATCTTCAATAGATTTCTCCAGCAACTTACACATATGAGTAATCTGATCTTTTGTTGCAGGAACATAAGGACTTTCTATTCCTACGGCTTTTCTTAAGGTAAAAGAATGCCCTACTAATTGTGCTTGATTTATAGGAAACCCATCTAAACTTTGCTCTTGAAAAAATTTTTTTAAATCCAAAGGGCTTAAGCCACAATTCCCCCCTACAGTTGTTGTAACTCCCTGAAGTGCAGAAAGCTCTGCACATTCAATATGACCATCTATATGCCCATGAATATCAATAAATCCAGGACATACTATCATACCTTCTGCGTCTATTTCAATCTTTCCACTTATTTCTTCATTAGTAATTATAGATATCTTCGTTCCGTTAATACCCACTTGACCTATTTTTATATACTTTTTCTCTGGGTCAACAATGGTACCATTTTTTATAACTAAATCATAGATATCCACATAATCACTTCCTAAATCAAATTATTGTTGCTTAAATTCAGACCAGATTAAATCATATTTTTTTGCTGAATCTCCAACATCACTTAAATGTTTCGCTTTAGAAAACTCATTAGTTGGCACAAATACAGCCTTATTCTCTAAATATTCCTTTGACATAAATTGTTTAGCTGCAGTATTTGTATTTATATATTCATTAATTGTTGTGGCTTCATTACTTATTTCTCCTTCTAACATGAAGTTAATAAAAGCTTCAGCATTCTTTTGATGAGGAGCCTTGGCTGGTATAATAAAGCTATCTTCTCCAAATTGCATTCCCTCTTCCGGATAAACAATTTTAAGCTTTGGATTTCCTTTTACTGCAGCAGATGCTTGGGATCCCCACATAAGACCTATAGTGCAATCTTCACTTATAAGGCTATTATGAGGAGTATCTGCATCAAACACCTTCACATTTGGTTTAAGTTTTTTCAATTCTTCTTTTGCTTTATCTAGTTTTGCTTGATCAGTTTCATTTATTGTGTAGCCTAATTTTGTTAATGCAATACCAATTACAGATCTAGGATCGTCTAAAAGTACCACAGAATCTTTAAATGAAGGATCCCATAAATCCTTTAAACTTTTTATATCTTTTTTTATTTTATCTCCATTATAAACAATCATTTGAGCCCCAAGAGTATAAGGGATAGAATACTTATTATCTTTATCAAAATATTGTCCTAAGTAGGTAGGCTCAACATTTTTATAATTAGGTATATTACCTTTATTTATAGGCTGCATTAATACTTCACTTTGCTTTGCCATAACCTGTATTATATAGTCACTGCATACTATTACATCATATTGTCCACCTTTAACAGCCTGAAGCTTTGCCATCATTTCTTCATTAGTAGAAAAGTTGCTATAGTTAACCTTAATGCCAGTCTTGCTTTCAAATTTCTTAATAACCTCATCTGGCACATAATTAGCCCAAGTAAATAAGTTTACTACTTTTTCTTCTCCTCCAGTATTTGCAGTTTTAGATTTACCTGAGCATCCTACAAAAGAAACTAGTGAAAAAATTAAAATAGATAGTATACTTAAATTTCTTATTAATTTTTTTGACACTTAAAACACCCCTTTACATTATTTTGCTTTATTCAGCTTAATACTCTGTGAAAAAACAAGAACTATAAACGTAGTAAGTAACATTACACTACATAGTGCATTTATTTCCGGCGAAAGTCCAAAACGCAGCATTGAAAATATTTTTATTGGTAAAGTAGTACTTTCTGGTCCTGATACAAAGAAATTGATTATTACATCATCTAGCGAAAGAGCAAATGCCAACATTGCACCAGAAAGAACACCGGGTAATATAATTGGAAGAGTTATAGTTCTAAATACTGTAAGCTTATTTGCTCCTAAATCCATTGCAGCATCTTCAATTGAATGATCAAATCCTGCAAGTCTTGCCTTTACTGTAACAAACACGAAAGGTATACAGAATGTGGTATGAGAAAGCACTAGCGTAAATATACCAAATTCCATATGCATTGATGAAAAATATACTAAAAGTGAAATTCCCATTATTATTTCGGGAATTACTATAGGTATATAAAGTAACATATCAATTAAGCCCTTACCCTTAAAAGTGTATTTATATAGTCCTACAGCTCCAATAGTTCCAATTATAGTAGAAATTCCAGTACTTAATACTGCTACTGTTAAACTATTTTTTAAAGCTAACAGAACATTGTCATTCTGAAAAAGTTTTGAATACCATTGAAGAGTAAAGCCATTCCAAACTGCATTACTCTTTGATACATTGAAGGAGTATATTATTATTACTACTATAGGAATATATATAAATAGAAACACAAATACAATATAAAAGTTAGATAACCATTTTAATAATTTACTTTCCATTAGAAGACCTCCATATCCGACTTTTTGCCTACTATTTTTATATATATTCCTATTAATAAAAGAGACACTATCATCATAACAATAGACAATGCTGCTCCAAATGGCCAATCTCTGGATACGAGGAATTGATTTTTAATCAAATTACCAACAAGCATAACTCTGCTTCCACCCATTAGGTCAGGTATAAAAAACAAACCTATAGATGGTATAAAAACAAGAATGCATCCCGCTACTATTCCGGGCATAGTTAGAGGAATAGTTACAGTTAAAAATGTTTTCCATCTGCCTGCTCCAAGATCTTTTGCAGCTTCTAAATAGCTTCTATCTAACTTTTCTATAGAGTTATATAGGGGTAGTACCATAAATGGGAACAAGGTATATACCATACCAACAAGCACTGCTCCATAACTATAAAGCATCTTAAAAGGTTCTTTAATTAAACCAATACCTATAAGAATATGATTTATAATTCCTTCCGTTCTTAAAAGTATAATCCACCCATAAGTTCTTATAAGGGAGTTAGTCCAAAATGGAATTATAATAAGTACTAAAACCAATACTCTATACTTTTTCGGTATTTTCGATGCAAAGTATGCGAAAGGGTACCCAAAAATAAGAGTAAGTAGTGTTGTAATAAAAGCAATTGATATGGAATCCTTAAACACTTTAAAATAAAGTGGGTTCTTCATTCTTGCATAGTTTTCAATGGTTGGTGTAAATATTATGCCTCCATCTGTTCCCCTTTGCATAAAACTTATAAATATAATGTAGCAGAGAGGAATTGCTATAAAAATTATCATCCAAAGAGATATAGGTCCTATAAATGAAAATTTAGAAATATTTTCTTTACTTTTTTTCATCTTTATAGTCCCTCCTCTCCATCCACCATTGCCATGTCTTCTGGATTCCAGGATAACCATACATTAGTGCCTTCTTTAGACAATTCTGATTTTTTATTATAATTATTAATTAATACTTCTTGTCCATTTGATAATACTACTGTGGTTTTTATAATTGAACCAACATAGCTGTGTTCTTTAACAATTGCCTTTAAATTGAACTTTTCATTTCTTTCAATAGAACATTTTATATTTTCAGGTCGAACAGAAATATAAATTTTACTACCAATAATTAAATTACTATTTTCAACATCAATTATTTCATCTTCTATCCTTATTTTAGCAAATTTATCATCTTCACTTTCTACAACTGCATTAAATAAATTCGATTCACCAATAAAACTAGCAACAAACTTTGTTTTTGGCTTTTCATAGATTTCTTCCGGAGTTCCTATCTGTTCTATAATTCCGCCCCTCATAACTGCAATTCTGTCTGACATATTAAGAGCTTCTTCTTGATCATGTGTTACATATATAAATGTTATAGCCAGCTTTTTTTGAAGCCTTTTCAGCTCTATCTGCATTTGCTTTCTAAGTTTTAAGTCAAGAGCTCCTAGCGGCTCATCTAAAAGCAAAATTTTAGGGTTATTTATAAGCGCCCTTGCAATAGCAACTCTTTGCTTTTGTCCTCCACTTAATTGATCAGGCATTCTCTTTTCAAAACCTTCAAGCTGAACCAAATTCAGCATCTCATTTACCCGTTTTGCAATTTCAGATTTATTTACTTTTTTGATTTTAAGTCCATAGGCAATATTATTATAAACATTCATATGAGGGAAAAGAGCATAGTTTTGAAACACTGTATTTACATTTCTTTCATAAGGCTCTTTATTTTCCACCGATTCATCTTCTAAGAGAATTTTACCGCTTGTTGGATTTTCAAAACCAGCTACCATCCTTAAAGTAGTCGTCTTCCCACAACCGCTTGGACCTAATAGCGTTAAAAACTCGCCTTTTCTAATCTTCATAGAAACATTTTTAACAGCTTCCTGATCATCAAATTTTTTTACTACATCTATAAGTTCTAGTATAATATCTGACAAACTTATCACCTCCACAATACAATACACAGTATTCAAGTAGGATTTATAGGAATTATAGATTGATTATAATACTATATGCAAATCACGTCAATTATTTCATACATATTTATCATTTTACTTATTATCAATAAAATTGTACATATGCTTTTATTTTTCCATATATGTTTCCCATTACCTACGGTTATAATTATACTACTCTATTTCACTTAATATAATATTAAACTTTTATTACATATTTACATTTTGAAATAACAAATAACACTAGAAAGAACTATTTTTTATTCTTTCTAGTGCTTATATTGAAAATACTTAATATTAAAGTAATCTACTTTTTTCTCCAGTAAAGTAGATCTTTAGCCTATGAAGGGCTCTTGTGCAAGCTATATATAAAAGCCTTCTATCAAATTGAGTTTCATAATTAACATTTGAAACATCATATACCAGCACTACATCAAACTCAAGACCCTTTGCTAAATAAGAAGGTACAATCAAAGTCCCCTTTTCAATTTTAGTATAATCTTCATTTAATACTTTAACATCAATTAAGTCTTTTAATCTTTCTTCAATTTCTCTTGCCTGCTGCTTTGTCTTGCAAATAATTGCAACTGAATCGTATCCTTGTTTATAATAATACTCTATATCTTTTACAATATCCCTATCTAAAACTTCTTGATTATTTTTAAATATAACTATTGGTTCCGCTTCATGTCTTTTAAAGGAAGTAATTTCTTGGTTACTATTCAAGAATCTTTTATTAAAATTATTTATTTCAAAAGAAGCTCTATAACTTTTACTCATAGACATCTTTACCGATTTTCTTTTGTTTAATATTCTTTCAATATTATCATATATAAACTTATCTCCGTTTCTTTCAAGTGTTTGATTAAAATCACCTAGTACAGTATACCTTGCCCCTTTAAATAAAAGTCTAAAAACATTATATTGTATAGAATAATAATCTTGTGCTTCATCAATTACTACCTGCCTAATATTCGAAAAATTATCGTTTCCCTCTATCTTTAATTTAATGTATATAAGAGGAGCGCAATCTTCATAAGAAATATATCCTTTTTCTAAACGCATGCTAGTTTCCCATATTATTTGTTCAATATTTTTAGGAAGCTCTAGTCCTTTAGATAGCTTGAAAATAAATCCATTTTTATTAAAAAGTATTTTATATAAATCCATATAATGAACTTTAGTAAAACTATGAATGTGTTTCATAAATACTTTTGTCTCTTTAATAGAAATTAACCTGCTAAATGACTTTACTTCAAATATATGCTCAGGATTATTCTGTACAACTTTTTCAATTTTTCTAAGTCTTTCTTTTCTCAATGGATAAATTTTATTTAATATTATACTTTCAATTCTTCTAAGCCTTTTTACCATAGGGATATCTATTTTATTATTAAGAAACATATTTTTTAACTGCTGCTTTGTCTCAATGATTTTTCCTTCATAATATACATCTTCAAAATTGTGTAGATTTCTTTCATAATATTGTATCAGCCTATCAAGAATTTCTACAAATATCTCTGATCCCTTAAACTCTATACCTTGAACTTTTAAATCTAATTTTTCATTCTTTTGATCAATAATTAAGTTTTCAAGCTGATTGCCTCTAGCTTCAATCATACATCTATTGTCTAAAAATTTTGAAGCAATATCATCAAAAGTTATTTCCTCCACATGCTCTTCCCCAAGTTCAGGAAGAACATTGGAAATATATTTACTAAATATAGAATTTGGTGAAACTATAATAACATCATTAGAATTTATCTTAGAATTTAGTCCTTCATAAAGTAAAAATGCAATTCTATGCAGAGCAACAGAGGTTTTCCCACTACCTGCTACTCCTTGAATTATTAAAAGTTCATTTTCAGTATCTCTTATTATAGCATCCTGTTCTTTTTGAATAGTCTCTACTATATTCTTCATCTTTGCTGAAGAATTGCGGCTTAAAACTTCTTGTAAAATTTCATCGGTAATTCTTATATTACTGTCAAAAAAGAATTTAAGATTGGAATCCTGAATTTTATACTGTCTTTTTAAATACACCTTTCCCGAAACGATTCCAACTGGAGAATTATAATAAGCTTCACCTGCTTCATGCCTATAAAATATGCTAGAAATAGGAGCCCGCCAGTCATATATAAAAATTGAATCTGTTTTAGCCTCCATTAAATTATAGAGTCCAATATAAATTTTTTCCTTGCTATCAAAACCATTCTCTAAAAAATCAAATCTTCCGAAATAAGGAGAATTCAGCATCTGTTTATATTTTTTTATTCGCTTTAGTTTCTTTGCATAATCTCTATTTTGATTATTTACTTCTAAAAGATATTGATTCATCTCTGGAATTTTGTCAAAATCATTGGAAAAATGAACACTCTCCTCCCACATTTCTCTTCCTGAATTTATAAGGTTCTTAAAGCTAGTACTTAAGGTATTCTCTTCTTCAGCTAATTGTGTTTCGATAACCTTCAAAGTTTTGTTAAGGTACATTAATTCTTCCTCTTTGCTTTGCTGGTAACTGCTCATTTTATCACTCTCCTATATTTTTTTAAAAACCCCTTGACTTTGATATTTACTTTATGATAAAATTATTATGTAATATGTTATATAATTGTTATAGTTATGTCTAATTCTTTATTATACTCTAAAAATATATGTATGTAAATATATAATAAAATCCCGCTTTACTTTAAAGCGGGATTATTTTTTATATTTATTTTTACCAACCCTTTGATACTTCTAAAACTTCATCTGGAATACCACCTTTTAAATACTCTTTTATAGCTTCTTCAATAACATCTAGTGCTTTATCAATCTGTTCCTTACTTATTACTAGTGGTGGCTGTATCCTTAACACATTACTTGAAACGAAAGTAACCAGCACTCCATTTTCCCATGCTCGATAACAAATTTTTGCAGCTGCATCCTTATCCTTTTCTTTAGTAGTTCTGTCCTTAACAAGATCAACTCCTATAGTCATTCCAGCACCACGTACATCTCCGATAATTTCGTATTTTTCTTGCATATCTTCGAAGCGTGTTTTCATATATTCCCCTAAAGTTTTTGAACGCTGGATAAGATTCTCTTCTTTTATAACTTGAAGAGTTGCCATGGCAGCCCTACAAGAAATAGGATTTGCTGCGGCAGTAAAGGTATGTGCAGGAGCATCTAAGGATTCCATAATCTCTTTTCTTCCAACAATGGCACTCATAGGCATACCTGACGCAATTGATTTTCCTAGTACAACCATATCAGGTTCTATATTAAAATTGTCTATTCCAAACCATTCCCCAGTTCTTCCAAAGCCCTGCTGAACTTCATCAACTACAAATAATATTCCATTTTCTTTGCAAAGATTATAAAGCCTTTCCATGTACTTTTGTGGAGGTACTATAAATCCTGCATCTCCAGCTATAGGCTCTATTAATATAGCTGCTACTTCTTCTGGAGCTATATAGTATTTAAATGCATTTTCAAGCTCATTAAGACATTCTAGATTACAATTACATTCTTCCTTACCAAATCTGCAGCGGTAGCAATCTGGGTAATGTATATGATGTATTTCAGGAACTAGAGGGCCTATTTTTCTTCGCATGTTAAGGTTCAATGCCGAAAGAGAAATAGCGCCATATGTTGAACCATGATAAGAGCCTATAAAGGATATTATTTTACTTCTTCCTGTATATGCCCTTGCAAATTTTATCATTCCATCATTGGCATCAGAACCTGTAAGCCCAAATATAACTCTTTTCTCAAAATTTCCAGGAGTAATATCTATAATTTCTTCTGCAAGTTCCACAAGTGGTTCATGATATACATAAGGATAAATATAGTGAACAAAATCTTTTGCTTGCTCTGTAATCGCTTCTACAATTTTTGGATGGCAGTGCCCAGTATTAAGCATAGCAGCACTAGCTAACAAATCTATATATTCATTGCCATCAGCATCTTCAATTATTGCCCCTTGACCCCTTTTTACTGCCAATGGGAAATATGGAATTTTACCTGCTTGTGCGTACATCTTTTTATCTTTCTCAACAATTGCTTTACATTTATCAATATTTTTATTCAATTCAGCTTCCCCCTTAAAGTTAGTTCAGTTATCATGTAAGCTTTAACTTTGTAAATGTTTACTTGAAATATACCATTCGCAAGAATCGCTCCAAAATGTAAATCGGCTCTTAAACCTTGTATTTTCAATGTTGCTGATTATATCCATGAATAAAAAAAGAATCTAAGTGTAAAGTGATTTACACTTAGATTCTTTTTTTATTTTAAAATACTGCTATTTTAGCGGGTTTCACCAAGATATAAAGTGTAAAGTGTTTACATGTAAACACTTTACACTTTTTTTTATAGACCATACTTTTTTAAAAACTTATATAGTGTTGGTCTAGAAATTCCAAGAATCTGAGCAGTTTTCTTTTTATTTCCCCTATTTGCATTTAATATATCTACTAAAATATCCTTGCTTATTTTTAATGGTTCCTTCTTTATTATATTTTCATATATGGGTTCTTTAAATCCAGCCATAAAAAGCGTCTTTTCTGTAATCCAATCCCCTTCACATATAAACATAGATCTAGAAATTACATTTTCAAGTTCTCTAATATTCCCCTGCCAACTATGCTTCATAAGCATTTCCTTTGCTCTATTATCTATTCCTTTAACATACTTATTCCCCTTACTTACAAGCTTTTTTACAAAGTAGTCTGCAAGTAAAAGTATGTCTTCTCCCCTCTCTCTTAAAGGAGGGATTTCAAGACATAAAACTTTCAATCTATAATAAAGATCTCTTCTAAACTTTCCTTCCTGAACCATTTCCTCTAAATTTTTATTTGTAGCAGCTATTATTCTTACATCTACATTTATAGGTTTGTTTCCACCAATTCTATTTATACACATGGTTTCAAGCACGCGTAATAATTTAGCCTGAATATCTATCTGCATCTCTCCTAGCTCGTCTAAAAACAACGTTCCCCCATTTGCCAATTCAAACTTTCCAGGCTTTCCACCTTTTCTAGCTCCAGTAAAAGCTCCTTCCTCATATCCAAAAAGTTCACTATCTATAAGTTCATTTGGCAAGTTTGCACAGTTTAATGCAACAAATGGTTTACGTCTTCTATTACTATAATTGTGTATAGATTGAGCAAATAA
This sequence comes from Clostridium sp. JNZ J1-5, assembly GCF_053901425.1. NCBI lineage: Bacteria > Bacillati > Bacillota > Clostridia > Eubacteriales > Clostridiaceae > Clostridium > Clostridium sp. JNZ J1-5. The sequence continues at coordinate 2,513,148 of NZ_CM132773.1, read as the reverse complement.
TTCTTTTCCTGTTCCTGTTTCTCCAAATATTAATATACTCTCATTACTTTTTGAAAATGTCTTAGCTAGATTTATAATCTCTTTCAAGTTTACACTTTCCCCAACAATATCATCAAACATAAAAAAGGCTTGGTGTCCTGCAATTGTATTAGCAAGTTCTCTAGAACGCTCAATACTTCTAAATATATCTATTGCCCCAATAATATTGCCATTCTCATCAAATATAGGATATCCTGAATTTATAAGATGTGTTCTTTTACCTTTAAAATTCCAAAAGTATTCTATATCTATAATACTTTTTTTCTTTTCAATAACCTCTATTAGCATTGGCTTGTCCGGGGATAGGCTATCTACTTTCTTGTTAAGCAGCTCTTCTTTATCCGCTCCTACTATTTCACAACAGGCATTGTTTACATATAGAAGGTATCCATCCTTATCACAAAAGGATATACCATCACTTACCGAGTCTAATGCCCTTAAAAGTATCTCATTGAACTCTTTACCATTTTCAACAATTGACGGATATAATTGTTCTACTATTGTGTCTTTATCCATTGTATCTCCCTCTAATATTCATTAGCATAAAATATATTATTCCTATAAAACTAATTGTATTTTTCTAATTTTCCAGCTTTTAAAACTTTTCTATAGATTTATTTCATTTACATTATAACAAATAAATATCTGTTTTAAACTCAATCTTCTTAAAACGTTAAAAATCCTGTGACAATTCTGTAACATAATATGGATAAAATAACAATGTAACATAAAATACTAAATTGAAAGGAGTTTTATAATGAAAAATCCTAGAATTATGACTAAAGTTATTACAGGTGTATTGGCAGGAGGTATGATTTTATCAGCTGGCAGTATTGCTTTTGCTAAAAGTGATAACGCCTCTGACACTAATAAGTCTACTTCTAATATAACTCAGAAGAAAGATTATAAGAAATTCAATAAACAAAAGCATGGTTCTCCAGAAGAGGCTATGATAGGAAAGCTTGACTCATTAGTTAAAGCTGGTACTATAACTCAAAAACAAGCTGACACTATTAAAGATTACTTAACTAAAAAACAAAATGAAATGAAGGCTGAATTTGATAAAATTAAAAACATGACAGAAACTGAACGTGAAGCTTACTTTAAAGCTAATAAACCAAAAGAAAAAATGAATTTTCTAAAAGACCTAGTTGACCAAAAAGTAATAACTCAAGAACAAGCTGATGCTATAGAAAAAACTATGCCTAAAATGCAAAGACCTGATAAGGATCATTTCAAATCACAACTTGATAGTCAAGTAAAAGCTGGAGTAATTACTCAAGCTGAAGAAGACAAAATCATAGCTTTCATGGAGCAAAATAGACCAAAATTTAAAGAAGACATGGCTAAAGTTAAAGATATGACAAAAGAACAAAGAGATGCTTATTTCAAAGATAAAAAAGCTGAACCAAAGCAAGATATTTTCGCAGAAATGGTTAAGCAAGGCATAATATCTCAATCAAAAGCAGATACTTTAAAAAAGGCTATTCCACAAGTACATAAAGATAAGCCTTTTATAAAAAGATAACTTTAAAACTAAAACTGTAGGTATTCCCTGCAGTTTTTTTGCCTTGTAACACAATTGTGACAATGGTCTTATAAAATATAATAAATAGGATTTAATCCATTGTGTGAAAGGATAAAAACATGGAAAATAAAAAAATTTTAATAGTAGATGATGAAGAACTTATAAGAAAACTATTGAAAGATTTTTTAAAGAAAGAAGGCTATCTTACTCTAGAAACTGATAATGGTAAAAAAGCTATTGAAATTATAAAAAGTAACAGTGACATCGATCTTATTATTTTAGATGTTATGCTTCCTGGTTATGATGGTTGGACAGTGTGTAAATATATAAGAAATTTTTCAAAAGTTCCAATAATAATGCTGACAGCAAGAAGTGAAGAATTTGATGAGTTATTTGGATTTGAGATTGGTGCAGATGAATATATAACTAAACCTTTTAGTCCTAATATACTGGTAGCTAGAGTAAATGCTGTTCTCAGAAGACTTGAAAAAGAGTCCCTTTCTATAAAATCTTTTGATGGCCTTGTAATAGATGATACAGCCCGCTCCGTAGAAATTTTAGGTAATAATATAGATCTTAGTCCAAAGGAATATGAGCTTCTTTTGTATCTTGTTAATAATGTTGGAAGAGCATTAAGCAGAGAACAAATACTTAATAAAGTATGGGGCTATGACTATTTTGGCGGTCTTAGAACTGTAGATACTCATATTAATCGTTTAAGAATAAAATTAGATACTAAAGAGGACTATATCCAAACTGTAAGAGGCTTTGGATACAAATTCGAGGTTAAGCAATGTTAAAATCCATAAGATATAAGCTATTTATTGGTATAAGCAGTCTAATTATATTTTTTGTATTGTTTTCTCTTCTTCTAAACACACAATACCTTGAAAAGTATTATTTAAACGAAAAGAAAGACATGCTGATAAAAAATAGTAATTTAATTAATCAATCATATAAAGGAAACCCTGCAGATATAGCTTTAGAACTAGAAAAGCTAGAGACATCTTCAACGCTAAACATGATAATTGTAGACAGCAGCGGCAAGATAAAATACAGCACCTTTTCAAGAGTACTAAATGAAAAACCTTTTTTTAGGAAACCCATTACTCCTCCTGACTCAGATTCAGAAAGCAGCTTAAGGCGGAATGATAGTAGAATATTTGACAGAAAAATAAACCCTGTGCCTAATACTAAAATGGATTTAGAAAGTCTTTCCGAAATTATAGGCTTATATATGCCTGATAGTGAAAAATATGTATTTTTAACTCAAAAAGATAAGGATTTAAAAATTGATTTTCTTGTTCTTAAAACTATATTAAGCAACGGTGATTCTCTCATAATTAGAACTCCTCTTCCTGCCATAACCGAAAATGCAAATACAGCTAATAAGTTCATGATGTTTACAGGTATTTTGGTACTCTTTATTGGAGGAATATGGGCTTATCTATTTTCTAAAAATTTTACTAAGCCTATATTAGAACTTAATAGTGTATCTCAGAATATGGCAAATTTGGATTTCTCTAAAAAATGTAATATTAATGATGAAAATGAAATTGGAGAACTGGCTAAAAGTATTAATTATCTTTCCGAAAACTTAGATAATGCTATTTCAGAATTAAATGAAAAAAATCGTAAACTAATGGAAGATATAGAAAAAGAACGAAAGATAGATGAAATGCGTAAAGAATTTGTTTCAAATGTATCTCATGAATTAAAAACTCCCATTTCATTAATCCAAGGCTATTCAGAAGGTTTAAGAAGCAATGTTATACAAAACGCTGAGGACAAAGACTTTTACTGTAATGTCATTATCAATGAAACAACACGTATGGATAAACTAGTTAAAGACCTCCTGAATTTATCACAAATTGAATCTGGTTATTTCAGACTAGAAAAAACCGTATTTAACATATCTTCACTTATAGATTCAATTCTTATCAAATACAGAGCAATCTTTGAAGAAAAGCAAATAAAAATTAACGTAACTAAAGAACCTACTGTTACAGTCTGCGGTGATATTGTTAGAATAGAACAAGTCATTATAAACTATATAAATAATGCAATTAATCACGTAAATAGCCATAAAATAATTAATATAACTGTAGTGGATCTTGAAGAAAAAGTAAAATTCGAAATCTTTAATTCAGGAAATCCTATTCAGGAGGAAGCCCTAGATAAAATATGGATTAGCTTTTACAAAGTAGACAAGGCAAGAACACGAAAATATGGTGGCAGCGGTCTTGGGTTATCTATTGTAAAGGCAGTTCAAAATCTCCACGGAAATAAGTGTGGGGTAAAAAATTTAGATAATGGAGTTATGTTTTGGTTTGACATTGACAAGGCTTAAGCTACTGATGGAAAGGACCCTATGAAATCATAGAGTCCTTAATAATTTAAATTCTAGTTTAAATCTTTGGTTTAGTTGCTAACATGAGGATGTTCTAGATCCTCTTATAACAAATCCACGATTTAACCAACCATTTGAGTAATCAATAATTGAATTATCTAAATATACTCCAAGGTCAGCATCATGTACTATTGTTACACCTTCTGATTCTATAACTACATCATTTTCATTCTTTAACTCATCCAGAGTTAATTGTAATCTTGGGCCTCCTCAGCCATAGCCACCAAATGAAACTCTAAGCATAGTAACTTCAGGATTTTTAGCTTTTAGTGCCATTTCTTTGAACTTTTCAGCTGCTAATTTAGAAATTGTAATCATATTATTTTCACCTACCTTTTTATCTATAGTTTAAACCAGTATATTTATCTAAAATAGTCCATATAATGGACTCCCGGCTTTCTAATGTCCTCATATCTTATAGTCACCTCAAGGCTATCTAAATATTCTAGCAGTGCTACGGCAAACTTTCTACTTGTTTCCAAGTAGTCTCTTGCTTGGACTACAGAAATAGTACCTTCTTTATCAAAAATCTCTCTTAATTTTTTTACATTATGCTTCAATATATCCACATGAATCAATATCCCACTACCTAAATCAATTATCTTTCCAGACTGTATCAAAAATTTCTCAACATCTTCAAACTTATATGGTTTAACATCTGTATTTTCCTTTAGCTGCTGAATACTTTTAACATTCAGTCCATTTTCCATAAAAGTCTTTTCAACTAATTTTGTTTGACTTCTTTCAGATATTCTATCAATCATATCTCTATTGGCCTCTACTATAAAATTGCCATCTAATTTAAGTAGATTATTCTTAATATAGCTATTCAATAGTTCAGCAAATTCTTTTACATCTAAAGTGCTAAACACTTTACTTTTTATTTCTTCTTTATCTATTTGAAATCTAAAAGGATATTTTTCATATAATGTTTCAAATTCCATATTAATTTTTTTCATGTATTCTCTATATAAATGTCTACTTATATATTTATCTGTTTCTGGTAAATAGACTACCTTTTCTAAGTTCATTAACTCTTGGAGTATATTTCTAATTTCATTTTTATTAATAAAAGTTTCCTTCCATAGGTCTTCAACGGTTAATAGCCTCTCTGAATCCTTAAGAATGAAATCTACTAGTTTATCTACATTTCCTGCTTCTCCTATCTTCAAAGTTTCAATGGTTTTCTCTGAAAATCTCTGTCTATTTTTTGAAGAATGAAAAATTATTTTTCCTCCTCCTAAAGTAACCACTGGTGAATAGGAACGTATAATAAACCTATCTCCTCTTATGACTGCAATAGGCTCTTCAAACCTAAGTTGAACATACCCTTTGCTCTCTCCTAATATTTCATCTTCTCCTAAAACTCTTATTCTAGCAAGCACTTCTTTAGTTCCTACATGCACATGTACCCGTTGATTATGAACTATGCCTTTTATATCTTTTACTGTGTGCAGCACAGCATCCACAATTCTAGTAGGTTTTATAATTCCTGGATTTGCTGCTAGGTTTCCTCTTTCTATTTCTGCTTTTTCAACTCCAGCAATATTTAAGGCACATCTATCTCCTGCACTGGCTGTTTCCACATTATGATTGTGTACTTGAATTCCTCTAATCCTTGCACTTAATCCTTTAGGTAATATCTCAATCATATCACCTTTTTTTATCTCTCCCCCAGCCACAGTTCCTGTAATTATTGTTCCATGTCCTGTAATTGTAAAAACTCTATCTATAGATAATCTAAATAATTCTTCAGCATTTGAATTTGCAGCTTTCTCTGTTAATTTTTCAAGGTATTTAACAAGTTCTTGAATACCCTCTCCAGTTACTGAGGATACTGGAATCATAGGATAGTCTTCTAAAGTAGTTCCTTTAAGGCTATTTTTTACATCATCCTTTACCATCTGAAGCCATTCATCATCTACTAAATCTGTTTTTGTTAAAACAATTACTCCAGACTTTACGTTTAAAAGTGAAAGTATATCAATATGCTCCTTAGTCTGAGGCATTACCCCTTCATCTGCAGCAATTACTAACATAACAAAGTCTATTCCGGTAACTCCTGCTACCATTGTCTTAACAAACTTTTCATGTCCAGGCACATCTATTACAGAAATCACATTGCCTGATGGCAGAGTCAAAGAAGCAAAACCAAGCTCAATTGTCATTCCTCTGCGTTTTTCCTCTTCTAACCTGTCTGTATCAACCCCTGTAAGCCTCTTTACAAGAGCTGTTTTTCCATGATCTATATGTCCTGCAGTTCCCATTACAACATTCTTCATACTTTTTCACCTAATATCCCTGTAAGAGCTTCAACAATAACTTGAAAATCACTTTTTTCAATAGTTCTCACATTCAAAATAATTCGATCCTTATTTATCCTGCATACAATTGGAATATCTGCCCTTCTAAGTTGTTCTTGAATTTTATTTACTTCTATATTATCAGCACTTAGTGCTACTGCCTTTCCCTTAAGGATTACACCTGGAAGAGAACCTCCTCCAACTTCATCTAGTTCATCTATTACTTCTGTTTTGCACTTATCTCCTAAAACCATATCTATATTCTTTTCTAGCTCAGCTGCTCTAGAAAGCAATTCATCTTCCTTTAAAGCCATCATTTTAAGGGCAGGTATATGGCTAGGTGCATTTTCTAAATCACTATATAAATTTAATACAGCAGTAAGTGCAGCAATAGTCATCTTGTCGCATCTAAGCATACGAGTAAGTGGATTTTTCTTAATTCTATCAATTAAATCTTTTCTTCCTACAATTATTCCTACTTGTGGTCCTCCTAGAAGCTTATCACCACTGAAAGTTACAATATCTGCTCCTGATTTTATGCTATCTTGTACAGTTGGCTCATAGGGCAGTCCTATAGATGATAAATCATACAGGCTTCCACTACCTAAATCCTCCATAACAATAAGTTGTTTTTCATATCCTAACTCCACTAACTCTTGAAGTAAAACTTCTTCTGTAAATCCAGTTATTTTGTAATTGCTAGTATGTACCTTTAATAGTACTGAAGCTTCCTCAGAAATAGCATTATCATAATCCCCTATTCTAGTCTTATTGGTAGTTCCAACTTCCACCATTCTTGCAGAACTTCTTGATATTATATCAGGAATTCTAAAGCTCCCCCCAATTTCCACCTGCTGTCCTCTAGATATTATAACTTCTTTGTTATTTGCTAATGTATTTAGGCATAAGAACACTGCAGCCGCATTGTTATTAACTACCATTGCACTTTCAGCACCGGTAATTTTTTTTATAATAGGTTCTATGTGAGAATATCTAGAACCCCTAATACCTGCTTCAATGTCAAATTCTAGATTGCTGTACCCTTCACTTACCTCTTTTACTAAGTTAATTGCATCCTTTGGCAATGGTGCTCTTCCAAGGTTTGTGTGAAGAACAATACCTGTTGCATTTATAACTCTCTTTAACCCAGCCCTTTGCTGACATGCAATATTTTCCCTAAGTTTTTTTATAATATGTTGGGTAATCTCTTCTCTATCATTAAACCAGGTGTTTTTTCTAATATCATCTATAACTTCTCTAATTTTGTCCAATGTAAATTCTCTTCCGTAAGCCTCCATTAAGCTATTAATTTCAGGCAACTGGATTAGTCTACTTATAGATGGAATTTTTCTTAAAACATCCTGCCTATTGAAGTTTTCCAAAAATTATTCCTCCTTTAAGGAAATGGACATAACCACTAACTGGATTAATCCATTTAAGGCTATGTCCTTTTAAACAATTGTAATTACATTTTCTTGTGTTCCCACTTCAAGTACTTCACCAATTATTTCTGACTTTATTTCAGCATTAGAATTTAATTCACCTAATAATTTCTCTGCTTTTTCTCTAGGTACAGAAATCAACAATCCACCTGAAGTCTGGGGATCAAATAGTGCAATCCTAATTGCTTTTTCAATTGAATTGTTAAAGTGAACCCACTTTTCAAAAAAGCGCATATTTGAATGTGCTCCACCAGGAACAGAGTCCATTTGGATTAATTTAATTACATTTTTCATAAATGGTATCTTTGAGCTGTAAATTTTAATTTCAACTCTACTACCTTCAGCCATTTCATAGCTATGTCCTAAAAGTCCAAAGCCAGTTACATCTGTACATGCATTTACTCCAACTTTTTGCATAGCTTCTGAAGCAGCCTTGTTTAATGTTGACATAACAGTTGCAGCCTCATTAAGTTCATCTTCAGATATTAAATCAAATTTAAATGCAGTTGTTATAATTCCCACTCCAATAGGCTTTGTAAGAATGAGAACATCTTCTGGCCTTGCACCTGAGTTTGTTATTACCTTTGATGGATTTACTGTTCCTGTAACTGATACACCATATTTAATCTCATTATCCGTTACAGTATGGCCTCCTACAAGTGTAGCCCCTGCTTCTTTAATTTTAGCTGCTCCACCATTTAAGATTTCAGCTAAAACACTAGGGTCAAGGGAACATGGAAAACAAGCAATATTCATTGCTGTAAGTGGTTTTCCCCCCATGGCATATACATCACTTAGTGCATTTGTAGCTGCAATCTGTCCATATAAATATGGATCGTCTACTACCGGAGTAAAGAAATCCACAGTCTGAACTAATGCAAGTTCATCTGAAATCTTGTATACTCCTGCGTCATCTGATTTATCAAAACCAACAATTAAGTTTGGATCTTTTTTTGTATCATCGTCTAAATGGCACAAAACTTGTGCCAGGTCCTCTGGACCTAACTTGCTAGCTCATCCGGCCTTTGAAGACATATGTGTAAGTCTTTTTAATTCCTTATCTGTCATACAGCCACCTCCTAAGAGCAAGTATTTTAAAATGGCGGGAACGTGTAGGAATTGAACCCACCTCGGCCGGTCTTACCACCCGACTATGGATTTGAAGTCCACGGGATCCACCAGGACCCATCCGCCCCCATATATAATGCTTTATTGATATATATTATATACCCATAGTGGGTATATGTAAATAGTTTTTTATCGAAATATTTATCAGATAGTTGGTTAGCATATTTTAAAATACAGCCTTTATTTATTATGTATTAATTAGGTTTGTATATTCATTAACTCATAATATTAAAAAATAAATGATCTACAGAACTTTCTCCTGTAGACCATTTATTTTGAACTTTTATAAATAATCATTGTACTTTTCATTCTGTCCATAATATGCATTAGCACCATGCTTTCTTAAAAAGTGTCTATCTAACAAATAACTCTTAACTGAAGATTGGGAAGCATTTATAGTCAATGTTCTATATGCCATCTTAGCTATTTGTTCCATAACCACAGCATTATGCACAGCTTCTTCTGGGCTCTTACCCCAAGCAAAGGGACCATGGTTACAAACTATTACCCCTGGAATATAGTTTGAATTTAATTCTTTAAACCTTTCTACGATTACATTACCAGTTTGTAATTCGTACTCCCCTTCTACTTCTTCTTTTGTCATATTTCTTGTACAAGGTATACTTCCATAAAAATAATCGCAGTGAGTTGTTCCAAAGCAAGGTATATCTTTTCCTGCTTGAGCCCAACTAGTAGCCCATGGTGAGTGGGTATGAACTACCCCGCCTATTTCAAGAAAAGCTTTATATAAAACTAAGTGAGTAGGAGTATCTGATGACGGTTTCAAGTTTCCCTCAACTACATTCCCCTCTAAATCTATAACCACCATATCATTTAATTCCATTTCTTCATATGGTAATCCGCTTGGTTTAATAACTATTAATCCTTTGTTCCTATCAATTCCACTTGCATTTCCCCAGGTGTATGTAACCAATCCTTTTTTAGTTAATTCTAAATTCGCTTTTAACACACTTTCTTTTAAATCCTCTAACATAATTCTTCTCCTTTCATAGGCTAATATCTTTTAACTAAAAAACAATCAATCTATGAATTGATAGCCCATCAAACTTTATCTGTTATTGAATTGAGATCTTAAAAATTTATTGGAAAATCTCAAGGATTCTTTCCAATCTAAATTTTCATTAAACCAAAACTCACCTACAAACATATAAACACCATTTTTTCTAAGCAATTCTATAGTGCTTTTAAAATCTACATGACCTGTTCCATAAGGAACCTCCCTAAACTTACCTGGAAGGGTTTCTTTTAAATGAGCAGCTAGGATTTTTCCCTTTCCATTAGCTATATCTTTTAGTACATCTATTCCATACTGTTTACACGCATTTGTCACGTTACCGATATCAGGATACACATTTAGATATGGTGAATCAATTAACTCAACATATTTCATTGCTTTTTCCGTAGTATTCATAAAATCTGTCTCCATGGTTTCGAATCCCAAAAGGACTCCTTTTTCAGCCGCATACTGAACAGACTTTTTTAAATTTTCTCTAAACCGTTGTATAGTCTCTAATGTAGATTCTTCATAATAAACGTCATATCCAGCAATTTGAATAATTCTAATTCCTATATCACATGCAAAATCAATAGCTTTTCTCATTATGCTCATACCCTTTTTAGCTATTGTTTTATCATTACTTCCTATTGGAAATTTTCTATGTCCGCTCAAACACATTGTTTTTATTGGCATTCCAGTTCTATACATGGAATTTACCAATTCTTTCTTTTCTTTAGTACTCCAATCAAGTCGTTGTAGTTTTACATCAGTTTCATCAATACTAATCTCTAAAAAGTCAAAACCTGCCTGCTTTCCTTCTATTAATTTTTCTTCTAAAGTTATATAATTAGGCATTGACTTTTCATATAAACCTAATAAATATTCCATAAACTCCTCCACTCATATAAGTGCGTAACTATATTAGTTTAAAACTTTTTCCATAGACTATCTAAAGCCTCTGTAGTGTCCTTATAAAGCTGAAATTTAGCTTTGTAGATTTCAACATTTTCTTTAATTGGTTCAACTCTTTGTTTAATCTTAACTAACTTTTTTGCTGCCTCTTTTAAGTCTTTGAATATACCTACAGCTACACCTGCAGCCATAGCACTTCCTAATGCTCCTAATTCCTTTGTATCAATTATCTCAATAGGTAAATTTAACACATCAGCAAATATCTGAACCCATACTTTAGAATTTGCAGCACCCCCAGCTAATCTAACAACTTTAGGCTTCTCACGGTTTAACAATAATTTTTCAATATGAACCATATGACAAAAGACAATTCCCTCAAATACTGCTCGTACAATTTGCTCTTTTGTGTGAGAGCTATCCATTCCAATTAAACAAGCTTTTGCTTGTGGATTATAATTAGAACCAAATATATACGGCAAAAATATAATATTTTGTTCATTTGGCTTTACCGATTCAACCATCTTATTGACCATATCATAAACATTAATACCTAATTCCTTAGCTAATTCTTTTTCTTTATCCATAAACTTATTTAAAAACCATTCATTATTAGCTGCTGAAGTTGGGCTGCATTCCTCTATAAGATAATATCCTGGAATGCAATATAGAGAATTCATCATAACTGTTTTATTAAGAACTGGTTTTCTTGAAATATATTCATTAATACTCCATGTCCCAGCAATAATGCAAAGCTTATCTTCATCTGTAATATCCATAGCAATGGCGCAGGCATCAATATCAAACATTCCTGCTGCCACCGGTGTTCCCTCTGCTAAACCTGTTTTTTTACTTGCTTTTGCTGTAATATACCCTGATATATCTGTTGAATATTTTAGTGGAGGAAGTTTATCATAAATATCTTCTAAATGAAAAATTTTTAATAGTTCTTTATCATACTTTTCCTCAATAATATTTACAAAATTTGAGCCTGAAATATCTGTAATTTCAGCATTAGCTTCTCCTGTAAGTCTATATCTAATATAATCTTTAACCCCAAATATCCATTTTGTATTTTCTATTACTTCTGGATTATTATCTTTTAACCAGCTAACAAGAGACACTGGCTGGCAAGCTAAAATTCTTTGACATGTTCTTCCAAAAACTTTGGCTGCTGTCCCATCATTGTTCCACTTTTCAGGATACATATAGGCTCTTGTATCTGTTGATACAATTCCCTTATAGGCTGGTTTGTTATCTTTCCCCCATAGATAAAGTCCTTTCCCATGGCCTGAAAGAGAAACCCCTAAAATTTCACTAGGTTGAATGCAGGACTGCTCTATCACATTTTTTAATACTCTACAATTAGCCTCCCATAAAGCCTCCATATCCCTTTCTGTACGACCTTCTCCAGAGTTAATTAATTCCACCTGCTCATATGCAGTAGCTACTGTAGTCCCATCTATATGAAAAATAACCGCTTTTATATACGTACCTCCATTATCCAAACCCAATAAATATTTTCCCATTATAGCCTCCTTTTTAATAGTAGCTATTAAAATACTAATTCCTATAAATTCATATTTATTTTGTAGTCTATATAAAAAACCTGCTGCTACATATAAAGGGGAACTGTAACAGCATATAACTTTCTCATTTGTATTAGATTTTTAAATCATTTATTTCACTCATATTAATTTTTAGGTTTAAGTAAAGGCTTTTATATATATCAAAAATTTTATTATATAACTTTGTATTCTCTAGATTTGGCTCAATGGTATCATCAAATTCCAGCCATTGAGACAATATATTAGGTTGTTGAAAAACTCCAGTTGCCAGCCCAGCTAATAGTGCATCTGCTAATGGAGCCTCTACATCATTTTTTATAATTTTTACAGGTCTTCCAGTAACGTCAGCAAAAATTTGTGGCCAAATCTTTGATTTAGAAACACCACCTACAAGAATTATTTCCTTGTTTAAATGTACACCTGTTCCAGCAACCATTTCCATATTATGCCGTAGAGAATAGGCAACTCCCTCCATAAAGGCTTTAAATAAGTGTCCTTTATTATGCATAAGACTCAACCCAATTATAGTACCACGAGCTTTACTATCCCAAATTGGGCTTCTTTCTCCCATAAAATAAGGTAACACGATTAAACCTTCAGAGCCTGCTGGTATATTCATAGCCTTCTCTTCTAACAAGGTATATGCGTTAACTCCTGTCTTTTCTTGTTTATCTAATTCTAAATCTCCTAATGTATCTCTAAACCATCTCACCACAGCTCCTGCAGTAGCAGCTCCTCCAAAAGTATAAATTTTGTTCTTTGAATCTATGGTATGAGGCATACTAACTAAACTCTTTGAAAGGTTAGGTTTTTCTGTTACAAATCCCCAGCACATAGATGTACCCATCATAGCTACATGATTGCCCTCATTAAAAGCTCCTGCCCCTAAGGTAGCAACTGGTGCATCAACACCACCGCAGATTACTGGTGTTCCAATTTTTAAGCCTGTCTTTATAGCAACTTCCTCTGTAACCCCACCTACAATGTCAGTACATTCTACAAGTCTTTCTGGGAAAAACTTTAATGGTATTCCTAACTTCTCTAGCATATGGGCAGACCAATTTCTTTTTTTCAAATCGTATACTCCCCCAATATTTCCTGCTGAGGAATGGTCTACAGCTACTTCTCCAGTTAATTTATAAACTATATAAGAAGCTGGCGGTAAAAGATATTGTATTTTATCCCATATAGTGAGATTATTCTTCATCCAAAGGATTTTAGTAAATCCAAAGTATGAGTTTACAGAGTTACCTGTTATTTCAAACAACTCATCAAGATCAATGTTTTTTTCTACCCATTTTGCTTCCTTTTCAGCTCTGCGATCCATCCAAATTAAGCAGGGAGCTAAAGGATTTATGTCTTTGTCTACTGGGATACCAGACCCACCATATAAGCTGCTTATTGCTATACCTTTTATATCTTCAGCACTAATATTTGCCTTACCAACAACCCCTTTAATGGTTTCAAAGGTAGCATCAACCCAAGGTTCAGGCCATTGTTCTGCCCAGGAAGGCTTTGGTGTCTCAACATCATATCCTTTATAGCTATGGGCTAGAACTTCACCTTTTGGGTTTATCAAAACTGCTTTTGTACCCTGGGTTCCTACATCAACTCCTACTAAATATTCCATATTCTCAACTCCTCTATAAACTATGTTATGGGATTATAAAATTTAATTAGAATGTAATTGCTACTTTAAAATCACCGTATTTACCTGTTGCATATTCAAAAGCTTCTTTCCATTGTTCAATTGGGAAAGTACGTGATACTACACCATTTGTTTTTAGATTTCCATTAGAAATGTTTTCAATAACGAAGGGATAACAATATGGGCTTAAATGAGCGCCTAAAACATCAAGCTCTTTACGGTCTCCGATAATTGACCAGTCAACAGTTGTTGGAGAACCAAAAACGCTAAACTCAACAAAACGTCCCAATTTTCTAATCATACTTAACCCTTGTGTTACACTAGAAGGGTGACCAGTTGCTTCAATATAGATATCACAGCCATAACCCTCTGTCATATTAAGTATTTCCTTAATCACATCAGTTTTAGATGGATTCATTACAATATCTGCTCCAAATTCTTTTGCTTTTTCAAGTCGTATATCAATCATATCTAGAACAATTAACTTTTTAGGATTTTTCATTCTTGCATAGGTAACCATACCTAATCCAAGTGTGCCTGCACCAGAGATTACTACAACATCTTCACAGCCTATTTGTGCTCTATCTACACAGTGCTTAGAGCAGCCATAAGGTTCAATTAACAATGCGTTTTCTAATTTCATTTCCTTTGGAACCTTGTGTATTACAGATGTTTTAGGATAGCGAACATATTCTGCCATACCACCATTATTTTCTTTTTGGAATCCAAAAATATTATGAGGTTGGCACATCCAGTAATGACCATCTTTACAAAATCTACATTCACCACATGGAACGATTTGATCTGCAGTTACTCTATCTCCAATTTGAAAATCCTTTATATTTTCTCCCATTTCAACAATTACCCCAACAAATTCATGTCCTGGTATAAACGGAGGTTTTACCCAAGAAGGTTGTACTTCATCCCCCCAGAACATTGCAGCACCATGCTGACATTTTAAATCCCCTGCGCACACACCGCAGCCTTCAGTTCTAATAATAATGTCATCTGGTCCACACTTTGGTGTAGGATAATTTGTTTCAAAACGATAATCTCCATTTCCATATGCTACTAAAGCTTTCATTGTTTCAGGTAACTTTGTCATAATAAACCCCTCCTCATATTTTGCCAGTATTTATTTTTTCTTTTTTGAACTAAAGTAAATAGCTAAAAGTATTATAAGTCCCTTTAAAACTCTTTGAACATAAGGTGAAACCCCCATCAGATTCAATCCATTACTTAATACTCCCATTATTAATACACCTAGAAAAGTACCTAAAATATTTCCACGTCCTCCTGCTATATCAGTTCCACCTAACACAACTGCTGCTATAGCATCTAACTCAAAACCCACCCCAGCCATTGGCTGCCCAGACATCAACCTAGAAGTTAACACTACTCCAGTAACTGCGGCAGTTAAACCACTTACTAGATAAGCTATAATTTTATACTTTTTTACCTTAACTCCAGATAAACGTACTGCTTCTTCATTTCCACCAATAGCATATATATATCTTCCCATTGGCAAGTGATTTAATATTATATAAGCAATTAAATAAATTATAATCATTATAACTACAGGCATTGGAATTACGTTTAATAAGTATCCTCTGCCTAAAAAAGAAAACTTAGTTGGCAAGCCAGATAATGGGTATCCTCCAGTATATAAAAGAGCTAAACCGCGGGGAATTTCCATCATTGCTAAGGTAACTATAATTGGCGGCATCTTTGCATAGGCTACCAATGTACCATTAATAAGACCACATATAGCGCCTACTAAAATCCCTAGTAATACGGCCACTGCAGAAGGTAATCCTAAGTTAATCATTGCACCTGCTATTACAGTACTGGAAATTGCCATAACAGATCCAACAGAAAGGTCTATTCCTGATGTTAAAATAACAAAGGTCATACCTACTGCTAGAATACCATTTATAGATACTTGTCTAACTATATTAATTAAATTGTCATACTCTAAAAATTTATCCGATGCTAATGTCATTAACAGACATAATCCAATAAATCCTATAAAAGTTACCATCTCTTTTTTTAGCTCTCTTCCCTTTAAGAAGCCTCTTATAAGATTTTCATTTTTCCTTTTTTCATATGCCTTTTCAGAATCACTCATTTACTCCACCTCCTGTTGCATAATACATAATTCTTTCTTGGTTAGCTTCTTTAGGATTTATCTCTCCTGTAATTTCGCCTTTACGCATAACCAATATTCTATCACTCATTCCTAAAATTTCAGGAAGTTCTGATGATATCATAATAATTGAAATTCCCTTATTAACTAATTGTCTCATCAATTTATATATTTCCGCTTTAGCTCCTACATCTATCCCTCTAGTAGGCTCATCAAAAATTAAGATTTCACATTCTGTGTTTAAACATTTAGCTATTACTACCTTTTGTTGATTTCCACCACTTAAATTTTTTACAAGTCTCTCTATACTTGATGTTTTTATATCTAAACTCTCTACATACTCATCCACTATATTTATTTCTTTCCCTCTATTAATGAATCTGTATTTATTAATAATCTTTTTAAGGCCAGATAAACTTATATTATTCTTAATAGATGCTTCTAACACTAAACCTTGGGTTTTCCTATCTTCTGGAATTAAGGCTATACCAAATTGCAATGCTTCATTTGGAGTCCTAATACTCACCTTTTTCCCTTTTATATAGACTTCTTTTTCTTCTACCTTATCTGCACCAATTAATGCTCTTACCACTTCAGTTCTACCAGAACCTACAAGTCCAGATATCCCTAATATTTCACCTCTATATAATTTAAATGATACCCCCTTAACTTTACTGTTCCTTAAGTTTTTAACTTCTAAAATTACTTCCTTATCACCTTCAGAACAAACTCGTTTTGGGAAAGTATCCTTTAACTCTCTTCCTACCATCATGTGGATAATACTATCCTCTGTAACTTTATCAATTGATTCAGTTCCAATCCATTTCCCATCTCTTAAAACACTTACCCTATCGGCTATTTGAAATATTTCATCTATATGATGAGAAATGAAAATCATAGTCACTTCATTTTTTTTAAGTGTCTTCATTAAATTAAAAAGATGCTTTACCTCTCCCTCTGTTAGCGTTGCTGTTGGTTCATCTAATATTAAAAGTTTTGAATTTACAGAAATAGCCTTAGCTATCTCAATAAATTGTTGTTCCGCAACACTAAGTTCCTCTACTGTTTTATCTAAATCAATATCTACATCAATTCTTTTTAATAACTCCTGGGCCTTTTCTTTCATAAGCTTTCTATCTAATAAACCATTACTCTTTCTTATTTCTCTTCCTAAAAATATATTGTCTACAGCATTGAGATATGGAATCAAGCTAAATTCTTGATGTATAATAGTTATACCTAACTCCTGAGCCTCTTTAGTGTTATTTAAAATTATCTCTTTTCCTTCAAAAAAAATCTTACCGCTTGTAGGTTTATAAATTCCAGATAAAATTTTCATTAAAGTTGATTTTCCTGCACCATTTTCTCCTACTAGGGCATGAATTTCACCAGGAATTAAATTAATACTTACACCATCTAATGCCTTAGCTCCAGGAAATTCTTTTTTTATATCCACTAGTTCCAAAATTTTATCCACTATACCACCTGCCTACTTCCTTATTTAAACTTTTTAAGGATTAGCACTCCAAAACTTGGAGTGCACATGTTTTTAATAATTTTTATTACCATTTAAAATCTTTCGCATTATCTTTTGTCAATGGTTTAACATCTACTGGTACTGCTGCTGGAACATGAGCACCTAAATACTTAGCTAAAGCTATTCCAAAACCAATTCTTACTTGATCACGAGGATATTGAGCTACAGTGCATTTAAATATTTTTCCTTCTGTTATAGCTTTAACTGCTTCTGGTGCACCGTCAACGCTATAAACTCCAATATTTTTGCCAGCACTTTCAATAGCAGCAACAGCTCCTAAAGCACCTGTATCGTTAACACTAAAAATTGCATTTAAATCTGAAGTTGTCTGCATCATATTTTCAGTTACAGCCATTGCCTTACTACGCTCTTGTTCACCATTTTGGTTATCTACAATTTTAATACCTGGATATTCCTTCATAGCAGCCTGAAAACCTTTTACTCTTTCTAGGATTGGAACTACTGGAATACCATTTAGGATAGCAACTTTTCCTTTTCCATTTAAATCTTTTGCTAATTGTTTTCCAGCTAAATATCCTGCATCATAGTTTTTGGAACCTACAAAAGAATCAATAGGACCATTTGCTTGTGCATCAACACAAACTACTACAACTCCAGCCTTTTTTGCTTCAACAACTGCTGTTTCTATACCTTTGCTATCAGTTGGGTTTAATAATAAAATCTTAACACCCTTTTGAATCATATCTTCTATATCACTAGTTTGTTTATTTACATCATGTTTAGCATCAGTTACAATAAGTTCAGCTCCAATTTGGTCAGCAGCTTCTTTAACAGCCTCATTCATTGTGATAAAATAAGGATTATCCATTTCCTGAAATGACATTCCTATAGTTAACTTTTTAGGCTTAGCTGTTTCATCAGCTGGTTTTGATGATGTATTTGCAGCTTGACCACATCCTGTGAATGTCAACATTGCTGCAATTAATAGACCTACTACTTTTTTCATTAATACCCCTCCTGGATTAAATATTTGTAAACCTTTACTTAAACTCTAGCCCTCTTATTATGCATTTCTATTAGCATCATTTTTAAGTTATCCTCCTCCCTTATAATCAATAAACTTTAATAATCTATAATGCGTAGTTTGATATAGCAATTATAGTTTTATAAAAATAGATGCCTCGTTTATACATAAGAATTGCATAATAATCCTTAAAACTCATGTATATACGAGGCACCTTAACCCCTAGAATTTTAAATCTACCATAAACTTAAAATTCCATATTAAATTTTTACTTTACTTTAACTAAAAGCTTAACTTTACTCATTTTATATCTGCCATAGATATAAAACATACTTCCTTATCCGTCTTAAATATCTGCTATTTGTAATTATTTACATTATATTCCATAAAAATCAATAAGTCAATATCTAAAACTATAAGTGTTTACCCTTATTTTAAAATAAATATAAAATAAAAAATATATGTTCTAGGAATTTTTTATTAACTTAGAATATTATTAGCATTTATTATTTCTTTAGCTATGTCCACCATTTTTTTATTATTATCTTTGCTCATTTTTTGCAATTTTTTCATTGATTCATCTTCATTTAATCTAAATCTGTCCATTATAATTCCCTTAGCTTTTTCTATATATTTCCGTCCTTCAAGAGCTCTTTCAGTACTTTGAAGCTTGTTCTTTATTTTTTCAAACTCTTTAAATTTAGACATGGAGACCTCTATAGCAACCTTTAAGTCATGAACATACACAGGTTTAATTAAATAACTAAATATTCCTTGTTTTGTTGCCCTTTCAATGGATTCTCTATCATAATAACCACTTACTATTATACTGGGTATAGATACTTGCTCATTAATTTTCCTAATAGCTTCAACACCATCTAAAATGGGCATATTAATATCTGTAATAATCAAGTCTGGTTTTTTATCTAAAGCCATTTTTATAACTTCTTCGCCATTAGCGGCTGTCCCAACAACTTCATGTCCAAGTTCCTTTAGATTATTAACTAAACCAATCAAACACAAATACTCATCTTCTGCTAGTAAGACTTTTAAGGATTTTTTCATAGATAAATTCACCTCTTATAAAATTTAATTATAAATTTAAAAAATCTTTCCTATTCATTAGAATTTAAATTTTTATTATAGACAACGAAAACCTTTTCATTTGGCAATTCAATCTTAACTTCTGTTCCTTTTTCCTTTACTATAAATTCTATATTTCCTTTAAATTCATATCTTATAATAGAAGAAACTATAGATACACCTAAGCTATCTACCTTATCTATATTAAAATTGTGGGAAATTCCTACACCATTGTCGTAAACCGATAGTAATATAATTTCTTTAAGCCTTTTACACTTTACGCTAATAAATCCGGTACCCCCATTAGGAAATGCATGTTTTACACAATTGCTGATTAATTCATTTATAATTAAAGCAATTGAAGTAGCCTTATTGTATGGAATAAATATATCATCTAATTCTAATTTAATCTTCAATTCTGAATTCATACTTCTAAAAAAATCCGCTATTATTTCTACTATATCCTTAATATTAATTATGCTTCTGCCCAATTTATCCTTAGCCAATAAATCATGTATTGCTGCTATACTTTTAACACGTGAAATGATACTATCCAAGATATCATTTAGTTTATCCTGAATATCATCATCTTTTACTTGTTTTTGCAAAGATATAATACTTATAATAGATTGCAAATTGTTTTTTATCCTATGA
Source organism: Clostridium sp. JNZ J1-5 (assembly GCF_053901425.1). NCBI lineage: Bacteria > Bacillati > Bacillota > Clostridia > Eubacteriales > Clostridiaceae > Clostridium > Clostridium sp. JNZ J1-5. The sequence continues at coordinate 2,492,750 of NZ_CM132773.1, read as the reverse complement.
TGACTTTCTTGAAGCAGCGCTGACCTCCCCATCAATCTTGTATCTTCAATTGCTAGTGCAGCATGTCTTGCAAAAGTTGATAAATATTTTGTTTCATCCTTAGAATGAGTATATAAACTTTCATAACAAATCTGGATAACTCCCGTTACCCGAGATCTTATCAAAATAGGGATGCAAATAATTGTTTTAACTCTATTATTTAGTTCAAAAATTGAAAAAAAGTCTTTCTCATGTTTATTGGAATAGTATATTTTTTTCTTTTCTGCAATGTTTAAAATAAACTCTTTTTTTAGTTTGCCTTCTAATTCTTCTTTAACTTTAAATTCTAAGGTATCTATAATGGTATTTGTCCCTTCATCAATTAAATAAGTAATACATTCATCAGCGTTCATAAACTTTGTAACTTGCTTAGATAGTAACAGTAATACATCATTTAACTCATATTCAGAAGTCAAAAATTCAGCAGCTTTAAAAACAGCATTTAAAACTTCTTCATTCTCATGGTACACATTTACTTCACTACTTCTATAATTATGCCTACCTAAAATATTTAGTAATTGTTGAGGGTTTTTTATAGCATCCTCAGTCATGATGGTTCTCTTTATCTTACCATCTAACATTATTGAAATCCTATCAGAAGCTTTCAAAGCTTCCTCCCATAATTTAGTAATATAGATTATACTTTTCCCATCCATTTTATATTTATCAATTATTTGATATAACTTTTGAACAGATTTAGAACTTAAACCCTCTGTAGGATTATACATAATTATTAATTTTGGATTACTTGAAAAAGCTATAGCTATATTTACTAGCTTTTTTTCTTCATTAGATAGTCTAGATACTTTAATTCTATAATTTATTGGAAAATTTAATTTTTCTAATAATTCTTTTGCTTCTTTATTAACCTTTTTCCAGTTAATAAAGGGCAAAAACCTTCTTTTTGGAAAACCTTTCAATGCTATATTTTCAGCAATGGATAAATTCTCAATTAGCATTGAATTTTGAGATAAAAATGATATGTTATCAATTTTTGAAATTTCTGAAACGTCAAAATCTCTACTTTTAAATATTACTTTTCCTTCTACATTTTTAACTTGTCCTAAAATAATCTCCATAAGTTTTTTTGTTATAGAATCATTATCACTTATTAAAGCATGAACTTCATTAGCTCTTACATCTAGATTTAAATCTAAATCTAGACTTTTTATGCTATCTCCTTTAAAATCAGAACTTTTTAAATCTCTAATTTGAAAAATAAAATTATCCAAATTAACCTCCTAAAATTATAGTTTATGAAACTCTATAATACTCTAAAATATGAAGATATTTTTAAGCCCTCAGAAATTATGATATATTAATTATTAAATTATATGAAATGTCCTGAATAAAATAGCCAAATAGAATATACTTTTTTTATCAATCTCCCTAATATTGTATATTTATTCTATATTTTTTTATTATTTCCTCCAAGTTTAAATTAAAAGAGCTGTATATTATTTAAATTCTACATTATAAAAGGTCACAGAGTTTTAAACTCTGTGACCCTTAAATTTTTATCCGATGACTACCCGATCTAATACTCCCTCTGAAGCCAAGAACTTTGTTTATATTATAATTAATTGGTATAGCTGTTTTTTCCTCTTATATCCAATACTATTTTAAGAAACATCAAGCAAAAGATTAGCCATACTCCACCAGCAGAAAATCCTGCTATTACATCACTAGGATAATGTACTCCTAGATATATCCTGCTAATACCTATTAGAAATATGAGAAGTGAAAAAGCAACTACAATTATCTTTTTAGCCACTCTATTTGTAAGAAAGAGTACTAAAAAGTAAGCTAACATTCCATAAAAGGCAAAGGACACCATAGAATGACCACTAGGGAAGCTGTATCCAGTTTCCGCTATAAGTGGATGAATAGTTGGTCGCGCACGGTGAAAAATCCACTTTAGGAATAAATTAAATATGGAAGAACCTGCTACAGCCATAGTAAAGAAAAGAGTTTCCCACCATTTTTTATTTAACATCATAAGGCAAATAACTAAAATTGCTAATCCAATTATAGCTGTTGTTGATCCCATAAAAGTAAATAGCTTCATAGTTCTAGTATTATCAGCTGAAATAAAGGATTGAATAAAATTAATTATAGTCATATCAAAGGTATGTAACTCTTTTTCGATAAGTTCCTCAGCAAACTTCCAAAAAATAAAGCAAAATACTATCAGAAGTCCAATGCCATATGAAATAAATCTTTTTGTAGGAATAGTTAGTTTATCTGTTCTCATTGTAAATCCTCTTTTCTCTTGTGGAATATGTAGGTATAAAATTTATCAATCATATGAAGGTTTTTGTAATTGTAATCCATATATTTTATTGAATATATCCAATCATTTATAAATATTAATTGTACTAAAAAATTGACAATTTTGTCAAACTGCTTAAAGATTTCAACATCATAATAATACCAAAACTAACCCATTAAAAAAACACTCCTCTTTTTGTGTTTTCTTAATGGGTTTCATTTTATTGTTATATAAAATATTCATTTCTAGTTTTTTGCTTAATACCACAGCCGCAGAAATACCCTCTATTTAGTATATTCTTAAATGGAACATTATCATTAACTTCATGAATCGTATATACATTTTTCATAAATAACTATCCATGAAAGTAACCGGTTCTTGATGAAACTACAACATAAGGTATTTGAGAACCATTTTTTTCAATATATGCTTGATATAAATCATCTTTCAAATGTTCTATTTTGACCACTTTTTCCCCATACTCCTCATATAAATCTTTTTTAAATAGCTCTTGCCAGTCACTAGGGATAGGTGCATTTAGAGTCATATAGTTGGCAAAGCTCTCTAAGTCGTCAGCGCGGCCTCCATTAGCTATATATTTCTTATATAAACTTTCAATATCAACTCGATCTAAGAATGTTCTACTCCATTTTATTTTTTGTGCTTCTGGTTTATTTTCTTGACCACTAATAATATAATTTTTAACTTTTTCTGAAATATTTTGATCTGAAGAAACTTTATCTTTCACGTCATTGTCATAAGAGACCTTTTTTTCTTGAGAATTACCTGCAGTTGTACAAGCATTAGATTCAGTATTTGCTTTTGCTCCATTTAAATTGATGTATGATCTACTAGTTATACTTGAACAGCCAGCAACAAGAAGTAATGATAAAGCTACGGCAGTTGCTGCTATTGATTTTTTATTAAATAAAGACATAATAACTATCCTCCTTTGCATTCAAGTCAGTTTATATTATTTCCTTCTCCTAAATTATATACACTTCAATACAGTTTATAGCTGCTTCAAATATTCTATCAATTGTTATTGGACTAGTGTTAATGTTTCCCCTCTCTTTTTAGACCAATTTTTCCTATAAAAGTAAAAACATTTTTATTATTGGTTTACAAAATACCTATTAAAACCTTCTTTATAGGTGTATACAAAATCAAGCTTGATTGAGTTTTACATCTTTAAAAATTAATCAATTAATAATTAGGAGGTAATATAAAATGGCAGAAAACATGACAGATAACGCAAGATATATATATTCATTTTTTAGAGCAAGAGGATGGACAAGCAATGCTATTTGCGGTATGTTGGGAAATATGCAAGGAGAATCTGGAATTATTGCAGATTTAGATGAATATGGCGGAGGTGGAGGATACGGCTTAGTACAATGGACTCCTAAATCTAATCTTACTAATTGGGCAAATGCAAATGGGCTAGATTATAGAACTGTTGATACACAATGTAGGAGGATACAATGGGAACTTGAAAATGGTCAACAGTTTTATGCAACAAGTGCCTATCCAATGAACTTTAGACAATTCACTCAGAGTACAAGTAGCCCTACTTATTTAGCAAAAGTTTTTATTAATAACTATGAAAGACCTGCTAATCCTGATCAACCTCAAAGAGGTGTTTGGGCTGAAGAATGGTATAGTTTTTTTGGTGGTGGTGGATCTACAGGCACTATAAATGTAACATATCAAACATATGATGATGTTACCAGAATATGGTTACCTAATGTAGTTAACACAACAGATTATGCTGGAATATATGGACATGATGTTGATTGTGTATATGCTAGTTTATCAAGCGGAAATATATACTACAAAGTACATGTTAAAGGCGGTAGCTGGTTAGCTGAAGTAGCAAACAGAAGTGATTACGCAGGTATAAAGGGACAACCTATCGACGCCTTAATGGTTAAAACTGATACTGGAAAAACTGTTCATTACAGAGTTCATTTAAGAACAACTGGTACATGGCTACCATATGTAACTGGATACAATTCAGCTGATGGCAATAACGGCTATGCAGGTATTTTCGGTCAGCCAATAGACGCAATACAAATATATTTAGACTAGTATTATAACTTTTCTAATTTAAAATGTAACTTATAAGAAACATAGAGTTAATAAATGCCACTTTCTTGGTGTGAATAAGATATAAATCTTCTCATCAGGAAGGTGGTTTTTATATGACTATTGCAAATGAACAGCTTGCCCTTCATTTTAAATAATACAAAAACTAACCCACCAAAAAAACACTCTTCCCTTTCTGTGTTTTCTTAATGGGTCTAATTTTATTCTTACATCCAATATACTTTTATCTGATGACTACCATCCGTAATACTCCAAATTCTAAAGTGGGAGATAACGGCTGATACGTCCCTAGATAAGGGCTTCTAAGCTTCAGTTGGAGAAAAAAACTCCACCTGAAGCTAAGAATCCTCTTTATCTAAACTATAAATAACCATCATACTTTTCCTGGTCTTTTATCATATTCACAAGATGCTTTATCTCTTGATCCTTGTTTTTATCCATGACAAGAAGTACATCCCCGGCATCTACTATAATAAGGTCTTTTATTCCAAAACCTATTATTAATTTATCTTTTCCAAAGACAAAACAATCTTCGCTTTGCTCTAGAAAAGTATTTCCCATTACACTGTTTCCTCTCAACTTACCCAAGAATCTGCACATAGAAGAAAAACTTCCTATATCATCCCATTCAAATTCGGATTTTATAACATAAGCTTTTCTGGTCTTTTGCATAATACCAAAGTCTACAGAAATACCCTCTATTAGGTTATACTGCTCATCTGTAGTTTTCTCTTCTTCCTCTGTTCCAACATCTTTATATATCTCCATGAGGCTTCTATACATCTTAGGAAGATACTTTTCCATCTCCCTTAAGAATACATCTGCTCTCCATGCGAACATTCCACTATTCCATAAGTAATTTCCATCAAGCAAAAAATCTTTTGCAACTTCAAGGTTAGGTTTTTCTGTGAACCTAGCTACCTTAAAGGTTGGGATATATCCTGCTATTCTATCTCCCATTTGAATATAACCATAACCGGTTTCAGGTCTTGTAGGATTTACTCCTATGGTTATAAGACCTCTTCTTCTTTCTGCAATCTCAACTGCTTGCTGAAGAGTATCTGTAAACAGCTTTTCTTGCTGTATAAAATGATCTGATGGAAGTACTAACATAACAGCATCTTTATCTTTCTTTAAAAGTTTAATTGCTGAAAGGCCTATACATGTTGCGGTCTCTTTATTAGCAGGCTCTATAAATATATTTTCTTCGTTAATATCCCATAACTCTTGTTTTATTTTATCTATATAATCTCTATTTGTAACAACATATATATTTTCTTTATTAACAATAGGAGTAATTCTATCTACAGTATTACGTAAAAAACTTTTTTCATTGATGACCTTTAAAAACTGCTTTGGGCTTTTTTCACGAGATAGTGGATAAAGCCTTGTCCCTTTTCCTCCGGCTAATATTAGTGCATATATCACTAAAACACACTCCATTTAAATTGTTCATACTCTATACTATGTAAAGGCATTAATTTCAGTGAATATTTTTATTATTTTTCTATTCCTGTTCTTGCTTCAACTCCATCTTTGTAATAGTGCTTAATTTCCTTCATCTCTGTTACAAGGTCAGCTAGTTCTATAATTTTCTCTGGTGCATATCTTCCTGTAATAACCACTTCAATATTTGATTTTCTGTTTTTTAATATTTCTATAACTCTATCAACACTAAAAAGTTTATAGTGCAGAGCAATATTAAGTTCGTCTAGAACTACTATGTCATAATCTCCACTAGTCAAAATTTCTTCTATTTTATTAAGTCCCTCTTCTGCTTTATGTATATCTTCCTCTTGCGGCTGGTTATATATAAAACAGTTTCTCCCAAACTGCTCCATTTTAAAGTTATGTAAAATATTTTGTGCATTAAGCTCACTATATTCCATGCCTTTTATAAATTGACCGAAGAATACCTTCTTTCCTGCGCATACTGCCCTTAATGAAAGTCCTAAAGCAGCTGTAGTCTTTCCTTTTCCATTTCCGGTATAAACATGAATGTATCCTTTTTCAAATAGATTATTCTCCATTTAATCACACCTTCTATTTGTTATAATTTGCTTTAAAAAATCCATATTACCAAAAAAATGAGTATGAGCATAAGCTGCTAATGTATTGTTTTTTACATAACCACACTTCCATTTCTTTGTTGTACCATCATACATATCCTTTTCTAAAGTATATATAGTTTTTTCCCTTAACTCTACATAAGATTTATGGAATTCATGACAGTTTATATGTAGATCTCTTTTAAGCATCGAGTTTTCATTATCTACTCTAATTTCAGCATAGCCAAAGTTTTTAAGTCCTTGGCTCATGTAAGCATCTCCTTTTAAAAAGCCTACTGAATTTTTTCCTTCTATATGCTGACAGAGGTACATGAGGCCTCCACATTCAGCATAAGCAGTTAGTCCATTTTCCAAAGCTGTATTTATGCTGTTTAGCATTTCCTTATTGCTGCTTAATTCATCTATAAAAACTTCTGGATATCCACCACCTAAATAAAGAAAATCTATATTTTTAGGCAATTCCACATCCTTCAAAGGACTAAAATATTCTACATGTCCTAGTTCTTCAAGGAGCTCTATGTTTTCCTTGTAGTAGAAACTAAAAGCTTTATCGTAGGCAATAGCAGTTCTTAATCCTATATTTTTAACATGATAATTATCTTTAAATTTTTCAGTTTCCTTAAAACACTTTAACATAAGATCTATATCTACATGTCTTTCTATTAATTCACTACAAAGCTGAATTTTTTTATCTAATTCTTCCACTTCACTGCTTTGTACAAGCCCTAAATGTCTGCTTTTAAGTTCAATATTTTCATTTTGAGGTAGGTATCCTAACACTTTTAATTTTTTACTGCAGTTTTTTTCTATAGCACTTTTTAAAAGTTTATAATAGCTTTCACTAATATTGTTTAGGATAATTCCTGCTATATTTGCATCTTCAAAGCCAACAAGCCCGTTTATTTCGGCACAAAGAGTTACACTTTGAGCTTTTGGAGTTATTACTAATATTATAGGTAAGTTAAGGAGCTTAGCAACTGATGCTGTTGAATATTCTGATGTTATACCTATACCATCGTATAAGCCCATTACTCCTTCAACAACACCATAGTCACCTTCTCCTCTGCTATATGCAGCCTTCACTCCATCTTCTCCCATAAGAAATAGGTCTAAATTTCTAGAGTCTTTAGATGTAATATTTTTATGGAATCCAGGATCAATATAGTCTGGTCCCACTTTATATCCCTGGACTCCATATCCTCTATTTATAAGAGCTTTCATAATTCCTAAAGTTACTGTGGTTTTTCCACCACCGCTACTATTTGATGAAATAACTATGCTTTTCATATACAATCCTTTTCTTATTTATATTTATTTGTTCTGTTTTAAATGAATGTTGATTTTTACATTCATTTAAAACTTTCCATTAGTAGGTTAAGGCTGTTTTAAAGATTGTTGAGTTCATTATAATGAGAAATTATAATTCTTATTTAGTATAACTTTTGTAGCGTTAAGAACTTTCATTTGTCTGAGCTTTGCGAGTTAATGAAAGTTTAGCTATAATTGTTATACTAAATTTAGAATTATTTTCGATATTATACGAAGTCATCAATCTCTTAAAACAACGCTATAGCCACCTGTTGAATTTCTTAATATATAATTTCTTTACAATTTGAGTTAATAGACAATAGCATAATAATATTCCAATAAGCCATGGAAAATAAGCTAATGGTAATGGCTCTAACCCTACTGATGCTCCAAACACTGTAAATGGAATACAAATACCTAGAGCTACAACTACTACTGTTATAAGCAATACTGGTTTTGATGCTCTGCTTTGTATAAATGGTATTTTCTTAGTTCTAATCATGTGAACTATTAGTGTTTGAGATAATAGCCCTTCTATAAACCATCCTGATTGGAATAGTCCCTGTGCTGCTGGTGTATTAGCCTTAAATACATACCACATTACTAGATAAGTTATTATATCAAAAATAGAACTTATAGGTCCAATGAACATCATAAACTTTCCTATATCATCTGCATTCCATTTTCTTGGCTTTCTAATATACTCCTCGTCCATTCTGTCCCAAGGAATTGAAATCTGAGACACATCATATATTAAATTTTGAATCAATAAATGAATTGGAAGCATAGGTAGAAATGGCAAGAATGCACTTGCTGCTAAAACACTAAATACGTTACCAAAGTTTGAGCTTGCTGTCATCTTTATATATTTAATTATATTTCCGAAAATCTTTCTTCCTTCAATTACAGCTTCTTCTAATACCATAAGGCTCTTTTCAAGTAAAATTATATCCGCTGATTCCTTAGCAATGTCAACTGCTGTATCAACAGAAATTCCAACATCTGATTCACGTAGTGCAGGAGCATCATTAATTCCATCTCCCATATATCCTACAATGTGTCCTTTGCTTTGTAGTACTTTTATTATTCTTGACTTTTGTACTGGTGACAATTTAGCAAATACTGTTGTGTCCTCTGCTACCTCTGCAAGCTTTTCATCTGTCATATCTTCAATGTGAGTTCCAAGAAGTATATTTTTTATTTCTATTCCTACTTCACTGCATATCTTCTTTGTAACTGCATCGTTATCTCCAGTTAATATCTTAACCTTTACTCCATGATCATTAAGAGCCTTTATAGCAGCAGCTGCAGAGTCCTTTGGTGGATCTAAAAATCCTATATATCCCATTAGGACCATGTCACTTTCATCCTTAACTCCAAAACTGTGCTCGTCTGGTATATCATTTTTCTGTGCTATAGCTATAACTCTCATTCCATCTTCATTTAAACTATCCACCATAGCTATAACTTCCTCTTTTATACTGTCTGTTAGCTCTACTACCTTTCCCCTATATTCTGCAAAAGCACATATGGAAAGCATCTCTTCCACTGCACCTTTAGTAATAAGCTGTCTTTTTCCTTCCTTATCCTGTAGCACTACAGACATCCTTCTTCTAGTGAAGTCAAATGGAATTTCATCTACTTTTAAATAGTGTTTCTCTAATTCATTATATCCCTTTTCTCCTCCAAACTCTAAAATTGCAACGTCCATTAGATTTCTTAGCCCAGTTTGATAATAACTGTTTAAATATCCATGCCTTAAAATTCTATCATCCTCATTGCCGTGAATATCTAAATGCCTTTCAACTACAATTTTATCTAAAGTTAATGTACCAGTTTTATCTGTACAAAGAATGTCCATAGCTCCAAAGTTTTGAATTGCATTTAGTCTTTTTACTACTGTTTTCCTTTTAGATAAGGCAATAGCTCCCTTTGCAAGATTTGTTGTTACTATCATTGGAAGCATTTCTGGAGTTAATCCTACTGCAATAGATATTGCAAATAATAGTGCTTCTAGCCAGTCTCCTTTTGTTATTCCATTGATAAAGAAAACTATTGGAACCATAACCATCATAAATCTAATTAAAAGCCAGCTTACGCTATTTACTCCTTTTTCAAAACTAGTTTGTGCTCTTTGTCCAACTAATGAAGCTGCCATGGATCCAAAATAAGTACTATCTCCAGTACCTACTACTACAGCAGTTGCTGTTCCACTGATTACATTTGTTCCTAAAAGACATATATTATCAAGGTCTGATACATTTATATTTTTATCTGTATTCTTTACAGCCTGGAACTTTTCTACTGGTTCTGATTCTCCTGTAAGAGCTGATTGGCTTATAAATAAATCTTTACAAGTTACTATTCTTACATCTGCTGGTATCATATCTCCAGCTGCTAAACTAACTATATCTCCAGGTACAATCTCTGACATATTTATTTCTTTTGTACCTATATCATTACGACATACAGCTGCAGTGGTTTTAACTAATGCTTTTAATTGTTCTGCAGCTTTACCTGATCTATATTCTTGTACAAATCTTAATACACCACTAACTCCCACCATTGTTCCTATAACAATAACTGTTCTCCAACTCCTATCCTGTGGACTAGCAATTATTACATCTGTAATTAAAGAAACCACTGCTAGTATAATCAGTACTATTATAAATGGATTAAAAAAAGCTTCAAATAATTGAACATACCATGGTGATGGCTTTTCATGAGATACTTGATTTAGTCCATATTTCCCTGCTCTCTCTTCAGCTTCATAAGTTGCAATTCCCTTAATATCTGTGCTAAACAATTTATAAATATCCTCTATATGCATTTTACTATAATTTAATAGTCTTTCTTTTATATTTTCAGTGCTTTGAATGTTCATGTTTCTTTTTTTCATGTTTCATACCTCCTTAAAGACAATAGAATACTAAGGGTCAAAAAAACTGTTTTTAACCCATAACTAAAACCATTATTAATTTTTAGAATAAATGGAATCTTAATAGAATTCGACTAAACACTTCATAGATAACAGTGAAAGGTATGAAAGAAACGCTTAACACTAAATTAAGAATGATACAAAGAAAACTTCTTTATTTCCTAATTAAGAAGAGTGGAAAAAGCATAGTTTCCAAACCTTCTTCTATTTTACAGCGTATATTCGTCCCCCCACTGTCCATACTACTATCGCCAATTTCCATTCTTCTCACCTCCAATGAAACTCAATATTTTTGAATTTAGATAAATAAAAAACCTCCGCCAAAATTTGAACATGACGAAGGTATATTCCCTTTGCTAACTCGTTCAAGTTTTGGCTCTGCAAGGCGGTGAAGTTGCATTAGGTTAAGCCTTCTTTGTTCGGCAAAACCTGCTGACCAGTTCAGAATGTTTCCACTCTTTTACGGCAGCAACCCATATCCTTGTAGTAACCTCCCCTACCGAGGCTTTATTTTCTTTTACAATAATAGTATATGCATTTAACATAATAATGTCAAACGATACCGCTTTCGATTACCTAATATAGCTTACAACTTCTCTCTTTATCTTAGGTCCCCTATAATAATTAGCATCATTCTCCTTATACTTTGCTAAATTTATAATATATTTGAATCTCCTTATTCTTTGTAAACTCATTTTCATGCACAACAATCTTTTCTATTAATGTTTCTACTATAAATCTATCTAATTCTTTAAAACTTAGTATTCTATCTACTTCATATCTGTACTTCTCATATAACTTTTCTATAAATTTGCTATTTCTTTTCATTTTGCAAACCTTTTCTCTTTTACTAGTTAAAAATGCCTGTTTACTCTGAATTCGCCGTGATATGTTTTCATAATTTCTATCACTGATTAGCTTATGTAGCTTATCCATATAAACTCTCTCAAATTGTTCATCTAATTTTCTAAGTTCTTTATCTATTATAGTTAGCTGCATTTCACAATTATCTTTACACTTAACTCTATCATTTGCCATCTTATAAAACTTGTCTTTATCAATTTTATCCTCTATATAGGTTTTTAAATCTTCAAAAATAGCATTTTTAATTAAGTCTTCCTTAACAGAATGTGCAGTACATCTTCCTCCACCTTTTTGACTGTTTGTACATTTATAACCTTTGTATCTCTCTCTATAGCACATATTGCCGCCGCATTCATTACATTTAAGTACCGTGGAAAAAAGATGCTCATTTCCATATTTATGTCTAAAACTCTTCTTTCTCCTTTTAATAAGTTCTTGAACATTTTCAAAAACCTCTTTGGATATAATTTTACAATACTTAGGATTCATAAGCATATATCTTATGGTATTACTAGTCCACAACTTATGTTCTTTGCTTGATTTATTGCTAATTGACGATGGAGAAGGTATCCCTCTATTATTTAGATTATTAGCTATTTTAGTCATACCCCATCCTTTAAGATAGAAATTAAAAATTTCCTTTACTACTTCCGTAGTTTCATCATCTCTAGGTATCAATTTTATATTTTTAATATCGCCTTCATAAACTTCTTTCAGCCTATACCCATAAGGAGGCTTACTTGCTACTGATATTATTTTATTTCTATCCATGCTTTTGAGATGTCTCATGGCACTCACCTCTTGACATTACTGATGCTTCTACTTTTTTATATTTACTTTTGCATAAGTTTTCTTCATTAGAATAGTTATCTTTTAATTCTAGTGAATTAAGAATATTTGCCACTACAAATTCCATCAATTTTTCAATATCCTTATTACCATACTTTCTAATTATATTTATTTTTCTTTTAGTCATTAAAAGCTCCTAAAATAAATTACTAATTATAAATATAATATGCAGTAAAAGCTTATTTCTTTACATAAAAAAGATTACCTGAAAATAGAAATATTATTAGGATACTGTTTATATAATGCATAAAAGTTATTATAATAATTAAATGCAAAAATAAGTTATTATCTAGGTATGATATTTTATAAATAGTTTTAAAAGGAGTAATACACTATGAAAAAGCCAAAGCTTATGTCAGTTATCATAATTATATTTGTTTTATTAGCAGGCATAATTTATTATAATAAAAATATTAGCAGCAAACCCAAAGAAGATTTGCCTTCTGGAAAATTAGCCTATAGTTTTGAAACTTTAGACGATATAGTTAGTTTCTCAGAACTTATAGTTGAAGCTAAGGCCACATCAGAACAAAATAGTCTTAGTTATGGAGGAGTAAAATTTGTAAAAACAAAAATATTGATAAAAGAAGTGCTTAAGGGTGATAAGAGTTTGTCAAATAGACAAATAACATTATTACAGACAAAACTTGAACAAGACCCTATAATCGGTAAAAACAATCATGTGATACTGTTTTTACATAGATATAAAGGGCCTGTTATAGATGATGCATATGTATGTGCAGGACTATATCAAGGACATTACAAAATAAAAGATAATAATTTAGTAATACAAAGTATAGATAATGCTCTTAGTGCTGTTGTAAAAGATATTACTAAGTATAATTTTAATGATTTAACCGATAAAATTAGAGAGAAAAGCAAAAATAAAGATAATTAAAATAATATCTTTATACGAAAACAATATAGTTTACTATTCCTATTAAAATTAAACTTATAATATTGTAAGCTGTAAACCTAATCAAATATTTCTTAGTAGCATCTGTAGTTGAATAATCACAATATAACTTATAAGATATAACACTTGCTAGTGATGCTATTAAAGTTCCCATGCCGCCTATATTTACTCCAAGCAGTAATTCTCTCCAATTGTCAGTAAAGCTTGATAACAATATTGCGCAGGGTACATTGCTAATAGCTTGACTTAATCCTAATGCAGCAACATAGGTTTTTGCTTTGTTATCTAAAAAACTTACTAAATAGGAACGTATTAAATCCATATTAGATAAATTTCCTATGAATATAAAAAAGCATATAAACGTAATTAGTAAAAAATAATCTACCTTTCTTAATAAATTTCTATCTAAAATTAAAACTATAGTTAAGGTAACAACAAATATAGCCTTATAATCTATAATACTAAATACCGAAAGTATTATTAATAAAAATAATACTCCATAAATTGCACTTTTCTTCTTATCTTGTATATCTATATTTTCCAAATCAAATTCTAAAATACCATTTTTAACTTTTAGATTTAAAATTATTAACCATATTCCGCCAATAATTACAAAAGGGGTAGTAGCCTTAAAAAAATCTAGAGGTTTCAAATTATAGAAGGAAAATAAGAATAAATTCTGAGGATTTCCCATAGGTGTAAGACTGCTTCCAATATTAGCAGCTAACGTTTGGAAAATTACAGTATTCATAACATTGAATTTTGCTCTATTTCCTATAATTAATGCCAGTGGTACAAAAGTTATTAATGCCACATCATTAGTTATAAGCATAGAACTAAAAAATGTTATTCCTATTAACACCAGAGAAACCTTTCTAGCATTTTCATATCTATTTAATATTTTAACAGCAAGCTTATCCATTATTTTTAATTCTTCAAAAGCTTTAACCATTACCATTAAATTAAATAAACTTAATAAAACTTTAAAATCTATATACTCTAATTTGGGCATAGATATAAAAGATGTTACTATAGCTAATATTACGGATATAGTAAACACTATTTCTCCTTTTAGCTTCTCTATTGCCTTTCCCAAGTTTATCACCGTCCCTGGATAATTATACGATTATACAGGATTTTAGGCAATAAAAAAGGGGATTTCTCCCCTATATTCTTCTTTCTATCATATATAACTAATTAATATGCTTATCTAACCACACTATTAGATCTTTCACAACTTCTTCCTTATTAATCTCATTAAACATTTCATGTCTTCCATCTTTATATAGCTTGTATTCTAAATCCTCTATTCCTACACTTTTATAGAGATTTACAAGTTTCAATACTCCCTTTCCGAAGTTCCCTACAGGATCTTTATCTCCAGAAAAAATATATATAGGTAAATCTTTTGGTATCTTGTTCACTTCTTCTTTTCTAGCTATTAATTTAAGTCCACCTAATAAGTCATAATAAAATCCAGTATTATAAATATATCCGCAATAAGGATTCTCAATATACTTGTCTACTTCTTTTTCATCTCTACTTAACCAATCAAATTCCGTTCTATTAGGCTTAAACGCTCTGTTAAATCCTCCAAAACTAAGTCGAGACATTAAAGTACTTTTTTTATCTCTACCAAGCTTTTTTATTTCTCTTCTTGCTACTATTCTGCCAATATCAGCTATAATTCCTTGACTTCCATTAGAACCTGAAAGTATAGTTCCTGATAGCTTATCACCATATAAGCAAATAAATCTTTGTGTTAAGAATGAACCCATGCTGTGTCCTAATAAAAATATAGGTAAATTAGGATTTTCATCTCTAATAATTTTACTAAGCTTATATATATCCTCTACCATTAAATTAAAACAGTCCTCATTGAGACATCCTAGACTATCAATTTCTTTAGCAGTTTGTCCATGACCTCTGTGATCATCTCCATATACAATATAACCAGCTTCAGTTAATTCTTTGGCAACACTTTCATATCTTTCTGCTGATTCTGACATACCATGAGCTATTTGAACTACACCTTTAATTTTATTTTCATCTTCTGGACTCCATTTATAAGTGAAAATATCCATGTCACCTATTCCTTTAAAGGTAAAAGTTTCACTTTTCATATAATGTCCTCCTTTTATCTACCTATAAGTAGGCAGATTTATACTCTATAATAATTAAATTTCTTTATCGTAAAATTGTCAAGAGCACTAATTTCTTAAAGCTTTTAATTATAAATATGATATTGATATAATTAAAAGCTCTATTTTTATTGAAAAATTTAGTGCCCTTTTATCTTTTGAGTTTTAATATATTATATTTACTTTTCCCATCCTTGTGATCGCTTGATAGCTTTATGCCATCCATCAACTAACTTAACTCTCTTTTCTTCTTCCATATTAGGAGTAAACGTATTGGAAAGTTTGCAATTTGAACAAATATCGTCTACATCTTTCCAGTATCCTACTGCAAGTCCTGCAAGATAAGCTGCTCCTAATGCAGTAGTTTCTATAACTTCTGGTCTTCTAACAGGAGTATTTAATATATCTGCTTGGAACTGCATTAAGAAATTATTAGCACAAGCTCCGCCATCTACATTTAATGCTTGTAATTTAATTCCTGAATCTTCTTCCATAGCCTTTAATACATCATGAGTTTGATATGCCATTGATTCCAATGCCGCTCTTATAAAGTGTTCTTTCTTAGCACCTCTTGTAAGTCCAACCATTGTTCCTCTTGCATAAGAATCCCAGTATGGTGCACCAAGTCCAACAAAAGCAGGTACTAGGTAAACTCCATTTGAATCTTCTACTGCTGTTGCATATCTTTCAGATTCTGCCGCACTTTTTATCATTCTAAGTTCATCACGTAGCCATTGAATAACAGCTCCGCCTATGAATACACTTCCTTCAAGAGCATACTCTATTCTTCCACCATAGCAAGCAGCCATAGTTGTAAGTAATCCGTTCTTAGATTCTACTGCTTTGTCTCCTGTATTCATAAGTAGGAAACATCCTGTTCCATAAGTATTCTTAGCCATTCCTTCTTCACAGCAAACTTGACCAAATAATGCTGCTTGTTGATCTCCAGCATCTCCAGCAATTTGGATTGGTGAACCAAATATTAATTCATCAGTTTCTCCATAAACACAGCTAGATGGCTTAACTTCTGGAAGCATTGATTTTGGAATATTGAATTCTTCTAATAATTTTTCATCCCATTTTAATTCATGGATATTATATAACATTGTTCTTGAAGCATTTGTATAATCTGTAACATGTACTCTTCCTTTAGTTAGATTCCAAATTAACCATGTATCTATATTTCCGAAAAGCAATTCTCCTCTTTCTGCTTTTTCTCTAGCTCCTTCTACATTATCAAGTATCCATTTAACTTTAGTAGCTGAAAAATAAGCGTCTAGCACTAGTCCAGTTTTTTCTCTTACTGTTTTATCAAAGCCCTTTTCTCTTAGTTCATCACAGTATTCAGATGTTCTTCTGCATTGCCAAACTATTGCATTATAAACAGGAAGTCCTGTTCTCTTGTTCCATACAACTGTAGTCTCTCTTTGGTTTGTTATACCTAATGCTGCAATATCTGTTGCATTAAGTCCAGCTCTTGCTAGAGCTTCACCTGCAACTCCTGCTTGTGTTCCCCAAATTTCCATAGCATCATGTTCAACCCAACCTGCTTTAGGATATATTTGTTTGAACTCCTTTTGAGAAACGCTTACTATTTCCCCACTTTTGTTAAATATTATACATCTTGAACTAGTTGTTCCTTGATCCAAGGACATTACATATTTTTGCTTTTCCATGCTTATTCCTCCTCATTCTTTCCACATTAATATCCTTAAAGGTTTACATGTAATATATAGGATATATAAACAGAATTCTTGGCTTCAGAGGGAGCTTTTACTACCTCTGAAGCTCAGAAATCGTTATCCAGGGACGTAGCCGCTCTTTACTCCCACTTTGAAGAAAAGCAGAGAGTCCAAATCTCTGATTTGGTGCGAACCGCTTTCACAGAGTGCGATGTGAGTATTAGAGCGGGTAGTCATCGGATTAAAATACTAATTTAAATACTAGAGCTCCTAGAACCCCTCCCATTATAGGTGCTAAAACTGGGATCCAAGAATATTCCCAATCTGAGTCCCCTTTTCCTGCTATGGGCAATATAGCATGTGCTATACGTGGGCCTAAATCTCTTGCTGGATTAATAGCATATCCTGTAGGTCCACCTAATGAAAGTCCAATGATAAAAATAAGTCCTCCAACTGCTATTGTATTTAACCCTGGTGCCATTTGAACTTGTCCTAATCCTAGAATACCAAATACCAACATGAATGTTCCAATAACTTCCGTAGTAATATTAGCTATAGTGTTTCTTATTGCTGGTGCTGTGCAAAATACTCCAAGTTTTGTAGCTTTATCCTCTGTTTCTCCCCAGTGTGCTAAATAAGTTAGCCATACTAGAGTAGCTCCTGCAATTGCTCCTAACATCTGAGCTGCTATGTATTGTGGCACTAAGCTCCATGAAAATTTCCCTAGTACTGCAAGTGCTATTGTAACTGCTGGATTAAAATGAGCTCCACTTATTGCTCCAAATATAAATGCCGGAATTACAACTGCCAATGCCCAAGCTGTAGTAACAACAATCCATCCACCATTTTCCCCTTTGCTCTTTTTAAGGGCTACACCTGCAACTACTCCATCACCTAGTAAAATTAAAATCATCGTTCCTAAAAATTCTCCCATTAGGTTAGACACTCTCTTCTCCTCCTTAGTTATTGTACTTTGTTTATTATTAATTCATGCTTTAGAAGCATAATTTTTATACCTTTATTCCACTACAGTTATAAACTTTTTAAAACATAAGATTTTTATTACACAACTGTTGTAAACGTTTTTAACCTACATACTTAATTAATTAGAGACAAAAAGAGCCATCATTAAGAAAGGGAACTCTATTCCCTTCTCAATAATGGCTCTCTACTCTCCGCCATAAATATTAAATTTTAATATTTATGAGAAATTTACTCTTCTAATATAAATATAGTGTACACTTTTTAATTTATTTTTGCAACAGTTTTTGTAGCAATGATATCTACCCCTGTACCTGCAACATCCTCAACTATTACATCACCAGTATTTATAGGTGCATTTATTACTATTCCTTTAAGTGCCTCTATACACTCCATAATTTTATCTTTTGGAATATCACTTTTCGTCTTTACAGAAACTGAATCTATCTCCCCTCCATTTACCTTAACAGAAGATGTAACTATTCTAGTTGGGTTTGTACATTCCTTTTCTGCATAGGTTTTACCTCTTAGACAAGTATTTCCCTTAACGTCTTCTACTTTACCCTCTTTTATAGTTACTTCTAGTTCGCATCCTATTGGACATCCTATGCAAATTAAATTTCTTACCTCGCTCATTTTACTATTCTCCTTCCACTTTCACAGTAATCTTCTTACAGTCAGGATACTTTTCAAACATTTGTGTTGTAAGTTTTACTGTTTCCATTTCACCTGGAGTAAGTATTCTCTTCTTTGTGTGAAGTTCTCTTACATCATCAAAATAAACAGAAATATAGCTATCTTTATATACATCTCCAACTCTAAATCTCACTTCTACAGCTTTATCAATATTTTTAGGATTTATATACTTAGGAACTGTATATCTTACTCCATCTGTTCCTGCTAATTCTATTCCTTTTTCATTGAAGCTTTCACCCTTCACATATCTTGCAGCATTCTTTCCTGCATTTATACTTTCAACTGTAACATAATCTACTAAGTCATGTACATGGAGTACATTTCCACAGGCAAATATACCGCTAACATTTGTTTGAAGGCTTTCATTTACTTCAGGTCCTCCAGTAATCTGTGATAGATTAACATTAGCTTTATTTGACAATTCATTTTCTGGTACAAGCCCTACTGATAGTAACAATGTGTCACATGTTATATATTCCTCTGTTCCCTTTATAGGCTTTCTATTTTCATCAACTTTAGCTATTGTAACTCCTTCAACTCTATCCTTCCCATTTATATTAGTTATAGTGTGTGAAAGCTTTAGAGGTATCCCAAAGTCATCTAGACATTGTACAATATTTCTTTTAAGTCCTCCAGAATAAGGCATAAGTTCAACTACAGCCTTAACCTTAGCTCCTTCAAGGGTCATTCTTCTTGCCATTATAAGACCTATATCTCCGGAACCGAGTATAACTACCTCTTTACCTGGCATGTATCCGTCTATATTAACAAACTTTTGTGCTGCTCCTGCTGAATATATTCCAGCACATCTGCTTCCTGGAATGTTTATAGCTCCTCTTGGTCTTTCACGACATCCCATAGCAAGAATTATGGCTTTAGCCTTTATTTCTAATATCCCATCCTCTTCATTAACTGCCACTATCTCTTTATTTTCATTTATATCTATTACCATAGTGTTTAACTTAAATGGTATTTGCATTTCCTCTGCTTTTTTTATAAATCTTTCCGCATATTCTGGTCCTGTAAGCTCTTCTTTAAAAGTATGAAGTCCGAATCCATTATGGATACATTGGTTAAGTATTCCACCAAGACAATTATCTCTTTCTAGTATAAGAATATTTTCTACTCCTTCTTCTCTAGCTCCTATAGCTGCTGCAAGTCCAGCTGGGCCGCCACCGATTATTACTATATCATATTCTCTCATTTCCCAATCCTCCAAATCTTAATAGATAATGCTATTCACTAAATTTCCTTATTTTTTCCTATTAATATATTAGACTTTCCGCCGAACTTAGTTATTTCTGTCTCAGGAACGTTTAACTCCCTTGATAAAATAGCAACTATCTTTGTAGAACAAAATCCAGCTTGGCATCTTCCCATACCAGCTCTTGTTCTTCTCTTCACTCCATCTAAGTCTCTAGCTCCAAGAGGTCTTCTTATAGAATTTATTATTTCACCTTCTGTAACAGTTTCACATCTGCATATTATTTTTCCATAAGATGCATCTTTAGCTATAAGCTGTTTTCTCTCTTCATTATCCATTTCTCTGAATTTAGGAATCCCATGTCTTATTGGGTTAAACTCCATATTTTTAGCTGGAGAAAGTTTCTCTACTACTATACCTTCAACCATTTCTGCAATAGCTGGAGCACTTGATAATCCCGGTGATTCGATTCCAGCTACATTTATAAATCCTTTTACATCCTCAGCTTCTCCTATTATAAAGTCATCTCCAGTGCTATGGGATCTCAATCCTGAGAATGAAGTTATGATTTGTCTCATTGGAACTTCTTTTAATGTCTTCTTTGACTTACTTAATATCTCATCTATTCCCTCTTGGGTAGTGCTTAAATCCGTTTTATCTTCTATATCTAAAGCATTTGGCCCTATAAGAAGGTTTCCATCTACAGTAGGTGTAACTAAAACTCCTTTTCCAAGGTTAGTTGGAAGCTGGAATAGAGTTCTTGTAGCCATTCCCCCTGCCACCTTATCAAATAGGCAATACTCTCCTTTTCTTGCTATTATATTAATCTTGTTTTTGCTAATCATATTATTTAAATCATCTGCAAATAGTCCTGCAGCATTGATTACTAATTGACTTTCATAATTTCTAGTGCTTGTTTCGATTATAAATCCATTTTCATCTTTTACTACGCTTTTAACTTCACTGTTAAAAACAAATTCTACTCCATTTGCATTTGCATTTTCAGCATATGCTATAGTCATTTCGTAAGGGCATACAATTCCACCAGTTGGTGCATACAGTGCTGCCACTGCTTCATCACTTATATTAGGTTCTAATTCTATTAACTTTTCTCTGTTTAATATTTCAAGTCCAGGAACTCCATTTTTTTGTCCTTTTTCTTTTAATTCTTCTAGTTTTTCTATATCACTTTCACTAAAACATAATACTAAAGAACCATTTCTTTTGAATGGAAAATCTAGCTCTTTTGACAATCTGTCAAACATAGCATTTCCCTTAGCATTTAATTTACCCTTTAATGTATTTGGCTTTGCATCATGGCCTGCATGAACTATTCCACTATTAGCCTTTGAAGTTCCAATAGCAACATCTGGCCCTTTTTCTAGTACACAAGTTTTTAATTCATATTTTGATAATTCCCTAGCTATACTACACCCTATAACTCCTGCGCCAATAATTACTACATCAAACATTTTATACCTCCCCTTCTCAAACAAAAAAAGCCATAATCTTAAAGGGTGCATCCCTTCAAAATCATGGCTCTCTATACTCCGCCTTGTATATTAATTTATAGCTTAATTATAGCACTAACTATATTTTTGTCAATGAATATTATGAGCATTTTGCAAAGCAAAATCAATCCCCAGTTACCAGTCCCCATGCTATAGAACTAAACGATTCACAAAAATCATAGATTTTGGTTTTCTGCTTATCTTTCCATTATTGTCTATTTCACTTACTTTTGTGGTAGTTTTGAACCTAGTACCTTAGCGGATAGGTAAAATGACTCCACTTACTCTTCTAGGATAGCTTAGGCTGAATTTATTATTTCAATTTATATATCTTGATTAAGCTACTTTGTAGTTAGTTGTTTTGCATTATTTTTTATTATTCTATATGATATTCACGTGCAACAACTATAAGCGAAGCTCCATCTTCCTCATCTGTATTTACAAATACAAACTTTCGATATGGTGCAATATCTTTTATTTCACATATTGCATATAGGATCATACCTACAGATCTTTTTTCAATAACTTCTTGCACGTTTGAAAGCCTTACACTAATAATTTCTCCTTCTTGGCTTTTAAGCAATACTGTAACCTCATTACCACTATTAATTATCTTTTCTACTTTACTATCATGCACTTTGTAACTTCCAATACATGCAACAAAATCATTATTTTGCATTATATCATCTCCTAATATTTAAATAATTTAACTTTCATAACTTAATAATCTAAATAATAAACTATCAACAACCAAATTATAGTGCTATGAACTCATTACATTCTAATGAAAGATGGTATTTTATAGTTAGTGATTTTTAACAACTTATTTATAATACCTATGTAGTTTTAAAAATAAGGTTCATAGTAATAGATAAAGAACTATATTACTATGAACCTTACATTTTACTTAATTATAAGTTTAAAAACTACAACTTATAACCTAACTTCTTTCCATATTTCACTCAATCTTTTTGACTCAATTATTGCATTTTCTAATAATTCTTCATAATCATGAAATGTTTGATACTTTTCTTCATCATATTGTGATAAATACCATCCTTTAGCATTGTGACTTATAGAATACCTTCTTTGATTATAAAAAAATTCTACTTCCATTCCCATTTCCAAATCCTCTATTAATTCTTCATAAGTATATCTCATAAAAACACTCCTTATCTTTACAAGTCAACTATTTAACCCAATCCCATGTATGGACATGTGGTACAATTGGGTGCTCTTTAGGATTACCATGATTAGTAAAATCAACATTTCTTAAAGCTCGTCCTAAATCATCAAAGAACCTTCTCATTATTGTTTCGCCACTTTCATTAACTTGATCTAGCGATGACAATGGTGGTTGCCCTTAAGTTGGTAACTTATGATCATTAGTTGATTTATGATTATTAGTTTCTTCAATTTCTTCTGTCCCATTTGGCTCTCTCCCTGGATTACTCCGCTTTGCTCTTTTTTCTTTCTTTTTCTTGCTCTTTGTCTTTGATTTAGATTGTACCTTCATTGAACTAATTGGATTACTTATATTACTACTAATACTTGAAACTAATGGTTTAACTACTTTGTAATAAGCATACACAGTTGTCAATACTGCTGCAACAAAAAGCACTACTTTTACTATAAGTGGTCCAGCTATTAACGCTGCAAATATAGCAAATTTACCATCTTTGTCAACCATACTTATTGGATTATTCAAACAATAAGTGAACATGTTATATGATATCAATCTTCCCTGTTCTCCCAATATTCCATCAGCATTAATAAACCTACCCCACTCAGGGTTATAATATCTACTTTGCAGATAGTACAATCTAGTCTCGGTGTCATACCTATACTCTCTATATCTATACGAATTCTTAACTCCTACAATATCTTTAAGACTTCCATCAATGGATATAATCTTGCCCCAAGCAAGAATCATAGGTATAACTTACAACCTGTGTACCATTCTTGTCATATAGTCCAATTATATCACCTTGAGCATTTCTAATGTAGTAGTATTCAGTTCCATTTAGATTCATACTTATGAGATTATTGTCATCATCATAGGTATAGTAAATCTTATCAGTACCATTCTCTTCAAAGGTTACTCTATCCCCTACGAGATGATACTTTGTCGTTACTCCATTTACTGTCTTTTCAGTTCTTACGCCATCAACATTGTATTTAAAGCTTATATCTTTACCATTTCCATTTATACCTGCTAGTTGTCTTCCTTGTTCCCAGGTAAAGGTGTAGCCATCATAAGTTAGAGGATTGCCTATGGCGTCATAGGTTATATCCTTTCCATTAAAGTTTGTAAGCTTATCTTTCCAGTTAGAGTCCCCATATCCGTAGGATATTGTTGAATTTGGTGTTCCCAAAGTTCCTGTGGTGTATGGATATTCTGCTTTATTTAGAATATTTCCTCCAGAATCATAGGAATAAGTTATAGTTTTATTTAATACCTGATTATCTTCTCTTGTAAGTTGATTTAATTCATCGTAGGTGTACTTTATTGTCTTTCCATTTTCAGTTATAGTTGCTATATTTCCATTAGAATCATAAGTATAGGTTATCTTTTTCCCGTTATTGTCTATTTCACTTACTTTTGTGGTAGTGGTGTTTGCAAGTTTGCCAGCTTCAAAAGTATCTTTTGTTATAAAGTCATTTAATCATGTATTTAGTGATCTATCAGTTAGTCTTCCTAAGTTATCATATTTATAGTTTACCCAGTTTCCTCTTCCATTTGTGTATAGACTATTTATTTCTTCAGAAGACAATACTGTATTATATCTGCTTAGTCCCTCTAGCTGTCCATTTAGTTGATTACTGCCTGATACAGTTCCTCCAACTGCTGTTTTTGCTCCTGTAAAGTCTTTGAAGCTTGTAGTGTTTCCTGAATAAACCTTACCTGATGACTACCATCCGTAATACTTCCACTTCTAAAGTGGAAGTTAACGGCTGCTACGTCCCTAGATAAGGGCTTCTAAGCTTCAGTTTAAAAGCCAACCTGAAGCCAAGAATCCTCTTTATCATTTAGATATAGTTTTGCATTTAAGGTAGTTCCTGATACACTCCGTAGTTCCATGTATTTGCTGTTACAGCTTCTGTAGATGTTATTAAGGTTAGCTAGCCCCCAGCGTTATCTCTTACAACTAGGTTAAGCTTGTTGTTACTGTCTAAGTAAAGACTTAGTAAGCTTCCATTTCCTTCTGATGCTGATAAAACAAGGTTCTATATCAAAATCAAAATTTTGTTTTGATATAGAACCTTTATATTTTACTTATAGGCATACTTCCATATTTTTTACATTCTTCAGGAGATACCTCGTATCCTATCGGAAGACTGAAAGGACTACTCTTGCTACAAACAAAAATTAGGGTTATTTTCTAAAAAAGCATGTGACCCGTTAAATTCCTGATTTTCATCAATTTCTTCTAAATCATACTCATATATTTCTTCGCAAGTCTCATCACCAAATACACCAACAAATCTTAAATCCTTACCTGGTGTACCTAGTATAATTCCTTTAGTTATTACTGCTTCTTTCAACTCGATCTCTTGAAAATGTTCAAAAATAATTTCTAAAATATCGTCTTGATTCAATTTTTTGATTATTATTTTGCTCTTTTTCTTTTCCTTCATATTCCCTTACCATCCTCTCTTTAATGCATTTAATGCCTTTTCTAATATTTTTCGGATTATTTCGTATTTCTTTAAGTAATTTTACTTAAGTATAAAATAATTTAAACTTAGCTCCTATGGATGGTGATATTCATCACCTTCTTGGGGATATTCGTATTAATCTATAAAAAGAAAGTTCAAAGCAACATATGGTATATATTACTTTGAACTTTATATTTTACTTATAGACACGTTCCCATATTTATACACTTTTCAAGTAGAATCTAGTACCTCTGCGGAGAATTAAAAGGACTCCGTTTGCTCCAACTTTAGAAATCCTCAAAAGAAGACCATTCAACATCATCTTCTTTTAATCCTCTTTGATATAATTTTTCATAGTCATCTATTAATTCCATGAAACATTTTAATGTATCTTCTAATGCTTCCTCTGGTGAATTTCCTAAACCAGTAATTCCATCTATTGAACCATCTTCATGGTTTTTAATTTGCATATTAGGTACCCCAATATACCCACGCTTTGAATTTTCCCAAATTTTTACTTTGACTTTTTCATATGGTACTTTATTTAATGCCCATATTTCAAATTCATCTACAAGTTTATTTATTTCTGTAACGCCCTCAATCTTAATTTCTTTCCAGTTATTCAAAAATACTCCTCCTTCCTTTTTTATTGTTTACCAAATGATATTATACTTCCATCTGGTGCTAAATCAATATATTTTCCTGCTTTTTTATATCTAATTACTCCTTGAGTTGCTCCATTCACTCGGCTTTTTGTAGCACCTCTCAAATTTAGTTTAAATGCCTCGGCTTTTCTTATATACTGTTCAACATTTTTTGCCCCAACTTCGGCACCATGTTTTTCAAAATGCTTCAATGCCGATTTTTTTGCTGTTTCAAAACTTCCTTTAGCCCATGAACCAATGTTGAATGAACAAGCATTATGAACAAGAATATTATTATTTGAAACAAAGTAAGTATGCCAATCCTCAACCTCAAAGTTATACACTTTTATAATATGATCTAATTGCTCAATACTTATCTTACTTATCTCAGCTATATTACCTGAGTATAATAATACTTTATCTCCTACTCTTAAATCTTCTGCTCCTACCCATCCTTCACCAACTACCCAGAAGGGGTGATCTGATGTTGTTTTTATTTCTTCACCATCTACATACAGATGTATTAACTTATCTGTTTCATTTACAAATACCTTATTAACCTTCTTTAATCCCTTTTCACCAGTTTCAGGATTTTCAGAATATACTTCATCTCCTATCTCTATTTCTTTGATTGGCTTATACCCATCCTTTGTTAGAATAGGAGTATCTTCTGTAAAACACGCGGCTTTGGCAATTGCCTTAGCTTTTCTAGAAGAAACTACTGCTCTTGCACCCTTTGCAACAAACTTTCCTGCTCCAGCAAAAGCTACTCCTGTAAGTGCACCTGTTGCGGCTGCTTTGCCTAATCCATTCCAACTAGACCCTCCGTTTCTATGCTGGAATAGGTATACAGCAGAATCAAATAGTGCTCCCCCTATAGCTGCTCCTACCCACCATGCTATATCTCCGTCTGGATCTTCCATATTTATTTGATCATTGTTACAATATGTAAACATATTGTGTGATAGCAGTTCTCCAGTTTCTCCAATTATGCTGTCCGCATTAATAAATCTACCCCACTCAGGATTATAGTACCTGCTTTGCAGATAGTAAATCTCGGTCTCGTCGTCATACCTATATCCTCTGTACCTGTATGGATTCTTATGCCCTACAGTGTCCTTCAGACTTCCATCAATAGCTATCAGCTTACCCCAGCTGTCATAAACATAGCTAACAACCTGAGTTCCTGTTTTATCAAATAAGCCTATAATATCATTTTGTGCATTCCTTATATAGTAGTATTCTACACCATTGAGATTCATTGAAACAAGGTTATCTTCATCATCATAGGTATAGTAAATCTTATCAGTACCATTCTCCTCAAATGTTACTCTATCCCCTACAAGATGATACTTTGTTGTTACTCCATTTACTGTTTTTTCAGTTCTTATTCCATCAACATTGTATTTAAAGCTTACATCTTTACCATTTCCCTTTATACCTGCTAGTTGTCTTCCTTGTTCCCAGGTAAAGGTGTAGCCGTCATAGGTTAAAGGA
The DNA here is from genome assembly GCF_053901425.1 of Clostridium sp. JNZ J1-5. Classification (NCBI taxonomy): domain Bacteria; kingdom Bacillati; phylum Bacillota; class Clostridia; order Eubacteriales; family Clostridiaceae; genus Clostridium; species Clostridium sp. JNZ J1-5. Next base: position 2,465,370 of record NZ_CM132773.1, on the reverse strand, counting down.
TTGACTATTGTATCATAGGTTATATCCTTTCCATTAAAGCTTGTAAGCTTATCCTTCCAGTTGGAATCTGTATATCCATAACTTATTGTTGAGGTTGCTGTCCCTAATGTTCCTGTGGTATATGGATATTCAGTTTTATTTAGAATATTTCCTCCGGCATCATAGGAATAAGTTATGGTTTTATTTAATGCCTGATTGTCTTCTCTTGTAAGCTGATTTAGTTCATCATAGTAATAAGTTATTACCTTTCCACCTTCGGTGATTGTTTTAATATTACCATTAGCATACTTAAATTTTAAGGAGGTTCTATAGCCAAGCTATAGAACTAAGCGATTCACACAAAATCATAGATTTTGGTTCTCTGCTTATCTTTCCATTATTGTCTATTTCACTTACTTTTGTGGTAATAGTGTTTGCAAGTTCGCCAGTTTCAAAAGTATATTTTGTTACAAAGTCACTTAGCCCTGTATTTAGTGATCTATCAGTTAATCTTCCTAAATTGTCATATTTAAAGCTTATCCAGTTTTCTCTGCCTAACTTATTATTGTATTAATTTCCAAATTAATTAATGCTATATTATAGTAGTTAAATACCTCTAGATGTATATTTAGTTTATAGATTGTTAAAAATGTACTGCCGCCTCCGGCTACTGTTATTCTATAAAATTCTTTAAAGTTTACATACTTATTTTAAATATCTTTGCCTTTTCTTAAATAATCTTACTTAAGTAAAAAGTACTTTAAACCTAACCCCTACGGGTGGTGATATCCATCACCTTTTAGGGATATCAATAAATTTTATAAAAAAGAAAGTTCATAGCAGTACATAATGTACATATTGCTATGAACTTTACACTCTATTTATGGACATGCTCTCATGTTTTTATACTTTTCAAGTGGAACCTTGTACCTTATCGTAAATACTATAAGCTTGGCTTCACATACAAGCTTATAGTATTTTAATAAATATCTTAACTTCTGTACTCTTGATGGACCAATACTCTATTATAAGTACTTAATCACTCTAACTATGCTTTTAGTTGGTAATTTTCTAATAGTAAAAAACTGAAAGTACTCCCCTTACTTTTAGATAATTACGATTACTGTGCAAAATATAGCTAAAACTAAGCAATAAATAAATAATATAAAATTCTTTTTATACATATTAATATTTTCATTTCGTTTCGAAGAAACCATTCCAGTAAAAGCAAGTACTGGAAAAGACCACCCTGCAACTAATAATACTTCTTTTATAAATGAATTATCTAATTTAAATGCTGATTTATAATATGCTACAAATATTATAATCATACCAATAGATAGTACTAACGTTCTTACTATATTTTCCCAAAAACTCTTTATACGTATTAAATAGACTATATACCCTATATTGTAAATTCCTAAGAACAATGGTAACATTATTTGAATTTTTGCAGGTATATATTTATAACCTATAAACACTAATAATGTTGCCAAATAAAACATATTACTATTAGTTTTCTTATTTTTATTCATTTATATTCCTCCTGGTTCTAATTCCAAAATGAATCACCATAAATAATTTTTTTCGATCCTCTACTAGCCGCTTCAGCTATTACACCAATGCCAATAGCTGCAGCAAAGCCAACTCCTGGAATTAAGACAGTCGCACCTACAGCTCCTCCTACAAATAAAACATCTATAGCTGTTCTTCCAATTGCTCCTTTAAAATCATACTGTTTAAAATTAGCTGATGCAGATATAAATATTCCAATAATACTAGTAACACCAACCTTACATGTAGTTGTTTTTAAAAATGCTCCTAGTGGATTTTTTTCAACAAATTTTCCCAAAATAAGCGACCCAAACTCAACATACTTAGAACCCGTTTTAATATATTTTGCCGTTATAACTGTAGCCACTGTATCCATTCCAGTATTCACAATATTGCTACCTGCTGATTTACCTACATTGATAACATTACTACTTACTTGCTCTCTTACACTAGTTGTAATTTGACTCTGATTTCTCACCCATTGCTCATATTGTCTTTGGGTTTCATCATCTGCAAATACCATTCTAAATCCTGAAGGGTCTTTACCATTAATCGAATTATTTTTGCAGTATATAAATAAGTTATGTCCACGCAACTCACCTATTTTCCCTGCTATTGCATCTGCATTAATAAATCTCCCCCACTCAGGGTTATAGTACCTGCTTTGTAGATAGTACAGCCCAGTCTCTGTATCATACCTATACCCTCTATATCTATACGGATTCTTAACCCCAACACTATCTTTCATAGTACCATCTATAGATACTAATTTACCCCAAGAATCATAAGTATAGCTTACTACCTGAACTCCAGTTTTGTCATATAGTCCAATTATATCACCTTGAGCATTTCTAATGTAGTAGTATTCAGTTCCATTTAAATTCATACTTACAAGATTACTGTCATCATCATAGGTATAGTAAATCTTATCAGTACCATTCTCTTCAAAGGTTACTCTATCCCCTACGAGATGATACTTTGTCGTTACTCCATTTACTGTCTTTTCAGTTCTTATGCCATCAACATTATACTTAAAGCTTATATCTTTACCATTTCCGCTTATACCTGCTAATTGTCTTCCTTGTTGCCAAGTGAAGGTGTAGCCATCATAGGTTAATGGATTTCCTATGACATCATAGGTGTGATACATTCTCTTTCTTTATTACCTACTTTACTTGCTTTTGTGGTAGTAATTTTAGTTTATAGATTGTACTACCGCCTCCGGCTACTGCTATGCTATAAAATTCTTTAAAGTTTACATACTTATTTTAAATGCCTTTGCCTTTTCTTAAATAATCTTACTTAAGTATAAAATACTTTAAACCTAACTCCTACGGTTAGTGATGCCCATCACCTTTTTAGGAATATCTAGATTAATATGTAAAAAGTTCATAGCAACATGTGATGTACATATTACTATGAACCTTATAATCTATTTATGACATGTTCTCATATTTATACACTTTTCGAGTGGAACCTGGTACCTTAGCGGAGGACTCAAAGGACTCCGCTTTCTTGACTGCGCACCATAGCGAAAGACTGAAAGAATTTGGTTTGCTAATGTTGCATTTTAAAGTATTAAGAATAACAATTATAAAGATATACTAAATAGTGTAAAACCCGTCTTATCATTTAGATGTATTTCTGTATCTGAAATCCAAGCTAACTTACCTAAATACTGACTATACATCCATTCACTTGGTTTTTCTGTTATTATTAGTTTCTTTTCAACTACTTCATCTTGTTTATTACGAATTACAGCAAAAAAATCTATTGACTCTATTTTATGTTCAATATACAATTCTGCATTATACAATTTATTTGGACTCTTAACCTTTTTACCAAACACCCAAAAATTATTATAATCTAATTCCTTTACTTTATTTACAACATCCTCTAAAGGTGTCAAATCCCAAGCTTCTTCTTTTGCAATTGTATAAAGACTTTCTTTAATTATTTGTAATATAGTTTGCTTTTTCTCATAGCTACTCTTATTAAAAAAATTTATATAGTCTAATTCATATCTAACTAATCCTATTCCCACACAACTGCCTCTATAGCAGGGATAAACTATTTCGGGTTTTTTCTCAACACAATCAATAACTACTTTAGAACAATTCTTAGTTTTATATTTTCCAAGCAACCTAATAAACATAGTAGCAATACATCTAGTTTCTAATTCAAACCTTTTCCTAATGGGAGTCATCCAGTTATTGTCATAATCAATTCCTATAGCTTCCTCATAAGTACAATTATGCCGAATCATTATTTCATTTAAAATCCTTGGATTCTCTCTATATGGTAAATCTAACTGTATTTCTCTAAGATACATTTGTTTCCTCCTTTTATTCTTATTTTGTGTCCCACCAATTATCAAACCCTGGTCTTAGATGATACTTCATAGAATGCCCCTGAGCATATCTAAACTGCGAATTAAGCACTTCCCACTCAAGTGCACTTTGTCTATCAGCGAAATGCGCCATTATCCTTGAATCATATATATCTCCACACTCTCGCCTATTAAATGCTCTTACTTGTTTCTCTGCTCTATATGACTTTCTATCTAATCTTATTCTTCCACCACTAATTCCAACCTTCACTACATCACCTGTCTTTTTATTATAAATCTCATATCCGTGCTGAGGTCTTTTACTTTTTTTACTGTTTCCATGTGCTATCGGTACAGCTTTAGTACGACTGCTCGAAATTGTCTTATAAGTACCATATCCTACTGCTCCTAAAGTTGTAACTGTAGCAACTGCTAATCCAATTACATCACCAAAAGGTAAAGGGCCATCAGCTACTGCAACACCACCCGAAAATGTATAAGCAGGCTTAATAGCATTAATCGCATTTGAAACTTGTGCTACAAATTCCTCTATAAATTCCCAAGCATATCCATTTGCATCCTCTCTATTTATAGGATTGCTACCACAATACGCAAACATATTGTGTGCAAGCAATTCTCCTGTTTGTCCTACTATTCCATCAGCATTAATAAATCTGCCCCATTCTAGCGAATAGTACCTGCTTTGTAGATAGTACAGCCCAGTCTCTGTATCATACCTATACCCTCTATATCTATACGGATTCTTAACTCCTACACTATCCTTTAAACTTCCATCAATAGATATAAGCTTACCCCAAGAATCATAAGTATAACTTACTACCTGTGTACCATTCTTGTCATACAGTCCAATTATATCACCTTGAGCATTTCTTATATAGTAGTATTCTCCATTTATACTAGGAGTTGAACTACTAGTTAAATTCATAGAAATAAGTTGTCCAGCACTGTCATAAGTATAATATATTTTATCAGTACCATTCTCCTCAAATGTTACTCTATCCCCTACAAGATGATACTTTGTTGTTACTCCATTTACTGTCTTTTCAGTTCTTATACCATCAACATTATACTTAAAGCTTATATCTTTACTATTTCCATTTATACCCAATAATTGTCTTCCTTGTTCCCAGGTAAAGGTGTAGCCATCATAGGTTAGAGGATTTCCTATGGCATCATAGGTTATTTCCTTTCCATTGAAGTTTGTTAGCTTATCCTTCCAATTAGAATCTGTATATCCATAGCTTATGGTGGATGTCGCTGTTCCTAAATCTCCTGTTGTGTATGAATATTCTGCTTTGCTTAGAATATTTCCTCCAGCATCATAGGAATAAGTTATAGTTTTATTTGATACCTGATTATCTTCTCTTGTAAGCTGATTTAGTTCATCATAATAATAAGTTATCACCTTACCACCTTCGGTGATTGTTTTAATATTACCATTAGCATACCTAAATTTTAAGGAGGTTCTATAACCAAGCTATAGAACTAAGCGATTCACACAAAATCATAGATTTTGGTTCTCTGCTTATTTTTCCATTATTGTCTATTTCACTTACTTTTGTAGTAGTAGTAGTAGTAGTAGTAGTGTTTGCAAGTTTATATACTTCTTTTAAAAGCCTTTGTTTTTCTTAAGTATAAAAGATTTTAAATATAACTCCTACGGATAATAATACCCATAACCTTCTTTAGGATATCTGTATAATCTATAAAAAGAAAGTTCACAGTAACATATGGTGTACATATTGCTATGAACTTTACATTCTATTTATGAACATGTTCTCATATTTATACATTTTCCAGGTGGAACCTGGTACCTTAGCTGAAGACTTAGAGGACTCCACTTTCTTCTATTGCTTACTTCACTAAATTTAGCATTTACATTTTTTACATAAGAGACTGTATTATTGGTTTTATGATTTATCCCTCTTATTATATTTGTATATGGCATTAGCAAATATTACTACCAATAAACTTAAAAATAAAATTCCCATTAATACTATAAATATAGGCTTATACTGCTTTGAAACTTGTGGAAAATTATTTTCTATAGTAACTGCTATTATAAACACACTAAATAGTAGTATTGCTAATATAGTCATAACTAGTAAATAGATACGTTCTTTTTTACTTCCTTTATATTTTAAAGCAATTACTAATGCTGATATCATACATATTACTAGTATGAGTATGATTATTGGAAATGGTATGTTTTCTATACCTATAATTCTAATAATGGTAATTAACGCAAATACTAATATAATTCCTAGAATGTTACTCTTTCTCATAATTTTTTGTTTCACCTACATCCTTAACTATTATTTTAATTGTTGCTTATATGTTGTAATTTTATCTTGGATTAATCTTTTTTCCATATATAATTTTTTACCCCCTCTGAAACTATACCTAATCCAAATCCAATTGCAACTGTCCACCCAACTGGAGTAGATAAACCAATTCCAATTACAGCTGCCGAAACTCCAACATCTAAAGCACTTCTTCCGAAAGCTTCCGACTTGCTATAATCACTATGCCAATTATCCCAAACTGATAGCCCTGTTAAAGCTATACCAATCGCTCCAACTTTCTCAATATTTCCTATTACTCTTGCAGTTGACGCTCCTTTTATCGGTATTGTAAGATACTGTCCTGACCTTCTTCCTGCTCTATTTGCTATAAATGGTACTGCATCAGGAACCTTAGATAAAATTGAGCTAACTCCTCCTTCAACCCCAGTAACTAAAGCACTTCTCGCTACACTTTTACTTTGGTTACCATTAGGTATTATACTTGAATGTGTAGTCTTAGTTTATACCTGAGTTTGATGCTGTACCCATACCCAATCGTCATATGCTCTTTGTGTTTCATCACCTGCAAATACCATCCTAAATCCTGACGGGTCTTTTCCATTAACACAATTATTTTTACAATACATAAATAAATTATGCCCAAGTAACTCACCTGTTTGGCCAATAATACCATCAGCATTTATAAACCTACCCCACTCTGGGTTATAATACCTACTTTGTAGATAGTACAGCCCAGTCTCTGTATCATACCTATATCCTCTATATCTATACGGGTTCTTAACTCCAACACTATCTTTCATAGTACCATCTATAGATACTAACTTACCCCAAGAATCATAAGTATAGCTTACAACCTGAGCTCCAGTTTTGTCAAAAAGTCCAATAATATCACCTTGAGCGTTTCTTACATAGTAGTATTCAGTTCCATTTAGATTCATACTTACAAGATTACTGTCATCATCATATGTGTAGTAAATCTTATCAGTACCATTATCCTCAAAAGTTACTCTATCCCCTGCAAGGTGATACTTTGTTGTTACTCCATTTACTGTCTTTTCAGTTCTTATGCCATCAACATTGTACTTAAAGCTTATATCTTTACCATTTCCATTTATACCCAATAATTGTCTTCCTTGTTCCCAGGTAAAGGTGTAGCCATCATAGGTTAGAGGATTTCCTATGGCATCATAGGTGTGAAACATACCCTTTCCACTATTATCTATTTTACTTACTTTTACAGTAGTAATTTTAGTTTATAGATTATTAAGAATGTACTGCCGCCTCCGGCTACTATTACCCTATAAAGATTTTTAAAGTTTAAATACTTATTTTAAATGCCTTTGCCTTTTCTTAAATAATCTTACTTAAGTATAAAATACTTTAAACCTAACTCCTACGGTTAGTGATGCCCATCACCTTTTTAGGAATATTTACATTAATATATAAAAAAAGTTCATAGCAACATGTGATGTACATATTACTATGAACCTTATAATCTATTTATGACATGTTCTCATATTTATACATTTTTCGAGTGGAACCTGGTACCTTAGCGGAAGACTGAAAGGATTCCGCTTGCTAATAAATTAAGCCAACAGGTTTCCCCATTGGCTTTAGTACAAAACTTTTATTATATTAAATTTTCTCTCAAGCGAATGTTATTCGAGTCTTACTAATCATTCGCTTATTTTTAAGTCTAAATTGTGTTTATTTCTGATTCCTATCGCCCCTAAACTACTAACCTCTGCCGAACTCCAACCATACTGTGAATTTTGCCTACCAAATATACTAATCTTCTAACAACATATTTATCTGCTATCGATATTTGCATAAAAACATCCCATTGTATTTGACATCCTACCAAGCAATCAAACTTCTCTCTGATACATCATCAGCAGACTTGTATTCTACCTTTTCAAAATCACTGTTTATACAGTTATTATATACCTTATCCAAAGTTATCCTATCTTTGCAGTAAAATTCTATAAATGATGAATCTGTACATAATATGACCATTACGCAACTGCTTCTTAAAAAATCCTTGAATGTTTCTATTTCAGCACGCTCACTACCAAGAGGATATGCTTTTATATCAGCAAATATCATGTAATAACTATCTCTTGATATACATCTAATGAACCCTTCTGCACTTAAAGTATCTGCCCCGAAAAAACTTTCTTTTACCTCACTATTATCAGAGTATAGAAAATCATCGGCATTTATTTCCCAAACATAATTAAATAAATTAATGCCATCTAAGATTTTATTCAGATAATTACTATATCCATTTTTTACTTTAATATCTAGTCCAATCAAGTTTTTCACTCCTTTTCATTAAATTAATTACACTTAAAATAACTTAATCAATTATTAAATTATATTACTAATGAGAAGTTATGACATATATATTGGTATTTATATGTCATAACTTGCCTCTTATTTATATTATGGAATTGGTACAAGATTTCTTGGTGGAAACACTATACGTGATCCTTCCGATACAACCCAATATAATGTAATTCCTGCTGTTGCCCATCTGCTAATTTGAGTATTTGACACTGACCTTTGTGGTGGAGGTGCCCCATGAAAAGGCACTCCATCCTGTCTTTCACCGTCTTTCCATTCATGTGTATGAGGGAATACATGACCAACTCCACCATGATTCCAATCCGTATCTAGCAATGGTTTTCCATTTGGACCATAGACCCTTTCTTGCTTTACACTCCCATCTTTATTATACAATTTATCTTTTGAATTAGGTGCTCCTTTATTGCCTAACTTTGCTTGAACAACATTATTGGTTTTAATCGTCCCTCCAGACTGTTTTGCGGCACTTCTCATTGCAGCAAATGATGCCTCTCTCATCTCATCCGTTTCTTCATTGGCAGTAAATAAAGGTCTAAATCCACTCGGGTCACTCATATTTACTGGATTATTTATTGAATATATGAACATATTGTGTGATAATAATTCACCACATTGCCCAGCAAATGCATCTGCATTTATAAATCTGCCCCATTCTGGCGAGTAGTAACGACTTTGTAAATAATATAAACCTATTTCGTTGTCATAACGATAACCACGATACCTATACGGATTCTTAACTCCTACACTATCCTTTAAACTTCCATCAATAGATATAAGCTTACCCCAAGAATCATAAGTATAGCTTACAACCTGCGTACCATTCTTGTCATACAAACCAATTATATCACCTTGAGCATTTCTTATATAGTAGTATTCTCCATTTATACTAGGAGTTGAACTACTAGTTAAATTCATAGAAATAAGTTGTCCAGCACTGTCATAAGTATAATATATTTTATCAGTACCATTATCCTCAAAAGTTACTCTATCCCCTGCAAGGTGATACTTTGTTGTTACTCCATTTACTGTCTTTTCAGTTCTTATGCCATCAACATTGTACTTAAAGCTTATATCTTTACCATTTCCATTTATACCCAATAATTGTCTTCCTTGTTCCCAGGTAAAGGTGTAGCCATCATAGGTTAGAGGATTTCCTATGGCATCATAGGTTATTTCCTTTCCGTTAAAACTTGTAAGCTTATCTTTCCAGTTAGAGTCTTCATATCCGTAGCTTATGGTGGATGTCGCTGTTCCTAAATCTCCTGTTGTGTATGAATATTCTGCTTTGCTTAGAATATTTCCTCCAGCATCATAGGAATAAGTTATAGTTTTATTTAATATTTCATTATCTTCTCTTGTAAGTTGATTTAATTCATCATAGTAATAAGTTATCACCTTACCACCTTCGGTGATTGTTTTAATATTACCATTAGCATACCTAAATTTTAAGGAGGTTCTATAACCAAGCTATAGAACTAAGCGATTCACACAAAATCATAGATTTTGGTTCTCTGCTTATTTTTCCATTATCGTCTATTTCACTTACTTTTGTAGTAGTAGTGTTTGCAAGTTTGAATACTTCTTTTAAAAGCCTTTGTTTTTCTTAAGTATAAAATATTTTAAATCTAACTCCTACGGATAGTAATGTATAATCTTCTTTGGAATATTTGTATAATCTGTAAAAAGAAAGTTCATAGCAACATATGATATACATATTGCTATGAACTTTACATTTTACTTATGGACATGTTCTCATATTTTTACACTTTTCGAGTGGAACCTAATACATTAGCGGATGAGTTAAAGGACTCCACTTGCTCTTTTTATCACCAAAGAATTATACTATATTTTTTAGTATTACGCTTATAATTATTAATACTATACACAAGGCCATAATTGATAAAATTACTATCATTAAAATACCCTTCCTTCTACTAGATACTTTAATGTAATAAATTGAACTAATAATCAGTATAGCAGTAATTATAACAGTAATTAAAGCAACAAAATAACCTTGCAAATATAACAATTGATGATATTCACCTGTAACAAGTTCATTCATAAGCAGAGTTATAGATAGAATTAAGACTAATATGCTTATTATTAGTGAAACCTTATTATAGTTATTTTTTTTTGCTTCTACTATATAAACTATTGGTGCTACAAACATAAAAACAAAAAATAGGATTTTAAATTTAATCTGAAAATTGTTTAAACACAGATACCCAAAAGTACATCCTAAAATATATAACATCGTGTGCAGTGCTTTTCTATTTTTCATATATATACTCCCTTTTTCTCATATTAAGATATCTGTCATTTTTTATACAACATGTACGCAATCATATAGATAGCATTGGAAATATAACTTACAATGGATTTATTTATTACTTAGAAGCTGAATATAATCTCATTAATTAAAACCATTTATTTTTTACCCATCCAGTAGACTTACCTATACCATAGCCAATTCCAACAGCTGCCACGGTACCTACTGCAACACCTGCCAAAGTAGGTGCTAAAAATGACCCTAATGCCAAACCAACACCGATTGATGCAGCAGTTCCAAGTACATCTACACCTATTCTAGCTACCGTATCCCATCCATTGGAATTTAAAACATCTTCTCTAATATTAAATCCAAGTGAAATTGCACCAACGATCCCCACTGCACATACACCTGAACTTGCTATTGAAATCCTTGGAGTAGAAAAGAGATAATCGATTGGTTTTGTTACTTTAGACACTAATTTATCTATACCATATCCTATACCTGCATCGACAACACTACCTACCACACCTCCTGCATCAGATGTTACTACAGAAGAAACTTTTTCAATAATACTAGAATTAGTAGACTTGCTTTCTACAACTGGTTTCTGCACTCTTATCCATTGATCATATTGTCTTTGTGTTTCATCATCTGCAAATACCATCCTAAACCCTGACGGATCTTTTCCATTAACACAATTATTTTTACAATACATAAATAAATTATGCTCAAGTAACTCACCTGTTTGGCCAATAATGCCATCAGCATTAATAAACCTACCCCATTCAGGGTTATAGTAACGACTTTGTAAATAATATAAACCTGTCTCGTTATCATAACGGTAAGCACGATATCTATACGGATTCTTAACTCCTACACTATCCTTTAAACTTCCATCAATGGATATAATCTTGCCCCAAGAATCATAAGTATAGCTAACAACCTGAGTTCCTGTTTTATCAAATAAGCCTATAATATCATTTTGTGCATTCCTTATATAGTAGTATTCTACACCATTGAGATTCATTGAAACAAGGTTATCTTCATTATCATAGGTATAGTAAATCTTATCAGTACCATTATCCTCAAAGGTTACCTTATCTCCAACAAGATGATACTTTGTTGTTACTCCATTTACTGTTTTTTCAGTTCTTATGCCGTCAACATTGTATTTAAAGCTTATATCTTTACCATTTCCGCTTATACCTGATAGTTGCCTTCCTTGTTCCCAAGTAAGAGTGTAGCCGTCATATGTTAATGGATTTCCTATGGCATCATAGGTTATGTCCTTTCCATTAAAGTTTGTAAGCTTATCTTTCCAGTTAGAATCTGTATATCCATAGCTTATGGTAGATGTCGCTGTTCCTAAATCTCCTGTTGTGTATGAATATTCTGCTTTGCTTAGAATATTTCCTCCAGCATCATAGGAATAAGTTATAGTTTTATTTAATATTTCATTATCTTCTCTTGTAAGCTGATTTAGTTCATCATAGTAATAAGTTATTACCTTTCCACCTTCGGTGATTGTTTTAATATTACCATTCTGGTCGTAAGTATAAGCTATCTTTTTCCCATTATTATCTATTTCACTTACTTTTGTGGTAGTAGTGTTTGTAAGTTTGCCAGCTTCAAAGGTATACTTTGTTATAAAGTCACTTAATCCTGTGTTTAGTGATCTATCAGTTAATCTCCCTAGACTGTCATATTTATAGTTTACCCAGTTTCCTCTTCCATTTGTGTATAGACTATTTATTTCTTCAGAAGACAATACTGTATTATATCTGCTTAGTCCCTCTAGCTGTCCATTTAGTTGATTACTGCCTGATACAGTTCCTCCAACTGCTGTCTTTGCTCCTGTAAAGTCTTTGAAACTTGTAGTGCTTCCTGAATAAACCTTATCATTTAGATATAGTTTTGCATTTAAGGTTGTTCCTGACACGCTCCAAGTGAAGGCTCCGTAGTTCCATGCATTTGCTGTTACAGCTTCTGTAGATGTTATTAAAGTTAACCAGCCTCCGGCGCTGTCTCTTACGGCTAGGTTAAGCTTGTTGTTACTGTCTAAGTAAAGGCTTAGTACGCTTCCGTTTCCTTCTGATGCTAGTATATATCTATTTGTTGTACCACCTTTGGTGTTAAACCATACTCCTAGGGTTCCTTGGTCTTTTTTTATCCCTAAATCATATAGTATTTTAGTGTTTTCAGCTGTTGTTAAAACATTTTTTCCCTTTTGTTCTGCAGCTACTGCTAAATCTTTTGTAAAGCTAGAGCCCGTCTCACTATATGGCTTTGCTCCTTTGGAACCTGTGGTGCTGTTGTTTAGTGGGAAATACTCCATATTTTCGCTATTACTTAATGGATTATTATAGTAAATGTTTGTAGGTCTATTATCTTTGTCATAGTCATAGGAAATCATATATCCTATTCCATTTACTTTTTCTTGGAAAGTGCTTAGATTATTCCCTTTATCATAGCTATAGTTTATTATGTTTCCTTTAGAATCCTTTATCTTTGAAAGTCTCTCAGAAGCATCGTAGATGTATCTATAATTTACTCCGTTTATTAAGTCTTCAAGGATTCCTAAGTTGCCGCTGGCATCATAAGAATATTTAAATTTTTCTTCTCCGTTGATTAGCTTAGAACTTATTCTATCCTCACTATCGTATTTATAAGATACTTTGTGTCCATTACCGTAGGTAGAGCTTAAAAGTAGCTTTGTTCTATCTTGGAATACATTAGTGATTAAATTCTGGCTTCCTACATTAACCTCAGTATTGTTATCTGCTCCGTCATAGTTGAAAGTATAGCTAAATCCATTGTGACTTACTGTCTTTATTTTATCATTTTCATAGGTGTAACTATTTTTTATGGTATTTAACCCAAGATAGTTTCCTCTTCCAGCACTACGAATAACATCTATATCTGCTTTAGCTAAAGCTTCCTTAGAGTATATAAACTGATCCATTAACCCGTTTATTGGATAGAGTCCTGAGTTATGCATACCAAGTGAAGTTGTAGCTCCTGTAAAATCTTTTATAGTTGCTGCGTCTATATTAGTTACTGTACTTAACTTCTTTAATTTAAAAAGCTATTTTACCAATTGTAGATATAAAATCACCTTTGTGAATTAGTTTCCATTATACGTGAGTATAGTTATCCTATAGAATTTTATGCCTTTTTTAAGAAACCAATTTTAACTTGTTAAACACTATTTCTATAGGTATATCATTCTTAGCTTGCTCATAAACAAAGCACACAAGTTCCTTAGCCGATAGGCTTTGAATAAGCCTGATGGTATCACCTACGGTGTACATTGAAGTAAGATGACATATTCTATATATTTCTAAGAAATTCATCGCTAAAAATACAAGCAAGAAATATCTCTCGATAGAGAGTATACTTTGGACCTTATATTTATCAAAGGCTAAATGGCTTTTAAGGTATTTATAATTAGTTTCAATACTCCATCTATTTAGATAGTATTTTATTATAGTTTGAGCATCAAGCTCTATGTCTGTCGACATTAAATATACAGGGGCTTTAAAGCCTTCGCCATCAGCTTCATAGCAGATTAAAACTAGCGCATTTTCAATTTTTGAAACTTTGCCTTCGTATTTATATACTCGATATTTCTTACCCTTGACGGTAACTACATCTAAGGTAGAAGGATCAATATATTTGGCGAATTCTTTCAGTTGCATTGAAATTCCTAAAGGAGATATTTTCCTATTGGACTTCAACGCACCGATTAGGTAAAAACCTTGCATTAAACTGCTATCTACAAGCTTCTGGCTAGTGTACCAACTATCAACAAGACAATATACTTTATCGCAATTAGATGGCTTTTCAAATGAGCTTATGAAGTCAACTGCAATATCAGACTTTCCCATGAATGGTTTGTTATGTTTTAAGCAATTTTCTTCACTTAAATAGGTTTTATAGTTTAAGGGGATAGATATATCTCCTACAACAAAATTAGAAGTAACCACACAGTGAGACCAAAGATTTTTACCCTCTGTATGGGAGTGATTATAGCTTAAGCATTCCATCTTCTTTGCTTGTATTTTAGGATTTACCGTATCATCTATTACTAAGAATCCTACGGATTTTGGTTCTATAAGTTTTTCAAAGTGCAGCTTTAAATAGCTAATGCGATTTCTATCAATGAGACTATCGTCCCATTTGGAACGGCTTAAAAACCTATATATACAGCTGCTACTTTTAGCACTTAATATGTGTTCTGAAATATTTAATAAAGATTTATTGCCAGGTAAATTTATTAATCCATTTATAATTGTGGTTAGATGATGAAATTGTGGTTTATTCATTCCATAATTTACATCATTTAAGTAGTTGTAAAGTTCATTATTAATGGATACAATATTATTGCTTGGCATACTGATAACCCCCCGTGATTATGATTGTGTGGTAACTTTTATATATCACGGAAACCGTCAGTGTGCCATATTTATTTTTTGGCAACATTACCAAATTGAATTTTTATTTTGCAGAACTAAAGTTACTGTATATACTTTGTCATTTAAATATAAATTAAAGGTAAGTATATTATTAGCATCCTTGCTCCAGTTAAAGGCTGCATAGTTCCATGCACTGTTTGTATTTACATTAACCTCAGGGGTCTTAGCGAAAGATTTACCTTGAGTTTGCTACTCTATACACAAAAAACCTTAACTTTTTCCCCAATTGAGACAAAGTTGATTTTATGGTGATGGCAAGCTTCCTATTTGTATAGCCATATAGATGAAATTGGGTAATCCCAAACCCTTTTATTTTTAAAAACCGCTTTTGCAAATGCAAAAACGGTTTTTAGGATGGTTGACTGTTATTCTAAAAATTAATATTTCTATACACTAAATTGTATTCTATTATTATTTTCTTTTGTTAGTATTTGTAATTCATCAAATCCAAATTTTGTACAATTTTTAATGACCTTGTCAAGTACTATTTTACTTTTACAATATAATTCTACATCAACTGTATCAGTGCAAAATAAAGCAATCTGGCAGTCACTGTTTACAAAGTCATCATAAGTGTCAATATTTCTTACTTGCATTCTATTATTAAATGCTTTTATATCTGCATATACCAAATAATACTTTTCAATTTCAATATATTTCAAAAAATCTGTTCCATGCATTGTATCTTGATTAAAAATAGATTTCTTTAGATTATTATTTTTATCTTTATAGATAATTTCATTATCAGCTATATACCATATAAAATTATCAATGCCAACTTTATCAAATATTTTAAATAAGAAGTTGCTATATTCATTTTTCAGTTTAAAAGTAACACCTATCATCTATTTAAACCTCCTCTATAATAAATTCAAGATATAATTTTGCTAAATGTTTGGTACATTATGGACATACTGCATTAGCTGGTATAGTCCACCATAAAGGAGGTAAAATAGATGGAATCATCCTAACTCCTCGATAAATAATGTAACCTCCTACAACTACTGCAACACCTTTACCTATATTATTCAAAGGTATTGAATATGCCGGCCCTCTTTTAGGTGGATCAACTGACCAATCCCAATCATGCTCATGTGGAACTTTGGGATGCCTTTTAGAATTACCATGATTTGTAAGGTCCTTATCTTTCACTGCTCTCCCGTCTGGTCCATAATAACGCTCTTGTTCTAATTGCCCATTCTTTCCATACTTTTTACCTACAGAATTAGGCTTTCCTTCTAAATCAGGACTTGCATGTGTAACAACTTTTGAAGAATTGTTCTGGGCTGCTCTTTTCATTGCAGCAAATGATGCCTCTCTCATCTCACCTTTTTCTTCATCGACAGTAAATAAAGATCTATGACATTAACCCCAGGTGTCTTAGCGAAAGGTTTACCTTGAGCTTGCTATCAATAATATAAAATAGAAAAGTTCACAGTAATACGTAGCGTATTATATTACCATGAACCTTCTATTTTCATCATAGAGATTCTTCAATATTTTTATGTTTTTCTATTGTAATCAGCTACCTTCCTTAGAGGCTAATTTAAAACTCTATCATTCATTATATTTTTATAGCATTATTTATTTCTATGTTCTTTTATATTATTAATCGTACAAAAAACAAATACAAATACAAGCATTAATATTACTAACATCATAGCGATATCATCTCTTTTTAGATAATATATTGATACAATTAATAAAATTCCTAAAAAGGCCAATGTATCTCCTAATATGAAAAACTTTATTGGTGTATCTTTTTTAATTATACCTACAATTGTAGCAATTACCTCAGCACAAACACAACTTATCACTAGTATTAAACTACCTATAAATGTATCTGCGAAAAACAAACTTGCTAATGCAAGTATCAATAGCACTAACGCAGTTTTTTCTAAAAAGTTTATCATATTCATCATCTCTTTCTTTCCGATAAATAGTCATTTTTAATTTTATTATCAAGCCATGACACTCCATATGCAATCATAATTCCACCACCTATTACTGAAGCAGTTCCTATCGAGGTAATAGGATTAAGAGCCGCTAGCATTAACCCAGCTTTAACGCCAACACCAAATAAAACTAAGTCAGTAGCCGTTCTGTCCCATGCATGCTCATAATTTATAAAATTATTGGCTATTCCTATACCTAAAGCTGCAACAGCAAGAATGCCTGTAGCTCTAACTGTTCCTCCTACCAACTTAGAAATCGGTCCTGGATTTTTTATATGTGCAGTTAACCCTAATGTTCCATCAAGTTTTACTTTTTTACTAGCAGTTATACCTGTTGCTATTGAGCCCCCTACCCTTCCATCAAGCTTAGAAATTGTAGCTGCACCTTTAGGGCTATTTACTTTATTGTCCATATCATCCAATCTTGAATTATTTATTGGACCTGTAGTAAGATAAGATGTTCTTAACCACTGCTCATATGCTCTTTGTGTTTCATCATCTGCAAATACCATCCTAAATCCTGACGGGTCTTTTCCATTAACACAATTATTTTTACAATACATAAATAAATTATGCCCAAGTAACTCACCTGTTTGGCCAATAATGCCATCAGCATTTATGAACCTACCCCACTCAGGATTATAGTACCTGCTTTGTAGATAATACAACCCAGTCTCGGTATCATACCTATACCCTCTATATCTATACGGATTCTTAACCCCAACACTATCTTTCATAGTACCATCTATAGATACTAATTTACCCCAAGAATCATAAGTATAACTTACAACCTGCGTACCATTCTTGTCATACAAGCCAATTATATCACCTTGAGCATTTCTAATGTAGTAGTATTCAGTTCCATTTAAGTTCATGCTTACAAGATTACTGTCATCATCATAGGTATAGTAAATCTTATCAGTACCATTCTCTTCAAAGGTTACTCTATCCCCTACGAGATGATACTTTGTCGTTACTCCATTTACTGTTTTTTCAGTTCTTATGCCATCAACATTGTATTTAAAGCTTATATCTTTACCATTTCCATTTATACCTGCTAGTTGTCTTCCTTGTTCCCAGGTAAAGGTGTAGCCATCATAAGTTAGAGGATTGCCTATGGCGTCATAGGTTATATCCTTTCCATTAAAGTTTGTAAGCTTATCTTTCCAGTTAGAGTCCCCATATCCGTAGGATATTGTTGAAGTCGGTGTTCCCAAAGTTCCTGTGGTGTATAGATATTCTGTTTTATTTAGAATATTTCCTCCGGCATCATAGGAATAAGTTATAGTTTTATTTAATATTTCATTATCTTCTCTTGTAAGCTGATTTAGTTCATCATAGTAATAAGTTATCACCTTACCACCTTCGGTGATTGTTTTAATATTACCATTGGCATACCTAAATTTTAAGGAGGTTCTATAACCAAGCTATAGAACTAAGCGATTCACACAAAATCATAGATTTTGGTTCTCTGCTTATTTTTCCATTATTGTCTATTTCACTTACTTTTGTAGTAGTAGTGTTTGCAAGTTTGAATACTTCTTTTAAAAGCCTTTGTTTTTCTTAAGTATAAAAGATTTTAAATCTAAATCCTACGGATAGTAATGTATAATCTTCTTTGGAATATTTGTATAATCTATAAAAAGAAAGTTCATAGCAACATATGATATACATATTGCTATGAACTTTACATTTTACTTACAGATATGTTCTCATGTTTTTACACCCTTTAGGAAAACCTGGTACCTTAGCGGAAGACCAATATCCTCCGCTTGCTAGTGTAACTTTCCTTACCTTTTTATTTTTAGTCTAATTACATACATATACTTTCCATAACCATGAACACATATAACAACGGCTAACGCAGAAATAACCATTCCTATTAATGCTGCTAGAATATTTAATGGATCCTTAGATACATTTCCGGTAAATTTATATTCAGCAATCATCGCTAATATATTTCCCATTCCTACCATTAGTGCGGCCATACGCCAATCTGCATAAAGATACTTTTCATGTTTGTCCTTTTGTAATTTATTAATATACATTTTATTTGTTTTAAATACTCTTCTTATCAATAAAATTAATTCTATTAATATAAAGTTACACATAAGAAATATTTTTACCAAGTTACTTTTTAAATCTAAAAAACCAGCACTTCCCAAGTAAATTATAAACACTGAAATATTAATAAACAGCATGCGATAAAAATTATATGCAACTACAATAAACTTATTAGTTAAAGCGAAAATTAAACATAATACTCCAAGGACTATCCAAATTACGAATAGTATTTGTTTTGTAACTGCAATATTAAAAGACTTTTGTACTTCAATATAAAATAATGCATTAAATAAACTTAATCCTACTATTTGTTCAATTAAAAACATCTTCATCTCTTTATTTTCCAGATCTTCATCTTTTTTTATTATAAACAATCTACTTCCTCCTAAAATTAATTTAAAAATTTATCTTTTATTCCAGACCGTTCAATGGCTACACCTGCAATATATGATTCTACTAAGATTAATCCCCCAACTACGCTAGCTGATGCCGTAATTGGTAAAGAAGTAATAGCGCCTATGGTAATAGTAGTAGCAATAAATCCTACTGCAACAGAAGTAGCTACATCAAACCCAGTCCCTGCCCAAAATCTAGTATTAATCTGACCACCAGTATCTAGGTAATTTGTAGCCGCCGAAGTTAGCGCTGTAACTACTAGTGTTTCCTTACTAATACACTTTACTGCATTAGTAACATGCCCCGTTACGCTATGATTTACCCACTTATTAGTTTGACCTTTGGTCTTTATTCTGACCTGACCCTTGTTTTTACCAAATATTTTAGGTCTATCATAACTTCCTTTAGTTGATATGGATGATACAACATCACTAGCTAAACTTGCATTTGAAATAGTATTACTAACTGTCTTTGAATGGTTGACAACATAATTTTTTACCTTACTTAAAACCCTACTAGCTGTATTAAATGCTGATTTGATTTTATTCCAAATACTATGAATTCCAAGATATCCACTTGAATCTTCCATATTAACAGGATTATTCATAGTATATGCAAACATATTATGAGATAACAGCATCCCTGTTCGGCCACCAAATGCATCCGCATTTATAAATCTTCCCCATTCAGGGTTATAGTACCTGCTTTGTAGATAGTACAGCCCAGTCTCTGTATCATACCTATACCCTCTATATCTATACGGATTCTTAAATCCTACACTATCTTTCATAGTACCATCTATAGATACTAATTTACCCCAGGAATCATAAGTATAACTTACAACCTGCGTACCATTCTTGTCATACAAGCCAATTATATCACCTTGAGCATTTCTAATGTAGTAGTATTCAGTTCCATTTAAGTTCATGCTTACAAGATTACTGTCATCATCATAGGTATAGTAAATCTTATCAGTACCATTCTCTTCAAAGGTTACTCTATCCCCTACGAGATGATACTTTGTCGTTACTCCATTTACTGTCTTTTCAGTTCTTATGCCGTCGGCATTATACTTAAAGCTTATATCTTTGCTATTCCCCTTTATACCTGATAGTTGTCTTCCTTGTTCCCAGGTAAAGGTGTAGCCGTCATAGGTTAAAGGATTGCCTATTGTATCATAGGTGTGATACATTCTCTTTCTTTATTATCTACTTTACTTGCTTTTGTGGTAGTAATTTTAGTTTATAGATCGTTAAGAATGCACTGACGCCTCCGGCTTCCTTCAGATTCTACCTCACGATAGACACCACTGCCAAGCCCACAGCGGACTTTCACCGCCAAGTTGTTGCCCATGCTGGGCACACAAATAAAAGGGCTAACGTTCTGAACGTTAGCCCTAATTGTTACTACTATTAGAATATATATTTGATTTTTCCTTTGATTCGCTTGAAAAAACACGTCAATAGGTATTAGAACCTGTTGACGTTTTGTTGTTAGCTTCAATCAGCCATTGTATGAAGTTTTCACTGTTTGGCTTATGATTTTCTAAGATAGTGCCTTAGTAGCTCCTTTTTAGTACTCAATCAGAGTTTTCAGGGCACTTTTTCGCCTGCCAATTAGCTCTCACTACAAAATTCTAATTATGCATAGTGTTCAAAATATATAATACAAGCTAATTCAATTACTCATTAAATTACTGGAGAACAAATGATTATTGCATTCAGTTATTTTATCTTATGCATTAAGATTTTTTCGTTCTTCCACTCTTTTGATTGAAATCTTCTTGAAATGAACTAAGATAGTTGCTTCTGAAGCAAACAATACTTCATGGGATAGGATATTGTCATCTACCTCTAGAAATTCATTATATCCATAATCGTCAAATCCATATTGGAATCTTCTCTTCTTGTTTTCCTCAGCCTTTTCATCTTCATAATTAATTTGTACTTTTGTAACTCCCGTATACGTAATTTTCCATACATTCTTCTCACTTCCTACTTCTATGGATACCGAAATTGGATTTCTATATCCCTCATCTGCATGAATTACTTGAACGTTCTTAAGATGGAAATCATGGAAACCATGCTCTTTCATGTATATCTTAAGAAAACCCTTGGGAAGCCTCTCTTTAACTTTTTCGAATACTAGAGCATATTCTTTGCAATTCTTTTCCCATTGTATTCTAGCCTCCTCAAATTCTTCACTATTATCGCTACTAAACCCTCTCCATAGTTCTGTCTTAAAATATTTCATGTTAACTCCTCTCCTTTTATGGAATTGCTAAGTTTCCCGGTATTGTCCACCACAAAGGCGGAGCCAATGATGGAATGAATCTTATTGCTCTATAAACCAAATATCCTCCACCAACTACAACAACTCCAGTAACGGCTTTTTTTGTTTGTTCCTTTTTCTTTTTGCCCTTATATTCTTTTGCCTTTTTATCCCAATCCCAGCCAGTCTTTTTTTTCAGGGCTTTCTTTACTGAATTAGGAGGGTCTCCTGGGCTATTTTTCCCTTGGTCGTGTGGAGAACCGTCTTCATTCTGAGCCCATTCGCCTTTCCCTTTATACACATGAGCATGTCTTTGAAGCTTCATATCTAGAATTCCAGGGTCAATTCTAGCCTTCCATCCTCCCCCTAGGTCAATTACTTGTCCGCCGAACCCATCTGGGTCTTCCATAATAATTGGATTATTCACACAATACGCATATAAATTATGTGTTAACAGTTCTCCTGGGTTACCAATAGTTGCATCAGCATTGATAAAACGTCCCCACTCAGGATTGTAGTAACGACTCTGTAGATAATACAACCCAGCCTCGGTATCATACCTATACCCTCTATATCTATACGAATTCTTAACTCCTACACTATCTTTAAGACTTCCATCAATGGATATAATCTTGCCCCAAGAATCATAAGTATAGCTTACAACCTGCGCACCATTCTTGTCATACAAGCCAATTATATCACCTTGAGCATTTCTAATGTAGTAGTATTCAGTTCCATTTAAATTCATACTTACAAGATTACTGTCATCATCATAGGTATAGTAAATCTTATCAGTACCATTATCCTCAAAGGTTACCTTATCTCCAACAAGGTGATACTTTGTTGTTACTCCATTTATTGTTTTTTCAGTTCTTATGCCATCAACATTATACTTAAAGCTTATATCTTTACCATTTCCGCTTATACCTGATAGTTGCCTTCCTTGCTGCCAGGTAAAGGTGTAGCCGTCATAGGTTAAAGGATTTCCTATGGCATCATAGGTTATATCCTTTCCATTAAAGCTTGTAAGCTTATCTTTCCAGTTGGAATCCCCATATCCGTAGGATATTGTTGAAGTCGGTGTTCCTAAAGCTCCTGTTGTGTATGGATATTCTGTTTTATTTAGAATATTTCCTCCGGCATCATAGGAATAAGTTATAGTTTTATTTAGTACCTGATTTTCTTCTCTTGTAAGTTGATTTAGTTCATCATAGTAATAAGTTATTACCCTACCACTTTCGGTGATTGTTTTAATATTACCGTTGACATACCTAAATTTTAAGGAGATTCTATAGCCAAGCTATAGAACTAAGCGATTCACACAAAATCATAGATTTTGGTTCTCTGCTTATTTTTCCACTATTATCTATTTCACTTACTTTTGTGGTAGTAATGTTTGTAAGTTTGAATACTTCTTTTAAAAGACTTTGTTTTTCTTAAATATAAAAGATTTTAAATCTAACTCCTACGGATAATAATATCTATAACCTTCTTTAGGATATCTGTATAATCTATAAAAAGAAAGTTCACAGCAACATATGGTGTACATATTGCTATGAACTTTACATTATAATTATGGACATGTTCTCATATTTTTACACTTTTCGAGTGGAACCTGGTACCTTAGCGGAGGACTCAAAGGACTCCGCTTTCTTGTAAGTTTGAATACTTCTTTTAAAGGCCTTTGTTTTTCTTAAGTATAAAAGATTTTAAATCTAACCCCTACGGATAGTAATATCCACGACCTTCTTTAGGATATCTGTATAATCTATAAAAAGAAAGTTCATAGCACCATATAATGTACATATTGCTATGAACTTTACATTATACTTATGGACATGTTCTCATATTTATACACTTTTCGAGTGGAACCTGGTACCTTAGCGGAGGACTCAAAGGACTCCGCTTTCTTCTTAAGTATAAAAGATTTTAAATCTAACTCCTACGGATAATAATATCTATAGCCTTCTTTAGGATATCTGTATAATCTATAAAAAGAAAGTTCACAGCAACATATGGTGTACATATTGCTATGAACTTTACATTATAATTATGGACATGTTCTCATATTTTTACACTTTTCGAGTGGAACCTGGTACCTTAGCGGAGGACTCAAAGGACTCCGCTTTCTTCTTAAGTATAAAAGATTTTAAATCTAACTCCTACGGATAGTAATCTCCATAACCTTCTTTGGAATATCTGCATAATCTATAAAAAAGTTCATAGCAACATATGATGTATATATTGCTATGAACTTTACATTCTATTTATGGACATGTTCTCATATTTATACATTTTTCGAGTGGAACCTGGTACCTTTGCGAAGGACTCAAAGGACTCCGCTTGCTTTTTTTTCCTCTATAATATGGTCAGTAGAAGTCATAAAAAGTGACAACTTTTATAAAATTCTTAAATAATCTCCTTAAAAACTTTAGACTTAGCTTAAGACAAATCATAAAATATTTATCTTGCCAAGTTTTAAAGCATTTGGCGAGAACGTAGATTTTATTCTACGGCAAGCTTCCTATTTGTATAGCCAAACAGATGAAATTGGGTAATCCCAAACCCTCTTACTATATTAAAACCGCCCTTGCTTATGCAAAGGCGGTAATAGGTTGGTTAACTACCGTTATTCTTGTTAATGTTACATATTTATTTTTTATCTATAATAAATAATATAAGTTTTACCTTTACGTTTAATAATTTTCTAGCTCACATTCTAAATCACTTATAAGATTTTCAACCTCTAATACTGCTGAGTCTTGATTATTCCAAAATATTGACGGCTTTAATTTATCAGCTTTCATATCTGGAAGCCAATTATCAATAAACTCATATAAATCAATACTTTCTGCAACATATCCTCTCCATTCATCAATTGCACAAAACTCAGCAAATTCTTTTTTAGGCCAAAATGGTATCATCTTATTTCCTGAATCATCTTCTGTTATAGCCCAACCATCATCATATAATCCCCATAACTCTTCAAAATCAACTGTTTTTTTAATAAAGTACTCATATCTTTTTGAAGCTGGTAATTTTATTACAGCCTCAAATTCTTTATTATTCATCTATCATCTTCTCCTTCCATATTTATCATACTTATGTTGAGTTCTATGATTTTTAATTATTTGCAGATCACTATGCTTATAACCATATCCTTTTCTAGCCTCAAAACCTCTTTTATGAGCTAATTCATATCCATTCGGTACTCTTATTGTCTTTCTTTTCCCCTTTTTGATAAGATTAATATCTCTTTTTATTTCTCCCCTAAGTGCCGAGGAAACTTTATAATCAGTTGCTATTTGCCTTAGCCGTGCTTGTTTTCCAGTACGTCCAACTGCCTTAGCTCCTTTAGCTGCATACGAACCAGGAACAAAAGGAAGAGCAGCTGCTGCAACATCCCAAGCAAGATATCCTGCATTGCCCCAAGATGGTTTTTTTATTAAGTCATGTGCACTCCAGCCAATGCTACCTATATCAAGTATGGTTTCCCAAAAGTAACCATATTCATCAGACCTATTAACAGGGTTATTATCGCAATAAGCAAATAAATTTTTATCTGTAAGGTCATCTAATGTATTTTCTAAAACATCTGTATCATCCGCATTTAACATGCGACAAAACTCAGGATTATAGTACCTACTTTGCAGATAGTAAATCTCGGTCTCGTCGTCATACCTGTATCCTCTGTACCTGTATGGATTCTTCTGTCCTACAGTGTCCTTCAGACTTCCATCAATAGCTATCAGCTTACCCCAGCTGTCATAAACATAGCTAACAACCTGAGTTCCTGTTTTATCAAATAAGCCTATAATATCATTTTGTGCATTCCTTATATAGTAGTATTCTACACCATTGAGATTCATTGAAACAAGGTTATCTTCATTATCATAGGTATAGTAAATCTTATCAGTACCATTATCCTCAAAGGTTACCTTATCTCCTACAAGATGGTATTTTGTTGTTACTCCATTTACTGTCTTTTCAGTTCTTATGCCATCAACATTGTACTTAAATATTATATCTTTACTATTTCCGCTTATACCTGCTAGTTGTCTTCCTTGTTCCCAGATAAAGGTGTAGCCATCATAGGTTAATGGATTTCCTATGGCATCATAGGTTATTTCCTTTCCATTAAAGTTTGTAAGCTTATCTTTCCAGTTAGAGTCCCCATATCCGTAGGATATTGTTGAATTTGGTGTTCCCAAAGTTCCTGTGGTGTATGGATATTCTGCTTTATTTAGAATATTTCCTCCAGAATCATAGGAATAAGTTATAGTTTTATTTAATATCTGATTATCTTCTCTTGTAAGCTGATTTAGTTCATCATAGTAATAAGTTATTGCCTTACCACCTTCGGTGATTGTTTTAATATTACCATTAGCATCATAGCTGTAAGATATCTTTTTCCCATTATTGTCTATTTCACTTACTTTTGTGGTAGTAGTGTTTGTAAGTTTGCCAGCCTCAAAGGTATACTTTGTTATAAAGTCACTTAATCCTGTATTTAGTGATTTATCAGTTAGTCTTCCTAAGTTATCATATTTATAGTTTACCCAGTTTCCTCTTCCATTTGTGTATAGACTATTTATTTCTTCGGAAGACAATGCTGTATTGTAACTGCTTAGTCCCTCTAGCTGTCCATTTAGCTGGTAAGTTCCTAAGAGGGTTCCTCCAACTGCTGTTTTTGCTCCTGTGAAGTCTTTAAAGCTTGTAGTGCTTCCTGAATAAACTTTATCATTTATATATAGTTTGGCATTTAAGGTGGTTCCAGATACGTTCCAAGTGAAGGCTCCGTAGTTCCATGTATTTGCTGTTACAGCTTCTGTAGATGTTATTAAAATTAACCAGCCTCCGGCGCTGTCTCTTACAGCTAGGTTAAGCTTGTTGTTACTGTCTAAGTAAAGGCTTAGTACGCTTCCATTTCCTTCTGATGCTAGTATATATCTATTTGTTGTACCACCTTTGGTGTTAAACCATACTCCTAAGGTTCCTTGGTCTTTTTTTATCCCTAAATCATATAGTATTTTAGTGTTTTCAGCTGTTGTTAAAACATTTTTTCCCTTTTGTTCTGCAGCTACTGCTAGATCTTTTGTAAAGCTGGAACCTGTTTCACTATAGGGTTTTGTTCCTTTTGAACCTATGGTGCTGTTGTTTAGTGGGAAATACTCCATATTTCCATTATTATTCAATGGATTATTGTAGTAAATATTTGTAGGTCTATTATCTTTGTCATAGTCATAGGAAGTCATATATCCTATTCCATTTACTTTTTCTTGGAAAGTGCTTAAATTATTTCCCTTGTCATAGCTATAGTTTATTATGTTTCCTTTAGAATCTTTTACCTTTGAAAGTCTCTCAGAGGCATCGTAGATGTACCTATAGTTTACTCCGTTTATTAAGTCTTCAAGGATTCCTAAGTTGCCGCTGGCATCATAAGAATATTTAAATTTTTCTTCTCCATTAATTAGTTTAGAACTTATTCTATCCTCAGTGTCGTATTTATAAGACACTTTGTGTCCATTACCGTAGGTAGAGCTTAAAAGTAGCTTTGTCCTATCTTGAAATACATTAGTGATTAAATTTTGGCTTCCTACATTAACTCCAGTATTATTATCTGCTCCGTCATAGTTGAAAGTATAGCTAAATCCATTGTGACTTACTGTCTTTATTTTATCATTTTCATAGGTGTAACTATTTTTTATGGTATTTAACCCAAGATAGTTTCCTCTTCCAGCACTACGAATAACATCTATATCTGCTTTAGCTAAAGCTTCCTTAGAGTATATAAACTGATCCATTAACCCGTTTATTGAGTAGAGTCCTGAGTTGTGCATACCAAGTGAAGTTGTAGCTCCTGTAAAATCTTTTATAGTTGCTGCGTCTATATTAGTTACTGTGTATACTTTGTCATTTAAATATAAATTAAAGGTAAGTATATTATTAGCATCTTTGCTCCAGTTAAAGGCTGCATAGTTCCATGCAATATTTGTAACAGTATCTGTAGAGGTTATAATTGTCCTCCAGGTTCCATCAGTATTTCTTACTGCCAAGTTTAATTTATTACTTGTATCTAGATAAATGCTTAACATAGAAGCATTACTGCTTAGCTGAGAATCAAGTACATATCTTGTAGTTGCACTAGTGTCTGGTTTTATCCAAGTTGCCATAGTTCCTGAATTTAACCCTAACCCTAGAGAGTATACAAGCTTATTATTATCCACTGCTTTAAGTACCTGATTTCCATTCTCATCCTCTTCAAATATTGCATTATTTATAGATGGACTTGTACCCTTTGTTCCTGTTGCGCTTCCTTCAAGAGGAAATACTTCAAGTTTTCCCTCTGAGGATATAGCTTGTACTTGTTTTAGTCTATCCATGGAGTCATAGGAATAAAATATAGAATTTTCCTTTGCATCTGTAACTCCATCTAAGTTTCCTTTAGTTGTATCATAATTATAAGTTACCTTGTTTCCGGAGGAATCTTCTACTGACTTTAGGTAATTTCCATCTGCTGTGTATTCTGCAGTAGATGGTATAGTTAGTCCATTTGTATCTCCTATTTTGGAAGTCTTAGGGTTTCCGTATTGATCATAGCTAAAAGTGTATTTTACATTTTCAGCTGAAGTTGCTTCTGTTAAATTATGTTTTGTATCATGCTTGTAAGTAAAGTAGCCCCCATTTATATTTACCATTTTGTTAATATCATTGTTGTCAGAGTACTCAAACTGGGATTTTTTATTTGCTAAATCCTGAGTTGATATTAAATTTCCCTTATCATCATATTGATAGCTCTCTCCAAATTCTTCTTTATAAAGCTGAAGACCATCAAAGTATGCCGTATTTTCATTTTCGTAATATAAGGCATAGAAAGTTATACTCTTGTATGCTGCTCCTGTAATTATTTTTGCTGATGTATACTGCCACTCCGTTGAGTCTTCATTGAAAGGAACTACTTTCCACTCATAGGTTCCATCTAATTTCTCTATACCTACATCCAAGGCAAACTGTCTGTTTCCACCTAACTGTGTAGAATCTCCCTTTGCCCAGCCTGATACAACGTATACATCTCCCTCACTGCCTGATTGATTTATCTTTTGGTATATATTTTTAGTTTTTGATGCACTTCCATTGATTTTAAATACTTTTTTGCTTTTATCTAAGCTTGAAGGATACATAGAATCCGTTGAAGTAACTATTGTATCAGTAGAATCTATATGTGCATTTTTACTCCAAAACTCTGGTATTGGTTCACCATATATAAAATTAGGGTTTTCTAGCATATTATAGCGGTTAGCTAAAGGTCCGTCTTCTAACTGAATAGCATCAAAGTATGCTGTACCACTTTCCTCTACAATACCTACATTTGCTTCAATAGTATCTGATGCTGCGTTAGCTGGAAGGGTAAAAGTCACTTCCTGCCTTTCCCAATCATTAGTTCCTGAAACGTAATCAGAATATACTGTTTGGGTATTTCCACTTTCATCTTGATAAGTTATAAAAGCTGCTGCACCCTTTTTGTTATCATTAGATACATTATCTGTTTTTATATAGGCTGATAGAGTATAGGTATTTCCTTTAGTTAAGGTTACCTGCTGTTTATGGAAACGTCTTTTTATATTATCATTTTTTACTGTTTTTAAGGACTGACTTCCTAGGTATTTAATGGCAGTATCATAGGTTGATGAACCATTAGTGTTTCCATCATTAACTGCTGTCCAATTAGCTGCTATTTCTGTATTATGATTTTTTAAGTAATTCATTATAGATTTTTGAAGTTTAGATTCAAAGGATAGTTTATTATCTAGATCTTTTCCAGTATTACTCTTTGTATTATAATCATAATAAAGAGCATTTCCCTCATCATCTCTTATAGATACACTTCTTCCAGAGTTATCAAATTGATATATTTCCTTCTTTCCTCTAAAGTCATTATATGTGGTATTGTTATATCCGTATTTAACATTGATTCCTTGTCCTGGAGTACCATCTTTATTAGTTTCTACTATTTGTCTTACACGATAGGGAGCTACGCTATAGTAAACATATTGTATTTTATAATTATCATAGTTTGTAGCACAGGTTAAGTTATTGTTAGAATCGTATGTATATGTGCTATATTTTCCATCTGGATAAGTTATTCTTGTAAGGTTTATTCCATCATAGTAAAAGCTTGTTCTTCTATTGCTTGGATCAATTATTCCTAGAAGATATCCACTTGCATTAATATCTAGTGTGGTAACTCTACCAGCTCCATCTGTTATATATTTTAAAACTGTTCCATCATAATTAAGGGTTTCAGTATTACCGTTATTATCTTGGATTTTATAAAGATAACCACCAGATGTAAATAAAAGTAGGTTGTCCTTCTTGTCCTGTATTTTATATCTTTCATATACACTAGATGAATTTATGGTCATAGTAATATCTATACCACTCTCATCTTTGTATTTACTTTCAGCTGAATTATATACTAAGTAATGCTCTGTTCCATCTTCATCTACATAGAGATATTTTTCAGTTCCTGAGACTGGCGTTAGCTTTTGACTTAGATTTAACCTCCATCCATTACCATATCCTATGCTTATGTTTCTATTATTGCTGTTAAATACATGGTTTAAAGATGTAGGCATTCTATTTCCATTCATAGATAGGTCATTATGGATAAATACTAAATTACCATTGTAATCGTTAACATAGCCTGTGCCGGCTCTTCCTATATTTTGAGAATGGTATGTCCAATAGTTTTCAAGTCCTGTACTATCAGTGTAATATATAGTGGCTGTTGGTCTTCCACTGGCAAGCCCACTCTCCGAGTCTGAAGATATAAACTGATTGTATCCACTAGCTTCATCATGATTTTTTACCATAAGTCCATTGTTTGTTCCTGTGGATGTCCATTCTTTTGCAATAGATGTGATATCCCATTGAAATACATTTTCGGCTGCTCCGCTTACTATTTTATAATCCTCTACCTTAGTGTTAAACCCCGGTTGATTATTCCAAGTTATAGTACTGGAATTCCATGGGGCTAGTACCTTATGAACATCTATTTGTGTTGGAGTTGAATTTGATTGATTTAGCCATAAACTTAAGTAAGCATGGGTTATCACACTTGTTGGTTTAATTGCAGGTAAATCAAAAGAAATAAATGATCTATTTCTGCTTGTAATTGACCCATTACCAACCTGTAGAAATTCTACTCCTCCATAATTTGAATTTGGAACTCCCTCTGCTACATAGCTATCATGTATACTATTAATGTTTTGAGAAGTTTCTACTGTTGGATCAATAACTATAGGATAAGCTCTATCTCCACTATCCAGCCATTCTTTATTTGGCAGTATGTTTAATACGTAGTTATTTCCCTTTTCTTCTAAAGTTACTTCTATGTCTTTACTTATTTCTCCTTTACCGTCATACATACAAGGAGCTTCCATAGTATATATAAGTTTTGAATTTTCCACATTGTCATAAAAGCTTATACTTTTATCTTTATTTAATTTTGCAATTAAGTTTTTAGCTTTTAAGGTAAATTGGAAGTTTGGATTGTCTACTTTCTCATTTAAAACTATAGATTCTTTGACTTTTTTTGATGTGATATTGTACTCTAGATTTACTTTATTCTCTATGTTTTCGTACTTAATCTTTGAATTTATATTCTTTAAAATCTTTTTATCTTCATCATTGTTTTGACTTTTAGCTAAACTTAGTAGTGATTTATTCTCTTCTGTATTTGAAGATACTACCTTACCTTCAACTTCTGCAATAGGACACTCTTCATCTGTACTATTACCTTCTGCTGCTTTTGCTTCTTCCTTTTCATTACTGGAAGTTGCAATGCTATTCTCATTACTCGAAGCTTCAATAGTAGATTCTTCTGTATTAGTAGTTTCTGTCCCTTCAGCTTTTCCTTCCTCAACTGTCTTCTCAGTAGTTCCAGAAGTATTTGTTGGTTCATAACTTTTCTTGACTTTGCTTACTTTCCAAGATACCTCATATTTATCTTTGTTTATGCTTATTAGCTTTTCTGAGTTTGACTTTTTAGCTATTTTAACTTTAAAGTCATTTTTCTTATTTTCTAATATACTGTTGCCCTGATCATCTTTAGCTTCCACTAAAGTATTGTCTATATCCTGCCACTTGCCGTTTTCCTTGTAGTGAACTGGATCTTTGTATATTACTGCTTCATATGTATTGTCTTCAAGTAAAAAGTGTTTTATGTTTTCTTCTCTTTTGTCTTCCTCCTCTTTAACTATATTAGGGGGATTTTTAGTTTTAACCTCTGTTTCCTTGAATTCAGGCTCTACATAGGCTTGTTTACCATTTAGTGTCTCTGCAAATGCTTGTGTTGGAATCACTGTAACAATAAAAAAAGCCACTAAAACCCTGGATATTAATCTTTTGTAACTGTTCACCATATTTCCTCCTCTGTTATAATTGTTAATATCTTGTTAATATAAGTGTATAACACCTAAATGGCAGGCTTCAAGGAATAATGTATGGTATGTCATGAACATATTTCCTAAAGTGTAGTATTATAATCATTTTGCATGGCGTAGCCGCACTGTATTGCAATCAGAAAATACTAGTATAACTTCAACAGGCTTCGCCTAAAACCCTAACACCCTCATCGGGTTAAGCGCTCTGCGCTTCTCTAATAAGTCAATTAATCTGATGACTACCATCCGTAACACTCTCACTTCTAAAGTGAGAGATAACGGCTGCTACGTCCCTAGGTAAGGGCTTCTAAGCTTCAACTGGAAGAAAAACTCCATCTGAAGCCAAGAATCCTCTTTATATAATACTTACAAGACCAATAAATTAGCTATATTCTAAATAGTAACTACTACATTTCTTAACATACGTTTTATTTGAGTAATAGCGGCCTTGATTTGCCAACTTTAAGGTACTAAAAGTCAGAAGGTGTATAATTCATTAAGAGAATTTTGAACAAGTCTTAGAAGTTCTTAGTTTGTGAATTTAAAAATTACCGTAATTCCCGCCTAGGACGGGCGGGAGCCAGGTCTGCAGCAGGACGCTGCATAGGACTGGGTAGGGAATTTTTAAAGGCACAAACTTAGAACTTCTTGACGAAGCGAAGATTCTCTGTTGAATTATACACCTTCGATTTTTAGCACCTTACTTTGTACTTTCAAGGCCGCCATTTTGCTGCACTATAAGTTTACATATCCCATATTTCCTCTTTGCTAGTAGATATGCCCATAGCTCCTGCCTTAAGGCTTTCAATTACATCTTCTTTATCGATGATTAATCCTCCAGCAATTACAGGAACTCTAACCTCGCTGCTTATCTTTTTTGTTATCTTAGGCATAATTCCAGGCATTATTTCTACTGCATCTGGTCTTATACTATGTATAGAATTTATTCCGCTATTTAAAGACAAATTATCTATCATGAATAATCTTTGTATAGTAAATATACCCATTTCCTTAGCTATTTTTATCATACTAGACTTAGTTGTAATTATTCCATCTGGCTTTACTTTTTCACTTATATGCTTTATTGCAAAAGCATCTCTTGCTAACCCTTCCATTAAGTCTATATGAATATATATACTTTTCCCTGAGCTCTTAACTTTTTGAACTATTTCTTCAATATTGCATATATTTCCCTTTAACAGAAAAATAATTTCACATGGAGATTCAATAGCCTTTTCTAGTTTATCTGTATCCTTAACAGCTGCAATTATTGGGTTAATACTTAACTTAGAATAAAATTCATTATTCATATTTTCACTCTCCAATGTTTATTTAATTAGTGTTTACTCTTAATTAATTTATTATAAATTAAATTTAGCTTTAATGTCTAGTCGCCAAATATAAGCAGCACATATTTGTATCTTATTGAATAAAATGATAGCCCCATGGATAAAACTCAAATATAATCTAGAATTGTTTTACCACTACATGAAAGGAGGTTTTACAAATGGAAAGAGAAATTCTTATAAAAAAAGTAGCTCTTCCAAATAGAGAAACCTTAGGATACAGAGAATGCGGTAGTGGCAACAATATTCTTTTACTTGTTCATGGCAATATGACATCTTCTAAACACTGGGATTTATTCTTAGAAAATGTACCTGATAATTGTAAAGTATACGCCATAGATTTAAGAGGGTTTGGGATATCCACTTATAATAAACCAATACACTCTATTAAAGACTTTTCTGAGGATATAAATCTATTTTCTGAGGCATTAAATTTAAATAAATTTTCTATTATGGGTTGGTCTATGGGTTCAGCAGTTGCAATGCAGTTTACGATAGATCATAATAATAAAATTAAAAACCTCATATCTCTATCAGGAGCTAGTATAAAAGGGTTTCCAATATACAAATCAAGCTTTATAAAAAACCCTATATACGATATGTTTATAGATTCAAAACTTGAAATAGAGAGATACCTTTCATACTTTTTAGATCCATTTAAAAATACAAATAAACTATACCTTAAAGCTTTATGGGATGCAGTTGTCTATACTCAGAATAAACCGTCAGTTAAAAGATATGAGGAATATTTAGATGATATGCTAACTCAGAGAAATATTATAGACGTAAGAAAAGCTCTTTCTAATTTTAATATCTCCCATGAATTTAATGGTGTTGTTAATGGCAATGGAAATGTTGATAGGATAACGGTTCCTACGTTAATAATTCATGGAGATAAAGATAAAGTAATCCCTCTAAATACTGCCTTTAAGAATAAAGAAGCTATTGGAAACAATGCTAAAATAGAAATCCTTAAAAATTGCGGTCACTCTCCTCTAATAGATAAGCTAGATGAGCTTATAAAATTATGTACTGAATTTATCCGATGACTACCCGCTCTAATACTCCCATCGCACTCTGTGAAATCGATTCGCACCAAATCAAAGATTTATACTCTCTGCTTTTCTTCAAAGTGGGAGTAAAGAGCGGCTACGTCCCTGGATAACGATTTCTAAGCTTCAGTGGGAGTAAAAACTCCCTCTGAAGCCAAGAACTCTGTTTATATCTGTGTAACCTCTAGTAAAAAACCTAGGTATATAACTCATAAGGAAAGTCTTTATCACTCTTTAAAAGTTCTTAGCATTTCTTAATGATAAAAGATTTTCTGTTGAATTATATACCTTGAATTTTTAATACTCTATTACTCATGAGATTTATTATATTAATTGTTGCTATATGTATAAATTATAAAATTACTTCTTCAATAAACAATGTTAAATTGTTAAGTAAGTTGTAAAAGGTATATTTTTCATTTTGTTTAACTTGTACAATCGGTCTTGTAGCTGCATCTTTGTTTTGAGCAATTACAACTGCATCTAAACCATTGTTCAATTTTACAGAAAGTCCATTTGGATAGCAATATACAGAGTTTATAAAATCTCTATATACTTCCTCATCATAGGTTGAAACTACTTCAGCCGTAATCTTTTCTATAGCTTCATGAGGTAAAATTCCCTTTTCACCTGTTAAATATTTAATATAAGCATTGCATATATTAACAATTCTTGAGAGTTCAAATATTTTTTCTCCTTTTAATTTTAAAGGCCCAGTCCCATCCTTCTTTTCATATAATTCAGATATACACATATATTCCATTGGTCCAAACATAGTATTACTTTTTACAAGCTTATATCCTACTTTTATATGTTCTTTTCCTGGAACAAATAATTTGCCTATGTCATGAAGCAAAGCACCTATTCCTAAATTTATTAACTTTCGTTCGTTATATTTTCTTTTACATCCAACTATAATTGAAAGAATAGATACATCCAAGGAATGTACAGAAAGTCTTGCTATATCATCCTTTGGAACTAAGTTGTTTAACATAACAGCATTCTCAGACAGATTAACATTTTCAATTATTTCAGAAACAATTTTTGATACATTAGAATAGCTAATTGTTTCGTTCTTCTTAGCTTCTTCAAATATTTCTCTTAAAGATTTTAACATTCCAAGCTTAATACTTGTTGGAATAACTTCTTGAAGAGTAATTTCATTATTTCCATCATCTATGTATATAGTAAGAATACCCATTTTTCTTAATCTTTTAATAGTTGAGTCTGTAAGTGTACTTCCTTTTTTTATAAACATAACTCCATCTTCTGTATAAATACTACTACCCAACTTTTCTCCTGCTAGTTTATCATTTAGTATAACTAACTTCATATATATTCATCCTTTCCAACATGTCACTTGCTATAAAATGATTGTCGCATAATCTGTCATAATGTGTATTATTTTAAGATAAATAATACACATATAGTATATCATAGTAAATTTAAAATAAAAATCTTATCCATGTAAAATTTGTGACAAAATTAATAATTATGCATATACTGTAGAGAATTAATTTTGTTAGGAGCAGTTACATGGATCTATACAATCAAATATCAAAAAATTGTTTGCCTCATATAGGTGCAAAAGCCCCAGATTTTAATGCTAAATCAACTTTTGGCAATATAAAACTATCAGACTATAGAGGTAAGTGGATATTATTATTTTCTCATCCATCTGATTTTACTCCAGTATGTACCACTGAATTTATAGCTTTTGCAAAATACGCATATCTCTTTAATCAAAGAAATGTACAACTACTAGGTCTAAGTGTGGATAGTAATTCCTCTCATCTTGCTTGGGTATACAATATATATCAAAATACAGGAATAGAAATTCCCTTCCCTGTTATTGAAGATATAAGTATGAAAATATCAAATCTTTACGGAATGATATCTCCTGCAGTTAGCGACACACAAACTGTAAGATGCGTGTTTATCATTGATGACAATCAAGTTATAAGGTCTATGCTTTATTATCCTCAAACAATAGGTAGAAACATCCCTGAACTTATAAGAATAATTGACGCTCTTCAAGTAGTGGATAAAAAAAATGTTGTAACCCCAGCAAACTGGGTACCTGGTGAAGCAGTAATTGTACCTCCACCTAAAACTTATCAGCAATTAAAAGAACGGCTTAAAAATAAAGAAGGATACTATTGCATAGATTGGTACTTAAATTTTAAAAATCTAAATGAATATGAAAAGTCTCCACAACCTTAGAAAGTGGAGACTTTTACTTCATTATAAAATTATTACTATGTAGACGTGTCTCATATAATTCTATATACATCTACTTAATGCACCTACTGAATAAATATTTAACATATAGAGGAGATAAAGCTCCCATAATTACTGTAAGCACAATATATAACATTAATGCTAATTTATTAACTTGAAAAAGTTTTATACTAGCAATAGTAATTAGAAAAGGTATTACTATTATAAATAGATAGGCAGTCATCTGAGACTTTAAAGTCAAAGTATATTCGCATTTGCAATTAGAACATACAGTAGTAAAATTAAAGCTAAAAACTGATCCTATTATTTGTCTATATGAAAATTTAGTTGAGCAATTAGGACAAGTAAACATTTTAACTATCCCTCCTAAACTAAAATGAATTTAAACCCTATTCATTATATTAGATGGTTTAAGAGGTCAAAAAGTTTCAATTTATTTAAAATTATTTTCTACATCTATACCTATCATATTAATTAAATATAATGCATTTCTAGTGGTTGAGATTCCTGATCTTAGTTTGTAGTCAAAATAAATCTTATTATCTTTATAATATTCTTCAAAGTGATAATTCTTTATTCTTCCACTGCTTTCTTTTTCCAGATCCCCAAGTTCCAGATCATGGGTTGATACAAGCCCCACTGCACCTTCTTTTCTTAGTTTATTTATAAGTATTTTAGCTCCCGTATGTCTATCCATTGAGTTTGTTCCTTTAAATATTTCGTCTAATAAGAAAAATATTTTCTTATTTTCCTTTGAAGCTTCTACTATTTTCTTTATTCTTAAAAGTTCAGCATAAAATGAAGATATATTCCTCTCTAAGTCATCACTAACTCTCATGCATGTATATAAATTCATTATAGAACATGTAAATTCATCAGCACATACTGGTGCACCTATGTAAGCTAAAATCAAATTTATTCCTACTGTTCTAAGTAGAGTACTTTTCCCTGACATATTTGAACCAGTTATAAGTAGTATACTTGTCGGCTTTTCTATTTTAAAATCGTTACATACCCTGGCATTAGTTAATAGTGGATGCCCCATATTTTTTGCAGATATAATATCTTTTTCCTCTACTATTTTGGGCATAGCCCACTCCGGATTATCATATTTTATAATAGACATACTAGAGATAACTTCCATCTCTCCAATAGCATTAAGCCATGCCTCAAGGCTTTTTCCTGAATCTCTTTTCCACTTTTCTAGAGCAAACATGCACTGATAATCCCATAGTGTTAATATATTCATGAAAAAGTAATAGGAGCTTCTTCTACATGATGTCATATCAGAGATAGCAACTAACTTATTTATCTGCCATGAAGCAGTGTGACCTTCCTCATCAATAAAATTACCTTTTATATTTTTTAAATATCTTGAATTAAATTTTTCTTTTTCAATACATCTAATCATTTTATAATATACTTTAATACTGTCCTTATATTTATCAACTGTACTTAAAGCTCTAGACCTATAATTATTTCCTTTCATAAGAATTAGTATATTTACTATTATAGCTAATGGAGATAGGTACAATGGCATTGTTCTCCACAATAATGGAAGTATAATAATAGCCGTTGTAATAATAGGCACCACTTTTAATATTCCACTTAATAATGGATTACAATATTCCCTCTTTCTATCCTTTGCCCAATTAATCAAATCTTCAGTATCCTGTATATTGTCTGAAGCTATTATCCCATCAGCCATAAATTCTTGGCGCCAATCTAGTTTTTCAGCAAGTTCCTTAATAGCTTCCTGTCTTGTATATATTTCATTTATACTCTCATAAGGTTCTTTAAGAATGTTACTTAGTTTTCTTCTTCCTAAAAATGTAGCTGTAGTATTTATCCATTGAAAAAGAGAGCCTCTGCCAAAAATATCAATGTCTTTCGAATAATTATGATCTTCCTCTAGAAACTCTTCTCCAGTATCACTAAATGATTTCCAATTACCATCAATTCTCTTTATTGAATCATCATTAATTTTATGTAGGCTCAATGAATACTTTCTACTTTCTATAACTTTATTATGTTCTCTAACCAAGTATATAAAAATCAACAAAAATGCTAGAAATAATCCGACACACAGAAAATAATTTTTAGTTACATAAAAAAATATCGTAACTAAAGCACCTACTAAAAAAGTTACAAGCCTCAAATTGCTAATTGATTTTATAGACTTATCTTGTTTTTTTATTAGGCCCTCATAGTACTTTTTCCGTTTTTCATATTCTTCTTTAGGCATCTATCCAAGCCCCCTTATACTATATTAAGATCGGTATGTTACATCATAATATCTTCTGATACATTGGATAAAAAATTAATATATCTAGCTAAGGTATAAAAATAATCTGATAATCTGTTAATATATTGATAACTTAAAGGATATAAATTTTCTTCGCTATTCTCGAGAAGTCTTGCAAATACTCTTTCTGCTCTTCTAACAATAGCACGAATAACTTGAGCAGTTGTTGCTTCCTCTGTTCCGCTATAATATAAAAAGTTTTTAAGCTGAGGCATTTTCTTCACCATACTATCAATGTTTACCTCTAGCAGCTTAATATCATCTTCATATATAATTATTTCTCTAAAATCCTTTGCAATTTCTGAACCTACCTCATATAAGTTATACTGTATTTTTTTTAATACTTCATCTATATAGTCTATTTCATCTTTTTTGTCCGATATTTTATTGATTTTGCTTCTTAAAAGTCCTACGTTAGCATTTACTTCATCAATACTTCCTTGAAGTTCCATTAAAACTTCACCTTTAGAGACCTTCCCACCTAAATAATTAGATGTAAATCCATGATCTCCTGCTTTAGTGTATATTTTCATCCTTGTCCTCCTCATTTAGTTCACTAGCTCTATTATTTTAGGATCAACTTTCTCTCCATCAATATCTAATATTCCTACTGTTACAGGCAATTTAAATCTTTTAGGACCTGCACTTCCAGGGTTTAAATAAACTGTATTATTTTTTATAGTTATTGAAGGTTTATGAGAATGCCCAGTTATGACTACTTTTATTCCTGCAGCCTCTGGTTCTAAATCTAAATCTTCAATATTATGAAGCAGATATATCAATATTTGTCCTACTTCTACCACTTCTTTTTTAGGGAGTATGTCTCTTAGCTCTCCCTTATCACAATTGCCTTGAACAAAGTAGACAGGAGCTATCTTTTTCAGTTCTTCTATAACTTCAAATTTTCCAACATCTCCTGCATGTATAATTAAATCTACTCCTTTTAAAGCATTTAATGCTTCTTTTCTAATTAATCCATGAGTATCTGAAATTACGCCAACCTTGAATCTATTCATTTCTCTCTCCTAAAAAATCACTAAGCTTCTATACTTACATATTGATTGTTTTTTTCATTATAAATGTATCTTATAGATCTAAGCTTATTGTTTAAATCTTCTTCTGAAATATTAAACTCACTACAAAAATCTTTAATGTTAGGAAACTCATCTCTTAGCTTCATATTAATTAAACTAAGAAGTATGTAAGAATCCATATTTAAAATTTGCTCTCTATCCATTACACTCACCTACTTATAAGATTTTTATTTTTAGTTTTAGCTATATTTGAATATACTATTATATTATTCTAATAAGCACGCTTTTCAATAATAAATTAATATTTCTTAGATTAAACCTTTTAAAATTAGGTTATATTAACTGTAACTGCAAAGGAGGAATTATAATGGATAGAAAAAAGAAATATAAAATAGCAATAATAATTTGCTTTTACTTAGTTGAATTTACACTATTCATTCTTTCAATATTAAATAATAAGTATGATTATATAAATGAACTTATATCTGCAGTTGTAGTATTTTCCATATATGTCTTTTTTGAATTTAAGTATCATTTAAACATATCTAACTATTTAGTAGCATTTATAAGTTTGACTATAATAAGTCATAATTTTTTCGGAAACTACATGAGTTTATACACTACATCTACTGTCTTTGATAAGGTTCTCCATGTATTTGGAACTTATGCTTTTTCGCTTTTTTTCTATGAAATTATATTAAAAATATTAAAACAACCTGCAAATCTAAAATTTTACAATGTAGCTATAGTAATACTATTGGGTATAAGTATAGGTACATTTTTTGAAATAGCTGAATTTTTTGGCGATATAATGTTCCATCCAGAAAAGCCATATCAGCCCGGTTTAGTTGATACTGATATAGATTTAATTGCAAATACATTAGGCGCTTTTGCTGCTGGTTTACATTTGTACTTCAATAGGTAGCCTTATCTATGCGGTTCAATCCATATATCATTCCCTTTATAACGCTTTCGAACTTCTTCTAATTCATTACGACGTAAATTAAACTCTTGAACCTTTTCACCTAACCAAGATTGAAAATGATTTTTTAAATGTTCTTTTTCAAACCTATTTCCTGTCTCATTATAGTTCCATTGAATTCCACCTTCCCCCATAACTAGATTAGCTTTTTCACCGCATATAGGGCAAATAGCAGTATCCGGCTTAGGGAATTTCCATATATCAGACCAACAAGTAGGACATTCTCCTTCTTTTGCTTTCCTTGCTTCTCCAAAGAGTGCCTGCCCCATTTTTTTAGCTCTATCTAATGCTCCTTCTCCTAAAATTCCATCACCAGGTAAAGCTCCTATAAACATGTGGCTATCCTTAAGGTGAAATCCCATAAATCTTGCCATAGAGTTTAAGGCGGCTAAAGTGTACCCTTCCCAACCATGTATTCCTGCAGTAGCTATAATTACACATGGCTTTCCCCATAAATCTTCTATAGATTGAGATAATGCAATGATACGATCAGTTAAAATTTTAGTTACTGCAGCAGGTCCTAAAATATAACATGGAACTGAGATTATAATTCCATCTGCTTCTTTAATTTTTTCTATTAGATAGTAAAGGTCATCGTCTAATGAGCATTGTCTCCCTGGTACTAAACAAGCATAACAAGCACGACATAAATCTAACTCTAGATCAGCCAATCTTAATAATTCTAACTTATGCTCCTCTCCTATAGATGATGCCACTTCTTTTATTAGAATTTCTCCATTGGCTAACTTACGTTTCGATGCTACGAGAGCTAATATTTTTTCATCTTATAACACACCTTTCAAATGCAGAATATCAGAATATTAATATATATTATACAATAAACTATTAAATTAAATAATAGGCTATGTTTTAAGAGTAAGTTATAAACAAATGGTTAATATTTGCATAAACTTGTTTACATAACTTAAAAGTAAGGTAAAATGATGGTAAAGACTTTTTAAAAGGAGGATGATGCATATGTGGAGATTAACCTCTATTTCCTGTAGTAGGTCTATAAGGTCTATAACTCCTAATATGTAAAATTGGAGTTATCCTAGGTTGCTATAGGGAATTATAAATATAAATAAAATTAATGAAAAGAGGGATTTATAATGTCACAAGTAGCAATTGAGGTAAAAGAAAGAGAAGCAAAAGAAAATGGAAGAAAATTAAGAAGAAACGGACAAGTACCAGGAATAATTTACGGAGAGTTTTTGGACAATCCTATACCAATTAAAGTTGAAAACTTAACCTTATCAAAATTATTAAAATACAATTCTAAAGGTTCAATATTAAAATTAAAGCTTAATGATGACACTAGACATTGTGT
Organism: Clostridium sp. JNZ J1-5; assembly: GCF_053901425.1. NCBI lineage: Bacteria > Bacillati > Bacillota > Clostridia > Eubacteriales > Clostridiaceae > Clostridium > Clostridium sp. JNZ J1-5. The sequence goes on along the minus strand of NZ_CM132773.1, from coordinate 2,422,646 downwards.
AGTAAAGGATGTACAAAAAAACACCATAGCTGGAGAAATAATTCACGTAGACTTTCAATATGTAAAGGAAAGTGAAGTTATAAAAATGAACATACCTATAAATTATGTAGGACGAGAAAATTTAGAACTAAAAAAATTAGTTCTAGAAACCTTCCTACCAGAACTAGAACTCCAGGGTGCTGTAGAAAAAATACCTGAATATATAGAATTAAATATTTCACAAATGAACTATGAAGACAAAATATTTGCAAAAGATGTACAGCTTCCAGAAGAAGTTAAGCTTATAACTGATCCTGATGCTCTTCTAGCTGTAGTTAATGGATAATGAAGATGAGAGGCACCAGAGAAAAAAGGGTTATCCCTTTTTCTCTGGTGCCTTGTGATTTATATTTTCTATTAATTTAATATAAATTAATTTCTTTAGGCCAGGGATTTTCTCTTGCTATTTTCCAAGTTTTATCTATATATTGATTAGTATATCTCTGCTCTACTAGGTGATATAAATAGGTTCCTTTTTGAGTTAGCTCGTATCCCCCTTCTACTTTCTTCAATACACCTAATAACCTGCCTGCCTTGATTTCCAGATTGAACATTTCCTCTATATTAACACTAAATAGTTTTTTAAATTCTCTATTATCTAATTTCAAGGTGTAGGAATTCCAAAATAACCAATAAAGTGCTCTAGTTCTTTCAGTAAACCTCATTGTCATGGCTGTAGGTATTTTCCCATTAGCTATAGATTTTATGTACTCTTCAACTGAAAAAGTATTTATCTTAAACAATTCCTTTGTAAGAGAAGTGGCACTGGCTCCAAATCCGATAAATATATCTCTCGTTATAGAGGAATATTTATGTGTATTTTTCTTTCCAAAAGTCCATACAGCTGTTCTTTCACAGTCAACTTCACTGCTGGCTCTCTCAAGGCCATCTAAAAGTTTCTTCTTCTCTCTTTTTCCTAGGGGTTTGCTATTATTATTTGCATATGAAAAATCAATGAAGGGATATGTGGACACTTGGGTAGCCCCTAAATTAAAGGCAGTTAAAAAATCTTTTCTTAAGCTTTCCTCACTTTGATTTAATATTCCAAAGATAAGGTCTACATCTATGGTTTTAAATCCTGCTTTCTTTGCCAAACTTACTTTTTCAGCTCCATTTACGTACTCTCTTCCTAAAGTCTCTAAACATTTTTTCTGAAAAGATTGTATTCCTATACTCACCATATCAAATCCAATGTTTCTTAACTTTTCTAAAGTATCACCATCTATGTCCCTTGGATGGAGCTCTATCCCAATATTATTATTTATATCAAAATTATTTTTTAATGCAGAGATAATCTCCGGAAGCTCATCTATCATTAAGGCTGGAGTTCCACCACCAAAATAGACGCTAGTTACCTTCTTCTTAATTTTATATTGGCTTCCTATCATTTCTATTTCTTTTATTAAGGCTTTTTTATAAGGTTCTATCAGGCCTTTATCATACTTAATTCTATTATAAGGACAAAACGGACAAAGATTAGTACAAAATGGTATGTGGACATATACCCCTAATTCATCAGTATCTAATTTCATCTTATATTCACTTTCATCTGTAAATTTTAGAGGTTTAAATGATCTAGTGAACAGCACTCTTAAAATATTTGTAATCATGAATATTCTCCTATACGTATTTTAGGTAGGTTTTTATCATGTCTTTTATAACCTTAACATTTCCACTACATAATAATGAAAATTCTACAGCAAATAAGTATCCACATTCCTCACATAGTCCCTCTATTTCTACACATCTTCCACAAACATATCTTTTTTTATCTTCTGACACAATACATTGATAACAAGGCCTGTCCCATTTATTTTCCAAATAGTAGTCTAAAGCAGAATAAAGATTAAATACGGGATACCCTTTCTTAATCATTCTTTTAATGGTATTTACAGCCATAACTTCTTCTTCTTTATTTAGTTTTAAATACTCCGTTCCATCATAAGGTGTGTGTAAATTAAATGAAATGGAATTTAAGTTTGGATTTTTCTTCACTATTTCACACACTTCTTCAATATCTCCCATATTTACATTATTCACAGCCATATACACACAGATATTAGAATTACTGGCTTTAGATACATTATCCATAATCTTATCGAATGTGTTTCCGCGAATAAAATCATGTCTTTCTTTATTTCCATCTAGGCTTAAAAATATAATATCTGCCTCAGGAATATTCAAATCTATGGTTCCGTTAGTTACTATATTTACAATGAAAAATCCTATTTTTCTAGCCTCTTTTATTAAGTCTCTTATAGTTTTATCTCCATCTTCCCATGTCAAAGTTTCTCCACCACAGAAAAATAATATCCTTATGCCTTCCTTATAAAAATTATTCATTTCTTCTACTATATCCTTATAAGGATACATTACCTTATTTATGTTGTTTACAGCACAGTGCTTACAACTTAAATTACAGTAGTCTGTTAGGATTATAGTGCCTAAAATTGGCTTTTTCATTTTAAATAATATTGTTTTTAATCCAAAAGCCGATAGTCTTAAAAAATCTTTAGTCTTCAAATTAGTTGCCACCTCCAATTAGCTCTAGTATCCTAACTCCTTTCCTACTATAATTACTTTGATTCTCCCCTTTGTAAATTGCCCTCTAATTACTACAAAGTCATTGCAGATTCTCTCAGCACTTTTGCAATCTACACAATACCCAAGCTTAGCACAGGGAGTTTTTTTATTTAGTCTTTTTGCATCTATAGGCGCTGCATAATTTCTTACCCTTTTTTCCGCTTCTTCAATATCCTTTACAATTTTGTTTATACCAGTTACTAAAATAACCTGTTTAGGTCCATATATCATAGGTGCAACTCTACTTCCATTTCCATCAATATTATAAAGTTCTCCATTTTCCGTAATGGCATTTGTACTGCAAAGGAAAGTATCTGCTGAAAAATTTTTTATATAGATTTCTTTTTTTTCTTCACTTGTTATGTTTTCTCTATATTTATCTAAAAAGTTATAGTTCCCTTCTCTAAAGAAATCAATGGCTCCGGTTTCAAATAGTGTCATGGAATCTCCTACTCCTACTGTAGAATTCTCAGGTATAAGTTCTCTTAATTTTTCTAATAATTCTTCTTCATTTTCTACATAGTAGCCATCTATGTTATGTTCTTTTAGACTATTAATAGTCCTTTCAATTCTCTTTTCCAAATACCATTGAACATTTTTATCTATGTCTTTCATCCCCTTTATTTGTGATAGCTTAATTTTTTCTTTAACATTTAAAAGTCTAATCAACTGATTTTAATGATTCCACCATCCCTATCTTTTTAAGCTTAAAATACATTACAAAATTTACTATTCCTGAAAATACAATTGTAAGTATCGCTGAGTATAGATAGCTCAATGGCTTTATATTACGTCCAAACATTACGTAGTCTATTTCGGAAGTAACAATAATGAATCTATGAAGAAAAATTCCCATAAGAAGTCCCAAGGTCATACCTATAATTGTAAGCAGAAAATTTTCTCTATAGACATAGGTTGATACTTCATTGTCATAAAATCCAAGTACTTTTATTGTAGCTATCTCACGAAGTCTCTCGGTAACATTAACATTTGTTAGATTATAAAGTACCACAAAGGCTAAAGCACCTGCAGAAACAATTAGCACTAAAATAACATAGTCTAAACTTCCTAACATCTTCTTAAAATCATTACTGATACCTGTAGTAAACACTACAGAAGAAATATCCTTATTTCTTAATAAATCTTTTGAAAGCTTATCTTGAGAATCTTCCTTGGTATCAGTGGTTTTTGCTACAAGCTGCTGAAATTTTATCTTTTTTCCATAAATAGATTCATAAAGCTTAGGTGGCATATAAACATAATGAGAAAGATAATTTTCTGTAATACCTAATACCTTAACATTAATTTTTTCAGTATCTTTATCTTTAATATATATTTGATCTCCAACTTTAACCTGAAGTATTTTGGCTAACTTTTCGGTTAAAATAACACCTTCATTATCTAATGATAATTTTTCTTTAGTTGTACGATTTCTAAAAATAATGAAATTTTCTATTTTTTTAGTATCTTCAGGTACATATAACGAAACACTTTTTTCATTTTTACCTACCCCTACATCAATACTCTTCTCATTAACAAAAATGTAATCGGAAATTTGCTTTTCTTTAGATAAATTATTAGTAATTCCAGTAGAACTTTCTAAAGTTACCCCTTCATTAAGGTTTATAACCATATGATACTTATATAATTCATCAAATTGTTTAGATACAATAGATACAATTGAATCCTTCAATCCAAAGCCTGCTAAAAGTAATGCGGTGCATCCTCCTATTCCAAGAATAGTCATAAGAAATCTCTTTTTATATCTTAATAAGTTTCTAGCTGTAACCTTTTGGGTAAAGTTTAATCTATTCCATAAAAATTTGATCTTTTCAAGAAAAATTCGTTTCCCTGCTTTAGGAGATTTAGGTCTCATTAAAATTGAAGGTGTTTCAACAAGTTCCTTATAACAGGCTACCCATGCTGCTAAAGTAGTAGATAAAACTGCAAAAGATGTTGCAAGTGTTGCATAAAATACATTAAACTCAGTTATAATAGGCGGCAATGTATACATTATTCCATAGGCATTAAAAATTACTGTTGGGAATATTTTAAATCCTAGTATAACTCCAAAGATGCTTCCACTGGCACTGGCTAACACTGCATATACTAGATATTTTGAAGCTATAGCTATTTTACTGTATCCCAAAGCTTTTAATGTACCTATATATGTTCTTTGTTCATCAACCATTCTTGTCATAGTTGTGAGACAAACTAATGCTGCTATAAGAAAGAAAAATACTGGGAACACTTGAGCTATTGAAGCTATTCTATCTGAAGCCTTCTCATAGTCAACAAAATCTATATGCATATTTCTATCAAGAACATACCATATAGGCTCTTTAATTTTAATTAGTTCTCTTTCTGCATCAGCTATTTCTGCATATCCCTTAGATATTTTCTCATCTGATTCTCTCTTTCCCTTCTCATAATCCTTTAAACCCTTTTCTAGTCCCGCTTTTGAAGAATCAAGTTTTCTGTGAGCCTCTGCAAACTCCCCTTCAGCTTTTCTTTTATATTCATCAAGCTTTTTCTTCTCACTATCAAGCTGCTTTTTAGAGGAAGCTAACATATTTCTTGTACTAGTTATTTTTACCTCCGCGTTATAAAACTCTTTTTTCTTAGTTTCCAATTCAACTTTTGCAGCTGTAATATTAGCTTTTGCAGCTGCTAGCTGCTGTTCTCCAAGATTAACCTTGGCTTCCATTTCAGCTCTCTCTGCGGCTGATAAATTTTGATTTAGAGCTAAGATATCTTTAATAGCTTTAAGCTGGGCTTCTTGATTATCTATCTGTTTTTGGGCATCCTGAATCTTATCTTCTGCATTTGATAATTCTTTTTCTGCCTCTATTTTCCCATCGTTGAACTTTTTAAGCTGCAGACTGTATTCCTTTTCTCCATCCCCTAATTTCTTATATCCCTTTGCTAACTTGGTTTCTGCTTCCTTAAATGTCTTATTATATTGATTTTCCTTATCTTGAAGCTGTCTCTCTGCTGCTTCAATTTGTGCTTTGGAGTTATTTAGTTTTTCAGCTGCACTCTTAAGCTCAGTTTTTTGTTTTTCTTCTGCCTCTTTAATTTTCTCTTTATTTTCATTAAGTTTTTTGTTAGCTTCTGTAACTACTTCATGGTATCGAATTTGGACCCTATCCTTACCAATATCCTCAAGTTTCTTTTTAACAGGCTTAACAACTTCCTCATACTGATCACCGTATGTAAATAAATCTCGTGCACCTTTTACTGTAAGAAAAACATCTGTATATACCGGAATTTTAAAATTTTCCTGAGGTATCATTATAAAACTGTTTACCTTACCATTACCAATAGAACTTGTTCCTCTCTCAAAAGAAATATAATATGGAGTTTCTATAACTCCTACAATTGTGTATTCACTTACTTTAAGACTTTCTCCAATATCTTTACTATTACCTGAAGATAATTTAATCTTTGAGCCAATGGACATGCCCGAATTCAGCATTTTAACCCTTTCTGTTACACACTCACCAGGCTTTTCAGGATACCTTCCCTCTACTAATTTAACTCTATTAATATATGATTCATCAGGATTATTAACCTTATCTATAGGAAGTGAAAGTACCTTAAGGACTAAATCCTTATTTTCAACATTAACCAAAGCATCCATAGAATAAGCTGGTAAAACTCCTTCTACTTCTGATACTTTTTTTATAACATCTATATCTTCTTTACTAAACCCCATAGTTGAAGCTAGCTTTATGTCCATCAACCTATAGTCATCAAAATACTTGTCTGCAGTAATTTTCATATCTGGGCAGGTGGCTTTTACTCCAGCAAAAAATGATACACCTAAAGCAACTATTGCAAAAATTGAAAGGAATCGGCTCAAGTTACGCCTTATTTCCCTGAACGTATCCTTAAGTAAAGCATTCTTCATTGTTACCATTCAATCCTTTCTACAGGGATTGGATTATCATTGATATTTATACTCTCAACCTTACCATTTTTTACTTTAATAATCTTGTCCGCCATAGGCGCAATGGCTAAATTGTGAGTAATAACAACTACTGTCATCCCTATATTTCTACAGGTATCCTGCAATAATTTCAATATTGACTTGCCAGTATTATAATCTAAAGCCCCTGTAGGTTCGTCACATAGCAATAATTTAGGATTTTTAGCAAGTGCTCTTGCTATGGCTACTCTTTGCTGTTCTCCTCCTGATAACTGTGCTGGAAAGTTATCTCTTCTATCCTTAAGACCTACTTGTTCCAATACCAGCTCTGGATTAAGAGGATTTTTGCATATCTGCGTAGCTAACTCTACATTTTCAACGGCTGTCAGATTTTGAACTAAATTATAGAACTGAAAAACAAACCCTATATCGTATCTTCTATAAGTTGTCAATTGCTTTGAGTTATATTTACTTATCTCATTTCCGTCTACTAGTATCTCTCCATCACTTGTAGTATCCATCCCGCCTAATATATTTAAAACAGTACTTTTTCCGGCTCCGCTAGGTCCTGCTACCACTACAAATTCTCCCCTATCCACTGAAAAGGATATTCCGTCTAGAGCTTTTATTTTAACTTCCCCCATTTCATAGTACTTTTTAACATTGATTAATTCTATGTATTTACTCAACAAATTTCCTCCCTTATAACATTTGATCTTATGAAATAAAATTTGAAATATTATAGATATTATACAATAATTCTCTAATGTATTGTTTAAGTTTATTTGATAATTGTTGAAATATTTTAAATAGCCTGTAACTACTTATATTTTAAGTTATTTTTCTAATTTATATGATCATATTAAGGATTATTTTCCTGCAAAAAACCATTGAAATTTCACATTAAAGTATTAAAATAATATTGTGATTTTTTGCTAGAGAAACATTCTGTACAAACTTCTTATAATAATACTATAAAAAATAAATATTAAAGAGATGATAATAATGAAAAAATATGAGATACCTTTTAATTTTGATATAGAACTTCTAAATTTTTTAGATAACAATATTAATAAAAATTGGATAGAATTTTTGTTTTTGTCTGCTTTTAAAGAAGATAGTACAAATGCTAGAAGTCATGCAGAAAATGTGAAGAAACAGACTTGGACTTATAAAGTACCTGAAACAAGAAATGAGTATACAAAATGCATAGATGAAATACACAAAAGAGGATATAATGCTGCTGTATTACTTCAAGAACCTGATCCAATTTCAAAAGAAAAGCTAGACTACTATTTTAAATTGGGTGTAAAAAACTTTGTAGTTAACAATGACAATCTTGCCCTAGAAATAAAAAATAGAAATCCAAGTTATAATGTAGTGGCTTCTATAACTAAAACACTTAGTGCAAATGAAATGGCTGAAAAGGACTATTCAATGTACGATAAAATTGTACTTCATTTTCCTTTTAATAGAGCCTTGTCCAGGTTAGAAGAACTTCCAAAAAAATATAATTATGTAATTCTTGCAAATTCCTATTGTACCTACAACTGTACAGAAGCTAAAAATCACTGGTATAGTAGTTCAGAAGAAGCACTAAATGTTAATTGTACTAAACATCTTAATAAAGATAAGCTAGTATATATTCCGCCAGAGTATACACATCTCTTCGAACCTTATGCATCAAATTTCAAACTTCAAGGAAGAGAATATCCTACTTCTATACTAGCTAATGAAATATACTGTTACTATAAAAAACTTCATAACCCTATGGCAGGGGCTATATATAACAGGCTGAGTCCTTTTAACCAGCAGGAATATTTTAATGCTGCTAAGGATCTAAGTTTTGTAATAAATAATCATTTTTCACCTGAGAATCCAACATTTCCAGGCTCTCCTAAAGGTTTTGGAGGCCTTGGAAATCCTGCATAAATCATATGTAAGTACTTTATTTTAGAGCAAAATAGGAAAGGAGTTTACCCTTTCCTATTTTTATTATAAATAAAGTTTACATTATAGCTTATAATTAACTTACTTTCCTTCAGCTTTATAAAGAGAGTCCGCACTCATCAGCAATATTCTTATACTTCTCCACATCAGTTTTATCATTAAAGAATATAGGAAATTTCATATTATAATTTCCCCATATAGTACATGGAAACTTTGTAAAATAAAATGTACAAAAGAACACTTCTCTAGTATTTAGCCTAGTTATAAAAGGAATAGCTTCTCTGCTTAATCTAAAATATATTGTATCTTCTTCTATTTCACTTATATGCCTTTTTAGCATTGCTTTATCATCTTCATTTAATAGTGCAAATAAATTGTCCACGGCTTCTCTGTCTAATCTGCTTAAATAAAAATCAATATAGGAATTTTCTTCTCCATTTAGCTGAAAGGCTTTATCTATAAAAGTTATTAACTTTTCTTCAGAATTATCCTTAGTATCTTGCAGCATAAAATTTTCAAATCTACTAAACCCTTCATTTATGCTTTTAAATCTTATAACCACCTTTTTCTCAAATGTTTCCTGACTAATAGGCCTAAGTAAATAGAACATAGCTTACCTCCATTTTTCAACGATACTCTTCAATTTTAACGCTGAAATAATTTAACGCCCTTTTTCATCTGATGGTTTGATTCTATAATAATTTTATCTATAAGTTCAAATATTTGCTTTGATAATTTTTCAGCAGCACCATAATATTCTTCTGCTTGAGATTTACTACCATTTTTTAAAGCTTCTAGCACTTTTTCTCCTAAACTATGAAACTCTTCATGAACTCTATCAATAGTATTCCATTCTTCTACAATGGATGGATGAGTTACTTGTATAGAATGATAAAAGTGCCCAAAAGCACATTTAGTACTATTGGTTTGTAAAGGATAAATTGTCATTTCATCAACGATATGTCTTAAGTTATCTAACCAATTTTTATGGGCTTTTTTTGCTTTCTCCATATACTCTAAAAACTCCTCATTGCTAATGGCATTTGAAGTTCCTTTAAGCCCTTCCATCATATTCTTTAAAATACCTGAAAGTAAATCATCTATTCCTGAAATTTTCTTAGCATATTCTGCACTCTTTAATGCATCTTCATGGATAGTATTTGTCATAATACTAAGTCTTTCTGCATCCTTACTAGAAGTATCCATAGCTTTATTAATCTCAGTTGCTGCAAGACTTATATCTCCCATAGATTCATTAATTTTATACACATCGCTTACTGTTTTCTCAAGCATGTTTACATTGTTTTCTGTGGTATATGTTATAGAATCAATTTTTTTACTCATATTTTCTGTGGAACTAATAGTATTATTCATACTTTGCTTGCCAGCTTTAGCAGTATTCTGAATATTATTTACAAAATTTTTCATATCCTGAAGACTTTCCTTAGTGTTATCTGCAAGTTTGCGAATTTCTTGAGCTACTACTGCAAATCCTCTACCATTTTCTCCTGCTCTAGCAGCTTCAATGGATGCATTTAAAGCTAGTAAATTAGTCTGATCTGCTATAGCTCCAACTCCTAATACAATATCATTTACTTTATTCGCCATCTCAACCAATTGCTCGATTTGCTTACTCATAATATTAGCATTGTCCATTACTTCTTGCTTTAATTCATTAATCTCTTTAATTTCAGCAAGACTTCTATGATTATGTTCTATCAATTCCTTAGAAGATACAGACAGATGCTGTAATGTTTCAGAATTATCCTTTATTGTACCATTTACCTGATTCATACTAGCTGTGATTTCCTCTACCACCGCTACGTTAGATTCACTTAGTGCAGCCATTTCTTTTGCAAAATCAATCAATTGATAAGAAATGCTAGACATTTCTACATCAAAATTGCTTAAAGATGCATTTACATCTAATAACAATTTTGCTGAAGAAGACATGACTTTTTCGTTAGAAAATAGCTTTTTATAATTATTTAACAAATCAATATGTACAGGATATTCAACTTTAGGCTCTATAGCTTCCCCACCATTTAGTCTATCCTCTACGTATTTAATAATGCAAATTGCTTCATCACAGGGTTTTTTTTCAAAAACTTTAATCATATTCAACCACCTTTAATTATATTTTCATATTCTGCAACCAACTCTAGGAAATTAGTTTAATTATATCCTAATATGGACATACATAAAATACAATAGTTTCCTCATTGTTAAATATTTATTAAATTAATGATTTTCTCTTTACAAGGATTACAAAATATGAATATAAAAATAAGGCTGTTTTAAGAGATTGCTGATAATCTATAATATTGAACTCAACAATCTTTAAAACAGCCTCAACTTGACTAATAGAAAATTTAAAATAAATATTAACCTTCTTCTGTCTTCTATACAATTGCTGCTAAGATAAGGATTTCTATATTATCATTATATATTTTATTAAATTGCTCTATAGGAAGTGGATTTTTTCCTCTTCCAACCTCTATTGTAAACCCAGGTCTTCTATATTTATCAATAAACCAATCTTTATAACCAGCATATGAAGTTATTCCAGAGGTTTGTGATAATTCATATCCACTAACCCTGGAAAATAATTCTCCAATTGTCCTTGAATCTGGAGGTATTATATTTAAATAAGTCCAATATATTACTTCCCCTTGGCTATGATATGCTAACACTAGTCTAAAATTATGACTTCTCGTAAAATCCGCTACTGCTTTAGTCTCAGGCTCCGATTCAGGATATGGTCCTGAATACCTAGTTGGTCCTGGACCAGAGATGCCATAAGCTGCTTCAGCTGCTTTTGATAGATTCCATGAAGCATCATAGTTATGATTTAAATCAACTCCCCTTATATTTGCCTCCCACACTTGTGAAAAATCAGTGCTTCCATTATTCCATTGAATAAGTTGTGCATAATAAGGATTGTCTCTTTGAAGTCCATCAATAACTAGATCTACTCCATCTGGATTTACCATTGGCATTATATAAATAGTACTCCTATTCCATATGTCCCTTATATCGTATCCTCTTATGCTTGTTCCATCTACATAAGCTTCTGAAAAGTCTTCAATAAATTTCATAAGAAGAGGAGAAGTAATCCATTCTAAGGCATGATGCGCTCCATTATAAAAAACTTCATTTGGACCACTTCCTAGTTTTACGTAATAGAGATTTTTACCTAAAACACTCTTTCCTGCAACACCTACTTCTATAAATGGGTATCTTGCTTTTAATCCTTGAATATCATTTTCTAAAACTTCATAGGTATAATTTACATTTGTATCAACCACATCAATTCCATAGGGAATTTTAATTGTTTGACCAACCATTAGATTTTCCGGCCTTATATTTGGATTAGCAGCAAGTATTCTTCCTATAGTTGTGTAGTATCTTCTAGCTATATTATATAGTGTGTCTCCATAATTTATTGTGTAATTGTTATAACCTAAAAAAAACTTTCTTAAAGAATTATAAGTGTTTGTACCTATGATTCCATCAGGTGTTAAACCATTGTTTATTTGATATTGAATAACTGCCTGCCGCATTTGACTTCCAAATACTCCATCTATAGGACCAGGATTATAACCTATCTTTTTTAAAACTGCTTGTGTTTTCATTACATCTGATCCTCTAGAACCCACTCTTAATACTCTCATAAAAACCACCTCATAATAACTATCATATTATGATATGATTTAATACTGATTTATGTTAGTTAGTCTCCCCCTATTTTTTCCCTAAAAATTAAAGAATAGCTTTCGCTATTCTTGTTTCTTTACTGCTGTGCACATTTCAGCTATCTCTTTAGTAATTATTTCTGGTTTATATTGATGAATATAATGTCTAGCATCTCCCACTATAAACTGCTTACTATACCTCGACCAATCCTTTAGTTTTACTTGACTATCTATCCAACCTTTGCTTTCCTCACCAAAGCTACCAGAGGTTATAATAGTAAGCGGAATATTATTAAGTTTCCCCCCTGCTACAACTTTTTTTGCATTTTCTTGGCTTCTTTTCATTTCATCTATGATATTCCTATTGTTTCCTCTAAGAAGTGTTGATATTTTATCTAATTCTTTTATATCTTCTGGTAAAATACTTAAATTATTTCTTTCAGAGTTTAATGAACTAGCAAAACTCTCTGTTTTATATAAAGCCCTAGCTATCCCAAACTTCATTAACTGCCTTTGGATATTTGCAATTAAAGTGGAAGGTTTTTGTTTTGCATAAACTTCAGGATTGCCTCCATCAATAAGTACTATCCCCTTAACTTCATCTTTATATTTTTGTGCATATCTTATAGTTTCAAGTGAAGCTAAGGAATGACCTACTAGAACATAAGGAGGATTTTGTCCAGATTTATTTAGAAGTTGATGCATTTCCTCTACTATAGTATCTATATCTCTTTTCTCCTCTGTAAATTCACTATATCCGTATCCAAATCTATCATAAACTGCAAATTTGGCAAACTTTGATGTTTCATCATAAAGTGAATAAAAATCTGCATATGGATTTACAGTACCCCATCCTGATGCAAAAACAACCGTTACCTCTCCAGATCCTCCGGTATATATATGCATCTTTTTATTCTTAACCTCGTATATTTTTCCTACTGGCTTATATGATTGTATGTCATTTTTTGATTCTATATTTTGATATATGCAACCTATTCCCAATAGTATTGATAGCGGTAAAAACAATAAAATTACTATCTTTTTTATTCTTCTCATTGGCTTCCCCCTAACACCATTTAGTTACAAGTTTTTAACATATCTTCAATTAATTATCCTATAATTACATTGTAAGTAATTTTTTTACAAAAGTCCACATAAACATAGTTCTTCTTGTTAAAAATAGTTTTATATTCTTTATAAGAACATTACCTTCTTAATATTAAATAAAAATAATAGTAGCCAGTTCATATATAAAAACTATAAACTGGCTACTAAGCAAACCCTAATTCATTTTTCAACTGACTTTCTGTTTCCTTAATCACAAATATTTCCTTCCTGGTACTCTTTGCTCTAACTTACAAAATCTTTACTGATCATTTAAAAATCTAAACTTCTGATTGTTAAGGCATTTTACCTTTACTTCTTACTTCTTACTTCTTACTTCTTACTTCTTACTTCTTACTTCTTACTTCTTAATTCTTAATTCTTAAATCTTAATTCTTAATTCTTAATTCTTAAATCCTTCAATTCAAAACTTCTTTAATTAAAAACTGAGCTTTAATTTTGACTTAATGAATTAGGATTTGCAAGAAGAATTTTTTTATTCTTCTTACTTATATTATAGCATACCCTAATAAAACTTCAATACTATTTTTCGAATTTTCTAAAAACTATTTTAGTCCCTTTTTTAGATGAGAAGCTTCTTCAGTTTTAATCGAATTGGAAACTAACTTATTGATATCTTCCATTTCCTTACTTGTTAAATAACGCCACTTTCCAATTGGCAGATTACCTAAGGTTACATTCATAATCCGTATACGTTTAAGTTTTGTAACATTATATCCTAAAAATTCACACATTCTTCTTATCTGTCTATTTAATCCTTGAGTTAAAATTATTCTAAATACATATTTACTTTGTTGTTTTACAAAACATTTTTGTGTTATTGTGCCTAAAATAGGTACTCCATTTCCCATCTTTTTAATAAAATCAGGTGTTATAGGTTTATCTACTGTAACAATATATTCTTTTTCATGGCAATTTCCTGCACGCAAAATTTTATTTACAATGTCTCCATCATTGGTTAAAAATATAAGTCCTTCTGAAGGTTTATCCAGTCTACCAATATGAAAAATTCTCTTTGGATAATTGATAAAATCTACAATATTATCTTTATCTTTACGATCAGTGGTACAAGTAACCCCTACCGGTTTGTTAAAAGCTATATAGACTGGCTCCTCTTTAGACTTTAAAGGTTTTCCGTTTACTTCAACTTTATCCTTTAAACTAACCTTGCTTCCCATCTCCGCTATTATACCGTTTATTTTAACCTTTCCCTGTTCAATTAGTTTATCCGCTTCTCTCCTAGAACAAATCCCAGTTTCACTTATGAATTTGTTTAATCTTATCTGTTCAGTATTATTATTACTTTGCTCTAACTTATGATTTTTCTGTAAGTTATTTTTATCTCTCATTTGGCACCTTCCTTTGGTACTGTATGCTTATTTCAATTAAGCATTAAACTTTTTTCTATATCCGCACTTTCTACATAATTCCTCAACTACTTCTCTTCTTGAAAAACCCTCATAAATATTTTTAGCTCTATCACTCTTTAATATATCAGAGAAATTGGTTTTATTTATATTTCCTAGATTAATTACTCCCTCTCCATCAAGACAACAGGGTACTACAGTTCCATCTACCAATATAGCTATTTGATTTCTAAGTCCGTAGCAAAATCCACTTCCTCTATCTTCTACCTCTCCTAAATCTGGCCACTGAAATTCATGGTCTTGATTTAAATATACCCTGTCTGAAATCTTAATTCCTCTGCCTGGGATGATTTTTTCTTCAATTTTATAAGATAAATTGAACTCATTTTCAATTACTTCAATTATTTCATGATTTCTTTTCTTTTGGAGGTTGGTTATATTATCTTTATCTAGGTTCCATAATCGTAAAGAAATCAAAATATCCGTATTGTCTATAGCCTCTTTTGTAAATGAAAGAATACTGTTAATATACTCTAACCTATTTTTTGATCCTTCATTTCCATCGAAGCTGTGCAGTGAGAAGTTAACCTGTCTTAGTGCTGGTTTTGTGATTATTTTGTCCTTAACTTCACTTATAAGAGTTCCATTTGTAGTTATATTTACCTTAAAACCTTTTTCATAACTTAAGTCTAAAAATTGCCCTATCTCTGGATGAAGAAGAGGTTCCCCCTTTACATGAAAATATATATAATCTGTATAAGGTTTTATTTGATTTAATATTTCACTAAAGGTTTCTATACTCATAAACTCAGGTTTTCGTCTTGTCTTTGGACAAAAACTACAGGCAAGATTACATACATTTGTAATCTCAATATAAAATTTTTTAAATTTTTTCATCAGCTTATACTCCTATTCTATCTATACTCCTATAAGTTTTCCCTTAAAGCTATATCTAAACAGGAAAATATTCCACTGCAACAGATACAATGGAATATTTTTTTATAACCTTATTCTATTAATTAATCTAAAAATGTTCTCCATTTTCATAGTATTCATTTTCTTTTAATGCTATAAATATTACATCTACATCATGGTAGCCCATAGAATGAACATACTTTGTAACTGCCTTTGCTACCTTATCTTGAATCTCCTGTCCTCTATTAAACCATGAAATTTCAACTACAGGGTATCCTTTAACAAATTCCCCGTCTTTAATAAATGTTGACTGAACAACTTCTAATATAAAATAGTCTCTAGGACATTTTACTATCTCTTGTAATTCATCTACCAAATCCCTACTTATATCACAAACTTTTTCAGATTCAATAGCTTTAAACTTTAATGCTGGCATAATGTGTCTCCTCCAAATATAAGTGTATATTTTAGTGATATTTTATCACAATAAACTCCTTATGTCTAAGTTCATATATGTATTTGTTTTAAATAAATGTTGATTTTTACATTCATTTAAATATTTCTATTAGTGTGTTAAGGTTGTTTTAAATTATTTTTGCTATAAAGCTAATTATTTTTGCTGCAGGTACTAATAAAAATTGAGACAATATAGTTCCCACAATTAACCCGCCAACTATAAAAATTATACACCTATCAAATTCCGCCTCTGTGCACTCTCCTCTAATAACGTCATCTGTCATCATTGATATAAACGGATCTATAAATATAAACATAAGTATAGTTGCAAATCCATTTATAACGGCGGATAAAGTACTACATGTAGTTCGCAATGTAGGATTTAAACACCCTGCATATAATGATGCCAACACTCCAACTGTAGATATTGAAAACGCTATTGTATTTAATAATACAATCTTCTTAGGTACTTTTTTTAGGCTTTTAAGTTGTACAAAATTATCTCTTTTAGGTATGGTAATACTCTTTTTAAATTGTTCTATACCTGATTTTGAAAAACCATGTAATAATAATCTTGGCATAGAACGATGAATACTAAATGATTCTACAGCCCTTCCAAATACCCTTATAAATGTAGGCATAAGTAATGCTCCTATAATCGTTGCTAATGTTGTAGAAATTAATACCCATCTAAAAATATATAGTAAGCTTTCAGATGTACCTGCCTTTATGTTATTCTCAATTGTTTTAGCCATAAGAGGAGCTTGAGCAGTATTTGCAGTTCTAGAAACTAATGCAAATATATTAAACACCGCAAATGATATAGCTATTCTACCTGTTCTTACAGCTACAATTCTTACTGAATATGCTAAAGTTGATATAACATAAATAACAAATGTAAGAATAAGTACAATAATTATTTGTATTGACATTAGTTTCCCTCCATTTAATCTAATATATAATATTCTAAGCAAAACAAATAATATAATAATTATTAATATTTCTTTTTTGGATTTTTAGGAAACCAACCTTTTTTTACTCTTTCTTCTTGTTCAAATATTTCATGGATACTCCAAAGCCATGAAAATCCTATAATTGCCATTATAGGCGATAACATTTGTCCTTTTATATAGATAGACAGGGTTATAAATATAATCCCTAGAACTAAAAATATAGGCCATATCCTCTTGCTAAAATAATATTCACTTTTAATCACAATAGGATGAAATATACCTATTATCATAAAAGATGCTAAGCCTATTATAATACCTTGAAAATTCATATTTAAGTTCACCTTCTTATAAAGATTATTATAATGTAGCTGACATTTCCATTTTACATTATTCATAAATTATACCAAATAGTTATAAATTTATATACCTTTAAAAACTTAAAATTGCTCATTTAGATTTTTGACAGTGATATCCATGTGACGTATACTAAATTTGTAAGTATTCTAACATTAGGAGGTAACTATGAAAAACACAGTATTTCTCAATTCAGCAAAACTTGACTTTGACAACAAACTGGATTTTTCACAATTAGCTAAACTTACTACCATTACAAAATATGATACAAGTAATGATACAGATATTCTAGAAAAAGTTAAAAATCAGGATATTATCATTACTAAAGAACTACCTTTAGGAAGAGATTTAATTTCTCAATTTCCTCCTTCAGTGAAACTCATATGCGAGGCCGGCACTGGCTATAATAACATAGACATTGCTGCAGCAAAGGAAAAAAATATTACTGTATGCAATGTTCCTGGTTATAGCTCAGAGGCAGTGGCGCAATTAGTAATTACTTTTATGCTAAATTTAAGTTCCTCATTAACTCTTCAACAGGTTATGATTAATAAAGGGAATTTTGATAATTTTACTAAGTTCCTTCAGGTTCCTCATTTTGAACTACATAATAAGGTTCTTGGAGTAATTGGAGCTGGTGCCATTGGTCAAAGTGTAATGAAAATAGCACTAGCTTTAGGAATGAATATTCTAGTCTATAGCAGAACTCCTAAATCCTTTAACAATCCAAATATAAAATTTGTTTCTCTTGAGGAATTGCTAAAAGAGAGTGATTTTGTTACCATACACTGTCCTCTTACTGATAATACTAAACATCTTATTGATAAAGATAAATTAAATCTTATGAAATCCTCAGCATTTATCATAAATACTTCAAGGGGAGCAATTATAAAAGAATTAGACTTAATTGAGGCTTTAAAAAATAAAAAAATTGCTGGTGCTGCACTTGATGTTCAAGATCCTGAACCACCAGAATTAGATAATCCACTATTTACTATGGACAACGTTATTTTAACTCCTCATATAGGTTGGAAATGCATTGAATCAAGACAAAGACTTATTGGTCTTCTAGCTGATAATGTTGAAGCTTTTATTCAAGGAAAACCAATTAATGTTGTAAATTAGTATATATATCTCTATAATTTATTTACTTTTGGATTATATCTAGTTATAGCAAAAGACGCGATTCTCGCGTCTTTTTCATATAACTGTTTAATTGAGTACTCTTCATTTAAATTAGATATTTTGTAAATTAATTAATATGAACTTATTTTCTACTCATAAATTCTTCTATTTCTTCTACAGTTTTGATTATATCTTTAGATAGATTCTCATAACCATCTTCTGTTACTAGAATGTCGTCTTCTATTCTTATTCCTATGCCTTCTTCAGGAATATAAAGTCCCGGCTCATTTGTAAATAACATACCTGGCTTAAGTACTTGTTCACGATCTCCTACATCATGAGTATCAAAACCTAAGTAATGACTTACTCCATGGAAATAGTATCTTGAAAGTTCCTTATCTTCCTTTATAAGCCCAAGCTCCTTACATCCTTCTGCTAAAACTCTTTTTGCAATTTCATTAAGTTCAGAGAATGGAAGCCCTGGTTTAACTGCTTTTGTTACTTCTTCATTAGCTCTTAAAACCACATTGTATACTTGTTTTTGTCTTTCAGTAAACTTGCCGCTTACAGGAAATGTTCTTGATATATCTGCATTTAGGTATTTATATTGAGCTCCTAAATCAAATAGTATTAAATCATTATCCCCACATCTACTGTTGTTTTCTGAATAGTGAAGTATAGTTCCATTTTTCCCTGCTGCTGCTATTGTTTTAAATGCTTTATCTTTTACTCCTTCTGATGTTAATACATAATCGAAATAAGCTTCTATTTGGTACTCCATCATTCCAGGTTTTGCATTCTTCATCATTAACTCTATTCCACGTCTTGTTATATCTATAGCCTTTTTTGTAATTTCTATTTCTTCTTTATCCTTTATAGTTCTAATATCACTTATTTTATAATAAATATTTTTCACATTGAAATATGGATATTTTTCTAAAACAGATTTTGCAAAAACTTGGGCTTCAGTAGTAGGTATTCCCCATTCCTGTCTTTCAAGATCTAGATATAAATTTGTGTATTCAAATCTTGAAAGCATTCCTGCAAAAGAGTTATAGAAATTTTTTGTATAGTCTATATCAGTAATGCCTGAAGCTGCCTCTGCCTCTTTTTCAGTCATTTTTTCTCCAATCCATCTGGCCATAACTGGATCTGACTCTTCAATAAATAGGGTTTCACTGACTATATTTTTTCTTTTTGTTATAACAAGTATTATATTCTCCCTATCTATACCTGTTAGATAATAAAAATTTCTATTAGGCGTAAATGGGTAAGTCTCATCTGCTGACTTATAAGGTGCCCTTCCTGCAAACATAACTAGTATAGAATTATCTTCTAACTGCTCAGATAATTTTTTTCTATTTTTAATGAAAAATTCTTGTTTCATAGTTTATCTCTAGTGAGAGGGTATACAACAAGCATAGAACCTCCACTAAAGCTCACCTCTTTTCTTTTTATACTGTTACCTAGTACCTTATTTCAATATAATATATGCCCTTAATAAAATCAACACAAGGTACTAATCTTAATTATTTACTACAGTACTTAAATTAAACCTATTCTTCTAATTGAATGTATATTCTTTTGTTGATTTTTCCCTTACTTTTATAATCTGCTATTTTTATTTTTCCAACTTCCTCAGTATTTTTCACATGAGTTCCTCCATCTGCCTGAAAATCTAGCCCTTCAATTTCAACAGTTCTTATTTCTGTAATACCTTCTGGTAGAAGATTTATTTTTGTTCTTATTAAGTCAGGAATTTTGAAGGCTTCTTCTCTTTCAAGAATATTTACACTGATATTCCTTGTAGATTTTACTTCTTCATTGATTTTTATTTCTATTTCATCAACTAATTCCTTGTCAAAGCTTTCAAACTCGAAATCCAGTCTACCTTTGAGACAATCCATATCTCCACCAGTTACCTGAGCTTTGTAGTCTCTCCATACAACACCGCATAAAATATGCATAGCAGTATGAGTTCTCATTAGCTTATATCTATGTTCCCAATCTAATTTTCCAATACAAATTTCATCAATTTTGGGAAGATCCCCATCAATATAATGATATATATCAGAGCCTTTTTTCTTAACTTTTTTTACAATATACTTAGCTGTATCTGTCTCCAGCACCCCCTTATCGCAGGGTTGACCTCCACCATCTGGATAAAATGCTGTTCTATCCAAAACAACAGCATTTTCCTCCATGTCTATTTTAGTAACTTTACAATCAAAGTTTTTTACATAGCTGTCTTTTTGAAATATTAATTCACTCATTTTTGTTCCTCCTTTAAAATTTATGATAGTAAAATAATATAGCTTAATATCTTATCCACATCATAATGTATCTTTTTCTATTAAATCGGATAAAAGTTTACAACCACAGCTTTAAGAGTAGTTTCTCCGCAGCTTTTATAGGTATGGGGAGCTGCTGATGAAAAACAAATAGAATCTTCTTTTTTTAATAAATAGTCCTCCTTGTTTGTTGACAATAAAAGTCCTCCTTCAAGAACAATAATATACTCCTGTGATTTTTCTGAGTGCCCAACAGAGGTATATACTGCACTAGAATCTATCTCAAGTAAAAATAATTCGAAATTTCGATGGGGTGTATTGCCATAATAGCAATAAATACGATAAGTTCCATCTTCACTGCTTTGTTCTTTAGCTTCTGACTTTCTAACAACTGAAATATGGTTTTCCTGTTTATCAATTAGTACTGTATATGGAACATTTAAACCTTTGGCAATTTTCCAAATGGTATTAATTGTGGGATTTGTATCCCCCTTTTCAATTTGAGAAAGCATTACTTTGCTTACTTCAGATAATTCTGATAATTGTCCCAAGCTTAAATTTCTTTCCAGCCTCAATCGCTTAAGATTTTCCGCAATCACCGGACTCAGATTCATATATAAAACCTCCAATTAGTATCTAGTGTATATCCCTATGTATCACTTAAAATGCACTTTAGTAAGTTATATCTTACAAATGTTAAATATATTATACAGAAGAGCAATGATAATTACAAGTGTTGTCATAATAAAAAGGCTATGTTTTAATAGATTGCTGATAAGTAGAGAACCTTAATCTACTGATAGAAAGTCTTAAATGAATGTAAAAATCAGCTTTCATTTAAAACAGAGCAAATAAAAAAAGTGATATTCTATCGAATATCACTTTTTCTAAAGCTAACCGTACTTCAAATACTCTATATTTGAATGCTAATTATAGTTTTACTACATTAGCAGCTTGAGGTCCTCTAGCTCCTTGAGTTACTTCGAACTCAACTTTTTGGCCTTCTTCTAAAGATTTAAATCCATCTCCTTGGATAGCTGAGAAATGTACGAATACATCATCTTCGTTTTCTACAGATATAAATCCAAATCCTTTTTCAGCGTTAAACCATTTAACTGTTCCTGTCTTCATTTAAAAATCCTCCTAAAAAATCTCTTAATATATGAACATGGACTTCTTATATTTAGGGGTTGTAATGCTAATACATCTTACCAATAAAACACAAGAAACCAATGAACAAACAAATTTAATATTATGCCCAATTGTCTACATTTCATTATCACACGTAATAAATTAATGTTATCACATATAATATATCCTTGTCAATAAATAAGTATTTTTCAAACTTTTTAAATATGTCTCTATTTCCTCTCTTTCTTCTTATTATTACCCAGTTTATTTATACTATTCATAAAATTATAAACAATTTAATAAATTTTTTATATTTATTTTAGATTTTCTCATAAATCAGCTTTGATTTATGATTCTATTTTAAAACTTTCTTATTTGACCTCAGAATATATTTGATATTTATGCAAATACTAGCTAAGAGGTGATTAATATGGTTAATATTGCTGTAGAAAATAATTTACATAGGTATGCAAATTATCTTAGACATGAAGGTTATAATGTTGAAGAATTTTATAATAGCATGAAAAGTAATTCTTCATATTTTGATCAATTTGATGCTGTTGTTGTAAGTGAATTTGGTGACAATGTCCTAGATATAAGAGATGAAGTTACTGGCTCTTCTGCTATTAATTCTGGCATACTAAATATTCAAGATAGTTCCTCAGCACAATCTGCTATTAATTCTGGGTTATTAAACGAAAATGATATCGGCATAAAAAAACACTTTACTTCTAAACCGACTATATATGCTAATGGAAAAAGTCCCGAAGCTGTAAAAAATGATATTGAAAGATTGCTGCATTAATATAAAAAAATTTTTAATAGCAGTTTCTAATTTTATTAGAAGCTGTTTTTTTATTTTAGCTAAGCTTTAACAGTAATTGAAAATTTAAATGAGGATAAAAACATTTTAAAATCTAATGCTAATTATGTAAGATAAATTTTATTTAAAATTTAAAGAGAGGACTTAGCTAATATGAAGAAGATTTATACCATTGGCCACTCTTCTCATACTAGCGAATACTTTTTATATCTACTCAGAAAATTTGGTATCAACTCAATAGTTGATATAAGAAGCATACCCTTTTCTAGATACGTTCCTCATTTTAATAAGGATAATATAAAAAACTTTTTAAATTCAAATCATATCTACTATGTCTACATGGCTAGAGAATTTGGACTGCTTCAAGAGGGAGAAAACTTGCTTCATCCTGAAGGGTATTTGGATTTTAATAAAGTTAGACAGACACCCTCTTTTAATAACGGTGTAGAACGACTAAAGAATGGACTTCATAAAGATTATAGAATAGCAATAATGTGTGCTGAAAAAGATCCTATAGATTGTCATAGAAGTATTTTAGTAGCACCAGCTTTAATTAGGGAAGGTTATTCTGTTGTCCACATACTTCCGGATGGAAAACGAGAAAGCCATGAAGAATTTGAAGAAAGATTACTTCAATTGTATTTTCCTAAAACTCCTCAACAAAATTTTTTTGATATTATAGAGGAAGATAATAGCAGAAAAACCCTCATTAATATGGCCTATGCTCTTCGTAATAGAGACTTAATATACAAAACCAAAATAACAAAGTGAAGGAATAATACCCTTCACTTTGTTATTTTACTTCTTTTATAACTGGGTTAGTAGTCCAATCTTCAAATCCTATAGTTATTACTAACTTTTTACCTGATTTAATCTGAGAAAATTTATTTTTAAGCTTTTCTGTAATTCCAAATACAAAATAATTATCTCCTACTTTAAATTCTGCACTATTTGAATCTACAAGCCCTGAAAATTCTACTTGGAGAACTTGACCATTTTTGAATCCTTCTTTAATGTTTTTTAACTCTTCATCTTTTGCCTTTTGTTCCTCTGTAATTCTTTCGTCAATAGCCTTACCTTTATCCATTGCGCTGATTTCAGGGAATACTATTTTAACATCATTATCAAACTGTATAAATTCCGATATATGCTTATATCCTTTTCCATCTTCAAAAACCTCTTTTAATGCTATACCTAACTCTTTATCTATCCATACTTTATGCTTTATTTCACTTTCATTGTAGTGTAATTCATATATTTCAGCTATTCTATTACCTATCTTGTCCTCTCCTGCAAATTTCGCATTCTTTAACGCTTCCATTTTTTCTTTTATTTTTTTATCCGCTCTATAGGTAGAAAGTTCAAATTCTAAACTATCTTTAGTTATAGTTCTCATAGTTAATTTTTCATTAGTATCATATTCGTATATAGTATCTCCACCTACATATAACTTTTTTGTATCTCCAGCATCCGAATGACTGACAACATAAAACTTATTTGGTTCTTCATATTCAATATCAATTTTTTGAGTATCTACAGAATCCTTAAGCATTGAAGTCTCCTGAAGAACACCTCTAAAATTGTGAATATTACTGTACTTATTTATCACAGCATATGCAATGTTTTTAGCATTTTTAATATCTCTTGAACTTTCATATGTCATTGCCACACCTAATAAAATTACTGCCATTGCTGCTGTAGCAATAATTCTTTTAAACAATGAACTATTTTTTACTTTGATTTTATCAGTTTTTATATTTGGAATTTCTATAGTATCTAATTCATCATCTATATTTTCTCTTAATTTTTTAACAGCCACAACAGTTTGGAACACTTCAATAAGTTCATCATCACTCTCTAAACCATATAACTCTTCATAGTTAGGTTTTTTTTCATCATTTAATGTATCAATGTACTTAGACAGTATATCTTCTCTTTTTTCGTTAGATAATTTCTCATTAGACATATTCATATTCTCCTTTCTTTAAATTATCTTTTAGCTTCTTCAATGCTCTAAACTGTAGACTTTTTACTGTACCTTCTGGCTTCCCCATAATATTTGCTACTTCTTTAACCGTATAACCTTTAATAATTCTCAGCTCTATAACTGCCCTTGATTCTACATCTAATTCATCCATTGCTTGTCTTACTAACATATTCTCTGTTATTCTATTTTCCTGATACTTGTCTATATCAAAAACACTCATATCTTCAATTGTAATTACCTTTGCTTTTCTTCCATTTTGTCTCCATCTATCAACAACAGCATTTTTTGCAGCTCTAAATATATAAGGTTCTATTTTTTCTTTTTCTAGTCTATTACTTTTATATTTTATAAATATTTTTTGGAATACATCTTGAGCTATCTCTTCTGCTTCTTCTTTATTCTGTACTAGATAGTAAATGTATTTATATACTTTTAACCACATTTGTGAATATATCTCTTTAAATTCACTGTCAGTCTTTAACTCTACACCCATATCATAACCTTTCCTTTCCTCATTTTTTATCATCTTCACTTATAAATACGCTGCCCACTACATATACGTTGCAATAGTATTTATAAATTTCATTGCTTTCCTTTTTATTCACTGTTTTAAATAAATATAAGGGACTAAAATTTTAGTCCCTTATAAATCTGATTTCCATTAATCTATCATGTAGTTTTTCAAATAAAATTCCCGCAACAAACCAAGCCGGTGCATAATCTAATCTTATTAATCCATAAACTGAAAAAGGCGTTCCACTATAATCCCAAGGAGAAACTCCCAGCAAATTTCTAAATATCCATCCGCTTATAAATTCAATAGAAAATATTAATAAAGTATATACACCTCCTCTTAGTATAGTTGGCAGATGTCTAATTTCATTATGAATGTACTCAAGGAATACAGCTAAACCGTATATAGGGAACATCCATATTGATGTATGTCCCACCATGCTTATATCTCCTCTAACTAAAGACCAGAACGCTACCCAAAACACTTCCATACATAATCCTGTAAGTCCATATATAATAAATCTTTTTCCCATGATAATATGCTTTGCATTTATAGTCTAAATATTCTTATGCTTTTTTCTTAAAACCTGTTCTATAATAATACAAGTTAAAACTCCCATTATAAGTCCATTATTTAAAATTGATACTAAATAACTTGGTAATTCTTCTAAAGCTTCTTTGGGAATAAACATGCTTCCTATACCTATAAACAAAGAGAGACTTATAATAAATAAATTATCCGAACTTAAACCAACTGATGTATATTCTTTTAACGCTAGTCCAATCATACCTGCAAAAGCTATAAATATAGTGGCATATCCTACTGGTACGGGAATAGAGGCAAAAAACATAGCTATCACAGGAAAAAAACCCATTACTAAAATAAATATGCTTCCTATTATAAATGGTTTTTTCTCTCTTATTCCTGTAGTTTCTATAAATGCTGGTGAAGATGAAACCGGTACAAAGCCTATAGTTGAAAATATACCTGCAATAATATGGTTTATGCCCATTAAGAATCCTAAACGATTATAATTAGTTTCTTCCTTATCATTCATTACTTTTTTAACTACTTCTACACTGGCAATAAGATTAGAAATTAATAGTAGAGAAACAATTATGGATACAATTGTGATACTAACATTAAACTTAGGATTTCCCCAGACTAGCGGCTTAGGTAACGCAAATAGAGGGATAGATTTATAAGATATATGTTTTGTTAGTCCGAACATTGCAAATAGAATCCACCCAAAGATCATTCCATAAAGAATAGAAAAACTCTTTAAGTTAGAATTTTTACTCTGTGATAAAAGCCCCGTGAAAATAATCGTAATAATGGAAAGGAAAGCTACCTTAATATCTAGATGTGGTTTAAGATAACCAATTCCTAAAATCCCTTTTACAAATGCTCCACTTAATTGAGCAATAAGCAATACTAAATATGTTCCTGTAACTATGGGGGTAAATAATTTTCTTATTTTATTTATAATTCCAAAAGTACCCATAACTGCAAACATTATGCCACCTATAATAAGACCAAATTCCAAACTTCTCAATGTATCGTACGCATCTAATTTTAGAGTAGAACTTAATCCTGCAAAAATTAAGAAAACTCCCCACCAAAGTCCTGCTGCTCCTTCTGGAATCTGAAGCTTATGACCTAAGAATACTTGTATTAAAGTTCCAAGTCCCATAACAAAAAATGATCTTTGCATTAAGCTTGATGTTTCTATCTGAGGTAGATGAAAGGCTGCTCCTACAGCTAGAGGGGCAACTACACTTCCTGCTAAAATAAAAATAGTCCATTGTAGTGATAAAAAAATAAGTCTGAATTTCGATACTGTTTTATATTGCTTGTCCATTAATCCTGTTGGCTTACAATTTTTATCATATTTTCTATAACTTCTATTCTTGCAGCTACCTCAGAATATTCTTTATAATTTTCCCCATATTGGTATTTCATGCATTCTATAAATTCATTAAGTTCTTCCTTAAGAAGTAGTATTTTTATTTCCTTATCAACCATATATTTCTCCTTTGTAATTATAAATTTTTTCTACTAATTTTATAATATTATATATAAATAATTATTTCCACCTATGAATTTTTCCTATGTACACTAAATATGCTAGTCTTTATCACTTTTTTACTATAATTCTAATAAACTTCTCTAAAATACATAGTAAATCTATTGTGAAAAAGGCTGTTGGCAAAATGCCAACAGCCTAGTTCAAGTTCTATCTTCACTTTTTCTGCCAGTTATAAGGTCATAGATAAATACTATGGCAGCTATCACTAACAACCAGTGTATCATTCTTCCACCAATTCTAAATATTAGACCTAAAAGCCAGAAGAATAAAACAATTCCACCTATCCAACGCAATAGTTTCATTTTTACGCCTCCTAAAATAAGAGTATTTTTATAGGTTGTATATTTATTATCTCCTAAAAAAAATTTATTTATTAAACTATTACATTGAAAATAATACTTTTTTACACTATGTTTGCTTATCCTACTATAATTATTCTATTTTACCGTTAAGTTTATTTTTCAAATATCCAAAAATTCCTCCACATAATCCACCAATTATGTGAGTTACTTGGGATATATTGTCTTTTACAAATATTCCATTTACAACTTCTTTTCCGATAAATATTATAACCACAATAACTAATGTGAGAGGTATCTTACCAGTTTCAGCATTTGCAAAAGAACTTAGTAAAATCATCATAAAAACAATTCCACTAGCTCCTAATAATGCAGTATCAAAAAATAGAATGTTTAAAATTCCTGTTATAAAAGCTGTTACTAATATTATCTGCAGTACAGTTTTAGATCCATATTTTTCTTCCAACATAGGGCCTAAAAGTAGAATCATCAAAAAATTTCCACCATAATGATCCCAATTAGCATGCCCAATGACATGTGTAAACAGGCGAATATACTGCATTGGGTCCAGCATAGATGTTCTATAATTAGAAAAGAAATATTTAGTAGTAGCATGATTTGTCATAATTCCCAAAACTAATGCTACCAGTGAAACAAGAGCATATGTTAAAGTTACTGGTGCATTATACTGGAATCTTTTTAATTGTTTTCCCATATTTAATACCTGCCTAAATACATTATTTAAATTTAATATTATTATATCAAATTTTAATCTTTTATAATTTAAAATACACCTGAAGCTCCTGCTAATAATACTATAACTGAAAATATGATTCTATATATTGCGAATACCTTCATAGGTTTTTTCTTTAAATATGCAATGAATCTATCAATTACTATTAAAGCTACTATAAAAGCAACTAAAAATCCAACCACAAGAGAAATCATTTCTATGGAAGTTAGGCTAGATATTCCACCAATTTTTATAATCTTCAAAGAGCTCATTCCTACCATAACTGGAATTGCTAAAAAGAAAGAGAATTCAGCAGCTGCAACCGTAGAAAGTCCTGATACCCATCCACCTATAATTGTTGAAGCTGAACGTGACATTCCAGGAATTATAGCTAAACATTGAAATACACCTACTATCCAAGCTTGTTTCATTGTAACATTTAATTCTTTTCCTTTTGAACTTTTGCTTCTAAACTTCCCTTCAGCATATATCATCCATATACCACCTAGAAATAAGGTTATAGCTACAGATACTGGGGTAAATAAATATTTTTCTGCTACATCATCCAATAATACTCCTAAAATACCACCAGGAATACAAGCAATGAATATCATAAACCAAAATTTGAACCCTGATTTTTCATATCCAACTTTTTTAGGAAAAAAATTTATAAGAGTTTCTTTTATCTTCCCCCAGTAGAGTACAATCACCGCAAGTATTGCTCCAAGTTGTATAACATATGTATACATTTCAACATAGTTTGGATTAGAACCCTTGAAGCCCATTAAATTTTCAAAGATAACCATATGTCCCGTTGAAGATACTGGTAAGAATTCTGTTAGCCCTTCTACAATTCCTAATATTGCAGATTTTATTATTAGTAATATTGTATCCATTTAATCACCTTTTCCTTAAATATATTATTTAACCCAGCCAACACTCGCTTTATCCTATTCGATGTTTTAGTCAAATTTTCCTTCTACAGATACCATTGTTATTCTATTACTGTCACCTTAAATAACCACTAAACATCTTTAATCCTCAATGGATAATCTTATCCATCTATTATATGTATTAAACAAAAAAGTGACTGATGTTATCAACAATCTTCTAAGACATCTTCCCTATGTTTTGCAATGCAGCAGGTATATTCCCCTGATATTCACCTCCATGATAACAGATTATTTTCTCTATATCATAATTAAGAAGTTTCAGAACAGACTTCTTTGCTTCAGTCATATCTACCTCTGTATTTTCAACTGATTTTAAAATATCCTGAAACACTTTTCCTGCCTCCTGCTGTTCTTGCGGCATAGTCAACTGGATTTGTTCGGCCTGTTCAAGTCGTAATGACTTTTTCCTTCCCGTTACATATGGTGCATCCTTTTCACTTGCAATAATCTTAATGTGAGGATACTTTCTCTTGATTGCAGCAAGACTTCCCATGTGATCATAGTCATGGTGTGTTATAATCACTTTTGTCAATTTAGATAAATCAATGCCTTTTCATATGCTGCCTTCTCCGACAACTCTTTAAAGCTATAGTTCTGCTTTTGAGATTGGTTTTCCAGCCTCAACTAGTACTTTATTACCTAACATGAAAAAGCTTTGAGTCACAGTCAATAGACCAGTTCCAATAAGTAACCATTCTATTTTTATAACATCAGATAATGGTCCAAATACAAGCATCCCCATTGGCATCATGATGCTTGATATCATTCCCAAAACCCCAAATACTCTGCCCATAAATTCCTCCTCCACCTTTTCCTGTAATAAAACCGTAGAAGGTGTATTGAATATTGGCATGGCAAGCCCAACTAACCCCATAGAAGTCAAGTAAACTCCAAAAATAGGGACTGCCCCAAGTATAAAAGTACAGACTCCGATAATAATACTTGCTAGTACCATGGTGTGAATCTTGTTTTTGAAACCGCCCCAGTAAGCCATGATAATTCCCCCCACTATCATACCTACAGAAAAAGCAATTTCAATTGCCGTTAGACGCCAAACATCCTCTCCAAAACTACGAGTAACCTGTAATGGTGTTAAAAACGAAGCTGGTGCTGCAAGGAAAAATAAGAATGCACAAAACAAAAAGAACTTTTTAACATAGCCATGATTTTTAATATATGTATAACCTTCACGCATATCGTCAAAATAGCTATTTGTTTGCTTCTCCAAGGCTCTTCCGTGAACTGGAACATTCAAAAACAAAAGTAATGTAGAAACTGCTATAGCTGCTGTGATAACATCTATAAAGAATATAGTTTCAATATTAGCTATAGTTAGCAGTGCACCGCTAAGCATAGGAGATACTAACATAACCAGTGATTGTATAGTACTGTTTGTTGCGTTCACCTTGGTAAGCTTATCCTCTGGTACAAGCTGTGGAAGGAAAGCTCCTATAGCTGGCGTCTGAACTCCTGATCCAAGAGCACGTATGGCAGATGTCACGAAGAGTAACCATAACGAACGGTACCCTGATAAAAATAATATAGCTAATATAAGTGTTGATATTGCAATCATAGAATCTGATAAAATGATGAGCATTTTTCGATTATAACGGTCAGCCCACACACCAGCAAAAGGTGAAAGAAAAAATGTAGGCAGAAAACCGCAAATAATTGCTATGGTCATCATTATGCCGGATTGTGTTTTTAATGTAATATACCACCCAATTGCATATTGAACTAGCATAGATCCAAAAAGAGATATGGTCTGACTAGTTAAAAAGAGTATTATATTCTTTTTCCAATTTTTATTCATATCTTAAATATACACCCCAATCCTTTTTGCAATAGACTATGTTTTAAATAAATATAAAAACTAACTTCTACTCTCCTTCAGAATTTTCAATTTAGCTAATACTTCATAATATTCCTTATCTAATGACACTATATCATCCTTTTTTGATGGCATAGATAGTCTTCCTATAATTTCTGAAAGGCGATTTTGTAATATAAAAATCTGTTTTTTAATTTCCTCTTTATCATTATCTATACATTTATTTTTGCCAGCTAAATATTCCTTGTAGCTTCCTTTAAACATCTTTATTTTATAATTCTCTATGGTCATTATATGATCTCCAACAGAATCAACAAATCTTCTGTCATGGGAAACAAATAATAAAGTGCTCTCATAGTCTTTAAGTACCTTCTCTACCACTTCAAGAGAATTTATATCCATGTAATTAGTCGGCTCATCCAGTATAAGTAAGTTTATGTCTTGTAACAGCATTTTTGCAAAGGATACCTTAACCCGCTCTCCTCCACTTAATACACTAATTTTTTTATAAATATCTTCTTTTTTAATCAATAGCCTTGCCAGTAGTATCCTAGCAAAGGTTTCATTGTATATACTACTTTCCATTACATTTTCTATTATAGTCAGGTCTTCTCTCAAAATGCTCATATCTTGACTAAAGTAACCTATTTTTGCCCCTTTAGTAATTTTTATAGAATCATCATTATCCATTATCATTTTAATCAATGTGCTTTTCCCACATCCATTAGGACCAATCAATGCTACTTTTGAATTATTATATATATCAAATTTAGCATTATCAAATATAATCTTTTTGCCGAATACCTTAGTTATATTCTGGCCTTGTATAATTATTTTACTGTGGAGCTTATTTGAATTTGTAATATCTAACTTAATGCCCTCTTGTTTCTTAGGTTTTTCCTTAACTTCAAGATGGTCTATCCTTTTTTCAACGTTTCCCACTGCTCTTTCAAGGTTTGCCTTTGCCTTTTGACCTCCCATCTTATGAAGTCTAGCTTCAGAATTACCCATTCGCTTAGGAGTCTTTTTAATACTCTTTACATTTTGTTTAGTATCCGTAATCACTTCTTGTAGTCGCTTCTTTTCTTTTATATACTCTTCATATTCAAATTCAGCTCTCTCTACTTCTTTAGCTTTCTGATTAGCATAATCACTATAATTACCGTTATATATCTTTATCTTACCATCCTCTATCTCTAATATTTTGTTACACAGCTTATCTAAAAAGTTTCTGTCATGGGATATAAGGATTAATGCACCTTTATAGTCTCCAAACTTTTTTTCCATAAGCTCAATACCATCTATATCCACATTACTAGTAGGCTCATCTGCAAATATCAACAGACTATTATGACTTAACCCATCTGCAAGTTTAAATCTAGCTTTTTCTCCTCCACTCATATTTTCATTCCATGTGTTTTCAACACCAAATTTTGAAGCCAACTCATTACCAATGCTCATATTTTCAGGACCTTCTAGCTGGGATATATATGAGTATTTTCCGTATAACTTAACCCATCCATCATCTGGCTCTATTTTCTTGCTTAAAATATTTATGAGAGTGGTTTTACCTACTCCATTGGATCCTATAATACCTATCCTGTCTTCAGAATAAATCTTTAAATTTTCCACATTTAATATCAATCTATCACCAAAGTATTTTTTAATATTCCTGCACTCAATTAATAACATAAAAAATCCCCTCCTTGTAATCTGGAGAGGATAGCATTATAACCATATCATAACCTTAACACATTCTAAATAAAACTTTAAACTATGTACAAATAAGCAAATATCCTCAATCTATGATTCCATGCTAGTATCTTAAGTAGACATCTCAAATGTTTAATTTGATAATGTTGACTTAATCTTCCAATGCTGTTATGGTAATGAGAAAAGGAGTTCTATATTATTAATACATATTAAAATTTAAATAGTTAATTAAGGTAAAATACACATTATATTGACAAACTATCAACAGTTACAAAAACACTATCCACTCGCAAAATTAAAATAAAGTGCACAACAATAAAGCCTTCCTAAGACCTTATTTAAACTTCTATTTTAAATAAACATAAGTGAATTATATATTCTCATTTCTGCCAATACCTTGCCCTTTCATAAAGTTAAATTTACTGTTATTCAGTATAATTATATAGGCACTTCATATAATTGTCAACTTATATGCCATTTTCCATTTAAATGAAATCCTATTGATTAATATATCTTAGTTTTTGAAAATTAAAATATATAAACTTATATACATATAAAGAATATTATTTACCTTTTAGTGAAAAAATATTGTTTGAATCCTATAGAAATAAAGGAGGATCAAAATGCAAATTGAATGTTTTTTTAGTGGAATAAAAAATGCAAATTTGGCTGTTGATAATTTGAAAAATTCTGGTTTTCATAACTCTATTGTGGATTTAAATGAACATTATAACCTAGATTCAAATAGTGAGCAAAGATTACCTGGTTCAGAAACAGCCCCAAATTTATCAGGTCTTGTATTAAATTCTGGTTATGTTGATAATTACAGGGAACCGTCTCCACTGGCAGCAGCAAGTCCTATGGCAAGTGGAATGGGCAATTTTGAAGAACTTACCGATATTAATTATAAAGTAGTTGTGGAAACTGATTCTGATGAAGATAAAAAACAAATTGAAGAAATTCTTAAGAATTGCGGCGGCAATTTGAAAGATCCTAACTTGAATCCATATGAACATGTTAGAGATATTCCCATATAATCCTCCTGTTCATTTCGTATAATTAATTTTAAAAAGTTTAAACTATATAAGGAAGTTGATTTTATTATTAGGAGGTATGTTATTATGGAAGGAAGAATAGAAAAGAAAAATCAAACATTAGCTGGCGTAAAATGCGTTGTAAATAGCTGTCACTATCATTCACAAGGAGACTATTGTAGTGCTGCAAAAATAGAAATTCAACCTCGTAATGCAGATAATACTCAAGAAACTGATTGTGCAACTTTTGTTCATAAATAAAAAATTACTAAGAATTATTAAATAACTAATAGCTAGTCTCTATAAAATCCTTTTGGGTTAGTGACTAGCTTTTTTATATTTATATAAAATTTTGCATATCTTCCTATGAAATTTACCCCAAATTTGTTATTATATAAATAATAATTTTATTTAAGAAATTATATAAAATTATTATTTATATTAAGGAGATAAGTATTTCAAGTTATGACAACCTCTAAGAATAATTTACCAAGTGTATTTACAGCTAATATTTTCTTATTAGTTATTTTAATTATAACAGTAATAGGAGCTTATTTATTTAAATTTATCCATCTTAACAGTTTTTATTATAGAACTTTAATATCTGAATATTGCTTAACTTTATTACCTATATTATTATATTTGGTATTCAAGGGCTATGATTTAAAATATGTTTTAAAATTGAACAAGCTATCCTGTAAACAAATTATAATTATTCCATTGATATCAATATGCATTGCTTTTATTGGTGTATTTTTAAATAATATTATGCTTTTTATATTAAGCTTATTCGGAGATTTTACAAGGGTTTCTCAGAGTATTCCCATATCTTCTTCCAATAGCTATTTTATTATTACCCTTTTAGTTACCGCATTAACTCCTGCTATATGTGAGGAAGCTTTATTTAGAGGATTAATGTTGAGTTGTTATGAACAACTAGGAATTAAAAAAGCCATTATAGCCTCAGGTATTTTCTTTGGAATCTTTCATTTTAGTGTTAACATTCAAGGCCTGTTAGGGCTTTCTTTTATGGGAATAATATTTGCTTATCTAGTATTCAAAACTAACTCCTTATTTGCTTCTATATTAGCCCACTTAATTTATAATTCTTTTGGAGATATTATGAAGTACATTACTAATTTTTCAGTTGACACCACTATCCAAATTATATCTCCTGAAATTATAATGCCAAATCTGATAGCATCGGCTATATTTGCTTTGCCTGCTGTAATATTGTGTTTTATATTATTAAAATTGCTTCCTGCAAGTAAATTTACTGATACTCATGTACATATTATCTATAAAAATAGAGATCATATAAAAAGCAACATTATCAAATATGCACCACTAATCCCAATATTTTTACTATATATTCATTTGTGTCTAAAAACCTTAAAATAAACAGTAACTTTACCATTTTTATTAATCCATACTATACTTAAAACAATTAAAACTTTCCATTAGTAGGTTAAGGCTGTTTTAAAGATTGCTGAGTTCATTATAATGAGAAATTATAATTCTTATTTAGTATAACTATTGTAGCGTTAAGAACCTTCATTTGTCTGAGCTATGCGAGTTAATGAAGGTTTAGCTACAATAATTATACTAAATTTAGAATTATTTTCGATATTATACGAAATCAACAATCTCTTAAAACACAGCCTTTTTACTAAGTTCCTCAACCAATGCATTTATTCCCATTACATATCCGTATACTCCAAATCCACATATCTGACCAATGCAAGCTGCTGCTGTAACTGATTTATGTCTAAACTCTTCTCTTTTATGAATATTGCTTATGTGAACCTCTGCTGTAGGAATCTGCACAGCCATAAGTGCATCATATATAGCGATACTATAGTGAGTGTAAGCTCCTGGATTTATTACAATACCATCATATTTTCCATAGGCATTTTGTATAAAATTTATTATTTCTCCCTCAATATTACTTTGAACTATTTCTATGTCCACAGATAATTCAGAGGCTTTTTCTCTTATGTAGTTGCACATATCCTCGTAATTCATACTTCCATATATGTGCTTTTCCCTTATACCCAGCATATTTATATTAGGTCCATTTATTATTAATATTTTCACGAAATTCAGCTCCCTTCATTTTATTAGTCGCTAGTCTCTAGTTTCTAATTCCCAGTCCCCAATCTCCAGTCACTAGTCTCTAGGTAAATAAGAAAAATACTTGGCGTTTTTCTCACTTATACACTTATATGAGTATAGAAATAATTTTCTTTATACATTCTTCTAAGTTTTTATTTTCAACCTGATAATCACAATACTTTTTATACAAGCTATATCTCTCTTTATAAAGCTCATATAGTTTATCCTTACCGTCCCTTAACAGTGGCCTGCTTTTAACATCCACATCCTCTGCTATATCTTCTAGTGATCTGTTTATAAATATGATAATTCCATCTTTTTTTAAAAGTTCTATGTTTATAGCTTTTTTTACTACTCCACCACCTGTGGATATAACTTTAGGATGTGTTTCACATACTTTTTCTACTGCTTTAGTTTCAATCTCTCTGAAATATTCCTCTCCATTTTCGAAAATTTCTGGTATACTTTTTCCTTCAGTATCAACTATGTATTCATCTAAATCACAGAAGGGAATATTAAGCTTTTTGGCAAGTTCTCTCCCTATAGTTGTTTTACCGCATCCCGGCATTCCTATTAAGACTACATTTTTATTTAGTTCCTTCATAAGTATTTCCACCTTTAAATTGAACTAGCGATTTCCTCGTAGATTTTATCCACAACTTCATCATTTATTTTTAAACAATTCCACAATTCTTCTGCTTTAACTGCTTGCCCTATAAGCATATATAGTCCATTTATAGCTTTTATGTTCTGCTCCCTTGCATACTTTAAAAGTAAAGTTTCTTTTGGATTATATATAAGGTCTACTACTGTATTAAATCTAGATACCTCTTCTATTGACAGTGGAGATTTTTCAGTATTAGGATACATTCCGCAAGGTGTACAATTAATCACTATATCTTGATCCTTTAGATTCTTTACTTTTTCATAGGCTATTATTTTAAAATCTTTAAACTTTTTCATTCCCTCATCCACATTTCTGGTTACAAAAACAACGTCCCTTACGGCTCTATCTAAAAGATACTGAAGTACAGCCTTAGCTGCACCACCAGTTCCTAGAATAACTGTATTTTTATCTTTTACCTCTATATTGAATTTATCTAGCATCATTCCAAAGCCATAATAATCTGTATTGTATCCTATAGCTCTTCCATCTTTAAAGCATATTGTATTAATTGCCCCTATGTGTTTACCCTCATCTGAAACATCATCTAAATATTTCATTACATCTACCTTATAAGGTATAGTAACATTTACTCCCTTCACCTTAAGAGCCTTAAAGCCTAGTATAGCATTAGAAAGATTTTCTTTCTCTACTTCAAATAGTTGATAATGCCCGGCTATATTTAATTTATTAAATATAAGTGAATGAATTTGCGGTGAAAAGCTATGAGTTAATTTTTTCCCTAAAAGTCCATATAAACTTTCCAATTTATCAACCTCACTTCACAACCTAATTATTAATATTATTAGCCTTATAGTTTCCAAGTAATTTAAAATCATAGCTATTATCCCTAATTGACTTAATAGCATCTTTTACAACTTTATCTTCTAAATTACCTTCAAAATCAATGTAGAAAAAGTACTCAAAAGATTTATCTATTATAGGTCTGGATTCAATTTTTACCATACTTAAATTATTTTCAGCAAATATGCTTAATATATTATAAAGCGATCCAGATTTGTGTGGAAGGGATAATATTATACTAATTTTATTATAGTCTTTTTCTAGCTCTAGGTTTTTTCCTACTATTATAAATTTAGTATAATTATTTTTATTAAAGTTTACATTGGACTCTATTATATCTAGTCCATAAATTTCTGCTGCTCTCCTGCTGCCAATGGCAGCTTTTTCACTGGTATTTTCTTTTTTTACAAGCTCTGCACTAGCTGCTGTATTTCTATAAGGTATGCACTTCCACTGAGGATATCTTTTTAAAAATTCACTGCTCTGTTGTAATCCCTGTTGATGAGAATATACTTCTTTTATATCCTCTATCTTAGCTCCTTTAATACCTAAAAGATTATGATTAACTTTAATTATTTTTTCTCCCACTATGAAGAATCCATATTTTCTTATAAGATCATATACTTCTGCAATTCCTCCAGTTGAAGAATTTTCTATTGGAAGCACTCCATAATCAATTTCATTGTTTTTTAAGGCTATGAATACATCTTCAAATTCCTTTACACTCTTTCTAGTTACTCTATTTCCAAAGTACTCTATAAGTGCCTCCTCACTAAAAGAGCCTGAAACCCCTTGAAATCCAACTGAAACTTTTTCTTTTTTAGGAAGACAAGTTGCCTCATTACATACTATATATCCTAGCTGATTTTCACCATCTTCCTCTGAATGAGTATTATACTCAAAAATTTCTCTTGCTTGAGCCTTTCTACTTATACTCATGATGCTTTTCAAAAATTCTGCTTCTGACTTTTCAAAGTTTTTATTTTTAATATATTGAATATTTTTTTTAATAACTTCTTCTTCCCTACCCTTGTTCAATATAGGAATACTATTATCTTTTTTGTATTTAGCCACCTTTAATACGGCTTCCATTCTCTTTTCAAATAACTCTGTAAGCTGCTTATCTATTGAGTCAATTTCATCTCTTAGACTTTGTAAAGTATCCATTGAAAGCTCCCCTCTTTTTAATATATCTCTATTTAAGAATTTACCTGCAAAATTCTAATATCCCCATAGCAGCAGCTGCTTCAACAACTGGTACGGCTCTTTGAACAATACATGGATCGTGTCTTCCATGAACTTTTATTACAGTATTACTCTTTTCTAAAATGTTAATAGTTTTCTGTTCCTTTGCTATAGATGGAGTAGGCTTAAATGCTACTCTAAATATTACTGGCATTCCGTTTGTAATTCCACCTAATATGCCCCCATTGTTATTTGTATAAGTTTTTATATTTTCATCCTGAATATAGAATTCATCATTAGCTTCTGACCCCTTCATCTTAGCTATGCTGAATCCTGCCCCAAATTCAACTCCCTTTACTGCAGGAATTGAAAATAGAAGTCCACTTAAAACACTTTCAACAGATCCGAAAAATGGAGAACCAATCCCTGTTGGAACATTTAAAATAGCACACTCAATTACTCCCCCTATAGAATCCATATCTTCTCTAGCCCTTAATATCTCTTCCTTCATCTTTAGAGCTTTTTCACTATCTATTACAGGAAACTCTTCCTTAGCTAATTTATCTAATAACTCTTTATTTATATCTATACTATTAAAATAATCTTCTTCAACTTGACCTATGCTCTTTATATGACTTCCAATAATAATTCCATTTCTTTTTAAAATCTGCTTTGCTATAGCACCAGCAAGAACTATAGGTGCTGTAAGTCTTCCTGAGAAATGTCCTCCCCCTCTATAATCATTGTACCCGCAATACTTTACGAATCCTGTATAATCTGCATGACCTGGACGCATAAGATTTTTAGTCTTTTCATAATCCCCTGAATGTTGATCACTATTTCTTATTATTGCGCATAACGGAGTTCCTGTAGTTTTATCATTAAAATATCCACTGAGAATTTCAAATTCATCTTTTTCTTGTCGTGCTGTAGAAAGTTTGTTTTTACCTGGAGCACGTCTTCTCATCTCTCTATTTATTTCTTCTAAGTCTAATTTTATTCCCGGCTCTAGACCATCTATGGTAATTCCTATGGCACTGCCATGAGATTCACCAAATATAGAATATTTAATTTTACTGCCCCATACTCCACTCATCTACTACACCACCTAACATTTTAAAATCTTCCCAAAATTGTGGATAAGATTTTTTTACTGCACCACTATTTGTTATAATTAAAGGCTCGTCACATTTAATGGATGCTACAGCCATGGCCATAGCTATTCTGTGATCATTCCAACTATCAACTATTCCACCTTTTAAACTACTTTTTCCTTTTATTATTAATCCATCTTTTAGCTCTTCTACTTCTCCGCCTATTTTATTAAGTTCCGTTGCCATGGCTTTTAACCTATCGCATTCCTTTATTCTTACTCTTTCAGCATTTATTATTTTAGTAGTTCCTTCACTTAATGCCGCAAGTGTTGCTAATACTGGAACAAGATCTGGACATTCTGATGCATCAATGACTATACCACTTGTATTTGATTCTTTAACTTCAATCTGTCCTTCACTTATTTTAATATCTGCTCCCATTTGTTCTACTATATTGAGTATAGCTTTATCCCCTTGGAGAGAATCTATATTTAGATCATTGCACTTTATACTAGCCCCTAATATTCCTGCAACTATCCAAAACGCAGCCTGAGAAAAATCCCCTTCTACTCTATAATCTCTACTTATATATTTTTGGTTTCCCTTAACATAAAATTCCTTATAATTCCTATTTTCTATTTTAATCCCAAATTTCTCAAGGCAATCAATTGTTAAATCTACATATCCTTTAGATTCAAGTTCTGTTGTCATTACTATCTTTGAGTCCTCACTTAAAAGTGGAAGTGAAAACATAAGTCCTGTTATAAACTGAGAACTTACATTACCTTTTACATAAAAAGTATCAGGTTTTAAATTTCCTTTTATCTTTAAAGGAAGCTCCCCATTATTATTTTCATACACTATACCTTGTTCTTGAAATATATCATAATATATATTTAATGGTCTTGACACTAGCTTTCCTCTTCCTTTAAAAGTAACCTCTTCTCCTGTTAGTAATGCTATAGGGATTAAGAATCTAAGTGTAGAACCAGATTCTATACAGTCTATAGTATCTTTGGTTAATTTTAATTTAGATTTTCCTTCAATGACTAACTTTTTTCTTTTTAGTGAATTATCTTCTCTACTGCTATTATCTTTAACTTTTACATCCAGGCTTTCCATGCCCCTAATGGTAGCTTTAATGTCATCAGAAAATATTATATTTTCTATATTACTTACTCCCTCCGAAAGTCCTCCGCATATAACAGCTCTATGAGCTAAGCTTTTAGATGGGGGAATGCTTATTTCTCCCTTTAAGGGCGATGGGGTGATTTTTATGTTTTCCACACTCTCATCTCCTTTTATCTTTATATAAAATCTTCTACTTCTTCTCTTCTAATTTTGTGTATAAAGCTCTCTCCAACTTCTTTTATTAGAATTATATTTATAAATTGTCCTTTGCTTTTTTTATCTAGTGCTATTGTATTTAATATGTTTTCTTTATTCTTTAACTCAATTTCACACTCTAAATTATACTTACTAAGAATTTCTCTTAGAGCATCTAAAGTTCCTTCTTTTGTTATACCCCTTTCTTCACTTTTTTTAGTTATAGCATACATACCTAGTGCAACAGCTTCCCCATGGGTATATTTCTCATAGTTAAAATATTTTTCAATAGCATGCCCTATTGTATGTCCGAAATTTAAGAGCATCCTGTCTCCTGTATCTTTTTCATCTTTTTCAACTATTTCTTTTTTTATACTACAGCATGTATAGATTACTCTATCCATATTATCCATAAGCTCTTCTTCATCACTATAACTTAATAGATCATAAAATAAATTTTTGTCTCTTATACAACCATACTTTATAACTTCTGCCATTCCGTCATGTAAAAACCTTTTTTCTAGAGTCTTCAACATATCAGGATCTATAAAAACTGCCTCTGGATGGTAGAAGCTTCCTACTAAGTTCTTTCCCTTAGGCAAGTCGATGGCAACTTTACCGCCAATACTGCTATCTATTTGAGCCAATAGAGATGTTGGAATTTGTACAAACGGAATTCCTCTTAGCAAAGTTGCTGCTGCAAAACCTGTTAAGTCCCCTATTACTCCTCCCCCAAGAGCTATAATTAAGTCTCCTCTTGTAATTCCAAAATCCAATAGGCTATCATATATATCTAATAAAGTATTTATAGATTTACTCTTCTCTCCTGGTTCTAAAACAATCTTTTTTATAATAAATCCATTTTCCTCTAGATTTTCTTTTATATTATTACCATAAAATTTATTTACATTTTCATCAGTTATAATAGCAATTTTTTTATTTGAATATATTTTCTTTATTTCTGCTCCTATAGAGGAAATTAACCCTCTTTCTATATATAGTGGATAACTTTTTTCTGTAAGATTAATCCTAAGTTCTTTCAATTAGGACATCTCCTCTCTTTTCTTACTTGCTCTATCTAGTACTTTGCCTAGAGCTTCCAGATCTTTATTTAAGATAGCATTTTTTACTTCTCTAATATTTTTTTCAAACTCCTCTATCTCACTTATTAGGTTTTCCCTATTACCTATAAAAAGTTCAGACCATAATTTTGTATTTATACGGGCAATTCTTGTAAGATCTCTATAACTGTCCCCTGTAAACTTTCCTATATCTAATCCAGAATTATCACTATTAACTAAGGATACAGCAATCACATGAGGAAGCTGGCTTGTAAATCCTATAAGTTTATCATGTGTCTCAGGACTT
This sequence comes from Clostridium sp. JNZ J1-5, assembly GCF_053901425.1. Classification (NCBI taxonomy): domain Bacteria; kingdom Bacillati; phylum Bacillota; class Clostridia; order Eubacteriales; family Clostridiaceae; genus Clostridium; species Clostridium sp. JNZ J1-5. The sequence goes on along the minus strand of NZ_CM132773.1, from coordinate 2,380,199 downwards.
ACTCTTTGAACATTTTTAAAACCTATTTTTTTAGCAATATTTTCTACAAGCTTAATGTTTTCTTCCTTATTTCTTTCTGTTGGAGTTATTATATAATTAGCCCCTTTAAATATTTCCTTTGAAGCATATTCTATTCCACTATACTCTCTTCCAGCCATAGGATGTCCAAAGACAAAATCAACATCTTCTCTTAAAAGTTCATTAATTTCTTCTGTAAACTCACTTTTTATCCCTGTAACATCGGTTATTATTGCTCCCTTTTTAAAATTATTTATATTCTCTTTTATAAATTTTTTAACTAATTGAGGATAAACACATAATATTACCAAGTCAGATTCCACTAAAGGTATCTTAGCATCAGTAAATCCCTCATCTATTAATCCAATGTTTTTTCCAGTTGTTAGTGCACATTCATTTATGTCTACAGCATAAATTTTTTTAGGATTTAATTCTCTTAGAGCTAAGGCATAAGATCCTCCCATAAGCCCCAGCCCTACAATAGTTATATTAAAATCTAGCCCCTCCATGATTTCCTCCCTTAATTTCTATATTTCTCTGCCTACAGCCTCAGCGATTACTGATAGTGTTTTCATAAGAGAATTGAATTTTTCTGGTTTCAATGATTGCGCTCCATCACTTTTAGCTTTTGCTGGATTATTATGAACCTCTATCATAAGTCCATCTGCACCTACGGCTACTGCTGCTTTAGCTAGTGGTTCAACAAGCCACCAAAGTCCTCCAGCATGGCTTGGATCTATAACTACTGGTAGATGACTTAGTTTCTTTAATACAGGAACTGCACTTAAATCCAAAGTATTTCTTGTGTAAGTTTCAAAAGTTCTTATTCCTCTTTCACAAAGAATTACATTTTCATTACCTTCTGACATAATATATTCTGCTGACATTAAAAATTCTTCTATAGTTGCAGATAATCCTCTCTTTAGAAGTATAGGCTTATCTGTTTTTCCAAGCTCCTTTAAAAGATCAAAATTTTGCATGTTCCTAGCCCCAACTTGTATAACATCTACATCTTCTATAAATTTCTCAACTAGATTTGCAGACATAATTTCGGTTACTATTGGTAATCCAGTTTTTTCTCTTGCTTTCTTTAAAAGTTCCAGTCCATCAACCCCCATACCTTGGAAACTGTAAGGTGAAGTTCTTGGCTTAAATGCACCACCTCTTAGAAATCCTGCACCTGAAGCTTTAACATCTTCTGCTAAAGTTACAATTTGATCTTCACTTTCTACAGAACAAGGACCTGCCATAACAGCAATCTTGCTGCCTCCAATAGTTTCATTTCCAATTTTTATTATTGTATCGCAGGGATGAAAAAGTCTATTTGCCTTTTTATATGGCTCTTGGACATGAACTACTTTTTCCACTTCTTCATTAGCTTCAATCTGATCTGAATCAACTTTACTAGTATCTCCAACTAATCCAATTATACAGTACTGTTCTCCATTTGATTCATGAACTAAAAGCCCCTTTTCTATAATATGTTCCTTAATTCTTTCAATACTTTCTTTTGATGCATTTGGTTTCATAACAATAATCATTTAAATAACCCCCTAATTTGAATTTATTTATAAAAAAAAGAGGACCCTTAATGAGTCCTCTTTTAATATACTAAAACACCAAAATTTACTATGTGTTATATTTACACAACTTCAACTTGTTACAATATTAAACTCATTAGAAATAGGAATATTCATTTTTTTGCAATACAAATAACCAGCGCTATAATAATAGCCCCAGTTGTTACTAAAGTAATAACCATATTGCATTGTCATTCCCTTTCTAATAAGGTTTTCCATAGATTTTCCCTCCACTTAATGTTACAATCTATTTTTATATCAATATATAAATTCTGAAATTTGAAATATAAAATTCAGTTTGTTGCAAATTTAATTATTGTTTTAAATTATATCACTATTTTTTAGCATGTCAATATAAAAAATTTCAGATCAACTAATTATATTTAAACTTTCTTTAACACTTTTATACTTAGTGCAATATACTATATTAAGTCCATAATATCTCCATTCATCCTAGACAAGCTACATGATTTCAGTATGGAGGTGGTATATCAATGATAGGTTCATTCTTATTTCCTTTATTACTTTTAGGCGGACTTGGAAGAAGAGGCGGGTTTGGCCGTGGTGGTTTTGGTCAAGGATGCTGTAATCCTTGCTGTGACCCTTGCTGCAAGCCTCGTTGTAACCCTTGTTGCGATCCTTGCTGCTGTCATAAACACCATAAACATCATAAGCACCATAAGTGTAAAGAATATTGTTGCCAATGCTATCCGGTACAACCAGTACAACAATGTTGCCCTACAAACCAATGCTCATTCTTTGACTGGTTCTGCTGATAAAACTGATAATTAATTATAGATTATTAACTAATAAATAATTTGTAAATTTGTCTAAAATGCCCCGTTAAGTAGATTCTACAGTAAAATTTTACTTCATCTACTAGACGGGGCTTAATTTATAGATTCAATTTATAGTTTATAATGTGTGATTTGCTATTTGATAAGCCCCTTTTCCCTTAAGAAATCATCTGCAACATTTCTTGGATCTTGTCCTAGCTTATCAACCTTATAATTAAGTTCTCTCATAGTTTCATCATTTATCTGACCTGATAATTTATTTAAAATATCTTTTAATTCTGGATGCTTCTTCAATACATCATTCCTTACTATAGGAGCTGCATGGTATGGCGGAAATAGGCTTTTATCATCTTCAAGAGTTACAAGATTATAAGCCTTTAATAATCCATCTGTAGAAAAAGCATCTGTAATATCTGATTCTTTACTATCTATAGCTGTATATCTAAGTCCTCCATCTACAGGTTTTACATTTTTAAATTGAATTTTGTAGAGTTTTTTTATACCTACATATCCATCTTCTCTATCTGTAAATTCCATAGTAGGACCAAATGTAAGCTTATCTTCTATATTTTTAAGATCTGATATTTTTTTTAAGTTATACTTTTCAGCTGTATCTTTTCTTACAGCTAAAACATAAGTATTATTAAATCCTAATGGTTCTAACCATTGAATATTATAGTTTTCATTAAAATACTTCTTTACAATGTTATAAGCTTTATTTCCATCACTTATAGCCTTTTGTTGCATAATGTTTACTAGACCTGTTCCAGTGTATTCCACATACATATCGATGTTTCCTGACTTTAGAGCTTCCCATGCCACACTAGAACCTCCTAAATTTAATCCAGTTCTTTTTACTTTTAAGTTAGTATTTCCTTCAATTAATGAAGCAAGCATATTTCCAACTATCAGTTGTTCTGTAAAATTTTTTGAACCTATAACTATGCTTCTATTTCTATCATAAGCTTTATATCCTACTGTCCCACATGTTATAGCAATTATTAAAACTAATGTTGTGGCAATAATTATCTTGTTTCTCTTTTCATTTTTTCTTGTTCTTCTTTTTACTTTTAGAGCTTTACCATTGCTATTTGACTTTATTCCTTCTGGTACAACAGAATCCTCTATCTTACCTATTATGAAATCCATCAAAAGTGCTAATATACACGCAGGTATGGCACCTGCTAAAATCATGTAATTATCAACTCTTTGAACACCTGTGAATACTAAATATCCTAATCCCCCTGCTCCTATAAAAGCAGCGATAGTGGTAAGTCCCACAGCCGTAACAGCCGCTATTCTAATACCTGCCATTATAACAGGAAGAGCTAGCGGAAGCTGAACCATTTTAAGTTTTTGGCTCCCTGTAAGTCCAATTCCTTCTGCTGCTTCAAGCATATCTGGGTTTATATTCTTAAGTCCTGTATAAGTATTTTTTATGATCGGAAGCAGAGAATATAAGAATACCATTAGTATTGCTGGAGTACTTCCTATCCCTAATACAGGAATTAAAAACCCTAATAATGCTAAACTAGGAACTGCTTGAATTACATTAGCAAGTCCTATTATTGGCCCAGCAAGTTTCTTCTTTCTGGTTATTAATATTCCTAATGGAATTCCTATTATTATAGCTACAATTACTGCAGCTACTGTCAATCCTAAATGTTGAAGCAATAAGCTTATTATTTGATCTTTCCTTCCTCCCAAATAAACGAGAAATTCTTTCATTATATACCCACCTCCTCTTCGTCTAAAAATTGTCCACTAAGAACGCTTATTAGACTACTTCTAGTTATAAGCCCTGATAACTTATTTTGGCTATCAACTACAGGTATATATCCAACCTTTTTCTCATTCATAACCTTTAATACATCTACTATAGAGTCTTCTTTACAGACAGACACCACATCCTTATTAATAATATCTCCAAGGGTTAGCCTTCTATCTTTATCTCTGCTTCTTCTTATATCTTTCAAGGTAACTATACCTTCTAATCTATTTTCTTTGTCCACTACTAATATACTATCTACATGTCTTTCGCTCATTATCTCTGCAGCCTGAAGCATAGTTCTACTTCCAACAGCTTTAACAGGATTTTGTATCACTATGTCTTCAGCCTTTATGTACTCTGGCTGATTCCAAATTCTATTTTTACCTATAAATTCTTCCACAAAACCTTGTGATGGATTTTTTAAAATATTTTCTGGTGTATCATACTGAACTATTAGGCCATCCTTCATAATACATATTTTATCTCCTAACTTTAACGCCTCGTCCATATCGTGTGTAACAAACACTATAGTTTTTTTAAGCTTCTCTTGTAAATTAAATAGTTCATCTTGAAGTTGATTTCTAGTTATAGGGTCAAGAGCGGAAAACGGCTCGTCCATAAGTATTATTTCTGGATTAGTAGCAAAGGCTCTAGCAACGCCTATTCTCTGCTGTTGTCCTCCACTTAATTCACTTGGGTACCTATCTATATACTCTTCAGCATCCATTCCTACCATTTCTAATAATTCAATGGTTCTATTTCTTATTTCATCATCACTCCAACCTTTTAAATAAGGCACAAGACCTATATTATCTCCTACAGTCATGTGTGGAAATATTCCAGTTTGTTGAATTACATAACCTATATTTCTTCTCAATTCTATGGTATCTTTTTTGCTTATATCTTCTCCATCTATGGTAATTTTACCTGATGTTGGCTTTATAAGCTTGTTTAGCATTTTTAAAGTAGTAGTTTTTCCACATCCACTAGGTCCTATTAGTACAACTAACTCACCTTTATTTATTGTTAAGTTGATATCTTTTAAAATTTCCACATTTTTAAAGGACTTTTTAACATTTTTTAACTCTATCATGTTTTTCCTCCTTTTTCTATTAATCAAATTTCCACAAAATCTTAACCTAAGAGACAAAAACAACTTATCAAATTATATAAGTTGTTTCTTCGTACAACTTTATGTTATCACTAAAGTTGTTACTTGTCAAAAGTAGTATATACCAATTAATTTTGAATAAATTCCCTTTTTCTGTGGATTTTTTAAATTTTCTCACTATTTTAAGTTAAAAAAATAAGGCTATGTTTTAAAAGATTATTGATAAACTATAATATCAAAAAAATCTTAAAAATAGCCTTAATCTGCTTATTCCTCATATTCTAGATATCTTTTTATTCTTTGAGATAACCCCTCGTCTCCAACAACTAGAATTTTATCTCCTTTTTTAAACTCTAGATAAGGTCCTGGAGATATTAATATTTCTTCTTCCCTTTTTACTCCAATTATTGTTCCACCTGTATTGTGCCAAAATTCACTTTCACCTATAGTTTTGCCTAATATATGAGACTTTTCAGGAACTTCTATTTCTATTGGTTCTATTAAATTAGTACTTTTAAATCTATATGAGTAATCTATTATTTTTTCATTTACTTCCTGTATTTGTCTTTCTATATTTTTTCTATCTTCAAGTAAACGCTTCATAGAGCTTCTTAACATACCTATACTCTCTTTTTCTTTAAAACTTTCCATGAATCGGTATGCTTTATCTGGTGATTTTATCAAAATGCCGCTACCCTTGTTTACCTCTACCACTCCTTTATCTTCAAGAAGTTTCATAGATTTTCTTATTGTCTCTGGAGAAACGTTATATTCCCCTGCTAGAATAGACCTTCCCCTTAATTTTTCTCCTTCTAAATATTGCCCTTTATAAACCTTACTAGCAACATCCACTGCTATTTTAACATATCGCGGCATTTCTATTCCTTCGCCCATGCTGTATCCCTCCAAAAACTCTTTCGTAATCACATATCCGAATATGATTATAGCACAAACCAAGAAAGTTGCGTAACAACTTTCTTACATGACTTAAATAAATGCGTTAGCATGTGGATATTTTTCAAAACAACTTATAAAAAAATATCCTATGAAACAACTTATCTTTTATTCAATGATTAGCAAGCTTTTTAACTTGCTATCTTTAAAGTAATATCTCTGCTCATTCTAATTGTTTACTTAATAATTATATATACTATATGGTAATCTCACATGGCTTAATTAATTGCAGTGAACAAATGCTGTAATTAATACTACTATAATTTCAACAGGCTTCTCCTAAACCCCTGGCACCCTCATCAGGTTAAAACACTATGCACTTTTCTGGTAAATCAATTAATGTAATACTTACTATAGTTAATAAATCATATATGTTCTAGCTAGTAATTACTATTAAAATTTTCACTATATGTATGGTATAAGTAATAGCGGCCTTGACTTAACTAATTTAAGGTGCTAAAAGTTAGAAGTTATATAATTCATAAAGAGAATTTTGAGCAAGTCTTAGAAGTTCTTAGTTTGTGAATTTAAAAATTCCCGTAATTCCCACCTAGGACGGGTGGGAGCCAGACCTGCAGCAGGACGCTGCATAGGGCTGGGTAGGGAATTTTTAAAGGCACAAACTTAGAACTTCTTAACGCAGCGAAGATTCTCTGTTGAATTATATAACTCCGATTTTTAGTACTTTACTTTGTACTTTCAAGGCCGCCATTTTACAGTACTTTACTTAAATTATACTATCATTCGTTCGCTCCACTTACCGCATCTATCACCAAAACATCCAACTACAGATGCTCCATCTTTTATATTTACAACTTCACATCTATTAGGACAACCTTTACATTCAAAGCTGTTAGATACAAATTTTGCATCGGCAACTTCCAACCCCTTAAAGCTTGTTCTCCCTACTTTTCTCACTGCTTCTGATCCTATTATAGCTGCTCCAATAGATCCCATAACATCATGGTGCTCCGGAACACTAATTTTAAATCCAAGGGCATCTTCAAAGGATTTCTTTATACCTTTATTGGCAGCAACTCCACCTTGGAAAAATACCTTTTGCTCTATATCCTTTCCCTTTCCTACGTTGTTAAGATAATTTCTAACTAAAGCTTCACATAGTCCTCTAATTATATCGGCTTCATTATATCCTAATTGTTGTTTATGTATCATATCCGATTCTGCAAAAACTGCACACCTTCCCGCAATTCTAACAGGCACACTGGACTTTAGTGCATAATCTCCAAACCTTTCAATTGGGATTTCCAATCTTTCTGCCTGCCTATCTAAAAAAGAACCTGTTCCGGCAGCGCATACAGTATTCATTGCAAAATCCGTTACAACCCCATTTTTCAAAGTTATTATCTTTGAATCTTGCCCACCTATTTCTATTATAGTACGAACATCTTTGTCAATTTGAAGAGCTGCAACAGCATGAGCAGTAATTTCATTTTTGACTGCATCAGCACCTAATAAAGCTGCTGCTATATGTCTTCCACTACCTGTAGTACCTACAGCTTCTATTTCAGAACTATCATACTTATCTTGCAGCATTTTTAATGCCTGCTGTACTGCCTTTATTGGTCTTCCTTTTGTTCTTAAATATATTTTTTCTAATACATTCATCTCTCTGTCTAAAAGTACAATATCAGTACTAACAGATCCTACATCAACACCCATATAATACATTTTGCTGTCTCCTTTCAAGTAAATCTAAAAACGCTTCGATTCTAGTTACATATCCACCTTCTCCTGTCATTTCATCAACTACTAAACTCATAATTGGAAAATCTTTATCTTTTGATATAGAAGGCAATATAGATTTTGTTATGATTTCAGGCATGCATCCCATTGGGAATATCTGAATAGCACCATCAAGATTTCCTTTTTGAGCAAGCATTGCTTCTCCTATACACTCTCTCGCATGGCCTCCTATATAGTAAGGTAAATATTCTTTAGATGCTCTTCTAAGATCCAAGGAATTTAAATTTAATACTTTCATGGCTGCATCTTTAACCCACCAACTAGGTGTAAGCTTTCTTTTACTACATACACCATAATCCATTAACTTATCTTCTATGTTTAAGTTAGAAAATGGATCAATTACAGTATATATTTCACCTATAACAGCTACTTTTAATGGATTTTTATTTTTATCAATGGGAACTTTCTCTATCTTTTTTCTGTATAACTCAAGTATCTTAATAGCTTCTGCTGGATTATTTTTAGCAAAAACATCTCTTTTGCATTGATTTAATAGCTTTTTACATTCTCCTCTATTAACCTCATATCCAGCTAGATAATGTGCTCTTTCTTCGATTTTATCTATAAGATTTATAGCTTTAAGAGCTCTTAGTGCCGCTATAATTTTTTCATTATTACCCTTTGTACTTCCAGATATTAGATAACCAATTCTTTTCATTAACTCTTTTTTACCTATATCTTTAGGATAATCCATAACTATAAATTGAAGATCATGCCCTAACTTTTTAAGTAAATTTAATTGAAGTTCGCAATATTCTCCAAATCTACAAGGGCCGCAACTACCTACTAAGAGTATAGTATCTGCTCCCTGTTCTATACTTTGTATATAGTTACCTATCATTATTTTAAAAGGTAAACACATCTCTTCTGGCGAATGAGCAGCACCTATTTCTAATGCTGCTTTATTGTTAATTGGAGGAACTATATAATCTATTCCCATACCATCGAAAAATATTTTAGCTGCAATATATACATTACCCATGTGCGGAAATGTTACCTTCAATTCTCTTCCTCCTCTCTATCATATCAACAAAAGCTTCTATTCTTGTATTCACTCCTGCTTCCCCTGTCTGTTCATCTATTTTTAAAATGAGAAATGGAAAATCTCCAATTCTATCCTTTATAAGTTCTATAACCACTGAATCTATACCACAAGCAAAGGAAGATATATATATAATCCCATCTATCTTATTGATTGAATGTAAATATGAGGCTGCTCCATATGAATTTCTAGCAAAACTCCAAAAGGGTCTTTTAAAAAGCTTACTTACCTCTTCATCTATGTTTGCTTCTGGTACAAACTCTTCAGTAGTTATCCCAACTCCAAAATCGTGAAGCTTTTCTACCAAATTCATATTTACAAAATTATCGTATATGTTATAAGGATGTCCTAACAAAGCAATATTGATATCATATCCATTATCATTTATTCCACTTTTAAAATTTCTTTGAATTTCTAATGCCTTTACATATGCTATATCAATAGCATATAAATTTTTTGTAACCATAAAACCAAGCTTTCTAAACCAGTTATATAAGTTTTTCTCTGAATTTATATATAAGGGTAATTCAGTTATTTCGGGCATATCAGGTATAGAGTTTTTAATCATTTCAGGAAGTCCACAAAATTTAGGACAAATATATTCTTTATCTCTAATGCACATAATTCTAGGAACAATAATCAAATCACATCTATCTCTTAGACTTGCTACGTGTCCATGAAATACTTTTATCGGAAGACATGCTTCATCTACAGAATACTTAACTCCATCATTGAGTATTCTCTTATTTGTGTCATCAGATATTATAATTTCTGCCCCTAGTTCCTTTAGAAATGTTTGAATAAAAGGATAGTATTTATAATATAAAAGTCCCTTAGGGATTCCGATTTTCATGTAATTCCTCCTTTATTTTCTAGATATAATCCTACATTTATTTATTATTGAACAATAATAAAACTTTTATTCACATTAATATTTATTAGTGAAAAAATAAGGCTATATTTTAAGAGATTGTTGATTTCGTATAATATAGAAAATAATTCTAAATTTAGTATAACTACTGTAGCTAAACTTTCATTAACTCGCACAGCTCAGACAAATGAAAGTTCTTAACGCTACAATAGTTATACTGAATAAGAATTATAATTTCTCATTATAATGAACTTAACAATCTTTAAAATAGCCTTAACCTACTAATGGAAAGTTTTAAATGAATGCAAAGATCAGCATTCATTTAAAACAAAACCCAAAATAAGACTATATCTACTTGAATTTTCAAGACAACTAATGTAAAATATATACAAGATTTCATTGACCATTAGGTCAATAATAAACGAGGTGCTAATATGAGTATAAAAATTTCAAATTTAAGCAAGAGATTCAAAGCAGGAAAACAAGATTTTTGGGCATTAAGAAATGTGAATTTAGAAATAAAAAATGGAGAGATTGTTACCATTTTAGGCCCTTCTGGTTCAGGCAAGTCTACTCTTTTAAATATACTTGGTGGAATCGATAGAGCTGATGAAGGTGAGTATATTATGGGTGATTTAAATGTAACAAATCTAAATGATATGTCCCTTACAGAATACAGAAGATCTAAAGTTGGGTTTATATTTCAGTTCTATAATCTTATTCCCAATCTTACAGTACTAGAAAACGTAGAAGTAGGTACAAATATAAGCAAAAACCCACTTGATATAGATAAAGTATTAAAGTCTGTTGGAATGTATGAAAATAAAGACAAGTTTCCATCAGAGCTGAGTGGTGGAGAACAACAAAGAGTATCTATTGCAAGAGCAATTGCTAAGAATCCTGAAATTTTACTATGTGATGAGCCTACTGGAGCACTTGACTATAAAACTTCGAAAGAAATATTAAAACTTATAGAAAAAATTCACTCAGAGTACGACACTACTATATTGATTGTTACTCATAACAATTCTATAGGCCAAATGTCTGACAAAATAGTAAAACTAAAAAGTGGAGAAATTAGAGAAATAGCAGTTAATGAGAGCAAAATTTCTGCTGAAAGGATTGATTGGTAATGGTCTTAGACAATAGAATTAAAAGAGTATTATCTGAGCATAAAGGACAATATATAGGTTCTATAATGCTAGTTATTTTAAGCTGCATGCTATTTACAAGCTTTAATTTAACTTTTAAGAATACTAATGACAATATGGACTCTTTTATAGAAAAAAATATCCTTAGTGATGCTACTGCAGTGTTTCAAAAGCCAATAGAAAATATAAGTGAAATAGAAAATAAATTTAATACTAAAGTTGAAGAAAGAAAACAATTTGATTATAAGCTAAAAAATAGCACAACTTTAAGAGTTTTTAGTAAAAGTTCTAAGATTAATATACCTTATATAACTGAGGGCAGTGATATCCAAGGGGAAAATGAAATATTACTAGATCCATCATTTGCTAAATTCCATAATATAAAACTTAGAGATACTATAAAGCTGTCCCCTTATGAATTTAAAGTTGTTGGATTTATGTCTCTTCCTGATTATATGTATCCTCTAAAATCCGAAGCAGACATAATGGTAGATTCTAATGCATTTGGTATTGCAGTTATCTCTGAAAAAGATATCCTTAAATTTAACAACACTTTATCCTATTATAATTTTAAATTTATAGATAACAATTCTTCTAAGGTTAAAGAGTATATATCTAAAACAAACCCAATTTTATTTTGGCAAGATAAAAGTGAAAATCCACGATATACACTTATAGCTAAAAAACTTGAAAGCTCTGCACAACTTGGTATCCTATTACCTATAATTATATTAATTTTAACATGTCTTTTGCTCTCAATTATAATGTGGAGAATGATTAAAAGTGAGTTCATTCAGATAGGAACTCTTTACGCTTTAGGTTATACAAAAAAAGAAATATTAAAACACTATATAAAATTTCCAATAATAATTTCACTATTAGGTGGAATACTTGGTACAATCCTAGGAATTATTACTGTAAGTCCATTGCTCCATTATATGATTACCTACTTCAATATTCCGAGTATAGATAGTTCCTATAGTACTTTATATATTGCAATAAGCCCAATTATTCCATTGATATTTTTGGTTACATCTGTATGGATTATAGCCTCAAAGGCATTGAAGCTTTCTCCTCTACAACTAATGAGGGGAAACATAGGCAATAGAAAAGTAGGCAAGTTAGAAAAGAGATTAAAATTATACAGATTTAAATTTAAAACTAAATTTAAAATAAGAGAGCTATGGAGGAATATTCCTAGAACTCTAATCCTAATTTTAGGTGTTACAATAGCCTCTATGTTTCTTCTTCTAGGCTTTATAAGTAAAAATTCCATTGATTCTATATTAGAAGAGGGTTATAAAAACACCTATAAATATGAATATAACTATATACTAAATAAAATTCATAATGAAAATACTTATGGAGGGGATGAATATAATTCTTCATCTTTTAAAACAGGTGAAAATGGAGAAAATTTCTCTATTTATGGCTTGAAATCTAATGCTAAATCTATAAACTTAGTAGATAAAAATAACTCTCCTTTAGTTTTTGATAGGACTATAATTACTCTACCTTTAGCAGAAGAATTGAATCTGTCAATTGGTGATACTATACAGGTCATAAACAACTATACTAATGTTAAATCATCTTTAAAAATAGATGCTATAGCTAATTCATATATGGATAAAGCAATATACATGCCCCTTAATAAATTTAACAAAATAATGAATTTACCTGAAGATAGTTTTATTGGAATATACTCAGACAAGACTCTAAACATTGATAATTCTAAAATATTTAAATTAGGAAGTAAAACTGAATCAATTGCAGCCTTTAATTCCATAATAGAACCTTTAAAATACTCATTAATTATAATGGGGCTGATTTCAGCTATAATTTCACTTATAGTAATCTATATAATTACCTCTCTTATAGTTGAAGAAAATAAAGGAAGTATATCTATGCTTAAGGTATTAGGATATACAAATAAAGAAATAAATTCACTTATAATAAATTCAGGCCGCATACCTGTAATAATAGGTTATTTGATTTCAATCCCGCTTCTAATAGCTTCAATTAAAAAGCTTATGGACAGTGTTACAAAGGGAATTAACTTCTCACTTCCTATAAATATTAATTATATATACACTATAGCTGGATTTGTTATAATATATATAACCTACGAATTATCGAAGTATTTAGCAAGGAAAAAAGTTTTATCTGTACAGATGTCAGATAGCTTAAAGATACAAAGAGAATAAAGGAAGTGTAAATATAAAATTGTATAAAGCATTTGAAAATATTCCAATTGAAAAAAAAGAGAAAATAATTCAAGCTAGCTTAGAAGAGTTTGCAAATAATGGCTATGAAAGTGCCTCTACTAATAAAATCGTTGAAAAAGCAGGAATATCTAAGGGCCTGCTTTTTCATTATTTTAAAAATAAAGAAGGTCTATTTATATATCTTTATGATTATTATTATCCTATTTTTTTTAAGCAGCTTATGAAATTTAATGAATCTAACAATAATACAGATATTTTTGAAAAACTTAAATTATTAACTTTAGTAAAATTCGATCTTATGAATAAATATCCATTGGCTATAGAGTTTTTTAAAAAGTTTCCCACTGCTCCTAGACACCTAATAGAAAAAATCAACAAAAAGTATGAAAGTGAGAATGCAGTCGGATTTAGCAAATTATACTCAAACATTGACTATTCAAAATTTAAGGGTAATGTGGATGTAAGCAAGTGTTTAAAAGTCTTAACCTGGACCTTAGAGTCCTATGGAGAAGACTATATTATGAACAATGTAGACTCTTCTGGAGGAATAATTATAGATAAAGAAAAACTATTAAAGGATCTGGATGAATACTTAAACATACTTAAAAACGGATTTTATAAATAAAATTCAACTCTCTGTGGCCTTTTCACAGAGAGCTGTTATAATTTCATTAAACCTCGCAAGCTTATCCTTCCTATTAAAGTATAGCGGGTATTAAGGTAAGTACTGTTTTGCAATTCTAGTTTCAGGTTTATTATCAAAAGCATAAAGCACTACTAAAAATAGCCACTCTAAAGGCTTCATAATTATATAGACAAAGTCTGCACTCCATGCAGTGTTAATATGACGAGATAGGGGATATCCGTATTTGTCATAAATATATCGAATAATTTTATGAGTTTTAGGAGCCTTTTCTTGAAGCAATTGCTCAAAAGCATTAGCCACAAGTAACTGCCTATTTACGACTATCTTAGTGTTTCTTCTAATACCATATCTTAAAGGTTTTACTAGTTTTTTATGTCCTCTTAGTGAAACAGTACAAAGATAGTGCGCATCTACCTCTACTGGAGGAGGCGAAATTTTTTTAGATAGAACCCAGTCGCTGGTTTCGGTAAATGCCTTTACAATAGCATCTGGTTGCTGACCGAAGAGGGTAAGTATAAGCATTAATACAATAAGAACAGGCAACATTAAAGCAATAGCTATTCCTATCCAGCTTTTACTTTTAATTAAAAGACTGTATGAAAAGTATAGCAGTTTATTTTTATATTGCCTTTGATCATCTGAAATATCTAATACATAATCTTTTAGGATATTCTTCATAAGTGTAATAGAACAGATAATAAAGTTTAACGGAAACAAACTTAAATAAAAGACCAGTAAGTTAAAAATATTATTTGAAAGCTGAATAAGGCATAAAGAGCTTATAAATATTCCAATAAGCATAAATGAAAACATTATTATAAGCTGTAAGGGTGGCAATGCTGTTTTCTTTATCCTTAAAACAATGTATCCAATTATTCCAACCATAAATAAAGTTACAATAGTAGGAAAGTGCCAGGATGCTATAGGGGAATGAAAAGTTAATGTATCAGTAGGAATTTTTATAGCTTCAGTATAATCTTTAAAGTTTATTATGGCTATCAATGTAATTGTAAAAGCTATTCCACAAACTATGGTAAGAAAGTCAGTAATATTAATAAACTTTTGTTTCATTGATTTATTTTTAAAGGAAAAAATTAATCCAACAATATTAACTGCAGTTAGAAAAATTGGAAGTCCAAATAAAATTAATAAAATAAATAAAAATATAGCCGTCCTCATAATTCACCTCTCCCTAAAATGGCTAGAATCAAAACGCCAAAAAAACTACTTCATCTTCTAAACTCTTTATAATACTCTCAAAACTTATGGACGTCTCTTGATAATTATAAGTTTATAACAATATTTTCTCAATGTTAAAACAAAAGGAGTGCCTTAAAATTTTATCTCAAGGCACTCCTTTAATCTTTGGTTAGCTCAATCCCATTTTCTTTCTCTTATCTATAATATGTGCTTCTATATTATTAGCTACTTCTACTGGGTCATCTCCAAGAGCAACTTTTCCTCCTGTTATGCCTTCTACTTCCTCAGTTAATAACTTTACAAGCTTAGGAGCACCAGTCATAAATGGAACTGGAGATAAATGAGTGTATGCACCATAAGCTACTGCAAATATTCCATCTATTGTTGCCTTTTGTTCCATCCATTCTGGAGCGGTAACTGCTATTGGAAGATCAGGTACATCCACATTTAAATGATCTGCAAGGGCAGTTACAAGCATTGATATTCTTCCTGTATCTGTACAAGTTCCAAAACTTAATACTGGAGGTATTTTTAATAAGTTACATACTTCTTTTAGACCTTCCCCTGCTATGTCATTGGCTGCTTCTAGAGTACAAAGTCCAGCTACTTCTAATGCGTGATTTCCACATCCTCCAGCAACTACTAGTATGTCTTTTTTAATTAATTCTTTTGTAAGATTTACTGTGTTCCAGTCTTGTGGCCCATTTCTTAATGTTGAACAGTTTGCAAGTGCTACTACACCTTTAATTTTTCCTGCAGCTATCACATCCACTAATGGATCAAGCTTATTTCCAAGAGCTCCTAAAACTGCTTCAGTTGAAAAGCCTGCAATAGCCTTTTGTGTAATCTTAGGAACCATAGGTGTAACTTTACCTTTACGCTTTTTGAAGTTTTCTATAGCTAAGTTAATTAATTGATCTGCCATCTCATTTACTTTTTCAGGATAATACGGAATCTTATATTGTAATCCTGGCAAGTCTATTATAGTACTTATGCTTACTAAGGTTGCTTGATACTTTTCAGCATAATGATCTATAGCTGGTGGCGAACAGTTTTCTTCCATTGCTAGAACGTCTACTGTACCTGTAGCTAAAAGAGGTTCTATGGATAACCAGTTACCCATTAATCCTACAAAAACATCATCTACAGGGAATCTTTGAAGCAATTCTTGGCCTGTTTCAATGGAACCTACTACACGAAGTCCCTTTGCTCCAGCTGCTTTTGCTCTTTCTTGAACTTCAGCTAATCTAGCCCTTTCTATTGTTGCAGCCCCTCCCCAAGGTTGGTGACCATTGAACACTACATTTACATAGTCTGGATCCATAATACCCAAGTCAACATTTACTTCATGAGGCATAGGTGTTCCAAATAAAATATCTTGAACCATTTCAAGTCCAATTTGAGAGTTGTATATTGTTGCTATTCCTAACCGCAATGCTTTTGCTGCTAACGATTTATAGCTTCCATCTACATTTGTTAAACAGCTTGCTACGCAGTTTTGTTCTTCATGAATTGTTCCTTTAGGGTAAATATTTATCTTTTTCCAAAGTTCTTTTCTCTTTCTTGGTGCAAAAGCCTCTACCATAAGGTTTTCGTCATCTTCACCAATCTCTTGTTGCCTTTGTAGTAATTCTGCTAATTGTATAGCCATTTGATTTATTTCTTGATTTGTATCAACTCCTAACTTTTCACACATCCATTTTAATTTATTAGTATCTTTAATTATGAATGGAGTTTTTCCTTCTCCTGTTGCTTTTAATGTACGAAAAGCTTCATATGCATGGTGACTGTATGTGCCTGCTCCCATTACATTTTTTAATAGAAAGTTTCTCATTGCCATAGCATCTGGTCCAATTCCGCATACACCTTTCTCTGGTTCCCCTTTATCATTTATTCTGCATGGACCTTGAGAACATAACTGACAACTTAGTCCTTGAAGACAGAACTTACAACGAATTTTTTCCTGTTTAGTCCATCTGTCAAATACATTTGACATTCCATCTTCTCTAATTCTTTTTAACATTTCTTCAACAGAATCATGATAACTTACACGACCTTCAGCTTTTTCTAATATAGTTTCACTCATGAAATACTCACCTCTTTTTAATTTTTCTATAATAAGCTTTCCACCTAAAATTATAAATATGTATTAAATGTTAGCAAAAATGAGTAGCAGCACCCCAGGGGTGTAAATTTGATTCTGGAATTACAGAAATATTAATAACATATATATTTGATGAAGCCTTTTCGGTTAGCGATTTTAAAGAGCTTTATTTTAAAAGATGGGCAATTGAAGTTAAATATAATGAACTTAAAAATAAACTACAAATTGAAAATTTTACTGGTAAAACTCAAATGGCTATAGAGCAAGACTTTTATGCCACAATGTACTTAGCAAATATGGTTTCCCTAGTCAAAAAGGATTCTGAAATAAGTATGTCAGAAAAATATAATGATAAAAATTTAAAATATGAATACAAAGTTAATACTAATATACTAATCGGTAAACTTAAAGATACACTAATTACGTTAATAGCTATAAACAATCCATGGAAAAGCTCACGAATTTTAAAGTTTATCCAAGAAGAAATTGAAAGAAATGTAATTCCAATAAGACCCAATAGGACATTTGAAAAAAAAGAAAATAGAAATACTCAAATGATAAATAGAATGAATAAAAAAGAGCATTGTAAAATACAATATTATGTATTTGTGAGAAAGCTTTCATTAATATTGATGAGGGTTTCTTTGTTGTGCTTAAAATAAAAAGTATACATATATCACTAATAGTCTATTTAAGAAAAGTCCGTGAAAACACGCACTTTTCTTTGAAAATATATCGTATTGTAATTTTTTGAAGCTTAGCTTAATGACATTGACCCCTGGGGTCTTAGCGAAAGGTTTACCTTGAGCTTGCTATTGATGGAAAAAACATCAAGTACCTTATGCGTGTGAGTACCGCATTTTTGAAAGTTGTTATTAATGCACCAAAAGAAGATCAAATTATGGAAGTTACGTATAAGGGCAAAAGTATAAAAATGAGGGTAATAAAATTTGATTTAGATTCAGGAGAAAAAGAGATTCTAATTTCAAATATATTTGAAGATAGTTTTACAGTAGCAGATTTTAAGAAACTCTATTTCAAAAGATGGGGAATCGAAGTTAAATACAATGAATTAAAAAATAGACTTCAAATCGAGAACTTTACTGGAGAAACACCAATAGCTATAGAGCAGGATTTTTATGCGACATTGTACCTATCGAATATGGCAGCTTTAGCAAAGAAAGATGCTAATATAAAGATTGAAGCTGAAAACAGCAAGAAAAACTTAAAATATGAGTATAAGGTAAACACTAATATTTTAATAGGAAAACTAAAGAATTCATTAATACTAATGATGCTTGAAGAGAGACCACGTAAGCGTTCCAAGATGCTCCGACAAATAATAAGTGAACTTTCTAGAAATACAATACCAATCAGACCCGAAAGAAAGTTTGAAAGAAAAAAAGGAGAATGCGAAAAAGCCAATAAATATTCACTGAACAAGAAAAGATGCCTTTAAATAACTCTAATTCTTTTTCTAAAATGCAATAGTGTACGAGCCTTTATTTCCAAAACATGAAAGGCTTATTAGGGTTGCAATAAAATCGATAAATATGAAAAATCCTATTTAAGCAGCTTCAAAAATAACTTCTCAAAACAAAAAACTGTAAACTTGCAATCATTGATTTAGAAATACAAGTTTACAGTTTAAATATCAGTTCTTGTAAATAATTTCTACTTTAGCTTGATGACATTGCCCCAGGGGTCTTAGCGAAAGGTTTACCTTGAGCTTGCTATAAGCTTACCCCAAGAATCATAAATATAGCTTACTACCTGTGAACCACTATTATCAAGTAGTCCGATGATATCGCCTAGAGCATTTCTTATATAGTAGTATTCTACACCATTTAAGTTTATTGAAACAAGGCGTTCAGAAGAGTCATAAGTATAATATGTTTTATCAGTACCATTATCCTCAGAGGTTACTCTATCCCCTACAAGATGATACTTTGTCATTACTCCATTTACTGTTTTTCAGTTCTTATGCCATCAACATTGTACTTAAAGCTTATATCTTTATCATTTCCCTTTATACCTACTAGTTGTCTTCCTTGCTCCCAGGTAAAGGTGTAGCCGTCATAGGTTAGAGGATTTCCTATGGCATCATAGGTGTGAGACATGTCCTTTCCACTATCATCTATTTTACTTGCCTTTGCAGTAGTAATCTTAGTTTATAGATTGTTAAGAATGTACTGCCGCCTTCGGCTACTTTCTTGCTTAAGTATAAAACACTTTAAATTTAGCTCCTACGGGTGGCGATCTCCATCAACTTCTTTGATATATCTATATAATCTATAAAAAGAAAACTCATAGCAACATATGATGTATATATTGCTACGAACTTTACATTCTACTTATGGACATGTTCTCATATTTATACACGCCTCAGTTAACAATTCAAATTACCTCGTTAATAAAATAATCTACATGTCTTTTTTTCGTAGGTCTATAATTTCAATATTTCCTTTTAAATATGAATTTAATTTAGGAAAAATGTCATCCATAAAATTTCCATTATTCTTTTCTCTAATACTTAAACTGTTAAAATCGTCCTCTTCATTACTATTTAATATATAAATTATTTCTTCTATACTTTTATCTTTTGTAACTATTGCACAATTAAAGCTCTGTTCAATATTTAATGCCTCAATAATTTCTTCAATATTTTTAACTTCATACCATATAATATTTGGACATTCATCGCTATACATTGGTGAATTATATATCCACAATTTATTATTACAAATAAACCTATTCATTATAAATAAACGATTTATCTCATAATCATCGTCATTAAAAATGTCTTCTTCTATTGGAAAAAGAATAACCGCCTCATTAGCAAAGCATTTAATAATATTAGCTATATTCTCCAAGTAACAACAGTAATCCTTAAAGTCACCACTATCAAAAGCTTCAAGTTTATATGCTGAATCATAAATAAATAACTTCATAAATCTTTCCTCCCTCTATGGCAAATAATGCATTGGATCTCCACTCAAGTGGTAATGGTCTGGATAAATCTTACCCGTAGGAGTTTTAGTCCCATTAGGATTATAATTGTATTCTGGTTGCCCTATATGCATTTCACCAACTCTATTTCCGTTATTATCGATTATTGGTTTCTTTATCATGTCCCGAGATGGTAGTTTTTTATCTCCAACTTCCAATCCTTTTGGGATTGATTTTCTTTTCCATCTCTTTCTACCTTTTACATCCACAGTAGGATTCCCAGTTTTTCTAGTTTTGGATCTCAAACTACTACTAGTACCTTTTATATTGCCACTACTACTTGATGTAATTTTATCCGCACTATCAATGTAATTCACATGTTTTCTTGAATACAAATCACATGCCTTGTATCCTAAATAAACTATTACTCCTAATGTTGCTAGTGATACAGCTATAATTGCCTCTATCGGTATTGCACTAATGACAAATGCAACAAAGCCCCAAGAATGCCCATCATGGTCCTCTCTATTAATAGGATTATTATCACAATAGCTAAGCATGTTGTGAGATAGTAACTTTCCAACTTCACCCATAACTACATCCGCATTAATGAACCTACCCCACTCTTGGTTATAATACCTACTTTGTAGATAGTACAATCCAGTCTCTGTATCATACCTATATCCTCTATATCTATACGGATTCTTAACTCCTACACTATCCTTAAGACTTCCATCAATAGATATAAGCTTCCCCCATGAATCATAAGTATAGCTTACAACCTGAGCTCCAGTTTTGTCAAAAAGTCCAATAATATCACTTTGAGCGTTTCTTACATAGTAGTATTCAGTTCCATTTAGATTCATACTTGCAAGATTACTCTCATCATCATAGGTATAGTAAATCTTATCAGTACCATTATCCTCAAAGGTTACCTTATCTCCTACAAGATGGTATTTTGTTGTTACTCCATTTACTGTCTTTTCAGTTCTTATGCCATCAACATTGTACTTAAAGCTTATATCTTTACCATTTCCCTTTATGCCTGCTAGTTGTCTTCCTTGTTCCCAGGTAAAGGTGTAGCCGTCATAGGTTAAAGGATTGCCTATTGTATCATAGGTTATTTCCTTTCCATTAAAGCTTGTAAGCTTATCCTTCCAGTTGGAATCCCCATATCCGTAGGATATTGCTGAAGTCGGTGTTCCTAAAGCTCCTGTTGTGTATGGATATTCTGCTTTATTTAGAATATTTCCTCCGGCATCATAGGAATAAGTTATGGTTTTATTTAATATTTCATTATCTTCTCTTGTAAGCTGATTTAGTTCATCATAGTAATAAGTTATTGCCTTACCACCTTCGGTGATTGTTTTAATATTACCATTAGCATCATAGCTGTAAGATATCTTTTTCCCATTATTGTCTATTTCACTTACTTTTGTGGTAGTAGTGTTTGTAAGTTTGCCAGCCTCAAAGGTATACTTTGTTATAAAGTCACTTAATCCTGTATTTAGTGATTTATCAGTTAGTCTTCCTAAGTTATCATATTTATAGTTTACCCAGTTTCCTCTTCCATTTGTGTATAGACTATTTATTTCTTCGGAAGACAATGCTGTATTGTAACTGCTTAGTCCCTCTAGCTGTCCATTTAGCTGGTAAGTTCCTAAGAGGGTTCCTCCAACTGCTGTTTTTGCTCCTGTGAAGTCTTTAAAGCTTGTAGTGCTTCCTGAATAAACTTTATCATTTATATATAGTTTGGCATTTAAGGTGGTTCCAGATACGTTCCAAGTGAAGGCTCCGTAGTTCCATGTATTTGCTGTTACAGCTTCTGTAGATGTTATTAAAGTTACCCAGCCTCCGGCGCTGTCTCTTACAGCTAGGTTAAGCTTGTTGTTACTGTCTAAGTAAAGGCTTAGTACGCTTCCATTTCCTTCTGATGCTAGTATATATCTATTTGTTGTACCACCTTTGGTGTTAAACCATACTCCTAAGGTTCCTTGGTCTTTTTTTATCCCTAAATCATATAGGATTTTAGTGCTTTCAGATGTTGTTAAAACATTTTTTCCCTTTTGTTCTGCAGCTACTACTAGATCTTTTGTAAAGCTAGACCCTGTCTCACTATATGGCTTTGTTCCTTTTGAACCTATGGTGCTGTTGTTTAGTGGGAAATACTCCATATTTCCATTATTGTTCAATGGATTATTGTAGTAAATATTTGTAGGTCTGTTATCTTTGTCATAGTCATAGGAAGTCATATATCCTATTCCATTTACTTTTTCTTGGAAAGTACTTAAATTATTTCCCTTGTCATAGCTATAGTTGATTATGTTTCCATTAGACTCTTTTATTTTTGTAAGCCTGTCTGAAACATCGTAGATGTATCTATAGCTTACTCCGTTTATCAAGTCTTCAAGGATTCCTAAGTTGCCACTGGCATCATAAGAATATTTAAATTTTTCTTCTCCGTTAATTAGTTTAGAACTTATTCTATCCTCACTATCGTATTTATAAGACACTTTGTGTCCATTACCGTAGGTAGAGCTTAAAAGTAGTTTTGTTCTATCTTGAAATACATTAGTGATTAAATTCTGATTTCCTACATTAACTTCAGTATTGTTATCTGCTCCGTCATAGTTAAAAGTATAGCTAAATCCATTGTGACTTACTGTCTTTATTTTATCATTTTCATAGGTGTAACTATTTTTTATGGTATTTAACCCAAGATAGTTTCCTCTTCCAGCACTACGAATAACATCTATATCTGCTTTAGCTAAAGCTTCCTTAGAGTATATAAACTGATCCATTAACCCGTTTATTGAGTAGAGTCCTGAGTTGTGCATGCCTAGGGAAGTTGTAGCTCCTGTAAAATCTTTTATAGTTGCTATGTCTATGTTAGTTACTGTGTATACTTTGTCATTTAAATATAAGTTAAATGTCAGTATATTATTAGCATTTTTGCTCCAGTTAAAGGCTGCATAGTTCCATGCACTGTTTGTAGCAGTATCTGTAGAGGTTATAATTGTCCTCCAGGTTCCATCAGTATTTCTTACTGCTAAGTTTAATTTATTGCTTGTATCTAAATAAAGGCTTAGCATAGAAGCATTGCTGCTTAACTGAGAATCAAGTACATATCTTGTAGTTGCACTAGTACCTGGTTTTATCCAGGCTGCCATGGTTCCTGAATTTAATCCTAATCCTAGAGAGTATACAGACTTATTATTATCTACTGCTTTTAGTACTTGATTTCCATTTTCATCCTCTGCAAATATTGCATTATTTATAGATGGTCTTGTACCCTTTGTTCCTGTGGTGCTTCCTTCAAGAGGAAATACTTCAAGTTTTCCCTCTGAGGATATAGCTTGTACTTGTTTTAGCCTATCCATGGAGTCATAGGAATAAAATATAGAATTTCCCTTTGCATCTGTAACTCCATCTAAGTTTCCTTTAGTTGTATCATAATTATAAGTTACCTTGTTTCCAGAGGAGTCTTCTACTGACTTTAGGTAGTTTCCATCTGCTGTATATTCTGCGTTAGATGGTATAGTTAGTCCATTTGTATCTCCTATTTTAGAAGTCTTAGGGTTTCCGTATTGATCATAGCTAAAAGTATACTTTACATTTTCAGCTGAGGTTGCTTCTGTTAAATTATGTTTTGTATCATACTTGTATGTGAAGGAGCCCCCATTTATATTTACCATCTTGTTAATATCATTGTTATCAGAGTACTCAAACTGGGATTTTTTATTTGCTAAATCCTGAGTTGATATTAAATTTCCCTTATCGTCATATTGATAGCTCTCTCCAAATTCCTCCTTATAGAGCTGAAGACCATCAAAGTATGCTGTATTTTCATTGCCATAATAAAGGGCATAAAAGGTCATACTTTTATAATCTGCACCTGCTTTTATTTTTGCTGATATGTACTGCCATTCTGTAGAATCCTGATTAAAAGGAACCTCTTTCCATTCATAAGTTCCATCAACTTTTTCTATTCCTACATCAAGAGCAACTTGTCTATTAGCTGAAATTGGAACCGATTCTGCTTTAGCCCATCCAGATACAACAAATACATCTCCAGCATTACCTGATAAATTTATCTTTTGATATATGCTCTTACGTTTTAATGCACTTCCATTAATTTTAAATACCTTTTTCTTACTATCTAGTTTTGTAGGATATAATGGATCGTATGAAGTAACTAAAGTGTCTTGTGTATCCGTATAAGGATTCTTACTCCAAAATTCTGGAGTATCTGATCCATAAATAAAGTTTGGGTTTTCTAATATATTATAGCGGTTAGCTATTGATCCATCTTCTAACTGAATAGCATCAAAATATGCTGTACCACTTTCCTCTACAATACCTAAATTTGCTTCAATAGTATCTGATGCTGCGTTAGCTGGAAGGGTAAAAGTCACTTCTTGTCTTTCCCAATCATTAGTCCCTGAAACGTAATCAGAATATACTGTTTGAGTATTTCCATTTTCATCTTGATAGCTTATAAAAGCTGCTGCACCCTTTTTGTTATCATTAGATACATTATCTGTTTTTATATAGGCTGATAGAGTATAGGTATTTCCTTTAGTTAAAGTTACCTGCTGTTTGTGAAAACGCCTTTTTATATTGTCATTCTTTACTGTTTTTAAGGACTTACTTCCTAAGTATTTAATGGTAGTATCATATGTTGATGAACCATTAGTGTTTCCATCATTAACTGCTGTCCAATTAGCTTCTATTTCTGCATTATGATTTTTTAAGTAATTCATTATAGACTTTTGAAGTTTAGATTCTAAGGATAATTTATTAGGTAGCTCTTCACCAATAGAATTCTTAGCATTGTATTTATAATAAAGGGCATTTCCATCATCATCTCTTATACTTACAGTATTACCATAATCATTAAACTGATATATGTTTTTCTTCCCTCTAAAATCATTATAGGTAGTGCTATTATAGCTATACTTTACATTGAGTCCCTGCCCAGGTGAACCATCTGCATTTGTTTCAATTATTTGATTTACGCGATATGGTGCTGACGTATAATATACATACTGAATCTTGTAACCATCATAGTTTGTAGCGTATGTTAAGTTATTATTAGAATCATATGTATATGTGCTGTATTTTCCATCTGGGTAAGTTATCCTTGTAAGCTTTATTCCATCATAGTAAAAGTTTGTCCTTCTATTACTTGGATCAATTATACCTAAAAGATAACCACTTGCATTAATATCTAATGTAGTAAGTCTACCTGCTCCATCTGTTATATACTTTAAAGCTGTTCCATCATAATTAAGGGTTATAGTATTAGAATTATTATCTTTAATCTTATAAAGGTATCCTCCATCCGTAAAAATAAGTTGATTGCTTTTTTTATCCTTTATTACATACTTTTCAGTTGTACTAGTTGAGTTTATAGTCATTGTAATATCAATGCCAGTTTCATCTTTATAAACTTTTTCAGTTGAATTATATTCTAAATAATGTTTTGTTCCATCTTCATCTGTGTAAATATAGTTCTGAACCCCTTTATCCATTATAGGATTTATCTTCTGACTTAAATTTAGTCTCCAACCTAGTCCATAGCCTATACTATTATTTTTTTCATTGCTATTAAATATATGGTTTATTGAAATAGGCATTCTATTTCCATTCATTGATAAATCATTATGAACAAGAACAAGATTACCATTGTAATCGTTAACATAGCCTGTGCCGGCTCTTCCTACATCTTGAGAATGGTATGTCCAATAGTTTTCAATCCCTGTACTGTCAGTATAATATATAGTGGCTGTTGGTCTTCCATTTGCAATCCCACTTTCCGAGTCTGAAGATATAAACTGATTGTATCCACTATCTTCATTATGATTTTTAAGCATCAATCCATAATTATTTCCTGTGGAAGTCCACTCTTTAGCAATAGATGTGATATCCCATTGAAATGGGTATCCACCAGCATCTCCACTTACAATAGCGTACTCTTCTATCTTACTGTTAAATCCTGGCTTATTGTTCCATGTTATTGAACTTGAACTCCACTCTGAGTTGACTTTATGAACATCTATTTGATTTGGTGTAGAATTTGATTGGTTTAACCACAAATATAGATAAGCCTTTGTGATTATATTTGATGAACTTATATTGGGTAAGTCAAAGTATATATAAGATCTATTAATACCAGTAACGCTCCCCTTACCAACCTGTAAAAATTCTACTCCTCCATAATTTGAATTTGGTACTCCCTCTGCTACATAGCTATCATGTATATCATTAATATCTTGAGAAGTTTCTACTGTTGGGTCAATAACTATAGGGTAAGTTCTATCTGAACTATCCAGCCATTCTTTATTTGGCAGTATGTTTAATACGTAGTTATTTCCCTTTTCTTCTAAAGTTACTTCTATGTCTTTGCTTATTTCCCCTTTACCGTCATACATAAACGGAGCTTCCATAGTATATATAAGTTTTGAGTTTTCTGCGTTGTCATAAAAACCTATACTTTTATCTTTATTTAATTTTGCAATTAAGTTTTTAGCCTTTAAGGTAAATTGGAAATTTGGATTGTCTATTTTCTCATTTAAAACTATAGCTTCTTTAACTTTTTTTGATGTAACATTGTACTCTAAGTTTACTTTATTCTCTATGTTTTCGTACTTAATTTTCGAATTTATATTTTTTAAAATCTTTTTATCTTCGTCATTGTTCTGACTTTTAGCTAGACCTAGTAATGAATTATTCTCTTCTATAGTTGAAGGTACTACCTTACCTTCAACTTCTGCAATAGGACACTCTTCATCTGTACTATTACTTTTTGCTGCTTGTTCTTCTTCCTTTTCATTATTGGAAGCTGCAATGCTATTTTCATTACTTGAAGCTTCAGTAGTAGATTCTTCTATATTAGTAACAGATTTTTCTGTATTAGTAGTTTCTGTACCTTCAGCTTTTTCTTTCTCCACTGTTTTCTCACTAGTTCCAGAAGTATTTGTTGGTTCATAATTTTTCTTGACTTTGCTTACTTTCCAAGAGATTTCATATTTATCTTTGTTTATGCTTATCAACTTCTCTGAGTTTGACTTTTTAGCTATTTTAACTTTAAAATCATTTTTCTTGTTTTCTAATATACTGTTACCTTGATCATCTTTAGCTTCCACTAAAGTGTTGTCTATATCCTGCCACTTACCGTTTTCCTTGTAGTGAACTGGATCTTTGTATATTACTGCTTCATATGTATTGTCTTCAAGTAAAAAGTGTTTTATGTTTTCTTCCCTTTTTTCTTCCACCTCTTTAACTATATTAGGGGGACTTTTAGTTTCAACTTCTGTTTCCTTAAATTCAGGCTCTACATAGGCTTGTTTACCATTTAGTGTCTCTGCAAATGCTTGTGTTGGAAGTGCTGCAACAATAAAGAAAGCCACTAAAAGCCTGGATATTAGTCTTTTGTAACTGTTCACCATATTTCCTCCTTTGCCTTAGTTGTTAATATTTTGTTAATATAAGTGTATAACACCTAAACGGCAAGCTTCAAGGAGTAATATATGGTACAGTATGAATACATTTCCTAAAATACAATTCCTTTGTTACTTAATAGCCCCCTTAAGACATACCCTTACACATTCTTTATATTGTATACAATCTTCATGGTTAAATATATTTCCCTTATATTCATTCTGTAAAACACCATACCTATTCCCCGTATATTACCCAAATTCCTTAGTATGCCTGTCCCAAACATATACATAAACCTAAAAAAGCTTGGAGTTTTAACTCGCAAGCTCTTTAAACTTTCTTCTATATCCTTCTTCTATTACCTTTAACTTTATATCCTTTTCACTTATGTTGTCATAATCATCATTATCTAATATATCCTGAATTGTTAACTGTAAAAACTTACTTTTTAATATTGGTTCATAAGTTACAAAAATCTCTTCTTCTATTCTCTTTTGAGTCTTAAAGCTATCTTCATCAATTATATGTTCTACTGTAACTCCATTATGCTCTAATACGTACCCAATTAAAATGCTTCTATGGCAGTTATATGGGTTTTTTTCAGAACACATAAGTGCTATCTTGTGTCCTCTTTTTATTCCCTCTACAATCTTATGTATTCCTTTTTTAAAAGAAGCACATTCCATAATTTTATCAAAATCAATATTACCTTCTTTATCAAAAGCTTCCTCTTCTTTTCTCATTTCTCCTAGTTCACGACCCATGTATATATAGTTTATACCTGATTGCTTTATACTTCTCTCTAACTGCTCTTTATTGTATTCATTATAATATTCATTTGAAAAATAAGGTTCACTTCTAACATCCATTACGCAATCTATTCCATATAACTTAATAGTATTAATAAATTCTTCTAATTTTCTTGTAGAATGTCCAATTGTATAGCAGATCATTTTTTAGCCTCCATTTATGAAAATATTTTAAGCAATTCCTTGCTTCCTTTGTACTTTATCAATTTTTTGTAAAAGCTTTTTCATTGTATCATCAGGATTTCTATAAAATTCACTTCCTTTTATCTTAAAAAATTTCCAACCAACTCTTTCAAGGCAAATCTTCTTTTCGTATTCCTCTTCCCAACTTTCTATAGATTGTTTTTCACCATCACACTCAATGGCAATTTTTCTATTAAACCCTTCTAACACAAAGTCAATCTTATACTTTCCTACTAAAACTTGAGGTTTTATTTCATATCCATTTTCTCTAAACATTTTATAAATATCTTTTTGAAATTGGGATTCAAATATATTTTTTAGGTCAATATTTTTATTGGCTACCGAGCTAAGATCTAAGCAATAACTCAACAGCTTAGCTCGTACACAATTTTCATTTAAATCTCTTAAATCTACAGAATGGAATAACCACATTTGGTTTCTTGCTCTACTGCTAGCAACATTGAATCTTCTTAAATCTGAATCCTTTGTTAAGGCTGTAAACTTCACGTTATTAGCTATTACCATAGACAAGAATATTATATCTCTCTCATCCCCTTGAAAAGAATAAGCATTTCCACAAACAAGATTCCTAGCAATCATTTCTTTTTCTCCTATTCTTTCCTTTAACAGATTCTCTATTACTTCGCATTGTGCATCTCCAAGAAGAGATATTACACCCATGCTCATTCCATTGTATCTATAATCCCTGCAGCATTCTGCTATTTTATTAACTAATGCCTCTGCTTCTTTAATATTAATAGGCTTTAGGCTATTTCGTTCTCCTTCTACTTTAATTGCTCTTATTGGAGAACCTAATTGTTCACCACTATTAAATCTCCTTAAAGGTATAATTTGATTTGAATAACATGTTCTATTGCTAAATTCAATTATCTCAGGTACACATCTGAAATGCTCTTTTAGCATTATTCTATTTGGGAATACTCTAAGAGCTGTATTGTATATGCTAGTTCTCATATCAAACCATTCGTAATGAGGTATTTCCTTTAGATGTTTATCAATAAGGTCTTGGATCTTGTCCATATCTATCCCAATAACTCCAGGACTTATCTGCTTATCATCCCCTACTATTATGGCTCTTTTAGCTCTAAATAAAGCTGAAATAGCAAAAATATCACATTGACTACTCTCGTCAATTATTACTACATCAAATAACCCAGGTGTTAAGCTAAAGGTTTCAATTACCTTATTTATAGGCATTATCCAAACAGGAATCACCTCTTTTAATCTGTCCATCTCTTTTTGAGCAAGCTTTAAATAGTTTAATGAATTTCTTCCTTTACCTTTCCCTACTCTTTTTACAGAGTCAGACCAAGCATATAAGCTCCTTTTTTCTCGTTCTTCAATTTTAGTTATTTGATTATGCCATGATTTTTTATATATAATTTTTCTAATTAAATTACTTTCTACATCTTTTTCTGCTTCTAATTCCTTTTCTATATCCTCTATCTTATATCTATTAGCTTCTTCTAATATGCTATCAAATTGTCTCCAAGTCCAAGCTATGCTAAAGTTTTTATATTTAGTTAACATGTTAAGCTTATCTTCATCGTTAAGTATTCTTCTAACTAATTTAGGACAATCTTCATAAATTTGTTGCAGTAGCAATTGTAATTCTATTATATTAGGTCCCATCTCTTTAAGCTTATCTATTTTTCGATAAGCACTTTTTAGTGATAATATGTCTAACCTTTGTATAGCTCTTGATACATCTTCAAAGCCATTAATGTTTGAAGTAAGTTTATCCATGCTTACTATATAAGCTTTTATCCTTTCGTATTCAAGTATATATTTAATACTTAATATGCCTTTTCTTAAATAATCATAGGTATCTTTTTTATACCAATCAATATTATTTAGAAAGGTAATTCCATTCATAGAATTAATTATTTTATTCTTAACTTTTATGTCCCAATTAATTATAATGTCTATCTTGTTTATAGCCTCTTCTAGGTTAACTAATGTTTCCACATTTAGATGGTCTATTTCAGCGGCACCATATTCCTTCATAGTGTTATTCCATATATTTTTTAGATTCTTTTCTGTAGAACATTGTTCAATATAAAGCTTCACTATTCTAACTTGATCCCTGCTTTCTAAAGGCTTAGAATCTATAAAACATCTTTCTAAAGTACTCTGACATTCACTATGGAAGATTTTAAAAAGCTTATTTATTTTACCCTTTTGATCATATTGCTTATATATTGTATTAAACCTATCCTCTAAAACAAAAACATCTATATCTTGTGGAATTTCTATTTTATGACCGCTTATTTCTCTCCTTATACTTCCTATTCTCTTTATATAGTAATTACATTTTAAAATTACCTGTTGAAGCACAAGTTTAAGAGTTTCTCCTTTTTGAGAACAATCTAAAACTTTCTGAAGCCATGTTCCTTCTATTTCTTCTAGCATTTTCTCTCCATTTTCTAAAAGCTTCATTATCTGTTCATATTCATATTCAGAATTATAAGATATACACCAATCTTTTACGTCTTTGCTATATTGGCTATAATTTTTTCTAATTTCATTAAATCTTTTAATTTTAGATGAAAGTTCTTCATAAGATGGTATATTATAAAGTAGTCCTCTTGTATTGTTGAATATTTCTATTTCCTCTTTGCTTGTATTACTCATAAAATATATTAATCTTGAAAATTTAGCATCTGTTATAGGTGCTTTCTTGCCTATATCCACCTTATCTTCTATCCAAGAGTATTTACTTTCATTATCCTTTAACCATTTTGCTATTCCTAATAGTTTATACTTTTTGCCGCAATAATTTATACTGCCATTTTCAACTTTTTCTGCTTCTCTTAATTTACTATACAAAAACCTCTGTCTATTTCTACATAAACTTAATTGATTTTCTAATTCCTGTGCTTCCATACTTAATAGTTTTGAATTAAGTTCAAGATTCTCAATTATTTTGTTTATAGAGTAATCAAACTCTTTTAAATTCTTTAAATCATTGCCTGCTATATTCATACATAGTGGTCTTATTTCCTCTGGTACCTTATTAATTAGTAATTTTAATGGATTATCAATTTGACTTGTTATTAATACCCTTTTTCCATGAGCCAAAAGATGGCAAATTAAATTAGCTATAGTATGACTCTTGCCGGTTCCTGGGGGCCCTTCTACCACCACACCGTAGTCTTCTGAAAGCTTCTTTACTATTTCACCTTGTTCCTTATTGTATGGCAAAGGAAATAATAAATCTTTCCCTATCACTTTCCAGTACTCTTCCTCAATCTCATTATCACTTTGAAAGTTTTCATCTACTAGAGCCTTTATGGTATCCGGAATATTTTCATTATTAGCTATTTGGCTTAGCATTTCTTCAATCTCTTTTTTCCAAGCTCTATTATTTGATTTACGAACAATTATAAGTGGTTCGCTATAAACTATTGGCTCTCTTCCTATAGTTATATTTTCTATTCCAATCCACTGCTTTTCTATCTTATTATGTAAGCTGCTTGGATTTAAATAAGTTAGAATAATCTTTAGTATTTCCTCTATAGATTCAAAATTTTCTGGTGTAGCATTTTCTTCATCTATTAAACTTTTTAATTTAATTATTTCTTGTAAGTTAGATATATTTAATTCTTCTAATATATCTATCTCTAGATTAATTTTATTGTTAATAGGCTTTAAAATAAATTTTGAATCCTTAGTGTCAAAAATCAGTTCAGCTTTTACAGTAAGCAATGGATGGGCTACTTCTTTACTCTCTGCTCTCCAAATCAAAAAACCATAACCATATACAATCTCTAATTGACAACATTCTTTTTGAAGTTTTAAGTATAATTTAAAAAAATCATCGTAAATACTAGTGTTTTTACCAATTTCCATCCAACTTCCATTAGTGCTACTTCTTTTTACAATGCCTCCACCCTTCACTAATGTTTGCTGCCAAAATATATTGTCATATTGGGAAATGTTTATGGAAGTTTTTCTATTTAGTTTTTTTACACTTTTTAGATAAGAAACAACCTTTAATAGCTTGTCCTTATTATCCATAGGTATCCCCCCTATGATACTTTATTTTACATTTCATTTTATTTATTACAAAATTTACCTTATTTTTTATTTAATTATACCATAAAATTCCAAAAGGTGGTATAAAAAAAATGTATGCCATTTCGACATACATTTCACACTAGTTTTTTTAAATTTACTTACATGAATCTCTTTCAATAAATTCATAAGGCAATACAAATACTTTTTTATCAAGAGGTTCATTATTAATTTTCTTAATAAGCATTCTTGTTGCTACAGATCCCATATCATATAGTGGTTGTGCTATTGTAGTAAGTCTTGGATAGAAAAATTCCGCACCATGAGTGTCATTAAATCCTACTACATCTATATCCTCTGGAACTTTGAATCCATTATCTCTCAATGCATTTATTGCTCCCATAGCAACCTCATCATTAACACAGAATACAGAATCGATATCCTTTGTTTTTGACAAAATGGATTCCATTGCTTCATATCCATCCTCTGCTTTTAGAGAGTATTTGCAGAAGTAAGCAATGTCTTCATCATAAGGTATTTCCTTCTTCTCAAGTCCAGCTTTATAACCTCTATATCTTATTGCACTAGCATTTATAGACTGTTTGTCAGTTCCTATATATGCTATTCTTTTGTTACCTTTCTTAACCAAGTATTCCACTACATCTATTGCTGCCTGCTTATTATCTATTACAACACTTGGGAAATCAGTTTCTCTTCCGTTTGTTTCAATTAAGACTATATGGATATTACTATCCTTTATAGTTTTAAGTATGGTTTTTTCAAGAGAGTTACTTATATATATAACTCCATCAACCATTTTTTCTCCAAGAACCCTTAAATACTCCAATTCCTTATCTGGGTCTAAGTCTGTATTACATAGTATTATATTATATTGATAAATATTAGCAACATCCTCTGCCCCTCTAACTATCTCTGGATAAATTGGATTTGAAATATCAGGGATTATTATTCCTATTGTTTTTGTCTTTTGAGTTTTCAAACTTCTAGCAACTATATTAGGTCTGTAATCTAATTTTTCTATTGCTTCTAGCACCTTTTTTTTCGTCTCTTCATTTACCACATCTACATTGTTCAAAACTCTCGAAACTGTAGCAATGGATACGTTTGCTTCTCTAGCCACATCTTTTATTGAAGTTGCCATATTACCAGCCCCTATTTATGTTATTTTTTATTTATTATACAACATAAATTATTATAAATACAACCCGTGTTTAAGCCAATGTAAATATTTACATTAATTTAACATTATATTTTTACAAAATTTAAAATAATATATAGAGCATTTTAGATACTTTCCTAATTTTCCTTAATATTTAGAATTAAAAACTTTATTTTTAACATACTAAAATTAAGTTATGTTTTAAAGGTTATTGATGACCTATAATATCGAAAATAATTCTAAAATTTGTCACTTAAATTGAGGTGAATTGCATGAATGAAGCACTAATAGTTTTAGTTAGGAGCATAATATCTTTCTTTAGCTTATTAATATTTGCCCGTTTGCTAGGCAAACAACAGATTAGTCAGCTTACTTTTTTTGATTACATATTAGGAATTACCATAGGCTCTACTGCCTCTACCCTAACTACTGATTTGACCAGTAGAGCTTGGCCACACTGGGTTGGCTTATTGGCTTGGACACTACTATCACTATTACTACAATTTATAACCATGAAATCTAAAACAGCTTCTGATTATTTAGATGACGTTCCTGCAGTAGTAATAATGGATGGAAAGATTTTAGAAGGAGCTATGAAAAAATCAAGATACAGATTAGGGGATCTCCTTGAACAATTAAGAGATAAAGGAGTATTTGATTTAACCCAGGTGGCATTTGCCATAATGGAGAAAAACGGAAAGCTATCTGTGCTTAAGAAGGCTCAATTTCAGCCTGCAACTCCCAATGATTTAAATCTAACCCCGGCCCCTGTAGCATTAAGTTCAGAGATAATTTACGACGGAATAATTATTGATGAAAACTTAAAAAACATAAATAAAGATATTAATTGGCTATATACTCAATTAAAAGCTCACAACGTTAAGGATCCATCTGAAGTTTTTGTGGCTACTTTTACTCCACCTGACACTGTTTATATAGATCTTTACAAAGATCATATGCAGTAGTTAATATCTTAGTGATATGAAAGGATGTAAAACTTATGAAAAAATTTTTCCCTTATTTGATTCCTATAACTGCCATAGCAATTTTTATTGTTGTTATGTTTAGTGGAAAATACTTGAAAAAGCCACGAAATCCATCTGAAGATGTATTAGGATTTGTACAAATGGCTATGAATCATACTAAAGCTGAAGATTGGAGCAAGGTCAAAGAAGATATAACTCATATAGATAAAGCCTGGAAAAAAGTAGTTCCCAGAATACAATTCAGTGTTGAAAGAGATGAAATATATAGAATTGGTGTAAATATAGCTAGATTAAAAGGTGGAAGCACGGCACAGGATAAATCAAGTGTTTTAATGGAACTAAATGAACTTTTAGAAAATTGGGATGAGCTTACTAAATAGAATTAAAAACTAAGGCTATTTTAAGAGATTGTCGATAACCTATAATATGGAAAATAATTTCTTATAAGCGATTCACACCAAATCTATGATTTGGTGTGAATCGCTTACTCCTTGGAGAAACCACAAGGAGTTTCCATATAATGAACTCAACAATCTTTAAAATAGCCTTTAACTTATTCTATCGGATTTACCTACCCTAAAGAATATCTACCATTTTCTATTACAATAATTCTTTTCTTAGCTCCTCTGCTGACTTAGGTGATATGTATGCAAGAGGAATGTCAAATATAGTACGTGCCCCTCTCTGACCTTCCTTTGAAAGTCTATACACAGCTCTTGCATATGCTACTATAACACTAGCAGTAAACTGTGGATTATCTCCTAATTGAAGGCTAAACTCTATTCTTTGATTTTTACCTCCAGCAGTAACTCCAGTTCTTATAACAAATCCTCCATGAGGCATTCCTGAGTGTTGCTTTGCAAGTTCTTCTTCTGTAATAAAATATACTTCGGTATCATAATCAGCAAAATAGTTTGGCATATTTTTTATGTCTTCTTCTATTTTCTTAATATTTGCGCCTTCTTCCGGTACTACATAGCAAACTCGATTGTGCTTTTCACTAACAGCTAATTCAGGATTTTCTCCAGTACGTACTCTTTCCATAGCTTTCTCTATAGGTACAGTATACTGTATTCCATTTTTAACACCATCTATTCTTCTTATAGCATCTGAGTGCCCCTGGCTTACTCCCTTACCCCAGAAAGTATAATCCTTTCCCTTAGGAAGTACAGCTTCAGATAATATACGGTTCAGAGAGAATAAACCTGGATCCCAGCCTACAGATATGAGACTTAATGTACCGGCATTTTTGGCTACTTCATCTACTGTTTTAAAGTATTCAGGTATTTTAGCATGCGTATCAAAACTATCAACTGTATTAAAATTAGCTGCTATTTCAGGGCACTGTTCTGGGAGGTCTAAGGCAGATCCTCCGCATAATAGCATTACATCAATTTTATCCTTATAATCTTCTATTTCTGAAATATGTACCATTTTATTACCTTTATTCAGCTTACTAGGGTCTCTTCTAGTAAATATAGCTTCTAATGTAAAATCAGGATTTTGAGATAATGCTAACTCTACACCTTTACCAAGATTTCCATATCCTACTATTCCCACTCTTATCTTGTTTTTCATACCAATACCTCCATTATATATCAAAACATTGATTATTTTAGAAGCACTAACCTCTTTTTAAGAAATTAGTGCTTCTATCATTATAGTGCTTTATTAACTTTCTTTTTCAACAGCTATCTTAAGATCTTCTCCATTAATCTTAAATTCTCCATATGTCTTCTCTTCATTGTATGCTATTGAAACTGTTAGAGTCTCTTTCTTTATATGATCTTCAAATTTCTTTATTACAGCTTCTAACATTTCATTGTCAGCTACATAAAGTCTTATCTTATCCGCAACTTCAAATCCGCTTTCTTTTCTTAAGTTTTGAACTTTACTTAAGATTTCACGAACGTATCCTTCTTCTTTAAGCTCTTGTGTAATTGTAGTCTCAAGTGTTACTCCTACTTCTCCTTCTCCAGCAAAAGCAAATCCTTCAAGTCCTTGCATTGTTACAAGGAGATTTTCAGAAGTAAGCTCTATTTGATCTTCTAATCCTTCTACATCTATAAATACGGATTTACCATTATTTATAGATTGAGCAAGTTCCATTTGGTTCATTGAGCTTATAGCTTTCCTTATTGCAGGAATGTATCTTCCATAAGCTTTTCCTAGTACTGGAAGGTTTGGTTTTATCTCAAAGTCAACGTATTTTGAAAGATCTGCGCCAAACTCAATATTTTTAATGTTAAGTTCTTCTTTAATTATGTCCCCATAATATTCTGGAAGAGATTTTGTGCTTACAAGCATTTCTAAAAGCGGCTGTCTATTTTTAATGTTTGCTCCATTTCTAGCGCTACGTCCAAGCTTAACAATTTTATATGCTAAATCCATTTGTCTTTCAAGTTCACTATCTACAAGGCTTAAATTATATTCTGGCCATGTGCATAGGTGAATACTTTCAATAGCATCTTTATCTAGGCTAACAACTAGGTTTTGATAAATTTCTTCTGCCATAAATGGTACAAATGGCGCTGCAACTTTAACTACAGTTGTAAGTACTTTATAAAGAGTTGTGTAAGCTCCTATCTTGTCTTCAGTAAGTTCTGTAGTCCAGAATCTTGATCTGTTACGTCTTACATACCAGTTTGAAAGTTCATCAACAAAATCTTCAAGCTCTAGTGCTGCTTGAGTAATTCTATAGTTATCTATGTGTTCTTCTACATTTTTAACTAATGTATTAAGCTTAGATATTACCCACTTATCCATAACATTTTCTGATACAAAGTCTTTATATTCTAGTGGATTAAATTGGTCTATTTCAGCATATAAAACATAGAAAGAATATACATTCCATAATGTGCTTAGGAACTTTCTTTGTGTTTCCTTTACATCCTCTTCTGAGAATCTTGTTGGAAGCCATGGTGCACTAGCTGTGTAGAAATGCCATCTTGTAGCATCTGCTCCTTCATTCTCTAGCACATCAAATGGATCTACTACATTTCCCTTTGATTTTGACATTTTAAGTCCATGCTTATCTAAAACGTGTCCTAAAACTATACAATTTTCATAAGAATTTGTATCAAATAATGCTGTAGATATTGCAAGTAATGTATAGAACCATCCTCTTGTCTGGTCTACTGCTTCTGATATAAATTGTGCTGGGAAAGTCTTTTCAAACACTTCTTTATTTTCAAATGGATAATGATGTTGAGCGAATGGCATAGAACCTGAGTCAAACCAACAGTCAATAACTTCATTAGTTCTAGTCATTTCTTTTCCACAGTGTGGACAAGCAAGTTTAACTGCATCTATATATGGTTTGTGTAGTTCTATGTTTTCTGGAACATTTATTCCTTTTTCCTTAAGCTCAGCTACACTTCCTATACACTCTCTGTGACCACATTCGCATTCCCAAATTGGAAGAGGTGTTCCCCAGTATCTATCTCTTGAGATACCCCAGTCAATAACATTTTCAACAAACTTACCAAATCTTCCTGTTCTTATGTTATCTGGATACCAGTTTATCTTATTGTTGTTTTCAACAAGTTTATCTCTAAGTGATGTCATTCTTACAAACCAGCTATCTTTTGGATAGTAAAGAAGTGGTGTATTACATCTCCAGCAGTGTGGATATGAGTGAGTAAACTTCTCTGATTTATAAAGCATTCCATTTTCTTTCATATATTCAAGTATCTTAGGATCAGCTTTCTTAACAAATA
Source organism: Clostridium sp. JNZ J1-5 (assembly GCF_053901425.1). Classification (NCBI taxonomy): domain Bacteria; kingdom Bacillati; phylum Bacillota; class Clostridia; order Eubacteriales; family Clostridiaceae; genus Clostridium; species Clostridium sp. JNZ J1-5. The sequence continues at coordinate 2,341,658 of NZ_CM132773.1, read as the reverse complement.
ATCCTTTCCATGGTTCAACAGAATCTACAAATTTACCTTCAGAGTCAACTAAGTTGATAAGTGGTAAGCCGTATTTCTTTCCAGTTTGGCTGTCATCTTCACCATATGCTGGTGCTGTGTGTACAATTCCTGTACCATCAGTTAAAGTTACATAGTCCCCATGAACTATATAGAAAGCTTTTTCTTGTGGAACTTCAAACTTAAATAACTGTTCGTATTCTGTTCCAAGTAATTCTTCACCTTTAAATTCTCTTACTATTTCATACTCTCCTTCTAAAACTTTAGAAGTAAGGTCTTTAGCAAGAATTAAATATTCTCCGTTGTTTAGCACTTCCACATAATCATATGCTTTATTAATTGTTAATGCTACGTTACTTGGTAATGTCCAAGGAGTTGTTGTCCAAGCAAGTATATATCTATTTTCTTCTCCTTTAACCTTAAACTTAACAAATGCAGTTGCTTCTTTTACGTCTTTATATCCTTGAGCAACTTCATGAGAAGATAATGCTGTTCCACATCTTGGGCAATATGGAGTAATTCTGTGGCCTTTGTATAAAAGATCTTTTTTCCACATTTGGCTTAATGCCCACCATACTGATTCTATATAATCATTGTGATAAGTTACATATGGGTTATCCATGTCAACCCAGAATCCTAACTTTTCTGACATGTCTTTCCAAAGACTTGTATATTTAAATACGCTTTCTTTACATTCTTTAACAAACTTTTCTACACCGTATTCTTCTATTTGAGGTTTACCTGATATTTCAAGTTTCTTTTCGATTTCAAGTTCAACTGGAAGGCCATGAGTATCCCAACCTGCTTTTCTTAGAACTTTATATCCCTTCATAACTTTATATCTTGGAATTAAATCCTTCATAACTCTAGTAATAATGTGACCTACGTGTGGCTTACCATTAGCTGTTGGAGGGCCATCATAAAAAGTGAAATATTCACCCTCTTCATTTCTATCAAAGCTCTTTTGAATTACATCTTTTTCTTTCCAAAGATTTGCTATTTTTCTTTCCATGTCTACAAAGTTTGTAGAAGTTTCAACCTTATTGTACATTTCTTTATCTCCTCTCTTTCACTGCTCTGTGAAGCTAAGAATCTTATTTATTTTATACCCTAACTTTAGAATGCAACTACCATTAAATAAAAAAGCTCCGTCCATAAGGACGCAGCTGCATAAACCACCCATGTGAAAAACTTCAAGTACTAACATACTCTATTTCTTAACGCGAAATAACGGATAAACTTACTTAGCCAAAGACTTTTTCAGTTCTCGACTCCCAGGTGATTTTCTTTAAACCTTAGCTATGGGTTTCCAGCAATCCCCACTCTCTAGAAGCATACAGATTAAATACTTATCCTGTTCACAGTCATTTAATATAATATTTAAATTTTTTGTCATCAAAATCCTCAATTTACACTATATTATATTACAATAGTTTTTTGTTGTCAATTTACGCTTATTTAATTATTTTATCAAACAAAAAAGATTGGTTTTACCAATCTTCTTTGTTTCTAATATGTCTCTAATATGTTATATAATCTCCTAGCCCTTGCCAGGTATGTTATGCTATTTAAAAAAGGATAATATGAAATATAGTCTCCTAATCTTAATTAGGTATGTATTAATTCAGTGACGCTTTTATTCTATCACTATCATTTAAATTAGGCAATACTTTTTTAATACTTTTTTATTTTTTATTAAACTTTTTGCCTTATATACTAGTATTATATTCAAATTTCAAAAATAAATTACAATTCTAACGAAATTCTAAGTTTTGAATCTAAAAGTTCCATAAAATCCTTATTTAGCGTAGCGATATGTCTTCCAAGTCTAGCTTTTGAAACTACTTTAATCTGTTCTGCTAAAATAGTTCCTGTTATGTGGCTTTTTTCGCCATTTTCAAGTGTATAATCACTTTCTCTAAGTTCTATATGTACTGCAATCTTTTTAGGTCTATTAGATATTGGAGCAATAATTGTTGTTGGAGCATTCTTATTTCCAGTATCATTTTGAATTATTATTACTGGTCTAATTTTATTTTCTTCTGACCCTATATTCTGCCCCAGTTCGCAAGTCCAAATTTCTCCTCTTCTCGGAATAACTTTAATATCCCTAGATGCATTATCATTCATTATTATTTGTTCATTTACCCAAGATACATAATTATTAATCTTTTTAATGTTATAAGCCTTCTTTTTTATAGGATGCACATTATCATTTTCTCTAAGTTTATCTTTTATTATATTAACGTATATCTTCATTGCTTCTTCAATTTCTTGTTTATTTTCATTTATAAACTCTTTTAATTCTTCCTTGTTCATGTCATTCACATTTTGCTTCATAGAATATTCCCCCTTGCTTTTGAATTTAAGCCCTGCTGACCCCATGAAAAAGCTTTTTTATTACCATTTGTATATCTCTTTTAGCTGAAAAAATATTGTAACAACATAAATTATTATAGATACAATTACAGGCCAATTTATAACATTTATCTTTTCTTCTTTATAATCTATATTATTAACTCTATAAACTTTATAACTGTAGGATAACTTTTGCATAAGTAATACTATAATTCCTATACAAATTATAGCTAAGGTTAAAAGTAAAAAAAATGTATTTATTATTTGCATAGTACTTAAAGAAGCTAACCCTGATTGCTGTATTGTCTCTACCTGCTGTCCACTAAGCTTCATTAACTTTGTTGATAATTCTGACATAGCAACTTGTGTACCATTAATAGTAAAATGACATAGCATTGATGAAAATATAGAATTTGTTATTCTCACTAGATAGGCAAATATTATGCCTATAGCAAAAGCATAAAGTAGCTGATTCCCATCTAAGTGAAGCATACCAAAAAACAACCCTGTCATAATAGCAGATTTTCTTATGCTAATGTTTTTATATCCTGATAAGATTACTCCTCTCATAGTTATCTCTTCACAAATTGCTGGTGTCAATGCCACTACTCCCAATCTTATTATAAAAGGTATATCGTTGAGAGACGCAACTACTTGACTTATTCTATTTGGAAATACAAATTGAGTTATTAGTGATAAAAACATAGCTATTGGCTGAGCTAAAAGGCCTATTACAATAACAATCAACACTGTCTTAAAGCTTATTTTATTTAATTTTAATGTATCCTTAATAGGCTGCTTTGTTACTATAAAATAAATTATAGTTGGCACTATAAGTAAAAGCACTTGTGGCAAGACTAAGTATAAAGCTATTGGTAATTTTGCAGATTTAAATACAGGTACTAAAAATGCTGGAGTAACTGCATACAGAGTTAACAAAATCATTGCAAATAAATTAGATCGAAATAATCTTCTACTGTCCATTACATAAACTCCCTTTTGTATTATATGGTTTATATGGTAATAAAAAAAATCGTAATATAAATATAATAAAGGAAGAGGCACAATATTACAACTGACTTTTGTAATATTAACATCTCTTCCATTATAATTTTTGACTTAAACTTAAACTTTTATAACTTTAAATTAGTAGATATTTTACTTGCCTAGGGTTTTCATTATACCCCTTGCAATTGCTTCTGCATATTTTTGTTGATAACTTGGATCTTTAAACATTTGTTCTTTTTGAGGGTTACTTAAAAACTCTAATTCCACAAGTACAGCAGGAGCATTAGTATGTTTAACTACATATAGTCCACTTGGTTTAATTCCTCTATCCTTTGCCCCGAACTCACTTATAAGCTCAGCTTGTATATTCTTAGCTAGTGGTATTCCATTTGTTCTATCTCTATCATAGAAAGTTTCTATACCTGAAGTTGTTGGACTTCCATCTACACTATTAGTGTGTATAGATACAAAATAATCTACTTTTGCATTATTTGCTATATCACAGCGTGTCTGAAGTTCTACATTTTTATTGTTTGGCCATGGAACGTTATCACTTGTCCTAGTAAATACAACATCTACTCCATTTTTAACAAGAATATCTCCCAACTTTAAAGAAACTGCTAAAGTTATATCCTTTTCTTTAGTACCCTTTGGCCCTACTGCTCCAGAATCATATCCACCATGTCCTGGATCTATGGCAACTTTATACCTTGCTGTACTTTTAGGAGATACATTTATTGTTAAGATTACCTGTTTATCATAGTTTTTAACGCGTCCTCTAATTACGGTAGTTCCTAATTTGCTTGTATCTACAGTAGTTGTTTCCCAAACAACGTCGGCTTGTACTGTTTTCCCATCAGTATTTACAGCAGCAACTTTCATAGGTAAATAATACTTATCTCCTTGACTTACATTTACTGTAATATCATTTACTGATTTGATAGTATCATTAGAGCTGGTATAATTATTTATTATGCCTTCGGCTATACCTTCAGCTATTTTATCTTGGTAGCTAGGAGTATTAAGAAGTTTTTCCTCATCTGGATTTGATATAAAACCAGGATATACTAATATGCCAGTTCCATTAAATCCTTCTAATATATCTGAAGTTTTTTCTTTAACTCCTCTATTAACTCCACTAGTTTGAGATATCATACCATCTTGCACGTTTTCCGCAAATACTTTCCCTATAGTATCATTAGGTGAGTGATAGGTTTCTATTCCTTTCACATCAGATTTAGTATAGTAATTTGCACGAACTCTTACAAATAATCCCGCTCCAGATTCATTTGCTATTTTAGTTCTTTGTTCTATGTCACTTGCCTCATTCCAAGGAACAGTATCTCCTTTTCTTGTGTAAACTACTTCAAATCCTTTGCTTTGAAGCAAATTACCTAACTTCAAAGCTATAGCTAAATTAACATCTTTTTCTTTAACACCTGTTGGTCCTACAGAGTTTAATAGATTTGCTGCACTAGATGGATCTATGCAAACTTTAGGTTTATTTGTTATTGCCTGAGGAGTTACTGTAACCTTTAATGTAACATTTCCATTGTATCCAGCTATAGTCCCTTTATAATAGTAAGTACCTTCTTTAGATGTATCAACATAAGTTTTATCCCATTTTACACTTACCCTAGAATCTGTATTATCACTCATTACTGCATCCACTGTTGTTGGAAGCGTGTATTTCTCTCCTTTATATAATAATACAGATATATCCTTCACACTTTTTATATATGTAGCCTGTTTAGCATCTAAATATTTTAATACAGCATTTGCTATAGCTTCTCCGCTATTAGTTTTAAATGTACTACTGTTTAATATTTTTTCTTCTACAGGATTAGTTATGAATCCTAAATCTACATAAACTGCAGTTGAATTCACACTGCTTAATGTTTTTAATGTACTTTCTATTATCCCTCTATTAGGTAGTCCAGTTTTAGATGGAAGTTCATCTTGAATGTAAGAAGCTAGTTTTTTCGATTCAGTATTACCTTGCAAATAATAAGTTTCTGAACCTGAGGCGTTTGTAGATGAATATGCATTACAATGTATACTCACAAATACGCTTGCCTTAGCATCATTGGCTATCTTACTTCTAGCAGATATACTATCTTCCTTGCTCCAGGGAACGCTATCTCCTGTTCTTGTGTAAACTACTCGCACTCCATTTGCTTCCAAAATCTTTCCAGCCTTTAAGGCAACATCTAAGTTAATATCTTTACCCTTTATGCCAGTTGGTCCAACTTCAGATCCTATGTCATTAGCTGCACGTCCTGCATCTAATGCAACAACGTACCCTTTTGGAGAAACGGGTCTCTCTGTTTTGTTTTTTGTAGCAAATACCATTCTTGTTGATTCTTTTAGTTTTGTGCCTTTTGCAGACTTAACAGAATCCTTTACTATCAATGTATAGTTTTTTTCTGGTTCATATTCACCTACAGGTGATACTAATACTGTTCTGCTGTCTTTATATTCTACTTTCGCATTGACTTGACTATTACTTTCATTTAGAACTATTATATTTGATGAATTTATCGTGTTTTTATCAATATCCTCATTAAATTTTATAGTCCATATCTTATCAATTTCTGCCCCTAGCTGTTTTGGCATATCTTTATAAGAAATAGCCCATGCTTTTGAAGGTACAACTACTACAACTAATAGCACCATAACTAAAAATATTGCAATTTTTCTTATATTGTTCAAATTATCCCCCCTCCCAAAAGATTTATATAATCTAATTGTATTTTATTTGGATAAATATTTCAATAAAACCACAACATTTTTTAATTACTATTAAAAATATGATTTAATATAATATTCCTCCATAGATAACTACGATTAAATATTGAAATAGTATCATATTTATGAAAACTTATAATAAAATTCAATGCTTCATATTCAATATATCGTTATCTTAAAATTATTTTTAAGATATGAATTGCTATAAGCAAATTACCTTGGGTAATTTTATTTAGTAATGTAGGATATACTATATGCTATAATATTTGTAATAATAAGCTATATTTTAAGAAATTGCTGATTTCGTATAATAAGGAGTTTCTCATTATAATGAACTCAACAATCTTTAAAACAGCCTTAACCTACTAATAAAAAATTTTAAAATTAAGCTAAATTGTGAAAGGAAGTGTATTATATGGATATAACTTGGATTGGGCATTCCTCTTTTCTCATAAAAGATTCAAAAGGCAGAAAGATTCTAACCGATCCCTTTGATGATTCTGTAGGTTATAAAGTATTTAATGACAAAGTTGATTTAGTTACCATAAGTCATCACCATTTTGATCATGACTATATGGGTGCTGTTAAAGGTTCTCCAGAGGTTATAGATGAAGTTGGTTTATTTCATAAATGTGATATTCCTGTAGAAGGTATACCTTCATATCATGATGATGCAGAAGGTTCTAAACGTGGTGAAAATATAATTTATGTAATTACAGTTGATGGATATAAAATATGTCACTTAGGAGATTTAGGACATCTGCTTTCAGATGATGACATAAAAAAAATAGGTGATATAGATATACTTCTTATTCCAGTAGGCGGAAATTACACAATTGATGGAAAACAAGCTGCTTCTATTGCTAAGTCTATCAATAGTCATATCATAATACCTATGCATTATAAAACTCCATGCATAGCTTTCCCTATAGATGGAGTGGAAACTTTTATAACAAATATGAAAAATGGTGAAAGAATCGGAAGCCATATTCTAAAAATTAAAGAAAATCTTACTGAAAGAAATATTGTAAAAATCCTAGAACCAATGGCTCAATAAAACTTAAAATTTAAGGCCATAAATATGGGCTGCTCCAATATTTATGGCCTTGTTAATATTTTCAATAAAAATATTATTCAGAAGCTATTTCTTTATATTTTATTACATCTTTAAGTTTGATAATCCTTTGATTGCTAGAACCAGTATACTTTAGTGCTCCTTCAACTAAATTCTTTTCAAATTTTCCATCAACAAGTATATCTATATGTGACAGCAAATCTAATTTGCAAGTATCTCCACTTTCAACTATTTCTTCAAGAGTATATCCAGTATAACACCAAATATTAAGACCTTCGTTTTTTATAAACCTGGCAAGAATACTAAGTTCTTGGGCTTGTTCAAAAGGCTCTCCACCTGAAAATGTAACTCCTTTTATTAATGGAACATTGGACTTTATTCTATTTAGTATTTCTTTAATTTCTACTTCATCTCCATATTGAAATGACTGCATTTCCTTATTATGACATCCATCACAATTATGATTGCATCCTGATAGAAATAGGGCACTTCTAAGACCTTTCCCATTTACCATGGTATTATCTAAAAATCCAGCTACCTTTAACTTCATACCTTTACACTCCACTAGTTTAGATAAGTATTTATATGCTTTTCATTATTGTGTGAAATTCTATCTGCACGCTCTGCAACTTTTCCCGATCCAAATCTTTCATCCAATGATAAATATCCTGTAACTCTAGATATACCTTGAATATTATTACTTCCACATTTAGGACAAGTGTTTTCTTCAACTTCTATTGTTGTACCACATTCTCTGCAATATTTCATATGGAAATTTACGCCTATATAATTTATATTTGTATTCTTGTATGCATAATCCATTACAGCCTTTACCGCTTCTGGATCAGGGTATCCATCCATCTCAATATATGTTATATGTCCACCATTACATAGCTTATGAAAAGGTGCTTCTAAATCTATCTTTTCTTTAATTGATATTTTATGATATACAGGTATATGATAACTATTTGTATAGTAATCTTTATCTGTAACCCCTTCAATCTTACCAAACACAGCTTGATCTTGAAGTATAAACTTTCCTGAAAGCCCTTCTGCTGGTGTTGCATAACAAGACCAGTTAAGTTTATCTATTTCCTTATATTTATCACAAAATTCTCTAATGTATGTAACTATTCTTACACCTAAATCATATGTCTCTTTGCTCTCACCTTGATGTTTCCCAACTAGTGCAATTAATGTTTCTGCAAGTCCTATAAATCCTACTCCCCAAGTTCCTTGTCTAAGTATTGGCTCTATTGAATCTTCTGGCCCTAAATTTTCTGATCCACGCATTAAATGCTCTCCTGCAACAAATGGTAAATCTTTTACCTTTAAATTTTTAAGTACACTATATCTATGTAACAATGATTCTCTAGTAAGTTGTAGTCTATTATCTAAAAGAGAGAAAAACTTATCTATATTTCCTTTTGCCAGAATCCCTACTCTTGGCAAGTTTATAGTAGCTGGAGCTATATTCCCTCTACCTGCTGGTCCTGGTTCTCCATTTATATTTGACATTATGTAAGTTCTACACCCCATAGTTGCAGCTATAACACCTTTATCATAGTACTCTTTATTGAAGTCGGCATCCAAATTCATAAACATAGGGTTCATTCTCTTACTAGCAACCCTGCATGCAAGCTCATACAGATAATAATAAGGATCATTTTCTTCTCTATTCACACCATTTTTAACTCTAAATATTATGTTAGGGAATATAGGTTGTTCTCCTTTTCCGAGACCTCTTTCATATTCTTCGAGGAACATTCTGTCTATCATAGCAGCATCCTCGCTTTGTGGAAGTCCTAGGTTTATTGAGCTAAACGGCACCTGACTACCAGCTCTTGAATGCATAGTGTTTAGATTATATACTATTCCTTGCATTGATTGACGAACTACTTTTTCTAATTTTCGCTCTACTATTTCATCTAGATTTTCAACATTACCAAAGCTTTCTTTATATTCTTTTCTTATTTCTTTTCTTGACATATCCACAAATTTAGCCATGTCATTATCAAAATTCACATGTGACTGTCCACCAAACATATCATTTTGAGTACTTTGCAATAATATACATGATAGCTCTGCTGCTGATTCTATCCTTTTAGCAGGAAGTATTGTGCCATATCCTGTATTAAAACCTCTTGATAAAATCTTTCCTGTTTCTATATTTAAACAATTTGTTGTTAAGTTGTACGAATCTAAATCATGAAAATACACATCTCCATTTTCATGAAGTTTTGCTAAATGCTTAGGCATCATACCTAAGTTATGCCACTTATTTGATTCACTTGCTATTCTTAAAAGTTTTGAACTAAAGTTATTTCCAACGTTTGCATTATCCCTATCCGTTTCTACACCTATTTTTTCAATAACTTTCATTAAATCCGATTTCTTTTCTCTTATCTTTGTTCTTTCACTTCTATAATTTGAATAAGTCCTTCCAATTAATTTATATCCACTTTCTAATAAAATCTTTTCAACTATATTTTGTATCTCTTCAACAGTTATTTCTTCGCATTCCATATTTTCAATTTCTCGTATAACCTTTTGTGTAAGTTCAATAGCTTCGCTTTCTTTTAAATTAAAAGCAATTTCTTCAGCCGATCCTTTTATAGCATTGGTTATCTTTATAGAATCAAAGTTAACATGTCTACCATCTCTTTTAACCACATATAGCATACCAAATACCTCCAACCACTACATATTGTACCTTGCCTATTATACTCTACAATATTTTTATTATCAATATCGTAATATATCATATAAAATTAATAGTCTCTACATAGTTTCTTTTTCTTCTTTTTATTACGTTTTTTATACCTTTAGTAGAATTGACATGAGAATATTGCTTCCATATATTTATCCACTCGGAAATTTAATGAAAATAATTATTATATCTATTTTTATGATAAGGCTTATTTTTATAATGAACTCTTATTTAAACCTCCTAATAAAAAATAGCAACAGAAAAATATCTGTTGCTACTATCAATTTACACCAAACTTTATAGTTTTATTTCTACTCTTTCTAATTTCATTAGTACTTTAATTTCTTTTACACCTACTGTTTCAGTTCTCACACTGCCTCTATTGCTTATCAGTAATAATTTACTGCTGTCTAACTTCTTAATTTGTCTTATATATCTTTCTCCACTCTTTTCTATAAGGCATATAGAGTTATTTTCCACTTCATGAACTATATGTCCAAAGGCTATATCTCCTTTTGCAATCCTATACCCTACCATATCGTCATCTTCTATTTCTAAAAATAAAACTTTATCTTTAGCATAACCTTCTATTTTATTATTCATAATAGGCATCTGTCTTCCGCCTAATACTTTATTTAAGTCATATCCATATATAGGTACAGTTTTTAATACTGAACTAAAGGCGTCGTTCCATACATCATTTACTTTTTCTATAGTCTTTTTAGGTTCTACTATTTCTTCCTTAGTAAAAATTTCTGTTTCAAAAGACATTGTTATGTCATTTAGGTCTTTATCTAAAACCTTAGATATTTTCTGCATAACACTTTCATTTATAACTTTCCTTCCACTTTCAACTTCCTTTATGAAGCTCTCTGAGACACCAATTTTTTTAGCTAATTGTTTTTCAGTCATACCTGTACTTAGTCTAGCCTCTTTAATTTTAATACCTACTCTGCTCATATAAATTGCCTCCGATTTACCATATAAATATATTTATCTGATGCTTTAAATATATTTTAATATAAATCCTTTACTTTTTCCATTATTATGTTTATAGATTATAAAGTAAGAGCCTTGAAATTATTATATTTCAAGGCTCTGTAAAATGACTATTTCATATTTTCAAATCTACTTTTCTCTTCCATTAAATGCTCTAGTAGATAACTAAACTTCCACTTAATAGAAGTAGGTGTAACAACTGCAAAAATAGGTTTTGAAGCATAGATAGCTTTCATTTGCCTCATAGCACTAGTAATTTCTTCATCGTTACATTGATAAAACAGCACCACTTTTTCATTGGGCAATTCACCGTTTATGGACTCACTTTGCTTTCCATCTATTATATCTTCTAATACTAAATCATACTTTTGTTCATCTATAACTTTATAACCAGGTAAATTATTTTCCTCTAAAATTCTTTTTAAGGTTTCTTCCTCATTAATGTGGAATCCATAAACTAGCAAAGTGCTCTCATTATTATGACTCATAACTTTACCCCTTTTACTACTTTACCTTTTCTGGTTCAGCATATTCAACACCAAAAGTATCAACAGTAACAGTTTCCATTACTTGATCTTCGTAAGGTCTGTCACTATAGTCAGTTTTTGCATTAACTATTTTGTCTACTGCATCCATGCCTTCCATAACCTTTCCAAAAGATGCGTATTGGTTATCTAAGTGTGGAGAGTCTTCCACCATTATAAAGAATTGGCTTCCTGCTGAATCAGGTACCATAGTTCTCGCCATGGATAGTACACCTCTAGTATGCTTTAAATCGTTTTTAAAGCCATTACTAGAAAATTCACCTTTAATTGAATATCCTGGGCCTCCCACTCCAGTTCCCTGTGGGTCTCCCCCTTGGATCATAAATCCAGGAATTACTCTGTGAAATATAACTCCATTATAAAACCCTTTATTTATAAGAGTTATAAAGTTATTTACTGTATTAGGTGCTATTTCAGGATACAATTCAGCCTTTATCACATCACCATTTTGCATTTTAATAGTTACTATTGGGTTCACTAAATCCCATCTCCTCTCAAGTTTATTAATATTTTCACATTACTTACTATGATAAACTAAATTATACCATAGTATACATAGTTGTTATAAGAAATTTTACGTTTATTTTACACAAATAACTTGTACGATTAATTTACATGATTTTTTCACTTGTCCAATTTATATCAATATTTAGATTATAAACTTCGTTGTCCAATTTAATGAATAGGCACCCTTTTGGAAGCATAATTAATACTGAATCTTTTAGTATATTACATTCTTCATTTTGAAGAATTCTATCTCTGGATAATTCTATCTTCTCATCATCTGAGCATTTCTTTAATCTCCCTTGAATATTCAAAATCCCAACCTTGTTAGTTATATTTATTCCTTCCGAAATTTTAATTTCATCCTCTTCTCCCTGCATAAGGCACAACTGAGTATTTTTATCCGTGCTTAAAACTTTTATATTTCTTATAGTACATATTTCGTTACTATCCGAAGGGTTTTCTATAACAATATAGTTAAATTCTTTTTTATCACAAAGTTTAACAGAAGACACTTCTTCCTTACTTTTATTGGATAATTCCTCTTCCTTTTCCTTTTTTACAGTAAATACTTTCATTTTATCACCTTATTTCTATGGTATTAGAGATGTCTCTAATACTAATTTATTCTCAGTGCATTTTTAGGTGATATACGCTAATAAAAAAAGCTCCTTAGTGGCTTTCGCCATGGAGCCTTTTTAGTGGAATTACTTCTAAACTTTAAAACATGTATTTAACTTTTTAATAATTTTTTAGATGTTTCTATAATTTCTTCCTCTTCTAACGAATTGAAGATTTCAACTTTTCCATTTGTCTCTTTGGGATTAAGACATCCATTTGCCACTATCATTCTCTTTAATTGATTTGCAGTCCCCATACTTCCATCTATTATATCTACATTTTCACCTAAAACTTTACTTAGCTCTTTTTTTATAAAGGGATAATGTGTGCATCCGAGTACTACAGATGCTATTTCATTATGTATCAATTTAGAAAATCTACTTTTGATGAAGTTATTTAATTCTTCCCCCTCAGTTATTCCTTTTTCTATAAATTCTACAAGCCCAGGACAAGGGAGAGGACATATTTGTGCTTCGGATTTATACTTTTCCATTAAACATTGAAACTTTTTTTCCGATAAAGTCATAGGTGTTGCCATTATAACTATTTTACCTATTTTTTTTAGCTCTACTGCTGGTTTTAGAGCTGGCTCAATTCCTATTATAGGAATATCTTTATATTTTTTTCTTAAATCTTCAATAGCAGCACTAGTTGCTGTATTACATGCAACTACAATTGCTTTAACTTTATGCTCAAGCAAAAAATCAGCCGCCTGAAAACTTAACTCTTTTACTTCATTAACACTTTTTACACCATATGGAGCATTTTTAGAATCTCCAAAGTATATAAAATCTTCATTAGGAAGTACATTAATAGCCTCTTTTAATACGCTTAGCCCTCCTACTCCTGAATCAAAAAATCCAATAGGTCTATCTGCTTTACAATCTTTCATATGTAAATATTCATTTTGCAAAATAGCCATCACCTCCACTTGTTTAAATCCTCTATGTTAAGGTAATATTATATCGTTTAATATACAAGAATCATTTTATAATAAAATTATACTGCACAATTATTTATATTACTACATTAATACTATATACACCATATTTCAATAATACTTTGGCATAATAAGTTTAATTTTAAATATATAATCTTAATTCTGATATTAATTTTATAATTACCTATAGTAAAGGAAACTCCTTTTTAAACCTTTTCACTGCTTATAAAAGGAGTTTAAATACGTTGACAATTTATTAAATTCATAATAGAATTTTTATAGAATTATCAAAATGGCATTTAATAAAATAATAAATATTAAAAAATTATATAGGGCTATTTAAGTATTTTTATGAAGAGGAGGATATTTATGTTTAATGATCTAGTTTATACAATCCCAAAATCACACCATTCTGAGAGTTGTTTAAAAGAACTTTTAACTTTACATCCTGAAATAAAATTTGTATCCGTCATTGGTATAGATTTATTAGGTAATGATACTGATGCTAAAATTCCAATAAGGATATTTTTAGATGATATAAATGGATTTCTAAAAGGAGCTATACAAACCGACGGTTCTTCTGTAGCTTTTCCAGGTATAGCTACTTTAAACAACGCAAAAGTAGATATGGTTCCAGATACTGAAGTTAACTGGTTTATAGATTATAATTTTGAAAATATAGACGAAGAGACTGGAAAGCCTATTGGAACACTTAGACTTCCTTGCTTCTTAATCCACGAAGGCAAAGCAATAGATTCAAGACACATTCTTAAATCTTCCATTTCTAATATTGAAAATAATCTTATGGAACTTTATAAAAAACACCCTAACTTACTAGATGAATACGACATAACTATCGATGATATTGAAGATGTAATTGCAACTGCAGCAACTGAATTAGAGTTTTGGGTAAAAACTCCCGAAGAAAAAGCTCATATTGAAGAATTAACAACCTCTCAAGTGCTTCAAGAACAATATTGGACTAGAACAAAAGGTTCTGTTAGAACTGCTTTAGAAGAAACCTTAACTCTAATGGACAAATACGGATTAGAAGCTGAAATGGGACATAAAGAAGTTGGCGGCGTTAAAGCAACTCTTGGAGAAGACGGTAGTTTAACCCATATAATGGAACAGTTAGAAATAGATTGGAAATATTCAGATGCTCTTCAAGCAGCAGATAACGAATTGTTCGTCAGAATATTGCTTAGAGAAACATTCAGAAGACACGGCCTAGATGTTACATTCCTTGCTAAACCAGTTGATGGAGTAGCTGGAAGCGGAGAACACACACATTTGAGTATAGCATTAAAATTAAAAAACGGAAAAAGAATAAATCTATTTGCATCAACAAGAGGTCATTTTTTAAGTATATATGGATATGCTTCATTAATGGGCGTATTAAAAAATTACGAAGTTATAAATCCTTTTGTATCTGCTACTAATGATTCTTTTAGAAGATTAAAACCTGGATTTGAAGCTCCTATATGTATAGTTACTTCTATAGGACATTCTGTAGATATGCCTTCACGAAATAGAACTATACTACTAGGCGTTATTCGTGATACTGCAGCTCCTATTGCTACTAGATTTGAATTAAGATCACCAAATCCACATACAAACACCTATTTAGCATTGGCTGCACTATTTATGACTTGTAACGATGGTATAACTTATGCAGTAACTAATAATAAAACAGAAGATGACCTTCTAGCAGAGCTTTCAAAAGAAGCTGGTGTTGAAACTGATTATCTTGAGAAAGACAGAGCCTATAGAAGTGAACACGATGTGTTTGAAGACTATACTGAAGAAGAGAGAAACAGATTGTTCGGAAAAGCTCCAGCAACAGTGCATGAAAACCTTGTAGCACTAGATAATTATCCTGAAAAGGTATCAGTGCTTAAATCTGGAGATGTATTTACTGATCAAATATTAGGCAGCTTTAGATCAGCTGTTCAAAAAAGATGGATTACAGAAATTAATTATAGAATAATTCAAAACTATTCAAATGAAATTAGAAGTTACAAAATACTCCATGATGCTCAAAAAGCTCATGACATCGATGTAACTAGATGGCAAAAGGTTAATGAATTGAGATACTATTTAATGAAGGACTCTTATTCTAGAAAATCTTTATTTACACGTACAAGAGAAGCTATAGAAAATAACGATTTTAATACTGTTTCTGAACTTCAAATTGAAATGGATGCTAAAATGTTAGAATTAAGAGAAGTATATTTAGATTATCGCAGAAATCTTCTAGATATATAAGTATTAATATTTATAAATTAAGAATTAATATTAAAGGATGAATTGAAAAAACTCAATTCATCCTTATTTTTGTCAAATCTATACTTTGATTATTATCCAAAATTCTCTATATCTTCCTTACCAAATGCAACTTTGTGATAGTAGTTTATGATATCACTTCTTTTTATCATTCCTATAAAAACATGATCATCATCAACTACAGGCACAAAATTTTGATTTGTCGCAAGAAAAATTAAGTCTTCTATATTAGCATGTATATTAACTGGTTTATTGTGCATATGTCTAGGTATTTCTTTTAATAAAACTTTATCTGTATCTTTAAAATTTAAACTTGGACTATTTTTAAGCTTCCATAGTAAATCTCCTTCAGTAATAGTACCAACATACTTTCCTTTGTCATCAATGATTGGAATTGCCGTATATCTATACTTCTCCATCTTTTCTAAAACTTGTTTCATAGAGGAGTTTGGTTTTTCATATATTATATCTTTTTTAGGTGTTAAAAAAAATGCTATGTTCATATTTTACACTCCCTATCATATATATTTTAAATATACTCACATCTATAATTATAAATTTACAGAAGATAATAGTCAAAATATATTATATATTGACTTTTGGTCAATTTTAAATTATTATTTACTTAAACTTAAATTTAAAGGAGGATACTACCATGGACTTTAAGAACACTTTCTCCAAAATAAAGAAAACTGCTGTAGATACCGCTTCAACTGTTGCTCAATCTGCTAAAGAGAGCTCAGCTGTTGTAGCTAAAAAATCCGGTGAACTTATAGAAATATCTAAACTCACAGTTTCTATAAATTCAAATGAATCAAAAATGAAAGACTTATATTCTGAAATAGGTAAAAAAGTATTCGAAAAACACGAAAATGGACAATACATTGATCCAGAGTTAGTTGAAAATTGTAATGAAATATTAGCACTTAAAACCTCTATAAATGAAATGAAACAAAAGGTAAATGAATTGAGAAATAAAAGAATTTGTACAAACTGTGATACTTCTTTACCTGAAGATACTGCATTTTGTCCAAAGTGCGGAAATAAAATTGATAGTTTAAATTTTGATGAAGTTGAAATAATAGATCCTGAGAAACAAGATTAAAGCAGTAATTTTTGTAATCTAAAAAGAGTTAAATTAATAGCTATTAATTTAACTCTTTTTAATCTTATTAAAATATATTTCCGTTTACATTACAATTTATAAATTTATTAGGCTTTTTTATATTTAATACATCACATATGGCATCTGATATTCCTACTTTATCTATTTTACTTCCAAAGTTAGATTCCTTTAATTTTTCTCCTATGGCTAGTACCGGAAATACTTCATTTTTCTTTTCTTTATTCTTATCCTTCTCTTCTATTTCATATTCTGTAGTAACAATCACTTCATAACCAGCTTCAAGCCAAATAGGAATTATCAACTCTAAAGTATTATCAATTTCTATAATTTTATCATAATATTCCTTTGAATTAATTCCATATCTAAAGATTGCATGTTCAATACCCATTAAGTGAACCAATAATAAATTAGGATCATATTTCTTTCTTATGTATTCTGAGTCGGTAATAACATCTGAGTCACGATAAGAGGAATTTGAATAAAACGTAGCATATTGAATGTTTGAAGTTTCATCGATCTTTTGCTTATGATCCTCAATTTTAGATTCTTCATCTATCCAGTGAATACTTTCATTATTATAAGCTTCACTTACCCAATAGTAAGCTGCTGCTCCTGTTTTAAGTCCATGCTCTCTAGCTAATTGAAATACATTCTTTTCACATTGTCTCTTTAACACCTGATGGTTAAGCATTGCATTTACATAAAGTTCAGTTCCCTCAAGCATATCTTCACATAGAGGCTTTGATAAGCATGTCTTTTCTGCATTTACTTCATAGAGTTCAGCTATGTTCTTACCGCTTAACTCATTCAAATAATTCATTTTTGAAATAGCTGCATCATAGCTTAGAGCCTGTATTACAACTAAAATTATTTTGTTTTCCAAAATTATTACACCTTTCCTTCTAATAACAGTTCAAATATTATTTATATTTCGACAAATATGCCACATACTATATTATACTTCAAAAAAATACTCTTATCACCAACAATATTATTAAAACTAAATAATTATAAAGTAAACTTTTATCCTTCATCTTTATATATAATACTATACCGATTATTTTTCAATACAGATTATGAAATATATAGAAAATATTTTGAGTATTTACTTATTTTTTAAAAATTTTCATGATTAATAATTTAGAAATTTGCAAGTAACTTTTTTTAAATATGCAATTGCAATATGGTTTTAACTAATATATAATATTGATATGCTAATTTTTGAATTTAATCAAGTCGGAATATTGCAACGATTACATTTTTTTATTTATATAGATATTTAAAGAGGAGTGAAAAATATGGTAAAAAGGTTTAAAAGGGTTTTAGTGGCAAATAGAGGTGAAATTGCTATAAGAATATTCAGAGCTTGTAACGAACTAGGTATTAGAACTGTTGCTATATACTCTGAGGAAGATAAGTATTCTCTTTTTAGAACTAAAGCAGACGAAGCTTACTTAATCGGAAAAAATCAGGGTCCTATAGAAGCGTACCTAAATATTGATGAAATAATAAACCTTGCTCTAAAAAAAGGTGTAGATGCTATTCACCCTGGCTACGGATTCCTATCAGAAAACGCTGAATTTGCTAGAAAGTGTCAAGAAGCTGGAATAGAATTTATAGGACCTACAGCTGAGATGATGGAAAAACTTGGTGATAAGATCAAATCTAAGATTGTAGCTCAAAGTGTTGGAGTTCCTACTATTCCCGGAGTAGAAAAACCTGTTTCATCCGAAGAGGAAGCAATACAATTTGCCAATTCCTGTGGTTACCCAATCATGCTAAAAGCTGCTGCTGGCGGTGGTGGTCGTGGTATGAGAATAGTTAGAACTGAAGAAGAATTACTACCTTCCTTTAAAAGTGCTAAAAGTGAAGCTAAGAAAGCTTTCGGCATAGATGATATATTTGTAGAAAAATATTTAGAAAAACCAAAACATATAGAAGTACAAGTACTTGGAGATAAGCACGGCAATATAGTACACTTACACGAAAGAGACTGTTCTATACAAAGACGTCACCAAAAGGTAATTGAGTACACTCCTGCCTTCTCTCTTCCAGAAGAAAAAAGGCAGGCAATTTGTGAAGATGCATTAAAGATAGCCAACTCTGTTAATTACCGCAGTGCTGGTACTCTTGAATTCTTAGTGGACATCCACGGGAATCATTATTTTATAGAAATGAATCCAAGAGTTCAAGTAGAACACACTGTAACAGAAATGACTACAGGAATAGATATTGTTCAGAGCCAAATTTTAATTGCTATGGGTTACCCTCTATCTTCTCCTGAGATAGGAATATCTTCTCAAAATGATGTAAAACCTAGGGGATATGCTATACAATGTAGAATAACTACTGAAGATCCATCAAATAACTTTGCTCCTGACACAGGAAAGATAGATGTATACAGAACCGGCTCTGGTTTTGGAGTAAGATTAGATGGTGGAAATGGATTTACCGGTGCTGTAATTAGTCCCTACTATGACAGCTTACTTGTAAAAACAATAACTTGGGCAAGAACTTTTGACGATGCTATAAGAAAAGCCCTTCGTTCCATGAAAGAATTAAAAATATCAGGTGTGAAAACTAACGTTGGTTTTCTAGTAAATGTATTAAATCACCCAGTATTTGCTGAAGGTAATTGTACAACCGGATTTATAGAAGAACATGGTGAACTTTTAGAAATTTCATCTAAAGCCGATAGAGAATATAACATTCTGAAGTTTATAGGTGAAAAAGTAATAAATGAAACTCACGGAGTTAAAAAAGACTTTGACGTTCCTGTAGTGCCAAGAGTCGACATTCATCAGCAGTTACGAGGTACAAAACAAATATTAGAGGAAAAAGGTCCTAATGGCTTAGTTAATTGGATAAAAGAACAAGAAAAATTACTTCTTACCGATACAACAATGAGAGATGCTCATCAATCTCTTATGGCTACAAGAGTAAGAAGCATAGATATGGTTAAAGTTGCAGGAGCTACTTCTGTTCTTGAAAAAGATCTATTCTCACTTGAAATGTGGGGAGGTGCAACATTCGATGTATCTTATAGATTCCTGAAAGAATCTCCATGGGTTCGTCTTCAAGAATTAAGAAAGAGAATACCTAACGTTCTCTTCCAAATGCTTATAAGAGGAGCAAATGGTGTTGGATATAAAAATTATCCTGATAATGTAATAAGAGAATTCATAAATGAATCAGCTGACTCTGGTATTGACGTATTTAGAATATTTGATTCATTAAATTGGTTAAAAGGTATGGAAGTTGCAATAGATGAAGTTCTTAAAAAAGATAAGATTGCCGAAGCTTGCGTATGTTATACAGGAGATATATTAAACTCTACAAAAGATAAATATTCATTGGAATACTATGTTAAAAAAGCTAAAGAAATAGAAAAGATGGGTGCTCATATCTTAGGTATTAAAGATATGTCTGCACTATTAAAACCTTATGCCGCATATAAACTCATTAAAGCACTTAAACAAGAAATTTCAATACCAATACACCTTCACACTCACGATACTACTGGTAATGGTGTAGCTACTGTCATTATGGCAGCTGAAGCTGGAGTTGATATAGTTGATACAGCTCTTAATAGTATGTCTGGACTTACAAGCCAGCCAGCTCTAAACTCAGTAGTAGCAGCTCTTGAAAATACAAAGAGAGCAACTGGTATAGAGGTTGATGGAATTCAACAACTTTCAGATTACTGGGGTGCAGTAAGACCTGTCTATGCGAAATTTGAATCCGGACTAAAATCTGGATCTACAGAAATATATAGATATGAAATACCTGGAGGTCAATACTCTAACTTAAAACCTCAAGTTGAAAGTTTTGGACTTGGCCATAGATTTGATGAAGTAAAAGAAATGTACAAAAAAGTTAATACTATGCTTGGAGATATAGTAAAAGTTACCCCTTCTTCTAAAATGGTTGGAGATCTTGCAATTTTTATGGTTCAAAATAGTTTAAGTCCAGAAAGCATTTTAGAAAAAGGAAAAGACATGGCATTCCCAGATTCTGTAGTAGCATATTTCAAAGGAATGATGGGCCAGCCTGAAGGCGGATTCCCTGAAGATCTTCAAAAGATTGTATTAAAGGGCGAAGAACCTATAACTTGCAGACCAGGAGAACTTCTTCCTCCAGAAGACTTTGATTATATTGCCACTGGATTAAAGAAATACTTTGGAATTGATCCAACTAAGAAAGATTTATTAAGTTACGCACTATATCCAGATGTATTTGAAGACTACTTAAAATACATTAAGGAAAACGGAGACCTTAGTAGAATGGGCAGTGACATATACTTCCACGGCTTACGTGAAGGAGAAACTTGCGAAATTGAAATTGAAGAAGGAAAAACTATGATAATAAAACTTCTTGAAATAAGCAAGATAGACAGTGAAGGAAATAGAACCCTTGATTTTGAAGTTAATGGAAACAGACGTGAAATAAAAGTTAAAGATAAAACTAGTTTAGTAGCAGCTACTCAATCAGCTGCAATACAAATGGCTGATGCTGAAAACCCTCTTGAAGTTGGTTCAAGTATACCTGGTACAGTATTGAAAATACTTGTAAACGAGGGAGATACAGTTAAAGAAAATGATAGCTTAATTGTAATTGAAGCTATGAAGATGGAGACAAATATTACATCTTCAGCTAGTGGAACAGTTGATTCTATAATAGTTAAAGAAGGTCAACAGGTTAAATCTGGGGAACTTTTAATAAAACTTAAGCAGTAAACCAAAATTTCAATTTTCAGTGAATCACTTACTCCTCTGAAGAAATGAAGAGGAGTTTCAAAAGGAAGATCATACAAAATAAAAATACTACAATAACTTTTAAGAGTAACCTTATAGTTATTGTAGTATTTTTTATATAGGCTCTGTTTTAAAGATTGTTGAGTTCATTATAAATCTCTTAACTCATTTATTCAAAGTTTTTGCATTCATTATCCATAGTACTATCTATGTTCTTAAATTTTTCTTTTGAACTATACAAAAATTTCAAGCTTATTATTGCCACTATAAACATTATACCTTCTGTTATAAATATACTAGGGTTAAAAGCAGCAATATAATCTACAAGAGTATGTATTAGTATTGCATTTATTAGATATTTATTATTTTTTTTAATTACTCCTTCTAATACTATAATAGATAAAGCTATTTGAAATACTATAACAAACAACCTTTCAATTCCACCTAGTAAAAACATATATGAAGGTGTATCTATAAGCGTACTTTTCAAAGTAAGTGCTTGAGCCTCTGGCATCTTTTTAAGAACTAGGTCATAACTGCCTAAGTTTATTACCAAACTAAACAATATATTATTCACCATAGCTGTTCCCACTAGAAGAATTGCCTCTATTCCACCGTGACCAATACCAAGTGCAATACCATTTTTCCATTGCAATTTATTCTTTAGAGCATATTTAAATCCTATATATTTTCCTACCTCTTCAAAAACTCCAGCTGTTATGGCTAAAAATGATACATAAGCTATCCTATTAGACTTAATTAAATCTACAAATAACGGATTAGTATTTAAATAATTTATTAGTGGAATTCTACTAGACATTTGGAAAATCATAAACACTAAAACTCCTACAGCTACTGCTGTTAGAGATATTTTTTCTTTTCTTCGAAAATAGATAATTGTGAACAATGGAATAAGAAAACATATACCAGCACTTATACCCATAAATATCATAGACTGCCTACTAACCATAATTTTTCTCCTTACATCTGCTTTTAATTATAAGTATAAATTAATTTACTCTTTTTATAAAGAGTATTCTTGACTTCAAATATAATTTCCTCTTCATTTAAAGGTTATCAATAAAATTCTTATAGTTTTATTTTCATAGTAACATTCGTTACCGTCTTTATATGTTTTTTAATGTAGACTAATATATATAAAGTATTAAACAATCTATAACCTAGTATTAATACACAGTAGCATGATAATACTATAACCGTACATGCTAATCTGCATTTAAAAATTTTTATATGAGGTGATTTAAAATGAGTAAATTTTTAGCTCCAATACATACATGGTTATTCAATAAAATAAAGCTTTATGAAAGTCTTGAAACAGATATAATTAATAACTTTAACAGTTCTGATGCTAATATTAAAGATATATTAGATGATATAGGCAAAAATTTTCAATCTCCGCTAGATGATAGGCCTATAGAAGATATAATTGATGTAACCAACATACATGGATGGCTACAAAATAGAATAAGAGTAGCTGAAACTAGGCAGGCTTATCTTATAACTAAAATAATAGATAGATTTGATAATAAAGGCTTCAGTATTATAGAAGAATGTTATATGAATCAAGGAAAGATTGCCGGCAAGGATGCCTCTGAAAAATATCCCGTGTCTACACCACAGGATTTATTTACAGCTTTAAATAATTATATATTAGAAGGTATGCCTTGCGATAATGCAAATAGCATATCGAGAAATGAAGCAGATATTGTGGAATGGAGAACAGTTGCAGATTTACACAAGGACTACTGGGAGGCTGTAGATGGGAATCCTGAAGTTTTTTATGAACTACGTAAGGGTTGGATATCCTCATTTATAGAAGCTGCTAATCCTAAATATAAATACTCTTTTGAAGTTAAATATCTAAATGAAGTTAAAGAATATTTAAGTAATATAACTAAAAAATAACTCTAAAAAATAGCGGTTTTTGAAAAGCCGCTATTTTTTATAAGTCTTTTTATTTATTTTATAGATTTTAAAACTTCAAGTAAGTAATTGTACATTCTATCAGTTGAAGAAATGCTAAGTTTTTCATCTGGAGTATGGACATCAAACATATTTGGTCCAAAAGAGATCATATCCAATTCTCCAAGTATATCTGTTAATATTCCACATTCAAGTCCAGCATGAATAGCTGTTATTTTCGGGTCTTTTCCGTACATATTCTTATAAACATTTCTAAAAACATCTCTAATATATGAATCTTCCTTGTATTCCCAAGCCGGATAATCTGCTTCTAATTCCATTATAGCACCAACTAGCTTTGATATAGTTTCAATTTCTTCTACAATGCTATACTTTAAAGTTTTAACAGAACTTCTTACAGCACTTTCAAAAGTAACCTCATCTTCTGTAGTAGTGACAACACCAAGATTTGTAGAACTTTGAACTAACCCCTGAATATCCATACTCATGGTTTGAATTCCTTGAGGGATTAACACTAATAGGTTAATTATTTTATCAGTTAAAGCTCTTGAAAATATTCCATGCCCTTTTTTATCTACCTCTTCTGCTTCTAATGTTACTCCTGAGTCTGAAGCTCTTAATTCATTTTTAAAAGTTCTATCCCATTCTCCAACTATATCCAATAGTGTATTTTTATTTTCTTCCTTTACAAAAATTACAGCTTCCGCTTCTCTTGGAATAGCGTTTGACTTTGCTCCTCCATTTATCTCTGAAATAAACATTTCAAGTTTGGAATTTATGTCATTCAGTACACGTCCTATAAGTTTGTTTGAGTTTCCTCTCCCCTTATCTATATCCATCCCTGAATGTCCACCCTTTAATCCTCTAATACTAAGTTTATAAGCACTAAATCCTTCTTTTTTACCTTCTAACTCTATTGTAAGCCTAATTTTATTCCTAATACCTCCAGCACAAGAAGCTAAAAGTTCTCCTTCTTCTTCTGAATCTATATTTATTAAAATTTTTCCCGAAAGATTTTCTGGCTTTACGCTAGAAGCTCCTCCCATGCCTGTTTCTTCCTCAGTAGTAATTAATATCTCCAAAGCAGGGTGTTCAATATCATTACTAGCTAAAATCGCTAAGCAATATGCTACTGCTATTCCATTATCGGCACCTAAAGTAGTTCCTGTAGCTTTTACAAAATCATCTTCTACTCTTAATTTAATAGGATCTTTTTGAAAATCATGCTCTGTCCCTTTATTTTTTTCGCAAACCATATCCATATGCCCTTGTAAAATTACAGTTGGGGCATTCTCATAACCCTTGGTAGCCGCCTTTTTAATTATTATATTTAAAGCATCATCTTGTATAACCTCTAAATTATTCCCTTTTGCAAAATTTAATAAATAATCACTTATTCTTTTTTCATGTCCTGAACATCTTGGAATTCCGCTAATTTCCTCAAAATACTTAAAAACTAAATTTGGAGATAATCCACTTAATATATTATCCAAGCTTATCATCCTTTCTCTTTTAACTCATATATTATATACTTAGTCAAATTTATACTTCTAATTCTAGCATACACATATATTTTAATATATCAATTAAAAATTTGCCTTTAAAAATAGTTTTTTATTATTATCTACTAAACCTAATCATATTTATTCTATATTTTATGCTTCTAACTACAAATTGTACAAAATTTATAACATGAAATAAGTTATATACTCCAAATTAATTAAGGTGGAGTTTTCACTCCACCTTAATATTATCACGTTCTATATTCTCCATTAATTTCTACATATTTATAAGTAAGATCGCAGCCCCAAGCTTTAGCACTATATTTTCCGTCATTTAAATTAATGAAAAGCTCTATATTCTCATCCTTTAAAATATTACTAGCTTTAACTTCATCAAAATCTACATTAATTCCATTTTTAAATACCTGTATCTCTCCCAAAGAGCTCTTAAACGATAAATCTACTTTATTAGGATCAAAATCTCCTCCTGAATATCCAATAGCACATATTATTCTTCCCCAATTTGGATCACTTCCGAATAAAGCAGCCTTAACTAAATTAGATGAAACTACAGCCATAGCACACAACTTTGCACACTCTTCACTTACTGCATTTATAACTTGAGTCTCTATAAGCTTAGTAGCTCCCTCTCCATCTCTAGCTATTTTTTTAGAAAGCTCTGTATTAACAAAATCCATGGCATCTTTAAATATCTTATAGTCCTCATCTTCTTTATCTATAAGTTTATTCTCTGCTGCCCCATTAGCCATAGCTAGAACCATATCATTTGTACTTACATCTCCATCCACAGAAATCATGTTATAAGAGTCTTTTATACTATCCTTTATTGCTTTATTTAACATGTCCTTGCTTATATTGGCATCCGTTACCACAAAACTTAGCATAGTTGCCATTTTAGGGTTTATCATTCCTGAGCCCTTAGCAGCACCACTTATTAAAACTTTTTTACCATCAAGCACAACTTCTACAGTAATATATTTTGGTTTAGTGTCAGTAGTCATTATAGCATTTGCAGCATCATTTCCTCCTTCATAGGAGAGCTCTTTTGTAATTTTGTTTATCCCCTCTTCCATAATATCCATAGGAATTGGTACCCCTATTACGCCTGTAGAAGCCTGTAATACCTCTTCCGCTTTTAATTCCAGCTGATTTGCAGTAATCTCCGCTATTTTTTTTGCATCCTGAAGTCCCTTTTCTCCAGTACAAGCATTAGCATGACCACTATTTACTATAATAACTTGGGTATTGCTATTTTTTATATTTTCCATATTTAAAAGCACACAGGCAGCCTTAACTTTATTTGTAGTAAAAACCCCAGCAGAAACAGCCTTTTTTTCACTATATATAATAGCTAGATCTTTTTTACAACTCTTTTTAAGTCCTGCTGCAATTCCTGCCGCTTTAAAACCTTTAACTCCTTGTAAAAAATCACCTTCTAATATTTTCATCTTATTTCCTCCTTATTTTATATAATGACTACCATCCGTAATATTCCAACTTATAAGATGAGAGAGAAGGAATACTAAGTCCCAATACTCCAATATACTTTAGTCTAGCTATTAAATTTGCATAGGCAGGATATCAATTCCCATCTCTTCTCTAAATCCAAACATTACATTCATATTTTGAACTGCCTGCCCTGCTGCACCTTTTATCAAATTGTCTATAGCTGAAATTACAATCACTCTGTTAGTTCTCTTATCCACCCTCAACCCTATATCGCATAAGTTACTTCCTCTAACATTCCTAGTCTCGGGAATATCATTAACAACTCTTATAAAATATTCATCTCTATAAAACTCTTTATATATATTTTTTAATGATTCTTCGGCTATATTATCCTTAAGCTTTCCATAACAAGTAGAGAGAATCCCCCTATTCATAGGAACTAGATGCGGTGTAAATACTAAGGTTATATCTTCATCTGCCGCCTTTGATAATTCTTGCTCGATTTCTGGTGTATGCCTATGATTTGACACTCCATAGGCTTTAATTGATTCATTGCATTCTGTATATAATGATTGTATTTTTAGAGATCTTCCAGCTCCAGAAACTCCTGATTTTGCATCTATTATTATTGAATCTGTATGGATTAATTTTTCCTTTACTAGTGGATATAAGGCTAATATGCTGGCTGTAGTATAACATCCTGGATTAGCAATAAGATTTGACTTTTTTATTTCATTCCTATTGATTTCCACAAGTCCATACACTGAATCTTTTAATAAACTATCCGCTTCATGCTTTACACCATACCACTCTTCATAAACTTCTGATGAATCTAGTCTGAAATCCCCGCCTAAATCTATAACCTTCACTCCTTTAGATAGCGCCTTTTTAGTTATATCAAAAGATTTTCCATGAGGAAGTGCTATAAATAGCACATCTATATCTGATAGCTTTTCTTCAGCCTTTTGCATGTTTATACAGCGTTGTCGTATAAATTTATTATAACTTGGATAAACTTCCGAAAATTCAACATCTGCATAATTATGAGAAGATATAAATTCCACACTTACTTCTGAATGATTATGCAAAAACCATATAAGTTGTTGTCCAGCATAGCCTGTAGCACCAACTATTCCCCCTTTAATCATATTATCACCCCTTAAAATTATATAGAAATTATACATAACATTTCATAATTATTCAATACTTTTATTTATTCTATCACATTTTTTTAATTTATCTATTGAGAACTTATAATTATTTTTCTAAAAATTTCTAAAAATTGTTGAATATTTATAAAGCCAGTGGTATAATTATTCAAAGATTACTTTAATACTTAAAAGGCTGGTGCATTTAATATGGAAACTATAAAATATTTAAAAAATTTTAAAGGAAAAACTTTTGTAATTAAATATGGCGGAAGTACCATGGAAAATAAATCTGCTCAAAAGGCATTTTTTGAAGATATATTGAAGTTAAAACTTGCTGGTATAAATATAGTTATAGTTCATGGCGGCGGTCCTGAAATATCTAAATGGCTAAAAAGAATAGGTATTAAAAGCAGCTTCATCAACGGCCTTAGAGTAACTGATAAGGACACTATAGAAATAGTTGAAATGGTTCTTTCAGGAAAAATAAATAAAAGTATTGCAGCCTCTCTTACTAACGAAGGTCTAAAGGCAGTTGGAATTAGTGGAAGTGATAGTAATCTTATAATTGCAAAAAAGAAATACCTAAACATTGATAATAAAAAAGTAGATATTGGCTTTGTTGGTCAAGTTGATTTTATAAATGTGGATTTACTTTTAAATTTACTAAACAAAGATTATGTTCCTGTTATATCACCTGTTGGTTGCGATAAAGATGGCAACAAATATAACATAAATGCCGATTATGCTGCCTCTTTTATTAGCTCAGCCTTAAAAGCAGAAAAACTTATAATTCTTACTGATGTAGAAGGAGTGTATAGAGATATCAATGATCCTTCTTCTATAATAAACTCTATTACAGTTAGTAAAGTTAAAGATTATATAAAATCTGGAATTATAAATGGGGGAATGATTCCCAAAATGGAATGCTGTATTGAAGCCTTAGAAAATGGTAGTAAAAGCGTTCACTTAATTGATGGAAGAAAAGAGCATTGCTTAATTAACGATATTTTTTCTAATTGTGGAACTACAATTAGTTTGAAAGGTGAGATTGAAAAATGTCAAAAAGCTATATAATGAATACCTATGGAAGATTTGATGTAAGTTTTGAAAGTGGAATTGGAACAAAGCTATATGATACAGATGGAAATGAATATTTAGATTTTGTTTCAGGTATTGCTACTAATTGTCTTGGTCACTCAAATCCTGCTATAGTTAAGGCTATAACTGAACAGAGCTCTAAATTAATGCATATTTCAAATTATTATTGGAATCCTATGTCTTTAAAACTCGCAGAAAAGTTATGTGAAAATAGTGATCACACACAGGTTTTTTTCTGCAATAGCGGTACTGAGGCTATTGAAGCAGCCCTTAAACTAGCAAGAAAATACGGAAGAATGAATGGTTCTGCATATAAAAATAAAATAATTTACATGAGTAATTCTTTTCACGGAAGAACTATGGGAGCTCTATCAGTTACAGGTCAGAATAAATATCAAGAAATGTTTAAACCATTAATCGGTAATGTTGAAGCTGTAGACTTTAATAATGTAGAATCTATAAAAAATGCTTTTGATGAAAATGTATGCGGTGTAATCTTAGAACCTATACAGGGTGAAGGTGGAATTATACCTGCAAATAGCGAATTTTTGAAAGAAGTTAGAAATCTTTGTGATGAATTTAATGCTCTTTTAATATTTGATGAGGTACAATGCGGCATAGGCAGAACCGGAAGCCTTTTTGCATATAAAAAATTTGATATAGTTCCAGATATAATATGCATGGCTAAAGCCTTAGGTGGAGGATTCCCTATAGGAGCTACTATGGCAAATAATAAGTGCAGCTCTGCTTTTGTTCCTGGCGACCACGGTACTACTTTTGGTGGAAATCCACTGGCATGCGCTGTATCATATGCTGTACTTACTGAACTTGTAGATGGCGGAATAGTATCATCTGTAGATAATAAAAGTAAGTATCTGATGGAAAAATTAAATATATTAAAAAATAATTATTCAATAATAGATGATATAAGGGGAATGGGGCTTTTGATTGGTATAGCAGTAGCCATTGACCCTAAAGACTTAGTAACTGAATGCTTTAAAGAAGGTCTTCTAGTTGTTAGTGCCGGAAAAAATGTAATAAGATTACTCCCTCCACTAAACGTTTCTTTAGAAGAAATTGATTCAGCTCTAAGTATTTTTGAAAAAGTTTTATCTAAATTATGCTAGCTTCTTTTTAATTTGATATTCCCCTGTAAGAGGCCTCCGACTTCGGAGGCCTCTTCTCTTAATTTTTTATTAATTATTTATAAATTTATCTTAAAATTTATAAAATCTTCATCCTTTAATGATATAATACTTCTTGTATGTAAATTGTTTACAATACTTTTTTATGCAATTATATCTTTTGTACTTTACCGTACTAAGGGGTACATTTAAAGATAAAATTCAACTTTTTTCTAAATATTTAACAGTTTTAGTCGAAAGATTATGTTTGTATATTTTTATATAAACTATATAATATATATTGGTGCTAAAATATATATTCAAACAATCTTTAGTGATTATTATTACATACTGTTAATTTAGTATATTTTTGCATGAGCATTTATAAATTTCGAATAGATTATGTTATTCTATCTGTATAAATGTTTAATTTCAAGCAAAAATAAATGAAGGTGGTATATATGTTTAAGAAGGAATCCTTAAATGGAAAATTTCCCAAAAAACTTTTTATATTATTTGAAATTCTCTTTACGGCAATAACAGCTCCTTTTATGCTTTATTATGGCCCTTTTGAGAATGTTAAAGCTACTGTAGTTGGTTCTGCTATGACAACCTCAACTCACCAATGGATAGCTACAACATTTTTGTCTAGAAAGAGTATAGATGAAATATTAAGTAGAAATAAAATTAATAATATAGTGCAATCTGATATAAATCAATTAAGAAAAGAAATTAAAACTGGTGCACAAGATAATAATGAAATTGAAAAATACGTTATCGATGGAGATAAATTTAAAGGACATCTTTTAGTAATTAAAAATCCTAAAAAAATACGAGTTGGATATAGTGAAAAACTAGATGGAAGTGGCGAAACTACTAGTACTATTGCTAAAAGATATAATGCTAGTGCAGCAATAAATGCTGGTGGATTTATTGCTAATGCTGGCAAATCAGGATCCAGCAAAGATCTAGGCACTCCAGGTGGAATAATTATATCTAACGGTAAAGTAATACATAATAGTTTAAAAAATGATGAAAAAATATGTATTGCTGGTATAACTAAAGATGGTGTTTTACTTATAGGTAATTATAGCCTAGAAGAAATGGAAAAATTACAAGTTAGTGAAGCTGTTTCCTTTGGACCTTCTCTAATAGTAAATGGAGAAAAGACAATAACTTCTGGTGACGGTGGTTGGGGAACTGCTCCTAGAACTGCCATAGGTCAAAGAAAAGACGGAAGTATTTTATTTCTAGTTGTAGATGGTAAATATATAGGTAGACTCGCAGTAACATTAAGAGAATTACAAGACATCTTATACGAATATGGAGCATATAATGCTATAAACTTAGACGGTGGCTCTTCCTCTACCATGTATTACAATGGTGAAGTTATAAGTAATCCATACAAGTCTTCTGGGGAAAGACCAATTCATTCTATATTTTATGTAGAACCTTAGAATTTGGATATATTTTTAAAAATTGTTCATGACCTATAATTTCAAACATAGCTTAAAATTTAAAGAACTAGTCATAGCTAATAGCTAAGGCTAGTTCTTTAAATTTTTTATTTTCATTTTTATGTTAGCATTTCTATTTATTGCATAGTAAAATAATACTAAAAATATATTGATTTATTAGGGGGTTATCTTTATGAACGGACCTGGCTTTGGGGGCTTCTTCGGAGGCATGCCACCATTTTTTATGGTGTTTTTCTTTATTATATTATGTTTTATAGTATTTACTATAGTTTCTATGATTAAAAGTTATCATAGAAATGCTACATCTCCTATTCTAACTGAGCATGCAAAAGTTATTGCTAAACGCACAGAAGTAAGTCACCATCACTATAATACTGCGGATAATCATTCTCATAGCAGTTCTCATACTCGCTATTATGTTACCTTTGAAACTGATGCAGGTCAAAGGATGGAACTTACTCTGAGTGGTAAAGAATTTGGCCTTATAGCTGAAGGTGATATAGGTAATGTAACTTACCAAGGAGAATGGTATAAGACTTTTAAAAGAGATGTTTTATAAAAATAAATAACCTTATACCTAAATGACTTTATTATAAATTTTGTGATAAATATCCTCTTGAAATAATATTATAATAGCGGTATATATTTCAGAGGAGAGATATTATGTTATCTAATAAGGAGTTTGTAAAACAATCACTTGAATTAAATTTATTCTTTATGAGAATAGCGAAGGAACATTCAATATTCATGGAAGCAGCTTTTATGAAGCCTAATAGCGATCTCATCTACCAGGCAGAAATGCTAAAAAACATATTTACCAGCCTTTTAAGAGAAACTCTGCACCTATCCTATGGTAATATAAGTCATGAGGTTGCAACATCAGGAGAGCTTGTTACTGACTTAACTTTTAATGCTGAAAGAGAAACAGAATATTACACTGGTATAGATATTGATAGCAGCATTACTAATGCTGAATTGCACTTAGCCTGCAGTGACATGTCAAACATTACCCCTGCTTTAGTACGTCAAGTAGAGCTTTTAAATTATAAAGCAGTAGCTGCTACTAATCAGATTATATGCTTTAAAACAAAAGTCCTACAAGATGTTCTTAAATGTAAAATTTTCACTACTAATTATCCATTACTACTTGATCATATTTTAAGAGAAGCTCATTTTTACCTAAGAATGCTTCATAAACTTCAAAATCGACAAGAACCAAATATGGTAGAAGAAATTGTTTATCAAGAAACCTTTTGGAATAGAATAATGGCAGAACACGCAAAATTCATAAGAGGCTTATTAGATCCAACTGAAGTAAAATTGTTTGACACTGCAAATAATTTTGGACATGAATTTGATAAACTTACACTAGAAGCACAAAGACTAGCAAAAAATTTAAAACTTATACCAGAAGTAACTGAGGAAACTTTGAAGACTACTGTGGGAATAAGAGATTTTAAAAAGCAAGGTACCGAAGGCTTAATAAACTGCAGTATTAAATCAATAGCATTTCCTTTGCTAGGCGACCACGTTGTAAGAGAGGCTAATCATTATATAAGATTATTAAAAAATTTCAAATCTTAATTCTATAAATATAATTTTTCATATTAAATAAAAAATAGCGGTCCTCTTTTACCCTATTTACATAGGAATAAAGGCCGCTATTTTATCACACTATATTTTTATCTGATAACTACCGTCCGTAATACTCCCACTTCTAAAGTGGGAGATAACGGCTGCTACATCCTTAGAAGCCTCTTTATCTGTATTTAGCAAGCATTTCACTGATATTTGCAGAGTTATCTCCTTCTCCTATAGCTGCAAACTTCCATTCTGAGCCATGTCTATAGATCTCAGCTACAAATAGAGCTGTCTTGTTTGAGTAATCATCTGTTAAATTAAAGCGAACCATTTCTTGATTGTTACCCATATTTACAATTCTTATAAAGGCATTTCTTATCATGCCAAAATGTTGCCTACGTTTTATACAATCATAGATATTTACAACAAACACTAGCTTAGATATATCTTGAGGTACACTTGAAAGGTTAACCATTACTTGTTCGTCGTCTCCGTCTCCATCTCCAGTAAGATTATCTCCCATGTGTTGGACACTTCCACTTCTGTGTTTTAGATTTCCGAAGTAAATAACATCTTCTTTTCCTCTTACTTTTCCATTTCCATCTAACATAAAAACTGAAGAATCACAATCTATATTAGGAGCACTACTTCCAAATAAGCTTCCTAATAGACCTTTTCCACTATTTTGAGCTACTGGATCCCAACCTAGTCCAACCATTATCTTAGAAAGTCCCGCATTATCTTTTGTTAAACTTATTCTCTGACCCTTTTGTAAATTTACAGCCATGTTTTTATCCTCCTAAATATGTAATCGCTCTACAGCAATTGATTTTCAAAATGAAAATGTTTATAACTTATACATCTAATCCGTAATTTTTACATAGTGCAGCAAGCCCACCTTGGAATCCACTTCCTATAGCGCTGAACTTCCATTCTCCGTTATGACGATATAATTCGCAGAATACTAATGCAGTTTCTATTGAAAAGTCTTCTGATAAATCATAACGCAGAACTTCTTCTCCAGTTTCTTTATTAGTTATTCTTACAAATGCATTTGATACTTGTCCGAAATTTTGTCCTCTTTGTGGTGCATCATAGATTGTTACTGTAATAGCTACTTTAGAAATATTTTCTGGAACTTTAGAAAAGTCAATAATGATTTGTTCATCATCACCTTCCCCTTCTCCTGTTCTATTATCTCCAGTATGGGTAACTGATCCACTTGGATCAGTTAAATTATTATAAAATACAAAATCTAAGTCATTATTTACTTTGCCATTATCTCCAACTAAAAATGCAGAAGCATCTAAGTCAAAATCATATCCGCCATCATATTGCTTTGTATCCCAGCCAAGGCCTATTATTGCTTCTTTTAAGCCTGGTGCTTCTTTTGTTAAACTAATTTTTTGTCCTTTGGATAAATTTATTGCCATTTTAACTCCCTCCAGTAGTTATTAATTTTTCTATCCTATGTTTATTCCAAAGTTATTGCAAAGTGCTCCAAGTCCGCCTTGGAAACCGCTTCCTATAGCATTAAACTTCCATTCTCCGCTGTGGCGATATAATTCTGCAACAACTACTGCTGTCTCTATACTATAGTCTTCACTTAAATCATATCTTATTAATTCTTCATTAGTATCTTCATTTACTATTCTTATGAAGGCATTTGAAACCTGTCCAAAGTTTTGTCCTCTAGCTTGTGCTTCATGTATAGTTACTGTAAAGTCAATTTTTTCAACATTGCTAGGAACTTTATTTAACTCTATTCTGATTTGCTCATCATCGCCTTCACCTTCACCTGTACGATTATCTCCAAGGTGGCTAACTGATCCTGAAGGATCATTTAAATTGTTATAGAAAACAAAGTCACTATCAGATGTTACTTTGCCATTTCCACCAAGCAAAAAAGCAGCAGTATCTAAATCAAAGTCATTTCCTCCATCATACTTATTAGTATCCCATCCAAGTCCAACTATTATTTTTGTTAAGCCTGGGTTTGTTTTTGTTAAATCCACTTTTTGACCTTTTGTTAAGCTAACTGCCATTCAAATTACCTTCCTTCTTTTAAATTTTTATAGTTTTAAGCTTTCCTCTAATATTTTTTTACTAGTAAGAAAGTAATGCTCTGCAATTTCTTGATTAATTAATTTTTAACAATATATAACATAGTACTTCTATTATATATTTTGTTATTTTAAAAATCAAATATTGTAATTATGCTAACTTTTCCACCATCTCTAATATTTCCTCAGAGGCAGCTATTCCAATTTTATTAGTCATTGTGATGTGCCTTTTTTCTAATCCTTTATCCTCAATTAGAATTTTTAATTCACCATGAGATGGGCATATAGCATGGTCTGCATTGATTAGTATAGGATAATCTAGATAAGAGTCTCCTGCTGAAACAACCCTAGATTTTTTTTCTCTGTTTTTTATATATAATACTGCATCCCACTTATTTACTGGTTGTGGTACGATATACAATTTTGTGCTTTGTAATGATATCCTCCATCCATTTTCTTCTGCCCATTTCTTAAATTCTTCCAAATGCTCTAGTTTTAATAAGCTTTTATCTTCAAAATGAACACTATAAAATAAATTATCCCTTAAAATCATTTTTTTAATCCATGATTTATCAACAAAGTACTCTAAAAATTTTTGTTTTACAATTTCATGATTTGTTACTTTGTCTATTGCACTCTTTATAATGTTTTGCCAAGTCGTATCTACTTCTCCGTTTATAAGTATATTTCCTCCATTACTTACTACAGCATATAGAGGCTTTATTTCATTTTGCATTATGAATATTCTTTTATATTGATCTATGGTTCTAGTAGTTACAGGTATAAATAGTGCTTTATTTTTTATATTTTTTAAGCTTTCTATAGCTTTTTTTCTCATAAAGCTGAGTTCTTTATCATTATATCTCTCTACTAACAATATATCCTTGTCCTGATCATCTATTAATTTTCTTGTATAGATCAATGTACGATCTAAATCAGAGGCAAAAATCATTATACACTCTCCTTCAATTTTGATTTTATAAGTCCACAGCAGGAATAGCTCATATTTTTGTATACTTCTATAGGAACATTTTTGTCTTTAGCCAAAACTAGAATATGCTTTAGATTTGAATTTTCTACATCGTTTACTAGTATCTTCCACGGAACACGCCTTAGTAAAACCCTAGTTGTTTCCCCTATTCCTGGCTTAATAAGATTTATGTTACTTATATTGTACTTTTCCTTTATTTCGTTAACTTCTTTAATTCCCTTGTCATATATGTGCTTGTCTAATTTATCTATGTCTTCTTTATCTATTTCAATATTCTTGAAACATTTCGTTATTGTATCTATGAATATGTTAGATAAATCTTTATCCATCCATTCTCTATAGTACTTCGCCCCGTGAAAATCGTATTTTCCTATAATATCATCTCTTAAAACGGTTCTACTTACTAGTCCAGACACAGTTGAATTTAAACAGGCCGATGGAATTAAAAAATCCTCCCGTGTGCCATACATCTCCACACAATGAGCTGGATCAGCTAATACAGCAAGTTTGCTGCTTATTTTTATACAATTTTTATTATAAAAGTCCATAGTTGACTCATTTAGCACCTTATTTATTGCGCCTTTGCCTGTCCACCCATCTACAAATTGAATTCCTTCAGCTTTATGATGATTCAAAATATATTTTAACGCATTTTCATCTATTCCCTTCCCTCTTATTATAGATATACTATAATGAGGAAAATTCTTATCATACTTAAATTTAAGGTATCTTTTTATTAAAACTCCCATAGGTGTACCTGCTCTTGCCAAAGAGACTATAACAGTATCATTTCCTTTTTCTCTGTATATTTGTTCCGCCACTACCGCTACTGCTCTAGCCACCTTTTTTTTCGTGTCTTCTAAAGTATTATAAAATATATTCATATATTCATCTGTTGGGAAATATTCTATAGGAAGCATTTCTGAATAATGCCCTCCATTTTGCATAACTTCTTCTCTCTCTTCATTTCCCTGTTCTTGTATCATTTCAGATATGTCTTTTAAAAGAAATTTTACGTCGTCTTTAGAGTAGCTGCCTATGTTATCTGGTTCTTTTATGTTTTTAAATTTCATTAGAACACCTCTTCATCAGTTTCTTAGGAAACAAACAAAATTTATCTTACCAATATTCAATGCTGTAAACAGTCTAATTAATTCGTCTTTACTCTCTTTATCAACTTCCCTTTCTGTAATAAACAGCACTTCTTTGTAAGTTCCTTTTTTTATATTATAAACATAATTAGTTACCCCTTTATCAAAAGGATTTCTAAAAATAGCTGCGCATTGAACACCATATTCATCTCCATGGCTAGTATAAATTGGGCTTCTTGTAGTTGATTGGTACATAGCTCCTGGTATCTTAGATGCAATTAACATAGGTATATACATGAACTCCTCTGTACCAAGTACAAGAGTTTCACTATGGAAGGTTCCTAAAATATCTATTGTATTATCCACATATCTTTCAATGCAATTCATTTCCTCTGGTGTTAATCCAAATCTTCCACTAAAATTCAAATAATTATAATTCTTTAATTTACCATCAGATAAATTTCTAGTAAAATTTCTATACTGCTGCCAATGAATTAGATGGTTTTTTACTAAAACCTGATTATCACTTTTCTCCTGTCCTTTATATTTACAGTCTGCTTTGTATAAATTTCCGTTTTCATAATATTCTTCATATACATTTTTATTATATAAAGCACCCTCATTGTTTTGATACTGTATTTCTATATCTTTTATAGAAGGACTATTGCATGTAGCCTCTCCATCTAATAGACATACTTCATGGATTTTAACCTCTAATTCTTTCTCCAAGCTCTTATACTCTTCAATATGCTTATTTCTTCTCCAGTCTAGTATAGAAACTACTATATATTCTTTTCCAGGATATTTATTATTTATTGCTTTTATAAGATTCAAAGCGGTTTTTCCTGTAGTAATTTCATCATCTACCAGTACAATTCTTTTATAATTTTTTAATAACTCTCCTTTAAGAGGATAGCAAAAATGGCTGGTTGCATGGGAATGTTCTTCTTCAAAATTAAATACAGAAGTACACTCTATTAAATCATCTCTTGTAGTGTGTATATAAAATATATCCTCTCCATAAAACTGTGAAAAAACACTATTCCCTAAAGCTGTAGCTGTTTCAGCAAAACCTATAAATAATGTAGGTTCATGAAGAGTAATCAAATTTTCTTTAGCATAATCTAAAGCACTATCAATATATTTGCCATACTTTAAAGCTTGTGCAAGTAAACTAATGTTGTAGACCCGTCCCCCAAGTTTAATCTTTTCATTTATTAGAAATCCAAGCAATCTACCTGTTAAAATAGCCTTCTTAGGATTTACAGGTATATGTTTGCCAAGAAGCTTACTTACAAATAAAAAAGCTCTTTTGGTATTATTTCTAGCTGCCACTAGAAATAAATCTTGTAATTCAAAATTAAATGGATTTTCTGAAACTTCAACATCTACAGCAACTTGCTCTAAAACTGTTAATGTCTTTTTCATATTGCCCTCCTTCTAGAACAAATCAATACAGTTTAAATCCTCATTAAATACACCATATACATGAGCTCTTTTCAAAATTTTATTAGCCCAATTAAAATGCGGGTTTGCTTCATTCATCTTATTGTTATACCTGCTCTTATAAGCCCCTCTCTTATCAGGTTCTATAATAGCTAATGCATCTTCATATTCTTCCTTTGTAACCACATATAAAGCATTTACTACAGAAATATGTGTTGGATGGATTATAGTCTTTCCAATAAGCCCATTAGCCTTGTCCAAAACTACTTCTTTAATAAGACCATCAATACATTTTTCTAGGTAATACTCTCTCTTTTTAAGCCCACCCTTGCCTAGGTGTTCAACAAAAGGACTCTGCCTTAATTGAGGTTTTAATATTCTGTTTCCTGGATTACTATTAAAGTACTCCCAAACAGGTCCAGATATTATATATTCACTTTCAGCTCTACTAAACATATTTATAATATCTGAAATGCAGTCTTTTATTACTCCTATATCATATATGCTATTATCCATCTGCCGTCTTATAGAATAAAGCCCTAAAAGATCAGTACCACCTATACGTACATTTAAAATCATATCCTTATGCGAATCAAGAATTTGTTTAATTCTTATCAATTCTTCCATTCTTGTTTCTTTATAAACAATTCCTTCACTTTCTAATATAGGCATTCCATATAATATAGAAGGAGCATCTTTATTAAACTTACTTAAAATGTTTAAATACTCTTGTCCATTATCTGAATTGAATTTAGGAAAACAAAATCCAGCTACAGGATTAAAAAGTTCTCTTTTACTAAGAAAATTCTTAAACTGATTTTCATCTCTAACTCTAACAAAAATTAATGGGAACTCTTCCTCATTACATTTTTTTTCTTCTATACAGGTATTAATTTCGCCTAAAACTTTAAATAGATTTTTTTCTGCTTCTTCCACTTTGTCTTCGGGTATTGAATCTTCAAGACAGATCACTAGAGAAGTTAATTGTTTATACTTATTGTTCAATATTATATCTTTTATATCATCCTTTAATGCGGGCATATAAAGTGTAGCTCCTAATGCAAAAGATAAATAATCTCTAGAAGTACTTTTAGTTATATCTGATGGTTCTTTATAAAAAATTCTTTTTTTATCTTTTACTGATAAATTGTTAAAAAATCTCATTTTCCCCTCCATACTGTCATCCTTAGGAAATGACTATATTTAATCTTAATAACCAATAATATATCTATAATTATATAATATCAGATAGACTACCGATTATTAACTAATTTTAAATTTTATGCATAACTTTGTTATGATTTTGTTGACAACATAGCAGTATAGTAGTATATTAAAAGTTAACCAAATAGGTATACTTTATATTTATAGGAGAATAAAAATGAGAATTACCCAAGAAGCTGATTACGCTCTAAGAGTTGTTCTGTACTTATGTAAGCTGGGATATGGTGAGAAAATAGAAGCTAAGCATATAGCTGAACATGAACACGTTCCAATTAGATTTCTATTAAAATTACTTAGAAAGCTAAAACAAGCTGGTATAGTAGATTCTTATAGAGGAGTTAACGGTGGATATACACTTAATAAATATCCAGAAGATATTACTTTTAAAGACGTAATAGTTGCAGTAGATGGACCTATATATATGAATAGGTGTATTTATGACCCTAAACACTGCAACGCAAAACGCACTAATCGATGCGAAGTGCATAATGCTCTAGTTTCTACACAAAATAAATTAGTTTCACAACTAGAATCTATTAACTTTAAAGATTTAATTAAGTAATATGCTTACAAATATATCGGGGAAACCCGATATATTTCGGAGCTAAAGTATACTAATTTAGTATACCTTAGCTCCGAAATATACCAAGTTAGTATACTTTAAGGAGGTATAATAATGTCAAACCGTTTAAATTGTACAACTTGTCAATCAGCGGATAAAGTACTTCAAGACTTTATCTCAGGATTAGAATTTGAAACCTCTCATCACAGAGTAAATTCACAAGCCATAAAATGCGGCTTTGGTCTTCAAGGAGTTTGCTGTAGACTTTGCGCTAACGGCCCATGCAGAATAACTCCAAAATCCCCAAGAGGAATATGTGGTGCAGATGCAGATACAATGGTTGCAAGGAACTTTCTTCGCGCAGTTGCTGCTGGATCTGGATGCTATATACATGTAGCAGAAAGTGCTGCTTGGAATTTAAAATCCACTGGAGAAAATAAAGGAGAAATTAAAGGAGAAGCAGCATTAAATAGACTTGGTGAAATTTTTGAAATAACTGAAGATAATCTACATAAAAAAGCAGTTCTTGTTGCCAATAAAATACTTGATGACTTATATAAGCCAAGATTTAAAAAAATGAAATTAGTAGAAAAACTGGCTTATCCCCCACGTTATGAAAACTGGAAATCTTTAAATATACTTCCCGGCGGAGCTAAATCAGAAGTTTTTGACGGAACAGTTAAAAGCTCCACTAACTTAAATAGTGACCCTGTTAATATGCTTCTAAATTGTTTAACTCTCGGAATTTCAACCGGTCTTTATGGACTTACTTTAACTAATCTTTTAAATGATGTAATACTTGGAGAACCAAAAATAAGAACTGCAAAGGTTGGATTTAAAGTAGTTGATCCTGACTATATAAATATAATAATAACTGGACATCAACATTCTATGATAGGCCATCTTCAAGATAGCCTTATAGATGAAAATATAATAAAAAAAGCTAATAGCGTTGGAGCTAAAGGCTTTAGGATTGTAGGTTCTACTTGTGTAGGTCAGGATTTGCAATTAAGGGGTGAACATTACCAGGAAGTGTTCTCAGGACACTCTGGAAATAATTTCACAAGTGAAGCCTTAATTGCTACAGGAGCTGTTGATTTAATAGTTTCTGAATTTAATTGCACTCTTCCTGGAATAGAACCTATCGCTAAGGAATTAAATGTAAAAATGATATGCATAGATGACGTAGCTAAAAAATCAAATGCAGAATATATTGAGTATTCTTATGATAAAAGAGAAAGTATTACAAGTTACATAATAGATGAAGCTATAAAAAGCTACTTTAATAGAAGAAATAATGTAAAAATTAATATTCCTAAAAATCATGGTAATGACGACTCTATTACAGGAGTTAGTGAAATATCTTTAAAAGAACTCTTAGGTGGAAGCTGGAAACCTCTCATAGATCTCATAGTTTCTGGGAAAATTAAAGGTGTAGCCGAAGTAG
The DNA here is from genome assembly GCF_053901425.1 of Clostridium sp. JNZ J1-5. NCBI lineage: Bacteria > Bacillati > Bacillota > Clostridia > Eubacteriales > Clostridiaceae > Clostridium > Clostridium sp. JNZ J1-5. The sequence continues at coordinate 2,299,794 of NZ_CM132773.1, read as the reverse complement.
TTGGTTGCTCCAGCCTTGTTTCTGGTGGACATGATGTATTTACTGTTGGGCTTACAAAAGAACTTATAAAAAGAGATATTATAGTTCTAACAGCAGGATGTTCTAGCGGCGGGCTTGAAAATGTAGGACTTATGTCACCTAGTGCAGCTTCTCTTGCCGGAAACAGTTTAAGATCAGTGTGTGAGACTTTAGGAATTCCACCTGTATTAAACTTCGGACCATGTCTTGCTATTGGAAGACTTGAGACAGTATCCACTGAACTTGCTAAGTACTTGGGGGTAGACCTGCCACAATTACCTCTAGTATTATCCTCTCCTCAATGGCTTGAAGAACAAGCTTTAGCTGATAGTGCTTTTGAACTTGCTTTAGGACTATCCCTTCACCTTGCAAAGCCACCATATATTACAGGAAGCAAGATTGTAACTAAAATATTAACTGAAGACCTTGTTAATTTAACAGGAGGACAGCTTATTTTAGAGGATGATGTAATAAAAGCTGCTGATAGACTTGAACAAATTATTATAAACAAAAGAAAAGCCCTAGGTTTAAATTAAGTTATGGGGGATGCTTTATTATGATAAGAGTAATGATAGATAAAGATTTATGCATAGGTTGTCTTAATTGCACTCTAGCCTGTATGTGTACACATAACTCTAAAGGTAACTCTATATATGATTTAGATCTTGAAGATATATCAAATGAAAGCAGAAATCATATAGAACTAGATTCAAACAATCATCCAAGCCCTATCTTATGCCGTCATTGTACAGAACCAGAATGCGTTCTAACCTGTATGAGCGGGGCTATGACAAAAGATCCTAAAACAGGCATTGTAAATTATGATGAAAAAAAATGTGTTTCTTGTTTTATGTGTGTTATGTCCTGCCCTTACGGAGTATTAAAACCTGATGAGGTAAATAAAAAGATAGTTATAAAATGTGATATGTGTGCTGAGCAGACAACCCCAAGCTGTGTTAAAAATTGCCCAACGGAAGCAATTTATATAATGGAGGTGGATGAATAATGCGTTACGTTATATTGGGTGCCAGTGCTGCTGGAATAAATGCTGCTATAACAATAAGAACTCTTGATAAAGACGCCAAAATATTAATAGTCTCTAAAGATGACAAAGTATACTCAAGATGTATGCTTCATCATATAATAGGCAAAAAGAAAAGAGTCGAAGAAACATCATTTATTGAAGAAGCTTTCTTTGAAAAACATCATATTGAATGGTTAAAAGGTAAAACTGTCATAAATATAAATACAAATAAGAAACAAGTGGTTTTTGGAGATGGCTGCCCAATTAATTATGATAAATTATTAATTGCAACTGGTGCTTCAGCTTCAATACCTCCTATTAAGAATCTAAAGGAATCTAGAGGAGTATTTACTTTAAGAAATATAGAAGATGCCATTGGAATAGATAAGAGAGTGGAAAATACTGAATCAGTTGTAATTATTGGTGCTGGTCTTGTAGGAATTGATGCTGCTGTAGGTCTTTTAGAAAGAGGCTTAAAGGTTAGCATAGTAGAAATGTCCGATAGAATACTTCAACTTCAACTTGATAAGAGAGCATCTTCTCGCTATGAAAAACTTTTAAAAGAACATGGAGTTACTATATACACTAAAACCTCTGTCAGTGAAGCTGTAATTGGAGATGACGGGTTCATTAAAGCTTTAAAATTAAACAACGGCTTAGAAATTCCTTGTAGTATGACCATAGTAGCCACTGGCGTTAAGCCAAACATTAGTTTTTTAACCAATACAGGTATACAATTCGAAACAGGAATAATTATAAATGATAAATGTGAGACTTCAATTAAAGACATATACGCTGCTGGGGATGTATGTGGAAGAATTGGAATTTGGCCACTTGCTGTTAAACAAGGTATTACTGCTGCTTACAATATGACAGGAAATAAAAGAATACTAGATGATAATTTCGGATTTAAAAATACAATGAATTTTTTTGGGCTTGAAACTGTATCTCTTGGTGTAACTTATGCTCCAGATAGTTCATATCAAGTTCGTATAATAGAAAGTGACAAAGTATACAAGAAAATAATTCATAAAAATGGAATTATATATGGAGCTGTACTTCAAGGAGATATATCTTACTGTGGAGTTTTAGCTCAACTAATAAAAACTAAGATAGATGTATCCTCAATAAATAAAGATATATTCCATATAAGCTATGCTGACTTTTTTGTTGTAGCTGAAAATGGAGAATATAAATATAATGCCTAATCATTATTCAGAAAAGTGTAGGACTGTCCCTACACTTTTCTGCTAAACTCTTATATAAAAAATTTCAATATAAATAATGCTCCTATTATATAAGTAGGTATTGTAACCTCTTTAGCTTTTCCAGTTAATGCTTTCAAGAATACATAAGAAACTATTCCAAACACTATCCCTTCAGATATGCTATAAGAAAGAGGCATCATTATTATTGTAAAGAAAGCTGGTATAGCTTCTGTAAAATCAACTAATTCTATTTCTTTAATTGGTTCCATCATAAATAGTCCTACTAAAACTAATGCTGGAGCAGTGGCAGCTGATGGTATTATTGCAAATATAGGTGAAAAGAATAAAGCTATAGCAAACATTGCCGCTGAAGATATAGCTGAAAGTCCTGTTCTTCCCCCTTCTGCAACACCAGATGCACTCTCAACAAATGTAATTACTGTACTAGTTCCAAGACACGCACCTGCTGTAGTACCTACTGCATCTGCAAGTAATGCTTTTTTTATATTTGGAACTTTTCCATTTTCATCTAACATTTTTGCTTTTGTAGCAACTCCAACAAGAGTTCCTACCGTATCAAATATATTCATAAAAAGTAATGTAAATAGTGCAATAGCCATATCTACAGTAAATATATTATTCCATTGGAATTTAAAGAATACAGGACTTAATGATGGTGGTGCACTTACTATGGCTTTTGGAAGATCAGTTATTCCCATTGGAATTCCTATGATTGTAGTAGCTACAATACCTATCAATAGTGCTCCTCTTACATTTTTAGCAAGTAAAAATCCAGTAATTAATATTCCTATAATCGCAAGTAGTGCTGTACCTGAGGTAACATTTCCTAGAGCTACAATTGTACTGTTATTTTCAGGATGAATTATAATCCCTGCATTATTTAGCCCTATAAAAGCTATAAAAAGACCTATTCCAACTGATATAGATTTTTTTATGTTATTTGGTATAGAATCAACTATGGCTTCCCGTACATTAAAAATTGTAAGAAATATAAATATAATTCCTTCTAATAAAACTGCTGTTAAAGCAAATTCAAAACTATATCCCATCTGCTTAACAATAGTAAAAGCAAAGAATGCATTTAATCCCATACCTGGTGCTAAGGCGAATGGAAGTTTTGCATATAATCCCATTACCACTGTTGCAATTATAGCTGATAAAGCAGTTGCAGTAAATACTGCACCTTGGTCCATGCCAGCTGCTGATAATATAGATGGATTTACAATAAGTATATATGCCATTGTCATAAATGTAGTTATTCCAGCTAGCACTTCTGTCTTTACATCTGTGTTATTTTCTTTTAAAGCAAAAAATTTCTCCATGAAACTTCTCCTTCTTCTTTCGTTATAAAGATATTATGTTCATTTTTTGACACTTGTACATAGTAACAGAAGGATATATCAAAGTCAATAATTTTGACGAACATTTAATTATTTTTTTCTTATATATTTTGCCACGTGTTGTAAGCCTAACACTTTTATACCTATTTTAAAATCTTAATGTTCGTATTTTTATCTCATTAATATAAACCTAAATGGTAACTATGTTTATTTATCTGATGACTACCAGCCGTAATACTCCCACTTCTAAAGTGGGAGATAACGGCTGCTACGTCCCTAGATAAGGGCTTACCCTAAAGGATAACGACTTCTAAGGAGTAAAACTCCTAAGAATTCTGTTAATAACCTTCAGTTGGAGAAAAAAACTCCATCTGAAGCAAAGAATCCTCTTTATATTATTTTCACTCTTTCAAAATTGTTGTTTAAAATAAATTCTGATTAACACTGTACTAAAATTTGTAATTAAGCCTTAAAAAAATTAGCACATTCTTTTCCAAAAATTAGCACACCTTTTTAATAAATATTCTAAAAAACTATTAAAAAATCACTATTTAAATAATGGAATGGTACTTGCTTATATATAAATCTAAGACAAATATGAAAATACTTTTCATATCTGTCACATAAAAAACAAATTATTAATTTGAAAGGAGATTTTATAATGGAATACCTTGTAGAAAGAAGGTTTAAAAATCCTCTAGTTAGTGGATTAGTTGCATCTATTCTTGTCCTTATCTTTGCTAGCATAACTTGGCCAATATGGGCTCTTATCGCAAAAGCTATTATCAGTAATTTAGCTAGTGTAGGATTATCACAAGCTGACCCTGCTGCAGGAAGCCAATATATTAAGGATGTTACGGAAGGTACTTTCTTCTGGATGTCTATCAACTCATGGGTTTGGTTTACTCTAGTATTTGGAAATTACGGTAAGTATTCGAAAACAAAAAAACAACCTATTGCTGGATTTCGGTACGCAGTTTTAGCTTTTCTCTCAGGAGTAGTGGGAATGATTATCCTTGTTGGCCTTATTGGAGTTTGGTGGAAGCCATTTAACTTAGCAGTTATGTTAATGCCTAAAACCGCTGAAGAAATAAAGCTTGCCACAGAAGGATGGGCTGCAGCAAACTTCTATGCAGTGCCTGTACTTATTTGCCAAATTTCTTATGTAGCACTATTCGGCAAATGGCCATTTGCAGGAAGAATAGATCCTCCTTGGGATGGTTTTGGCGCTATGATGACAAGTACTGTTTTTGCAATAATTGTATGGGTAGCAATGTTTGTACCTAGCTTTTTAAAATTTCAATTAGGTGGAGTGGCAGCAGTTTCTCAACCTATGGGATCTTTCCCATCAGTATTAGCTTGGTGCCAGTGCTTTATATTCCTTTTCCTTTTCCAGGCCATTGGCGGAGAGGGTTATCCTTATAAATTATTTGCTAAATCACAACCTGCTAGAGGATTTGTTGGTCTTATTATATCTTTAGTAATGGCATTTGTAATAAGAGGCGCTTTGAGAATAATTCTTGAACCTATGGATCTTCTTAAAGGAGCACCTGTAGATTTAGTAATTACTTCATTAGTTTTATCTATTATTACTACAGCTCTATTATGGCATCATCAATTTTTCGATTATCCTGGAGAAGATAGGGTTAAGAGTCCAGGAACAAGAGTACTGATAAGACTTGCAATTGTAATAATACTTGGAACTATATTAGGATTAATATGGATGAAAACATATAAAATGCTACCATTTGGAGATAATAACATGGGCCTTGGATATCCTACTTTAGGATTAATTGGCGGACAATTCTTATTCATGATGCCATTCTTGTACTTAAATACTTTCTTTGATAAATGGCCTTTAATGAAACAAACTGCAAATAAATCTGTTAGCACAAATCAACATAAAGCATAAATTGAAATCAAAAACCTCCTTGTGGATGGAAGCCTTCGGGCAGCCATTCACAAGGAGGTTTTATATTGTAGGTTTTATATTTTGGTAAAGTAAAATTCTATATTTCCATAACCTTAACATCATTATGAACTATTAAATCAGCTTCAGTACACTTTACAACTTCATCAACAGATAATCCTGGAGCTACTTCTTTTAATACAAGTCCCTCATCAGTAACTTCCATGACAGCCTTATCAGTTATAATAATATCTACAACTTTTGCAGCTGAAAGTGGTAAAGTACATTTTTTCAATACCTTTGAATTGCCCTTCTTGTCTGTATGTGCTAAAGATGCTACAACCTTTTTCGCTCCTACTAAAAGATCCATAGCTCCACCCATTCCAGGTACAAAAGCTCCAGGTATCTTCCAGTTAGCAATATTTCCTTCTTGGTCAACTTCAAGAGCACCTAGCACAGTCATATCCACATGTCCACCTCTTATAATTGCAAAAGATGTAGCTAAGTCAAAAGTAGATGAACCTGGTAACATTGTAATTGGCTCTGCTCCTGCATTTCCTAAATCCGGATCTGATTCTCCCCTCTTAGGACTAGGACCAAAACTCAAAGCTCCGTTTTCCGATTGCAAAATTACTTCCATACCTTTTGGAAGATAATTTGCTGATTGTGTAGGCATACCAAAACCAAGGTTTACCACCATTCCTGATTTAAATTCTTTAGCAATTCTACGTGCTATTATTTCTCTACTATCCATTTTCCGTCCCTCCTATAATAATTTTTCTATACTATTTTTTTAGCTTTTATCCACAATTCTTCAAAATACTGTTGTCTTTCTTCAAGTGTATTACCTTGAACAACTATATCTACAAAGATGCCAGGTGTTCCAACATTGTCGTATGGTATTTCACCAATCTCAACTATTTCATCTACTTCTGCTATAACTATATTTGCAGCAGTTGCCATGATAGGATTTATTCCCTTTGATGTACCTCTATACTCAATGTTTCCAGCTTTATCAGCTCTAAATCCTTTTATTAAAGCTACATCAGCTTTTAATGGTGGATAAAGTAAATATTCTTTTCCGTCTATTACTATTTTTTCTCTTCCCTCTTCAATTTCAGTACCTAATCCAGTAGGAGTAACAATAGCTCCAAGTCCAGCTCCGCCCGCTCTAATTCTTTCAGCTAAAGTTCCCATAGGATTAAATTCAACTTCTAGTGTTCCTTCATTATATTGCTTTCCAATTTCAGGATCAGTTCCTATGTGTGCTCCTATAAACTTTTTAACTTGTCTATTTGCTGTAAGCTTTCCTACATCATGATTTCCACCTGGATATGATGCTACAGGTTGTATAAGTGTTAAGTTTTCAACTCCCGAACTTGCTAGTTCCTCCAACATATTAAGAGGAGAACCAACTCCTAAAAATCCTCCCACCATTATAGACATTCCATCTTTAATATTCTTTATTGCTTCTTGTGCTGTTTGAATAGAAACCATTATTACATACACCTCCAAAAATATTTGTATATTTATGCTTAATGTAAATCCTTTTTAAATCAGCTAGACTCCCCCCCTTTAAAATCCACTAACTTTTGATAAACTAGTTTTTGTGTAATTATTTTCATTGGTTTTCATTCTGATTAACTAATATGCACTTTACGTGCCAACTTTCTAATAAATCTTAGAATTTAGTATTATCAGTAATTTAAATAAAATTTCCCTTTTAGGTAATTAATAAAAACTGTTCTAATTTTTGAAAGAGTGTGTTAATTTTTGGATTTCAAAATTAAATTTTATATAAAAAATATCTAGAATTATTGATTATTTAAATAATCAATAATTCTAGATACTTTAATTTAAATATTATATTTTTTCATTTTATAATATAGATTACTCCTAGATATCCCTAACGATTTAGCTACTTTTATTTTATTGCCTCCCAAGCTTTCCATAGCCTTTATTATTTTATTTTTTTCAACTTCATCTGTTAATGACTTCAAGTCGTTATCTGCGTTGCTATCCTCAATGTCAACACCATTCATAGATAAATACTCCTTCATTACCTTATCTGTTAAAATTCCATCTGAAAAGCTTACCGCCATTTGTAGTACATTCAATAGTTCTCTAATGTTTCCAGACCATTCATAGGCCATAAGAGATTTTATGAATGATATATCCACTATAGGCTTTTCAATTCCCATTTCATCTGAAATTTTATTAATAAAATAGTCTACCAGAAGATGTATATCTTCTTTATGATGGCGAAGAGGCGGCACATTTATCGGAATAACATTTAATCTATAGAATAAATCTTTTCTAAACTTATTTTCTTTTACAAGCTCTATTAAATTAGCATGAGTTGCTGCAACTATTCTAACATCTATAGGTATGGGATAAGAGGCTCCAATCCTTTCAATTTCCCTTTCTTGAAGAACTCTTAGGATTTTAGCTTGAAGGAAAAGTGGCATATCACCTATCTCATCAAGAAAAATTGTCCCCCTATTAGCTTGAAGAAACTTACCTTTACTTCCTCCTTTTAATGCACCAGTGAATGCACCTTCTTCATAACCAAATAATTCTGATTCAAGTAGGTTTTCTGGAATTGCAGCACAGTTTATCCTTATAAATGGCTGATGACGCCTACTGCTTAAACTAGTTATTGCGTGAGCTACAAGCTCCTTACCAGTTCCTGTCTCACCCATAATTAAAACTGTAGCAGTTGTTTTTGCAGCCGCTAATATTCTTTTCTTCAGAAGAAGAATCGGTTTGCTTTCCCCTATATAATTATCAATAGTATACTTTGTAATATACTTAAGACTTGTTTTGCTATTTTGCATATATGGTATCTTTTCTAAATTCTCACTATCTATATTGCTTATTATGCTTTTTAAATTTATATATCCTACTGCATTATTATTTCTATCAATTACAGGCACTATACTTAGATTGATTTTAGCGTTTTTTAGATGATATATATCTTCATTTTCTAGAACGGCTTTTATAGGTATTATTAATTTATCTAAGCTTACTTTTTTATTAGCGAGTAAATTCTGCAATACAGTTGATGCTTTTATAATACCTTTATATTTTCCGTTACTGTCAGTAGCTATTACAAAAGACCTATTATTTAAACTTATCTTTTCAGCAACTATATCAAATGTGTCTTCAGGGGGGCATACTTCAAAAGAAGTATTCATAATTTCTTTTAGCTTCAATATAAACACCACCTTGATAAATCATAATTGACATAGTTTTACTGTGACTTCTTCACATCATCAATTTTAAATATGTTAACCTGATTGTCCAATTCTAAAGCAATATCATCAAGAATATCTCCAGAAGATGATATATTATTTAGCAATAACTTTAACTTTTCAACTTCAACTTTTAAGTTATCAATCCTATCTTCATATGAAATTGACTGATTTACTAACTCTTCTTCAGAATCAGTGTCATCTTCTTGTCCACAGTTTAACACAACATTTTCAACTTCACTAAGCTGAAGTTTTAGGTTTTCAAGCTCTTCATATTGTTGATTTATTATAATGTTCTCAATTTCAAGCCTTAATTCATTAATCCATTGAAGCATACATTCAATATAATATTCTCTTATATTTATGCTGCTCACCTTATTAGAATCTTCAACCAAAGTTAACTGCTTATAATTACTTAAACTTTCAACTCCATTTTCAATTCCTTTTAATGCATCTGCAGACTGAGTAATATCTAACTTAAGTCTTTTAGATGCTTCCTTTAAATTATCTGAGTTAAAAAGTATTCTCCCAACTAGAATAGAAATATTACTCAACATATTATTGAAAGTATTATTAAGGACTCCAAATTCATCATTATACACATAATTTAGTTTTCCAGATAAATCTCCATCCTGTGTTTCTTTCATGACCCCCATAAGTTCCATTATCGGTTTAGAAAAAGATCTCGATAATACATAGGCTATGAAAAGAGCTACTCCTATAACAGTTAATAAAGCAAAGAGAATAATTTTATAAAGCTTATCTCTAGTACTAAACAGTTCATGCTCATTGCCACCAGTTATTATATACCAGTCCCACGGTTCATAATATGTATAATAAGCTATCTTTTTCTGCCCATTAAAATCATATCTTATCTTTCCTTCTTTATTTTTAATAATTTCTTTTACCCAGGGATAATCCATAATATTCTGACCATTCATATAAGGGTGAATAATAGCATTTCCATTAGAATCTGTAATAAAAACATAACCGCTTTCACCAATAGAAATTTTCTTTATAGCATCAATCATCTCGTATTCTTTTTCTCTTCTTCCAAGAACAAAGGCTCCAATTAGCTTGCCTTCCTTGTCCAATATAGGCTTATATATAGTTGCCTGCCATATTCCTTCAACGTTTGCTCTACCGTGGAACTGCTGTCCATTTATTATCTTATTGTAAACTGGTCCTGAATTAATCAAGGTACCTACTATTCTTGAACCATCGTTTTTTCTTACATTTGTACTTACTCTTACAAATTCATTTTTATGAAGCATGAATATGGTTGCTTGAAGATTTTCCTCACCTATCAATTCATCAACTAAAGTATGATCATTTGTTATTACTTGCTTACCTATGTACCATGTAGGCATACGATGCCCTGCTAAGTCAACCATCTTTCCGTAATCAAAGTTACTTTCTCCAAGAGATGAAAGCTTGTAAGAAAAAGATGCAGCTGCACTATCCAACCATAGGGATAAAACCTTTTGCTGAGTATCTACCATATTTTTAATCCCGTTATTAACACTTGTAACTTTTTCTTCTGTTTGTCTTGATATTTCACTTGAAATAAAGTAGTAACTTATGCCCCCAATTAAAAGCAGAGGTATTACTGAAACCACTAAAAACCAAGTAAACAGACGAGTTTTAATAGTCAATCTCATACATTTTCCTCCTTCGTCTTATTTTATTTTATTGTATTTTATTAGTAAATATGTGATATATAATATTATATATCAGTTCTCATAAATTAAAAACAGCGGCTACTTCCTTATTTAACCAAAAATGGATTAAAATCAAGTTGAAATTTTAATCCATACAAGCTTTTTAAGTTTAAAAAATTTATTCAGCTTCAATACCATAGTTATCGCATAAGGCTTTAAGGCCACCTATAAATCCATTTCCTATGGGATTTATCTTCCATTCATCTTTATATCTATAAATCTCCGCAACTACTATGGCAGTTTCAAATTTTAAACCTTCATTAAAATTATATTTAAAAAGTTCGATTCTGCTTTGGGCATCCAAAACTCTAAAGTATGCATTAGTAACTTGCCCAAAATTTTGTCTCCTTTTATCTCCTTCATACACTGTAACAGTTACAGCTAATTTTTCTATACTAGATGGAATTAAATTTAAATCTAGTTGTATAACCTGATCATATGCCCTCTTTAAACCTGAGTTATGGTCTTTATCAATTATAACTCCTCCATCTTTACTTCTAGGGTTTCCATAAAACACAAAGTTTTCTTCTGAAGTATTCTCATTTTTATCTACTAAAAACAATGATGTATCCAGTTCAAACTCTGTATTTACTATATTTTTTATATCCCAGTCTAAAGCTATTAAAAGTTTTGATAGATTTTGTGTTTTTGAATTTACACTTACCTTCTGTCCCCTCATAAGCTTAGTCGTAAGGTTTGTATTTATACTATTTTTTATACTAGCATCCTTACTCGGCTTAATTACAGCATTCGATTGGGATACTGCTTGAGAACTACCAGGAATACTTGGGGACGGTTCTACAGTTTTATCTGTTCTTGTAGCTTTTGATACTCCATTTGCCGGGGACAGTCCTTGATTATTTTGTATTTTATTTATAGGCATAGTTAAGTCTATAATTCCCTTAGCCTCTCTTACAGTAGTGTCTATTAATAAGCTTCCGTATTTTCTTTGCTGGGTTCTTCGAATATTTGTACTTTCATTATTAATGTTTAAACTCATACTAAAATCTCCCCTCCTTTATCCCATAGCTATGCTAGTCTATTCCTATATGTACTCCACCGCCTCTTTCCGCTGGTTGAACTATAACAATATCTCCATAACTATTAAATTCAAGGAAGTAAGATTCTCCTGAGGTTTGTCCTATAAATGTCTTCCAACTTACATCTGTTCTAAAACTTGGATCAGGGCCTGTCCAACATATAACTGCATCTGGGTCAACTACACAAGGTGTTTCAAGTATTATTGGGTTTCCATTAGTAGTTATTGCAACTTGAGCATTAGGTCCCATTCCAGTAAGGTTAGATGTAAACATACCCTTCTGAGATATTACACCACTGCCTATAAACCTAACTCCATACTTACAATCTTCGGTGAAAGCAAGAAGGTTTTCTCCCTCAACTCCTATGCTTTGTCCCTGCTGAAGCTTTATTACGCTAATATGTTCAGCTCCGTGAGCCATATAATATGTACCTTTTCCATTAACCTTCATTATAGGTATATTTTCACCAGTTAATTTTCTTGCTGCTAAATTCATAACTGAATTTAAAATACTTCTATTTTGATTAGGATCTAATAGTACTTTCTCTGCAGTAAAATTGCCCTGATATGCTACCATTGCGCCTACTCTAGCAAAAAAATGTCCCTCTCCTTCTGCTGCGCATGTCAGCTCTTGATGAACTCTAAAATTAAACATCAACTCATCCCCTTTGTAAAAATTCATTAAGCTAATTAATGCTAGTATATCACAGAAAAAGTTTTGCTCAAGCAAAATATCCCTTAATCTAGAAAAAGTTTCATATTCTTTACAGAGGATTTGCTGGATAGTATAATTATGTAAATAGATAAAGTATAATACCTTACTAAAATGTTATATTAAAAATTTGTATATAAATATAAAAAATCTACTAAATCAATATTTAAAGGAGTTGCAACTATGTTAAATGCTCTAAGCTTTATAATTATTGGACTTATAGCAGGAACTTTAAGCGGATTATTTGGAATAGGAGGCGCAATTATTATAATACCTGCTCTAGTATTCTTTAAGCACTTTCCCCAATTAAGAGCTCAAGGAACATCTATTGTAGCTATGCTTCCTCCCGTTGGAATTTTAGCATTTCTTCAGTATTATAAAAAAGGTAATGTAGATATAAAAGCTGGAATAATCATTTGTCTTGCCATGCTTATTGGAGCAAAATTTGGAGCTCAAATAGCAAATATACTATCAATAGAGATAATGAAAAAAGCTTTTGGATTATTTATAATTATTGTTGGAGTCAAAATGCTTTTAGGGAAATAGATTTAACTATCTCCCTAAAACTTCTTTATTATAAATTCTCAACAATTTTATTTTAATTGCATTAATCTTCTCTTCTAATATTCCTTTTTCTTTATTCAATCTGTTAACTATATCTTCAACATTACTCATCAAATTTTCAGCATTATTTAAAGCTTTCTTTATGCTTGATTGAACATACCAATCAATAAGAAATCCATCAAAGAAAAAATCTGCAAAATTTCTTTTATTTTCTTGTTTAAATTGTCAAAGATACCATTTCTCATTCACTAATCATTTAGATATCTTACTCTTTAACTAAAACATTTAGTCGATAACATTTTTTAACATAACTGTTTAACTTATCTTTAGAATAGTCGATATTATTTAATAGTATTTATATTTATTATAATAATATCAAATACTGTATTAAATTAACACATAATAAGGAGATATAAGATGTTTAAATCAAAATCCAACAAAAAAAATGAACAAGAAAAACTGAAACAATTTAAAGAGTTAATCCCTCTTATATATAAGGACTTATATAAATTTATATTCTTGATTGTCAAAAACAAAAACTTATCTGAAGATATACTGCAAGAAACTTTAATACAAGCCTATGAGAACTTTCATTCTCTAAAGGATATAGACAAATTTAAACCTTGGATATTTACAATTGCAAGGAGAAAAGCTCTAGAGGTAATAAAAAAATACAAGAGAGAAATTCCATCTGAAGCTCCTATATTAGAATTGTTAGATGATGATGAATATACTCTCCCAGAAGATACAATAATCACCAAGGAACTTACAGATGTTATGGTTAATGGAATTAACTCATTAAAATCAGATCAACGGGACATTATTCACTTAAGATACTATCTAGGAATGTCATTTGATGAAATAGCTTGCACCTTAAATATTAACCATAATACTGTAAGAGTTAAACATATGAGAGCCAAAAAATACTTATTTAAATATCTTATGAATTCTTATTTTAAAAATACTGAGCTTCACAGTAATTTGGAAAGGAAGATGAAATAATGCGAAAAGATAAATTAGATGAACTTATAGAATATGCCTATGAAACTAATAAAGAAAATATAAGTGACATTGATAATATTGAAATACCCAAGCTTGATAAAATACTTAATAGATTTGAGGTTTCTGTAAATGAAAAATCTACAGAAAAAACTAGAAATAAAACTTTCATTTTAAGAAAAACTTTAGGGTTTACAGCTGTATTGTTAGTGGTTTTATTCTCTGCTACATTGCTTTCTGAGGTTCCACAAGTGAGAGCTTTTAAATTTAATCTAGTAAAATCCTATATAGAATTTAAAAATGATACAAAAAGCGTAAGTTTTTCTAATAGTGATATCCAAAAAAATTCTTCTAATACTCCTAATAAAAATTATTCTGGCAAAACAGGTGATTTAATTGAAATGAATCTATCCTTAGATGAAGCTCAAAAAAAAGTAAATTTCAATATATTAAAACCTATTTATGTTCCAAAGGGCTACAATATTAAAAGTGTAAAGTTATATATTGATCCAGCTGATCATAAAAAAATAGAACAGATATATTCTAAAAGTGAAACCGAAATACTAATTATAACTCAAAGCGAAATTGCACCTAAGTTAAGTGAAAAGATGTATGTTAATGATAATGCAATAATTAAAGATATTACTTTAAACAATGAACATATAAAACTTGTAACAGACAATAGCAGTTTTACCTTAGCTGTTTGGTTTAATGATCGATTTAAGTTTAACATTGATTCTATAGGTAGCCTTAATGAAGAAGAAATAATAAATATAATTAAACAATTAAAATAAGCCCTGTATGTAGGGCTTATTTTATTATTTTATTCTACAAATATATATTCAGATTCACTAACTTTTGTAGTTTTTACCCCATTTTCTATAACATAGTGTGTCCCTCTAACTCTATAGTAAGCATTTTTCTCAACATACTTGCTATAGCTTGTAGTTACTCTAAGATTATCTTTTGAATAGTTTGAATAAGAACTAACACTTACCCAATCATATCCATACCATCTTTCTAATACAAGACTATATCCTATTTCATCCACTAAACTGTTAGCTTGTGTTAGTCCAGTAACAAGTACCTGTCCACTGGATATCTCTGCAATAGCACAATACCAATTAATAATGCTTCCTGCTCCTACTACTGACTCTATTTCAAAGTCTACATCATTCATATCTTTTGATTTTTCAGAAGCATTTACTGATTTTGCTGGAGTGCCGCTAGTAGGAACTTTAGAGTATTCCTTTTTATCTTTAGCAAAAGCAGTTACTGTAAAAATACTTAATAACAAGGTTAAAGTAAATAAAAGCGAAACAATTTTCTTCATTAATTATACCTCCTAAATATTTTATATAATATTAGAGGTAAAAAAACAGTAAAATGTTTCATTATAAATTAAACTATAATATTTAAAGAAGTTTATTCTGTTGATAGTTATCATCTTTATTCTGTATAATATTGTTATGGTCAGTGAAAATTCAGACTGTGCTTTTATAAATATAGATTAATTTTAATCTATCTATATTAAAGTTCACTTTATTTGAAAGTAGGCATGATTATAAATGATTAATATAAGGAAATTTATAAATTCTTCTCTTAAAAATTCAAATGACATATTTAGTGATATAAAAACACCACTAAATAAAAGAATTGGATTTATAAATGGAACTAGCCCTATTGTACCAGTTTATATTTATAGACTTATAGGTATAGAAAACGATATCCCTAGTTACTATAAAAAGCTAAATAGTTTAGATAAAGAGCTATCTGATTTTAAGGATCTTTATTTAAAATTTATATCTGAAATTCCATTTAAAAATAATCCTATGCTAGTAGATAAAATCCAGTTTGTATGGAATAGAAGTAATCTAGAACCATTTAATAATACCAAGGTAGAAGCTTTAATTACTCTATTTAAGGGTAATGGATCTTTACCTGAAGTCAATCATTCCTTACTTAACTCCTCTATTGAGGAAAGTTTTAGCTATACGTTAAATTTATATTTAAAAAAAGAACCAAATGTAAATCTAACTAAAATTAAAAACTTTACCCTAAAGCTGCTCTATTGGATAAATGAATTTGTTCCAAACTTAGTAAAAAACTTTAATATTAAAGATAGCAGCAATGAAACTATTATAAATCCAAAAGTAATTTATTTCGGAGATATAAAAAAGCATGAAGTATATTTTTTAATTTTCTTATCCAGAATTGGTTGTGATGTTTTATACATAAATTCACCTGATGATGGTGAATTCAGCTTAATAGATAAGGAAGCTCATCACTCTAAAATACTTGTTATGCCTAAAAAATCAAGTTTAGATTTTAATAGTTTACCACGCAATCTAAAAGCAGCACCTGATTCGGGTATTAGTAATACAACAAATGGTATTAGCCATGCAACAAACAATCCACCAATAACGCCTTTTAATATAGATAAATATAAAAATTCTATAAGTGCTATATGTAAGACTTCTACAGATATTTTTAAAGATTTTGTAGCTCCTTTAAATAAACGAAGCGGCTTTATTGGGAAACCTATGCCTTTAGTTCCTATTTACTTTTATAGATATATAGGTATTAAAAATTCTCATGATGAATACTATAACGATCTCTATAAACTTAATCAGCAGTTACAAAGATATGGTTCATCATATTTAAAATTTACAAGTGATCTTCCAGTAGAAACTAATACAGAACTTGTGAGTAAAACTTCTAACATTTGGAGGACTGTCCCCTCAAATAGAGACCTTCTAATGCAGATGTTAGTGGAATGTAAAGCCTTCCATGATTTAAGAGAAGAAATAATAAACTCCTCTATAATAAAGAACTTTAGCACAGTTTTAAATCTGTACTTAACTAAAGAACCAGGAATAAATAATGCTAAGATTAAAAACTTTGTCTTAAAGCTACTTATATGGATATATAAATATATGCCAAATTTATTTAAAAAGTTTGATTATCTAAAAAACTCCACTGGCGAGATATTTAATCCAAAAGTTCTCTATTACGGAGATATAAAAAAGCATGAAGCATATTTTTTAATTTTCCTTTCTTTAATGGGATGTGACATTCTATATGTAAACTCTAAAGAGGATACTCTATTTACAGAAATTGATAGTGAAGAAAATTTCTCAAGGGTTATTATATTATCTGAAACAAGTGATTTAAAAGACTTCCCTGAGGAAGAGATTATAATAAGACAGGAAACTGCTGCTTTTAAAGCTTCCATGGAAATAGGCAATGTGCTTTACAATGAAGATGATGGACTATATAGATCTTGGCAATTTGAAGGCTACAAAACTCATCCAGTTACCCTTAAAACAACTTACGATGAGTTAAAGATATTATGGAAAGAAGAAGCCAGAATGCGCCCTGGCTTCAAAATAGAAGCTGGCACTGTCTATATTCCTAATATTTTTGCTAAAATAAGTGGAGTTCACAGTGACTTGAATACTTACTGGAATGAATTTAAAGAACTTAAAGAGCTAGATAATCTGTTATTTATATCAAAAGTACCTTATATTAATGATAATTACTCAAGATATGATTTGTATAGCCTAGAGTACTGTTTTAAAGATGGTATAGTTGATAAAGAAAATGTACTTAATCATAGACTTTATAAGTTTTCTTATTTAAAAACGCCTCTTCAAAATGGTATAATAGATAAGATAAATCAATTGCTAAGATTTCCTATATTTAAAAATTCTATGAATACTGAATTTAGACTTAAAATACTTATGACTATATTATCTTTAGATGCAAACGTATTAGAGCTAATTCAAAAATTTGATTACCCATTTAAAATACCTAAGCTTCTAATCTATGATAGTACTAAGGATATATTCAGCGAAGAAGATTCTATCATTTTAGCCTTTTTAAACCTAATGGGATTCGACATAGCTATATTTACACCAACAAGCTATAACAATATTGAGCAAAGAATTCAAGAAAACTACTATGATACACACAAATTAGAAGATGTTAAGTTTGATCTTCAAATACCAAATTTAAATTCTATTCGTAAAAACAAAGAAAAGCCCGGTTCATTCTGGTCTAATCTTTTTAAATAAGAGGAGGAACTTTTATGTTAAACAATACAAACTCAATGAATGAGTTGCAGTACGAGGGTGTTAATTTAGAAAAAGAAACTAATGAAATAGCACTAAAAATTAAAAACTCCCCAGAAGTTGTTGCACTTGCAAAACAACTTGACGTATCTAATGTTGATTCAGTTATGACTTTTGGTCAGGATACAGCAACAGAAATATCAAGCTTTGCAGATCAAATACTACACACAATAGAAACAACCTTCGTTGAAGATTCAGGAGTATTATTAACACAACTTAATAAAATAATGGACAAATTTGACGTAAAGGATTTTGAAGAAAAGAAACAGGGATTCTTTTCTAAATTTATGAAGAAAGCTAAAGATTCTATAGAAGCTCTATTCCAAAAGTATCACACTATGGGTGGTGAAATAGATAAGGTTTACGTTCAACTAAAAAAATATGAATCAGAAATAAATGTTTCAAATAATAATCTAGAAGAAATGTTCCATAAAAATATGGATTATTATGAATTACTAGAAAAACATATCTGTGCTGGTAACATGGTAATTGAAAACTTTAAAACTAATATACTTCCACAGCTTCAAAATAAAGCTGCAACTTCTACAGAACAGATAGATCAAATAAATCTATCTAACGCTATGCAAGTGCTAGAAATGCTTGAACAAAGAGTTTATGATCTAGAATTAGCTAAGAATGTAGCTCTTCAAACAATGCCTCAAATAAAATTAATACAAAAGGGAAACTACAATTTAGTTAGAAAAATAAACTCAGCATTTATTGTAACTATTCCTATATTTAAACAATGTTTAACTCAAGCTATAACATTAAAAAGGCAGGCAGTTCAAGCTAAGGCTATGGCAGCTTTAGATGAAAAAACAAATGAGTTATTACTTAGAAATGCACAAAATACTGCTCTTCAATCTAAATTAACAGCTCAGCTTGCATCAGGAAGTTCAATACAAATTGAAACTCTAGAAAAAACTTGGCAAACCATTGTTCAAGGTATTGAAGAAACAAAACAAATAGAAAATGAAGCAAGACAAAAACGTGAAGATGGTACAAGAAGATTACATGCAATACAAAAGGATTTTGAAAGCAGAATAAGAAAGTAATTGCATTCATAAGTAATATGAATTTAAAATAAATTAAAGTAACTTATAAAAATAGTAGAAAACTAATTATTTTTATAAGTTACTTTTTTTCATAACAAAATTCATTCATTGAATTTTTATAGTGAATCCGGAATTGAATCTTCTGAATGCTTAAATTCTAATATTTTTATTCCTTTGTTTGTATTTATAAGAGTTACTGTTTCTATTCCGTAAGGTGGCTTATGATTACTTTCAAAAGTCTTTATTTGCACTGTAATTTTGAAATAAAAAGACTCCTCTTCTGCTCTTTCTAAGCTTAAAATTTTAGCATTATAAAGATCAAATTGTTTTGGCGCTCCATAATATTGCTTTACAGCTTGCATAACATATGGTGATACTAATGCAATTACAAAATCTTTATATAATTTATCATTTTCACCTTCTGTACTGGCAAAGACTGTAGGTGAGCAAGTAGTTAATATTATAAAAATACTTATACATATAGCGGATACTTTTTTCATTTGTTACACCACCTAACTAACCCTATAAACTTATCCTATATAATTTTAGTATCATAAAATTTCAGCTCTATACAACAAAAGCAAATTATTAAGTTACTAATTCCGGGTTAAAATTAGTATGTGGATAAACTCTTATAAATATATTATTATATTTTAAATTATATTAGCTTTTATTACTTGCTCAAATTTATTTAAATCCTCTTCTATCTTAGATAAGTTTGTATGTCTGGATACTAAGATAATATAATAACACTTTTTAAATGGAGTATTTACCTCTTCTCTTCCTATAGAAAACACTAAATCCTTTACCTTAATATTTTTTGATTTAAAATATCTAACTATTTCCTCATTTAAATCCATTTTATTGTAATATTCGATTTCTATAGTTACAGTATTTATCTTCTCAAAAAAGTCTGCTTCAAATCTCTTCATACAAACCACCACTATTAGAACTCCTATAGCTGAAGCAAAGCTTAAAAAATAATATCCCATACCAATGGCAAGTCCAATACATGCCGTTATCCAGATGCTTGCCGCTGTAGTCAATCCTTTTACAGATCCTTTATCATGAATAATAGTTCCTACTCCTAAAAATCCTATACCCGATATTACCTGGGCTCCAAGTCTTCCCATATCTCCTTTTAATGCATCAGCTAATTCTGGATTACTTATTATCATCTTTGATGTGTCATCAATAATTTTTACCTGTATCATAGATACAACTGCTGCTCCAACGCAAACTAAAATGTGAGTTCTAAAGCCTGCTGGCCTATTTTTAAATTCTCTTTCATAACCTAAAATCCCGCCTATTAAAATAGCAACTCCAATCCTTAATAATATTTCATAGTTGCTCATAAAAAATCAACAACCCCTCTTCATTTACTATTTTAAAATGATTGTCTTTTATAATATTCCCTATAGATTAAGATGTTAATTCTATATTTAATATTTTTGCAGTATTTAATTTATTTTCTATACGAATAATAGAGCTAAAATTACCAAGACTATATAGTAAATAAATTAAGAAAGGGAAAATGTGTATATGTTAGGAAAAATTTTAGAAATGAATAAAATAGAAGCTTTAGTAGCATTTAAGGGAGGGTCTATCACAAATGTAAACTTATCCCAAATTCCTCCTTATGCAAATATAGGAGATACTGTAGATATTAATTTAAATTCTCCTACAGGATCAATGACCAACAATAGAATGAATGATTTTTTTATTTAGAGATTTTACATCTAATTATATAATAATGTTAGCAGCATTATTTTAATAGATTAAAATAATAGGTAGTTTACTCTCTTTAAGAGTAAACTACCTATTTATTTCTACTTATTACCTAACTTTTTCATAAAATTATTGAAAAATTCATCGTATTCTTCTGAATTCTTTATGAAATCTTCCATCTGTCCTTTTTCTAAACTTTCAACCATATCAAGATTTATTGGCATCTCTGCAAGAAGTGGTGCTCCTAGGTATTCAGCATGTTCTTCAGCAGGCTTTTTACTAAATACTCTAATCTTTTCTCCACAGCTTCCACATTTAATGTAGGACATATTTTCTACTACTCCTAGTAATTCTATATCCATTTTTTCTATCATAACTACAACTTTTTTAACTATCATAGATACCATGTCTTGAGGAGTTGATACTACAACCATTCCCGTTAAAGGCATAGTTTGCATAATTGTTAAAGCTATATCTCCTGTTCCTGGAGGCATATCTATAAGCAAATAATCAAGCTCTCCCCATATTGTATCACCATACATTTGGTTTAGAACTCCTGTAACTAACGGTCCTCTCCATATAACTGGCTGATCCTCATTCTCTATTAATAAGTTCAGTGAAATAACCTTAATGCCGCTGGCAGTTTCTACAGGTACAAACCTTGGCTCATTTTCACTGCCTTCAATTTGAATCATTTGAGCTCTTTTTTCGCTTATTCCTAAAATTCTTGGCATAGATGGCCCAGTTATATCTGCATCTAATACTCCAACTTTAAATCCCTTTTTTGAAAGTTCAGCTGCAAGTATTCCTGTAACTGTTGATTTTCCAACTCCACCTTTACCACTTATAACTCCAATTATATTCTTAATGTTGCCATACTTAGGAATCATCTTTGAACATCCTTCTTCAGAATTGCATGTTCCTTTACTTGGACAACTATCACAATTACTCATGTACATTCCTCCTATGCAAAAATCATTTTATAGTTAATATTAACATTATAGCACTAAATTATTTTAATAAATAGAATCTGTAGAAAGTTCTACAGATTTAAAAATTTTCTGGTTCCTTATCCTTTGTGAAGCTAAATTTCCATGAATTAATTTGATACTTATTTACAAAATAATATTTTGTTTCTTTTTTAGCGGCTTTGTCATAGAATGTAATAATACATTTGTAAATATCAGTTTTATAACCTTGAGTTTCTATATCCATAGTCACATCATATTTATTTCTATCATAGTTTTTAACCAATTCCGTATTACTACTTAAATTTTCTTTGAAATCTTCTAAGTCCATTGTAAGAATAAATTTTGCCACTTCTTCATCATCAATGTCTATACCAATTTTTTTCTCACTACCTATGCTTTTTCTATAGTCTTCTACAGCCTTAAGCATTGAACCATAATATACATTTTTAAATTCTTTAGGTGTTCTTATATTCCAAAAGTTTTTAATAATATCGTCGTCTAATCTTTTAGATACTATATATATTTTGTCATCACTGTATAAATTACCAGCATCTTTTTTGTCTAGTCCTGCTACATAGTTGAACTTATGTACATTATTTATACCTTCATGAAACTCTAGTGTATAATCAGGTTCTAAGGTTATTTTATTTTTAACTTCCTTTGCACCGGACATTATATCATAAAGATCTTTTATTGCATTTTTATCCGTAACTATAAAAGTAAATCCTTTATCTCTTCTATTTTGTATTACTACTTTATTTATTCTACCTTCATTTATGTATTCAAAATCTTTATTTTTCATTCCAAACCTTAATTTAGCATCATCTAAAGTTGTACATCCTGTAAGAGTGCTGCTTAAAGTAATTATAAAAATAATGAATATCAGCTGTATCCTTTTAAACACAAGTTTACCTCCTAGGTTTTATTACTTTAAATTATAACATACATAAAAAATAATATCTCACCTTTTCTTCCTCTGTACATCATACCATAATAAAAAGTTATTTTATGAAAAACTAACCAATAGATAATATAAAATAACAAAAGAAGCACTAGGCTTCTTTTCACTTTTATATTAAAAATTATAATACTTTCATATATGTAAATCAATTATATAAATTTTAATATTTATTCTAAAGATACTGTTTTTAAGATACTATCATATAATGTTGCAATATCTTCTTTAAAGTCCTTATTCTTCATAAAAAATGAAAATCTTATAAACCCTTTGTTATATTTTATAAAATATTCATATGCTACAAAATCAACATCTTTTGATTTCATTATATATTTTACTAAATAGCCTTTCTTGTCCCCAATTTTAAAATCACTAATTTTGTAATTCTTAATTTTATTTTGTTTTTTAGAAGCTTCTTTGCTGATATCTAAAAAATTTTTTAAGTCATCTTCTTCATTCCATACTTGAACAAATCCGCTTATGCTTAAATCTTTAGAAATAAATTCATTATGATATATTATCTGATTCCCAGGGAAGTCCTTTATACTAGTAGTCCATTCAGATGGTAACTTATAGCTGAACTTTCCATCTAATACTTCATAAGTTTTTAAGGATTTTATATTGTTCTGCATGAAACTCACTGCTTTTAAGTGTCCTTTTACCATTTCACCTGCTGCAAATAGAATTCCCATCAATATAATTAACGTTATGAATACTTCTAGCTTCCTTTTGTTCATTATTATTATTTTCATATTACTCCCCCATATTTTAAATTTAGCCTAGTATAATATATGAAGATTGTTCAAAAAATATCTCAACTAACTGCTTTTACTAAAGCAGTTAGTTGAGTTGTTATCTTTTTACTGGAACAACAATTCTTGAATTTTTAAAGTCGTAGAACATCAACCAATATCCAACACTGTCTTCTCTATTTTCTCCATAATCTCTGCATACCCATGTTACAAAACCAGTGGAACCACCAAACGGCTGGTCATGTACTGCCTTTGTACCTGGTATTGCATATACTAGATATTTCACATCTCCAGTTGAATTGCATTTATATCCCATTAAATAATGTCCATATTTTTGTATATAAGGATAATAACTGATCATTGGATAATATACTATTGTGTATTTATTAAAATCCATATTAGGTGTTATATTTTTTAAATCTTTATATTTAACTTTATGCCATTTGCATTTTCCAACCTCTGGGCATACACCTTTTACTTCCTCTAATCCATATGCTAATGCATTAAAGAAATCTGATAAAATTCCTGTTGAATAATCAGCTTTTTCTTCACATTTATACTGTTCTTTGTGTTCTTTATGTTCCTTACAATATTCTTCCTCTTCCTTATCTTTTTTGTGATCATGTCTTCTCTCTGATTTTACGTCTTCCGATTTTTCAAGTTCTTTTGTATTTTCTTTAATACTTTCTGCTTCTTTTTCATAATCTCTATTTTCTTCTAAATTATCTTCCTCTAAACTATCTTTATGCTCTTCTTCCACATTTCTGCTCTCTTTTGAATCATTTAAATTACTATTTGCTTCTACTTCTTGTTTAAATTCTATATTTTCATTCTCGTCTTTATTTTCTTCAACGGAAGTTACTTTACTTTCTTCAATGATTTTTGCTTTATCATCATTTTTATTTTCTTCAAGCACTTCTTCATTATTACTATTTCTATTCTCTTTAATGTTTATGTTCTTGGAATTTTCTATGTTCTTTTCATATTCGTCAAATATATTATTTTCCTCTTTCTTTTCACTCTCTTCTCTTTTAACTATAATTTCTTCCTGATTAACTTTTTCTTTCTTATTTTCTTCTGCTTTCTCTTCTTGTACAGGGGCTGATTGTTCATTTTCTATAGTCTGATCTTCCTTACTATCTTCAATCCTTTCTTTATTCTCAATTACTGCATAGCTTTTCCAATCATTTAGCTTAGTTCCACTTACAAATCCAGTTAATATTCCATATACAGTGGAACCATCTAATCTTACTATAGATGCACCCTTTATATTTTCCATTGGTATACTGCTATTTGCCACATTTTCAACACTATATTCATAAGAAACTTCTGCTCTTCCATAATCGTCTATGTTAATAGGACCTAATTTTACTAATCTTTTATCGGTTTTTCTATCACAGATAAGCATCATGTAATAAGGATCTTTGCTTTTCTTTAGATTTTGAACATAATATGATATCTTACACTTGTCATTTTTTCTTTCAACTTTTGCATATCCAGTAGGAAACTTATTATTATCTGTTGAATAGCCTTTTTCATCTTCCTGTAATATAATGAAGTATCTACTATAATTTCTTTTAGATGCCACCGATTTTCCCCCCATACAACTTATTCAATTTATTTGTTGAATTTATTCATTATTATAATATATATGTTATATTTTCAAAAAATGAACAAAAACTTTAAAACAAATAAAAAGAAGTTTAGCAGGTTAATAAAAATAACCTGCTAAACTTCTTTTATTTTATATATACTATCAGCTAAAGTTGCAAATTCTTCAATGGATAGCGTCTCTCCTCTTCTCTGAGGATCTATATTGGCTAATTGAAAAGCTTCTTCTATTTTATCGGAATCAATTATACCCAAACTCTTTACTGCATTTCTAAGTGTCTTTCTTCTCATATTAAAAGACTGTCTTGCTACTTTAAAAAATAATTCCTCATCTTTAACATCTACTCTTGGTTTATTTAGTCTATCTAATCTTATAACTATGGAATCAACCTTAGGCTGAGGTATAAAAGATTTAGGAGAAACCTTTCTTATAATCTTTGTATCGCAATAATATTGAACTAAAACAGATAGTGAGCCGTAATCTTTTCCACCTGGTTCTGCATCAATTCTCTCAGCAACTTCCTTTTGAATCATTATTGTAAGTGAATGAAACTTATAATTTTCTTTTAAAAGCCTTGCTATAATAGGAGTTGTTACATAATATGGTAGGTTTGCTACTACTTTAACGCTTTTTTCTTCTCCGATTATTTCATCGAAGTTAATTTTTAATGCGTCCTTATGTATAAGCTGAAAATTATCAAATTCTTTAAGCTCTTCCTCTAAAATAGGAATCAAGTCTGAATCTAATTCTATAGAGCACACTTTTTTAGACTTCTTTAATAACTCCCTAGTTAATGTTCCTACCCCTGGCCCTATTTCTATTATGAAATCATCTTTAGATACTTCTGCACCTTCTACTATATCTTCTAGCACAGTATCATCTATCAAAAAGTTTTGTCCTAAGTTTTTATTAAACTTAAAATTATATTTTTTTACAACATCTTTAGTTGTGACTCTCTCCATTACCTATCTCCTTATTAACCTTATTTAGTGCTCTAATAAATTCATCCTTTTTAATGCCGTAATTATTTAGCCTAGTTATAAATTGTGCAGAATTGCAATATCCTATTCCAAGCTCTTTTCCTAGAGCTTCTCTTCTTTGTTTTGCTTCACTGCTTCCTGTAAGTTTAAAGAAAAATAAATCTTCTGAGCTAAATTCATTTCTTTTTTCCTTTACTTCGCATTTAGCATGTTCTAGTGCTTTTATTATGGTTTCAGGAGATGCATTTTCTACTCCAATATCATCATCCTTAAGGCCCTCTTGCTTTGTTATATAAGCATGCTTTATTCCTTTTACTCTTTTAGATATAATTCTTCTTATCTTCTCTCCTGCAAAATCTGGATCAGTGAATACAATTACTCCCTGCCTTTTTTGTGCTTCTTTTATTCTCTCTATAACTTCTGCATTAATTCCAAAACCACCTACTGCTATTATCTCAGCATCTACTGCCCTTTTAACAGCTGTTACATCATCTCTACCTTCAACAACAATAACTTCTTTTATCATCATAACAATAAAAAGCCTCCACTTTAATTAAGTTATATTATACTAATAGCTAGTTTCCAGGCTTTTAATTCACACTATGTTCTAAAAGAATATATCTTTCTGTAAACATAGCTAAACCTAACAATTGAAATAACTACCATACATAATATTTTTAACTATATATATTATTATGTCAAGTGTGAAAAATAAACTAAAGGCTAAGTTTTAAGAGATTGTTGATTTCGTATAATATCGAAAATAAAAAAATAGAGCGCAAGCGCTCTAATCAACAATATAAACATCTACATACTTTACTCCCCACCTGTAAACATGGTTATCACTATTAAAGTATAAGTCTATCTTATTTCCCTTAATAGCTCCACCAGTATCCTCGGCAATAGCATAGCCGTATCCAGGTATATACAACTTTGTACCAAGTGGGATTATTCTTGGGTCCACAGCAACTGTGCTGTATCCTTCTGTGTTTCTTCTAACTCTTGTCCCAGATGCAGTAATTCCAAAGCCTTTATCCCCAGGCCTCTTGCCTGTATCCTTATAACTTTCTGTATAGGCAGTAGCTCTCATTCTATATTTCTTAGAATAATTGATTTCTCCTCCACGGGAAAGCTTCATAGTTTTTAAAGTTCCCATGGCAACTACTTTATTTGTAGGCTTTTTAATTACTTTTTCTTCTACTACTTCTCTTGATATTTCTTTTCCGTTTTTATAGACAACTTTTATGTTTACTTCTTTTTGTCCAGTTGTTCCTTCTTGTACAACTTTCTTATGTCCTTCTTTTAGATCATGGTCTTTCTTTACTTCTGTGGCAAATTCGATTGATTCAACCTTCTTTTCAATCTTAGTATTCATTCTAGTAACTACTATTTTTAGACCATTTTTAATCTTCTCACCTTTAGCAGGTAAAATCTTATCTTCTTCTCCTAATTGTATTCTTTCTTCAGCTAACATTTGATCAACACTATCTGCATTTGTTAATACAGTCTTAGTTTGGCCATCAATTTCTAATTGAACATTAACAGCTTTCTCTATTTTTATAGTGTCTCCCGATTTTATCTTGCTTTTTAGGTCTGGTTCTACTATATCCTTAGGACCTAGTGCTATATTATTCTTTTTTAATATGTCTTCTACGCTGCTTCTATATGTCATTACACTCATTTCTTGTCCGTCTACCATGATGTTTACGCTTTTCTCCATGTTCAGTAAGCCTACTGCGCCACACACAAATACTAACACAGTTATGAAAAACGCCACCTTAGGTCCACTAGAGAAGTAGGTTCTTATGTTGCCTTTTAATTTTTGTAACATACATAAACCTCCTTGACAAAAGTGCCTTAACCATTATAACCTCTAGAGTTCTTTTCGTCAAATTCAGTATCTTTTGTCCACTTAATAAGTAAATAAAATGCACCATTTGCATAGTTTTCCTCTATCAGTTAGTATCCGTACATTGATATTTTATGAAAATAAAAATGCACTTATGTTAAATGATTTCCACATTTTAACTTTTTATTCATGTTACTTAACCATTCAATGGTAATTTTATTTCCCTATTTTAGAAAAAGTTTTAAGTATATTTTACACTAGTAATTTATTTTTAGCAAGTTTTTAGTATTTTTTATGGTTTTATTTTCCATTTGTTCTATGGATAAGCCCTTTATTTCAGCCACTTTTTCTATTATAAATTTTATATATTCAGATCTATTTCTTTTGCCTCTATATGGTGTTGGCGCCATATAAGGACAATCTGTTTCAACTAAAAGTCTATCTAGCGGAACTTCTTTTGCTACCTCTAACACTTTTTTTGCATTCTTGAAAGTTACAACCCCAGTGAAACCTATGTAATAGCCAAGCTTTAAACATTCACGGGCAAACTCTACACTACCTGAAAAACAATGAAGTACTCCTTTAACCTCTGGAAACTCCTTCATTATTTCTAAAGTATCACCATGAGCTTCTCTATCATGAATTATGACAGGTAGATTTAATTCTTTAGCGAGCTGCATCTGTTTTCTAAAAACTTCTTTTTGAACGTCTTTTGGAGGATTCTCATCCCAATAATAATCTAATCCTATTTCCCCAATGGCCCTTACCTTTGAATTCTTAGTCATTTGTTTTATCTCTCCAAATGCTTCATCTGTAAGTTCATATGCATTTTCAGGATGAATACCCACTGCAGCATAAAAAAAATCATACTTCTCCGCAAGCTTTAATGAATCTCTTGCACCTTTAAGTGATGCTCCACAGTTTAAAACCCCTATTATTTCGTTCTCTTTTAACTCTTTTATGACCTGTTCTCTATCTGCATCAAAACTCTCATCATCATAATGTGCATGTGAATCAAATATCATTTTAACTCCTCCAGCATATTTTTATTATTTATCAA
This sequence comes from Clostridium sp. JNZ J1-5, assembly GCF_053901425.1. NCBI lineage: Bacteria > Bacillati > Bacillota > Clostridia > Eubacteriales > Clostridiaceae > Clostridium > Clostridium sp. JNZ J1-5. Next base: position 2,270,887 of record NZ_CM132773.1, on the reverse strand, counting down.
ATTTACTTTCGTATTTATACCAGCTATATAGCCTGTAAAGTGCTGGTATGATGCATATTAGTATAACAATTACTCTAGCCTTATTATCTTGAGCTCCTCCAAATAATGAAAATAAAACTCCCATAACAAAAATTATTCCAGATAGTATTGTCCATCTAGGCGTATTTATAGGTTTTCCTAAAGTTATAGATTTAGCTGTTTTATTCTTTCTTAACAGATTAACATAGCATTTTCCATGATAAGCATTAACACTAGTTGATTTTGTAGCTACAAGTAGCTCATCTTTACTTTCTATTTCTTTTCCACATTCCTTACAGATTACCTTCATTAATTTACCCCTCTCATATCTTTTATAACAATTTACTACAACATATTATTCCTTATATAGGTTAAATAAATTAAAAATAGATTACTATAAACATTATACTACATGATGTGATTCTCATATAGAAGGTTTTAAAGCCGCCCTTATTATTTTGTTCTATAATATTATTTTGATTAATATTTAAAATAATAAAACTCCAGCTAATTTTTATTTAGGCGGAGTTTTCTATTAATTAATAACTTATATAAATTTTACTAGGACTGTCCCCGTAAATTCTCTATAAATCCATATATAAATTTTCTAAAACTTGCAAAATTTGCAGGGACTGTCCCTATGATATTCATAATATTAATGAACTGTCCCTCCAATTATTACATATCCTTCTAGTGTAGTTATACTGGCAACTTGTCCATTTTTATGATACCATAATACTTCTGTTCCATTATCTAAGTAAGTAAGATTGTAATATTCCCATCCATATTTTGATAAAATATAATCATAGTCTTCCATAAAGCTTTCTGGAAGATCTTCAATTAAATAATAATACAATACAGAATATCCTTGATCATCTATGGTATAGTCTTCATATTCACCATAAAGTTCAGGCAAAGTGTTCATTAACGGAAAGTAAGTTACATAGGTTTTGGCACTGACAACACTGCTAGGTGTTGACTCAATTTCATTCTTTACTGATGTAACTTTATAATAGATAGTTGTCTCAGGATATAAATACTGAGTATGCAATGAATATTCCGTATTCCATTGGAATAAGCTTTCCGATGTGTAATCATCTACAACCTTTTCCCACTTAACACCATCATAGCTTATATAAACATAGTATCCATCTATATTGCTCACTTGACTCCATTGAAGCCTTATTTCATTATTTGAAGCTGTCCATGCTTTTACTCCTGTTGGAGCTTGAGGCTTAGTTGATGACGATGATATGCCATTTACATCACTTAGGCTCTTAGGATTAAAGTTAGATAAAAATAGCTTTACTTCGTTTATAGGTATTACAAATCCTAAATCTCCTGAGCTTTCGAACCCTGCATAGGTTATTCCAACCACCTGTCCTAACTTATTAAACAGTGCTCCTCCACTAGAACCATGGGTTATACTTGCTGTAGTTTGTATATCTTTATACCCTCTACTTCCAGTTCTATTCAATCCACTAATTATCCCAGGTGAAATAGTATTACTATATCCTTCTGGACTTCCAATGGCTATTACATCATCTGCAAGTTCTACTTTATCTGAATCTCCTAATATAACCACTGGTAGATTACTTGTATTCTTTAACTTCAAAATAGCTATATCTTGCTTCTCATTGTAATTTAATACACTCTCCATCTCATATTTAGTTCCATCCTGCATAGTTACTTTTCCATATGCTGCTCCCTTAATTACATGAAAATTAGTTACAACTGTCCCGTTAGAATTTACTATAAATCCACTTCCAGTTCCTATTGGAATATGATTTTTATCTTCTATTTCTACATAAACAACTGCTTTACCATATTTGCTTACTATTTCCTTTGTAGTAAGTTCTTTATTAGCATCTTCTTTTATACTGTAATTAAATATAATTTCTTCTTTTAAACTTTTATTGTCTTTTGATTGCATCTTATTGCCAATCTTCAAAGTATATTTTTTCCCCGCTTCATATCCATTAGCTGGAGGGTTAACTATAACGCTCTTATTATCCCCTCCTAATTTAAGTTCCACATTTATCTTGTTATTACTAGTATCTGTTACTAAAATATTTTCCTTGGTTAAACTATCTAATTGTACTTCCTTGTTAAACTTTATAGTCCAAGTTTTATTTTTGTCTACAATTTGATTGTCTTTGATATCAATAGCTTGTGCCAAATAACTAGGCATAAATATAATAATAGATAAAAAAATAAAAATTGCTAACGAATGTCTAGTCCTTATAACCACTTAATATACCCCCTTTTAATATAAGCTAATATACACATCTTAGTACAAAAATGCATAGCAAGAAAGTTTTTACTATATTTCTATATTATCGTATGAATTAAAAAAAACGTAAGGCTTTAAAAGTCTTACGTTTTATAACGCTGCAATAACCGAAGATACAAGGCCCATAATGAATCCAAGTAGAGCTCCAAGCCATGTTATAGCACTTAATTCTTTACTTGAAATTTCAAGAATAATTTGCTCAGCAAAGGATACTTCAAAAGAGTTTATCCTATCTTCAACTATTTTACTTATATCAAAAGCTTTAATGAATTCTCCTGCTCTGTTTGTTAGGAATCTCTCGAATATCTCTTCTGCTAATTTAGACGTTACTTTTGATATTTTATCCTCATTATCCTTTGAAACATTACATAAGTTTATCTTCATTATATCATCAACAAATGTGTCCACATACTCCCCTATTTTACATTCAATTTCCTTGTTTTCAGTAATATAGTTAAGCTTATCAGTGATAAAATTCTTTAAAATCACTTCTGCATCAATATTATTATTTTTAAGTAACTCTTCTATAGTTCCGCTGTTTTTTAATTTATTTTCTGTAGCTGTAAATATTTCATTAATTAATTTAGTGTCTATTACTTTATCTACTATTATATTGCCTAATGCTCTAGCATTTTTCTCTTTTCCTTCATCTGAAAGACTTAACAGTATATCTGATAACTTATTTTGTAAAAGCTTATCAATTAAGTCATTTATAAAAAGGGCAATCTCCTTTTGGTTATCTTCCTTGTTTAAATAACCTTCTATAGCCGGTGATAATTTATTAAAAATAGTATCTGGATTTAGAAACATAGCTACTAGAGAATTTACATTACTGCTTATCATCTCTGATAGTGCCTTTTTAATCTTTTCTTGTACGCTATCATCTTTCATTATATTTTTAATAGCCATGGCAATGTCATGATTCCTGCTATATACATACACTTTAATTGTGCTTACAAACCCAATTGGAATAACTTCCTCCAATGTTTTATCCAAATTTTCTAATTCTGATATTTTTCCATCTATAATATTTTGCAATATTTGTTTAAACTCATTTGAATTTTTATACTCTTCAGCCTTTTTCAATAAGTTATTTCTTATATCTTTATAATAGACATTTTCTAATATAATCTCCGGATTTTTAGAAAGTTCTTTTTTTATTTCTTTTAAAATTAAATTTTCAACTTCTTCTTTAAATTTATCTTTTCTTATAGTTCTCAATATAAAACTTGCTATTTTAAGCTTTATATAACCCATAGAAGAATTAAATTTCTCCCCTAATACTTCTTTTAGTTGTTCTCCTATGGAGATATTACTTCTTATTATATTTAATACTTTATTTTCTACCCAGATTTTAAACTTTTCATCCATTCCATTATTTCTTAAAGCTTCTACCATAGTTTCACTAGTCAAAAGATGCTTTCCTACAGCTTCCCCTGTACTTTTGGCAATCCTATCTTGTTCCTTTGGAATAAGTCCTGGTGTAAAAGGTACTTTTATACCAAAAATTCTCTTTTCTGTATGCGGACGAAATAACATCTTTATTGCTAACCAGTTGGTTATATAACCTATAATTGCACCTATTATGGCTGAAAATAAAAATTTTGTATAGGGCATAACTTGCACACTCCCCTTTTATTCTGATATTTGGCTAAATTTTAAATTAGCATTTATATTAGGAAACTAGTTTAAAACTTTTACCATCTATGAACTAGTATTACCAACTAATTTAATCATACCTGTCATTTCAATATATTACAATCTTAGTGGAATTTCAACAATAGTAATTTTACTACACCTGGGTTTAAATTTAAATATGCAAATTAAATTTTCATACAAATATTACATAATATATAGGTAATATTTCATAACCGTCCCCTTTTTGTAACTTTTCTGTAGCTAAAACTTAATTATTTTCAAATAAGAATAAAGTAAACTTATTAGCAAGAGAATAAACTATATATGTATAAGGAGGAACTTATAATGAAACAAATAGCATACCTGAGCATAGCAGCAGCTATAGCAGCTTCTACATCACCTTTTGTAACAACTTCAAACCAAAACTTTGATTCAATTCCTTCCAAAGGCTATGTTAATACACAATCCATTGCTTCTAAAAATTCTTCTATAAACATTACATCAAAGGTCGTAAACACAAAAGATGAATTAACTGAAATAGATTTAAAAATCCCTGTAGTTAGCGGCTTAAAAGATTTAAAGCTTCAGAAAAAAATTAATTCTATGTTTGAAAAAGACGCCATAAGTTTTAAAAATGAAATTGAAGAAATGGCAAAAGAATACTTTGAAGAATGTAAAAAATACGATATTTCAATGCCTAACTATTCCGCTGTTGTTAACTATAAAATTTTATCAAAGGATAATAATTTGTTAAGTATGTACATTGATTATTACCAATATACTGGTGGAGCTCACGGAAGTACTACAAGAAAGTCTTATAATATAGATCTTAATACAGGAAAAGTATTAGATTTAAAAGATATATTTAAAGGCAAATTAGACTATAAGGGCATAATTGATAAAACAATAAAAAATGAGATAATCAGGAATCCTAATCTTTATTTCTCAGAAGATTTTAAAGGTATGTCAGACAATCCATGCTTTGTAATTGAAAATAGCAATTTAATTATATATTTTCAACAATATGAAATAGCTCCTTATTCATCAGGTATTCCTCAATTCAATATTCCACTATCTAAATTTAAAACTAATTGATATTTATACAATTAAGGGCTGCCTACATTTATCTTTGTAAGCAGCCTAATTTATAAGAAATATAATCTTATCTAACTACGCTTCCTGTTGGAAGTTCACCTGGATCTACTGCAAATAATTTATCTTTATCATCTGAAGCTGCAAGTATCATACCTTGTGATAATTCCCCTCTTAATTTAACTGGTTTTAGATTAGCAACTAACACAACATACTTTCCTATTAATTCTTCTGGTTTATAATATTTTGCAATTCCAGATATAACCTGTCTTTCTTCTCCGCCTAAATCAACCTTTAACTTAAGAAGTTTATCTGCTTTTTTAACTGGTTCACAGGCTATTACTTTAACTACTCTTAAATCAATTTTTTCAAAGTCTTCTATTGTAATTTCTGGTTTCATAGGTGCTATTTCTGGAGCTTTTGCTGCTTCTGATGCATTTTTTTGTTCTTCTTGTAATTTTGCAAGCTCTTCTAATTTCTTTTCCACATCTATTCTTGGGAATATAACTTCTCCCTCTCCTACCTTTGCTCCTGCTTTTGTGCCGTCAAAGGAAGCTAAACTATCCCAAGTTGTAAGATCTACATTTAATTGTTTATTAATCTTTTCACTTGTTTCTGGTAAGAAAGGCGAAACCATTACGGAGACCATTCTTAAACTTTCAACTAAGTTATATAGCACTGTCCCTAATCTTTCCTTTTTATCTTCATCTTTAGCAAGTACCCAAGGCATAGTTTCATCTATATATTTATTACTTCTTCTTACAACTGTCCAAATTTCGTCTAATGCTTCTGGAAGCTTTAATGCATCCATTCTTCCTTCTACCTTAGATGGTGCTTCAAGAGCAATTCTAATTAATTCTTCATCTATTGCTTCTTTAGCAGTAGGTGCTGGAATTACTCCCTCAAAATATTTGTTTATCATTGCAATTGTTCTGTTTACAAGATTTCCTAGATCATTAGCAAGATCTGAATTTGTCTTTTTTATAAAGATTTCACTTGTATACAATCCATCTTGACCAAAAGGTATTTCATGAAGAAGATAGTATCTTACAGCGTCAGTTCCAAAATGTTTAACTAATGTTACTGGATCTACTACATTTCCTTTTGATTTTGACATTTTGCCACCGTCAACTAATAACCATCCATGACCAAATACTTGTTTTGGAAGTGGTTGACCTAAAGCCATTAGCATAATTGGCCAATAAATTGTATGAAATCTTAAAATATCTTTTCCAACTAGATGAACATTTGCAGGCCAATATTTTTGATATAATTCATCATTTTGTTGGTCATATCCAAGGGCAGTTATATAATTTGCAAGTGCATCTATCCATACATATATAACGTGTTTATCATCAAATGTTACTGGTATTCCCCAGTTAAAGGAAGTTCTTGATACACATAAGTCTTGAAGACCTGGTCTTAAAAAGTTATTTAACATTTCATTTTTTCTTGATTCAGGTTGTATAAACTCTGGATGAGTTTCTATATACTCAATAAGCTTATCTGCATACTTTGACATTTTGAAGAAATAAGCTTCTTCTTTTGTCTTTTCAACTGGTCTTCCACAATCTGGGCAATTACCATCTACAAGCTGTGTTTCTGTCCAGAAAGACTCACATGGAGTACAGTATAGTCCTTCATATTCACTCTTATATATGTCACCTTGGTCATATAATTGCTTAAATATTTTCTGAACTGTTTCTATATGATAGTCTTCTGTAGTTCTTATAAACTTGTCATAACTTACATTCATTATTTTCCATAATTCTTTTATACCTGCTACTATTTCATCTACATATTCAATAGGTGTAATTCCTTTTCCCTCTGCAAGCCTTTGAATTTTTTGTCCGTGTTCATCTGTCCCAGTTAAAAAGAATGTATCATATCCTGTAAGTCTTTTAAATCTAGCTATAGCATCTGCTGCAACAGTTGTATAAGTATTTCCTATGTGTAGATTTGCTGATGGGTAGTAAATAGGGGTAGTAATGTAATAAGTCTTTTTATTCATGTTAATTCCTCCTTTTTCTTAAGTTGAGAAGATTCCATGTATACTCAACTATATATGCTAATAAAAAAAACCTCTAAGCAAGTATACTTGCTTAGAGGCATAATTTACGCGTTACCACTCTATTTCGTTTTTGCCTCACGACAAAAACCTCTATAAGTGACTCCTCAATCTAGCTAGACCGATTTTATCACCTTGCATTATAACGGTTGCACCCGTACTATCCTAAAATTTTCAGATAGAATGCTCCAAGGCCATCTTCGCAAACTTCCATGCCACCAGTTTTCACCTTTCCTGGCTCTCTTTTAAGCACTTTCATTTACTACTCTTCTCTTCAACGCATTTGTTTTATAAAGAGGATTCTTGGCTTTAGGTGGAGTTTTTTTCTCCAACTGAAGGTTATTAACAGAATTCTTAGGAGTTTTACTCCTTAGAAGTCGTTATCCTTTAGGTAAGCCCTTATCTAGGGACGTAACAGCCGTTATCTCCCACTTTAGAAGTTGGAGTATTACGGATGGTAGTCATCAGATAAATCCTTATTTAAAATATTATGATAGATTACTCAATATGTCAATATTATTATCATCTATCAAAGTAATTATTCCATTTTTCTCTTTCTCTCTGTGTTTTGTATTTTTCATGTATTAAAATTGTTCCTAGAGAAATAGCTATTGAACCTGCCACACCCATAGCAGCTATAACTCTTGAAGTTACATGTCTAGATTTTTGAAGCTGACTTTCTCTATGTATGTTATTTAGTTGACTGAGCACTCTGTATATATCTTTTCTTTCTTCCTGAGAAATATCTTCTCTTTTTAGAACTCCACCTAAAATTTCAGTTACTTTATCTAAAGATTCGTTATTTCTTATGTGTATCTCTTTTTCATTGTCTAAAGCTGTCATTAAATGCTTAACTTCTTCATGGACACAAAATCCACCTAATGCAGCTTCTTCATGAGTTACAAATGCATCTATAAACCTATTTAAGACCTGAGTTAGAGATTCCCCTGCATTAGTAGGTATGTTTCTTTTAAAATTTCTCAATACACTCAATCTTTTCTCAGCCATTTTTACACCTCTTTATTAAAATCTTTTAATAAAATTACCTATATTTCAATTATTGACTCTTACTGGTATTTTAATCTATTATATTATCTTATCATTAATATTACAATATAATTAAAGATATTTTGCTTTAAAGTTATAACAATAAAATTAACCCTTATGTTACTTTTTATAACATTTGATGCGGTATAATATATTATATGACTTAAATTTTATTAGTTTATTTGTATTACGGGGGTACATTAATGAATAACAAAGTACTAGTTGTTGAAGATCAAGAATCTATAAGAAAATTTATAAAGTTAGCTTTAGAAAAGCAAAACTTTGAAGTTATACAAGCCTCTTCCGGAGAAGAAGGAATAGAAAAAGTAATACTTGAAAATCCAATAGTAGTAGTTTTAGATATTATGCTTCCTGGAATCAATGGATTTAAAGTATGTGAGATATTAAGAAAAGACCATCCTAACATAGGGATAATAATGCTGACTGCTTTAGGACAAGATATAGACAAAATAAAAGGTCTAGAATTCGGTGCAGATGATTACATGGTTAAACCCTTTAACCCACTAGAATTATCCGCAAGAATTAATTCTATAGTTAGACGTATGACTTTCTCTAAGGATGAACCTTCAAACATTTTAGTTTCTGGTCCATTTAAAGTTGATCTTAGTTCTAAAATTGCCTATAAAAATGATACAAAACTTAATTTGACTCCAAAAGAATTTTTACTTTTAAAGGTTTTTATAGAAAATACAAATAAAGCCTTAAGTAGGGATAAGCTTTTAGATTTAGTATGGGGATATAATTTTGTTGGAGACCCTAAAATAGTAGATGTAAATGTACGTAGACTTCGTAATAAGTTAGAGGATTCCCCTTCCTCTCCTAACTATTTAGAAACTGTATGGGGCATGGGATATAGGTGGAAGGAGGATTAATTTGAAATCCATAAAAACAAGATTAACAGCCAGTTACTTTTTAATAATAATCTTAACTGTAATTATATGTGAGATAGTATTAATAACTTCTATTAAAAACTATTTTTACAATAATGCTAAAGACCTGTTGTCAAATCAGATAAGGTTATCAACTGAATTTTACAATACTTATTTATCTTCTACAGGACTTAAAGAAAACGTATCTGACGATATAGATGTGTTTTGGAAAAATACTTCTGCTGAAGTTCAAATTTTGGATACTTCAGGTAATATACTTATGGATTCAATAGGCTATTTCAGCTTTGAACCTATCACATCTAATGACTTCACTAAAGCTGTAGCTGGAGAATTAGGCACCACTGTCTACCATCTCCCAAATACAAATGAAACTATGATGTCAGTAGCACTTCCATTAAAAAAGGGAGATCATATTGAAGGAGTCCTTAGGTTTATTACTTCATTAAAAAATGTGGATGAAAGCATACATTTAATTTCTTTTTTTCTAATATTAATAGGTATTACAGTAATTATACTTTCTAGTATAATTAGTATATTTGTTGCTGGTAAAATTATGAAACCTATAAAAGAGATTACCTTAGGCGCTGAGAAAATGGCTTCTGGTAATTTCAATGAAAAAATCGAAAAAACTTCTGACGATGAGTTAGGTAAACTAACAGATACTTTAAACTACATGTCAGAAGAAATACTTAAAAATGAAAATTTAAAAAATGAATTTATTGCTTCAGTGTCTCATGAATTAAGAACCCCATTAACCTCCATAAAAGGCTGGGCTATAGCATTGAATTTATGCGGTCCTGAAGATAAAGAAGAGTTTAAAGACGGTTTAAACATAATTGAAGAGGAGTCAGATAGATTGAGTCTATTAGTGGACGAGCTTCTTGATTTTTCTAAACTTATATCCGGAAAAATTGTAGTAAAAAAAGATTGTATTGATTTAAAAGATCTATTAAATCATACTGAAAAGCAACTGTCCCCTAGAGCTGAACGTGATAATATCAAGCTATTAGTTATTTACAAAGATTCTATTCCAAATATATCTGCAGATAAGAATAGGCTCAAACAACTATTTATGAATATATTAGATAATTCTTTTAAATTTACTTCTTCTGGAGGTTCAATAACCATAAATGTATCTCTCAAAGAAAATAATATATTAATTAGCATTAAAGATACTGGTTGTGGTATATCAAAGGAAGATTTACCTAAAGTTACGGAAAAATTTTATAAAGGTAAAAACAGTAAATCTAAAAATGGTATAGGCCTTTCAATTTGCAAAGAAATAGTTTCACTGCATAATGGTACTTTAGAAATTCTAAGTGAGGAAAATAAGGGTACAGAAGTTTTAGTAACATTGCCTATAGATAATTAAATAAACTTGTATCATAATTTTAATTATTTTGTTACCTTTTGTAACTTTTAAACTTGTAATATGTTATAGGAGGATTTAATTAATGCATTATATTAAAAGGCCTTTACTTTTTATTGTAATTTTTACACTGTTTTTATCTCTATTTGGTTGTAGCAGAAAAGAAATTCCAAATACCGCTAAAATAGTACCACCAACTGATTATAAAATGGCCATTAGTGGGAAATGGCTTGTTGAAAAATACTATAATGTCAATAACGACTCCTTAGGAGATAATACGGCAAAAAGTCAGATAGGTAAAACTGTCTATATTAATAAAAATAAATTAGTTTTATTAGATAAGGTATGTGATTCTCCAGAATTTAAAATAAAAACTGTTGATAGCAGAAGCTTTTTAGTAAGTAAATATGAAATAAACCCTGAATCTCTAGAAATTAATCAACCAGAAGTTCAGGTTATAACAGCAACTTACAATGATAACTATTTTGCATCCTTTATAATGACTGATAATAACACTATATTAACTTCAATTGATGGTATTTTCTACGTCTTAACTAGAAAAGAAAAAGAGAGTGCAAAGCCTAATAAAGCAGATATGCCTTTCAACCCTGAAGTTCATGATAAAGTTATAAACAGCAAAAAAGTTTTACACGCTTCTGAAGTTATGAAACAATTTAATTCTGGATTATTACTTGGTTTAAAATCTTATAGACCAGTGGAAATTAAAGATTCCTCTAATCAAAAAAACAGCAATATAAAGATACCTACTTATAGAACTCTTTGGATTAATTTTGATAATCGTTCAGTGAAACCTACCATATCTGAGCTGCCATATTTACTTGTTCCTAGGAAAAGCGGTTTTTGGTTTATTGATTCAAAACATCTGGTAAGCAACAATAGCATAAACAGCCAAATAATGGTTCATCCTCTTAATAAAAATATTGCACAAAAATCTAAAGAAAGTGATATAATTATTGATGGTCAAACCTATACTAATGGTGTAGATATTCTTTTTGTAGGAGATGACTATATCTCATTGGAATTAGATGGTGATTCATATTACAATAAGGATACAGGCCATAAACATAAATTACTAAGGCTTTATGCTTTAGATACAATAAATAATAAAAATAGTCACCCCATTTTAATATCAAATTTGGTAGGTGAACAAGGTATAAAATCGCTGAAACAAGGAGCTGCAGCTTATCTAAATTCATTAGACTTTAATGATAGGCAAAAATTTGAACAAGCTCCTGGGTATGCTGACTTTGGAATTGTTCGTAAAACCGGTAAATGGATACTTAGAGGTCGCTTAGATTCAGTTACTCAAACTTCTAAAGAGTCTTTTGGAGACTTTGATATACCTCTAATTCCTTCAAGAGATATTGTTGGTTATGATTCACTATTTCCTAGTTGGAGTATAATAAAGCAACGAGTTCCAGAAGCATTGGATGCCTATTCCTCTCCCAATAAAAACTTTGTTGTAGTTATAACAAAAGACAAGCTTCTCATATATACTATTATTAATAATAATTTGGGAGCTAATCCATTAGAAGTAATAAATTTAAATGATAGTGAAACAGCTGTAATGTCTCAATGGGCTACCGGAAATTATGTTAAAGCATGGGATGAACAAATGAAAAAACTACAAAAATAATATGTCAAGGGATGGGATAGCGTTGAGAAGTTTACGAAAAAAAAGGAATACAAGAAGAATTCTTGTTATAGTTCTAAGCTTTATGTTTTTATTTTCTATAGGCTTTGCTGTAGGAAATAAATTTTTAAATAAATCTGACAAAGCTGCATCTGATAAGAAATTAGAAGATAATAAAACTCTTCAAGGTAATAAAGATAAAGTAGAGGATACAAATAAAAATACAACTAATGTGGACTCTAAAACAAATGAGCCTAATGCAACAAATAAAGATAATAATACAAGCAATGACCCAAATAAATCTACTACAGATGCTACTAATAAGCCTGCTGATAAACCTGCAGATAATACTAAAACAAATCCAACAAAAAAAGAAGTTTTTTTAACTTTTGATGATGGTCCAACAAAAAATATAACTCCTAGAGTTTTAAAGGTTTTAGATGATTACAATGTAAAAGCTACATTCTTTGTAATTGGAAAAAATGCAGAAAGATATCCCGATTTAATTAAAGAAGAAGCTGCTAAAGGCCATATGATTGCTAATCATACTTATTCTCATGAATATAATCAAATATATAGTTCATCAGCTAACTTTTTAAAGGAATTTGAAAAAACTAACCAAGTTCTAACTTCTATATTAGGAAACTTTGACAGCAAGGTAATTCGTTTTCCTGGAGGATCTTATGGTAAAAAAAGAGCTCCTTTTAAAGCAGTAGCAAAAAATGCTGGTTACATCTATGTAGACTGGAATGCTTTAAACGGAGATGCTGAAAGACTCAATGTGCCAGCTGCTACACTTATAGAAAACGTAAAAAAATCTGTTGGAAAACAGCATCAAGTTGTTATATTAATGCATGATGCTGCAACTAAAGCTACTACTGCAGATTCTCTGCCTAAAGTAATAGAATATTTGAAAAGCCAAGGTTATGAATTTAAAACTCTAAAAGATTACAAACCTGCAAAATAAAAATACTTTAATATATTTTAATTAAAAGCCTTAGTGTTGAAGCATTCAACGCTAAGGCTTTTAAAATACACCCTTATCCTTATTTATATCTTCCCTTATATTTTCTACTACATTCTCAAACTTTTCCATAGACTTATTATTAAATTCTACTTCAATGTTTCTCTCACAATTCTCTTTTTCTTGAAACTTCACTATTAAATCATCTATAAATTTTTCATATTGTATTAATGTTTCTTTTAATTTTTTAACTGAACTAGCTGCTATCTTATTGTTTTCAATACTCTTGTCTATTAATTCTATTAAAATTCCATTAAGTCCTTTTAATATTTCTTCATGATAATCTTTTTCTATTAAATATTCTATTTTCCCTTGCAAACTTACTAATTTTTCATTTATTTCTGGATCTAATAGGCTGCCATTATTATATATTACTTCTCTGAATTTATCTCTTGTCTCAATTAAGTCTTTTTCTAATATAGTTTTTTTCTTTTTTGTTATAAATCTAACTATTTTTTCTATCAAATATATCATCCTCTTAAAAATAATTATAAATTTTTATATTTATTGTATCTATTGGCATTACTTATTTTAAGATTTTGTATTAAATACTAAATTATTATAGTGGTCAGATGAATATAAAATTTCTTATTTAAACAAATAATTCCCTAATTTCATCTTCAGTCATGTGAGAAATTAAGCTATTGTTTTCCTCTTTATTTATAACATTATCAATCATCATTTTCTTCTTTTGTTGTAAGTTATATATTTTTTCCTCTATACTTCCTCTAGTAATAAGTTTTATAACTTCAACGGTATTCTTTTGGCCTATTCTATGGGCTCTATCTGTTGCCTGTTCTTCTACAGCTGGATTCCACCATGGGTCGAAATGAATTACAGTATCTGCACCTGTAAGATTTAGCCCTGTCCCTCCAGCTTTTAAGGATATTAAAAATATCTGTCCTTTTCCGCCATTAAAGCTATTAACTAAACCTACTCTATCTTCCATTTGTGTATTTCCATCTAGATACATATATTCAATTTTATTTTTAATTAGTCTTTTTTCAATATTTTTTAGTACAGATGTAAATTGTGAAAACAGGAGTATTCTATGTCCTGAACTTAAACTATCCTCTAGCAAATCATCTAATGCTTCCATTTTTCCATTATCTCCTTTATAATTTTCTATAAAAATAGAAGGATCATCACAAATTTGCCTTAGTCTTGTTAACATAGATAAAATTTTAAGTTTGCTCTTCTTAAATCCTTTTTCTTTTATTTCTTTAGCCATATCTTCCTTAAATTGAGTTAAATAGGCTGCATATAGTTTTTTTTGCTCTTTAGTCATTTCTATTAGAATTTTATGTTCTATTTTAGGTGGAAGTTCTTGTATAACATCTTTTTTCATTCTTCTCAATATGAAAGGTTTTATATGTCTATTTAGCTCTTCTAATACATTTTGATTGCCACTTTTGATTATAGGTATTTCATACTTTTGCAAGAATTTACTATGACTCATAAGATATCCAGGCATAATGAAATCAAATATAGACCAAAGCTCTGTAAGTGAATTTTCTACTGGAGTTCCTGTAAGAGCAAAATAAGCTTTAGCTTTTAATTCCTTTACTGATCTTGCATTTATAGAATTGGGATTCTTAATATACTGTGCTTCATCCAAAAAACAATATTTGAACACTATATCACTATATTCTTCTACATCTCTCCTTATAAGTGGGTAAGATGTGATTATAACTTGGTACTCTTCTACTCTTTTTAATTTTTGTCTTCTTTCTCTTTTGTCTCCTGATATTATTAATGTTTTAATATTAGGTGCAAATTTTTCTATTTCATCTTTCCAGTTATAAACAAGTGAGGTTGGTGCTATAACTAGACTAGGCTCATTCTCTTTTTCTACTTCTGATTCTATAAATGCTATAGCTTGAAGTGTTTTACCAAGTCCCATTTCATCTGCTAATATTCCTCCGAACCCACAGCTAGCTAAAGTTTTAAGCCACTTAAATCCAAACTTTTGGTATTGCCTCATTATTCCATTTAACTTTTCGCTTGGTTCATATGCTAAATCCTTCACTTCTTTAATATTATTTATTAAATTTTCAAAAGCTTTGTCTTTATTTATATTTAATCCGTCTTCTCCTGATACCTCATCTATATATAGTGCATTATATGGGGATAAAAGCATCTTTTCCTTTTGAAAATCCGAATCTTTTATATTTAAGTATTCAATCATATTAGAAAAGTTTTCAAGCTCTTTTGATTCTATAGGGATAAATCCTCCCTTTTTAAGCTTATAATATTTCTTTTTTTCCTTTATGGAATTAAATATATCTCTAAGTTCCTCTCTATCCAATCCTTCAGTGTCAAACTGAAATTCTAGTAAGTTATTATTATCAATTCTTATGCTAGAATTTATCTTAGGAGTGCTGTATACTTTTATATCTTTAAACTCTTCAGAATAATATACTTCACCCAGATTACAAAGCTCTTCTATCTGGTTACTTATAAAATTTATTACTTTGTCTTCTTCTCTTAATATAAATTTTCCTCTGTGTTTTTCAAAGCCCAGTTTTAATAGTCCTTTAATTATTCTAGTTTCTTCAATTATGTCTCTAATCAAGAAACCTTCTCCAGATTTTATTTGTTTACTAGTTAGAGGATTTATGTCTAAATTGCCATAACTAAACTTAACTTCTGTACTAATACCTTCCCTATATTTATCTAAATAAAATCTAACATTTAAAGGTTTCTCATAAAAATCCTTTGATATCATAGGATCTACGTTAATATCAGAACTAATTTTTTTTATTGTAGGTAATATGTATGAAGCTAAAGCCTCTTTATCCTCCAAATTAAACTTTATCATACTATCTTCATTACTGTTATACAGATTATAAATAGCCTCAAATATCATCATCTGTTCCTTTGAGGGATTATAAATCTTTTTATTATAATAAACATATTCCATATCTTTAGTCAAAAAAATCGGGGACGGTCCTTTCTGTTTTAAAAAAATATGTTCATTATCCATATACATGCTGAATTCTAATGGGATATCTTTTTCTAGTACTAATGTATTAATTGATTCATATTGATTTGATTTAAATGTTATATTTCTTCCTTTTAAGTTATTTAAAATTCTCTTTGTATGGCTATCAGTAATATAAGCTTTTTTTCCCTTAAAAAAAGTGTTCATCTGTGAGATTTTTCCCATGGCTTTTAGACTTTTATCTATTTCATAAATTTCTTTAAGAGTTTCTATTATCTCCCTATCCTCTTCTTTAAACTCATGAATTTTAGGATTAAAAGTAAAATTTATTCCAAAGGAAATAACTCTATCTTTATTTATGATAGCTTCTATAAACTCTTTTATATCTTTAACAATGTATAAATTGTTTTCTCCTACTTTAAGCTCCAAGGATGATAATCCAGAGTTAAAGCTTTTATGTTCATATATAAAATTCAAATCAAGTTCCTTCTTTGCATCATTACTAGATATTACACCAATGCCTAATCTATTAATGAGTCTTTGTATATCCTTTGAACCCTTTGCAGTAATAATCTTATCTTTTTCTTTTACATACTTTAAAAGTATAGCTACTACGTGCTTGCACATGCCTACTGACGGAAAATAGTTCATAAATGCTTGACAATCACAATTTACATTTGTAATTCCACCATACATTGTTATAGAAACACTAGAATCGTATATTTTATTGCTATTATCCGATTTAACTTTACCTTTAATGGAAAGCACCTCAAAACCACTATCATTATCTTTAACCGTTTTAACATCTATCTTTAAAACGTTCCCTTGTAAATAATAGTCTTCTCCTCTTTCATAAATACCTTTACTGGTTAGGTTCCTTATGGATCTTTCATTGATTGAAATCAAAGTAGTCACCTCTATTTAAAGTTTACATATTAAATATTTAATATTAATTACCATGGTTATATATTAACTATTTTAGTGCAAAACATTGGAAAAAGAAACATTAATTAAAATAAAAATGCACTAGGTACAATCCTAATTTATCTTACAGTTTTGCTATTCGTTTATTATATTAATTAAAGAATCTTAAGGGAAAGAATCTTAAGGGACTGTCCCTTAAGATTCCTTAAGATTTCTTCTCTTTTTAATTTATTTTTTAATCATAATTATGTATGCATACTAATTACTATTATTTAATTTCCTCATATTTCTTCTTTATTTCTTTTAAATCCTCCCAAAATAAAGGCTTTTTACTCTCATCTCTAAGTAATGCTGCAGGATGAAATATAGGCATTATGTATACTCCTTTTCGCTCTATCCACTTACCCCTGTCCCTTGTAACTTTGAATTCTTGGCCAATTATATATTTAGTTGGTATTGCTCCAAGGCAAACTATAATCTTAGGCTTAATAAGAGCTACTTGGTTTCTAAGGTATTGCAGACATGCTTCTGCTTCATCATCATGTGGATTTCTATTATTTGCCGGTCTGCATTTACATATATTTGCTATATAATAATCTCTTTCTCTTTGCAAATCTAAATTTCTAAGTGCCTTTTCTAATAGCTGTCCTGCTTTTCCAACAAAGGGTCTTCCCGTTCTATCTTCGTCTGCTCCTGGTGCTTCTCCAACAAACATCAGCTTAGCTCTAGGATTTCCTTCACCAAAAACCATATTAGTTCTACTAGTGCCTAATCTACACATATTACACTTACTGCATTCTTCATATAATTCTTTCCACTGAAGCATACAAACCACCCTCTAGCATATCTTAATTCATACATTTCCTCTTATATGATATCATAAAATCTCGGGGACAGTCCCTTAATTTTTTAAATTTTACAAGATAAAATTCAGGAAAAATTTAAGGACAGTCCTTTACAATTTCGAGGACTGTCCCTGAGATTTCTGAAATTTTTATATTTTAAATATATTTATTGCTTCAGATAATTCTTGTACCATTGAATTTAATTTTCCTATAGATCCAGCTAACTCCTGCATTGCAGCTGCCTGTTCTTCAGTAGCTGCTGAAACCTCTTCAGATGAAGCTGCTGTTTCTTCTGAAACTGCAGAAACATTTTGAATGTCTTGAATAACTGTTTCTTTATCATTATTCATATTACCTAGAGATTTACTTACATTTTCTATCATACTAGCGATACTCTCAATATTTTTTGATATATTTTCAAAAGTTTCCCCTGTCTCATTAACAGAATCATTTTGCTCTTTAACAGTTTTTCTAACATTTGAAACAATATCTACAGCATTATTTGTTTTATCTTGAATATTAATTACTATTCCTTCTATCTGTTTTGCTGAATCTGCCGATTGCTCTGCTAGTTTTCTTACTTCTTCAGCCACCACTGCAAAGCCTTTCCCTGCTTCTCCAGCTCTTGCTGCTTCTATAGCTGCATTTAACGCAAGAAGATTTGTTTGCTCTGCTATACTGCTTATGGCTTCTATTATAGATCCTATATTTGATGAGCTAACCTTAAGCTCATCTATAATTAATGATACTTTTTCAACAGCTTTATCATTTTCATTTGTTTTATCAAATAGAGTTTTTACTATGTTTTGAGAATTTAAATTTATGTTTACTATATCCTCAGCACTAGATTTCATTTTTTCTGAGTACTCATTTAGCTTCTCTATTTCACTTCCTACCTTAGACATTTTGTCTACTACACCCTCAACGTCCTCAGACTGATGTGATGAACCTTGTGCTATTTGTTGCACTGTTTTTGCGACTTCATCAATTGATAATGATGTATTTTCAGAAGTATCTACTAATGTATCTGCCGTAGATGAGACAGTATTAATTGATGAGTCTATCTTTTGAACAAGTTCTCTTATCTTCTCTGTCATAGAATTAAAGCTAGTTGACAAAAGTCCTAGTTCATCTTTTGATTTTACATTGCTCCTTACAGTTAAATCACCTTCTGCAGCTTGTCCCATAAGTCCAACTAACTTATTAATAGGCAAGGTTATACTTCTAGAAATCAAAATTCCTATCATTACAGAAGCAATTATAGCTAGTATAGTTACTATTAACACAACTTTTAGCATATTTGTTACTGCTTCCTTCATATCACTAATATTACGCGTTGCAGATAATACCCAATTTACCTCAGGTACAACAATATAAGATTGTATTTTTTGTTCTCCCTTATATAAGTATTCTTTCACATCACTTTCAACTTTTTCGCCTTTTTTGATGCTTGCTACTATACCTTGGATAACTTGACTTTCGGCAGGCTTTGTTATAAGTTCCTTATTTGGATGAGATAACATCATACCAGCTGAATCAACTAAATAGATATATCCTGTCTTACCTACTTTAATTTTACTAAGATGCTTACTGAAGTAATCTACGTATACTGAATTTACCATTACACTTATTACCTTACCAGTTTCATCTTTTACAGGAGCTGCAAATATTACTATGGCTCTACCATCTACCTTTGATACTATAGTATCACTAATATTTACCTGTCCCTGCATTGCTTTTTTAAAATATTCTCTTTCTTTTATACTTATTTTTAATGTTTTAGGATTGCTATCCGCAAATATAATTCCATTGGAGTCTGCCACAAATAGGTGTTCATGTAATTCTATTTTATCATACCTTTGTTTTAATAAATTATTTGCTCCAATACTTTGAGGATATCCCTTTGTAAAAAATCCTTCTCCTGGATCCGTTTGCCTTAATTTAGATGCTTCAATTACCTGATTACTAGAAGCCAATAGTTCTGCTTGTGTTTTCTCAGCAGAAATTAATGAATATATAGTTTCAGATTCTTGTGAAACTATAGTTAATAGACTCTGCCTGCTCTGGTCAGTAATCGTTTTCGAAGCAAAAAAATAGGCCAACCCACTTGTAACTGCAAGAGATATTATTACTAATATTGCAATCATAGTAGGTAATTTTCTCTTAATAGTCATATGTTATACCCCCCGACATAAATACTTTTAACTAAATGTAAGCCATTAAGTTTTTTTCAAAGTTTTAACATTTGCATGTTTTTTATTATTACTTTATCGTATTATTTTCAATAAACTTTAGCAATCCTTAAACTATAATATTCACTTTTGTGAAACATTTGTATTAAAATCTAAGTAATTACATAAATCTTCGTTAAATTTCTACATTTTTAGCAAATCATTACCAAAATTAACATTTTTTAAAAATTTAGTCGAATTTCCATCTAATTTTGAATTTCATTTTTAAAACTTACATAGTAGCTAATCCTTGTCTAATATTTACTATTCTATTAATATAGATAATGAATATTTTTGTTATAAGCTAATATTTAAAGGAGTATGGGTTATGTTCAATAAAAGAATAGTTACTAATGTTTTGAAGCTAGCACTACCTGCCGTTGGTGAAATGACCTTATATATGGCTATATGGGTTTTTGATACTATGATGGTTGGTAAATATGGCGGTCAAACTGCTGTAAGCGCCGTTGGCTTAGGTTCAGAGGTTGTATATACGTTTATAAATATACTTATCTCTGCGGGTATATCTGTTGGTATTACATCGCTTGTGGCTAGGAGATTTGGCTCTAAGCAATATACCTCTGCTGAAGAATATGCTTCTGTAGGATTTTTTATAGGTTCCATAATAGCTTTAATTTTATCTATTATAATGTTTACATTTTCTAGGCAAATCCTTATTTTAGGTGGTGCACAATCCAATGTAGTTAGCTTAGGCATGATGTATATGCGCATAGTTTCTCTTGGACTATTTTTTAACATGATAACAAGTATGTTAAACGGAGTCTTGCGTGGATATGGAAATACAAAAACACCTTTGTTTATTTCATTTCTTGTAAATATAATAAACATTAGTCTTGACTGGATCTTGATTTTTGGAAAATTGGGATTTCCAGAACTAGGGATAAAAGGAGCCGCTATTGCTACATCTATAGCTCATATATCTGGCTTTGTATTTGCTGTAATATATATGGTTAATAAATCAAGATTGAAAATAAGATTAGATTATATAAAGTCTTTAAACTTAAACAAGCTAAAAAGCCTTTTACTTTTAGCACTTCCATCTTCTATGCAAGAAGGAGCTTTCAGTATGAGTAGACTTTTAAGCACATTTATAATAATGCGTATCGGTGAAACCGCATTTGCAGCAAATCAGATCACTACAACAATTGAATCTATATCTTTCATGCCTGGGTGGGGGTTTGGCGTTGCTGCAACTACATTGGTAGGACATAAAATTGGCGAGAAAAATTTTAAAGAAGCAAAAGAATATGCCTATACTTGTGCAGCATTAGGTGCTATTTTTATGGGTATATGTTCAATTACATTCCTAAGTTTTCCAAGTACACTTATAAAATTGTTTATTAAAGAAACGGAGCAAGAAGTTATTAGATTAGGTAGTCTTTGCCTTATGGTAGCAGCAGTTGAGCAAATTCCTATGGCTATATCTTTAATATTAGGTGGTTCATTAAAAGGTGCTGGTGATACTAAAACTCCTTTTGTAATCTCACTTATTTCTAGCTGGTTCATAAGGATACCACTTATGCTCCTATTTGTTTATATACTTAAAGTTTCTGTTGTGTATGTTTGGTGGATTACCGCTATCCAATGGATTTTTGAAGGCATAGCTATGTCAATTTTATTTAGGCATAAGTTCAAAAAGATAAAACTAAGTATGGCTAATAAATAAAAGAATATGGGACTGTCCCTTATTCTTTTATTTTTTCTATCTAAATATTTGAGTACCCTTAAAATCAGGTTTTAATAAATGAACTTCCCACTTATCTTGAAGTTCGTTTAAAAAACTTTTCATATTATCATAAAATTCCTCATTCTTGCAATCAACTAAAGCTATAAGTGTAGACCCTGACCCGCTTATAAACTCAGCTAAAGAACCGTACTTTTGAGCTGCTACAAATATATCATCTACGTTTCTTATTAAACTTTTTCTATAATCTTGATGAATTTTATCCTGAGTACTTATCCTCAATTTGCTAAGCTCTCCGTTATTCATAGCATTTACAAGCATTGCTGCCCTTGAAATATTAAATACGCATTCTTCTCTTGTGTAGTTTTTAGGAAGTACTTGTCTAGCCGCTTCTGTGCTTAATTTAAAATCAGGTATCATTATAAACATCCTTAAATTATTTGGCACGTTTACTTTAGAATATATAACTTTTTCTTCACTCACTAAGGATACAACCATTCCTCCGACTACTGCAGGGACAATATTATCGGGGTGTCCCTCTATTTTTACTGCTTCGTTTATTATATCTTCTTCACTTAAAATTCCGCCCATAACAGCATTTGCAGCAAAAATACCTGCAACTATACATGTTGCGCTGCTTCCAAGTCCTCTTGAAATAGGTACATTACATTGAATTAAATTTATTCTAAATCCATCAAGATTGTATCCATACTTTTTTAGAGTGTTAATAAAACTTATATATATCAAATTTTCATTTAAAGGTATTTGTGATGGTTGTCCACCTTGCAAAAACTCTATTCCACTATCAATTTTTTCTAAACATATTTCATTATAAAGATTTAATGCCATACCAAAGCTGTCAAATCCAGGTCCAATATTAGCAGTAGTTGCTGGCACCTTAATTTTTATCATATTTCCTACACTCCCCTTTTAGCAATATATTAGTCCACCTTAATTTTTATTTATACTAATGCTTTTTATTTTATGTATAGCTTAACATTTTTTTCACTTTGTGTATTCATATAGCGTACATTTGTTTTTATTCTTAGGATTTTCATAATAATAACATACTATTTCTCTATTTTCAACAAAATTTATAGCAGAATTTCTTATAGCATTTATCTAAAAGTTGAGTATTAAAATAAGATAGGAGCTTAAGATAAATCAACTTATCTTTCAGCTCCTTCTTTCATTAATTATGAAGTAATTTCAATTTATATTGTACTTCTAATACAAGGGATAATATAAGGGACAGTCCTTTAATCTACTTTAATCTAGTCCTTTAATTTTCTTACTTGCTCTGATTAATTGTTAAACATAATTTTAGCTATTGTTACTGCAGCTACAACTGCTGTTAGGTCTGCCATTATAGCTGCCCATAATGTATGCCTTATCTTTTTTATATTAATAGCTCCAAAATAAACTGTAAGCGTATAAAAAATAGTCTCTGTAGATCCTATTATAATTGATGCTACAAGTCCTATATATGTATCTGCTCCATAACGATTTAAGATGTCCATAAAAATTCCTTGTGCACCACTTCCTGATAATGGCTTAACCATCACAAGAGGTACAACTTCTGGAGGAAGTCCAATAAATCTAACTACTGGTTTCACAATGTTTATAAAATATCCTAATGCTCCTGATTCTCTAAACACCCCTACCGCTATAAGCATAGCTAATAAATAAGGATATATGTTGAAACATACTTTAAGGCCATCTTTAGCTCCTTCAATGAAACACTCATAAACTTTCACTTTTTTAACCATACCATAAACCACTATTGAACCTATCAATATGGGAATTATGGATTCAATAAAATACTTCAAGCTAGTCCCTCCTAATTACATTTTAAAGGTTAAATTTTAAAATTGTCATAGCAGTAACACCTAGAAAAATCTCTGGAAAATCTTGCAGTATATTACTCCCATTATAGCTGCAAATCCGGTAGTTAGTATGGCTGGTATAATCACAACTCCAGGATTATTTGATCCACAAGCCGCCCTCATGGAAATTATAGATGTAGGAATAAGTTGGATACATGCCGCATTAAGCACTAGAAAAAGCGCCATATCATCACTTGCAGTATCTTTATCTGGATTTATTTTTTGGAGTTCTTCCATAGCTTTTATTCCAAATGGTGTAGCAGCATTAGATAAACCAAACATATTAGATGTTAAATTTAATATTATACTTCCCATAGCCTCTTTATTCTTTTGTGCATCCTTAAACAGCAACTTTAATATTGGGCTTAACATTCTAGAAAACTTGTCCGTTATACCACTCCTCTGAGCAATTTTCATAACTCCACTCCAAAGACACATCATCCCTATAAGTCCTATTATTAGTTTCATTGAAGCTTCTGTTGACCCAATTATAGACTTTGAAATTACTTCCCCCTTACCAGTAATAAGACCAAATACTATTCCAAAAGCTAATAATAGAAACCAAATAATATTTATCAAATATATCACCTCGCCACAAAAGTAAACTTCAATAATCTATGTATATGTGGACTATCCCCTATGTATGTGTGAACCGTCCCCTATGTATCCCCAGCGTATTATGCATGTCAATAAAAATGAAGGCATATTTTCATTTACCAAACTTTAAGAAAATTCCAGGGACAGAGACACACCCTTCCAACTCAAATGATTAAATTTTAATTTTTGGTCAATAA
The DNA here is from genome assembly GCF_053901425.1 of Clostridium sp. JNZ J1-5. Lineage (NCBI taxonomy): Bacteria > Bacillati > Bacillota > Clostridia > Eubacteriales > Clostridiaceae > Clostridium > Clostridium sp. JNZ J1-5. The sequence goes on along the minus strand of NZ_CM132773.1, from coordinate 2,246,444 downwards.
TTAATAAAAAATTTAAAGGCGGTGTATTTTATGCCGAGAATGGCTAGAATTAAATCAAATTCTTGTATTTATCACGTTATGATGAGAAGTATTAGTGACGTTAAACTTTTTAAAAATTATAAAGATAAAGATAAATTTCTAGAAATATTGAAAAAATATAAAGCAGCTTTTCTATTTCAAATATATGGGTACTGTCTTATGGATACTCATATTCATCTTATTATAAATCCTAATGGAGCTGATATTAGTAAGTTTATGCACAATATTAATCAGTGCTATGCTCAATACTACAACAAAACATACAATAGAACTGGTCATGTATTCGGCGATAGATTTAAAAGCACTATAGCTACAAATGATATTTCAGTTATGTGTATGTCTGCCTATGTACATAACAACCCAAAAGATATTAATGGATATAAAAATTGTGTTGAAAACTATGAATATTCAAGTTTTGGTATTTTCATCGGGAAAAAACTAGATAAATATAACTTAGTAGATGAAAGCTTTATTCTTAGTTACTTTCATAAGGATCCTATATTAGCTAGAAAACGTTACTATGAATTTGTTAAATCTAGAATGAACTTGGAAATTACTGAGATAGATATTAATCACGCTCTAATTATTTCTAAATTAAGTATTTCTAAAGATGTTTATAATAAACCTGTTATTAGAAATGCTAAACCTGAACAAGTTATAAATTATCTAATTGAAAATGCAGGTTATAAAAATTCAGATATATATTCAAAATTTAAGCGTAGTGCTTCTGAATTTAGGTCTATCTGTGCATTTCTTATGCGCATTTTTTGTAATTATAATTATAAACAGATACAATCTATCTTTAGCAACATATCCTTGTCATCAGTCTCAATCTTATGCAACAAAGGATATCTAATTATTCAGCACAACCCTAAATATACAAATATAGTTTCAGATTTCATGAACTATCATTATAGTATGATAATTTAAATCTTCCTATTTAAGCTATAAAAAATAACCCCTTATCTAAACAAGATAAAGAGTTATTTTGCTATGGACAACCTTTAGAATTGTCTTAATAAATTAGCCATTTCAATAGCTGTAACACCTGCTTCGTAGCCTTTATTACCAGCTTTTGTTCCTGCTCTTTCAATGGCTTGTTCTATAGTGTCTGTTGTAAGCACTCCAAATATAATAGGCACTTCTGTATCAAGGGACATATTTGCAATTCCTTTTGAAACTTCACTAGATACATAATCAAAGTGAGCTGTAGCACCTTTTATAACAGCACCTAAGCATATAACTGCATCATATTTATTAGTTTTAGCCATCTTTTTAGCTACTAGAGGGATTTCAAAAGCACCTGGTGCCCAAGAAATTTCTATTTCATCTTCTTTAACACCATGACGTGTTAAAGCATCTAAAGAACCTGATAATAACTTAGATCCTATAAATTCATTAAATCTTCCAACTACTATTCCAAATTTTAACCCTTGTGCAACTAAATTTCCTTCGTATACTTTCATATTATTCTACCTCCGTTAATTCCTTATTAGAATTTTTTACTTTATTAAAATTTAAAATATGTCCCATTCTTTCTTTCTTAGTTTTTAGATAAAATTCATTTTTTGTATTGCATTCTATTTCAATAGGCACTCTTTCAACTATTTCTATACCATATCCTGAAATTCCAGATATTTTTTTAGGATTGTTTGTCATTAGTCTTACCTTTTTAACACCTAAGTCTTTTAATATTTGAGCCCCTATCCCATAATCTCTTAAATCTTCTGGGAAACCTAGCGCTAAATTAGCTTCAACTGTATCCATTCCTTTATCTTGAAGGTGATATGCTTTAATCTTATTAATAAGGCCTATTCCACGGCCTTCCTGTCTCATATAAAGAAGTATTCCTCTTCCTTCTTTATTTATTGCCTTTAATGCTGCCGCTAATTGATCTCCGCAATCACATCTTAATGAACCTAATACATCTCCAGTTAAGCACTCAGAATGGACCCTAATAAGTACAGGTTCTCCATCTGATACATCTCCTTTAACTAGTGCAATATGTTCCTTACCTGTTAATTTATCTGTATATCCTATAATTTCAAATTCGCCATACTTTGTAGGCATCTTTGCACTTCCACTTTTCTCAACCAAAGATTCATTTTGTCTTCTGTATGCAATTAAATCTGCTATAGTTATTATTTTTAAATTATGTGCTTTAACATATTCCATTAATTGAGGAACTCTAGCCATAGTTCCATCTTCATTCATTATTTCACATATAACACCTGCTGGGGACAGACCCGCAAGCTTTGCCAAATCCACTGCCGCTTCTGTATGTCCGGCTCTTTTTAAAACCCCTCCTTCACGTGCTTGGAGTGGGAATATATGACCAGGTCTTTGGAAATCTTCAGGTTTAGATTTTGAATCTACTGCTTTTAAGACAGTCATTGCTCTTTCATATGCTGAAATACCTGTTGTAGTTTCAACTGAATCTATTGATACTGTAAAAGCTGTCCCTTTAGAGTCGGTGTTTTTAGATACCATTTGACCAAGATCCAACTGCATAAGTCTCTCTTCAGTCATAGGCATACATATAAGTCCTCTTGCATATTTTGCCATAAAATTTATTGATTCCGGTGTTACTTTCTCTGCAGCCATTAATAAGTCGCCTTCATTCTCTCTTTCTTCATCATCAACAACTACAACCATCTTGCCATCTCTAATATCTTTTATTGCCTCTTCAATTGTATTAAATTTAAAATTTTCCATGTTTATTTACCCCTTTCTATAAGAAACCATTCTCTTTTAGAAATTCTATATCAACTGATTTTTTATCTTTATTATTTGCCTGAGCTTCTTTTTCATATATAAATTTTTCTATATATTTTCCAATCATGTCACACTCTAAATTTACTTTCTCTCCTGTAGATTTTTTTGTAAGAGTAGTTTCATCTTGAGTATGAGGTATAATAGAAACCTTGAATACTTTATTATCAACATAAGCTACTGTAAGACTAACTCCATCAATAGCTATAGATCCTTTTAGAACTATATACCTTAATACATCTGGAGATGTCTCTATGGTTATCCATATGGCATTATCTTCTTGTTGTAAGTTCTTGATTGTTCCTGTTCCATCTATATGTCCACTAACTAAATGTCCCCCTAATCTATCCCCTACAGCTAAAGCTCTTTCTAAATTTACTTTGTCACCTTTCTTTAAACTTCCAAGGCCACTTCTTCTCATCGTTTCAGCCATAACATCTACTGTAAAACTTTTACTGCTGAATTCTGTTACCGTTAAACAAACTCCATTAGTGCTTATACTGTCTCCAAGCTTTACATCTTGTAATACTTTTTTCGCATTAATTTTTATTCTTGCAGAATCACTTCCCAAAAGAATAGATTCAATAACTCCTATTTCTTCTACTATTCCTGTAAACATTTAGACCACCTTTCCCTTTATGTAGCCTTCTATAACTATGTCTTCTTCAAATCTTGATACTTTAATATTTTCAAGCATTATCGCATTTTTTATACTATGCTTCCCCTCTCCTCCAACTGGTGTTTTAGCATCTGTCCCCCCAATTATCTTAGGTGATATAAAAGAAATTACTTTATCCACAATCCCCTCTTCTAGAGCTGAATAGTTTAGAGTAGATCCTCCCTCTAACAAAACACTATCTATATTCATTTTTCCTAGCTCTCTCATAAGATAACTTAAATCTACTCCTTTATTTTTAATGGGAGTTATTATTATTTCTGCTCCTTTTTCTTTTAAAGCCTGAATTTTATTTTTACTTGCTAATTCTGTTGTAGCAATTATTGTCTTAGCGTCTGAATCTAAATTCAAAACTTTAGCTTCTAATGGTATTCTTGCTCTAGTATCTACGATTATTCTAGAACTGTCCCTTCCTTTTTTATCTTTCAATCTAGTAGTTAAACTTGGATCGTCTTGTATAACTGTCCCTATACCAACCATTATTCCAGCTACTCTATGTCTTATTTCATGCACATATTGTCTTGAGATCTCATTGCTGATCCATTGAGAGTCCCCAGTAACAGTTGATATCTTTCCATCTAGAGTCATGGCCGTTTTAAGGATACAGAATGGCAGCTTTGAAGTTATATATTTTATAAATATTTCATTTAAATTTCTTATTTCTTCTTCACATACACCTAAAGTTACTTTTATACCATTTTGTTTTAATATCTCTATACCTCTTCCTGATACTAATTCATTAGGATCTTTCATGCCAATAACTACTTCCTTAATGCCATTTCTAACTATAGCTTCAGCACATGGTGGAGTCTTTCCATAATGTGAACAAGGTTCTAGCGTTACGTACATTGTTGCACCTTTAACATCTTCTATAGCATTTTTAAATGCATTAATTTCAGCATGAGGTCCTCCATAAAAAGCATGATATCCCTCTCCTATGATTTTGCCATTCTTAATAATAACAGCTCCTACTAAAGGGTTTGGATATGTGTATCCTATTCCAAGCTTTGATAACTCTATGGCTCTTTTCATATACTTATAATCCACACAATCACCTCCAATTAAGCAAGGCTTAATTTTAGACATGCTAAATAAGTCTTGTGAAGTTAATTAAATTTTAATTTTCTACCTAAAGGGATTCTTTTAACAGAGAGAATAATTAAAGATTACTTAAAGATGGGCATCTATTAATATAGGATTAAGTTTAATAGCAATTTTTATGCTAAATATTTAACTTATGTTTATTATTTAATAAAATATGGCCCTGAAAATTAAATACATAATTTTCAGGGCCAGTTTATTCTTTATCTTTAATAATGCATATAAAACATATGCAAACAAAATAGTTCACAATGTTATCACTCTATGCAATCAATCCTATTCTCTCATCCAGACTTTACTGTCGGTTCCGGAGTTTCACCAGATCTGCAATAATAAGCTAAAATATTTTAACTTAATTATCGCTCGCGGACTATACCGCCGGTCGGGAATTTCACCCTGCCCTGAAGGATTAAACTTTGTCTTTATTAAGTTATCACATGTAAAGGTTAACACTATTTTATTGACATGTCAATATATATTTTTAATGATTATAATGTAATATTTTCTATATTGTTCCTCATGTTAAATACACTTTTCATAGTATCTATTTTAATAAAACTATGTAAATTGCTATGACAAATTTATAGGACTGTCCCCTATTATTTCATTGAAATTATATTTTTAAAGTGATACCATTAAATATGTTCGTTTATTTTATAAAATCGGAGGAAAGAGATGGTACTACGCGATATAATGAAGTATATTGAAAGTGAATATGACATTATTAATTCCACTCCTTGTGACGTTTGCGGTGGTTCATATATAGCTGAAGACTTAGAAATTCATATTATAGATGATATTCCATATGATGTATGTACATGCACTTGTTCAGAATGTGGTCACGAAAAAGCATTTTCATTTTGTGCACCATTTATAGATGATGAATTGCTAAAAGTAGCTAAAAGATCCATGCAATAACAAACTTAATTATATAACCAAATAATATATTACTATAATCTTTAAATCTTATAGGAAGATTTGGTTATATAGAAATGAGTTCAAAGTAATGTGGCACATATTTTTAAGTATGTGCCACATTATTTTTGTTGTAATTTATAATTATATTAATAAACTTTAATTCATAAATTATAATATTTACTCTCTATATAACGGATATTATGATGGACTATTATACGAAATCTCCCCATGTTATCCTGAATAAATTTATAAGAAAGATTTTTAAGAGACATTAAGGGACAGTCCCTTTATTCTCTTCCATTAAAATTTCTTATCCTCTAGAATAAATATCTACAATTTTAAGTATTACTTCAACTGCTTTTTCCATGGCAAAAGTAGGTACGTATTCATATCTTCCGTGGAAATTATGTCCTCCAGCAAATAAGTTTGGTGTTGGGAGTCCCATAAATGAAAGCCTTGCACCATCAGTACCACCTCTGATTGGTACTACCTTTGGTACTACTCCAACCTCTTCCATTGCCTTAAAAGCATTGTCTACAATGTGCTTTACTGGTTCAACTTTCTCTTTCATATTATAGTATTGATCCTTAATTTCAAGTAGAACCGTCCCCTCACCGTACTTATTGTTTAGGGTGTTTACTATGCCTTGCATCACATTTTTTCTTTCTTCAAATTTAGCTCTATCAAAATCTCTTATTATATATTGGAGTTTAGTCTCTTCAACCTCTCCATTAAAACTTGTAAGATGGTAAAATCCTTCATATCCTTGAGTTCTTTCTGGAGTTTCATTCATTGGAAGCATTCCAATAAGGTCATTTGCAATAAATATTGAATTAATCATTTTACCAGTAGCATATCCTGGGTGCACATTTCTTCCTTTTACTGTTATCTTAGCACCAGCTGCATTAAAGTTTTCGTATTCAAGTTCTCCTATAGGGCCTCCATCTACAGTATATGCGAAGTCAGCTCCAAACTTTTTCACATCAAAATAATCTGCTCCTTGGCCAACTTCTTCATCTGGTGTAAACCCTACTTTAATAGTTCCATGCTTTATTTCTGGATGGTTTACTAAGTATTCTACAGCTGTCATTATCTCTGCAACTCCAGCCTTATCATCTGCTCCTAAAAGAGTTGTTCCATCTGTTGTTATCAAAGTTTTTCCTACATACTGCTTTATTTCTGGAAAATCCGCAACTTTTAATACTATATTTTCCTTCTCATTAAGTACAATATCATTGCCATCGTAGTTTTCTATTATTTGTGGATTTACTCCGCTTCCACTCATATCTGGAGATGTGTCCATATGAGCTATAAACCCAATTGTAGGCACATTACTGCCTATATTTGATGGAAGTGTAGCCATTACATATGCCTTCTCATCTACTGATACATCTTTCATTCCCATTTCTTCTAACTCTCGTGCCAATTCCTTTGCCAATACCATTTGTCCATCTGAACTTGGATTAGTACCTGATTGCTCATCTGACTTAGTATCATATTTAACATATTTTAAGAACCTTTCTACTGCAGTTTTCATTTATCTATCTCCTCCTTTTGTTTACTAATTATTTAAATTAAATTATTAAGCTCTGCTTTAAAAATTGTTGAGTTCATAGCCAATTATTTAAAATATTCCCCCAATTATTATAGTTAATTTCTATACAAAGTCTAAACTAAACCTAATTTCTCTGATGATTACCCAATTTAATACATCTGTACTAGTCTATATGACCCTCTACTAAATGAACTTACATCAATTCTTAGTTTGAAGTTTTTTACCTTCCTAAATTTTAATTAAATTTATCCACGTAATGGTTAATATATAAACAAGCTCTAATATATATTATAATTAACATTTCTATATTTACAACTTTCTAGTTATTGTCTTAATACATTTACTACTGTTTTTTCCTTTACACTAATAGGGAAAATTTGCGCCCCCACATTAGGATCCTCAGAATATAGCCTCATCTTTCCAGAATAATCGCTTTCAAGTTCAGAACGCTTTATCAAACCTGTTTTCTCATTTAAAGTTATGGTACCCTTTTGAGTGCCGTCTATATCCTCATAATTAACTTTGATATTTTCTACTACTACAGGTTCAGCATTTTCTTTTGTTTTAATCTTAGATTCTACTAAAACTTCCGATGTACCTTGATCACTTTCTTTTAAATTATATTGATTTTCTGCTTCTACAGGTAATTTATCTGATACTGGAACTTTAGTCTTCCATACTTCTCCTACTTTTACTGCCTTATTTGGATACACTGAAGTTATCCTCTCTATTCTTTTAGTAATAGCCTCTTCTCCGAATTCCTCTTTCATAATCTTTTTAATACCTTCTTTTTCACTTTCATCTTTTATATTTAATTCTGTAAATATGCTGTTTACTACATCATCCATGCCTATTACTTGTTTTACTTTTCCATACTCTCCTATTTTCACTCTAAAACTTTTACCAATAAGTGAACTATATATTTTAGAAGCTTTATCTATTCCTTGAGACATAGCCTTTTGGTCATTACTATTAGCCGTTTGTCCAGTATCTGTTTTGTTCTTCATATCTATGGAATCAAAAGTAACTTTTATGTCCGCATTTTTATTATCATCTATGTTTGATACATGGCATAAATAACTTATTCTCGACTTAGATTCTACATCAGTTTTTTGTCCTTTTATATTTTGAGTAACCTTTTCATTTCTATCTATTTCTAATTTATATGCATCTCCTTTTTTTAACTTTAGAGAAACATTTACAGACTTTTTCATACATCCACTAAATATAATAGTAAAACATATTAAAAATAGTGAAAATGTTACTTTTTTCTTCACAAAATTACCTCCTAACATATTGGCTTATAATATATTATTCCATAAATTTAAACTTTTTATTGATGCACATCTAATTATTAAATAAATTGTTGAAATACCACGAGTCCAATGTTAGAATTATTTTAACCTTATGTACGTTACATTTTAATCTACCATCTAAAAAATACGGAGATAACTATTACTATGACTAAAACTTATAATCAAATGAAATATATATTTATCCTTTTATTGTTCTGTCTTCTTATTTCTCTTTATAAAACTAATTCTTTTGCAACAGAATCCCATGAGAAACACGTTCTCATTCTTAACTCATATCATAAAGATGTACAATGGTCTGATGATATTGTAGAAGGTATAACTTCAGTGATAAAAAATGGAGAAAAAAATATTAATATTCATATAGAATATATGGATACGAAAAACTTTCATGATAACGGATATATTGATAGTTTGTATAACTTTTATAAAACTAAATATAAGAACAAAAAATTTGACGTCATTATTTCCACTGATAATAGTGCCTTTGATTTTTTATCTAAATATAGTGATGCTTTATTTCAAGATACTCCTATCGTGTTTTGCGGCGTAAATTATTTTCAAGATTCAATGATAAAAAACCGTTCAAATATTACCGGTGTTGTAGAAGATATTTCACTTAAAGAAACCTTAGATATTGCACTTAAACTTAATAGCAATATACAAAATGTAATTGTAATTAGCTCTAATTCTTCCACTGGTACTGCTGTAAAAAAATCACTAGATCAGATTATTCCTAATTATAAAAAACAAAATTTAAACTTTATTTTTATGGATGATACAAATTTTTTTAATAGTAAAGCAAAAATTGATGAACTATCTAAGAACAGTATAGCTTTAATGCTTTCGGGCTATACATCATATTATAAAGATCATATTCATATAGAAGATGGTGCTGGCTTAGTATTAACTGATTACTCCATCCCAGTGTATGCATCTTGGGATTGCTTTCTAAATTATGGGGTTGTTGGTGGAAAAGTTATCTCTGGTAAAAATACGGGTGAAATTGCCGGAAAACTAGCATACCGAGTATTACATGGTGAAAAACCTTCAAATATTGAAATTATTAAAAAAAATGATTCAAAATATATTTTTGACTATAAGCAGCTAAAAAGGTTTAATATTTCTCCAACTGCCTTACCTTATGATAGTACAATCATTAATCTTCCAATAGCTTCCTATGTGATTCCAAAAAAATTTATATTTGTATTTATCATTTTTGTAATGGTGTTATTTTATTTCTTAGCATTAAGCATACGTAAAAGACATGAAGCTAAAGCTGCTCTCAGCGAAAGTGAACAAAGACTTCGTACCTTAATAAACTCTTCTCCTGCATTAATCTGCTTAAAGGATCAACATGGTAGATGGCTGGAAACTAATAAATCCACTCTGGAATTTTTTAATATAGACCCGAATGAATGGAGAGGAAAGACTGATGCAGAGCTTTTAGCTATGGATAACGTTTATAAAGAAGGATTACTAAAATGTAAAAATTTTGATAATTTAGCCTTTAAAAAAGGCGAAATAGTAAGTTATACAGAGCGCTTTGATAAAGAAAATGAAGAATTCCGTGTTTATGATTTTATAAAAGTGCCAATAGTAAATCCTAATAGTAATATTAAAAGTTTAGTAACTATTGGTCAAAATATAACAAGTCATATAAAAGCTCAGGAAGACAAAAAACTATTAAATGAATTAGTAGAGTATGATAACTTAAGAACAGAATTTTTTGCAAATTTATCTCACGAGCTTAGAACTCCTCTTAATGTAATCCTAAGTGCATTACAGTATATTGAAGTAATGCACGAAAAGGACATGCTTAAATATGAAAGTATAAACAGCTTTGATAAATATTCTTCTATAATGAAACAAAATTGTTATAGGCTACTTAGAATTGTAAATAACTTAATAGATATGACCAAGATAGACGCTGGTTACTTTGAATTAAACCTAGAAAATTATAATATAATAGACGTAGTTGAAGAAATATCCATGTCTGTAGCTTCCTATGCAGAAGATAATGGGTTAAGCTTAACTTTTGATACAGAATTAGAAGAGAAAATAATAGCCTGTGATGCTAACATAATTGAAAGGATTCTACTAAACCTTATATCTAACGCTATTAAGTTTACAAATCCAGGGGGACAGATCTTTATCAATATATATGATAAGGGGGAGTCTGTTCAAATCTCTGTTAAAGATACTGGTATTGGCATTTCGAAAAGTAAGCAAAAGTTAATTTTTGAAAGATTTGTACAAGTAGACAAGTCATTATCTAGAAATCATGAAGGAAGTGGTATAGGACTGTCCCTAGTAAAATCTCTTGTAGAAATGCATGGAGGATCTATTGATATTATCAGTGAACCTAAAAAAGGAAGTGAATTTATTATAACTTTGCCAGTATATACTATACCAGATAAAGAAATTAAACTCTATTCCGATTCATTTAGCTATTTATCCAATGATGAAAGAGTAAATGTAGAGTTCTCTGATATATACCTATAAGCGAACATAAAAATAAACACCATATACTCTTTGCAAATAAAAAATGCACTGGTAATTGGTGTTTTAATTTTTAGTATTCGCTTTTTGTTAAAAATATGCTTTCTATTTTGTATATATCCTGTCCAAGAACGGAAGCAAGTATTTTGATGTAAGTCCTATAAAGAACCCTGTCCCTAAGGCTGCAACAATAAGCACCGGCAAATAAGCAACAATCATTGCATTTTCGATAACTAAAGCTGCAACTGCTATTTGTCCAATATTATGGAAAACTGCTCCTATAATACTTATTCCTATAATGCTTATATTGTCTTTTCCTACCTTTTTTATAAAATACATTGCAAAAAAACTTAAAAGTCCTCCTGCTATACTATATAAAAATGATGAGAGTGTACCTCCAAATAATGTAGATAGTATTATCCTCAATATAATTATTAATAATACATCCTTAAAGCTAAACATATATAACGCAATTACGGTTATAATATTGCTAAGTCCAAGTTTTGCCCCTGGTGTTATAAAAGGTACCGGAAGCATTCTCTCAACCATATATAAAATTAGTCCTTGAGCTACAAACAAAGCTATAAAAGTTAACTTTTGAGTTTTTTTCATCTATTTACACCTCATTGAGATACTTCATCTACCACATTTTCTCCCTTTTCACCTTTTATTTGAATAACGACTTTATGTGGTAAACATACAATTACACTTCCTGGTTTATCTTTAAATCCATCTTTAACACAGACCTTATCTGGACAATCCGCATCTATAATTCTAACTCCACCATTCTCTATTTCAATAACGTTATCTCCTAAATCTGTTTTTATATTTAAAACTTCTTTTGAATTTTTTTTATCAAGTTCAACCTTTTTATAGAACTCTCCCTTTACATAAATTTCAGCATATTTTTTATTATAATTCCTATTGGAATTTATTTTCATTCCAACACCTAAAGCTATTGCTAACACAACAAAAAAAACTATAATAATTTTATCTAGTTTCTTCATTCATCCCTCTCCTTTCTAAAGAGAAGTTAATTTAAATATACTATAATATTAACATCTATAAAGAACATATTCAAATGGTAGTTTTGTACACAGTAAAATTGACTTTTAGATAATCAAATAGTAAAATGAGGAATACAAATTATTATATTAAAAAAACTATTTATATGCGGAGGAGTATAATGTTTAAGCTTAAAAAAAATATTATTCCATTAATGTTAATTCTTATTTTAACCTTTACATATGCAGGCTGTTCTAAAAAGCAATCAAGCCAAACTTCGGTGGAACCTATCTCTAAAGAAGGCCTTCTTCTTGGAACCTTCTGCAAAATAACTATATACGATAATAGTTCTAGAGATGTTCTGGAAAAAGCTTTTAATAGAATAAGTGATATAGAAGATAAAATGACTATAAATAAAGAAACCAGTGAAGTTATAAATATAAACTCCAAAGCTGGAATAGACTTTGTAAAAGTATCCGATGATACCTTTGATGTTATTAAGAAGAGTTTATATTACTCTCAATTATCTAATGGTAAATTTGATATTTCAATAGGGCCTATTGTAAAGCTCTGGAATATTGGTACTGATAAAGCAAGAGTCCCATCACAGCAAGAAATAAACTCAAAATTACCTTTAGTAGATTATAAGAATATAATATTAGATGAAAAGAATAAAAGAATAATGCTTAAGAAGAAAGGTATGGTAATTGACCTTGGAGCAATTGCAAAAGGATATGCCGCAGACCAAGTAGAAAAAGTTTTATTAGAAAATGGAGTAAAGCATGCCATCATAAATCTTGGTGGAAACATAATGGCATTGGGAGACAAACCTGATAATACAAAATGGAAGCTAGGAATCCAAGACCCTGCCAGCACTAGAGGAGAATACCTAGGTATTGTAGAGGTGGAAAATAAATCAGTGGTAACCTCTGGCGTATATGAAAGATACTTCGAACAAAATGGCAAAAGATATCACCATATATTAGATACTAAGACAGGATATCCTGTTAATAACTCTCTTTTAGGAGTATCAATTGTTGCTGATAAATCAGTTGATGCGGATGGTCTTTCTACAACAGTTTTTTCATTGGGATTGGATGAAGGATTAAAACTAATAGAATCTCTAAAAAACGTAGATGCTGTTTTTATTACATCTGATTCAAATGTTTATACTTCCTCTGGATTAAAAGATAATTTTAAAATAACAAACAATAAATATAAGCTAAAAAATTAATAGTGTATTCTGGCTGTATATACCCTAAAGCATATTGACTATATGTTTTAGGGTTTTTATATTGAAGTCATATGGTAAATAATGTATATTAAGATATATAGTAAATATTTCCCAAAGGCCCCCGCTTTTCTTATGAATATATTTCGGCCTTTATTAATAATATTTATTAAGAGGATTCTTTGCTTTAGATGGAGTTTTTTTCTCCAATTGAAGGTTAGAAGCCCTTATCTAGGGACGTAGCAGCCGTTATCTCCCACTTTAAAAGTGGGAGTATTACGGATTGTAGTCATCAAATAAAGAAGTTTCATTATAAAATAATTGGTGGTGAAGCAAATGCTAAAGAAAGAAATACTAGCTATGATATTGGCAGGTGGACAAGGTACCCGGCTTAAAATTTTAACTATGAACAATGCAAAACCAGCTGTACCTTTTGGAGGAAAGTACAGAATTATCGACTTTACCTTAAGTAATTGCTCTAATTCTGGTATAGATACTATAGGCGTTCTAACCCAGTATCAGCCACATATTCTTAACTCTCATATAGGGATAGGAAGCCCTTGGGATCTTGACAGAAACAGCGGAGGTGTTACAATTCTTCCTCCTCATATAAGAAATGACGGAGGCAACTGGTATATGGGAACTGCGGATGCTATATATCAAAATATAAGCTTTATAGATAGATATGAACCTGAATTTATCCTTGTATTATCTGGCGATCATATATATAAAATGGACTACTCCCAAATGTTAAAGTTCCATAAAGAAAATAATTCTGATGCTACTATAGCAGTAATTGAAGTTCCCTTAGAAGAAGCTAGCAGATTTGGTATTATGAATACTGACAAAAGCAATAAAATCTTTGAATTCGATGAAAAGCCAGACTGTCCTAAAAATAATAAAGCTTCTATGGGAGTGTATATCTTTGATTGGAAGATTCTAAAAAAATTTCTTATTGAAGATTCTAAAGATAAAAATTCTAGTCACGATTTTGGTAAAGACATAATTCCTAAATTATTAAACTCAGGCTATAACTTATATGCCTATCCATTTAGTGGTTACTGGAAAGATGTAGGTACAATTCAAAGTTTGTGGGAAGCGAATATGGATTTATTGAATCCAGAAAATCAACTGAACATTTATGACACAGACTGGAAGATATATTCTGTAACCCCAGCTAAGCCTCCTCAATATATAGGGCCTAACGTAAAGATACATAACTCTCTAATCGTTGAAGGTTGTACTATTTTTGGAACTATAACTAATTCAGTTGTATTTCCTGGGGTTCATATAGGTAAAAATACAATAATCGAAGATTCTGTAATAATGTCCAACACCAAGATAGGTGACAATGTAATAATAAGAAAATGCATTATTGGTACAGAAACTATTATAAGAAAGAACAGCGTAATAGGTAATAGTGAAGAAATTACAGTCATTGGAGATTATGAAGATATTAAAATGAATTCTATTATTAAATAATTTAGGAGGAAATACTATGCTGAAAGACTATATGGGCATTATAAGTCTAAACGAAGACGATTCGCATATAAAGAGCTTAACAAGCAGCAGACCTTTGGCTGCAATCCCTATCGGAGGAAGATATAGAATAATAGATTTTGTATTATCAAACATGGTAAACTCAGGTATAACTAATATAGGCATATATACTCAGGACAAATCTAGATCCCTATTACATCATCTTGAATCGGGCAAGCCTTGGGACTTAGATAGAAAAATCAATGGATTATTTGTATTTAACTTTAATTTCTCTGATTCTAAAACTAATGATATATACCTACTAAAAGATAATATAGATTATTTATATAGAAGCAAACAAAATAATGTTATCTTTTCATCATCTAACATGATTTGCAACATAGATTATACAGAAGCTATAGAATACCATGAAAATGAAGGTGCAGATATAACTGTACTATATAAGGATGTAGATGGTTCATATATCAATTTTCCAAATTGTAACGTTCTTAATCTAGATTCTAATAAAAAAGTTATAAGTGTTGGAAAAAATATAGGTGTAGATCCTATTAGCAATATATCTATGGACATGTTTATAATGAAAAAGGATATACTCTTAAATATTATAAATAGATGTGTATCCACTGGCTATTACAAATCCATAAAAGATTGCATCTACTCCAATAACTTAAAACTGAACATTAAAGGATATGAATTTAAAGGATATTTATCTTGTATAAATTCAACTAACGCTTATTATAAATTTAATATGGATATGCTTAATCCTAAAATTAATAAAGAACTATTTTTGGGAACAAGCCCTATTTATACTAAGGTAAAAGATGCTCCCCCTACTAAATATGCTAACGGCTCAAATGTATCTAATTCATTAGTGGCCAATGGATGTATTATAGAAGGGTCAGTAAAAAATAGCATAATATCAAGAAGAGTCATAATTCGTAAAGGAGCTCAATTAGATGGCTGTATAATACTTCAAAACTGCGAAATTAAAGAAAATGCTAAGCTTACAAGAGTAATAATAGATAAAAACGTTATTATCGAGAGAGATAAAGAATTAAAGGGAGATATCCAGTTTCCTGTAGTCATAGAAAAAAATCGTTACTCTCCTCCATTAATAAAACAGGCCTAGTTTTAAAGAAATCCTATCATGGATTTCTTTTTTTATTTTACAATTTCATCACAATTACACCACAGTTTAATCAAAATAAAATATTAATATTATATCAATACATATTAAATAGTGAGGTGTAATTAAAATGAAAAATAAATCTAGATGGATAATATCAATAATATTTCTAATTTTAGCCCCATTCTTTGCAATAATGCATCAAATAAAAGGCGGCGGCCCCGACGGTTCTCCTTCAGTAGATGCACTTTGTCCTTTTGGAGGATTGGAGACATTACCAACTCTTTTAAAGTCCGGTGAATACATGAATAGAATAACTCCTTCCTCTTTTATATTCCTTATAGCAATAATAATCTTAACTATAATTATTGGTAAAGCCTTTTGTGGTTATATATGCCCCCTTGGAACTGTACAAAGCTTAATAAATAAACTAGCTAGAAAACTTCACATAAAACAAATTCAAGTTCCATCATCTATAGACAAACCTTTAAGATTTGTAAAATATATCACATTATTTGTTGTACTCTTTGTAACTTATAAAGCTGGAGAACTTATTTTAAGACCTTATGATCCTTGGGCAGCATTTATGCATCTAAATACTGGTGCAGAGATATTTGAAGAATTTTTAATAGGATTCATTATATTAATAATTATTTTTGTGGTATCACTATTTATTGAAAGAGCTTGGTGCAGATATCTATGTCCTCTCGGTGCAGCTTTATCTATAACTTCTAAGTTTAGAATTTTTAAAATAAAAAGAAATGGCAATACATGTATCAATTGTAAGGCTTGTACTAGAAATTGCCCTATGGGACTTGACGTTCACTCTTCTGAATCAGTATCAAGTTCAGAATGTATATCTTGCGGAGATTGTATTTCAAGCTGTCCTGTAAGCAATACTCTAGAAACTAAAGGTGGCAAGTTTAACTTATCTCCAATTAAGACTTCCATTATAGTTGTTGCAGTTCTAGCCATTGTAATAGGCACTAACATAGCAACTGAAACTTTTAAAACTTCTTTGTCAAATGTAGAAGCTCTATCTGAAAATGGAGTATTAAATCCAGATAATATTAAAGGTTACATGACTCTTAATGATGTATCTAAAGATTTTAATATACCTATAGCTACTATATTAGAAAAATGTAAGTTACCTAATGACACTGATCTAAATAAACCTATTAAAGATCTAAAAACTGATTTGAGTGAAAAGGGTATAGAATTTGACCCTTCTACTCTAAGAGAAGTTATAAAAGAAATCATAAAGTAAGGAAACATTTCTATATAATTAAAGGATTTAATGCAGAACACCAAATAAAGTTCTACACTAAATCCTATTTTTTTAATTTAAAATAGATTGTCCAATTATACTTAATGCTAAAATCCTAAATAGAATAAGTACAGACCAAGTATTAAAACTAAAATTCCTAGTATAATCTTTAATACTTTCCCAACAACCGTAGTTTTAGAAGATAAACTTAACTGTTGTACAAATCCCACTGATGTACCTGCAAGAAGTACCAATAGAGAATGTCCAATAGAATAGAATAAAAGCATCAATGCTCCTAAAGCAATATTACCCTTTTGTGCTACAAATGCTAAAATTGCTGCTAGAACTGGAGTAGAACATGGAGAAGATAGTGCCCCTCCAAGTATTCCTAGAAAAAATGCTCCAAGAAATCCTCTTCTTCTATTTGGCACCTTACACATATCTGATTTATTAGCACTACCTATTACTCCTATAAGCTGTAGCCCAACAAAGAGCATTATAGCTCCTAGTATAAGATACCACCAGTTACCTGTTAAGCTCATAAATTGCCCAATAGCTGCAAAAATTACGCCTAATATTGTAAAGGTCACTATTACTCCTATAGAGAAAAATACGGAATATTTAAAAGCAGTTTTCTTATCTTTCACCCCTGCCTCTCCTACGTATCCCACAACAAGAGGTATAGTAGACAGAACACATGGACTAAAAGAGGCAACTATGCCCGCTATAAAGGAAATAATTAAAGCTAAATATGCATTGTTTGAAATTAAGCTGGAGAAGTTATTTATTAAATTCCCCATTACTTCACTCCTATCTGATTTAGTATATTTATTATTTGCTCTTCACTCATGGTACCTTCATGTCTTATAACCTGCTGTCCATATTCGTCTAGAAAAACCATAGTTGGAACAACTCTAACTGAATATTTTTTAGCAAAATCCATTGCCTTTTCCTGAATTCTCTTATCATCTAAATATATTACACCAACAACCGCCTTATCACCATATTTCTTATTTACACTTTCCATAATAGGATACATTTCTCTACAGTTAGGGCATGTTGTTGTAGCTAACTCCATAACTACCGGCTTATTAATTTTTCCATCCTGTATCTTTATTATTTCGTCTATATTATTAGTAATAGCACTTCCTCTTTCTGCGCCTTTTTTACCATATATATTCTTTCCATAGTAAATACCTGCCACAGCTAAAATTAGTACTAAAATTATACCTATTTTAATAGAATTTTTCATGTACCTACCTCCAATTTTCATTTAATATATAATTCTGTTTTAAATAAATGTTGGTTTTGCATTTATTTAAAACCTTCCATTAGTAGTTAAGGCTGTTTTAAAGATTGTTGAGTTCATTATAATAAGAAATTATAATTCTTATTTAGTATAACAATTGTAGCGTTAAGAACTTTCATTTGTCTGAGCTATGCGAGTTAATGAAAGTTTAGATACAATTGTTATACTAAATTTAGAATTATTTTCGATATTGTACGAAATCAACAATCTCTTAAAACATAGCCTAATATATTTATATATTCGAATATTACAATATATTATAACATAAAACATATTTATAACAATTAAACAAAATTTAACAATTAATGAACTTTACCCTTATATAGCCTCCTTCGGAAATATAATTTTAAATGTAGTTCCTGTCCCCACTTCACTTTCCACTTCTATCCTTCCTCCATGGGCTTCAACCAGTGCCTTTGTAATTGTAAGTCCAATACCTGTTCCTCCAGTTTCTCTATTTCTAGATCTGTCAGTTCTATAGAATCTTTCAAATATATATGGTAGTTCTTCCTTAGATATTCCTATTCCATTGTCTTCTACGATTATAACTAAGTCCTTGCTATTTTTTTTAGCTTCAATTTTTACTGTACCTTTATCATTAGAGTACCTATAGGCATTGGAAAGCAGATTATAAAGAATCTGTTTTACCTTATCCTTATCCATAAATATATTTAAATCTCCATCTATATCTGTAATAATCTTTAGATCCTTCTTAGCGTATAACGGCTTAAACACTTCCACAATCTTTTCTATCTGGTCACCTAAATCAAAGCTTGATTTGCTTAAGGAAAGATTTGCCTGCTCTAACTTAGCAATATCCTGTAGTTTTCCTACAAGTTTTGTTATCCTCAATATTTCCTCATAACAACTTTCAAATCTTTTTACTGTTGGTTCCCATACTCCATCCATAAACCCCTCAATATAATTTTGAAGAATAGTAAGAGGTGTTCTTATTTCATGAGCCATGTCTGATGTAAGCCTTTTTCTTAAAACTTCTTGTTTTTCAAGACTTTCAGCTAAATAATTCATAGATTGTGAAAGTTCATTAATCTCTAAAGTACTTGTACTTACATCTGATCTTATTTTAAAATTACCTTTTTTCATTTCATTTGCTACTTTATTTATACGAATTAAAGGTGTGGTTAATTGCTTTGATAAAATTAAACTTATTATAAATCCAAATATAATAGATAATATTACAGAATGAAAAAAAGCTTCATTTAGCGTTTTTCTAAATTCAATATCCTGCAGTGTTAAATTGTAGCTTCCCAAATATCCTATAGTGATTTTCCCTATTTTATTATTATTCTTTATAAGATCATGTCCCTCTTCTACATAAGAACCTGAATCCAAATTAGAACTTTTCCCCATCATTTGGCGGCCCATCATATTGTTCATCATATGTTTATGAGCTAAATAATCTTTACTTGAGGAATAAATAACTTTTTCATTAGAATCCTGCACCTTTATATAAAAGCCTTCTGCTTCAGCATATCCATTTAACTTCTCCTTATCTAAATTCATACTGCCTGTTTTTTCATCATAAGCACTTTCTACTAAGTTCACTAGTTTTTCAATTCTAGCTTTTAGCTGTCCTTCTAAATAATTGTTAAATCTTCTGTCTATCATATGATTAGCCATAAGACCTGTTATAAGAATAGACCCTACTACTACAATAAAAAAACTTAGCACTAGCTTTTTTGTAATAGGTACGTTCTTCATTTTTTACCTCCAAACTTATAACCTACCCCATACACACTAACTATATATTTACAGTCCTTAGGATTATTTTCTATCTTATGCCTTATATTTTTAATATGAGTATCTACAGTTCTATCAAAGCCCTCAAAATCAATTCCAAAAGCCTTTTCTAAAAGTTGGTCTCTAGTAAATACCTGACCTGGATTTGTTAACAAAACATTTAATATTTTAAATTCATTAGGTGTAAGATTTATGGTTTCACCTTTTTTTCTAACTTCAAACTTTTTAATATCAACTTCCAAATCACCATCATTAAATATCAAATAGTCCGCTAAAGGCCTCTCTCCCCTATAACTTCTTCTAATTAACGCATTTACTCTTCCTACAAGCTCCCTAGCACTAAAAGGCTTAGTTAAATAGTCATCAGCTCCAATAGCTAGCCCTTGTATTTTATCCTCTTCATCTGACTTAGCCGTAAGCATTATAATAGGTACATCAGAAGTTGCTCTTATTCTGCTGCAAACTTCTTCTCCTGATAATTTAGGAAGCATTAAATCTAGCACCATTACATGAATTAAATTATTTTTAAATATATCTAATGCCTCTTCTCCATCTTTTGCTGCGAAAACTCGGAATCCTTCTTTATTTAGATATGCTTCAACTATTTCTAGTATCTTTTTCTCATCGTCTACAACTAAAATACTTTTTTTATTCATATTAAAAATCACCCTTTTCTTTGAATAGAGTAAAAGCATGCAGATTTTGTATTCTGCATGCTAATATAATATATTATACAATAACTATACTATTTTAGTAATGTTTCTTTTCTCTTTATATATTCTTCTTCACTAATTTCTCCATTAGCTAATTTTACATTCAATAAGTTTATAAATTCTCTATCTTTATTTTTACCTTTTTTAGATAACTTTATAATTAGCATTACTATCAATATTAAAAATGCCATGCAGAGAATTCCCATAAAAGCAAAGCCCGGCCACATCTGACTTCCTCTTTCTAATCCATAATATCCTCCGCATCCTCCAAATCCAAACATAGATTGCACATCCTCTCTAAATAATATATCTAACTAATCATTTATTAGTTTCTTTTTAAGCGCATATTCATTTTCGTCTATTTCTCCATTTATAAATTTCTTATTTAAGATCTGTATAGCTAAATTTTCATTACCATTTGAAGAAACTTTATCTTCTTTTAAAAGATACCAAATTAGAACTATGAATAATAGCATCATCATTTGAATCCCTCCTTACTACACTTATTGTACTTAACAAATGTGAAGGAATTTTGTAGAATACTTAAACTTATAAACAAAGTTCTTGGCTTCAGAGGAAGTTTTTACTCCCACTTTGAAGAAAAGCAGAGAGTCCAAATCTTTGATTTGGTGTGAATCGCTTTCACAGAGTGCGACTGGAGTATTAGAGCGGGTAGTCATCGGATAAAAATATGTGAAAGTAAAAAGAGACCTGAAAAATTCAGATCCCTTTTTATATATTTATGTTAATGTGTGGTGGTAACAAAATTATTATTTTCTATTTTTTCCAGCTTCGTTTGAGTTTCCTCTATTTTGTTGTGCCTTTTCTGGCTTTTCCTTAACTTCTTTCTTAACTTCTTCAGCATTTTTTACTTCTTCTTTAGATTTTTCTTGTTTCACTTCTTCTTTTACTTCTTTTGTTTCTTCTGTTTCTTTAATTTCTTTATTCTCTTCTGATTTAACTTCTTCTTTTTTATCTTTAGCTTTTTTGTTTATTGCTCCATTTCCATTGTTTGTTTTACTTGCTTTTATAGCTTCTTTAGCTTCTTCTTTTGTTATGTTTCCTTCTTTAACTTCCTTATGAAGAGTTTTTACTAAATCACTATTTAACTTTTTAGTTTCTTTGTTTACAACTTTATTAACTTTAAAAGCTTCTTTAAAATCTGTCTTTGATTCAATATATTTTGCTTTACTAGCTTTTAGTGCTTCTTCAGCAGCTTTTACAGCTTCTTCATTTCCACTCTTTTTAGCTTCTTCTAGCTTAGTCATAGCATCTTTCACTTCTTGCTTAGTTGTAGTTAGAACTTCTCTCTTTTCAACCATTTGAGCTATTGCTTCTTTTTTTGCAGTTTGCATTTCTATTACTGCTGCAATAGTTTCCTTTGCACTATCTGAAACCTTATCTTGTATAGCTTTTAATACTTCTATAGCTTTTTGTTGTCTTGCAATTATTGCAGCTTCTAATTCTTTTACATCTTTATTTTTATCTTCATCTATTTTTACATCTTCTTCATCAACTTTATTTTCATCAGTAGTTTGTCCTTCAGTAACTGTAGTTCCTTCTGTTTTAGTTTCTTCTAGATTTGTTTTATTTTCTTCAGTAGTTGTAGTTGTGTTTTGATCATTAGCACTTTGTTCTGTAGTAGTGCTATTATCTTCATTTCCTGCAAGAGCTACTTCTTCCCCTTCAGTATCTTTAATTATTCCTTGAAGAAGTTCATTGGCTTCTTGCATATCTTTACTATATTCATCAATAGCAGTTTTAGCTAAATCTTCTTGTCCTTCTTTAACCATAACCTCTGATTCTCCAAGTCTTTCTTCTGCTACATCAGCTATAGTTTCTACTTTTTTCTCATCGCTAAATGACAATGCCACTTTTGCACTATCTAATGCTTTATCTACACCATATAATATACTATCTGGAGTAATTCCAGCAGCATCACTAAATGACACACTTCCCTCTGCAAAGGCCGCTCCACTTATATTTGCTAAAACAACCAAACTAGCTACAAAAACTCTTAATTTTTTCATGTAAATTCCCTCCCATGACTTTCGTTTTCCCTTTTCGCCTATATGTACGCTGAGGTTTTTTAATTTTAGGGGGGTCTTTTTAAAAAAACTTAGGCTATGTTTTAAAGATTGTAAAAATCAACATTCATTTAAAACAGAACCTCAAGATAACTCTTCTTTAATAAATGGAAATATTTTATCATTGCAGACCCCTGCTAAAAATACGATAAAATACGTATATATTAATGAAACTTAAAGAGGTGATGCAATGAATGCAATGGAACTTATTTCCAAGGATAGGGATAAGTTTATACTAGAACATAAAAACTTTATATACGGCATTGCGCATAAAGTATGTAAGAAGAACTTAGACTGGAACAACGATGATGAACTTAGCATTGCACTTATTGCTTTCAATAATGCTTGCGATAGTTATAGTGCAGAAAAAGGTAATTTTTTTGGGTATACATCTGTAATAATAAAAAATGCTCTCATAGATTTTTTTAGGAAAGCAAAAAATACTCCTTATTTAGTTTTTGATAATGTAAGCAATGAAGTAGATGGAGAAGATTACATAGACTATAAAGCTTCTTTAAATAAGTATGAAATAGATCTTGAAAACCAGAAAAGAGCTGAGGAAATTGCTCTTTTCTCAAAAGAGCTTTCTAAATATAAATTAAATTTCATGGAACTTGTGCAATCTTCCCCTTCACATATAGATACAAGAAATACTTTATTAAATGTAGCTTTAGCCTGCTCAAAAAATGAGGATATATTAGAATATATTAAGAAAAAAAAGTTGCTTCCAGTGAGTCAAATAGTACTATTTACAAATACAAAGAAAAAATATATAGAAAAATGGCGTAGATACCTACTGACATTAATTCTTATACTTTCTACAAAAGAATACCCATACATAAAGTCTTATCTAAATATAAAGGTAGGTGAAAATAATGGCTAACAAAACAGGTATAGTTATGGAAATCAAAAACAAAAAAGCATGCATCATGACTGCTGACGGTGAGTTTGCAGAAGTCAAAATTGCAGGGGACAGTCCCTCAATTGGAAGCTCTTATACAGGAATTACAGTTACTAAAATTCCATTTTTTAGATACGCATCTGCAGTGGCTTGTTTGCTCCTATTTACATCAATAGGTGGAGTTGCCTACGGCTACTATAAACCAATTACATCTATAGTATTAGATCTTAATCCTTCTTTAGAACTTAAAGCAAATAAATGGAATAGAATCATTAAAACTTTACCACTAAATAATGATGGTGAGAAATTACTAGCTTCTTTAAATGTAAAAAATAAATCCATTGATGAAGCTCTAAGTATGATACTAAACGAAGCGGAAAATGAACATTTTATAGATACTAAAAAAGACAAAGTTTCTCAAATGATTTCATTAAATATTACTTCATTAGGGGACAGTTCTATAAATATTTCAAATTTAAATAAATTTAAAAGTGCTGTTAAAGAAAAAAACCTAGACGTAAAAGTTACCTACAACAAAAATGGCAATACAAATATACCAAAAACTGATATAATAGAAGATAATGAAGATAGGACTAATAACACTAATAAAAACAGTAATATTAATTCTAAAGGAAATATCACTAATCCTAATTCTTCTATACCTGAAATCAAAAAGAATGAAAATAATTCTAAGCATAATTCTTCCACTAACATAAAGCAAGATAACAGCTCAAAAAATGACAAAGGTTCCTCTAAAACAAATAATAGCAAAGTTAATTCTAATAAAAATAATAAATCTAATTCTAATAATAAAACTTTAAATAATGATAAAAACAAAGAAGAGAAGTCTAAAGAAACTGGAAAACCTAATAATGGTAATCCAGTTTCTAGGGGTTCCAATATGAATTTAAATAGTGGTAAAAAAAATGTTGAGAATTCTAATGGTGGATATAAAACTAAGTAGGTGACTCTATGATATGAAAAGAAAAACTGGTGTGGTAGTAAAAGTAGACAAAGACTATGTTTGCGTAAGAACTGTAAAAGGTGAATTTTTTAATTTAAAGCGCCAAAGTTATACTCCAAATATTGGAGATATATATTCCGGTGCTCTTTTAACTCCAAAAGCTACTGTTGTTAGACGAATTATAGGACTAGCTATAATAGGACTTATAATCCTATTTGGAAGTAACATCTACTATTTTTTTACACCCTCGGCTTCAGTTGTGTTAACTATACCTCCAACTATTCAACTTAAAGTGAATAAGTGGAATAAGATAGTAAGTATTAAGCCTACAAGCACTTCTGCTAGAAACCTAGTAGCACCAATAAAATTAAAAAACAAGTCTATCGATAAAGGATTAGAACTTATAGTTGAGGAAGCTAAGAAACAAAATATAATAAATAAAAACTATATAGATAGCGAAAATATGCTTACTATCTATATTGCTGCTAATGATGATGAAGCCATCCAATTGATAAACTTTAAAAGCTATTTAAAAGATAGAAAGATAAATTATCGCATAAACAACAATGGCTCAGAGCATCTAGTTGATTAAGTAAAGTGCGGTAAAATGGCGGCCTTGGTAACTACAGAATAAGGTGCTAAAAATCGAAGGTATATAATTCAACAGAGAATCTTCGCTACGTTGAATTATATACCTTCTTGCTTTTAGTACCTTAAATTAAGTAAATCAAGGACGCTATTACTCAAATAAAACGTATGTTAAGAACTGTAGTAGTTACTATTTAGAATATAGCTAATTTATTGGTCTTGTAAGTATTATATAAAGAGGATTCTCGGATTCAGATGGAGTTTTTCTTCCAGTTGAAGCTTAGAAGCCCTTATCTAGGGACGTAGCAGCCGTTATCTCTCACTTTAGAAGTGAGAGTGTTACGGATGGTAGTCATCAGATTAATTGACTTATTAGAAAAGCTCAGAGCGCTCAACCCGATTAGGGTGTCAGGGATTTAGGCATAGCCTGTTGAAGTTATAGCAGGTAAAAAAACTTGCTAGTCATTGATTAAAAGATATGTTATTTTATTATGATGCTTTGTTTACAGATTGTTTTGAAAAATATTCACATGCTATCGCATTTATTTATAGTAATTCTTTAAATTGTACTCAATAATACTTACTTAGTAACTTTACAGTGTGGCTACGCCATGCAAAATTATCATTTTGCTTTTTGAAGTCCTTTTAGTATTTACTATAGTAATTATTAGTTTCAACTAATTAAGGCATGTAAGATTACTGGCTAGCATATATGTATCAATTTGAGAAACTTTGAAGAAATAATTAGTAGTACTTAAGGTTTCTCAATGATACATATATGCGTTAGCCTAGTAAGCTTACATGCCGTCATTTTATTGCACTTTATTTTATTAAAGCTTGTACATTATTTAAACTTAGGAACATCAAAAACTACTTGTGCACCTTCACACTGATTCATTAAACTTTCAATTCTAGATATTTGTGCACGACTCCAGTTAACGTCTGTAGCATATTGATGCCATGTAACTTGCATATTCCATCTCATCTTATAAAGTGTATTTTGCATATACTTAGCACTATTTATATAACCTTCGCTTACAAATTTAGCTCCTCCTAGTATAGCAGCATCTACACTGAACCAACCTTGAGTATATGCATATTCTGAACCATACTTTAATGGGTTACTATCAATAGCACGTATACCAAACATATTATAAGTTTTCTTTGGTTCTACTGCTTTTCCATCAACTGAACTTACGAGAACTCCGCTAGCTAATTGGGATGTTCCATTGCCAGTCTCATGTAGTGCATGAGCAACTAAATAAATAGGATTTATATTGGCATCCTTAGAAGCTTTCAAAAATACTGCTCCTTTTCCATCTAGGACGCCTTTCCCTTCTAATATGCTGTTTAGATTATCTTCAGTAATTCCGTCTATATAGTTCAAGTTTAAAAATTGATATTTACCATAATTATCCAAAAAATTATTTGGATTCATATAGTACTTCACTAATTCTTTACTTGGTGTTAACCATTTACCATTTACTTCTTGATAAGTAGGATTTCCTTTTAATTGTTCTAAAGCTGCTTCTTCTAAAGTTTTATCATAGTTACTATAAATAATGCTAGCTCCTGCAGGCTTGTCTACAGTTATATTATTAGCAATAACTCTAAAGTATGAGCTGTAATAATTATCAAAGTCTGTATTTAAATCTTTACTTTCTCCTGCTCTACCTTTTGCTTTTATATAAACTACAAGTTTATACTTTCCGCTAGCAAATCCTTCTGATTTTTTAAATATGTATGGTGAATTTCCGCTTAGAGCACTTGTATATCCCTTAGTAAGCTCTATATATGGTTCATTTGGATATACGTTTGGATTATCATATGTCTCTTTTGGATATTTAAATAAAAATACTCTATATTGAACTTCTCCAGAATAATTTGGATTAATTCTAAAACTTGCACTTTTATTTTCTAAAATCGGTCCTTCCAAAATATCTATAGTTTTAATGCTTGGTAAAGCTTCATAGTAAGTCGTATCCTCATATTGATTTGATGTTGTGAAACTCATTTTAGTAGGCTTGGCTAAATTTTTTCCACTAGTACTTTTAACATTGGTACTAAGTTCTAAAGAATATGTTGTTGCCGGAAAATACCCTCCCACTTGTGGATAAACCATTATAGATTTGTTATCTTTTCCCGGATATACCGTTGCCTTTACTGCATTTCCTTTGTTATCCTTAACTTTTATATTTTCGCTGTTAATTGTATTCTTGTCCAAATCCAAGTTAAGTTTTACAGTCCATGGTTTAGTTGTACTTACTCCCGTTTTTGAAGGTAGCTCAGTGAAACCAGTTGTTGCTGCGAAGGCTATAGTAGACGTTAATGTAAATAAAGCTGCCATTAGTAGAATCTTGATTAAATTCAATTTTTTTCTCATCTGCACACCTCTCTTCTAAACTTAATATTTATTTAGTTACATATCTATTATCCTATATTTAAATTAATTTTCAAGACCAAATTTCATATTTTTTACAAATATTTATATAACTCTAGTAAATTTAGTTTATTGATGTAAACAAAAACATTTTTTCATGTTATTATTATAATAAATATACAACTTTATTTCTTTACTTACGAAAGGAGATCTTAAATGTTTTTGCTTCAAAATACTATAATGATGTTAACTGGACTCGGAATTATATTTTTTGCATATGAAATTGGTATTAAGAAAAGAATTTTTTTAATTACAGGGTACTCAAAAAAAGTTAAAAATGTAGATAAACTTAGTAATTCCCTTGGTGCTGCCTTACTCATATTAGGTTTGGCTAATGTATTTGCACCTTGGTTAATAGATTCTATAGGTGATAAAGGTTGGTGGATATATTCAATAATAGTATTTTTAACAGCTATTTATGCTGTTGTAGTATATATAAAAGAAGCATAAATAGGGTACTTACCTTTAGCTATAATCTTACAATATAATCCTTTAATGAAATCTTAATGAAATTTTAATACTTTACATATCTTTTTCTTAAATTATTCCATATAAAATTAATTAGTATAAAGAGGATTCTTGGCTTCAGGTGGAGTTTTTTTCTCCACCTGAAGCTTAGAAGCCCTTATCTAGGGACGTAGCAGCCGTTATCTCCCACTTTAGAAGTGGGAGTATTACGGATGGTAGTCATCAGATAAACACATTATTTTATATAAAATTTTGGAGGATTAGATATGAAAATATTATTAACTACTGACGCATTTTATCCTATGATAAATGGTGTAGTAATATCCACCCATAACTTGTATAAAGAATTAAAGTTAATGGGACATGATGTTAAGATTTTAACTTTGTCTGAAGATGGAAGAGAACGAATTGATGGAGATATATATTATTTGAAGTCTTTTAACCTTAGGATTTATCCTGGTGCTAAAGTAAAGAAGCTTTTCAGTAAAGAAATAGTAGACAAACTATTAGCCTGGAAACCTGATATTATACATTCACAAACTGAGTTCTCAACTATGGTAGATGCAAAACTTATTGCTTGGAAGTTAAAAATACCTCACTTGCACACATATCATACAATGTATGAGGACTATCTTTACTATATACTTAATGGTAAGGTAATAAGTCCAAAGACAATGGGCTTGTGTCTTAAATTACTGCTAAATAGTTTAAACGAAATAGTAGCACCTACTGAAAAAGTAAAAGAAGCTCTTATAAGTTATGGAGTTAAAACTAACATTAATATAATACCTACAGGTATAGATCTTAGTAAATTTCAAAGAGACATAACTGAAGAAGAGAAAAATAGCCTTAAGCTCCAATATGGTTTAAATTCTAAAGATAAAATTCTTTTGTATTTAGGAAGAATAGCTCAAGAAAAGAATATTGATTCTATTATAAATATGTTTGATAATATCCAGGATGAAATGAAGGATTTAAAGCTTTTAATCGTAGGCAGCGGTCCTTATCTAGATAATCTGAAAAACCTTGTAGAAACTAAAGGATTAAACAATAAAATCTTTTTTACAGGTATGGTAGAGCCGGAAAATGTATATAAATATTATAAAATTGCTGATGCCTTCGTAACCTCATCAACTAGTGAAACTCAAGGACTTACATATATAGAAGCACTATCTACTGGTCTTCCAGTAATCTGTAAGTATGACCCTTGTATAGAAGGTGTAATTGAAAATGGAAAGAACGGTTTGGTTTTTGATAATGAAATTGAATTCTCAAATTCTATAAAATCTATATTCTCAGATGAAAACTATAGAAAAATGTTATCTAAACATGCTGAAAGCACAGCAGATAAATACTCATCATCAAACTTTGCCAAAACTGTTTTCCAATTGTATGAAACTACTATTGAAAACTATAATACATTATTAAATCAAAATTATGCTTAATTCATTATACCGATTTATTAAACTTAAATTTTACGAACTAATAAGCCACTGAAACAGTTTAAATTAAAACCGTTCCAGTGGCTTACTACATTTTAATATCATAACTTATTTAAATCTATTTACATCTAAAAGCTATTTAACTATCTTCATCAAGTTTTTTACAGATTCTACTGCTTTATCTCTAGGCCTTACTTCTAGAATATAAATTATGTCCCTATCCTTCATTTTATTAAAATGCCAGTTGAAGTCTACATTTCCCTCTCCAACAACCTGATGATCACTCTTTCCATTATTATCATGGACATGACATGTTCTTATTCTGTCTATATGCCTTAAAAAGAACTCTACTTCATTATACTTATTTTCATAAGAATGTCCTATATCCCAGGTTAAAAATAAATCTTCTTCCTTGACTAAAAGCTCATCCAAGGTTTCCTGTACTAATTTAGCCGGAAATCTTCCTGAATTCTCAATACAAAGTTTAATCTTTCCCTTAGAGTAATTCACAAGTTCTATAATACTTTCTCTTAATACATCTTTAAATTCATGGTAATACAATTCATCCATATAGGTTTTTCTATCTGTTAGTGTAAAGCAAACAGCTGGTCCAACGTGCATTGTAAGTCTACTAGCCCCTATATCATATCCAAAATCTATAACTTCCTTAATTCTAGCTATTCCAGCATCTCTAACACCCTTTTGAAGTTGAAGAAGTGAAATATCCTCAGGAGCATGAAAAGTAAGTTCTACTCCCTTTTCTTCGCTATACTCCCTTATCCTTTTTCTATCTTCATTATTAAATCCTTCGGGAAAAAATATAGGCATATTTATATTAAGCTCTACAGCCTTTAAATTATTTTTATATGCATAATCTATGGTATCAAATATATCCTTTTCCCCTGCTGATGCCGCATATCCTATTTTCATATTTAGCACCTCCCTAATGACTAAAATTATTTAATGATTAAAGTACTGTTGTCTTTGCTTGGATTATATTATCCAAAGCTTCAAACTTTTTAAGAGATTCCTTTGATACCTCACTATCTACATTTAAAACCATTAAAGCCAGATGACCTTTTGTCTTTCTACCAACCTGCATTGTGGCAACATTTATATTTTCAGAGCCTATAATTGTACCAACTTGACCAATTACACCTGGTACATCCTTGTTTTGTACAAACAACATATATTGGCTTGGTTTTACATCTACTTCATAACCTTGTATTTCAACGAGTTTTCCTTCTTGCTTATTTGAAACTGTTCCTGAAATAGTAAACTCCTCCATATTGTTGTTGGTTATTTTGATTGTAATTAAGTTTGAATAATTGTTATAGTGTTCTTCCATTCTCTCTTGTCTTATACCTATACCGCTTTGCTCTGCTAGTACCCTGGCATTAATATAGTTTACTCTATCATTACTTATAGGTTGTAATAATCCTTTCAAGAATGCTATTTCAAATACATCTGTATCAAAATTTATTAAATCTCCCCAATAAACTATGTCTACACTCTTTACAGGTTCAGTATTTAATTGATAATATAGTTTTCCTAAGCTCTCCATAAGTGCAATGTATGGCTTAATTTCTTTAAATTCATCTCTATTGATACCTGGAAGATTTACAGCATTAGGAACTATACCACCCTTTATTCCATTTATAACTTGTTGAGCTATAGTAACACCTACATTTTCCTGAGCTTCAAAAGTAGTTGCCCCTATATGAGGAGTCACTGTAACATTTTTAAATTCATATAGTGCAGCTGAATACCTTGGTTCCTCTTCATGTACATCTAACCCAACACTCTTTATCTTTCCACTTTTTAAACCTTCATATAGGGCAGCCTCCTCCATGAGTTTTCCTCTAGCTGCATTTACAACTCTTACTCCATCTTTCATTAAGTCAACTTCACGTTTTCCTATAATTCCTATAGTCTCCTTTGTTCTTGGAGTATGAATTGTTATAATATCTGCTTCTTTTAATAAATCGTCTAATTTTTCTTTTTTCTCTACTCCATATCTTGTAAATCTATCATCAGATATATATGGATCATAGGCTATAAGCTTTACCCCAAAAGCTTTCATACGTGTAGCAACTAAGGCTCCAATTCTTCCAAGTCCAATAATTCCAAGGGTTTTACCATAAATCTCATTACCCATGAATAACTCTCTTCCCCATTTACCAGACTTTAAATATTCATCCGCAAAAGTGAAATTTCTTGATCCTGCTAATATATGAGCTATAGCAAGTTCACAAGCTGATATAGAGTTACTGTCTGGAGTGTTTGCAACTATAATACCCCTTCTAGTTGCTTCCTCCACATCTATATTGTCAACCCCATTTCCTGCTCTACCAACTATTTTAAGCTTAACTGCTTTTTCCATAAGCTCCTTATCAACTTTATTATCACTTCTTATAATTAGTCCTTCATAATCATGTATCTTTTCTAAAAGCTCTTTTCTTGGTATATCTATGCAGACATCAACTTCTACTTCCCTTTTTAATAATTCTATACCTGCATCATCAATTCTTTCTGCTATTAATACTTTGCCCTTTTCCATTTTTATATAGCCCCCTTTTAATTATTAATTGATAAACTTTAATTCATAATCTCTATTCTCTAGTCGCTAATCTCTAATCCCCAGTCTCCAGTATTCTAGTATCTACTGGCGATTGGGGGACTGGTGATTAGCGATTTCTTTTAACCTTCCTAGTGCCTGTTACCTGCTTTCCTGCTCCTACAGGCATTTTCCAAGTGCATCTAGCGTTCTGTCTATCATTTCATCGTTCACACATCCCATGTGTCCAACTCGTATCATTTTCCCCTTTAAGTTGCCCTGTCCCCCTGCTATAACTATATTAAATTCCTGTTCCATTCTTTTCTTTATTCTTGATGCTTCCCCATCTTCTTCAATCAAGAATCCTGTAACAGTGTCGGATAAATAATTTTTATCCGTATACACTTTAAGTCCCATATTCTCTGTTCTATTTCTAAATTTATCAGCTAAATCATGATGCCTTTTATAAACATTGTATAATCCTTCTTCTTCTATCATCTTTAAAGCTTCATTTACTGCAGAAATTAATGATACAGCAGGTGTATAAGGATTCTCAGGAAGGGGCTTATCTAAAAATTTTCTTGCCCTTAAAAAATCCCAATAATATTTAGGATTATTAGACTTTTTAGCTGCCTCCCAGCCCTTATCACTTATCCCTACAAAAGCTAATCCTGGTGGAGACATAAGTGCCTTTTGTGAGGCCGTTATTAAGACATCTATGCCCCATTCATCCATTTTAGCTTCAAGTCCACCTATGGAACTTACTCCATCTACTATGAAAAGCTGTTTTTTACCTTTCATAAACTCTCCAATTTCCCTTATATGATTAGTTACTGTTGTAGATGTTTCATTATGAGTTACAATAAGCCCCTTATGCTCATCCTTAAGCTGTTCCCTTATCCTATCAACAGTTACTCCTCTTCCCCAAGGAACCGCAATAGTATCAACATCTAATCCATAGATTTTTGCTATTTCTATAAATCTGTCTCCAAATACCCCTGTAGATACCGCTAGTATCTTATCTCCTCTTGAAAACATATTTACTATTGAAGCTTCAAGCCCCCCTGTTCCTGCTGCTGGAAAAGTTAAAACTGGATTTTTTGTCTGAAAAACATATTTAATTCTCTCATTCATTTCTGCAAATAATCTTCCATATTCCGCTGTCCTATGATGAATCACAGCCTCTGACATTTTATTTAGTACTCTCTGTGGAACATTAGTAGGCCCTGGCGTCATAAGTAACTTTTCTTCCATATCAAAATCCCCCTTTTTAAATGCACTCCCATTTCAATTTTAAAATCAATACAGATCTTGCCCCAATTATAAGCTCATAATTTTTACTAAATATTTTTAAAATTAATTTTTTAATAACAGCTTCTTTCATTACAAGTCAAGTCTTTATCTTATCAATAAATAAGAAAATAAAAAAGTCCTCATCCAAGACAAAGTCAAGGACGAAGACATACTATCTACGTGGTACCACCTTATTTCACTGCTGCTGCAGTCTCTTTACTTTAACGGGTAATTCCGGTATAGGTTGCTACCCCTATACAGCTTCAGGTCGGATTCAATAACTTTCACTGCAGATTTTCACCAACCATCCACTCTCTGAAAATGAAATATTATTTACTACTACCTTGCATAGCTTCTGCTTTTGTATAATTATAATAAACTAAAAATAATAATGCAATAGATATTTTAAATTTTATTATTTTTGAAACCGATTGCATAAATAATTATTATTCATATATATCAGCAAACTCAATATGTATCCGCTCAACTTTATTATCATTAAATATTTCATTTGCTTCTGCCTCTTCCTCTGTCAACACCTTTACTGGAAGCTGAATTATAAACTCACTTCCTTCCCCAAGACTACTTCTAATATCTATAGTTCCATCGTGCATTTCTATGAGGGATTTAACAAGAGATAAACCTATTCCGCTTCCTTCGTGGTTTCTCTTCATACTTTTATTAACCTGCCCAAACCTTTCAAATATTACTTTAAGTTTATCCTCGGGGATTCCTATTCCACTGTCTTTTACTGATATAACAATACTATTTCCCTTATCTATCATAGTAACCCATATTTCATCTCCAGGATTAGTGAATTTTACAGAGTTAGAAAGAAGGTTTAGAATAATCCTTTCTATTTTATCTGGGTCACAGGCTAGTATTTTTTCTTCTACGTCAGTATCAAATATTAGATTAACTCCTTTATTTTCCACATACTCTACAACTGATAAGGTTATTTCCTCTACGATGTTTACAATATTATAATTATGTAGGTTAAGATTGTAAAATCCAGAGTCTATTTTAGATATATCTATAAAATTATTGATTAATCTTAATATTCTATAGCAATTTTGCCTCATTATTTTTAGATATTTCTCATTTTTAGCATAATTAGTGGATATACAATCGTTTTCATTATACAAATCAAGAACTTGCACTGATCCAAGTATCACATTTAGTGGTGTTTTCATTTCATGAGATATATTACCTAAAAATTCAGTTATAATCCTATTAACTTCTAATGTCTCATTTAACCTCTCTTCACTGGCTTTTACATCATTCTTTAACTTTTCTATCTCTTTATCCTTAGTTATGTTTCTAATTAAACATAATACAGCTGGTTCATTTTTATAATTAAGATACCTTTCCTTAACCTCTATATCTATAATTCCATTATCCGTAGAAATTTGAGTTTCATAAAATTCTCTAACTAAATCTTTACTATATTCTTTTTTATCAAAGTCACGAACTATACCTTCACTCTTATTATATAGCAGCTCTACTAAAGACTTTCCAATAATCTCTTCCTTACTAGCATCTCCAATTAAACTAGCTGCTAACTCATTTACAAATATTACTTTACCTCCGCTATGTATAGCTATAGCTTCTTGGGCATTTTGAATGAGCAAGTCATAACATTCTTGATTTTCTATAAGTATTTCTTCCATACGCATTCGCTGGTAGCTTTCTTCATTAAGTTTTCTGCTGGTGTATCCTAATTGAAAATCTTTTTTCTTTAAATCCTTAGCTAAAAGCCTATATGGATTTCTTAAGCCTACTTCTACTACGGATTTGTAAGTGAAATAGAATGAAATTGTTTTAAAAATATGGCCTAATATATTCTCAATTCCATAAATATCATTATAAAGTGTTAGACTAAGCTCAGATAAAATTGTAAAAATCAAAGAAAGTTCAAGGAATACCCAAGTCTGATGATCTATATTTTTTTTACCTTTAAACATTATGATAGCAACAAAAAATACAAAAAAAGAAATTAAATACTCACTAAGTATCTTAAAATTAGTAAGCTTTGAACTGTCTATTAAACATTCTGGAAAAGTATGCCATTGAAATATAGATAAAATTAAAAAACCTGAAATGATAGCATAGATCCATAAGATCTGATTAAATTTAATACTTTTATAGTTCTTATAGAATAATATACCTACAATAAGAAGAGTTATTGACTCTATGTATCTAGCTGAAATCCACAATTGAGTACATATATTGCTTAAAGATGGTACTTTGGCAAATATGCCCATACCCTCATATGTCAGAACATGTAGTAAATCAAATATCATTACAAAACCATATCCTATTCCAAGTATTGAAAAAAAATTATTTTTTAAATCCTTGTAAGAATTTAATGTAACAATGAATATGGTAGAAGCTATTAGCACACTAAATAACTCTAAAATGCTATGAAAAAGAAGATAATTTTGAAACCCTAGGTACATTAAACTAATAATTAGTAACGTCCAAATAATTACAGTTATAATTATTTTATATACTATTCCCTCTACATTAGATTCAATATAATTTTCATTAGTGCCTTTACTCCAGGACATTTGTTAACCCTCCCCCTCATGTAAAATTATTTTGAAAAGGAAAATTTTCACGCAATAGTAAAAACTTAATGTGCTTTCCCTTAATGATAAAATTTAGAAATAATGTTATATAATATCTCTTCTACAAACCTTTGTAGAATCCTGCTAAACTATAAAATAATTCAATAAATTATTTTATAGTACATTATTCAATACACTTTCCTGTGATATACTATATTAAAAATGGGCTATGTTAAGAGGTTATTGATTTTTTATTATGATAAACTCAACAATCTTTAAAATAGCCTTAGCCTACTAACGGAAAGTTTAATATATATTATAAAAGGATGGTTGATTTATGAAAGGGAAAATCCTAATTGTAGAAGATGAAAAAAAGCTAGCTGATGTAATGACATTATATCTAAAAAAGGAAGATTACGATGTTACTTTAGCTCATGATGGTCTATCCGCCGAAGAACTAATATTAAATAATGAATTTGATTTAATTATATTGGACGTAATGATGCCCCATAAGGATGGTTGGTCCTTGCTTAGGAAAATAAAGTCTAATAACAATACTCCTGTTATCATGACCACCGCCCGTGGTGAAGAGGAAGATAGAATTTTTGGCCTGGAACTAGGAGCAGATGACTATATGGTAAAACCACTAAGCATGAGAGAACTTGTACTTAGGGTTAATCTTAGAATTAATTCTAAATCAATTATTAAAGATAACAGTATGGTTTTAGGCTCTATGAAAATAAATGAGCAAAAGAGAGAAGTATTAGAAAAGTCTATTCCTGTTCTTTTAACTCCAAAAGAATTTGATCTTTTACTTTTTTTCTGCAAAAATCCAAATCAGGTTTTTAAAAGAGATCAACTTTTAGATAAAGTATGGGGATATGACTTTTTCGGAGACACAAGGACTGTAGATACTCACGTTAAAAACCTTAGAGAAAAGCTAGCCTTCTGCAGTAGCAGATTAAAGACCATTTGGGGTGTAGGATATAAATTAGAACTATAGTGAAGAGGGGTACTAAATGAACAAAGAATTTATCAAATTTGATAAGATAACTTGGAAACTTATAAAATATTTTATTTATATAATAAGTATAGCCATATTAATCTGTTTTATAGGCAGCAGTTTGTTTCTATCTAAATTCTATATGAAAAATCAATATAAGGATTTAAAAACCTCCTCTGAAGAGATATACCTGTCTTTAAAAGAAGGCCGTCCTTACGAAAATATTTTTGGAAATGCCATAATCATAAATAATAATTTCATACAACCTATTGGTGGGAAAAGAATGGGGTTAATGAATAATTTAAAAAATGTAGACTTTAAGTCTCTTCCAGAACAAGGCAGCTTTGAAAATGCTGTAGGAGAACACTTTATATATTATAAGTTATCCACAGAGCTTGGAGATATTGTAGTATTTCAAAGCAGCAGAGATATCTCTGAATACTTAAAGGTAATTTACATAGTACTTATTTTTATATTTTTATTAGCTCTCTTTCTTTGTATACCTTTTATATCATATCTCGGGAAAAAATTTACAATGCCTATACTAAAACTCCAAAGGGCATCTCAAGAAATTGCTAATGGAAATTTTAATGCCAATATACCTATAACTACAGGTGATGAAATTGAAGATTTATCCCATAGTTTGCAGTCTATGGCCCATAGTTTGGATAAAAAAAATGAGCTGCAAAGAAACTTTATCTCTAACGTATCCCATGATTTCAAAACTCCATTAAGTGTAATACGAAGTTATAGTGAAGCTATAAAAGATGGATTAGTAGATGCCTCTGAAACTAAAGAATATTCACAAGAAATTATAGAAGAGGTTGATAGATTAAATAATCTTGTAATGGCTATTATGGAATTATCTAAACTTCAAAACGGTAAGCTTAAGCTTAATAAAAGTCACTTTAACATAAAGCCTCTTCTACAAGAATGCATAGACAAACTTAGTACTATTGCTAAACAAAAAAACATAACAATATCTTTAGAAGGTGCTGATATAGAAGTATATGCTGATGAAGCCTATCTTTTTAGAGTAATATATAACTTCTTAGACAACGCAATAAAGTTCAGTCCTAATAACGGATCAGTAACTCTTTGTATTTCTCCTGTGGATAAATCAACCAAAATTTCTATAATTGATCATGGTATAGGAATCGAAAGTGATAAGCTTAATACTATATGGACTAGATATTATAAACACGACAATCGAGGAGGAATGGGCCTAGGGCTTGCTATTTGTGCAGAAATTCTAAAACTTCATGATTTTGATTATGGTGCTGAAAGTACTCCAAATAAGATAACAGAATTTTATTTTATAATACCTAAAACAGACAAATAAGTGATAAATAGAACAAGTTATGCACATTATCCACAGGCAATTGTGCATAACTTGTTAATTTTATGTTAGCGTCGTGTTAATATATTTTGTTATTAATTTCAACTAATTTCCATTTATATTTGCAATATGAATTTTTTGTAATTCACATTATCCCTTGAATCTTATTATCAATTAGATATATAAGTTATACACATTATCCACAGTCTTCCTGTGACTAAGTTGTTCATTTTATGTTGATTCCTAATATATTGTAGTATATTCCTATATTTTTTATAAAAATTAACCGAAAATTCAGCAATATTCTATATTTGTTATCCACATTATCCACACAATTGTGTACAACCTGTGCATAACATGTCTTTTTTATTAAAAACTTTAATCCATATTATAAATTATTATTATGTAAATTTAAATTAACAATATGTTGCCTCAGTTAATATACTATATTGTAAACCTAATTATCACAGTTCATTTTACTTATCCTTTTTTTATAATTAAGTGCATTATATATTCAATTAATGCACTTAATTATAACCAATTTTTAATGAAATATACATAAATATTTTTTCTAAATTTTCAGTATATTTACTGTGTTTGTGGTATAATAAATCTATAAAAACCTATATAGACAAAGGGGGCCAATGTTATGGAAAAGAAGGTCATATACGTTGATTTTAAAGCTGCCTCTAGAAAATATAAACATAAAAATGACTCTAAAGTTGACCAAGTAAAAATTATAAAACAACAGAAATCTTATGTTCAACTTCTGATATTTAAACTAAAAAAAATACTTAGTATTTTTTCTAAACATAAATCTAATAATAATGAAGATCCTAGATACAAGCACTGGTTATAAAAAAGCACCCTGGTGCTTTTTTTGTTTGGACTTCAATACAACAACATAGATGTTGTTTAAATACCCACATGCTAACGCATTTATTTATAGCGACTCTTCAAGTTATACTCAACAATACTTACTTAGTAACTTTACAGTGTGGCTACGCCATGCAAAACTATCATTTTCCTTTTTGAAGTCCTTTTAGTATTTACTATAGTAATTACTAGTTGCAGCTAATTAAGGCATGTAAGATTACTGGCTAGCATATATGCATCAATTGAAGAAACTTTGAAGAAATAACTAGTAGTACTAAAGGTTTCTCAATGATACATATATGCGTTAGCCAAGTAATCTTACATGCCGCCATTTTCTAGCACTTTACTTCACATTACTAATGGAAGTATTTAAATTTACTAATTGATATTACTTAGATTATTTTATTATAATAATATGTGAACTAAAAATATCCTAGGAGGTTTTAAAATGCGCATAGGTATGGGCTATGATGTACATAGATTAACTGAAAACAGAAAACTTATTATTGGTGGAGTTGATATTCCTTATTCTAAAGGGCTTCTTGGTCACTCCGATGCTGATGTACTACTTCATGCTATAATGGATAGCTTGCTTGGTGCTGCTGCTCTTGGAGATATTGGAAGGCATTTTCCCGATACAGATCCTAAATTTAAGGGAATATCCAGCATTGATCTTTTGAAAGAAGTAAGAAATCTACTGGACAAGGAAGGATATGAAATAGTTAATATTGACGCTACTATAATTGCTCAAAAGCCTAAAATGGCACCTTATATCCCTAAAATGATAAAAAATATATCTAGTACTTTACAAATTGATGATAACTTAGTTAATGTTAAAGCTACCACAGAAGAAGGGCTTGGTTTCACCGGAAATGAAGAAGGTATATCAAGTCAGAGTATATGTCTGATTAATAAAAAATAGGCTATGTTTTAAGAGATTTTTGATTTCGTATAATATCGAAAATAATTCTAAATTTAGTATAACAATTATAGCTAAACTTTCATTAACTCGCAAAGCTCAGACAAATGAAAGTTCTTAACGCTACAATGGTTATACTAAATAAGAATTATAATTTCTCATCATAATGAACTCAACAATCTTTAAAACAGCCTTAACCTACTAATGGACTAATGGAAAGTTTTAAATGAATGTAGAAATCAACATTCATTTAAAACATATCCAATAAACTACCTATTCCCTTAAATTTGTTCTAATATGCTTTCTTTAGTTAAATTTTCTTTTATAACTTTATCTACTTTTCCATCTTTAATAGTTACTACACAAGGGAACTC
This sequence comes from Clostridium sp. JNZ J1-5, assembly GCF_053901425.1. Taxonomy (NCBI): domain Bacteria; kingdom Bacillati; phylum Bacillota; class Clostridia; order Eubacteriales; family Clostridiaceae; genus Clostridium; species Clostridium sp. JNZ J1-5. Next base: position 2,205,835 of record NZ_CM132773.1, on the reverse strand, counting down.
TTTAACTCCTAGCCTATCTGCTATTCCAGTTGATTTATAGATATCAACTTTATTAACTCTTATCTTACCTTGGTTTTCTCTTTCTATACATTCAATTTGTGATAAGCATTCTATATCTTTTGGATCTATAGCATTGTATATATATATAAGTCCTGGTATATCGCCCTTCATTATTTGCTCATTGAAAGCTTCACTTTCAGCAATATACTTCTCAGCTGCAAAACCTGCTATAGCTCCATCTCCAACTGCAGTTGCTACTTGTTTTAAGAATTTGTCTCTTACATCACCAGCAGAGAATACTCCTGTAATATTAGTCTCCATCTTCTCATTAGTTACGACGTAACCTCTATTTGTTAGCTCAAGTTGATCTTTATATATTTCAGTATTTGGTATATATCCAATGAATTCAAAACATGTATCAATTTTTACAGGTATTTTTTCGTTTGTCTTAACATTTTTAAGTACGACTTTTTCCAATCTTTCATTTCCTTGGAATTCATCTACAACAGTGTTCCATATAAATTCCATCTTAGGATTAGCAAGAGCTTGCTCTTTAGCAATTTCATTACAGTCCATTTTTCCTTCATCATGTAATACAGAAACATACACCTTATTTGCAAATTTAGTTAGAAACATTCCTTCTTCTATAGCTGCATCTCCACTACCTATAACTAGAACATCTTTTCCTGTATTAGCTGCAGCATCACATGTTGCACAGAAAGAAATACCCTTATCAAATAGGAAGCCCTCTTCCCCCTTAGCTCCTGTAACTCTTGGTCTTCCACCTGAAGTTACTATAACAACTTTAGCTTCATAGTTCGTCCTAAATGTTTCAACTACCTTTGTTTCACCATCAAGCTTAACTGATTTTACATCTGTTAATTTAAATTTTACTCCGAATTTTTTGGCTTGTTGTTGAAATAGGTTCATAAGTCCTATACCAGTTGTTCCTTCTGGGAATCCTGGGTAATTTTCTATTTCATTAGTATAAGTTGCAAGTCCACCTACTAGGGCTTTTTCTATCAATAAAGTTTTTAATCTCGCTCTTCCACAGTAAATACCAGCAGTTAAGCCCGCTGCTCCCCCACCAATAATTACTACATCATATTGTTCAACTCTTTTTTCCATAACCGCCCTCCTAAACTACATAAAGAATTTAACTAATAGTTTACTTCCAATCATAGCTCCTAAAAATAAGAATAATCCAAATACCCATCCTGATAATGAAAGGGATGCTATTCCACTATATAAAGCACCTATATTACAACCGAAACTTATTCTTGCACCATATCCCATAAGCAATCCACCTATAATAGCAGCAACTACTTGTTTTTTTGATTTTATCTTTTTAATTTTGAATTGAGAAGCAAGTAATGTAGCCATTAATGCTCCTAAAATTATTCCTAAGTTTCTTATGGAACCAGGATCATTTAAAAATCCACCATTTAAGGTAGCTTGAGCTCCTGGAGTGCTAAAGTAATACCATTTATCAACGTTCCCGCCTACTGCTCTATAGAGCCAAGCTCCCCAGTTTGCAAAGGCTCCTGATACCCCCCAAGGATTTCCAGTGGTAGCTAGGGTAACTATTTGGAAAACAGATAACAATATAGCTCCAATTACATATGTCCATGCATTTTTAAACCAACTTTTATAAAACTTATTCTTTTCTAACTTCTTAAAGTCCAAAGTTACACCTCCTAACTAGGCTATTTAACTTTTTCTATAATAACTTCCCATTCGCCATCATCAACTTCTTCTATTTCTACATTGTGTCCTTCTTTTCTAGCCCATTCTGGTACGTTTTTCATTGCACAGCTATGATCTATTTGAACTACTAATACATCTCCTAATTCTAATTCTTTTAATTTATTTTGAGTTTTTACTAGAGGCACTGGACAAGCTTCTCCTAAACAATCTAACATTACTTCTTTCATTTCTATTCCTCCTTAAAATCTATCTTATTTATTTTTTTCAATTATAACTTCCCATTCACCATCATCAACTTCTTCTATTTCCACGTTATATCCTTCTTTTCTAGCCCATTCTGGTACGTTCTTCATTGCACAGCTATGATCTATTTGAACTACTAATACATCTCCAACTTCTAATTCTTTTAATTTGTTTTGAGTTTTTACTAAAGGCACTGGACAAGCTTCTCCTAAACAATCTAACATTACTTCTTTCATTTTTATTCCTCCTTAAATATTAAAATTAAATTTTTTACTATTCTTCTGAACTTTGATTTCTATATTCCCATTTATCTGCAACAATATATAAAACAGCTATTACTATAAGTTGAACTGCTACTGCACCAATCCATCCAAGTATATCTGGTAAAAATATTGATTTACCCTTTAGCATAAAGTTTAGTTTCCACCATCCAAAATCGTGAGCACCCCATAATGATCCTACAATGAAGAAGAATAATGATAATATTTGCATTGTAAATCCTTCTCCAACTCTCATTAAAGTTCCTGATGCACATCCTCCTGCTATAACCATACCGATACCAAACATTATTGCTCCAACTACTGTAGCAAAGCTTATAGGAACTACATAACTTTGTCCAGGTATTGGAAGTCCCTTAGAAAATGCTCCATACTTTATAGCTGTAAATCCTATTGTAGTTACTGCAAATGCAATAAGTACTGCTCTTGTTACTGAAGTACTTCCTGTTAACGCAGGATCTCTCATAGAAGCTGTAAAACAAAATCTTGATTTTTGAAGAATAAACCCAAAGCAGATACCTGTAACCCAGAACAAACCTAAACTTGGTGAAATATTAGATAAGAAGATACCTATTCCGATGACTACTACTAATGCTATAATTCCATAAGGAATTTGACTCTTCTTAGGTTTTCTAGTTCTTGTTCTGGATGACGTTCCTGATCTTCTTATTGAAGTCTCATTGCTATTTACTTCTGCCATAACATCACACTCCTCACTAGAATTCGATATAATTTTAACAATCTCTTCGATATAATTTTAGCATATAAAGTACAAAGTTAAGTATCTGAAATCGTTATACAATATCAAAATAAATTATAGCACATACCTTGATATAAGATTTTTTTATAGCAAAACATATGTTATAATTATTTTGAAATCAACATTGTTATAAAAGTAACAATGTTAATTTAATTAATATTGTTCAAGAAATTCATAATTAAGTAAAAATAAATGAATATTATTATTCTTAAGAAGGATTTTTCCAAAATAAATCTAAATCTTAATTATATGTTAATAATAAAGATTAAAGGATGGTGCTCTATGCATATTGAGTGTTTTAAGTATTTTTATGAAGTAGCTAACACTAAAAGTATTTCAAAAGTTGCAACTAACTCTCATATATCTCAGTCTGCACTAAGTCAACAAATACAAAAACTAGAAGATACTCTTGGTCATAAACTATTAATACGTAGTAATAAAGGCGTTGTTTTAACTGAACAGGGTAAGATTGTAAAAAAACATGTAGAAATTATGATGAAAACTTATTATAAGATGTTAGATGACTTGAGTAATTTAGATAAAAATAAAAAGACTATTCAAATTGATTCTTGTTGGACTTTGTCTACCTATGCTCTACCTTGTACTCTGTATAAAATGAAAAAGAAGTTCCCCAAGCACAACTATAGCTTAACTTCAGATTTTTCTGATACCATAGAGCAAAATGTACTAAATGATATTCATGATTTAGGATTTATATATGGTAAGCCTAGAGATGAATCTTTAGAATTTTATAAAGTAGCTACTGATGAGCTAGTATTAGTTGCTGCATCAAGCTTTGATGTACCGAAAAAAATTAAACTGAAAGATTTATTAAGATATCCTTTAATTATGCTAAATGATAAATTAGATATTGTTTCAACATTAAATGAACGCTTAAATGAAATTGGATACAGTTGTAATGACATAAATATTTTATTCAACCTTGATAGTGCTGAATCTGTTAAATCTTCTGTACTAAAGGGACATGGACTAGCTTTTCTTCCTTATTTGTCACTTAAAACTGAACTATATAATAAACAGATTAAATTAATATCAATTGAGGATGCCCCTATTTATTATGATATATATCTGATTTATAAGAAAAACATCTGCAATTCAACTTCAGTAAAAGAGTTTATAGAATACTTTAAAAAAATAGGTTATAAAAGTTTTTGCTAAAGCTTAGTAACTACAATTTCCCATACACCATTAATTACTTCTTCAATTTCAAAAATAACTTTTTTGTTCTTAAGAAAATTTGATAGTTCTTCCACAGTACAACCATGATCAGTTATAACTTTAAAAGATTCTTTAGCTTTTGTAGATTTAAGTTGTTGCTGAGTTTTTATCACAGGTACGGGACAAATTTCTCCTAAACAATTTATTTCTTTCATATTTTCACCTCATTTAGATTGAAAATAATAATTATTTAATATATTTATATTGTAACATTATTAAATTAATTATCAATTATTAGTTTTGTTGTAATTAAATCTTATAAATGTGAATGTGAGGATAACAATGAGCACTTACTTAATTACTGGTGGAGCTGGTTTTATAGGTTCTAATTTTATTAAATATTTATTTACCAATTACAAAGATATAAAAATCATAAACATTGATAAACTGACCTATGCAGGAAATCTAAAAAATTTAAATTGGCTCAATTTAAATTATAATTATACATTTATTAAAGAGGACATCTGTAATAGAACCTCCATACATGATATTTTTGATATTTATAAGCCAGATTATGTAATAAACTTTGCAGCAGAATCTCATGTAGATAGAAGTATCCAAAAGTTAGATAGTTTTTTAACCACAAATATTCTTGGTACAGAAGTATTGATGGAGGCATCCCTAAAATACAAGGTAAAAAAATTCCTTCAAATTTCAACTGATGAAGTTTATGGCTCCATAGAAACTGGATACTTTACAGAAGACTCTACTATAAAACCTAATAATCCTTATGCTGCAACTAAAGCCTCTGCAGATTTATTAGTTCAATCTTATTATAATACCCATGGTATACCTGCTTTAATAACCCGTTGCACTAATAATTACGGACCTAGGCAGCATAAAGAAAAATTAATTCCTATGATAATCAGTAATTGTCTAAGTTCCCATTCAATTCCTATATATGGAGATGGGAAAAATATAAGAGATTGGATTTATGTATTGGATCATTGCAGAGCCATAGACTTAGTACTTAATAAAGGAACTTTAGGGGAGATTTATAATATAAGTGGAAATAATGAAATCTCAAATATAGAAATAGCAAACTTAATTATTGAAAAATTAAACAACCTATTTCCATATAAGAATATAGACAATAGTTTAATAAAATATGTGGAAGATAGAAAAGGTCACGATAGAAGGTACGGAGTTAGCTCAGAAAAAATACGAACTCAGTTAGGGTGGAATCCAGAATATGGTTTTAGTAACTCTTTAGAAAAGACAATAAACTGGTATGTTAAAAATAGCGTAAGTTATAAAATTAATTCATACTAAACTTTGGAGGAATAAAATGAAAGGCGTTATATTAGCCGGAGGTAAAGGAACTCGACTATATCCATGGACTAAAAAAGTCAATAAACATCTGCTTTTTCTTGGAAATGAACCTATGATTTTTAATCCCATAAAACAATTAATTTCCTCAGGAATTCAAGATATATTAATTGTTACAAATAGAAATCATTTAGATTCTATGGTGGAAATCTTGACAAATGAAAACAATTTTTCCTGTAACTTTACTTTTAAGATCCAAGAAAACCCTAAAGGTATAGGAGATGCCCTTCTCCTAGCAGAAGACTTTGCTAAAGGAAATCCTATTACTGTTATTTTGGGTGATAATATAACTTCTCATAGCATAAAAAAATATGTCCAAAACTTCAAACTTCAAGGTACAGGCTCTAAAATACTTATAAAAAGAGTTCCTGATCCCTATAGATTTGGAGTAGCTACCCTAAGAAACAATAGAATTGTTAAGATAGAAGAAAAGCCTTCAAATCCTAAAAGCAATTATGCTGTAACTGGAATTTACATGTATGACAATCAACTTTTTGACATTTTGAAAAGTTTATCTCCTTCTTTTAGAGGAGAATTAGAGATAACCTCTGTAAATAACTTTTACTTAAACAGAAATCAGCTTACCTATGACATCTTGCATGGAGAATGGGCTGATGCTGGTACTTTTAGTTCCTATGCCTTTGCAAATAAACTCCTTTCGAGTATAAATAATAAAATCTTAGATGGTGATAAATTATGAACATTCCCTATAATAAATTGTACTTTTCAGGAAAGGAAATTGAATATATAAAAGATGCTATGGAAAGACAGAGTTTAAGTGGTGATGGATATTATACTAATCTTGTTACTTCTTCTTTAGAAAAGAACTTTAACCTAAACAAAGTATTAATGACCACCTCTGCCACTCACGCTTTAGAAATAGCCTTAATGCTAATTGATCTAAAGCCCGGAGATGAAGTTATTATGCCTTCATTCACCTTTCCTTCAACAGCCAATGCAGTCATGCTTCAAGGTGGTAAACCTATATTTGCAGAAATTAAAAAAGAAACTTTAAACATAGACCCAGAAGATATTAAGCATAGGATTACTCCAAGAACTAAGGCTATAATTCCAGTTCACTATGCTGGTGTAAGCTGTGACATGGATGAAATTATGTCTATTGCAAACAGACATAACCTTTATGTAATTGAAGATGCTGCACAAGGTGTTAATTCTAAATATAAGGATAAATTTTTAGGTTCCATAGGCCATATTGGATGCTTTAGTTTTCATGCTACTAAAAACTACATCAGCGGTGAAGGCGGTGCTTTAGCCATAAATTCTGAGAAGCTTTCCGGGGACAGTCCCTTAAGCTATTTAATTGATAAAGCTGAAATAATACGCCAAAAGGGTACTAATCGACATAGATTTATACGTGGAGAAATTGATAAATATTCTTGGGTTGATGTAGGCTCTAGCTACTTACCATCAGATATTTTGATGGCTATATTATACGCTCAACTAGAAGAAATAGATGAAATTAGAAATAAAAGAGAAATAATATACTACTATTATGCTGAAAAGCTATCAAAACATTTAGACAGAGGAATTATAGACAGCATATCTTATATTCCTCCTTACTGTAGTTCCAATTATCACTTATTTTATGTGATATTTCATAGTGAAACCATTAAAAACGCAGTAGTATATAAACTAAAACAGAGAGGAATAACTGCCTTAACACACTTTGTTCCTCTACACAGTTCTCCCATGGGAGCGAAACTTGGCTATTCCCCTTCTGATTTTAAAAAAACTGATAAACTGGCTAACTGTCTTCTTCGCTTACCCCTTTACACTTCTATGACTTTAGAAGAAGCTAGTTATGTAATAGAATCTCTAGAAGAAATTATAAAGGAGCTTTAAAATGAAGCCTAATATATCTGTAGTAGTTCCAGTTTATAATAGTGAATATTCTTTAGATGAATTGTGTGGAAGGCTTATATATATCCTTAGGCAAATGTGTTTTAGGTACGAGCTCCTTCTAGTTGATGATGGAAGTAATGATAAAAGCTATAATAAAATGCTGGAACTCCATAAAAATAATAATCATATAAAAGTAATACAGCTTAGAGGAAACTTTGGACAGCAAAATGCTTTAATCTGTGGCTTTCATTACGCTGTTTTGGACTACGTAGTGACAATGGATGATGATTTACAGCACCCTCCAGAAGAAATTCCTAAACTTTATGAAAAAATTCTTGAAGGTTATGACATAGTATATGGAATTCCTATAAAAAAGCAGCATTCATCCTATAGAAATCTTGGAACTAAAGCAACTGATTTATTATTTGATAAACTCTGCTCTAAACCTCACAATATAAAGGTTAGCAGTTTTAGAATTATGAAAAAAGAACTTGTTCAGAGAATCATATTGGACAAGACATCCTTTGTATATTTATCCGCCATGACCTTTAAAAATACTAATAAGGTAGCTAATGTATATGTAAATCACAACTGCAGGAAATATGGAAAATCAAATTACACATTTCTTAAATTATTTAAGTTATACACTAAGCTATATATCTATTATTCCTCTTGTTCATTATTTAAGATTTTTAAATCCAAAAGATCTCAATTTATAGTAAAAGATATCCAATTATAAAGGAGGAATGCTCTATGAAGTTATTAATTTTAGGTGGAGGCCACTGTCAACTTAACGCTATTTTAAGAGCCAAAAATCAGGGACACACCCTTATAGTTTCTGATTATTACGATGATGCTCCTGGCAAAAACTTCTGTAACCATAAGGAACTTATAAGTACTTTTGATATAGATGGAAATATCCAAGTGGCTAAAAAACATAATATTGATGGAATACTTACCCTAGGGACAGATCAGCCAGTTTACACAGCTGCTAGGGTTCAAGATACATTAGATCTTCCTAAGCTTATAGATGTACCTACTTCAAAAGCAGTAACCAATAAAAAAGTGATGAAGACTATTTTTAAAGAAAATAATATACCAACTACTAACTTTGTTTTTATAAAGAAGAATTTTTGTGAAAATGAATTAAGCCATTTAAACTTTCCTATAGTGATTAAACCATTAGATAGCCAAGGTCAAAGAGGAATTTATAAACTGGATTCTGTAGAAGAAATTAAAAAGTATTTAGATAGTACCTTAAGCTATTCGAGAGAAGAGGAAATTCTAGTTGAAGAATACTATGAAAATGATGAAATTACAGTAAGTGGATGGGTAGAAAATGATAATGTTCATGTGCTTACAGTTACAGATAGAGTTACTTATGATAGCTACCCTCACATAGGGGTTTGCACCGCTCATAACTTTCCATCAAAACACCTGTACTCAAATTTTACTGAAATAATGAAAATAACGGAAGATCTAGTTGAATCTTTTAAAATACATAATGGTCCTATTTATTTTCAAATGCTAGTTGGAAAAGCTGGTATAAAAGTTAATGAAATAGCCTGTAGAATCGGTGGCGCCTATGAGGACATATTCATCCCCCTTTTAACAGGAGTTGATATACTAGATATGCTAATCAATGCCTCCTTAGGCAAAGAATTAGACTACACAGCTCTAAGAAATTATGATTTATCAAAGAATAGCAAAACACTTTCTGTACAGCTGCTCTTTGCAAAGCCTGGAGTTGTTAAAACTATAGAAGCACCTTTTATGCCTCTAATAACTCCTAATAGAGAAGATTATTTCGGGGACAGTCCCTTAAATTGTCCTTTAAACTCTCCACTTCAGCCCCAGTACCTTCCTGGAGTTAAAGCTTTATACTTTAATATTAAGCCTGGAGATAATATAAAACCAATAACCAACGCTACACAAAGAATTGGATATATGATTGTTGAAGGCAACGATTATCAAGATCTACGTAAAAACTTAGATGGAGCTTTTGACAACTTAAAAATATACGATGATAAAGGCAATAATTTAGTCATTAAATTTGATAATTACTAAGAAAGAAGGATTGCTTTATGAAAAAAACTTTTTCGCTTTTTCGTCTACCAGTAATATTAATGATATTAATTCTTCCTCTTAATTTTGTAGGATGTAAAGGAAAAAGTGCTAATGAAAACACCAATTATAAAATAAACATAGCAGAACAATATGGCTTAGCCTATGCTCCCCTACAAATTATGAAAGCAAATAAGCTTCTGGAAAAAAACTTACCTGTTATAGAAGTTAATTTTCAGCAATTAGGAAATACTGCAGCTATTCGTGAAGCTATGCTTAGCAATAAGCTTGATGCTGGTTTTATGGCTATCCCTCCTTTTTTAATAGGTACTGATAAAGGAATGGATTGGAAAATCGCCTCTGGTTTATCATCTTCCCCAACCCAGCTTATTACATATAAAAACAATATAAAATCTCTAAAGGATTTTTCATCTGAAGATAAAATAGCTCTCCCTCAGCCTGGAAGTGTACAACATATACTCTTATCTATGGCTTGTGAAAAGGAGTTTGGAGATTCTCATAAACTAGATAATATAATCACCACTCTATCCCATCCAGATGGAATGAGCTCCTTGATGTCAAAAAAGAGTATATCTGCTCACTTTACTTCCCCTCCATATATTTATAAGGAACTGGAAGATAAAGCTATGTATGTTGTATTAGATGGAAAGGATGTAATGGATGGAGATTTTACCTTTATTGTCGGAGTTACAACTAAAGAATTTTATAATAAAAACCCAAAAGTATATTCAGCTTTTGTTAAATCAATACAAGAAGCTATAGACTTTATAAATAAAAACCCTGAAAAATCTGCTGAAATTTTATCCCCTATTTATAATTTATCAAAGGAAGATACCCTAAAATATTTAACTTGGTCTGGAAACAAATATAGCTCTGAAGTTCAAGGTCTAGAGAAGTTCAGCAAATTTATGGTTAAAAATAAATACATCTCAAAAGAGTATGCTCTTAAAGATGTTAAATGGGAAGATGTTAAAAATGAAAAATAAATTTTCAAATAATAAATTAGTAGTGCGTATATTTTGGATTTTAATATTTATTGTAGTCTGGGAGATTACGGCACGTAGCGGTAGTTTTTCTCCTTTGATTTTTCCTACTATAGAGGTTATACTTTCATCTCTATATTCTTCTATTGTAAATGGAGAAATTATAAAGGAAACTCTGTATTCTTTAAATTTAATTTTTAAAGGTCTTAGCCTAGGAATTTTGATAGCTCTCATTTTATCTTCCATGGCATCTGTATCAAAGATATTTGAGGGATTCGTTGAAACTCTGACTTCTATTGCCCATCCATTGCCGGGGGTTGCCCTGCTTCCCTTAATTATACTTTGGCTTGGCTCAGGACCTAATTCTATTATATTTATTATAGTTCACTCTGTACTTTGGCCCATGGTTTTAAACCTTACCGCAGGCTTTAAATCTATACCAAAAATATATAAAGAAATTGGAGAAAACTATGAACTAAATAGCCTTAAAATTATTTACTACATACTCCTTCCAGCCTCTTTACCCTATTTTATAACAGGTATAAAAATTGGTTGGGCAAGATCTTGGCGAGCTCTTATAAGTGCTGAAATGATTTTTGGTGCTGCCGGCGGAATAGGCGGCCTTGGCTGGTTTATATTTAAGAGAAGAGTTTTTATGGATACTCCAGGAATTTTTGCTGGTTTAATCGTAATAATATTCATAGGTATTATAGTAGAAGACCTATTCTTTTCTAAACTTGAGAAAATAACATTGAAAAAGTGGGGAATGACTTTATGATACTAGAAATAAAAAATTTATCAAAATCCTTTGGAAAAGCATCTTCAAAATCTCTAATTCTAAAAGATATAAACTTTTCTGTAAATAAAGGTGAATTTCTATGTATAGTTGGCCCCTCTGGTTGTGGTAAATCAACACTTTTAAGACAAATAGGAAGCTTTGATGCTGCTGATAGTGGTCACATATTGCTTAACAACAAATTGGTAACTAAACCCCAGCTTAATCGTATTATGGTGTTTCAAGACTTTAATCAACTCTTTCCTTGGAAAACAGTTATGGAAAACATTATTTTTCCTCTAAAAACAAATAACCTAATAAAAAATAAGAAAGAACTATTAGAAATGGGAGAAAAATATCTTTCCATAGTAAAGCTTGAAAAGTTCAGCAAATATTATCCTCATCAATTATCTGGAGGCATGAAGCAAAGAATAGCCATAGCCCGTGCTCTTGCCATAAATCCACATATACTACTTATGGATGAACCCTTTGGAAGCCTAGATGCACAGACTAGATCTGAACTACAGGATATGCTTCTTAATATCTGGCAAGAAACTAATATAACTGTTATTTTTGTCACACATGATATTCAAGAATCTATATTACTTTCTGATAGAATAGTAATTATGGGGAAGAATCCTGGACATATAAAAAAAATTATTGATAATCCTCTTCCAAGACCTAGAAGCTTAGAAAATGGAGAATTATCATCAATATATAAAAATATATACAATGAATTATAATAAACCATATAATAAGTATCCGCTATCCATATGTTAAGTATAAAAAAATCTATAAAGTCTATTTGACTTTATAGATTTTTATTTTCCACTCTTTATCATTTACATATCTAGCTATTCTATTGCCATAAGTCTTGTCCCTAAATTCATACTTAAGCTCACATCTATTTTTTAAAAAGATTTGCATATCTTCATAATAATTCAGCTTTCCATATAATCCATCCCATCTAGGCTGTTCTTTATAAATCATGTCCATCTCTTCAGGATAAATTATATACTTTATATTATTTTTAATTATATAATCCTTAAAACTAATATTATTATCCTTTAGAAAAGCTAAGTTCCTATAATCATAGAGCTTTCCATTATCAAAATAAAACTCTAGATTTAAATTAGCTAAAACTACATCGTCTTCTTTTACAACTTTAGAAACCTCTTTTAAATACTTGCTGTAGCTATTATCTAAATAAGGTTTTATGTTTAACACTGAATTAATAATAATAGCCACCCATAATAAGCCCATAAAAATATATTTATAATTTTTCTTAAGCCCTCCTACAACATAGGTTAATAGCAAATAAAATAATGGAAACTGAAAAACTATACTAGTTTGATTGTATCTTCCTATCAATATTATTCCAATGTTTATAGCTACTATAGCTAACATTACAGGTGGAATAACCTCTATATAGTATTTCTCTCTCTTATAAGCCAGCTTAAAAATTGCAGTAATAAACACTGCTCCAAATATCCAAAATTGCAGTTTAATATTAGGTAGATAATAAGTTCCTCCTATACTGTGATACAATTTATAATAAAAGTATTTTACACCTGAGATTTTATCTGATAGAGAATAATCTACGCCAAATTCTTTTCCATAATTAAAATAATCCTGAAAAAAATTTGAGTTAAATGATAGACTTATAAGTACAAAAATCCCAGCAAATATACTCACAATAGTTCCGTACACAATCAAGTTCTTAATTTTTATATCTTTATTTATAAAAATGCTGTAAACATATATTAAACCGAAGCAAATAGATATTATAAAACTATTTGGATGAATGCCTATGCTTAACCCTACTATTGCCCCTAGCACTATATCATCTTTAATTTTATGTCCTTCCCTATGAGTATAAAAGAAATACAGTCCTACTATTAACGCAAACAAGATTACTATCTCTTGCCTTGCAAAATGTGATACGTATATAAACTGTATGTCTGAAACTAAAAGTGTTAAAGAGATAAAAGCTATTTTACTATCTTTTAAAATATTTTTACTTAGTTTATAGAAGAAATAAATTATAAACATGGAAAATATTAAGGACATGAATCTTACTGAAAAAATCCTATATCCAAATATTTTAATAAATAGAATTTGTATTGTATGAAATATTGCTTTTATGGCATGGGGATATCTAGGGTATAAATCAAAGAATGTTTCTGTTACAGAGTAATCCCCTTTCTCCATAATATTTCTCGAAAGTCCACCAAGCCAAGATTCATCTGAATGTACAAATGGAAATTTAGTAAGATAACTGATATTTATGATAAAATGTACTAGAAGTAAGCTTAATAGAATTTTATTTTCCTTTATTTTTTTCACTAAAGCTTCCATATTCTCTCCTTAATTCTAAATTCAAATTATGCTGTAGTTCTTATTTATCAACCTTCTTAGATTATATCATATACCCCATAGTATAAATTAATTACTCTCTTATCTGATAATCCAATGCTCCATTAGAAATTTAAATATCTAAATGCATCATTAATAAAGTATAATATAATTATAATTGTATATAATTTAACAAACTCTTCAGATTAATAAATATTTTAAAAGGATGGGAGGAAGAACATGCAAAAGCAAATTAGAAAACAACGTAAATCTAAACTATTAGCTTTGCTTATGTTACTATCACTTACTTTTTTTGCAGCTGGATGCAGTAGTTCATCATACACATCAACTGACAAAAGTCACTATATAATTGAAGCAAAATCAGCCATAAAGATGCTTGGTGAAAAAAATGTAATCCTTGTAGATGCCCAAACACCAGATGGCTATTCTAAAGAACATATTAAAGGTGCTATAAATATTGATAAAGACGAAGTTAATATTAAAGTTCCTGTAGCTGGAATACTTGGACCAAAAGACTTATTTGAAAAGGTTATGAGTGCAAAAGGTATATCTAATGACTCTACAGTAATTATTTATGACAATCAAAATAATTCTCATTCTTCAAGACTATTATGGGCTATGAAAGCTTATGGACATGAAAATCTTAAAGTAGTTAGCGGTGGTATAGAAGCCCTAAAAAAAGCAGGTGCAGAAGCTAGTACTGAAGTACCTAGTATTACCGCTACAAACTATAAAGCTAAAGATTTAAATAATGAGATGATAGTTACAAAGGATGAAGTTAAAGCTCAAGTTCAAAACCCAGATAAAAACACTATACTACTAGATGTTCGTACTCAACAGGAATATGATGAAGGAACAATACCAGGATCAATATTACTAAACTATGAAGACAATAACTACAGTGATAAAACCTTCAAATCATCTCAAGATATAAAAATAATGTATGTTGAAAATAACATAAAACCAGATAATAAAATAATATTATTCTGTAAGACTTCAACTAGAGCAGCTGAAACTTATCTAGCTCTATATGAAGCTGGTTATAAGAACATTAGAATTTATGATGGTGCTTGGTTAGAATGGGATGCTGATAAATCCTTACCAATTCAAGTTAAAGATGACGGCAATAAAGATACTGCTGCACCACAAGGAAACCAAGATAATTCCTAAAATTCAATATAATCTTCTCACAACTTATTATATATAAGTTAAGTACAAAAATAGCTGCATAGTTTATATGCAGTTATTTTTATATTTATGCAATAATTTTCCCCTACAAACTCAGCAAATTCAACTATATCTTATCATTACTTTTTCTTATACAGTATAACAAAATCCATTTATCTATGTGATTTATTATTTGCTATAATTAAATTGTAAATGTTAAAAAAATAACAAATCGTAAGGGGGATTAATAAAATATGAAAAAGAACAAAATTATATCAAGCATTTTAGCCCTAGCCCTTGCAGTATCTCTAGCTGGATGCGGTACAAAAAATGATACTGCAAAAGATACTAAACAAAATACAAAAATTGTACAAAGAGATCAAGGAGCTTCTGACAGTTCAGCTAACAAGAGTTCCGATGCTGTATCTACTGCTGTAAATGGCTATTTTGCTAACATGCCTCAAGATATCTATAAGATCCCTGAAAAGGATTTCATTGAAAAAGTAAAAGCTAATGAAAACATCTTTGTATTAGACATAAGACAAGCTGATGTATACGGAAAAGGTCACATAAAAGGTGCTGTTAACCTTCCTTGGGGAATTGCTATAAGTGACAATCTTGAAAAATTGCCTAAAGATAAGCCAATAATGGTTTACTGCTATACAGGTCAAACTGCTGGCCAAACTGTTGCACTTTTAAATATGGCAGGCTTTAACGCTAAATCGGTAAACTTAGGATGGGATTTAGGAATCTCTAAGGTTCCTGGAGTAGAGGCTGTTACTGAAACAAAAGAAAATACTTTACCAGCTGATGCTAAAAAGGTAGAAATCAATCCTGAAATTAAAAATGCTATAGCAAAATACTATGCAGGATTAAAAGATGTTAAAGGTACTACTTATGCAAGCTATAAAATTAGTGAAGATGATGCTAAAAAATTACTAGATGCTAAAGATCCTAAGATAGTTTTCTTATCTATAAGAAGTGCAGAGGACTTTGCTAAAGGTCACATAGAAGGTGCTCTAAATATTCCTTGGGGAAAAGGTATGGAAACTAAATTTAACACATTACCAAAAGACAAAAAAATCATAGTTTATTGTTACACAGGACAAACTGCCGGTCAAACTGTTGCAGGTTTAAAATTGCTAGGATATGATGCTGTATCACTAAATGGTGGTATGGGAACAAAAGCTAATGCTCCAAGTGGTTGGGGTAATAAGTCTTTCCCAGTTGTAAAATAAACTCTTAAATTAGACTTTTCAATACTCTAAAATAATTAAATTAGGGGCAGCAGGTAACCTGCTGCCCCTAATTATTTAATTATATGTTTAATTCCTGGGTTGTTGTATCAATGATTTCAGCTGAATCTTTAACTTTTAACTCTCCAGTAGATGTAGAAAAGATATTCTTTTCGATAATAGCATCCATAACTGTTGACACCGCAAGCTCATCTACCCCATCTTTAATCTCCTTAAACCTTATAGATGCCTTCCTGCCTTGTGCAGTTAAAAAATTCATAACTAATGTTTTACTCATAAAACTCCCTCCTTAACTCTAGAATTACTCATTTACTATTAAGCTATCATTTTCTCTCATAACTTCAACATTAGGATTTTCTAAAAGATTTCCTAGTGCCTTTGCTACTGCAAATAAATCCTCATCCTTAGCTGTAGTTTTTACATTTGCAAATCTCTGGCTTTTGAATAGATCCTTCCCATTTTTGTCCTGCCCTGCTAGGTACTTAACTACTAATGTACTTTTGATTCCTGTTGAATTTATCATTATTACCAACTCCTTTCATAAGGTAGATATGCATTTCCTAAATAATATCTACCTTTTTTGTTAGATATTTTTAGTGAATGAATTAGCCTTTGATTTTTGTATTTATATACGTTTTGTAGTATAATAACTAGTAGCACACAGATACTTTTCGTAATGTAGTAGCAAGAAAAGCATATAGTGTACAAAAATATACTATATATGTCCGGAGGTACTATAAATGTCAAAGATACAAGAAAGAACTTACAAATGCGGTATGGAGCTTACAATGGACGTAATAGGCGGAAAGTGGAAGACAGTTATTCTCTGGCACCTTAGAAATAGGACCCTTAGATTTAGCCAATTAAAAAGACGATTACATGGCATAACACAAAAAATGCTTACCCAACAGTTACGTGAACTAGAGGAAGATGGTTTAATTGATAGAACTGTTTTTCCACAGGTTCCGCCAAAAGTTGAATATAATCTTACAGACTATGGCAAAAAAATTATACCTGTTCTTTATTCAATTTATTGTTGGGGAATACACTACGCTGAAGACTTTGATTTGGACTTAGACATAGACAAGCAGATACTAGAACAAATCTTAAACAGAGAACTTTAAATTAATAAGGGATTACCTCAAAATACTTTAATTTTGAAATAATCCCTATTTTTTTATATTCTATTTTCTAAATCATCATCAATAATTTTTCTTCTTTTAACCTTAATCTTACTAAAATCAGGCTTTTCATTTTCAATATTTTTAGGTGCTATTGCTGGTTCTTTTGCAAAAGCTTCCACAATAGGCGGTTCCTCTATGGTAGCAACAGTAAAATGGCTGCTATAGGCATATCTCATATCTAAAAGGTTTTCATCAATATTCTTTTTACCTTCGAATATAAGCCCTTTCAATATTAAATCCTTTATCCTATCACTACGATCTCCTTCAACATACTTTAAAAGTTCCTCATTAACTATTTTATCTTTCTTTTTTCTCTCTCCTATATATAGTGATATTTGCATAATCAGCCTCCCTTTCTAAACAGCTTTTCTCTTCCATTTTCTTACCCCTTGTTTAAATAATCCTGATGGATTTTGAGTCCTATTTAAATACATTGCATTTTTAAACTCTTCCTCAAGGTAAGGTTTAAGTATTGTAGCTCCCCCTCCAGTAAATATAATATTATCAATGAAAGGAAATGCATTTTCCCAAACTGTTTGTATTTCTAAAATTATTTTTCTTGCAAGGCTTCTATATGCCTTTTGAATTACTGGCGCTAAATCATATCCTTTAATCTGTCCACTAGCCACTATATATTGAATTTGTCCATCTGATACATTAAAGTGTAACTCTTGTTCTATGTAATCTTTAATCCACATGTAAGCCACATACATGCCGCTATTTTTAGTATCACAAAAATCTGCTAAAGGCTCTAGAGCATCTACTAAATATAAATTATGAGTTTTTCCTCCTATGTCAGATATAGCGTTAACCTTTCTTGCTACATCTTTATTTGTTATATTCCCATTATTATCCAATATTAAATCACATAATGTACCATGGGGTTGAGCCTTTATTATTAGGTCTTCAACCTTTATTATCCTATTTTCAAACTCTTTTTGACCGTATAATCTCATGCCCAAATTATGTTGTCTTATAACTTTAGCTTTCATTTTTTCTATTTTTTCTTTATCTAAACTAGATTTTACTGGTAACCCCATAACAAGCTTAACCCTACTTATAGGTTTCTTAGACATTAAGCTTAAATGAGTTTTTAAAAGAATATCAAAGGAAGTGTCATTATGCTTGTCCGATGCTCCATTCCACTGCATATTTCTATCTTGCTTAACAGCGCATTCTCCAACTAGATACCTGGACCCATTAACTTCAACTTCTATTCTACTTAAAGGATTTAAATTAGTTTCCTTTAAATCATTGTCTTTGTTATAAGAAGGTCTCCATGCGGTAACATAAGATGGTGTTATAAACATCTCACTATCCTCTGATCTTGATTTAGTATCTGCATAACCATCATCAATCACCTGTACTGAGAAAGTATCTACTATGTTATTTGTTTTAGTCATTAAAAGTTCCTCCCTTAAAATATGTTGTACTATAGCTGAATATATTATATTGCAACTTCATTCCATTTTATTCCATTATAGTATACTGGTAAAAAATAGTAAATACCTTTTGGGATTTTTTTTACTTTTAATTGTCATAAACACCATCTCTTATTAATATAATATAGGTTAAAAAGGGTTAAATGAGAGTTAAAAAAGACTATCTTCAAAACAAAGTTTTGAAGATAGTTCCTCTCTAAAATTCATTTATAACCAATATATTTCTCATTAACTCTTATTTTTTATTTAGTGCTGGAATTTTTAATTACATACTTTTTTTCAATTCTATAATTTATGCCATATCTGATAGCTATATATCCTGTCATAATAAACATTATTTCATGCATTTTTAAATTTTTCAAAACTCCAAGGATTAGAATTATGAGTACACCGTAAATAATACTTTGTATGATAACAGCTTTCTTTAAAGCCTTAATATACTTATCTTTATTTAATATTGTTTTGTCACGGCTTTCATGATGACCTATCTGTTTCGGTATAGTTCCCCAAAAAAGAAAAAAATCAAAAATTACTACCAATATACATATTACTATTATAAAAAAATTATTTTTAATCATTTTTCCCCCTATATAATAAATTAGTTGATATAATTATTCTTTAATTAATAACATAATACCATAACAGTATAATTTTACAATATAAGTTCATATATGGTATGATTAATTATATACCATTATAGTTAGGAGGAATATTTTTGGATTGGGTTATTGTAATTCTAGAAATAACATGTTTCGCTTTTGGATTTTATTATATATTTAAAGGCCTAAAATTAAAAGAAGAATCTTTAAATGATGAAAAAAGAAATGTTATAAAAAATATTAAAGGATATATTTTAGCAAATAGAATACTTAATATTTTAGTAGGAGTTATTCTCATTGTTATTGTGGGAGTGTTTAATTATCCTAGAATAGCTACAATAATTTTTGTTATACTAGGAATTATATATAATATAATAGAAAAAAGGTATTTAAAAAAATAAAAAAGGTGCTATCTCAAAATAATTTTTAAAAGTTATTTTGAAACAGCACCTATATTATTCCTCGCCTATTTTATACTAAGAAATTTGTTCAGATATATCATTTACTTCCCAGCACTCAGCATTCTTTAGACCAGGAATCACATCTGCAGTAAATACAGGATTTTTTCCTTCTTTTTTCTGTCTATCATAATCTTTTAATGCTATAAAAGCTATTTTACTTAATCTTGAAATTGAAATTAGATTTATTATAGCCATTACACCCATAAATAAATCAGCCATATCCCAAACAATTTGAATTTTAGCTACAGATCCAAATATAACCATACCAATTACAGCTAATCTATATACAAATAACCATACCTTACTTCCATTTAAGAACTCTATATTTGTCTCTCCATAATAGTAATTTCCTACTACAGAGCTAAATGCAAATAAGAAAATACATATTGCTATGAAAGTGTTTCCCCAAGGACCTACTTGAGAGCTTAAAGCACTTTGGGTTAATTGTATTCCTTCTAAGTTAGTATTTGTGTACACTCCTGAAATTAAAACAATGAAAGCTGTACAACTGCAAATTAAAAGTGTATCAGTAAATACTCCTAAAGTTTGAATAAGTCCTTGCTTTACAGGGTGAGTTACATCAGCTGTTGCTGCAGCATTAGGGGCACTTCCCATACCTGCTTCATTTGAGAAAAGTCCTCTTTTAATACCCATCATAATAGCTCCGCCTATTCCTCCACCAGCTACAGCTTTTATTCCAAAAGCATTGGTAAAAATAAGGGCAAATACTGATGGTATATGTGTTATATTCTTTGATACAACGAATAATGCAACTAAGATATAAGCTATAGCCATAACTGGAACTATTACTTCTGCAACCTTAGCAACTCTTTTTATTCCTCCAAATATTATAATAGCTGTAAGTCCTGTTACAACTAATCCAACTATAAGTCTTTTAACTCCGAAAGCTTGCTCAAAGGCAAAAGAAATTGTATTAGCTTGTACGGAATTAAATACAAGTCCAAAAGATACAGTTATAAGAATTGAAAAGATAACTCCAAGCCATCTTTTATTTAGGGCCTTCTCCATATAGTAAGCAGGGCCCCCTCTAAAACCATGTTTATCTTTAGTTTTATATATTTGAGCTAAAGTACTTTCAACAAAGCTTGAACCAGCTCCTACTAACGCAATAATCCACATCCAAAATACTGCACCAGGTCCTCCTAAGGAAATTGCAATAGCTACTCCTGCAAGGTTTCCTGTGCCTACTCTAGAGGCAGTACTGATACAAAAAGCTTGGAAAGACGAAACTCCTTTACGTTCTTCTCCATCATCTGAAACAGATTTTATTGCTCCTTCCCCTAATAGCCTGAACATCTCACCAAAAAATCTAAACTGTACAAAATTAGACTTAATAGTAAAATATAGTCCTAATGCTATAAGCAATACAATAAGAACATAAGACCACAGTATTGTATTACTTACTGAAATCATCTTCTGCAAAAAATTAAGCATTAAAATCCCCCTTCTTAACTTGATATAAATTTATATACAATAATAAGATTTTATCAGAAAAACGGCCTTATATCAATTTGTTTGAACATTCCAAATAGTGGAGGCTAACTTTCAGATGTACTTGTATTTGACAACAAAATATAAATATTTATTATAACTAATACACTTCCTACTACCGCCATAAATATAAAAGATGTATTTAAAGAAGTTGCATCTCCTATTTTCCCTATCAAAGGAAACAGTAGTATCATAAAAAAACTAAATATCATACTTTGAAAAGATAAAATAGTAGCTCTGCTTTTGCTAGGAATTAATTTATTAATATAATCCCCTGTAGTTACACAAACAATTGAATCTGCAATTCCAATTATTACATAGAAAACTTCAGATGCATTGGTTAATGCAATTCCCCAAATGGATAGTACAACTACTATAGGCATAAAAATAATTATTCCCTTTTCCTTTAATATTTCTCCCAGCTTATATACTTTTGTAGCTACCATTCCTGCTAATAAAGATGCAATTGATAGGCAAATTCCTATTTTAAACTCTGAGCTGCCTTGAGCTTTCCAGTAATTTTGCAAATAATAAAACAAGCTTGTTACAAATAATGATATTATATTAACAAAAATAATTAGAAATCCAACTTTTTTATTATCTTTAAATATCTTTATACTTTCAGCAATCTGACTTAACAGTAAATTTTCAGATTCTTTTTTAGCTTTTTTAATTATTTCATCCTCTTCAATTTCTACAGGCTCAATAAAGGTAAAAGCTTCTATAAAAGTTATTACGGCTATTATAGCACTGACCCCAAAGGCCAATAAATAATCCTTTGATCCTAAATATCCTCCTAAAATCAAAGCTGCAACACTACCTATCTGCATAAACATTTCATTTTTGCCATTAATTTTTATATAATCTTCTTCCTTACCTATTACTTTTAAAGAATCATAGATTAATGCCTCTCCAGCTCCTGATTCCAAATTAAAGGATATTGCCAAAATTCCAAAGGACAAGGCAAACATATAAAAACTATTAGATACTATCAACACTATCACACTTATCATTGATAGTAATCTTCCAAGTATCCTGCTAATCTTTCTTCCCCACAAATCAGCAATGGCACCTGTAGGCACTTCCATAGAAAAAGATACTAAGTGGAAAATCCCCTCTAAAGCTCCAATCTTGCTTAAGCTCATTCCTTTTGTGGCTAAATATATCATCCATATTCCTTGAGTTAAATCTAATCTACTTAAAAAAATAAAAATATAATTTTTAATTATGTTTGATTCTAACTTGCGTTTATCTATTTTCATAAAAAGTTTCCCCCGTTAATTTTTTAGTATATCAATTCATTTTCTATTCCCTCCCACCAAAATGCGCGCAAAAAAGCCTAAGCAGATATATTTCCACTTAGGCATCATTACTATTGTTTATATTAAATGTTCTATTCTAAGTTTGAAGGATTATATCTTCAGTCAATTCACAATATATTCAATTTTGGACGCACTTTCCCCTTGGTATCCAAAAGTGAATGTTATATTGCATACTACACTCAGATAATCTCGAATGTATGAACTAACTGATATGCTCATGTTTACCCTCCATTTAATTTATTTCAATCTAAATTATATCATATCTTGGCAATTATACCAAATTAATTACACTGGAAATAAAATTCTTGCTATATATATTACAAAAACAAGAGTTATAGCTCCAAATAGTGTAGAAGTCATTACCACTTGAGAAGCAAAATCAGGGTAATTATCACATTCAACTGCAATTAAAGCGCTATTAACTGCAGTAGGTAAAGCTGAAGAAATCATTATAACTTGAGCTATGATCCCCTCTACAGCAAATACTTTCACAAGAATGAATCCTATAATAGGTCCAACTAAAAGTCTTATAGCTGAAGCTATATATACCTCTATATTTTTAAGCTTAATAGATGTCTTAGAAAGCTGAACTCCCAATGTAATTAAGGCAACTGGCACAAGTCCCTTTGAAGCATATTCAAAGGCTGGCCAAATAGGTATATTAGTCATATCATAAGGTATAAGTTTTAATATAAAAGCTAATGGTATTATATAAATTGAAGGCATCTTTAAAACTTTAATAAAAGATTCTCTCCAATGAGTATTAGCCTGTCCAGCATTTACAAACCCTAATGTATTGGTTGTAATATCTTGTATTACTAAAACCATTATTTGAGCAGTTAGTGCAACACTTAAATATGGCTTTTGTCCATTTATTATAAATGGAGCACTGCTAAATACTAGAGTCATTAGAGGAATACCTATATTCCCTGAATTGTAAAACATAATTGAATTGGCAAAAGCATTTTTCATACCTTTATTATACTTTCTTTTTTTAGCAACTATAGAGGATAATAAGGTATTTATGATTAAAATTAAAGCTGTTATAATCATAACTTTTACCATTTCCAAATGAATTTTAGTAATATAAAGATTTACAAAAGTAAATGCCGGTACAAATATATAAAAATTCAGTTTAGTTAAAGTAAATATATCCAGGTTAAACTTCCTATTCATTAAATATCCAATTATAATTAGTACGAAAATTGGCACTATGTTATTTGTTAATATGAAAAAAAATACATTCATCTATATATAATTATTCCTTTCTTTCAATTAATATTGCATAAAGAACCCAATATCCATAACTATTTTAAATTACATTAGATATTATATTATTATTTTCAACTGCACTATTTAGAATCATAGCTAATATACTTCCACAAACATAATAGGAAAATGTCAAATCATTATTACAATCTAGTGTTCCATCATATTGCTTTTGTAATTGTAGTATAAAATCTTTGATATTTTCTAAATCTAAAGTCTCATTTATTATAACAGTTGGTATAAACTTTTTAGCTACTTTAGCTAATTCATTTTCATACATTACATGGTTTTTTATAGCATTAGGACTTTTAAACTCCCATCTATAATAATGAGGTGCACAAAAGAAGTCACATAAAAAGTGGCATAAAACCCCAAGTTCTTCACTAAACTTTTCAATTACTTGCTTAGAATAAAATTCTTTTGATGAAAATAGTGATAAATATTTTATTTTTTCTAATACCATATCTATACTTTCATTAAAGTAATGTTTCTTAAAAGTATATTTAGGTACAAAGTCCGGTTTAGCATTTCCCCATATAAACTTTGAACTATTAATTAAATATATGTTTTTATTATTACAATATTTAATTATATTGTCACCAATTAACCTGTGAGTATTAATCATCAAAATATGAACAACCCCTCTAAAAATTATTTAATAAATTTACTTTCCTTTTTTATTATAATACATAGTTATATTATGTTTCCACATGTTATATATTTCCTTACATATTTTTCATAAAAATTAATCAAATAATCATAAGCCTTTTATACTAGGATAAACACTAAATTTAAATTTTATCCGATGACTACCCGCTCTAATACTCCCATCTTATTCAAAGTGGGAGTAAAGAGCGGCTACGTCCCTGGATAACGATTTCTAAGCTTCAGTGTGAGTAAGAACTCCCTCTGAAGCCAAGAACTCTGTTTATGTAGATATTTTCTTACAAGTGCATATTTGCCTATTGGAGGGGATTAATATGACAAACTTTACAATGATACAAAATGAAATTTTAAATTTAGAATTAAGTGGACAAGCTTTTAAATTATATTGTATTCTAAAAAGCTATTGCTTTAACAATAAAACTACCTGCTTTCCATCTCAAAAGACTTTATCAGAAAAACTTAATAAAAGTGTTAGAACTGTACAGAGATCATTAAAGGAGTTATGTGACTGCGGCCTTATAACTGTAAAAAGAAGAGGTTCTATTAGTAATGTTTATGAGTTGAGTTCTTCTAAATCTGAGGTGAACAAAGATATTAATGATAATATTGATAGTTCTGCTAGTGCTAATACTAATGCTAGTATTGATAGCACTAATGCTAGAAAACATGACAATGTACATAGTGAATTGAGCTATATTTATAAAGGATTAGAAAATAAATCTAATAATAATCTACCAAAATATAACTTTAAGCCTCAAAATAATTGGAATAAAAAAGAAGATTCCTTTAATGATTTTCATCAAAGGAACTATGACTTTGATAAACTAGAAAGCCTTCTTCTGAGACAAGCTACCGTGCCAAATAATTTATATGAAATACTAAACTCAGTTGAATCTTAACTCGCTATATTTTTTTCAGACTTTTTTGTCATATCTAATGCGACAAAATGGTGTCTTTTGATATGACATAACTTACATTTCTTATGCGACAGTTTTTTAGTCTAAAGAATACTAAGTTAAGAATATAGTTGAAGAATACTAACTTAAAGTTTGATGGCGGTGGTTTGTTTTTGATTTATTAGATTTAAAAATTGAATTTTTAATATCAAATTTAAATTTTGAAAATTTTAAGTATATACTATGAAGTTCTCATATATACAAATTTTACATTAGTATATTTAGCTAATATCATAAACTCCTAATAGTTCCGTACAATTATATGTTTATCTACTTATATAGTTAAGAAATTCAATTATCATTATAATCTAAAAATAAAATTCAATACTAATGATTAGAAAGTAAGTATCTAAAAGTTATAGTTTTAGGGAATATAATTATATATAGGTATGATTTTTAATCCTTATTTCATTTTTAATATCATAGCATTTATAATAAGGTTCTAACTCATAAATTTATATACATCTTATGTTGATGTTCAACCAATGCAGATTTATTAATAATAGATGATTTAGGATCATTTAAATACATCTTATGTTGATGTTCAACTATATGTCAATATATCTCAAACCAAGGATAAAGAATTTAAATACATCTTATGTTGATGTTCAACAAAACAAGAACTTCCTCTTGAATTTGAGGAAGCTCCATTTAAATACATCTTATGTTGATGTTCAACAGTACTTACAACAGGATTTGGACTTCATAAAGCTAAATTTAAATACATCTTATGTTGATGTTCAACTTTTTCAAAATTGTTTTCTGACGTTTAACTAATTTTATTTAAATACATCTTATGTTGATGTTCAACAGGTCTACTAAATATACTAAAGATTTAGTTAAACATTTAAATACATCTTATGTTGATGTTCAACATTAATTGGTATAACCAATGCAATAATTTTGATTGAATTTAAATACATCTTATGTTGATGTTCAACTAAATGACTTGTCAACAAATGTTGGACAAAGCATAAAATTTAAATACATCTTATGTTGATGTTCAACTTAGAAAAACAAGCAGAGGAACAAGGCTATACACATTTAAATACATCTTATGTTGATGTTCAACATGGCCTTAGTAAACTTGGAATAGTTACTGGTGCTGGATTTAAATACATCTTATGTTGATGTTCAACTCTAATAAACAGTACAGGGAATTCAACAATTGTAACATTTAAATACATCTTATGTTGATGTTCAACGAACATATATGTGGATTTAGGAACGGGAATGAGTAAATTTAAATACATCTTATGTTGATGTTCAACTTAGAAGATATACCCGATTATATACCTTATGTTAGATAATTTAAATACATCTTATGTTGATGTTCAACACCTTACATATGTACATGTTGGTAATAGAATCTTATTTAAATACATCTTATGTTGATGTTCAACAAGAAGAATCCACAAAGAACAGAAGAAGATTTTCTTATTTAAATACATCTTATGTTGATGTTCAACTGTTTTCATATGTCAAACCTCCTGTTATTTGACTTATTTAAATACATCTTATGTTGATGTTCAACATAAACACTATTAGATCAGGGGATAAGATAAGTCTATTTAAATACATATTATGTTGATGTTCAACCTTTACTATACGGATACCAAAACTTTAGAAAGTAGGATTTAAATACATCTTATGTTGATGTTCAACATCTAATGTAACTATATTATCTACAGGTTGGGTAAAATTTAAATACATCTTATGTTGATGTTCAACAAGCTAAACCATTTACAGGTCCTGCACTAGTTGTGTTAATGGTAATATAAAAATACCCACTTATGGGATTAAAAAATCCCCACCTATCTTTAAAAATATTGTCCTATGTAGTTAAATTATTTTAACAAGTACATAGGAGGAAAGGATATGTTGGGGATAGCAATGCATACAACAATTGAAACACTTTATAAAAAAGGATTGAATAAGTCTCAAATATCAAGGATGTTAAAAATTGATAGGAAGACTGTAAGAAAGGTTTTGACAGCAATAGAAACCGAAGGTGAGGTTATTAAAAAGACTAGGCCATCAATTTTAGATCCACATAAGGAATATATTCAAATTCAAGCAAATAAAGGCCTGACGGCCAAAAGAATACATCAAGACTTAATAAGAGATTTTAACTTTGATGGAGGTTATGACACTGTTAAAAAATATGTTAAAACAATAAAGGATATCCCTTCTAAGGTATACATGGTTCTTCATTCGCAGCCTGGTGAAGAAGCTCAGGTAGACTTTGGTTATATAGGGACTTTAAAAATAAATAACACATATAAAAAAGCTTGGATCTTTGTAATGACATTAAGCTATTCAAGGTATATGTACGTTCAAATAGTATTTGACCAAAGCGTTAAGACCTTTATTGAGTGCCATAAGGCTGCTTTTAAGTATTTTGGAGGCATCCCACAAAATATAAAAATTGATAACTTGAAGGCTGGTATTTTAGAAACCGACTTCTATGAGCCTGTAATTCAAAAAGAATATGCTGTATTTGCATCTTATTATGGATTTTGGGCGGAGCCCTGCAGAGTTTATACTCCTACGGATAAAGGAAAAGTTGAATCATCTGTTAAATATGTAAAAAATAATTGCTTTAAAGGAAGAGAATTTAAGGATGCTGACGAAGCAAAGACTTTCCTAAAAGAGTGGCTTGATAATATTGCAAATAAAAGAATACATGGAACTACTAAAAAAACACCAATAGAAGTATTCACATCTACAGAAAAGAATAGATTATCATCCCTACCAATTGAGGACTTCGTCCTATCTCACAGCAGTGAGTGTCTTGTAAATACAAACTGCCATATCTCCTATAAAGGTAATTACTATTCTGTACCTTATGGGTTTATCGGACAAACTGTTAAAGTAATAGAAATGAATGGACTTTTAAGGATATTTTTATCCGAAAAAGAAATCGCCCTCCATAGTTTGCAGACCAATGAAAAGGGCAACTTTATAACAGATATAAACCACTATCCTAGAAGTAAGAATATCTCTATTAAGGACATTTTGTCAAGACAAAAATTAGAAATGAGTGAAATAGGAATTCATGCACTGGAATTTTATGAGAAATACTTAAATACCAATCTTAAAAATAGAAAATATGACTATAGAGCAATTTCTGGAGTACTCTCTTTAAGAAAAAAATATGATAGTGGAACTATAAATGAAGCCTGTAAAAGAGCTATAACATTTAATGCTATAAGTTATAAAATGATAAAAAACATCTGTGATAAAGGTGTAGTTTGTGATGAGATACCAGCCCAAAGCTATGTTAACTCTGAAGCTACAGAAATCGCAAGAAGTTTGCATGAATATAATAAATTACTATCAGGGGGAGTAGGAAAGAATGAATGATTTACTTTTATCTAAACTAAAAGATTTGAAACTCTCAGGGGTGATTAAAACCATCGATATGAGGAATGAAGAAGCCATAAAAGATAATTTATCTTTCATGGAGTTTATTGAGTTATTGATAAATGACGAGGTATTAAACAGAAAAAATAATGGTAATACTAAGAGAATTTCTAAGGCAAAGTTCCCACAACATAAATCTTTGGAAGAATATAATTTTAATTATCAACCTACGGTTAATAAAAGATTTATTTATAATTTAGGGACTTGTGAATTTATAAGAAAAAAAGAGAATATAGCATTTATTGGCCCACCCGGAACTGGCAAAACTCATTTAGCGATAGCTTTAGGTTTTAAGGCTATCGCCCAAGGATATAATGTTCTATTTACTACAGTTAACCAAATGCTCGAAGAGCTGTATATGTCTAGAGCAGATAACTCTTTTAACTCAAAAATAAAGAAGTACATATCACCAGATTTACTAATATTAGATGAGCTAGGTTTAAAAAAGCTCACACAAAGCAATGTAGATGATTTTTATGAAATTATCGCTCGAAGATATGAAAATGGCTCTATTATCATTACTACAAATAAGGTTTTTGATGAATGGGGAAGGATTTTTTATGATCCAGTTTTAGCTACTGCTATCTTAGATAGATTCATACATCATTGCCACTTTGTAGTTATAAAAGGTGAGAGTTATAGGATGAAACAAAGAGAAAGTATATTAAAAGAAATCTCCTGTGACGAAAGTCACAAATAATTTTTTATCTAAAGTGGGGAATTTTTAGTCCCATTTTTGAGGAATTTTTATTGACAATAACAAGTTGGATTTAAATACATCTTATGTTGATGTTCAACAGAACCACAAATGTCTTTAAGTTTAGCATTTTATTCATTTAAATACATCTTATGTTGATGTTCAACTTGATTTAGCTAATTATGCAATTATGGCATTAATATTTAAATACATCTTATGTTGATGTTCAACTTTATAGCTCATATTCAATATATTTTTAATCTCTAAATTTAAATACATCTTATGTTGATGTTCAACGGAATATTAGTAAAGTTTAATGCAGTTCCGCCAGCCAATTTAAATACATCTTATGTTGATGTTCAACGCTATAATAATAAACTAAAGGAGGTTTTAGCATAATTTAAATACATCTTATGTTGATGTTCAACGGATAAGAAATTAAAAATACATGACTTAAAAATTTAATTTAAATACATCTTATGTTGATGTTCAACAATAAAATTGCTTCCAACTGGTATTACTATATATTCATTTAAATACATCTTATGTTGATGTTCAACTAAACCAAGAGGTTGAAGAATTATATAAACAAACTGGATTTAAATACATCTTATGTTGATGTTCAACACCATTTAAATCGACACACATTTTATGCCCACTTCTATTTAAATACATCTTATGTTGATGTTCAACATGCACTAGCCTTATTTACGCCTTTAATCAATCCGATTTAAATACATCTTATGTTGATGTTCAACTAGTCATTCTTTTTACCTCCACCGGAAGCAGGATCTATTTAAATACATCTTATGTTGATGTTCAACTGTTAGTGTTCCAACTTCTGCCTTAGTCGCTTTATCATTTAAATACATCTTATGTTGATGTTCAACAAGGATAAGGAGCTTATTGAAGTAACATATGAACCTATTTAAATACATCTTATGTTGATGTTCAACTTTCAAGGAAACTACCATGTTCTAATGTTACCAGAATTTAAATACATCTTATGTTGATGTTCAACGGGTTTTCCAAGGATTTCTGATGGAGATTGCTTCATTTAAATACATCTTATGTTGATGTTCAACTTATTCATTTCTTCCTCAAACATTCCGCTTGACCAATTTAAATACATCTTATGTTGATGTTCAACCGAACAATTTCAAGTAAATCAGTATCAATTACGCCGATTTAAATACATCTTATGTTGATGTTCAACTTGTGGAGAGTTCATATATGATGGTGACGAGTACTAATTTAAATACATCTTATGTTGATGTTCAACCACTACACCCTATCATTCTTTGTATTTTCTTAGGATTTAAATACATCTTATGTTGATGTTCAACAATGAAATGTCGGCTCAACGTGCTAAATCACTTACATTTAAATACATCTTATGTTGATGTTCAACGGAGGTAAATATGAGTAACATTATTAAAATTTTAAAATTTAAATACATCTTATGTTGATGTTCAACATTTAATTTAGGGAGGAATTTAAGTGTATTTTTAATTTAAATACATCTTATGTTGATGTTCAACCAGTTACCTTATACTTTTCTATATTTTCTAATCTACATTTAAATACATCTTATGTTGATGTTCAACAATCATCTAGATAGTGTTCGTAAGCTCTATTACACATTTAAATACATCTTATGTTGATGTTCAACAAGATACTACAAATGGTATTCAGCGAAGATTTATATTTAAATACATCTTATGTTGATGTTCAACTTACAAATATGGTTTTGATATGAGCGTTAGAGTTTCATTTAAATACATCTTATGTTGATGTTCAACCTAATAGGTTTATTAGTAGGCTTAAATTTACCGTTATTTAAATACATCTTATGTTGATGTTCAACGCTTCTTGTCTTATGTTTTTAACCAAATCTCTATAAGATTTAAATACATCTTATGTTGATGTTCAACAGATGATAAATTACCACTTAGTAGCAATATTATTAGATTTAAATACATCTTATGTTGATGTTCAACAAACGAAGCTATACAGACACAATATAAGCTGTTTAATTTAAATACATCTTATGTTGATGTTCAACGAATTAATTAAATACATGGAACTCAATGGATTCTTATTTAAATACATCTTATGTTGATGTTCAACCTTTACACCTTTTCCACCGTAATATTTATATATCTTATTTAAATACATCTTATGTTGATGTTCAACTTCCAGTACCGACTTTAATAACAAGTATTATAAGAGATTTAAATACATCTTATGTTGATGTTCAACTAGCAAAGAATATCTTTTCAATTAGCTTTCTCATGTATTTAAATACATCTTATGTTGATGTTCAACAAAACAAGGATTGTCTAGTACTGGTTATTATAATGATTTAAATACATCTTATGTTGATGTTCAACCAATTTATATTACTGGGTACTTAAAAACAAAGCTAAATTTAAATACATCTTATGTTGATGTTCAACGGCTTATCTGTAGCCTTTCTTTTAGCCTTTCATTTTCATTTAAATACATCTTATGTTGATGTTCAACTATCTTTGAATTATGCCTATAGACTTACAACATCGTATTTAAATACATCTTATGTTGATGTTCAACCGGTACTAGGAGATATGTAACTGAGGTTGTAGCAAAATTTAAATACATCTTATGTTGATGTTCAACTGTAATTCTTATAGAGTTCTTCAATTTCTTTTTTAGATTTAAATACATCTTATGTTGATGTTCAACAGCAATTATGGTGGAAGAGGAATAAAAATGTGTTCATTTAAATACATCTTATGTTGATGTTCAACCAGCTTAGAAAAATGTGTAAGAAATTAACTCTACAATTTAAATACATCTTATGTTGATGTTCAACGAAACAGTAGAGGATCTATTCAATCAAGATGAATTATTTAAATACATCTTATGTTGATGTTCAACGAGTAAGAAAGAAGCAGAGCCAAAAGAAAGATTACTATTTAAATACATCTTATGTTGATGTTCAACCCCATGGAAACTAAGCCATTCTTATATTCAAATTTATATTAAAAACTTAGTATTAGTCAATGTTTCCATAGATTTTTACCAAGTTAATTTATAAAAATCATATTTCTTATGTAAAACCACTTTAGCTGCTTATATTCAGTATATTTCATGTGGTTTTGAAATTATATAACCTGGTAAAAATCTTACTATTTTATATTATTAGATCTTCACCTGTATTATTTTGCTTGTTTCCTAACACTTCTTCTCCATAAATATTATTATTCATTAACTTTATAATACAAACAAAATCTTCATTTTCATCTATTACTTTTTTCAAGTCTTTTTTCAATAAAATAAGATTTGCTGGTGTTATCTCTCCTCTAAAAACAGACTTCTGAAAATGAGATAAATATTTTTTACACACTTTGAATACCCTGTTTACTCTTTTTTCTTTAACATCATAAAAGAGAAATGCATAATTATAGTTAAGATTTTTACCCATCTACATCTTCTCCTTTATACTGAAAGGTTTAAATTCCTTATCTTCTAATATAAACTTAATAAGCTTATAACAATCTAACTTTATAGCAGTTCTATATGTTACCTTTCTTCTAAGCTTTTCATGTAGAAATACACTTTCCAATCTTTCTTCAAAAGCAGTTATGAATATCTTTCTTCCTTCATCATTAAGCAGACAATAATTCACCTTCTTATCAAAATGCTTGGCTACCTGAAGTTTTTTATTGTTAACTAAATCAAATATAGTTTTAAAAACCAAAACAGGTTTAAAGGATTCACTTATATCTAAGCTAAGAGAAAATCTTCCTTCTGAAGGTTCATGTAGAAAGCTTATTCTTTGATCTAAATGGGTGTTATATATTGTTGTTATGGTTTTTCCATATAGTAATGTATTTCCAAAAGAAATAAGGGCGTTTATAGGATTATCAGGAGGTCTTTTTACCCTCTTATTCATAATAAAATCTTCTGGAAGTATATGCTTAAACTCCCCATAAAATCTTTGCCAAGTTTCACCCTCTACTTGCATTACTTGTTTAATATCACTGGCTTTATCAAGATTTATTTTCATATACCTTCTTATCCAATCAATAGTTCCTTTAACTTCCTTTTTATCATGTTTATAATAATGGTATAGAACCTCGTATATATTTTCTCCAATAGCTTCTACTATAGCTTTAGCTACTAACAGCCTCTTATTGCTATAAGCCTCCACTTGCTTAACTAATATTTTTCCACTATTATACTGCTCTCTTGGGTAGAAAGTACCACTATAACCTTCATAATAGTTAAAAAAGTGCATAACTATGTTATTTTGGGCCAAAAAATCTAGAAGCTTACTATTTACACTTACTTCCGACATGCAATAAATTTCTCTTGTGTTTTCTACCGGTATATAAACATTTTTATTATCTTTTCTAAAACATAGAGAGTTATCTTTTCTTGTTAACTCCCCCATAGATGTAATGTATCTGGTGCTCCCCATTTCTTCCTCCTAAATATAGCAATATTCAAAGTATGCACATTTTTTACACTTGGCTTCATTAATAACTTTTGGTGCATCCTCTTCTAATAACAAGTTTTCAATGTTATTTTTTATATTCTCTAATTCTATTAAATTTTTATCGTCTAACTCGACAATGATTGTATTTTTAGTTTTGTTTTTTTCCACAAATTCTAGTTTTCCTTTTCTCTCTATTCCTTTATCTTTTAGTACTTTTAAATATAATAACACTTGCCATTTGCTAGCTTCTATATCTGCGTCAGATTTCTTTATTTCTGTTAAATATTCTGATGTAAGTTTATCGATTTTTATATTATCAATACTAATCTCTGATTGTTTACTTTTCTGACTTTTCACTTCATGAATAGCTTTTCCTATTTTTACATCCTGACTGTTATCCTCTAAGTTAACCCTATTTCCATGCAACCAACATTGTCTTTTGCAATGAAAATAATAATTAATTAGTGTACCATTTACTTTCATAAATCCTCCTAAAAAACCTTAGCATCTTTAATTAATTTAAATAAAATCTCCTATACCACTTTTAAAACTTTTTCTATCAAATTTTCCATTCTTAAAATACTTTTCTCCATCATGTATGTAGTACAAGTCTCCCACTCTCTCTTCATAAGTAAAGTCATTATTTTTTACTTTATATATAAAATAATTTAGCTTAGATGTAATTTCGGATAATTTTACTTTCCTTTCCGCATAGCCTAGACTACTATCTTTCAATAAATTGATATACTCAGACCAAACCTTTTCACCTTCTAGTAAATCCCCATCTTCTAATGTTATTGTTCTATTTAGAAATACACTGTATTCATAATTTTCGTCTATAAGTTTCATTCTTTCTTCTACTTCTTTAAAGTCTAACTTATTAACAGAGTTACTAATAAAATCATTAAAATTCTTTTCATTACATTTATTTGCTTCTTTATTTAAGTGTTCTAAAACATAATCATAAAATTTCTCAAAATTCTTATCCTTAAGTATTTTCCTTATGTTTTCAGATTTTAAATTTATACTTTTTTCTTTTCTAACGTCATTTCTATAGATGCTAGCAGCAGAGTCTAAATCAAAGAAATACACTTTGCACCCTGGCTTTTTGCAGGAACGATTAACTCTTCCTAAAAATTGTTCTTCTGAATCTAGCATAGATATATCCTTATATCCTATATCCATGTCTATATCAACTCCAGCCTCTATAACTTGTGTAGCTACCAAAATTATTTTTTCAGTTCTTTTTTCATCCTTAATTTTATTTATAATAGTATTTCTATCTATGCTATTATCGTCTCCTGTCATAAGCTCTATCTGTTTCTTTTCACTACCTTTTAAAGAGTTATTATATTCATTTAACTCATTGAAAAACTCCATTGCCCTATCTTTACTTATAAATTCAATTAATATATCTTTCTTATTTTCACTTGATGTTTTAATAACATGTGCTAATAACATATCTAGTACATTTTCTTCTACTTCCAATAGAAAAAAGTCTAATTCTACTCTATCTTTAAATATTGGATTACTGAAATATTTTTCTCTATTGTCTATTAAATCTACTGTTTCAATTTCACCTTCTATGAGCTTATTTAGATTTGGTAGTGTGGCTGACATTATTACAAATTTTGTATTTAGAAGTTCTGAGTAGTGCTTTAAAAATGTTATTATCTCTTTCCAAATGCTATTTTTGTAACTTTGTATTTCATCTAATATCACAATACTATTTGCCATTTGTGCTAAAGGGAATAAGTTGTCTTTAGAAGTTCCAAATAGATAATTAAATATACTTACATGAGTAGTTAAAATCAGTGGATAATGTAAAAACTGCCTATCAAGTAGAGCCTCTTCATAATTTATCGCATAGCTATCCTCATTTTTATCTATGTCTTCTTCGTGTTTTTTCTTTGTTTTTATTGGTACTACTGAATTTATTATGGCTATGTCTTTCATAACATGGCTGTTTTTAAATATTTTCTCTAAAGTACTTATATTTTGTTCTACTAGGGTATTAAAAGGATATACATAAAATATCTTGTTTATAAATTCATTATTTTCTATCATTCTAAAACTTAAATTTAGACTTACATTACTTTTGCCGCTGCCAGTTGGAGCCTCTAGATAAAATATATCTTTATCAATATTTCTTAAGAAACTTTTTTCTGCATCTAGAAACATTTCATTTCTAAGTATATTAATGTCTTTTACTTCCCTTAGATCTTCCTTCTTGCCATAGCTCTCTTCTTCATATTTTCTTATTCCTTCATGAATTTCTGTATCTCTAAAAATCTTATAAAACTTATCTATATTAGTTATTTCTCCTAGACTTTCTACCTCTTTTTTATTTATAAAGTGAGATGTGGAATAATAGTCACAGCCTAATAATAGGGAACTTAAAAATCTTCCATAGATATAAAAATCCAAAGAAATGCCCTTCTGTTCTTTTTCTTTATTTGATAAACCTTCTTCAACTTTTTTAAATAATACTTTAAGCCACTCCGGCTTTACCTTAAATATTACATTTTCTTTATATAGGCTTTCAAATATTGAAAGCTCATCTGTGTATAATTTTTTACCTTCTCCATCATCACTTAAAAATTTTTCTTTAAACTCATTAAAACTATCCAGGTTACCATGATGTTTTGATATTATGTAGGAATTTATTAACATAAATATTCTTAAAGTATTTTGTTCACTCTTAATGTGGTGTTGATTTATTTTGGAGAAATAATGATTTAAATATATTAAAGAAGAAAGCATGGAGTGATTTGAGTTATTGAAATTTAAATTTACAGCATCTTTGAATTCTTTATTATTCATCTTCAGATATTGGAAGTTACAATTTATCTTTCCTAGATCGTGCATATATATCGTATTAAGAAGCATTTCCTTGTATAGTAATTTTCCTTCTGGGCTAAAACTTTTTATAAATCTATTTTGAAAGTTTAAAAATACATTATCTAGATTTTTACTTGAGATTATCTTGTATAAATACTCTAACGCTAAATCCATATGTTCTTTTAATCTTTCTTTTTTCTCATCTATAATATGAGCATAAATCTTATTACTATTTTCTATCAATCCTTCTAAATTAAATTTATTTACTCCATCAAAATACATTTCTCTTCATTCCTTTATCTAATAATAAGGAGGGTTTCCCCTCCTAAAACACTAAAAGAAAAATATTATATTTCCATTACAATCATATACTAGCGAATCCTTTATACATTCTAATTTTGAATTAGTATATATGAAAGTTTCTAAATTATATTTATTAGTTGTTTCTTCTAAACCTATTGGAAGCATCTCTTCATATTTATATGGAAAAATATATTCATCATCAAATTCATCTTCAACTACCAAAGGTTTAAAATTATGTTTTATAAATAGACTATATATCTTACTTACATTACTTACTTTCTCAATATTTCTAATAAGTTCAACTTCTTTAATATCAGCAATATGGTTATTTTTCCCCAAGTAAGGTATATAGCTAGTCCTGAAATTTAATATTCTGTCTACTAATTCTTTTTCAGCTTCTCCTTGGATAAGAATATATATGTCCCACTTCGGGCTTTCTAGCCATTGCTCTTTAACAATCAGGTTCCCTCCCATTTCTTTTGAAGCATAACCTACTGAATTATTAAATACTTGAACTTTCTTAGGAATGTATCCATTTTCATTTTTAGGAACTATTCCAACCTTAATATCCTTAAGTTTTTCATAAAACTCCGGATATGTTGTCCCTTCAGCCTCTTGCTGATTATATCCTTTATATCCTCTTATAGCTCCCAACATACCTAATAAGGCTACTTTATGGATATTACCATAAGTGAAGTAATAGTAAGTGTTAACATCAGGCTTTTTGAAGAAAGCTGTTTTTCCACTTAAGGTAAATTTTAAAGCATCCATTTTTATACCTCTTCTTTAGTGAAAATATTGAATTTCTTAGCATTTTCTATATCAGCTTCAATTACTGTAGTATATGGGTTATAGTAAATTTCTATATTTCTAATTCTATCTTTTAATCTGTTAAAAAGCTCATCACATTTTAATATTATAGTATTTTTATCTTCCTCCTTTTGAAAATCAACATATTGAGATAGGTCTGGAAGATATAAATCAGGTTCTGTTTCTACAAATAGTGCAAACTCATTTTCACAGCCTATTTTTGAATTTGTGCTAAAAGATGTGGCTGCCACTAATGACGCCTCTTTAAATTTCTTATAATCTTCTTCTGTATAACCTTTTGTAACTCCAAGCTCCTTAAATTGATTGTATGCAAATGGATTTATAGTAAATGGGTAAAAGTAATGAGCTTCATTACTAACTATTTT
The DNA here is from genome assembly GCF_053901425.1 of Clostridium sp. JNZ J1-5. Taxonomy (NCBI): domain Bacteria; kingdom Bacillati; phylum Bacillota; class Clostridia; order Eubacteriales; family Clostridiaceae; genus Clostridium; species Clostridium sp. JNZ J1-5. Next base: position 2,167,417 of record NZ_CM132773.1, on the reverse strand, counting down.
AGACCCTAATGTAGATGCTTTAGCTTCCTTTTTTTCATCTTCTTCATCATTATTTTTATCCTTCTTTTTGTCGGGCTTTTCTGAAGCATCCCTAAAAGGAGAAAGTATTTGCTGCTCTTCTGCATTAGTTTCATCATATTTATTAAACCCTTGACCAATTTGAACAGCTCCAGTTATGGAAATGTTATTTCCTTCTTCAGCGAAGGTAGCCCCAAAGTTCTTAACATCAATAGCACTAAATAAATTTTCTAGAACCTTTTTACTATCCTTGCTCTCTTTTAGGTCTTCTTCATTGAAAATATATTCATATCTCTCTTTAAGAGATCTTGGTATAAGTTCTACTACTATCTCTTTTTTATTTCCTTTTTTAACTTCTTTTTCTTGCAGCTTTACTGATTTTATATATAAAACTTTTTCTCCTTGCTGTTCCCACATCTTTTTCATAGGATATTTAAAAGCTTTATCACTTCCAAAAACCTCCCCTGAAGAGATGGTCTTTGGATATCCAGTAAAATCAGCATTCCAGTTACCCATTCTTGAAGCTATACCTAAAATTCCGTATACTCTCTTATTCATCTTAATTCTCCTCCTCAATTGACTTTTCATAAATTAAGTTACTATGTAAATATCCAGCTATAATTAAGTCTTTTTCAATTTTTCCATCAGGCTCATAAGATACAGTCATTGCATATAAGTTCTTAAATTTCTTGATACGATCATCAATATCATAATTATACTTATTAAACATTCTTTCTAATTGCTCTTTTATTCTTTTATCTGTTTTAGCATTGATAATTGGATTAGCTAGAGAATGTACCTTCTTTTTACTTTTGCTTAACGAGATAAAATAGCTAGCTAATTGTCCCACAGCAAAATAATACTCTCTATCATTCTCTATAGACGCCGTTTGATTTTGACTTATTTTTTCTCTCAATGAATTTTTAACATTCATTAAAACATCAGCCATGTTTTTCCCTCCTCCAAAATAACTTTTTAAAGAAATTCTTAAGTTAAACTGCTCACTAGCTTTTGATAAATATCCATTATTTATTGAACCTTTTATTAAATCTAAACTAGTAGTGTCCAATACCTTCCATACGCTATTCCAATTGCCTTTATAAAACCATCTAAACAAAGTTGTTCTTGCTAACAGTAAATTCCTCTTTAAGCTAATATCATTTATATTTAAGTCTTTTGCTTCAGTAAAATAATTTGAAGCTAAAAATTTACTGAAAAATACTTCATTTATTATATTTTTTAAGTTATCTAAGGTATATATATTTCCGTAGTTGATTTTTGATTTTTCAAGTTGCAAAGCATTTATTAAGCTTAATGGATCAATTTTAGATTTATAAAGTCCTATGGTATCAAAATCATGAATTTCAACCTCTTTGCCTTTTTTTATTCTTAAATAATAACCACTAAAATCTTCATTTAATGTTTTATCATTAGAAAGTGGCTTTATGTCATCTTCATTTATATAAATATTGGTATTCCCTATGGATACTTGATTCATTAAGTAGTCGAAGAATTTTTTTTGTATTAAAACTTCATCTTGGGATAATAAGTAAGGTACTTTTGTTTTTCTGCTTTTATTTTCTAGATAGGGTTTTTTAGAGTTTAAACCCATATTATCATTTGGAAGTCCGTAGATATGCTCGTCTATAGTTACATTGAAATCATTGCTATTATATATGTTAGTTAGTATATACTTCTCACTTTCTTTTCTGTATTCTTCTAAATCATAATCAAAGAAAATTTTTAAGTATGTTTTATCTTTGCTATCCTTAGCTACTAAATCATAGATATTATTTTTAATCCACTCTTTGATTTTCTCTATTCTCTTTTCATCAGCTTTACCATTCTTATTTTCAAGTTCTATATAGAGTTTTTTCGCATTAGATTTATTATATTTAAGTAATGGATTTTTCAATATATCGTAATAATCATCTATGATTTTATTGTTTAACTTACCATTGTTTACATTTTCTTTTTTTACAAAAAAGCTTAAATAATTATTACTATGTATTATTTTTTTTGAGTCAATTGGCTTATTCATGTCTATAAGTTTACTCATATAATCTGCCTTGCGTATAAAATCAAAATACGGGTTTGTTCCATCAATTTCTTTTGTCTTTTTATCTTGTTTAATATTAATCCTATCAAGTATATTAAATTCTTCTCCACTAGTATCAATAATTATATATTCTCCATCTGCTGGAACATAGGAGTCAGTTATATAAGCATCACCTTTTTCTTTATATTTCTTATTAAAGGTTTTTATAACATCCGCTAGCACCCTCTCACCTCCTTAGAGCCATTTATAATTTGAAAAACCAAACCCTCGCGATCCCATCTCACCTAAACCTGTACCTATGGCTAAGTATGCCAATTCCTGAGCAGTTTCATTTTCTGCAATATTTAAAGTAAGCTTGTCCCCTAAAATAGATATAGATTTATACTTGCAGGAAATAGGTTTAAGATTATCAAACTTAATCATATTGAATAATTGAAAATCTTCATTTAATTTAATATCAAAAAAATTATTATACTTTTTAATCAGATTCTCTTTTATCCTTCTTTCAAATTCGTCTATTGATAAATTACCTTTCCAGTAACCCTTATCTGTTTTTATAATACAAGGTGTTATAGAATATATTTTTTCTATATATCTTTTATCTATAATTTTACTTTCTATTGTTAATGCTTTTATATAATCTGTATATTCATTTACAAGGCTCTTTTTAAAATAATCTACTAATTCTTCATCTATAGTACGTATTTTTATAGAATATATATTTCCTTCTTTGTAAAGCCTAGTAGATGTTTCTACTGGAAAGAAGGAATTGTACGTATAATTTTTAAACTTATTGCTTGTGTGAAATTCCAAAAACTTTTTGTTTTTGGCTAAAGATTTATCTATGAGCTCTGATATCTTTTCTAAGGCATCTTCTCTCCGAATATTTTTTAATAAGAATACTTTCAAAGTTAATTCATTAACTCTTATCTTATTATTCAACATACCACCCCCTAATAAATACTATATTACTAATATTTTACTTCATCAATAGTGACTTTTTATTACATACATTTTAAAACTGAATTTAATACATCATACTACCTTGTTGCCCCATACTCTCATTAATTATTTACAGATTTTTCAACTATATACCAATGGCTAAAAATTAATATAAAATCTATATTAACTTTTAGCCATTGGTAATTCCCTCCTAATAACTACTATAATACTATTATTATTTATAGTCAATGCTAATTACAATATTTATTATTGATTAACACCCTATTTGGTTCAAATTATTTGTATTAAAATAACTTGAACTACATCCCATGTTACGGTTCAATAAGCAATTACAATATTAATTATATTTAAATACATAAAAATGTTATGGTTAATGTACTATAAGATTGTATCACACTTTTAATTATATGTTTATATTTAATATTACTTTTAAAATTATGTTTATAAATTTCTAATTCTCTTTCTAACTCTTCTCTACATCCCCCTCTACCTCTGCAACCCCAACACATCATCCATCCTATCATTTATATATTGGTATGCATCATATACGCCCTGATTATAGAACGCAGGTGCTAATTTTTCTATAATAAAGTCTAAAATCAAAGAAGCCCCTAAATCTCCTAAGTCCTCATCTCTTTCCTTGGAAAAGTAAGTCTTTATTTCATTAATCATTTGTTCTCTTTTTTGCTTATCTAATTTCATTTTATTTGTGTTTTTCATTTTCTTCTCCTTACTGTGTTATTTTATAATATAATCCTTCAGTATTTCCTTCACGCTGATGGCAAAGTCATCTGCTGCTCCCCAGTCAAACTTGAAGAAAAATCCCTCCGAACTTCCTGTTGCTATAGCCCTTACTTCTGTTTCCCCATTAAGATTATCACTAGTAACCACCAAAGCTGCCCTATTGCCTACTCGCATGAAGTACTTTTCAAATACCAAGGTTCCTATATATTTTTTATTTCCTAAATCATGAATCTCTTCATGTATTAAGTCAGCATCCTGCTGAGTTTTTACTATATGCAGCGCCTCTAATGGTGATACACTTACCTTAAATACACATTTACTCATGCTATTATCCCCCTTACTAACTAAATCCCCATACTTATAGACCTATCCTTCTTATCTTGATTGTACATCTTTTTTAAAAGAGCAGCACCAACTACTAAAATTATTGCTCCTACAATTGTAATATAAATAGATTGATCTCCTGCAGTTGTAAAATCTAAAGTACCTTCTCTTAAACTTAGATAATTAATACAAATAGCAAAACCGTTGTTGACTGCATGTACCCAAATACAAGCTAAAATAGATCTAGTTTTCAAGAATATCCATCCTATAAATATCCCAGCTAGGAAAGCATCTACAAATTGCCATATATTAAGATGAAGTATTCCCCAAATTAATGCTGAAAATATAATGGCACTCTTTGCGGAGTAGTTATTTAAAAATCCCTTTAGTATAATACCTCTGCATAATACTTCTTCTACAATAGGAGCAATAATTACTGCACCTATGAAAGACCCAATTAAACTTACTTTCCCTGAAAATAGGTTAGTAAAAGTCTCCCCAACCTCCTCAGACATTGGAATAATCTTTAGCACCAATTCATCTACCTTCCCTAGACAAATAATAAGCCCTAGAGTTGTAAAAGTAATAACAAGAAACTTAGATATAGAAATACCTTTGATATAGAACATATCCTTTGATAAAGTTAATCTATTCTTTCTCTTTAACCATAAAAGAGTTAATCCAAGAGTACCTATTTGCATAATTCCATTTAAAATTGGATGTTCATCTGAAAGGTTAAAGATGCTACCAATAATAAGAACAAATAAGTAGGGTACTATAGATATTATTTCATAATAAATTATTAGAAAAATTGACTGTTTTAAGTTAGGATATCTTTGATTATTCTCCATATACATTCTCCTCACAATATCTAGTATGTTACCTGTGTATTTATTACATATACAATAGAACAAATATAACCTAGAATCAAGTATTTTAATATACAGGTATCATATTATATACTATATTGTAATTTAATTCTATTAATGTTATGATTTATAAAATAACCTTTCATATTAATAGCATCAGGTCTAATAATTAAGGAGGTGTCCTTATGAAAATAAAGAAAAGATATATAATCATCACTTTTATAATACTACTCTTTGCTAGTACAGCAATTTTAAAATATTATAGGATTCCTAGACATAAAACTATTCCTAGTGTTAAACTTGAAACTTTTTCTTTTGAAAAACAGTGGGAACATATTAAGAAAACTGCTTCCATAAATGGGGATGCTAGATTAAATTCCTTTTCATTGGAGCTTTCTAAGGATGGCAAAATAATCAGATCCATGACCTCTTTTTATGTAAAAAAGAAATCAGGAAGATTAGAAGAATTTTTCTTAGGTGATTCTGGTGATACGATTGATATTACTATATGTCCACTTAAGAAAGACTCAGTAAATATTGAAGAACATATTAGCATGGATGAACTCACAAAAGTCTCGGATAAATTTCTTGAAAATCTTAATACTATTTTCCAAACTCCTGGTGAAAAGTACGAATTTTTATCTGATGTCAAATTATGTGAATATAATAAGCTGGATATAGATAATAAAGTTCCAATGAAGGTTTATTATCTTGATTCAAAAAATAATGGGCTAAAAGTTCTATCAAAAGAAGATTTGCCCATAAAAAATACCATATCCATCGTGTGTATTAAGTCAATTGAAGCCTATCCCTCTGAGGAGAGAGCAAAGGTAGTTTATCAAATACTCCCGTAGCTTAGCAATTAATTGAAAAACACTGTTTCCCTGCTTTTTATTAAACCCATTGAATTTTTTCCATTTTACAGTACAACCGTTGTAGTTTACCAAGTCATGTAATGTACTTTATTTTTAGCATAATATAAACCTTAAATCAGCTATATTACTATAATAAATTTTTAAAAACTACACAAAATAATAAAGAAATAAAAATGAACTTTAGCTGTTTTTTAATTTTGTAAGTAATTAAAAATTCACATTTCCCTAAACCCTAATAATGGAGGTGCTTTGTGAAATGAGAGAAGGAGTAATTCCAACAGCTTTAGGTACAGTAGTAACAGGCGCTGGAGCTACGATGGTAATGGTAGGAATGGCTCCAATGGTAGCAGCAGGAGTAGTAGGTTTTGGTCTTGCTCATATAGTTCTTGGCTCTATTGATTTAGTTGAGCATAGACGTGGCGGCAAGTTCTCTAAATTCAAATAGATAATTTTACCAAAAATCCACCAGTTTATTTGGTGGATTTTTGTGATGTTATTCTCATAAATTCATTCTTTTCCTCTAAGCTCTTAAATACCCTTACTGGAATAATATACTCTACTATAATTTTCTAAAATGTATTCTAAACAAGGATCTTCTTTACTTACATATTCCTCTATACCTATCTCCACATTTATATCTGGAATAAATGAAAGCACCTTGTCATCTTCAATAACTCTATAGTATTTAGTTGAATAAGCTATTTGGAGTCCTGAGTTTTTCAGCTTAAATCTCTCCACTTCTCCATAGCAGTTTGGTTTTCCTCCTGTAGGTTCCCCTATAAAAATTGCATTAGTTTCTTTTTTTAATGAAAGGGCATTTAATAGAGCTGAAGAAAAGGTCTCACGTCCTACTATTACAAATAGCTTGCCCTTTTCATTCAGCTTTTCACAAGCCTTTAGTTTCTCAATAAAAGGGTCTAAAAGAGTAGAGTCACCGCCAAAATTGTTTCTTAAATCTATTACAAGCTTCTCTACAGAATTTTTATTTATAAAACTGATTAACTTTTTTCCAAATTCATGTACACTTTTATTTCCCATATTTCTGCAGGCATTATATTTAAAATAGACAGTTTTAAAATCCTCTAAATATTTAAACCAATAATATTTATCTAGGTTTTGTCTATAGAGAGGCAGGCTAATACTTTCAGTTCCATTGTTTATCTTCAATTTCAGTTTTTCATTTACCTCATTTATTGGAAGTGCTTTTATAGCCAGCGTTCTTATATTTTTACACCTGTCTTCAAAAGTAATGTGGACATAATCAAATTCATCTATAATTTCAAGTCCATAAAGTAATTCTGTAGCTGGCAAATATTTTGGAAGTTGTGATTTAAGATAGCTTTCGTTTTCGTAGGATATAACTTTACTTAAAGTCCCTATAATCTCTTCTATAGGTATATGGTTTATGGCTAACACCTTGGAATATAGGAGGTCTTGTTGTTCCTTTAAAGTATTTATTACATATACCCCATCTTTAAACCAGTAAAACTGAAGTGGACATAAAACCCTTACAGGGAGAGTAACAAATGTATGGGCATCTTTAATAGATGCCACTATCTTTGAGATTTCAACTTTCACTTCATAGTCATCATAGTAATTTATATCTCTTTTTAAGATCTCTATTTCTCTGTAAAATTCATCTCTATCTTTATAAAAGAATAAATTCTCGTGTCTTTTGGGAAGTTCTATTGACAGCATATCTAAGTCTTCAATCCATCTTTTGTTTCTTATATATTCCATAGGCTGATCTCCTCATAATTACTATGCAAAGTCTTTAAAATTGTTCTCAATACTTTTTATAATATCCTCAAGTGGATTGAATCTGTATATATACTTCTTTCCTATCTTTGCTTTTCTAAAGAAGCCAAGATCAACTAAATCATTTAAGTCTGTTCTAGCTGTCTCGTAGGATATTTTATTTTTCTTTTTGTATTCTTCAGCAGAAATTATATTTTTATCTGCAGTTATGAAGAAGTTAATTATTTTTGTTTGTCGTGGATTTAGAAATATACCTGCCTTATCCATCATATCCTTTATTAGCTTTTTACCAAATTCTTTTTTAAAGTGAACTTTAATTCTTTCTATGGACTTAACTATCATACTTAAATAATAATCTATAAAATAAGTCATATCACTATCATATATTTCAGTATTTTCAATAGCCTCATAATATTTTTTTCTCTCCTCATTAATTAAACTTGATATTGAGAAAAATTTAAAAAATTCATATCCTTCCTGAATAAGATACATATATGATATAGCCCTAGTTGTTCTTCCATTTCCATCAAAGAAGGGATGTACATATACAAAATAAAAATGTATTATGCAAGCTTTTATTAATGGATGAAGTTCAGTATTGTTTCTAATAAAACTTATCAAAGAATCCATAAGCAATTGTACTTCAGTGTGGTGTGGAGCCTTGTAACTGTAGTTTCCTTTGCTAAGATCCCATACCCCTACAAAGTCATTTCTATATTTTTCAACTATTTCATCTTCCTCTAAGGTTCCCTCAGTAAGAATTTTATATATATTAATTATCATGTTCTCATCTAAGGGAGTGGTTATATTTTCAATTATATATTTTAATGCATAAAAATTATTTAAAATCATTTTTTCGCTTTTATCTTTAGGTTCTAGGTTTTTCTCTACCATTTCTTTAGTTCTTCTTTTAGTAGAAAAGGCTCCTTCAATAACACTTGAACTGTACGCTTCATCTATAAGTGAATCTATAATTACAGAAACTTCTATATTAAAAGGAACAGATTTGAATAAATCTTCTGTAGCAGATTTCTCTATTATTTCTATATTTTTTTTTATATTTTCCGTTATGTTGAACCAAAAATTCTCATTCTTTTGATCCTTAAGCGGAATTGAAATTGAGCTCTTCTTTCTCTCTTCCATTAAAGTTTCCCAAAACTCATCAATATCTATATCTTTTGGTAACCTATATTGAAGTTCTTTTTTAGTTAAATATCTAGAATTAAATTCACTAATCATATTATCCATAATACTAGTCACCACCTTTGTTTACAGTATTGACTTTATTAAATATTTTATACTATTTTACTACTAATTTATTACTAATACAAGGAACTTAAATCCCCTCTAAAAGCCTTAGATAGTATAGAACTTTTAATTAATTCTATCTGATTTTCAAGATTTATAATTTCCTCTGCTCTAGTTTCTAATGTGAATATGCTGTGAAGGGTATCCACTAACCTTCTTTGGGTTTCTAAAGGTGGTAGCTTTATTATCTTATCCCCTATAGTTTTTGCAGATACTCTAGGTAAGTTTATTCCATTTGAATTTCCTACTGCATAATCAATAAACTCTATTGTATCAAAATAATAATTTATGTATTCAGGTAAAACTTCTTCCTTAGCTCTTATAACCAATATGTCAGTGGAGCATATGCCGCTAAACTCAGCTATATCATGCTTATTAAGATAAGGTCTCAGCCTTCCGTATAATACGTCTCCCTCTTTAAATACATTCTTAGCGCTCTTTAACCCCTTAGAACTGCCAACACTTGTAATTCCTTTACCAGATTCAAAATTTTCCAGTCCTAAATACTTAACTTCTTCAGCTTCACCTGGCTCCCACTTCTCACTTACGAAAGTTATACAATCTTTTAGCACTATTTCTCTAGCTTCTTTAAAATCTATAAGCTCTCCATTAAAAGCTTTGTATAAAATCGCTGCCCTTCTCTTTTCTATTCCTTCTCTTGCTTCCTCTAAAATCTCTTTTGTTTTATGGAGCTTTTCAAAAATGTTCTCTATTATTTTGGATATTCTTCTTTGTTCTTCTATTGGAGGCAGAGCAATATCTAGTCCTTCAATTATTGCAGCACTAATATTGGGCTGAGCTCCACCATAGGCTAAGTCTAATATTTCTCTACTTTTATATGCTATAAAATAATTTCTAAACTTCTCATCTATTAGCTCTTCATCTATAATCTTAATATTTCCTACCCGTTGGTTTTGCAGGGCTGTATCCTTCAAACTGTATACCCCAGTTTTACCTGTGGTAGCCCCTGACATAGCAATAAGTAAGTCTCCACTTTTCACAATGAACTTTTCATTTAGTTGTACTTCATCTATATAAACTGTATTGTCTTCACTAAATACTACTTTAAAGTTATCAATATTTGATATCCTAACTAATGGTATACCTTTTTCTCCGTAATCCTTACTTTTGAAAGCATATCCATTATATAGCTTACAGACACTTCCAAACTTCGCCCAAGTCCAGTGTTTAGGTATCTCATGGAGTATCTCTTTTATTTTATTAGGATCTTTAGTCTCTTCTAGTATGTTTTTCCCTTTAGCCATATTATCTCTCCTGTCTATGACACTTAAACTTTCAAATTATCTATTCTCTAAGCTCTTTAATTCTTTAATTACACTCATAAGCAAATCTGTTGCCTCTTCAAGCTTTGTTACTGCATCTTCTGCAGATTCTATTGGATCTGGAAGGTTTTCATAGTCCAGTATAGACTCATCCTTTATAAGTCCTAAATCTAGGCTATCTCCCTTTTTCTCTACTTCTTCCCTTGTAAATACGGACCATCTTTCATCTTGAATTGCTCTTCTATCCTCTGCAGTATATGCCTTTATAAAGCTTTCAAAATGTTCTTCCTTTAATGGATTAGTTTTACCTAATGAAGGCATATTAGTTCTCAAATCATAAAACCATATCTCTTTTGTATTGTCTTTATCCTCTCTTCCCCTTGTAAAAAATAAAACGTTAGTTTTAACTCCTTGAGCATAGAATATTCCTGTTGGAAGTCTTAATATTGTGTGAAGATTGCATTTATCCATTAAGTCTCTTCTTATATTAGCTCCATCACCTTCTTGGAATAAAACATTATCTGGAAGTACAACTGCTGCCCTTGCCTTTCCATCTTGTTTTAATGAGCGATATATATGTTGAAGGAAATTAAGCTGTTTATTTCCGCTTATATATGTTAAGTCATCTCTTGTAGCCCTCTCTCCACCTTTTTTAGTTCCAAAGGGAGGATTTGACAGCACCACATCATAGTTCTTCATTTCCTTACCCAAGTTAGAAAGGGTGTCCCCTAAATATATCTTTCCTTCAATATCATGAAGCATAGCATTCATAAGGGCTAATCTATGAGTATCATGTACTAGTTCACATCCTGAAAGTGCTTCTCTTATCTGAAATTCCTGTAGATCCAAGTCCAAGTCATCTAAGTTATTAGTATTTTCTTTTATATAATGATCTGCTGCAATCATAAATCCAAAGGTCCCTGCTGCAGGATCATTACATCTTTCACCTGGTTTTGGGTCCATAAGCTTTACCATAACATTAATAAGTGCTCTTGGAGTAAAGTATTGCCCTGCCCCAGATTTTTTCTCAGAAGCATTTTTTTCAAGAAGTCCTTCATATAAATTACCTAGTCCCTCTTCCTTTGCACTATACCAATCTAGAGCATCTATAGATTTAATGATCTTTTCTATGTTCTTAGGCTCATCTATATTTGAAGCCGCCCCGCTATATATCTCGCTTATTCTTCCTTGGCCATGATCTCCAAGGTAATTTAATAACTCTTTATAAAATTTCTTAAGTTCAGTTCCATCTCTTCTAACTAGCTCATCCCATCTATACTGCTCTGGAATTTTCCCTTCTGCTCCTGTTTCTTTTGCCATCTTTAAGAATAATATATAAGTAATCTCTGTAACATATTGATGATAAGTTATACCATCGTCTCTTAGCACATTACATAGATTCCAAAGTTTATTTACAATCTCTCCGTTATTCATATTACGCAAGTCCCCTTTCGTTGAACATATTCTCCTTAATGTCATCAATTATTTGTTCAAGCTTTCCATCAAATATTTTATTGAATCTGTTAAAACCGCCTTGTCTTTTGAAATTACCTATTTCAAATACTTCACTATCTATTATAACTTCCTTTATCATAAATTCCTCAATTCTTTTAAGCCAAGGTTCCTGCAGTGGAGTAATATTGTATTCTTTTCTTATCTTTTGAACTGCCCCTCTCACCCTTTCTTCCTTTGGAATTAAAGCACTCCCTAAGGCTTGTTGTCTTATAAAGGATATTATATCTGCTGCAATATCTTCATCTTTTAAATCTTTCCATGCAGTTCTTAAATATTCCTCATTAAACCCATTATAATCAAGTACAGTCTTTAAGCCTTTTAATGATTCCCTTGTTAAATCCTTAGGTTTTGTGCATACAATTTCAAGAGCCAAAATTTTGTTTTTATTCTCTTCAATAAATGCCTTAAACTCTTCTAAATAGTCCTCTGGTCTTTTGCCATTTCCATAGCCTCTTGAGTGCTCCACTAAAACATCCTCTTCTTTTGATACATAGGTATAGCTGTGACTTATACTTTTTTCATCTAAATATTCTATTAAGCTGTTTCTTTCTATAATAAGTTTCATGCCATCTTCTACTGATAGTCTTTTTAAATCCTCAATAAATTCATCTGGCGTCTTATTTTCGCTTAAACTTTTGAATATTTCTCTTTCTTCATTTCTTATGAGTTTTTTCTTTCTTTGAAGTTTTGCTATTATCTTGTTCATTTCATTTTTCTTCTCCTCATCTGAAGAAGCTCTTTTTAAATTTTCTATTAAGGTCTTAAAATCTTCCTTTTTATCCACTACAACTGGCTTCATGTTTGTAACCTCTGATAGTGCTTCATAAATATTTACACAGTCAAAGATTTCAAAGTGAGTCTTATTTATATCTTCACACAGTCTTGTAGCTCTTCCAAGCATCTGTTCATATAGGATTCTTGATTTAACTCTTCTTAAAAATACTAGCTTTGTTATCTTTGGTACATCTATTCCTGTAGTGAGCAAATCAACGGTTACTGCAATAGTTGGATATTTCTCATTCTTAAATTTCTTTATAGCAAGATCAGTGTCTTTTATAGAGCCTGTTATCTTTTGAATTGCGTCATCATCTACTCCACCTAAAAGTTCATCATAAATCTCTTTTAAAAGTCTTACTATTATGTCCGCATGAGCATCGTTAGAGGCAAATATTAAGGCCTTCTCTTCTCCATCAGGACTTAAATATTTAGCCACTTCTCTCAACACTTCTCTATTAAAGCTTTCTACTATTACTTTTCTATTAAAATCATCTATATCAAATTCCAGATCATCAGGAATTTCTTCACTATTTATAACTTCTCCAGTTGTGTTATCATATTTAGGTACCACTACCCCCTTATTATAATGCAAACCTTCTTCCATAAGCTTAGTTTTTATTATATGTGGCGGCTCGTGATCTACTAAGTATCCATCTATTACTGCATTTCTATAGGTATAGTTATAGACAGGTGCTCCAAATATTTGAGTAGTATGGAGGGCTGGAGTGGCCGTTAACCCTACTTTAAATGCATCAAAATATTCTATAACCTTCTTATATTTACTTACAAAATCCCTATTATCTCTAAACTCAACTTCTCCATCAGTCATTTCCCTATCTAATATATATCCTCTGTGTGCTTCATCCACGATAATACAATCATAGTCTCCAACAGATGGTATATTATTCTCTGATGAATACATAATCCTTTTTACCATAGCCTGTACTGTGGCTATATGGACTTTAGTCTCTCTTTCCATAGTTTTATCTTCTAAACTATTTATATTATATATTTGATTTAAAGTCTGTAGATTTTCAATTTTAACTTCATCAAAGGTTTCCTTTGCCTGGATTCCTAATGCCGTTCTATCAACTAAAAATAAAATCCTTTTAAATCTTTGAGTATATAACAACCTGTATATAAGCCCAAGAACTGTTCTTGTCTTTCCTGTACCTGTAGCCATAGTAATTAATGCGGACTTTCTACCTTCTATTATTGCTTTTTCTACAGCTCTTATAGCCTCTACCTGATAATATCTAAGGCCTACCCCCTCCTGATTTATCAATAGATTAAAAGACAAATCTTCTAATTTTTTATTTGATTTATCTAAATCCTGTGCAAGCATATCCTTAAGCTTTTCAGGTGAATACCATCCATGAAGTGCTTTAGGATGATTTGTGCTCTTTCTGCAATCCAAAAAATGAACTCCACTCTTTTCTTTTATTTCACTTATATATTTTCTACCATTACTCACGAATAAAAAGGGCACTTTGTACTCTCCCCAGCTAGAGATTACATATTCATTATGTTCAGCCTTTATTCCTTTAGCATAAATCTTGCTTTCCACCATGTTACCAATAACATCCTTTGAGCTCTTCTTTGCTTCAATAACTGCTGCAAGTTTTGTTCCTATAAAAAGAGCGTAATCTACAAATCCATTAGTCTTTTCTTTTGAAGAAGTAGGCCATTCTGCAATAGCCATATTTCTTCCTTTTTCTGGCCTTATTCCTTTAGAGTATCTTAATTCTTTAGTATCTGCTTCCCATCCAGCTTCTCTTAACTGTGCATCAATAAGATTTCTTGTTTGAGCTTCTGTAAACTCTATGCTCTGTGCTGCTATTGAAGATTTCTTTCTTCTCTCAAGAATCTCTTTCTGAGTTTGGGCTTCTTTAAGTTCTTCAAGTTCTACTTGGAGTTTGGCTAGTCTCTCTTCATAATCCTTAGCTATCTCATTAAATTCCTTATATGTTTGCTCTTCTCTAGGCATAATAAATTCTTTTGGTTCAAAACCCCAATCACCATAAACCTGCATAAACCATATTCCTAGTTTATATGCTAAATTTAATAGCTCTTTTGCCTCTTCTATAGATTCATAGCCTTCATGGGCAGCATCGTTTCTCTTTCTCCTCAACATATATAAAATATTATCTATTTCATCAGGTAAAAGCTCACCCTTCTTCAAAATCCTAATTCTTGCGACATGCGTATTATCCTCATTTGGTTCATCTATTCCTTCAAAAGCAAATATGTATTTTACTATAAGTTCACCGAACATACCAAGTTTTATTAATGATGTATTTGAATCTCTATAAAGATTTCTCTCTGCTAGACTTCCAAGTTCACTTAGTATGGACCATTTGTCATTTAGAAACTGAAAGTTACTCTCCAAGATAATACCCCCTAAATTAGCACAATGTCATTTCTGTTATTTATTAATTATAGCAAATAACCGTATGGATTCATAACTTGTATATACTGGCATCTGTAATGAAAATTTCACTATATAATAAAAGTTTTAAAAAGCTCTAATCGGTAACTCTTTTGTTACTTTATATTAGCTTTATAGTAGTATAATTTAAAATTGGTAAAAACATTATTTTGGAAGGAAGATGAACATCTATGAAAGGACAAAGCAAGAGAGCAAAAATAAGGATTAAACAAAAGAAAAGATTTATGACTTCTACCACTTGTCTATCTATTTTAATACTTTTAACTTTCACTTTAATAAAGAATCCCGGAATAGCTAAAAGTCATTCTGATGATAGTGCAGCTGTTAATTCTAAAACTACTGTGCAAAGTGAAAAAAAACTTCTTTCAGAAAAACCAAAAGTATCTTCTAAGGCTGAAGAAACATCAAAAAATAAGGCATCCACTGAAAAGCTGCTAACTGAAAAGAAAGTTACTCCAGAACCAGAAACTACAGTGAAAGCAGCTGATCAGAATATATCAAATAAATCTAGAGCCAATAAGAATGTGCTTAATGAATCTATGTTCTTAGGAGATTCCATTACAGAAAGCATATCTTTTTATGATTTCCTAGATGAATCTCGAGTTGTTGGAATAAAAGGACTTGCAATATATGATGCAAAAAATCATTTAGATAGCATAATAAAATCAAAACCTAGGTATTTGTTTATACTTCTTGGGTCTAATGATTTAGAAGGTGGTATGGACAGTAAAGACTTCAAAAAAAATTATAAAAATCTTATAGAAATAATCAAATCAAAATCACCAACCACAAACATTTATGTTCAGTCTATTCTTCCAGTAAAAAAATCAGTAGAAAATAAGCAGCCTAACCTCTCAACTACTAGGGTTAATTCATTTAATGAGACTTTAATTGAACTTGCTGAGGAAGAAAAAATAAATTATTTAGATGTATCAGCTATATTAGACTCTTCAAATAAAGATTTATATGAACCTGATGGAATACATTTTAAATATAATTTTTACGAATTATGGACCAATTTCATAAAAAATAACGTATAAAATTATAGGCAAAGTATTCCTCACCTTATACAAAACTAAAATCGCAGCATTATTAATCATAGAAAGGAAGCTAAATATGAAAAAAAGTTTAAGCCTAACATTAAAAAATTTTCTAGCACTAGGAGTCATATTAATCGTTGCTTTAAGTTCCTTAACTGCATGTTCAGGAAAAAAAGACAACTCTAAAGTTAACAAAACCCCAACTGTAGCAGCAATAGAAGCTACGATAAAAGAAAATGTTGATATTAAAGAAATGAGAAAAGCAGATGAAAATAAATTAAAAAAGCTATATAACATAGATTCTAAGGACATAGCGGAATTTGTTTTGTATACAGCACCTTCAAATTTAAAGGCTGATGAAATTGCCATTATAAAAGTGAAAGATCCTAATCAATTAGATGATATAAAATCAAAACTAGAAGAGAGAGTTAAAGCTCAAGGTAAGAGTTTTAAGGATTATCTTCCAGAAGAATATTACATTATAGAAAAAAATCAAATAAAAATAAAAGATAATTATATAATTTTAGCTATATCAAAAGACGTTGATAAAATAGTAAACTCTTTTGAAGCTTCTTTTAAATAATAATTAGACAAACTGGAGGTAGACAAAGTTGGTTTTTAGTAGTCTTATATTTCTATTTATGTTTTTACCAATAACCCTGTTACTATATCACCTAGCACCAAAATCTTGGAGAAATTTAATACTTTTTATAGCTAGCCTTATATTTTATGCTTGGGGAGAGCCTGTATATATTTGTATTATGATATTCTCCACAGTATTTGACTATTTTAATGGACTATTAATTGAAAAGTATAGAGAGAAAGGCAAAATAGCAAAGCTTGTTTTTATAAATTCTATAGTAATAAACTTAGGAATACTAGGATTCTTCAAGTACTATGGATTCCTTGTAGACAACCTAAATAGTTTATTCAACTTAAAATTAGCTGTTAAAAGCCTTCCCCTTCCAGTTGGAATCTCCTTTTATACCTTTCAAACTATGTCCTATGTTATAGATGTATATTTAGGAAAGGTGGAAGTTCAGAAGAATATAATAAATTTTGGAACTTACGTTACTATGTTCCCTCAACTAGTTGCAGGACCTATTGTAAAGTACGGAGACATTGCAAAGCAGCTGTATAAGAGAGAAGAGAGCATTTCTAAATTTGGTGCCGGAATTGAAATATTCACGAGAGGTCTATGTAAAAAGGTACTTCTTGCAAACAATATAGGTATCCTTTGGAGTTCTATAAAAGCAACTCCTCTAAATGAGCTTTCAGTATTAACATCTTGGCTTGGTATAATGGCTTTTACCTTCCAAATATATTTTGATTTTAGTGGTTATTCAGACATGGCTATAGGTCTTGGAAGAATGTTCGGCTTTGAACTTATGAAGAACTTCAATTATCCCTATATTTCTAAAAGCGTCACTGAATTTTGGAGAAGATGGCATATCTCCTTAGGCTCTTGGTTTAGAGAATATGTGTACATCCCTCTAGGAGGAAATAGATGCGGAAATTTAAAACAATATAGAAACCTCTTTATAGTATGGTTTCTAACTGGACTTTGGCATGGAGCCAGTTGGAACTTTGTATTGTGGGGAATATATTTTGGGGTATTTGTTACATTAGAAAAGATCTTCTTAAAATCTTTTCTAAGTAAACTGCCATCTTTTGCAGCTCATCTATATACCATGATTGTAGTAATAATAGGATGGGTATTCTTTGAATTTGACAGCATAAGAACTGGCTTCAGCTTCATAAAAACTATGTTTGGACTTGGTGGAAATAATTTAGTAGACAACACTGCTCTTTACTATATTTCTACTAACTTTATTTTATTTATAATCTTAATACTATTCTCAACTCCAATACCTGAAAGGGTAATGAGAAATATTAAGAAAAATTTATCTCTGTGGAAAGCAATTGCTATTCCCTTAGTTTACTTAGTTCTTATTTTTATATCTACATCATACTTGGTTAATGATACCTATAACCCTTTTCTATACTTTAGATTTTAATCACCACACAGGAGGGACATTGCTTTGAATGCCTATGAAAAACTTTATAAACGCACCATAATTATTGGATTTACACTATTTTTAATCTCTATACTTATATTGAATACTATAAATGTAGATATAAATTTTTCAGAACTTGAAAATAGAAAATTAGAACAAAAGCCTCAGTTCTCTTTTAATAAATTATTGTTTAATGATTATACCTCAGACTTTGAAAAATACATATCAGATCAATTTATAGGAAGAAATTTGTGGATAGGACTAAAATCTAGTGCAGATAGAACTTTGGGCAAAAAAGACAGCAATGGAGTATTTTTAGGAAAGGATAATTACCTGATTCAAAAATTTTCTGCCCCGAGTGAGGATATGCTAGATAAAAAGGTTAGAGAAATAAACTCTCTTGCTACAAATCTTCCATCAGTTAATAAGTACTTTATGTTAGTTCCTAATAGTACTGAAATTTTAGAAGAAAAGCTTCCTGACAATGCTCCTGTTGACGAGCAGCTTGTTTATATTCATAAGGTTAAATCTTCTCTAAATGACAGTATTAAATTTGTTGATGTATATGATACTCTTTATTCTAAAAAAGATGAATACATTTTTTATAAAACAGATCATCACTGGACTACAAAAGGTGCTTACTATGCCTATAAAAGATTAGCTGCTACCTTAGGAATTACACCCAATACTGAAGATTATTATAATATTACAGATGTTACAGATAACTTTTATGGCTCTCTCTATTCTAAGGGAAACTTTAGACATATACCTCCTGACTATATAGAACTATATAAGCCTAAAAAGCAAGAGAATATTAAAGTTGAATATGTAGAAGAAAACAAAACTACAAATACTCTATATGAGATGGATAATTTAAATAAGAAAGACAAGTATACTGTTTTCTTTAATGGGAATCATCCTCTTATAAAAATAACTTTTGATGCAGGTACCCATAAAAAATTATTGATAATAAAAGATTCCTATGCAAATAGTCTTGTACCTTTTTTAACTGCTCATTATGATGAAATATACATGGTAGATCCTCGCTATTATTCTGAAGATATAAAGGAACTAGCCAATTCTAAAGGTATTGACGACTTAGTAATCTTGTATAATACCATATCCTTTTTTGAATAAAATTATGTTCCTCCAAGTATAGTCATAATCTTAACTCAATAAAAGTATATATTAATGATAAATCTATATATTGGAGGAATATATTTTGAGCGAAATCAACCATGAAGAACATATTCATAAGCGTGATAAATATGCAGCCACTTCCCCATATCCTGAAATAAGGGTACTTGAGCCAAACCTTTATTATGCTAGTCTACTTATGGACGACTATGCAGGGCTAACCAGTGAATTTACTGCTATTAGCCAATATCTTTATCATCATTTTTTCTTTAAGGATATTGATAAGGAGCTTGGGGATTTACTTGAAAACATATCTATTATAGAAATGCACCATATGGAAATGTTAGCAGATACCATAAAAAAGCTTGGTGGAAATCCTGTTATCGCCGGTTCGTATAGCACTTGCGGCAACTTCTGGAATGGAAACTTTGTACATTATGGCATGAATGTTTGTGATAGATTAAAAGCCGACATTGATTCAGAGTATAAAGCTATTTATGAGTATGAAAAGCATATCCGTATGATTCACGATCCACACGTTCAGGCTATACTTCGCAGGATTATTTTAGATGAAAAAGTTCATATAAAGCTCTTTAACAATGCACTCCTTAAATTCTGTGGCTGCACTTATAGGCCCCTTGACTAAAAGTACAGTTCCATTATCTAGCTTTTTTATTATGAAATAAAAAAACAGGTATTATTAAATTACTACTATAACAATACCTGTTTTTATTTATGAAGTTGAGCATACTATCAGATTAGTTAATTTTCATATTTTCTATATTACAAGCGTTGAATTTTTTTGCAATACAACTATTATACTTCTTTAAATAGATAACAAAAATAATAAGATAATTAAGAAATAATGATATAAATATACCGTATAGTTGGATTTTTAAAATATATACTGAAAAAAGCATGAGAAACAATGATATAAAATTTACTTTTGCTGTATTAAATAAAACAAAGTTACTTTCATTCAATGATTGCAAAGAATATTTGTAAATAGTACAAAATGGATTAAATATATTAGACATAATTATATATATTAATAAGTTACTAGCAATTAAAATTACTTCTTTGTCATTAGTAATCAATCTAGGTAGATATTCTCTAAATATTAAAAATAGAATAGACAAAGATAAATATATAGCTATAGATAATAATATGCTTAATTTAGGAATATTAATTAATGATTCTTCATTATTTTTTCCATCATTTTTACTAATTAAAGTAAGGGTTGCTGAACCATACATATACATAGGAATTAATATAATATTTATTAATTGTGTAAGTATTAAATATGCTGATATTTCAATTACTCCGATTCTCGATATAATAGCATTAGTTGCAATAATAAAAATGCTTCCCTCTAATATATCTTGTCCCATTAATGGAATGCTTTTTTTTATATTATTCTTAATTTTAAATTTATAAATCTCTATCTTTTTATAATTAAACTGTACATATTTTCTACATATACATATATAAAATAATAAATTTATGATTAAGGATAAAATTGTTCCGATAGCTGCCCCTTTAACTTCTAACTTTGGGAGTCCAAAATTTCCAAATATGAGACCATAGTCTAAAATTAAATTTATTATAGAAGCACTAGTTGACCCTATTAAAATCCATTTAGTCATTTTTTTTATTTTAAATAAAGCTGAAAAGCTAAACAATAGCAATTGAATAATTATATAAACACTCATTATTATTGAATAAGCTACAGCTTCTTCCAATATTCTCCCTTTGAATCCATATAAAAGTATTAATAGTGGTTTTTGAAATAAAATTATTATAATAAAAAAAGTTAATCCTATTAATATGTTAAGTATTAGGCATGAACTAAACTCATCTTGAAAATCTACACTATCATCTTTTCCTAAAGCCTTTGCTCCATTAATATTAAATACTACAGATGTAAACCCTAAAACACCTGCTAGCAGTGATAACAATGACATTATAACTCCTACTGCACTATATGCGAATATAGATATTCTGCCCACCATAGCTTGATCAGTAAGACCTATAATTAATCCTGCTACTGATTGAATTATTAATGGTACTGCAATATTATTTAATTCTTTTAACTCATTGCTAACTAACTTTTTCATAACTAATATTTTCTGCTATATTCAATTCTATATTTGGAATTTCAAATTCTCTTGATTTTTTACTCATTTTAACCATACTTCCTCAAATCTTCATATTATTGTAATACTAGATATTTTTATAATAAATCATCAATGATTACTTTACAAGTTTTTTGTAAAATTTTAAGGAAATTTTATGAAAATCTAACTTTATATTTTAAAAATTATTTATGTAATCTATTGCTACAAAGATTCATAAACTAACCTATGCTGTATATTTAAACTTATAATCATAAGTTTAAACCATCATAAACGTCATTTATAACGTCTTTAGTTATACCGATATACCTCAATGTCATTGCTGGTGTTAAAAATCCGACTATAGTATCAATAGGTTTTCTTGATGTTCTAGCAATTTGATACTTTTCTTTTATAATTTCTATATTGTTTTTAGAAGCCACTAATATACTTTTTGCTTCTTCTTCTGTTATACCTTCTTACTTTTAGCACCTTAAAATTAGGTAAAGCAATGCCGTCGTTGCTTGTACTATTATCTTCTCTATAAACTCCTACTGGATTAATTTTTAACGTCTATTTTTCTTAATATATTTTAATATAAAATATATTAAGAAAATAAATAGTACAAGATAAAAAATAAATGGCATAATCGCATATATGTTTTCCATTAAATTATTGACTCCTTTTTGATTAATATCTTTTTTATTGAACTTATAAAATACATTCTACATAAATAATGGTATAATATAATTTATATACCAAAATATACTAAATATTATAATAGAAATAGTCCATAAATTCAATCTAGTATTTTTTATACAAGGAGGTTAACATGAGATTTAATCAACTTAAAAACTTAGGAATTATATCTATTCTTATAGCTATTTTAGTTGGGATTTTTGATTTATTTTATGTAGTTAATATTAATATTAAAGGAGCTTATTTTTTTAGGTTTTTAATTTATTGTATGTTAATAAATATATTCGGTATAACGATAGGTTTTATAGGATTATTAAAGAATAGACATAATAGAAATTTAAGATATTACAAGACTGGGATTTTATTAAATTTGTCATTGATTCTTGCTAAGCTTTATATATATCCATATATACACAATCTTATAGAAGTAATATTTTTAAAAGCTTCTTTATAAATTATATCGCAATATCAAAGTATACTTTTAAATATCCATATATACTCGTTAAAAAATCAGTGTAAAAATATGCTTCTACTGATGGGCCAATATTATATACTTTAACATTTGAAGTTTATTGACAATACATAATTTTACATATATATAATTAAGGAATGAGGAATGTATTTTGAAATGGATTAAATATATTATTAGTTTTTGCATTATTTTTATAGGCTTTTTAATTATAGGTGAAAGTCATATTTTCTATTTAGATAATTTTTATACTCCATATGCTAATACTACTTTATATTTACAAAGTGGTACAACTAGTGAAGAAATGGTTAATGATATCATGAATTCAGCTGAGCGTAATGAGGTTCAGGTATTTACTTTCATAAAATCACATCCAAGTTTTTACCTTTCTAAGTATGATATTTATGGAACATCAAGTGCTGAAAAATATATAAATGAAAATTCCAATATATTTGAAGGAGAATATAAAAGTCTTTTTTTAGGAAATATAAACTTTAAATTTAATGATATTAAGAATATACATGGAATTGAGAATATACATGATTATTATGTTATTGGCAGTAAAGAAAATATTCATCAATTTAAGATGGATCTAATTTCCAAGTACGCAGGCAATCATCCTAAACAAGGCTATATTGATAAAGAGTCAAGAAATAACACAATTGCTATATGGATACTCATAATTACTATTATTTTATTATTATCTTTTTATGATATTATTTCTCATAAAAAAGAAAATGTCATTAGAATTTCCATGGGAGAAGAAATAAGTAAAATTATTTGGAACAATATTCTCTTAGATTCTTTAGTATTTGTAATAATTTTCATAGGTGTATTATCTGCCCTATCAAAATATACTTACGTGTTCTTCAACATTAAAATTTCTATTATATCATTTATTATTTTACTATGTATTAACGGGTTATTAAATTTAAATTTATACTTTTACGACATAAAAAAAGTTTTTTCAAATGAAAAAGGTTCTAAAAATCTACTATCCCTTAATTATGGTTTAAAGTTAGTTACAACTATTATTACTATACTTATTATATCTAGTAATATGGTAGTTATCTCCGAATGTTATGGTTTTTATAAGCAAAGATCTTTTTTTAAAGAACATTCAGATTACAACTATATTAACTTCAAATCTACATTAGTTAGAAATAGTGATGGCTCTACCAACGATAGCCTAGGTGAAATTGCGAGTGTACAGGCACCATTTTACAGAGAATTCTTTGAGAAATTTCATGCAACTACACTGAAAAATATTTCCGACTTCTTACAATCAGAAGGCGTTTTGGCAAACAAAAATGCTTATAAATATTTATCAAGTAAAATAGATGAATTGAGAGATATTGATTTAGATAAAGAAATTTATTTTTTATTACCTAAAAATATGAAAGGCAATTCTGAAATTATCAATACACTAAAAGCATATATAAAATTTAATGAAGGAGATAACTTTATCTATGATTATGATGTAATTTATTACAATGATAATATAGATATTGTTGGAATAGATAGGGATATTGTATATGGAAGTGAGTCACTTAAGAATCCTGTTATTATATATAATAACCTATCAGCGGATAAAGTTAAAATTCAGAATAATGATATTAATCAAGATGTAAGAAGATTAGATTATTTAAAAGATACTATATATAAAATATCCTCAGATGAGGACTTGATTGAGTTTAATAAATTTTTAGCAGCCCATAATTTACAATATGAAAATGTTAATAAAACAAATGCTTTAAAAAAATATGAAAATAGCTGGATTATTGCTAAAAGAATTTTATATATTAATCTAGTATTTAGTATTTTAATTTTACTTTTAGAAGTTATTATTATTAATTCAATTATTAGATTAGAATATGAAGTAAATGCTATTGAGCTTTCTATTAAGAAAGTCCTTGGGTATAGTATATTAGAAAAAAATAGTAAAATTATTCTAATGACAGTTATTACTACAATATTAAGTATATTGATAGCAATCATTATTGCCATAATAATGAAATTAAATGAAGCATATTATTTAGCTCTTGGAGGATTTATCATATTAATATTAGAATTGACTATTACTACACTTTATATACATAAAATTGAAAATTCTAAAATCCAAAAAATATTGAAAGGAGGAACTTTATGATTGAAATAAAGCACTTAACCAAAAAATTTGATGATAAAGTGGTATTTCAAGATTTCAATTTAGAAATAGAAACTGGGGATTTTATCATATTTTCAGGTGATAGCGGTTGCGGTAAAACAACTTTATTAAATATGATTGGAGCGATTGAAAAAATAGATAGTGGTGAAATAATTGTTGATGGTATAGACATTAGGAATAAAAAAAATCATCTAAATTACTTTAGAACAAAAATAGGTTTCTTATTTCAAAACTTTGCACTAGTTGATAACAAGACTGTTAAAGAAAATTTAAAGCTTATACGTAAAGATTGTAAAACAGATTTATCAATAGAAGATGCTTTGCAAATTGTAGGGTTGAAGGAGAAAATAGGCAAAAAGGTGTATACATTATCAGGGGGCGAGCAGCAAAGGGTAGCTTTAGCTAGATTAATGCTTAAAAAATGTGATATTGTATTAGCTGATGAGCCAACAGGTTCCCTTGATAAGAATAATGCAGAAGTGGTACTCAATATCTTAAAGCAATTAAATAAACAAGGTAAAACAATTATACTGGTTACCCATGATGAGGGTATAAAAAAGCAAGGGAATAGAGTGGTGAATTTATGAGTAAGATTAGTGGAAAAAGAATCCTTATATTTATTATATTAATATTTGTAATTCTAAATATTAGTTGGTTTTCAATAATAAGTATCAAATATACTAAATTTTTAAAAGCTGTACCTAAAAATAGAGGTGGAATACACGGTGTATTAAAAGATGGTTATGCATATAATGTAAAAAAACCAGACTATCTGCATTATACAGGAAACTTAGGAATTTCTAATACGAAAACAGGTGAGCTATTAATTATATGGCCTAAAATATTTGGTGGTTATAAATATGGCTTTAGATTAAAGGAAGGTAAATCAGTATATGAACTTTATGTTGATGAAAATATAAACCCAATAGATAAAGATAATAAAGATTTTGTTAAGAAGGTTAAAGAACATAAAGCTGGTATTGATGAATTATTTTCTAAAGCCAACGAGATGTGGAAATTAAAATAATGAAGCCATATACGATAAGCTCCTACTAGCTTAATTTCTAACGTCTATTCTTCTTAATATATTTTAATATAAAATATATTAAGAAGATAAATAGTACAAGATAAAAAATAAGACAGTTAGTAAATATCCAAACATTATAAAAATATATCATTTTTATGATATTGAAATAGTAATGATTTTATAATTAAAGTGTACAATCTAGTGTCAATACTTTTAGGAATATGATACACCGGTTATTTTACACTATCTAAAAACTATACTAATTCATATTCACATCTTTTCATTAATTTCATAATTTTGAAAAATAAAATAATCGATGCTATTGCTAAAGCAACCAAAAATATAATTCCAACTACCGGAATTAAAATTACAAAGATAGAACAAGCAAATCCTATAGTTAAATATATATATTTAACCCATATATCTTCTGTTTCTTCGTACAATTGGCTATTTTCTTTTTGTTCACACATTTCTTTAATACCCATAAATAAATTATATATCATATATATTTCTAATATTAATGCTATACAACTAATAGGTATTGTTAATTTTTCTAAAAGTTCAAAATGGATTAAGCTAAATTTATTACTATTCATTATTTGTTGATACATAATTAATATAGATAAAATTGTCATTATAATGCTAACGTTTTTTCCTTTTATGAAGAAACTACTGTTTTTAGCTAAAGCTTTAAAACCTAACAAAAAAAATATATATCCTATTGTATCAGGTAAAATATCAATTTTCATTATAGGTATATCAATTAATATAAATAAAAAACCCCAGAATAATTTTCTAAACCCACTACTTGTCATTATTCTCCCCCCAAAATTTAATTATTTAGTCGCTTATAAAATCTCTGGAACTGTTAGATTTTGAGAAATTACAATCTTTATTAAAACCATATTAATGATATTAATATGATATATATAGCTATATTATTTCATTACTATTACACTATCTAAAAACTTTCCTTTCATAATAAAATTTTTTCTTTGATAATTCTTCTGCAATATCTTCTGAAGAATCTGCTAGCATTTCTAAAAATTATAATTTTTAATAAAGATAATGGAGATATGAAAACTAAATACCTCCATTATTTTTATTAAGGAAGTCATCTTTTAACCATAAATAGGCTACACCAATAATTATTGAAAGAATTAGTATAAGCTCAGCTAATGATTGAGATTTTTTTGCATGCACTACACTAGCAAATATCCAAATTAAGGCAATTACTAGATATCCAATTCCATCGGCTTGTGCTAATTTCTTCTGATCAACATTTTTATACTTTTTTTTGGCTTTTTCTAATGAACGTCCTCTGCTAGGATACTTATTAAATATAATGGCACTTATTCCTATTATTATATTAGCTAATATAACAGGCATATAAACATAAGACATATAATCTATTTTCCTCCTTATATATAACTTATTATAACATTATACATATAAATATCCAAATAATATAAAAATACATTATTTTTTGGATATTGAAATAATAATGAGTTCACCAAATATTTCACTTTTTTAATGATAACAGCTTAACTATAGACACAAAATGTACTAAAACTAGATTTATAAATATGATATTATAATGTAAGAGATTAATTTACAATAATGGAAGGAGATGTCGTCTTGAACGATCAACATAATGAAAATGATTTAAATCCCATTGAAAAGCAGATTAAAGAAATTGATGAATATCAAAAAAACATTTATAATCCAGGACACTATATTACTTCCAGTAAAATTCCCCTACCTTTGAGAAACTTATATAAAAATCCAATTGTATTAATTCTTATTGGGATAATTATTCTAGTACCAGTTCTAGTTAATATAACTAGTGAGCAAAGCATTAGTGATATTGCTTACAAAATAATTTATTTAATTATAGGTTTAATCCTGCTTATTAGTGGCTCTGTAAAACTTGTACGTAAGATGAATGGAAAAAAATAATACATTCTTCATTCTAATCAAATTTAATGTGAAATTTTAAAAACCTAAACACTCTTTCTTAATAAATTTGTAAGGATTTTATAATATAATTTGTAATACCTGTTGTTTATACTAATTAGATAAACAGATTTCTAAGCTTCAGAGGGAGTTTTTACTCCCTCTGAAGCTTAGAAATCGTTATCCAGGGACGTAGCCGCTCTTTACTCCCACTTTGAAGAAAAGCAGAGAGTCCAAATCTTTGATTTGGGTTCTCTACTCAGATGAATGTAGGTAAGGAGGTATAAAGAGGATTCTTTGCTTCAGATGGAGTTTTTTTCTCCAACTGAAGCTTAGAAGCCCTTATCTAGGGACGTAGCAGCCGTTATCTCCCACTTTAGAAGTGGGAATATTACGGATGGTAGTCATCAGATAAAAGATGGTATAATATTGGAAGAAAGGATGGGGATACATATGTCAAAATATAATGTTTTAGTAGTAGACGATGAAGATGAAATAAGAGATGCCATAGAGATATACCTAAAAAATGAAGATATAAAGGTTTTTAAGGCAAAGGACGGAATAGATGCCTTAATGACCATTGAAGAGGAAGATATTCACCTTATATTAATGGACATAATGATGCCTAGAATGGACGGAATTAAGGCTACTTTTAAGATTAGAGAGAGTAAGAACATACCTATAATAATGCTTTCAGCTAAGTCTGAAGATATAGATAAAATACTAGGTTTAAATGTTGGTGCGGATGATTATGTTACAAAGCCCTTCAATCCATTAGAACTAGTTGCACGAGTTAAGTCCCAGCTTAGAAGGTATATGAATTTGGGAAGTCTTAAAAATAGTTCTGATGAAATAATTGTAAGGGGGCTTTCTTTAAACAAAAATACTAAAACTGTAAGGATCGACGATGAAGAAGTAAGACTTACTGCTATTGAATACAAAATACTAGAGCTTTTGATGGAAAATAAGGGGAGGGTATTTTCCATTGAAGAGATTTATGAAAAAGTTTGGAAGGAACCAGCCTACAACGCCGAAAATACAGTGGCTGTACATATAAGAAGAATTCGCGAAAAAATAGAAATAAATCCTAAAGAACCTAAATATCTTAAGGTGGTGTGGGGCATTGGATATAAAATCGAAAAATAAAACTTTACACAAAATTGTCTTAATATTATTTTTCTATCTAATAGGACTTTCTCTTTTGCTGAGTTTTGACATCATAACTCATAAAGGATATTTTGCAAAAGAATCATACTTTAATAGTAATGCTTTTAAAAATGAAATTGATATACTCTTCCAAAATATTAGATCCATTAACACCTATTATAAAGATTATGAAAATAAACCTGATAAAGAAAAACTAAGTGAAAATGAACTCTCTTCTATAATAGAAGAAAATAATAATAACTTAAAAAAGAATCAAGATGATGTAGAAAAACTTTATATAAACTACGTAAATGAAGCAACTAAAACAGGCGATACTAAAAAAATAAATTTGCTTATTGACGCTAAAAACAAGAGACTTCAAGACTTAAAGAAAGAAAATGAAATTAATATAGCTAATTCTATAAAAAAGTTGTTGGCAAATAAAGATGCTGATTATAAACAAATTAAAGAAAGTCTATCATCAAAAGAAGATATAAAATATTATATAAAGAATAAAAATACAAAGGAAATACACACAAACTTAGAAAAAAATATAAATATAGAAAATTATATTAAGGACAATGCTCTTTATAGCATATCCTTTCCTCAAGAACTTCATAGTTCAAACTATTTTTGGTCTATGAATAATTTTTTTAAAAATTCAAATCTGGAAGGATATTTTATAGTCCCAGAAAACCTTAATAGCTATAGCCAGATTGTATCAAATTATAAATATTATAATTCCATTAGACAAAGACTTCTTTTTGAAGGTTTGCTTTTAGTCTTATCTTTAGCTTTATCATTGACTATTTTCATTATCTACTTAAAAAATAAGAATGAGATGGCATTTATTTATTTAGATAAAACTATAAAATTTCTAGAAAAAATTCCTCTGGATTTAAGAGTTTTTCTTTTTATGATTTTGCTTTTATTTATGCTTGTTTATTTTATCAATATAAACTTTTTCTATAAACCTATTAATTCTGATCATATATTTAAGCTAACCTTTATAGCTGTAATGTCCTTCTATTGGTCTATAAATATGGCAAGCTTTTATAGGATTATTAAGGATAGGAAAGAACTATCAAATCAATGGAAAAAAAGCATATTATATAGAATAAACTTCACTACTAGAAAAAGTTTTGAAAATAAAAGTACTTTTACTAATGCTTTTCTTATAACTATGTTTACCTCTTTCTTTGGATTCTTTATATGTTTAACCTTAGTGGGCATAGGTACTAATACTGAAATACTTATCTTTTTATCTATACTATATATTGGATTATATTTAATTATATATATACCATATGCCCTTAGGAAAATTGGTCTCTTTGATAAAATATTGGAAGGCTCAGAAGAAATATTATCTGGCAACTTAAATCATACTATAAATGAAAAAGGCAGCGGTAAGCTTTTAAGACTGGCGAGCAATATTAATAACATGAAAATAGGCTTTAAAAAATCAATAGAAAGCCAAATGAAAAGTGAGAGACTTAAATCAGAACTTATAACAAATGTCTCCCACGATCTTAAAACTCCTCTGACTTCTATTATCAACTATGTAGACTTACTAAAGAGAGAAGGCTTATCCAAAGAAGAAATGGAAGGATATATAAGCATTCTAGATAGAAAAACTCAGAGACTTAAAGTACTTATAGAGGACTTATTTGAAGCCTCTAAGGTAGCCAGTGGCGCCATAGAATTGAATATAGAAAAAATAGATGTGGCAGCCCTTTTAACTCAAACCCTTGCTGAGTTTGATGAGAAAATTAAAGATTCTTCCTTAACCTTTAGAGTAAATGGCACAAATAAGAAAATATATGCTAACTTAGATGGCAAAAAGACTTGGAGAGTCTTTGATAATCTTATAAATAATGCTCTAAAATATTCTCAAGAAAATACTAGAGTATATATTGATCTTATAGAATATGATAACAAAGTGACTTTAACCGTAAAAAATATATCCTCTTATGAAATGGATTTTAATGTGGAAGAAATCTTTGAAAGGTTTAAAAGAGGAGATAAATCTAGAAATACCGATGGCTCGGGTCTGGGTCTTGCTATTGCAAAGAGTATAGTGGAACTTCAAGGTGGAAAACTTGATATAGAAATAGATGGAGACCTTTTTAAAGCTATAGTAAAATTTTATAAGTAGGAATCAGTAATGCTGATTCCTACTTCTTATTTAATGTCTTGGCATATCCTTTCCCATTCTTTCACTAGAAAAAAACTTTAATATAAAGCTTACTCCTTTCTCTCTATTTATAGCTGATATTTCCCCTTTATAATAATCCATTATCTTTTTTGAAATAGCTAAGCCTAATCCAAAATTACCTTTCTTATCTTTATAAAAATTCTCAAAAATATGGTTCCTATGCTTTTCGGAAATATTTGCACCATCATTATATATTTCTAAAGTAATGCAATCTTCCACCTTTAAAGATATTGAAATTTCCTCCGCAGCATATCTAACTGCATTATCTACTATGTTTTCAATACAGACTTTTATTTTTTCAACATCTCCATGAATTATGCTTTCCTCTAGATCTACCTTCCATTTTATTTCAGGGTTTATTTGCCTAAACTTGTTTGCAATACTTTCCACTAATTTATCTAAGTTAATTTCTGTACTTTCATTATTATTTTTCATAACATAATCAAGGCTATTTAAGTATAAGATTTGTTTAATTTTCTTGTCTAATCTCTGTGCTTCTTCTTTAATGGTATTTGCCGTTTCTTCAACTGTGCCTATATACATCTTATCTATAATTGCTTGAGCATAACCAATAATAACTGCTACAGGAGTTTTTAAATCATGGGAGATACTTTGAAGAAATAGCTTTTCCTCCTCATCAGCAGCCTTTAATGATTTTTGCATAGTATTCATAGCCACCATCAGTCTTCCAATTTCATCATATCTATCTACTTCTACAGCTTCTGCCCAATCCTTTTTAGATATTCTCTTTGTATATTCTTCTAGTTGCTTTAAAGGTTTAGAAATACTATTAGCTATAAACTTAGCTGCTATAAAACTTAAAAGAATAAATACTATTCCTATAAAGACTACCTTCTCTAGAATTTCATTATCTGCTTTAGGCTCAAGATAAGAAATTAAATAGGTATCTTCCTTTGCATCTTTACTAATTGAGCTAATTATGAAGAGAAAAGTTTTATTATTAAATTTCTCTTTAAACTCTATTTTTTCCATAGGGCCATCTTTAATAAAGGTTGTCATCCATTTTCTAATAGCTTCAACATTTTGTATTTCTGGCTCTAGATGTTTTCTGTATGGTTCTTTTATTGTTTTCTCGCTATTTTTTTCTTTAACTACAACAAAATGATCAACAAACTTAAGAAGCTCTAAATCTTTCACGCCCTTTATAGGTTCACCTTCAGGCCTATCCTTCAATACAATCTCATGGGCAATTTCTAAGCTATTGAATTTATTTTGTTCCTCAAAATTTCTAATTACAAATAAATATACTGCAGATATACTAAGAATAATAGCTAATATTACAATGGTGAAAATAAGCCAAATTCTTAAGGCTAGTGACTTAATCTTAATTTTCCTCATTTTTTATCACCAACTTATATCCATAGCCATAAACCGTATCTATGTTGATACTTGCCATTTTCTTACGAAGCCTTCTAATAGTGTCATCCACTACTCTATCTGACCCAAAATAATTGTTTCCCCAGGCTCTAAGGAGTATCTGTTCTCTTGAAACTACAATGTTTCTATTATCAATTAAATATGTTAATAGCTCAAACTCCTTGTTTGTAAGTTGAATTTCATCTCTACCAAGGAATACCAACCTCTGATTGTAATCTATAGTGTAACCTTCAATGTCTACTTTGTTTTGTGCTTTAGTATTATCGCTTTGATACACTCTTTCAATTAACTTATTTGTCCTAATAACTAATTCTCTAGGTAAAAATGGTTTTGATAAATAGTCATCACTACCAAGTTCTAACCCTATTACCCTATCTAGCTCTTCATTTCTTGCAGACATAAATATTACGGGAGTATTTTTGTTCTTTTCCTTGATACTTTTAATTAACTGATATCCATCTATATCAGGAAGCATAATATCTAAAATCCAGAGATCTGGTAAATCTCCAATTTTCTCTTTAGCTGAATTGCCATCAAAAAAAGATGTAATTTCATAACCTTCATTTTCAAGATATTTAGTTAATAGTAAGTTTAGTGCTTTTTCGTCCTCTACTAGGTATATTTTTCTCCCCAAGTTAATCACTCCTATTATTACAGTATTACTGACCTAATGCATTTCTAACTGCATTTATGATACCAACAGAAGTCCTAGTAGCCCCTGATATCGTATCTACATTTACAGTATTTTTTTCAACAATCTTATCAGTAAGATATGGTACAACTCTATTGTACCATTTTGGAGTTTCGTTATTATCTACTATAGTTATATCAGTTATTTTTTTATCTTTTACCGTAACTTCAACCTTTAAACCTGGTCTATATCCTGATGCTTCGCCATAATATACTCCATCTTTTACATTACTTATATCAAAATTAGATTGATCTACTTCTACTGTATCTTTAGATTCTCCATGGTGTCTTCCCCTAAAATCTTTATCCTCTGAATTAGACCTATTATCTTCATAGCTAGGTTTATTATTGCTATCAAAGTTTCCTTTAAAAGTCTTTACATCTGCAATATGAACTACTAAAGTTAGAATAAATATTACTGTGAGTACTCTATGGTAAAAAATCCAAGGCTTTGACTTATTAAACCTTTTTTTGAACATGAAATTTAGTCCTAATAAGACACTTACAACCCAACATATAGTTCCCCAGTTTAAACTTAATACACTGTCACTAGAGTAAATTCCATGTATCAACCCAGTGATAATCAGTATTATACCTAGCCACTTGTGAGGCATTCTTAGAAGTTTATTTAAATTTCCTAATATTTTATTTTTGCCTTTAAAAAATTTTGTGTTTGCTACTCTTAAAATATAAATTACACTTAATAAAACTGCTAATACTGTACTTATCTTTGCTAATCCTATGTTTAAAAATACTTCCATGTGTCTATTCCTCCTTATCTAAGAGCCAAAGATTAAAGAACATCTATGTGTCCCCTATACATCTTGTTTTCTTTTGCTTTCTCTAAATGATAAGAAGTAAATTTCGAAATATTATCAAGAAATTATGTGAAAAATATGTGATTCTATTTGAAGTTGTTAAATTCTTCTTCTGTAAAATCATAATATTCTCTTCTAGCCCTATCTAAAAAATCCTCATAATTTTTTCTTTCTTCCTCTTCTAGCTTGTTGGAATAAAGATTTACCATCAAATCATGACAAATATAATCTTCACTTATATCTACAAAACCTGGGTCTTTTGCCCATGTTACTGTACTCTCTTCTCCTCTTGATATAACTCCATACAATACATGAATGCCATCAACTGTTACTGTCATATATCGTTCTTTTTTTTCTGCTAGATATCTTTCTATTCTCCTGTGAGTAACCAATTGTTTATAAGGATTATTTTTCCCAAAATATATTCCTCTTAGGGTAACCCCTCTATTAACTGCTGCTTCTAAGGATTTAGAAATGTCATTTATTTCTTCTTCCCATATAGAAACTGCTATTCTCTTTTCGGCATTTGAAATTAGTAGGTTTAAAAAATCTATTATATTATCTCTTCCTCTAATGGAAGTTAATTTATTATCGCTTGTGTCTCTTAAATAAACCTTTTCCGTATACTCTTCTACATTATTTAGTATATCCTGAAAGTTATTCTTTAGCTTATTTATTAAAAGCTTAGGCTCAAGTGGATGGTAAATCACAGAATCCCCCTCATTCTGTTCAAATACTAACTGTTTATTTCTTAAACTATCCAAAACCTCATATATCCTAGACCTTGGAATGCTGGAATTTTTGCTTAAGGTATACCCATTTACAGGATGACTCTCTAAAAGTTTTAAGTATGCCTTAACTTCATATTCAGTTAATCCCAGCTTTTTCATATCTTCTATAATCATAGACTCATTGTCCATATAATTCTCCTCCATTTTCTAAATAAAACTAAAATACCAATCCATATTTCATAGAAAGCATAATTACTGCTATAAAAATGGAACCTAATACTGGTATTATTATACCTCCCCTAAACCAACCATAGATAAAAGCAAAAGCTATTCCTAATAGTGAAGCTTCAGGCATTTTAGGAATGGCCGAGAATACTCCTGGAATTATAAGTGCTCCTAGTGCTACATATGGTACTGATTTTAAAAATCCATTTACTCTTTTAGATAAATTCTTATCTGATATAACTAAAAATGGAACTAACCTTGGAATATAGGTTACTAACATCATCCCTGCAATTAATAATATTTTACTATTCACAAATATTCACCTCTTCTTTATAATCTTCTCCATATAAATAAGCCCCTACAGAAGATACTAGGATAATGGTTAAAATCATGTTCCATCCCTTAGGTAAAATTTCAAAGTAATTAAGTAGCGTATTTGTAGCTCCTGATAATAATACTAAGATTACAACCTTATTTGACTTTTTTAATTCTGGTACTAAAATAGCTACAAACATAGCATATAAGGCAATCCCCATACCATCACTTACAATTTGAGGCAGCAGTCCTCCTGCTAAATATCCTAAAACAGTTCCTACTACCCATGAAAGGTATGCTGTAAGTTGCAGACCAAGGGTAAAATCTTTTGTTATATCACCTTCCTTAAAGGATAGTACAGAAAAGCTTTCATCTGTTACTCCAAAGGCAATAAGTGGAATCCATTTTTTTATATTACCTTTCATTCTTGCTGCTAATGATGCACTCATCAAAAAATGACGGAGATTCACTAGCAACGTAGTTAATATAATTTCTCCCATTCCGGCACCTATAGCTAGTAAATTTAACGCCATGAACTGACTTGCCCCCGCAAATACCATTAGTGAAAATAAAAAGCTATCCAGCATTGAAATACCTGTTGTTTTGGATAATATTCCAAATGCCATAGCTATAGGCACATAGCCAATAACTATTGGTACTCCTGCTTTAGCCCCTTCTCTAAAATCATTATTCACTTTGCCCCTTTTTAACATAATTACCCCCCAATATTCTAAAATTATTAAATATTCTTACATTTGTTTTAGTAGTTATTATAGTAGTTACTATTCTACTTGTCAATATCTTAATATTAATTCAAAAAATAAAAAATACAAAAGCTGCAAGTGATCATTATTTCACTTACAGCTTTTGTATTCCCCATGTTTATTTCAATTTGCCACATCTTAAGCCCCAAGATATGCACTCCTTACACTTTCATCATTTAGAAGGTCATTAGCTGCTCCTTCCATTTCTACGTATCCATTTTGTATTACATAAGCTCTATCTGCAATTTTAAGTGCCATAGAAGCATTTTGCTCTACCAATAAAACTGTTGTACCCGTTTTATTTATCTCTTTTATTATTGAAAATATCTGTTTAACAACTAACGGTGCAAGCCCCATAGAAGGCTCATCTAGTAAAAGTAATTTAGGTCTTGACATTAGTGCACGACCTATAGCAAGCATTTGTTGTTCTCCCCCTGAGAGGGTACCTGCCATCTGACCTTTACGTTCCAAAAGTCTTGGGAATGTTTCAAATATCTTTTCATAGTCTTTTTTTATTTCAGTCTTATCATTTCTTGAATAAGCTCCCATTTCAAGATTTTCCATAACTGACATGTTAGCAAAAACTCTTCTTCCCTCTGGAACATGAGATATTCCAAGGCTTACTATATTATTTGCCTTTACCTTATTTATATCATTCTCCAAAAACTTTACTGTTCCACTTTTTGGAGTTAACACTCCAGAAATAGTTTTAAGAGTTGTAGTCTTTCCTGCTCCGTTTGCACCTATTAGGGTAACTATCTCCCCCTCATTAACCTGCAAACTTATTCCCTTTAGTGCATGTATTGCACCATAATATACATTAACATCAATCAACTCTAACATAACTCTTCTTCACCTCCAAGATATGCTTTTATAACTTTAGGATCCTTTTGTATTTCCTCTGGTAACCCTTCTGCGATTAGCTTTCCATAGTCAAGTACATATAGTCTACCACATACAGTCATTACAAGAGACATATCATGTTCAATCAGCAAAATTGTTATGTGGAATTTGTCTCTTATCCACTTTATAAGCTTCATTAATTCATTTGTTTCATTTGGATTCATTCCAGCTGCTGGTTCATCAAGAAGAAGGATTTTAGGCTCTGAAGCAAGAGCTCTTGCTATTTCAAGTCTTCTTTGTTCTCCATAAGGCAAGTTTTTAGCAAGTTCATCTTTTTTATCTAAAAGATTGAAAACCTTAAGAAGTTCATTAACTTTATCATCTGCGTTCTTTTCCTCTTTATAATAGGATGGTAATCTAAAGAAAGAAGAAAATATCCCGTATTTTATATTTTTGTGAAGACCTATTCGTACATTGTCCTCTACTGTCATATTTGCAAAAAGTCTTATATTTTGAAATGTTCTAGATACTCCTAAAACAGCTATTTCATGTGGTTTTAAATTCTTTGTGGAAATATTTTTTTCGAACTCATAAGATACGTTTCCCTCAGATGGTGCATACATACCTGTAAGTAAATTAAAAAGGGTGGTCTTTCCTGCACCATTAGGCCCAATAAGTCCTATTATTTCACCAGATTTTATATCCATATTAACATTGGATACAGCTTTAACTCCGCCAAAAAACCTTGATAGATTACTTACCTTCACCACTGACATTTTGGAGACCTCCTCTTTTAAATAATTTTATTTTGTAGTTACCCATTATTCCTTGAGGTCTATAAACCATTATGACAAATAGAATAACTGAATATATTACCATTCTTAATTCAGGAACACTTTGAAGTAATAAGGATATTATTGATAGGGCTATGGCTCCTATAACGGATCCTGCAATACTTCCCATACCTCCAAATACTACTATTACAAGTATATCTATAGATTTCATAAATCCAAAAGCATCAGGTTTTATAAAAAAGAAATATCCTGAATAAAGTGCACCTGCTATTCCTGCGAAAAATGCTCCTATTCCAAAAGCAAGTACTTTATAAAATGTAGTATTTAATCCCATAGCTTCTGCCGCTAGTTCATCTTCTCTAATAGCTATACAGGCTCTTCCACTTCTTGACTCTATAAAGTTTTTTATTAATACAAGTGTAGCCATTACCATAAAGAATAACCAAGTCCAATTAGTATATTGTGGAATATCATTTAGTCCACTTGCTCCACCTACATAGTCATTATTCAATATTACAATTCTTACAATTTCTCCAAAACCAAGGGTAGCAATTGCAAGATAATCTCCTTTTAGTCTTAAAGTAGGAATTCCAATTAACACTCCTGCTAGAGCTGCACATATAGCTCCAAGTGATATTCCAACTATAAAAGGCATACCCATTTTTGCTGTCATAATAGCTGAAACATAGGCTCCTATAGCCATAAAAGCCGCATGTCCTAATGTAAATTGCCCTGTAAATCCTGTAATAAGATTAAGGCTTACAGCTAATATTATATTGATTCCTATTATGGTAATGTTAAGCAAAATATAAGAATCTATAATCCCAGTAACTATTAAAATTTGTCCTACTGCATACAGGGATAGGATAATTATTGCTAGCAAAATGTTTTTCTTATTTAATAGTTTCATATTATCCCCCCCTATACCTTTTCCTTAGTATTTTTACCTAAAAGTCCATTAGGTTTTATTAATAAAATTATAATTAAAATTGCAAAAGCAACTCCATCTTTATACAATGATCCTCCATAGGCACTTACCATCGTTTCTGTCATTCCTAGGAAATACCCTCCAAATAAAGCTCCTGGAATTATCCCTATTCCTCCAATTACCGCTGCTACGAAGGCTTTAAGTCCAGGGATTATTCCCATAAGAGGATTAATTGAATTGTAGTATACTCCTACAAGTACTCCTGCTACTCCAGCAAGAGCAGAACCTATAGCAAAGGTAAATGATACAGTTCTGTCGATGCTTACTCCCATATATTGAGCGGCTTCTTTGTCCATAGCTACAGCTCTCATTGCTTTTCCCATTTTAGTTCTATAAATTACATATTGAAGTAAAATCATCAATACAACTGTTATAACTAGTATATAAATATCTGTTGTACTCAATATTACTTTTCCATTAAATAGCTTCAAGCTTTTATTTGATAATACTTCAGGAAAAGTCCTAGTTTCTGCTTTTACAAAGTACATAGTCCCATATTCTAAGAATAGAGAAACAGATATAGCTGTTATTAATGCTGCTATTCTTGTAGAATTTCTTATTGGTTTATATGCTACTTTTTCTATTAAGACTCCAATAATCGCACAAGAAAGCATTGATATTATGAGTGCTGGAAAAAAACTAAGATGAAGAAAGGTTGTAACTGCGAATCCTATATAAGCTCCTAACATGTATATGTCACCATGAGCAAAATTTATAAGATTTATGATACCATATACCATAGTATAACCTAGCGCAATTAGCGCATATATACTTCCTAGTGATAAACCGTTCATAAGTTGTTGCAAAAATTGTTCCAATTCTCTCACTTCCTTCTAAAAATTCATTAGAGAGTACTAAAATGTGTTCTTCCTAAGTTGTACTCTCTAATGATGATTATTTTTTAGTTACTATATAGCATTATTGTGGAGATAATTTCTTTAAGAAAGTTTGCTCTCCATCTTTCATTTGAAGTATAGTTATTGATTTTACAGGATTGTGTTTTTCATCTA
Organism: Clostridium sp. JNZ J1-5; assembly: GCF_053901425.1. Classification (NCBI taxonomy): domain Bacteria; kingdom Bacillati; phylum Bacillota; class Clostridia; order Eubacteriales; family Clostridiaceae; genus Clostridium; species Clostridium sp. JNZ J1-5. The sequence goes on along the minus strand of NZ_CM132773.1, from coordinate 2,127,911 downwards.
TAGATATCTTACCTGTTATTCCATTGAAATCTTTAGTTGAAGCTAAAGCTTCTTTAAGTTTAACAGGATCAGCCTCTCCACTTCTCTTTAGTGCATCTGCAAGGAAGTATGCAAGATCATAACCAAGTGCGTTGAAAGCATTTGGCTCTTTGCTGTATTTAGCTTTAAAAGCATCTTTGAATTTTACAACTTCAGTTGCAGTGTCTTTTGAAGAGTAGTGATTTGTAAAATAAACATCATTTAAGGCTGTTTTTCCTGCAAGATCTGCAAGCTTTGGAGATTCATATCCATCTCCTCCAAGTATAGGAACATTAAGTCCTAATTCTCTAGCTTGTTTTACTATTAAACCAACTTCTTCATAGTAACCTGGAAGGAATAATATATCAGGATTGGATCCTTTAATTTTAGTAAGAACGGCTTTAAAATCAGTTTCCTTTGCTTGGTAAGCTTGTTCTGTAACAACCTTACCGCCAAATTTACCGAATGTTTCTTTAAAGCTCTTTGCAAGACCTTTACTGTAATCACTTGTACTATCTACAAGGATAGCAGCATTTTTCTTGCCAAGATCCGTGTATGCAAAATTACCCATTATAACTCCTTGGAAAGAGTCACTAAAACAAGTTTTAAAAACATATTCTCTTACTTTACCATTACTATCCACAGTAACATCATCTGCTGTTGCAGAAGCTGATATTAAAGGAACTTTATTTTGTATAGCAATTGGAGCTGCTGTTTTTGTATTCCCTGAAGTAGCAGGTCCTAATATAGCAACAACTTTATCTCTAGTAGCAAGTTTTGATGCTACGTTAGCTGATTCTGAGCTATCAGATTTATTATCTACCTTTATAATTTCTATTTGCTTTCCTAAAACGCCCCCGTTTTTATTTATTTCTTCAAAAGCTAGTTCAATTCCCTCTACAAGTCCTTGACCATATGTTGCTACGCCCCCTGTTAGCTCATAGTCAAGACCTACTTTTATTGATTTTGCATTAGCGGATGCCCCTGTGCTCTTGTTACACCCCGCTAATGAGCCCACAAGAAAAAGTGTAGCAAGTAATAAAGATACCTTTTTTTTCATATTTTTTCCCCCTTTTTATTTAGTTGCCCTATTTAATTATTTTAAAAAATTATATAAAAAAAACGTCTCTACATGTATTACTTAACATATAGAGGCGTTATTTACGCTATACCACTCTACTTCACTATTACCCCATTACAATAGTCTCTTACAGGTTCCATCAAACCTTAGCCTTTTAACGCAGCCTCGCGATATGACCTACTTAATTTCAATCATATAATTCAGGAGCTACCATCTCTACCCAACTAACCCGGTTCTCAGCTTATCCGGTTCTCTGTAATTAATCCTATAGTAGTATGCTCTCCATCATCATTTTTAAAGATATATAAACATATATTTTAATGAATTTTTATACAAGTTCTGTACATATTTAATAGATTTTTAAATATAGTATCACCTATGGACACATATGTCAACCATCCGAAAACATTTTCATAAAAAAAATTAATAATTTTCTCACAATATCTTTTAATTGCAAAAAATCTTGTATAAAAATTTAACAATTGGTTGTTATCTTTCTCTACTGTTTATCTTGGTTTAGCACCGATTTTACCGCTTCTTCTCTCTTCATATCCAGTGCACCTGCAGATATTAGGCTCTAACCATTTCTCTATTATATGTTCATTTACACTTGGATGAATATTTATTAGCACACGTCATTCTATAGAACACCTAACCCCTTCTATTTTGTTAAAATGTAAACTATATTATTTTCAGCTACAACCTTTTGAATATTTACTTTCATATTAAGTAGTTTTACTTTATTTTTAGGGATTAGTAAAAGTGGTTTTTCAGTATTATCTTTAAGAAATCCATTTATTCCACCCTCTACTGGTATTAAATCTCCATAAAGTTCTGCACATAATAAATAGCTTTGATCCCACCGATTAGGGTTATCAGCTGATCCTGTTTTAAATGTTGTATAGATATTTCTTCCTCTATACTCCGGAAAATTTTTCATTTCCTCTAAAGCTACTTGAGCATAACTTGGTAAAGGATTTGAAATTGATCTTATTATAGAAACTTCATTCTTATATATAGCTAATAAAATCATAAGTACCAGTAAACTCTGAAACAGGAAATTTCTATTTTTAGCTTTTAAAAGCATGCTAGATGTAGCCCCTATACTTATAGCTAGAGCTGGGTATATGGGCAGTATGTACCAGTCAATCTTTGTTTTTGCCTTAGTATAAAGTAAAAATGGTACAGCTATCCATAAAGTTATAGATAGGATATAATTTATCCGTCTTCTATTCATCAAATTAGGTTTAATATATAATGTAGAAGCTAGTATAGTGCTTACCCAAACCAGCAGCCAATAAAAATATGTTCTCTGAAGTGCCTCTATGTAGAAGGAAATACTACCAACATGACCTTCTAAGGTTGTAGATGATCTAGCTAATAGATCATAATTTATCATGGTTTCAAAGAAAACAAGTCCATCCTGCTTATATCTAAAAAATCCCCATATCAATATAGGAAAAGAACAACTTAGTATAAACATAAATATCTGCCTTACTTTCAACTTGAACAATGTTTTGCTTAAAATCAAATAAATTATCCCAATAACTACAATATTTCCAGCATGCCAGCTTTTCGTAAGAAAAGCCATTGCAAAAGATACACCTGCAGCATATAGCCAGTTTGTATTTTCTTCTATCAGTGCCATAGCCACCATTGACATTGTAAAAAATAATACAAATATGGCATCTGCATCCCCTGTTCTTCCACAATGCTCTAGAACAAAGGGCATGCTAGTAGTTATAGCAAAAGTAGATATTAATGACGCTAACCTTCCATGCTTATGTAAGGTAAAGATGGCAACTATTAATACAGTTATAAAAGATGCCACTGCAGAAAAGATTCTTAGTCCTAAGGAATTAAATCCTGCTAGTTTGTATCCTCCAACTATAGCCCAATAACTTATTGGCGGCTTTAAATTCCAATAATCATTTTTATATCCATATGTATTCACTATGTAATTATTTCTTTTAATCATTTCATAAGCATTAACTCCATGTCTTGCTTCATCCCAGCTATTAATAGGTATTTTGCCTAGGTTGTAAAACATGTTTAGTGACGCTATCATCAATATAATAATTAAGAAAATATAATAATATTTTTCAATAAAGTTCAATATACTATCAAGGAATTTTGTATTATATATGTTCATTGCCTGCTCTCCCTGTTATATTTCTTTAGTCAATTAAATTATATTATTTCCAATTACATCTCATATTAAACTTAACTCCTTCCAAATAGAGCTTAAGCTTCTATACTTTTACACAACTAAACTAAATTTTAAAAATAACTCTTTAATATTCTAAAGCTTGATAGTAAAAATATCCTAATCAGAATAAATACTAAAATTTAGGGAAAAGTAGTAGATGTAGTTAAATCTATAATTACACTTATTATTCTTTTTAAGTTGCCATTTTGAAAATTGATTAGAATAAAGATTTATTACTAGTTTAATTAAACAATTAAGTTGGAGGTTAAAATATGAATTCAAAACTTATCTCAATAATTGTTCCTATGTATTTCGAAGAAAAAGTCGTGGAGGAATGTTATAAAAGATTAACCGAAGTTGCCAATACAAATAAGCTTAACTACGAACTTATATTTGTTAATGATGGTAGCACAGATAGGACTTTAGAATTATTAGAGGAAATAGCTGAAAAAGATCCTCGTACAAAAGTTATTAGTTTTTCAAGAAATTTTGGCCATCAAATAGCCGTTACAGCAGGAATTGATAAGGCTAATGGAGATGCAGTGGTTATAATAGATGCTGATCTTCAAGATCCGCCGGAGCTTATACCTGAAATGATAAAATTATGGGAAGAAGGATATGAAGTAGTATATGGTAAAAGGAAAAAACGTGATGGGGAAAGTTGGTTTAAACTAACTACTGCAAAAGCTTTTTATAGGGTTTTAAATAAGTTAAGCAGTGTAAAAATCCCTATGGATACTGGCGACTTTAGATTAGTAGACAGGAAAGTCATTGAAGCACTAAAGAGAATGCCTGAACAAAATAGATTTCTAAGAGGAATGTCAAGTTGGGTGGGCTTTAAACAAATACCTTTAGAATATGAAAGAAAAGAGCGTTTCGCAGGTGAAACAAAATATCCATTAAAAAAGATGTTAAAATTTGCAATGGACGGAATTTTTTCATTTTCTTCAAAGCCATTAAAGTTAATTGAATATTTAGGCCTTGGAAGTATATTATTGTCATTAATAATTATCATTTATTCACTGACAAGTTTAATTTTAAGCTTAGGAAATATTACATTAGGCTGGTCGCTAACCATAATTTCCATTACCCTTATAGGTGGTATACAGTTGCTTTCCATTGGAATAATTGGTGAATACATTTCAAGAATTTATGATGAAACTAGACAAAGACCTTTATACATAGTTGACAAAGAAATAAACTTAGAGAAAGCCCATAAAAGACACTCTTACATGATTAATAAAAAATTGTTGGATGAGAACTTAAGAAAACCTCTATATTTAATTAGTAAAGAAATAGGCGACAATAAACAATATAATGTTAAATAAAATAAAAAATAAAATTAAGGTGAACTTATGATTAGATTAATAAAATTTTGTATCGTTGGCGGCATTAATACTCTTATTACACTATTAACATTTTATCTTTTGAACAAAATCTTAGGTATTAATTATCTAGTAAGTTCGGTAATTGGTTATATTGCCGGCATGTGTAATAGCTATATATTAAATAAAAGATGGACTTTTCACGATAAAGATGACAAAGTAGCCCTACAATTTATAAAATTTATTATTGTGAACTCAATGTCATTAGGAATAAACCTGCTAATTATGTATATATTAGTTGATAGATTAAGTCTAGACAGCATGCTGTCTCAAGTACTTGCTACAGGTTTTTCTACCATCTCAAACTATGTGGGAAGTAAGCTTTTAGTTTTTTCTTCACCTATAGAGGAACACTAAAACAACTGATTTTTAAATTATGTTTTAATATAACAATTACAAGATTGTAGGTAATTTACTTACAATCTTGTTTTGTTGTTTCGCGGATAGTAGTACTCAGGTAAAGTTTATTAAAATAAGTATAGAACATTGCTAACTTGGCAATTATCTCAATATATGCTTTCAGTTATGTTAGGAAAGGAAGATATAAATTGGAAAAAAATTTTACCAATAGTATGGTATTAATGTTAAAGATTCTTATAGTAGTAATAATATCAAGATTAGCGTTGTGTTTTGCAGGATATATTGGTATGAATACTTTTCCCATGTATGATTCTGCTGAAAATTTAGGATTTCAAAGTGGTAGTACTGTAATATCTGAGGATATAAGAAAATTTAAACTAGAGGACTTTAACAAATTTGATAGTGGGTTTTACTTTCAAATAGCTGATAATGGATATCCTAAAGTAAACATGTCCCAAAGTACTTCTGCAACAAGTATAAGCTTCTTCCCTTTATATCCATTACTAATTAGAGCTATGAAATTATTTAATATAAGCAGCAGTAATTTGATTAATTCATTAATACTTTCAAATGTACTGTTAGTCTTAGCTCTATTCTACATATATAGGATATGTGAAGAGAGAGGATTTCATAAAAAAGAGATATATTTTGTCTTAGCGCTTATACTCTGTTATCCATATTCCATATTCTATTCTATACCTTATACAGAAAGTTTATTTTTATTTCTCTCTGCAGCAACAATATACTATTCTATAAAAGGTGACTATTTAAAAGCTTCAATATTTGCCGGACTTTCAGCAACCACTCGCTTCCCTGGTTTTTTAAATGTGGCCTATGTATTTTTTATGCTTTTGTCAGAGGAAACCTTTAGAACGGATACTGTAAAACAAATAAAAAAAATTATTGCTTATATGATTGTTTCGGTTATACCAATCACAGTATATTTTTCATATATGAAATATTTAACTGGAGATTTCTTAGCTCCTCTGCATGACGTTGGCAACTGGGGAAGAAAGCTTAGCATTCCATTTAAAAGTTATATAGACTATCTTTTGAATCCATACTTCTTTTATAGTGGTGGATGGAATAACGGTTTGATTAGCTTTGTAATTGCTACTGCAATTTTACTAATATTTATTTACTATGCTGTAGTAAATTATAAAAAAATTACTCCTAAAGAGTTAATACTTTTTATTTATGGTTTCCTAATTATAACTATACCATTTTCTAATACTGGTTCTGGATTAGTAAGCATCCCAAGATATCTTATGGTATCAATACCACTATACTTATATATTGTTGAGTTATATAGGAAAAGGGAGTTTATATTTATAAGCTATCTATTTCTATTTACAGCATTAAGCGCAATAGTAACTATAGGCTATTTCAACGGATATTACTTTGTAGTATAAAGAGGATTCTTGGCTTCAGGTGGAGTTTTTTCCCACCTAAAGCTTAGAAGCCCTTATCTAGGGACGTAGCAGCCGTTATCTCCCACTTTAGAAGTGGGAGTATTACGGATGGTAGTCATCAGATAAAGAGGCTTCTAAGCAGTTATGTTAAAGAACAATTATGATTTTATTATAAAAGTTAAAAGACGCCCAATTTTTTAAATTCGGCGTCTTTTTTATTATACTTTTTCTTTACTATACTCTTTTTTTGTTAATAATAGCTTCTAAATGCTCTTCCTCTAGAATTCTATCATGTAGAGTATGGTTCCATTCTCTATTGTTCTTTCTAATTAACCCTATTATGCTTATTGGTACCCATGTTATACCATATACAGGGTATATAACCATAGCTAGCATTCTCTTAAATGACACTCCTTCTAAAAGAAGTGCAATTATAGGTATTATATACCTGAAAAACAATGCTAAGAACCAAAACCAAATTGGAAATACTAGCTTTATTATTGGTATACTTGGGAAAAAGAACTTGGCAAGTAACATTGAAAAAGAAAATGCATCCAATATCATCTTAGATGGCTGTATTAAGTATATAAATGCATCAAAACATGCAAATTTTCCTTCTAGGAATACTCTCTTTAGCAATTTACCTGAATATCTAAAGCAACAATCCCAGTGTCCTTGTAACCATCTAATTCTTTGCTTAAAAGAAGCCTTCATTGTTACTGGTTTCTCATCATAAATTTTTGCATTATGTTCCCAAACAACTGGTATATCATTTAGTGTACATATCATAGTAAACTCCAAATCTTCAGTTAAGCTCATTGCATTCCAGCCAAAACGTTTAAGAACACTAGTAGACATGCAAAATCCTGTACCACCAAGAGCAGCATTTAATTTTAATCTTTTTCTAGCCAGTTGGAATACTCTGTTGGTAATCCAATAAGCTAATGCATAAGATATTGTAATCCATGAATCATCTGGATTTTTGCTATCTAAATAACCTTGTATAACTTCTTTTCCTGATACTAAATTATTATTCATTTTCGTTAAAAAGTTTTTTGTTACAAGATTATCTGCATCAAAAATAACTACTGCATCATATTGTCTTTCCATCTTAAATAATAAGTTAAAGAACCATTTCAAAGCATATCCTTTACCCCTTTGGGTATCATCAAACCTTTCTAATGCCCTTGTATTTTTCTCTCTTACGATTTTGGCTGTATTATCATCACAATTATCGCAAATTACAAAGACATCGTATAGTTCCTTAGGATATTCTAACTCTTTTAGATTATCTAATATTTGACCAATTACCTTTTCTTCATTATGTGCTGCTATAGCAATTGCAAAACTCTTTTCAGGCTCATGGTCTTCTTCTTCTTCTACTTTTTTTAATCCAAAAATAGAAATGACATTGTAGTAATAAGTTAAGAACAGCACATATACCTGTATTGCTAGAAATAATATTATAAGTATATGCTTCACAATACTTCCTCCTCTAGCTACTGAATTACAAATCTAAAGCATTTTACTCTATAACATATATTTTTGCCATTTATCACTACTTTTTATTCACAAAGCTACTAATTAAATAATAAAAAAATAAGGGCCTGTATTTTTTAACAAGCTCTTATTTTCTAAAACTAAACTATCTAACAAATATCCATTCACTATCTGTTGATAATTCCTCATTATATTTATATCCATATTGATTAAAATTTTTTATATGCTCTGGGCTATTGATTTCATTTTCTACAATATATTTAGCCATAGCTCCTCTTGCCTTTTTTGCATAAATTCCTATAATTTTATAATGGCCATTTTTATATTCTTTAAATATAGGATTAATTATTTTTCCTTTAAACTTGTTTTTATCTATAGCTGAGAAGTACTCATTAGAAGCTAGATTTATCAGTGTATTATCTTTATGTTCTCCAATTTCTTTGTTAAAGAAATTAGTAATCTTCTCCCTCCAGAAACTATACAAATCTACTCCTTTCGGATTTTTCAGCTTAATACTCATTTCTAAACGGTATGGTTGAATTAAATCAAGCGGTCTAAGTACTCCATATAAACCAGAAATAATCCTAACATGCTGCTGAGAAAATTTTAATTGTTCCTCATTAAAATCTTCAGCTTTCATTCCCTGATAAATATCCCCTGAATAAGCTAGTATAGCTTGTTTAGAATTTTCAATGCTATGTTCCTTATTCCATTGTTTATATCTTTTATAATTAAGTTCCGCTAGTTTATCGCTTATGCTCATTAATTCTTCTATTTCCTGTGAAGAATACCTTTGAAGCTCTCCTATAAGCTGTGAAGCTTCTTCTTTAAAGATTGGTTCGCTATACTCATGAGTTATATCCATTTTATTAAAATCCAGTGTTTTAGCTGGAGATATAATTGTAATCATAAAATATCCTCATCCCCTTTTTTGCATCTAAAGCTTTATTTGTATATATTAATTGATTATAATTTTATTAAGTTTTTTTCTTAAGCTATCTACATTCCCATTAAATATAATAATTTCAATTCCCATTTCTTCTGCTCTGCGGACTACACTTTTTTTGTAGGACTCTTTAGTGGCCACAAGAATTTTTTTTGCATCTTCTCCTCCTAGCTTTTCTGCATATACATTAAGTTCATTTAATGTATCCTCATCATACTTTTCTGTATCTTTACATGATACATAGATAAGCCTGGATCTGCAAATAGCCACTACATCCACTTCATTTTTTACAGAATTCACTTCATCGTCCCATAAAAACAGTACTCCACTCTTTACATCATTTATTTCTTTTATTTCTCTTAATATTCTGTAAACTAACACTTCAAGCCATGTCCCTGTTTTAAACAAAAGAGTCTTTGCTTCTATATTTTTAAATTTTACAATTATCTTGTTCCTATTTACACGACTTATATGAATTAAATTTAATTCTTTTAGCCTATTTAAAAAGCCTTTAAGTTTTCTCCTTTGATATTCTCCTAAATTATCTAAGCTGATAGTAGCTGTATCCATCATAAATTTATTATGAATTATTATATTAGAATCTCTTATTATTTTCTTTAAATCATTCCACATTTCATAATTTTTAACAATATACTCTACATATTGTTGGGCTTTTATATCACTAAATAGTTCCGTAGAATCTGAAATGATTTTTCCACCTGTACTTGCGATAAAATCCTTTACTTCTAAATTGATAAAATCAGCATCTAATCTTATTATTTCTCTATTTGTTAGCCTTAACATCTCTTCATTATCTAAATCTATAAATATAGATTCCATACTATACTTTTTAGATGCCTTATATACTACAAGACTCATCAGCTTGCTTCCACCAGATATATTTACTATGGTTTCCGATCCTTTATATGCTCCTAGTTCTTTGCATATTTTATCTTGATTTAATTTATCAATTGCCACTCCTGTTACATCTGTATCTGGAAGCTTATCTTTTAGATAGTTTTTTATGTTCTTAAATTTATCAGTTTCCTCTTTATTGTCCTCATATATAAATACTATCTTTTCAGGTTTTAATGTTAATGAAGCTATTATATTATGATCATTAAATTCGTCTATTAAGTTGATTAAAGTTTTGCAATTCATATTGTCACCTAATCCTAAGTAATATTTAGAACTTCTATTAAATACTATTGTAACTGTCCCCTTACAAATTATCAATTTAAACTTATTTTTCCAAGCTTCATAGTGCTTTGTTGTTTGATTTGTCGAAATATGGTACAAAACTACACTGATTAACTCTTACACTTATTTATTTTTCAATTTTTTACTAAATTAATTGCTACTTTTTAATTTATATTTTAATTTCTTAACATTAGAAAAGGTGTATATTCTACACAATATAAATCGATTATATAGAGTAATTTTACAACAAATAAAAAAAGAGTAGAGCTGGATATAACCAGTTCTACTATTACCCATAAATTATATTTCTACCATACTTTTATTGAAGTTTCCTTACCACTCTAATGGCTCCCAAACCTAATAGAATGGCTTCACTGAGCACCATTTCACCCATGCACAGCTAAAACTTTCAAAACCCATTGTATCGAAAGTTCCCAGCTTCCAACACAATAATAACTTTGTTTCCATTAACTTGTACCATAAAAAGTCTTTAATTAAGCATTCAAATTTTGGTTAATACTAAGGATAAAACGTTTACATAGATAGTTTTAAAAAATAGAGTTTTTTATCAATGCCCCCCTTTCATATTCATTATTTAATATTGTTTAATTCTATTTTATAACTTTTATATACTTTTGTAAATATTTTCTTTAGAATTTGTAGAAATATTTTATATAATTAATAATTTTATATTTTATTTTGCTAATAATAATTCTAGAAATAATGCTAATAATAAAATACGTTAGATATTTTTTAAATTATAATACATAATTAACCTAAAATGGGTTATCATATTAAATAAGGGAATTACATAATTATCACACTAATAGTGAGCGATTAAAGTAGGTCATTTAACCTTAACCTGATAATATTGTTAAGGTGCACGCAAAAACTTAACTTAGTATAACTAAAAAATCTCTAAGAGATATCTCTTAGAGATTTTTTAGTTATATTTTAAATTTACTTATTATAGACTTTAGTTCTTCGGAAAGTACATTTAATTTCTCAGCAGAAGATACTATCTCTTGAAGTCCTGATGATTGTTCTTCTGAAGATGCGCTTACTTCCTCAGATGTTGCAGCAGCTTCCTGTGCTACTGCTGAAATCTCAGAAATATTAACTATAACTTCATCCTTATCAGCCTTTATTTCAGTTAAGCATTTACTTACCTTTTCTATATTGTTCTCCAATATACTAATGAATTGTTTTATATTCTCAAAGCTTTTACTTGTAACTTGAACATTCTCTGAAGTTTTATCATTTAATTCTGTTGAATGCTTTAGTTTTTCAAATACTCCATTTACACTTATCTTTACTTCTGAAATAACTTTTTCAATTTCTAGAGCAGAACTAGATGATTGTTCTGCAAGCTTTCTTACTTCCTCAGCTACTACTGCAAAGCCTCTTCCAGCTTCTCCAGCTCTTGCCGCTTCAATAGATGCGTTTAAGGCTAATAGGTTTGTTTGCTCCGTTATACTTTTTATTACATCAGTTATAGCACCTATATGATTTGATTTTTCTTCTAGCTCCTTAACCTTTTCTACTACTTCTAAATTAGCAGCATATGTTTCTTTAAACACTTCTGTTAAGCTATTAATTAACTCTGCTCCTTCATCACTAGCTACTTTTACTATCTTAGAAGCCTTCATCATCTCAGATGAATCCTTTAAAGATTCCTCAACTTCATTACCTAGTTTTTCTGATATAGCTACACTTTCATTAAGCTTTTCTGATTGATGAACTGATCCATCTGCTATTTGTTGAACAGCCCTGGCCACTTCATCTCCTACAACGCTCGATTCTTCAGTAATAGCTAGAAGAGATTGAGAATTTTCTTTTAAGCTCTCTGATGCTCTAGATACGTTCTTCAGTATTTCTAATACTCCATTTGCAGTATTAGAAATAGCACTAATTATCATTTCAACTTCTTCACTGGTATTCCTGCCGCTCTCTACTTTAACAGTAAAATCACCTTCTCCAATGTATCCTAATGCATCTACAACCTTTTTAATTGGATTAGTTATTTTAACTTTTGTAAATCTATTTCCTATAAATATAACTAATATTAATGAAGCTAAAGCAACTCCTATATTTATTATAGTAACTCTAATAATTTCACTGGTAAGCTCTTTTTTAGGTATAAGTGCTGCAACAGTGTACCCTGTAGCTTCTTCTTTTTGCTTAAATACCAAATATTTCATACTGTTAATCTCTTGCTCAAAGGTAGAATTTTCAGCTGTAACAATATCCTCTATGCTTTTATCTTCTTTAGTTGTTTTACCGATTTTGTCTATACTTTTATGTGCTATAATTACCCCATTTGAATCTATAACTACTGCATAACCTGATTTTCCCATTGTAATACTGGAAACTTTATTGCTTAATTGATCTAATGTTATATCTATTGCTATTACTCCCACAATTTTTCCAGAAGCATCTTTAACTGTTTTTGCAAAAGTAACATCATATTGTTTTTCATTGCTAATATCCACATATGGGTTGGTTATAATTACCTTTCCTTGATTCTCCATAGCCTTTTTATACCATTCCCTAGAAGATGGGTCAAAATCTTTAGGAATACTGTTATCGGGTACCATAATCATCTCTTTATTTATAGTTGCCATATACACACTGGCAACTCCTTCATGAGACTTTTTAAAAGAATCGAGAAATTTTCTAAGCCAAAGTTTATTTTCCTGGGCTTCTAGTATAGACCTAGCATTAAGATCTTCTGATAGCATTTCTATAGATTCTTTATTATTCTTACTTATATCCGATATAATATCAATTACGTTACCAAGGTTAGATGTAGCCATTTGCTTAAAATTAGAGTTTATGCTAAGGTTTAAAACATAAAAATTAATTGCTGAAACTATAGTTATTGGCACTACTATAGCTATAATTAGCAATACTATTATTTGCTTGTGCAAACTTTTTCTATTTTTTTTCATACTTTTCCCTCCTTTATTAAAATTTTTTCATTACGTTATGCGACATTTTACGATCTATAACCATGTTTCATTTATCTTTTATAGTAATTTCGTAAATATAATTTAATACTTTAACAAATTTGTATATATTTTTTATCTTATTATCATTTATTTTGTAATAATTTGGATATATATGTAGTTTATTGTATTATGTGAAGCAAATACTAGTGCTGTGCTCAACAGTTTTTATTAAGATAGTTATCTTAATTTTATTTTTGTTTATAAACTTCTACACGCTAAAAAGGTTATCTTAAATATATTTAAGATAACCTTTAATTTAATTATGTATTATATTTATATTGTAGCTACCATAACAGCCTTTATTGTGTGCATTCTATTCTCAGCTTCATCAAACACTACAGAATACTTACTTTCAAAAACCTCTTCTGTAACTTCTAAAGCATCAAATCCATACTTTTCATATATTTCTTTTCCTATAGTTGTCTCTAAATTATGAAAGGCAGGTAAACAATGCATAAATTTAACTTCATCATTTTCAGTCATTTTTATCATATCCATATCTACTCTATATGGTTTTAATATTTCTAGTCTTTCTTTCCATGTTTCTAATGATTCCCCCATGGATACCCACACATCTGTATATATCACATCTGCTCCCTTAACTCCAGAGTTCACATTAGAAGTAATTACTATATCGCTTCCAGATTCTTTTGCCTCATTTTTGCACTTATCAACTAAGTCTTCCTTAGGAAATAATTTTTCAGGAGATACTATTCTAATATTCATACCAACCTTAGCTGCTCCTATCAAAAGTGCATTTGCTACATTATTTCTTCCATCTCCTACATAAGCTAAAGTAATTTCCTCAAGAGGTTTTTGAAAATGTTCCTTTATGGTCAAAAAGTCTGCTAAAACTTGTGTAGGATGGTCTTCATCTGTAAGTCCATTCCAAACAGGAACTCCTGAATATTTAGCTAAAGTTTCCACAATTTTCTGACCAAAACCTCTGTACTCAATTCCATCATACATTCTGCCAAGTACTCTTGCTGTATCTTTTATTGATTCCTTTTTCCCCATTTGACTCCCTGTAGGGCCTAAATATGTAACCCGTGCCCCTTGATCATACGCTGCTACTTCAAAAGCACATCTAGTTCTGGTGGAATCCTTTTCAAATATTAAAACTATATTTTTTCCTGCTAGCCTCTGCCATTCAGTGCCCTCACCCTTATCGTATTTTAATTGTTGTGCCAAATCTATTAAGTAACTTATTTCTTCTTTTGTAAAATCCATCAATGTCAGAAAACTTCTGCCCGTTAAATTTATCATAACATTGTCCCCCTTATAAATCCTTATATATATGTAATTATTGAATACACACCATTTACTAGCCCTGCAATTCAATGGTAAACTTTATAAACCTCATTGTCAATAATCTTATTATCTTTAAAACAAAAAATGCCAGAAAGTTTCTGGCATTAACCTATATAAAGGGGATATCTAAGTTTAATTATATAATACCATTCTAATATTAATAAATTATTAACTAACAGTTACATATTGGTAAATATTTAATCTTTAGATATATTATTTATTACGTTAGATAGCATATTAATACTATTTGTAAGATTTTCAAGCTTGCTTTCTATTCTTACTAGCAAATAAATAGATATAGCAATTGGAAATCCTACATTTCCTATTAAACTAACTAAAGCTTCCACACATATCACCTACCCTTCATAGATTAAATATGCATAGAAGCTTAAAATATATAATTTTATTGACCGTCACCATAATCATCGATAATTTTTTTAGCTAGCTTTTTAATAGCACTTGCCTGAGCTATTAAACTCATTACTATTAAAAAGACTAATATTCTGCCTTTATCTTCCTCTTTCAATTGGCTTTCATCTATATATTTATTGAATTTATCTTCATTAAAAAAGTCAACATTTAAGAAGTTATCTAAGCTTTCTGCTTGTATCTTATCAAAAACTTTATATGCTTTTTCCCAGGAAATTATATCGTCACTTCTATCATTTATTTGATTAAATGCAAGAGCAAATACTTTCTTAATTTCTTCAGTTGTTAAAATAGGTCTCATATAACTTAAAAGAACAAGCTGAGCTAAATGAAGCTTAGTATATCCTCTCTTCTTGCCATCCTCTGGTTTTGAAATAACTTCATTTTTAATATAATTTTGAACTATATTATTAGTATACTGTTCTTCTTGAAATCTATCATTCAAATAATCTATAACCTGCGATAAAAAAAGATCGTATTGAGGTAAGTCTTCGTAGGGAACTAAACTACTTTTTGAGATATCTTTTGCTATCTTATTTAAGCCTTCTAAAATAAACTTACTGTTATCCAATTCTATTACCTCCATGCTATTCTGTATGTAAGCTTTAACTAAGTCTTATTAGAAAAATACCAAACCCATAAAAATTTTATTGAATTTTCTATAAATTCATAGACGTTTTCATAATATATTATACGGTATTTATAACCCTATTACAAGTTGTATTTTTTATAGTACTCCTTGTCGAATTATTGGATATATTTCATATTTACCTTCATTAATCATAGAAATCATAAATCCAGTTGAAATTTTGAAACATAAATTGCAAAGTTAAGATTTTATAAAAATATACTTACTTATCCACATTTATGTACAAGTTATACACACTTTCTGTGGATAAGCACTTTTATATCTTCTAGCATTGATTTTATTGTGACTTTTAACAATATCGATACAATTTTATCCACACTGTACACATGTTCTTGTGGATAAGTTGTTATAATTATGTGGAATAATTCGAGTTATTTCTCTTTCATTATTTCATTTTTTATATAATTCTGTAGCTTTATGTTTTTCTATTTTTATAATATTGTAGAAATAAGTGCAATTAAAACGGGTGTTTGTATAATTATTACAATTCATTGTCCAATTTTTTAAATAGAACATATTATCTTACTTTATCAGTATATCACCATTACAAAAATATTTACAATAATATCTTTGTATCTATATAAATTAAGTAGAGTAGATAATCTCTCTTTTAATTATCTACTCTACTTAATTTATATACTTATAATTATTTCTTGTTTTGACTTTCGTAATCTTTTAAAAATGCCTCTATCCCCTTGTCTGTAAGAGGGTGATTTAACATTTGCATTAATACTTTATATGGTATTGTAGATATATGGGCTCCTGCCTTTGCTGCATATAGTACATGCATTGGATTCCTTATACTTGCAGCTATTATTTCTGTTTGTATATCATAAATACTGAAAATTTCGGCTATATCACCAACTACCTGTAATCCATCATTTCCTATATCATCTAGTCTACCTGCAAACGGACTAACATAGCTAGCTCCTGCTTTTGCTGCAAGTAAGGCTTGCTGAGCTGAGAAAATTAATGTTACATTAGTTTTTATTCCTTCCTTATACAATACGTTTACAGCCTTCAATCCCTCTTCACACATAGGT
Organism: Clostridium sp. JNZ J1-5; assembly: GCF_053901425.1. Taxonomy (NCBI): domain Bacteria; kingdom Bacillati; phylum Bacillota; class Clostridia; order Eubacteriales; family Clostridiaceae; genus Clostridium; species Clostridium sp. JNZ J1-5. Next base: position 2,111,357 of record NZ_CM132773.1, on the reverse strand, counting down.
ATCTTTATAACTATGTTTTTATGTATCTTTACTAATTCTCTTGCTTCAGCTACCATTTCTTTGGATTTTAAACTTATAACTTCTGCACTTATTGGTCCATCAACTATAGAACATATCTCTTCTACAACATCTTTAATATCTCTACCTTCCTTTGCTATTAAAGATGGATTAGTTGTAACTCCATCTAGTATTCCCCACTTGCTAACCCTTCTTATCTCATCTACATTGGCAGTATCAATAAATATTTTCATAAATTATTACCCCTTTCAAGTAATTTCTAGTTATATATAATAGTATATTAACTTTATAAAAAAATTATATAACTTTATTATTTAATATTAGCTATTTTAAGTTTACAAAACAACACTCTCTTAAAATGTAGCATAAGTTACACATTTGCTTTGTAAATACTTAATGGCTTCTTCTACATTGGATATGTCTCCAAAATATATTTTTTTGTCTAGCTCTTCTAATACTAACTTTATATCTTTTCCTTGGGCCTTTGTAACCTCAATTACTTTCTCCCCACCTAGTAATTTATTATCCTTAACTTTTCTGTAAATTTTATACTCTTCCAGAAGTTTTTCAATATATTCTTTAAATATATTCTCCTCTCCATCTGGATCATACAGCATTTTTGTAGCATACATATCACAATAGGATAGTGCTAATATATACGGTATGTATTTATCATATCTTGAAAAAAACTTATAAAAGCTTTTTTTATAGTTTTTTACGTTATTCTTGCACAGCCCTAGTGGATACATATGTGCTTCCACAAGTTTTTCAATGAGCTCTTGCCCGCGTTTTGGAAATCCTAATTCATTACACACATTTCTCACAATGACAGCTCCCTCTTTATCATGTCCTATGAAGCTTATCTTATCATTAATTTTTTTATAGCATTTAGCTTTCCCTATATCATGGCAAAAGGCTGCAAAGGCTATATAATTCTTTATAGAAATGTTTGCTAAATTTTCATCGAATATACTTATATCCAATCCTTTTATAGATAAGTTTCCCTTTAAAAGCTCTTTAAAATTTTCATATACTAGATTCATATGAGTGAAGGCATCTTCAATATGATACCTGCACTTTCCTATTGTCTTTAACTCCTGTATATATGGTAATAATTCTTTAAGAACACCATATCTATCTAGCTCTCGGAAAAGTACTCCTTGAACATCATCTTCAATTATCTTTATTAACTCATTAAAAATTCTCTCTTTCGGACAATCTTTAATATATTTACCACTTTTAATAATATTATTTTCACACTCTTTACTAAAATGCATACCATACTTAATAGCAAATCTATATGCCCTTAATATTCTTATACTATCATCTTTTATACTAGCTTCACTTACTTCATGTATTATCCTTGCCTTTATATGATCCCTTCCTTTGAATGGATCTATTATTTTGTTATCTATTAACTTAAGAGCTATTGCATTTAATGTAAAATCTCTATTTTGTAAATCTTCTTCTATATTATTACTCTTTAACTCTGATATATCTAGAGTACTTCCATGAAATATACCTCTATAAATTTTCATGTCTTCCTTTATCGGAAATATATTATAACCTTTTTCTATTAGCTTTTCTATAAAAGCATGAATATTACCGTCATAAATTATATCTAAATCTTCAGGAACTTTATTACATCCAATTAACTTATCTCTAATATATCCTCCAACTATATAAGCCGAGCCTCCTAAATTATTTAAAATGTTCTTTATATCTTCTATAATATCTTTCATGAGCTTTCACCTACTATTATAAATTAATTTTAATTATATCATAATTAATAATATTAAATTGTAATATACTTTCTATATTTATATATTTAGTATATTTTATGTTCAATTTATTTTTCGACACTATAATCATTTTAATCCATTAAATTACTATTTTATTTTAAAATTTTAACAACTTTCCTTTTTACAAATTATTACTTGAATTTTAGTAATTTTCTAACATTTCTTCTGTGAAACATTGATTTTATAAGCCTTAAGCTTTATAGTAAAAATTTGCATTTAACAAAAAGTTCCTATTGACTTTTGAATAATTTGGTAGTATATTAACTTTAGATGGAAGTTAATAAGAAATTTGTAACTTAATCTAAAAAAAATCATTTTTTATATTGACTTCTTTTGTCATATTTGCTATTATTTAAGTAAGACGATGTCGAAACATGTAAAACATTTAAATTGGTTATTGTTAGTTAAATTTAAGGAGGAAGAATTAATGAAATCAACAGGAGTAGTAAGAAGAGTAGATGAATTAGGAAGAATAGTTATTCCAATAGAGTTAAGAAGAACACTAGATATAGCTGAAAAAGATGCTCTAGAAATATATGTAGATGGAGAACAAATCATATTAAAGAAATACGAACCAGCTTGTATCTTCTGTGGAGATGCTAGAAATGTTATTAACTATAGAGGCAAAAACATCTGCAAAAGCTGTTTAGACGCTTTAAAAGAAGAAAAATAATTTAAAATAATCTCGCTGCATTAAACCCATGAAGGTACTCTTCATGGTTTTTTTATTTAACAACAAAATAAAACGCCGATAAATCGGCGTTTAATATGTAAATTGTATTATATTCTATTTTATCTAACTCTTCTTGCTGAAACATAATCAGATCTGCTTGATAACGTACTTATCTTAACTACATCACCTGTTCTTGGTGCATGTATGTAAGAATCATTTCCTACATATATTCCTACATGATGTACTGGACTTCCAAAGAACACCAAATCTCCTGGTTGTAAATTACTTTTTGATACATACTCTCCAGTTTGTGCTTGTTCCCCTGAAACTCTTGGTAGTCTAACTCCAAAATGAGCATATACATACTTTGTAAATCCTGAACAGTCAAAGTTTTCTGGTCCATTAGCTCCCCAAACGTAAGGTGTACCTAAAAAATTAGATGCATAAGCAACAACTGAGTCTGATGATATCGGTGCTGACCCTCTTGATGGTGTATATTTAGGTGCTTTACTTCTCATTTGTTGTATTAATTGCTTTGTTTCTCTTATTTTGGCTTGGTCATCTTTTAAAACACCTGCAAATTGAGATGCTTGTCTTCTTGCTTCTTGAACAAGCTTGTCCTGAGCTTTTCTATCTTCTTCTAGCTTCTTTGCTTTTTCTTCTTGTGATTTATTTAAAGCTACTAGCTTGTTTTGCTCTTCTCTAAGCTTTGTTTCTTTTGCTTTTATTGATTCTTGTTTCTCTTCTAGTTCTTTAACTATCTTCTTGTCCAAATCAGTAATTTTTTTAACAGCTTCAACTCTTTCAAACAAGTCTCCTAAGCTTTCAGCGCCAAGAATTACATCTAAGTATCCTCCAACACCATTCATATACATTACTTTCATTCTTTCATTGTATAAATCTTGTTCTTGTTTTATGTCTTCTTCTGCTTTTTTAATTTCATCTTCAGATGCTTCTATGTCATTTTGAATAGATTTTATCTTAGTCTTATTTCCGTTTACTTCCATCATCAATTTTTCGATTTGTCCATCGAACTGCTCTATTTGACTTTCTATTGATTGTACCTTACTTTGTGCATCCCTATATTGATTTTTATGCTCTTGCATCTGATTTTGCTGCTGATTAAGCTTGTCCGAAATTGGGCTTGCAATAACTGCAGTTGTACTTATAGTAACTAATAATACTGCTGTAGTTACTATTGATGCCACTTTTTTATGCACTAATATCAACTCCTTTGTAACCAAATTGTAATAATATAATATATTATAACATTAAACAGATAACATTTACAGTGGAAAATTTCGTTTATATTTCTTTTATTAGCTTCTAAAAGCGTTTTTGTTAAAATTTTCTACAAATTTAGAGAATATTTATATACTTCTGATTTAGCTATTCCTCTATCTTTTGCCACTTTTTTTATAGCATCTTTTTTGTCAATTCCATCTTCTATATATTTTTTTATGTGTTCTTCTATTGATAGATTATTCCATGTAGATTCTTCATCTAATTTTATTTCTTCTTCACTTTTCCCTTCTACTATAAGTACATACTCTCCCCTTGGGCTATTAGTACTATAATATTCTATAGATTCTTTTATATTCACTCTAATTATTTCTTCATGTAATTTTGTAAGTTCTCTACATATAGCAATTTTTCTATCTCCTAAATTCTCATATAAAAAATTTAAAGTCTTCAATAATCTATGTGGCGCTTCATAGAATATTAATGTTTCTTGTCTATTTTTTAAATCTTCAATAATAGGATTCCTCTCTTTATTTTCTCTTGGTAAAAATCCTCTAAACAAAAATTTTGTAGTGTCTAGTCCTGAGTATACAAGAGCAGTAGTTACCGCAGTGGCTCCTGTTAACACTTCAAAATCTATATTTTCTTCTATACATCTTTTTATTATTACGCTGCCGGGATCTGATATCCCTGGTGTTCCTGCATCTGATACTAAAGCTATAGTTTTTCCTTCTTTTAATCTATCAATAATGTCACCGCTTTTTATATTTTCGTTAAATTTATGATAGCTTATTAAAGGTTTCTTTATATTAAAATGATTTAACAGCTTTAGGCTTTGTCTTGTGTCTTCTGCTGCTATTAAATCTACATTTCCTAATACCTCTAAAGCTCTTAAAGTTATATCCTTTAAATTTCCTATAGGGGTTGGGACTACATATAACTTACCCACTACTAAGACTCCCTTCTATTTAACCTCTTCCGTATATTTTATCTATTTGTTCTGAATATCCACCATTATCGTTATATACATAAATAGGCGGCTCCCACTTTAAAAATGCCCCTCCATCTCTTTGTCCTTCAACTAACACAATATTAGGTGCTTTCTTCGTGTTTGGATGAATCATTTGTATTCTTTTAGGCTCTATTTTATGCTTTCTCATAAGCATTATAATATCCGCTAATCTATCTGGTCTATGTATCATATACATTCTTTTGTTATCTTTCAATAGAGTTTTACAGGCAATTATAACATCTTCAAGATTACAAGCAATTTCGTGCCTTGCTATAGCTATTTTATCATTTGGATTTATAATTCCTGAATTACAAAGTTTATATGGGGGATTTACAGTAACTACATCTGCTTTTGGAATACTTTTTAGAAGATCTATATCCTTCAAATCTCCATTTATAAAGTTTACTCTATTCTCTAAATTATTAAATCTAATAGACCTATTTGCCATTTCTACCATTTCATTTTGTATTTCAATTCCTGTGATATTTGAAGCTTTAGTTTTTCCTGCAATTATAAAAGGTATAATTCCTGTTCCACTACAAAGATCAACAACTCTATTATCCTTCTTTATTTCAGCAAAATTCGCAAGGAGTACAGCATCCACTCCAAATCTAAATCCATCCCTTTTCTGTATAACATGAAGACCATTTAATTGTAAATCGTCTAATGTCTCATCTTCTCTTACTAATTTTATATTCATATTTATCACCACTCTAAACTAAACTTATGTCTTTAAATTCTTTGCAATTATAGGTTAATTATACCTTATAACTGATCTTTTATCCAAACATAATAGTTTTGCTACAATATATACTATAAGTAAAAAAACTGCAAAATAAAAAAGCCGTCTATATGACGGCTTTTTTATTTAATCTTATTCTTCAGGTGATATTGCTCCAACTGGGCATACGTTAGCACAGTTTCCACAATCTATGCAAGTATTTGCATCGATGTCGAATTGAGTATCTCCTTGATTGATTGCTCCAACTGGGCATTCAGAAGCACAAGCTCCACAGCTTACGCATGAATCACTAATTTTAAATGCCATGAAAAACACCTCCCAAAAGTTTAGATGCATGCAGTTTTATGTACATGCCTTCTCTATTTTAACATGTTTTTATAAATTTTAAAAGATTATTTTTTATATAACAGTGTACCCCATATCCTCTAGTAAATCATATATTTCTTCTTTATTAGTGAAATAACTGTCATAAACTATCTCTATTTGTCCATTATCTTCTTTTATATGGCATGCAATAATTCCTTCTTTATTTCCTAATGCAACACGTATCTTACTGACATCGCTTTGAGAACGTATATTAGAAACTTGTATAAGAGCTTTCATAATGTATCCTCCTAGTCATTCTTCAATAGTTCACTTATAGTCTTGTCATCTATGTCTTCAACTTCCAATTTTATGTCTTCTTCACTTATTTTATCACCAATATATTCATATTCACCTGAAATCAAGGTCATTTCTTTAATGCTAACTTCTTTTATTATATCTTCTCCATCCTTTATGGAAATTCTAATTTTTGCACTTTCTTTTACCACAGAGTTACTTATTACTATGCCTTTACCATAAGGAGTTTCTACAATTGAATCTACCTTTGGGAGCTCCTTTTTTATGTCTTCATAAATTGTTTGTTCATAGTTTAAGCAACACATTAGTCTTCCACAAATTCCAGATATTTTAGTAGGATTTAAAGATAAGTTTTGTTCTTTAGCCATCTTAATTGATACTGGAACAAAATCACCTAAAAATGAAGAGCAGCACATAGGCCTTCCGCAAGTACCAAGTCCCCCAATCATTTTTGCTTCATCTCTAACTCCAATTTGTCTTAATTCAATTCTTGTTCTAAATACTGATGCAAGGTCTTTTACTAATTCTCTAAAATCTACCCTTCCATCAGCAGTAAAATAGAATATAATTTTATTATTATCAAATGTATACTCTACATCTATAAGCTTCATTGGAAGATCATGCTTTTGTATCTTTTCTAAACATAAATTAAAAGCTTCTTCCTGTTTTTGTCTATTTTCTTGATGCTTCTGTATATCTTCTTCAGTGGCTTTTCTAATAACATTCTTAAGAGGTGTCACTACTTCTGACTCACTTATTCCTTTTGGCCCTATCACACATTCTCCGAATTCTATTCCTCTTACTGTTTCAACTATTACACTATCACCACTTTTTACATCTAATCCATTTGGATCAAAATAGTATATCTTCCCTGACTTTTTAAAGCGTATTCCTACAACAGTTATCATCTTAAACCTCCTGCATATTTAACAACATTATATCAAAAGCCAATTCGGAATTAACTCTTCTTTCTAAATTTTCTATCATATTATTTATTATATTTATAAATTTAGTTAGTTCATTAAATGAATATATATTAGAAAGCTTATTTATTTCTTCTATTTTATCATTATTTATTATCACTTCGCTTTTTCCTATTTCCTTATAAACAATGATATCCCTTAAATATGAAATAAAGCAGCTTAATATTTCTCTCCACTGATCTCTATGCTTATAAAAAAAGGTATCGTACTGTTTTATCATGTATTTATCCTTTTTATAAAGCTCAAGTAGTATCTCCATAACATTGCTTCTGATTTCTTTAAAGGCTCCATCTTCTAAAAAGTACTTACAACGTCCAGGGATTCCTTCACTAAAAGCTATAACTTGTTTTATCTCTTGTTCTTCTAGATGAGGGTACTCTTTTTGGATATATTCCATCATTTCTTTTATAGTTAATCTATTTAACTTATGAATTTGGCATCTAGATCTTATTGTTTCTAGTATAAGTTCTAAATTCTCACTTAGCAATATTAAAATTACACCTTGAGGTGGCTCTTCTATAGTTTTTAAAAAGGCATTTTGAGCTTCTGTAGTCATTTTATTTGCTTCATAAACTATAACCACTTTTTTATCGCATTCATAGGGCTTTTTATTTACTTCTTTTATTATATCTCTTACTTCATCAACCCCGATAGATTGCTTATTTTTACTGGCTCTCCACTCTATAATATCAACATACCTTTTATTATCTATTTTACCTAGAAGTTTCAAAGCAATTTCCTTTGCAATAAGACTCTTTCCAAGACCATCTTCTCCAACTATAAGATGAGCATGGGAAAATCTACCCGATCCTATGGTATCTTCTATTTGTCTCTTAATTAATTGATGCCCTATTATAGTTTCAAAGCTCATCTAATACCTCCTAAATGACATGTTTAAGCTATATCTTTACAAACTTATCAACATCAACTACAAATATAGTAGCTCCTCCAACTTCAACTTCTACAGTGTATGGAACATAAATGCCTGTTGATCCAGTTACAGGAGAAGGTGTTGTTACTATTTGGTTTCTCTTCTTGCATACGTCTTTAATAATTCCAATTACAGTATCAACTTCTTCTTTTTTTACACCTATCATTAAGGTAGTATTACCTGATTTTAAGAATCCTCCTGTTGTGGCAAGCTTAGTTACTCCATAGCCAGCTTCTGTGATTATATCTATTAAATCATCAGAATAATCATCTTGAATAACAGCAATAACAAGTTTCATTACTTTCCCCCCCATTTTAAATTGATTATATTTTACTTCATTATTAATTTAATTGTAAGTTTTATTATTATTAAGCCTTTTATAATTATATTTTAACATATTTATTTATTATTTAAGAATATACTTTAAAAGTTTTTTCCTCTTAATTACTTCTAATTATACCATATTAAAGTCCTAAACTAATCATCATTAATCTTTTAACATCATCAAAAACATTTTCAATAGATTGACTAGCATCTATTTTCTTTATTCTCTCTGGATATCTTTCTAATAATATTAAATATCCTTCTCTTACTTTTCTGTGGAAATCCATTTTTTCTAAGTCAAGTCTATTTATCTCTCTCTCCTTATTTTTTGAAATCCTATCTATTCCTATTTCTGGTGATAAATCAAAATATATTGTTAAATCAGGCATATATCTATCTATAGCAAATTCATTTATTTTCATAACTTCTTCCATGCCTATACCTCTAGCATAACCTTGATAAGCTAAAGAAGAGTCTATAAACCTATCACATATAACTAATTTATTTTCTTCTATAGCTGGTATTACTCTTTCTGCTAAATGCTGTCTTCGTGATGCTGCATATAAAAGAGCTTCTGTTCTAGGATCCATGGCAGTATTTTCTCTATTTAATATAATTTCTCTTATCTGTTCTGATATATTTATTCCGCCAGGCTCTCTTGTAGATATGTAATTGATATCATTATCATCTAAATACTTTTCCATCAATTTAATGATTGTAGATTTTCCAGAACCATCCGGACCCTCTAAAGTAATAAATATTCCTTTTTTCATTTTACGCTCCCCCAGTAAGTTTTATATAGTTTGTAGTATAATTAATCTTCTACAACTTCCACAATCCATTTCTCATGAAATTTGCTTAAACCTATCACGTCTATTTTATTTTCTAAATAATACTCTGTAGCACTTATAATATCTTTATCTATTACTTCACCTAAATTAACTAGTGGAATTCCTGGTGGATATGGCACTATAGCTTGTGCACATATTTTACCTTCAGACGCCTTAAGTTCAACACTTTTTCTATTTTTATTAATTACTTCATAAGGCATTAACTTAGCTACTGGTATATTATAATTTAATATATTATAATAGTCACTCTTTATATTATCTAAATTACAACTCTTAAGCACATCATAAAGTCTTATAAATTCATCTTCAGTATTAAAAGGAGAAAATATAAGAACCACGTTATGACTATCATTCATCTCAACTTGTATTTTATTTTCTTTTAGATATTCTGAGAGCTTACTTGCACTATATCTTTTATCTAAGTTAATTACATATCTAGTTAAGTCTATTTCTAATTTTTCATCCTCTAAGTCTTCTTTTCCTATTATATGCATTGCATCTATTCTATTTATTTTATCTTTATATTTCTTAGTTATTTCTATAAGCTTTTTATAGTCTTCTTTTCCTCTTTCTTCTAAATAAAATCTAGCATAATCCATAGAGCACATAAGCATATAAGAAGGACTAGTGCTTAAGAACATATTTAAATATAATTCTACACTATCTACATTTACACTATCTCCTATATGAAGATATGCAGTTTGCGTAAGACTAGGCAATGTTTTATGAGCACTCATTACCACCATATGGGCTCCTAGCTCTAATGCACTTTTGGGCAGTTCATTTATTATACCAAAATGAGCTCCATGGGCTGAATCTATTAAAACCTTAATATTTCTTTTTTTAGCTTCTTTAACTATAAACTCTAAATCAGGACAAATTCCATAGTAATTCGGATACGTTACAATAATTCCTTTAGCATCACTATGTTCTTCTAGTATATGCAAAAAATGCTCCTCATCTATTGAAAGAGGAGCATTGTATTTATGATTTATTTTGTTTTTTATATATATAGGTTTTAGTTTTCTCAATATAATCCCGTTAAATATAGACTTATGACAGTTTCTCTCAACTATAATCTTATCTCCTTCATTAAATGCAGAAAATATCATAGTTAGGTTACCACTAGTACTCCCATTAACTAAAAAGTAAGACCTTTTACTACCATAAAAATCTGATAAACACTGCTGCGATTCTTTTATTATACCTTTAGGATTATGAAAGTTATCTAAGCCTTCCACTTCTGTTATATCGCCATTAACAAAGTTTTGGTATAGTTCTCTTCCTATTTTAGTTGTCTTAAATCCACTTCCACCTTTGTGTCCCGGCATACAAAATCTTATATTATTTTCTTTTATATAGTTTAGTACTCCTGTTATAAGGGGTAGTTTTGCCAATTGTAATCCACTCCTCTTATCATATGATGGGCTATAGTTTTCTTTATACATGCTTTGTAGTATTCATAAAAATCTGTTCCCGTTTCTGAACGTATTATTCTCTCTTCACAATTTTTACATATTCCTCTTCCATTTATCATTATACCATCATTTAGAGGCTTTCCACATATAATACATTTTTGTTTTTGCATATTTACCCCCTCATTTAAAACTTGATTCTAACCATTTCAATTGTTGCCCCTTATACTATATTTTATTCAACTGAACACCTAATCTTATTTTGTCCACAAAAATAATTTAAAATTATTTAGTAATACTTGAAAAATAATCTTAAAATTTAGTCTTGATTTCTTTCATAGATAATATTGAAACTACACATACTAATTTACGAGGTGATAAAAATGAATTTTAGAAGTAAAAAAAATATCTTAATAGTTTTTACAATTTTATTATTTTCAATAAGTATCATTGGATGCACTAACCGTGGAACAAATCCACCTCCATCTGGAAGAACCACAACTCAAAATGGAACAAATCCTGATGGAACGATGAGGGATAATAGAGCTACTAGCCCAAACCAAACTCCAAACGTAACAACAAATCCAAATAATACTCCTAATGATAGATATAATACTTCAATAGGAAATCCTGGCTATACAACTAATGACTTATCTTCAAGAGCTCAAAAAATAGAGAATGCTGTAAATGGAATTAGTGGTGTTAGAGGCTCTAGGGTTGTTATATCTAATGAAAGGGCTTTAGTTGGCGTTGATATGGCTGCAACAACTGAAGGTACAATGACTAATGACTTAAAAGCTAACATTGAAAGAGTTGTTAAAAGTACAGATACTAGAATCAAAACTGTAGCAGTAAGTGCTGATCCTGATATCTTTAAGAGAATAACAAATGTTGGAGAAGGAATACGTAGCGGAAGACCTTTCTCTGAATTTGGAAACGAAGTTGAGGAAATATTCAGAAGAATTGTTCCTACTACTAGATAGTATTATATTTATTACTTTTATATACTTAAAAAAATAAAACGCCATAAAATTGGCGTTTTATTTTTTTATTTTTGTTATTGTTGTATAACAACTAATGTGCCCTTTGGAATTGTATTGTAAATCCATTTTATATCATTTAAAGGCATTCTTATGCATCCATGAGATGCCTTTTTCCCAAGTTTAGCTGCTTCTGATTGTATTACACGTCCTTTTCTATCACATAGAACACTATGAAATAAAAAGTCATTATTAATTCTAACCCAGTTATAACAAATAACTGAATTTTTATACCCTGTATAAAAGTATGCCCCTCTATCACCAACTAAATAAGTCCCTGTAGGGGTTGGAGTCCAGTCTTGCCCTGTTGAACAGATGATAGTTTTTTGAAGTTTACCACTGTTAAAAACATAAACTCTCTGATCACTTATATCTACTAATATAGAATATTTTCCTTGAGGTTTTACTGTCTTTAGCTGAGATGTTAGTACATACCCTCTAACTAAATTTAAAGAATTATAATCTTTAGCTTCTATATAATAGTAATTTCCAACTTTTTTTATTATCTTAACTTCCTGAAGACTTCCATATATATATCCAACGTTTTTTGATTTTGTTTTAGGTTCAGCTTTAATATATATACGTTGTACTTCCCCTGCATTTCCTACTACTAAAGAACTTACAGATGGCGCTTTAGGCCCTTTATACCTGTAAGGATTGCCTACAATTATTAATTTATTTATTTTTATTTCTCTTTCTATCTCTTTATATTCTACTTCATCATTTTTCTTTTCTTCATTTTCATTGCTTTGTCCATCAATTTCCTCTTTTTTATCTTTATCTTCTTCGGTTTTATCTTCAGCTTCATTAATTTTATCTTCTGATGACTTGTCTATAATTTCCGTTTTATTCTTATCTACATCTTCTGTTTTATTCTTATCTACATCTTTTGTTTTGTTATTACCTATAACTTCATCACTTTTATCTACCTTTTCTGTATCTTGCGTAACATTGGTATTAGATTCTTGTCCACCTTTATTCGTATCTGATGTGATTTTATTATCTTCTGTATTATCTTTATATACTGGGACTTTTTCAATAATTTTTAAATTAATTTGTAATAAGTATGCGCCTTCTACCGATGGCTTCCATAAAAGATTTTCTTTATAATCTTTAGAAGAAACAATTTCTTTTCTATTTATAATATCATAGGCACTAAACTTATATAAGTATTGCTTTCCTTCTTCTTTTTTTATCTCTACTGTTTCTCCTACTGCATAATTGTTTTTAAAATTATTTAATTTTATAATTGTACCTTGTCCATCTTTTTTTAGGCACTTAATTGATGAACTTAAATAGTTATCAAACCCTCTTTTATCTCTTGGTGCAGCACCTGCATTTTTAACCCAAACAGATACTCCATATTCCCCTTCAAGCAATTTAGGAGTTGTAATATTATAAACTTTATTACCATCTACAGGAGAAGTATATCCCTTTGTTATATCTTCCCATACTCCTGTTTTTTTGTTAGATATCCATACTCTATATTGAACCTTTCCAGGTGCAGTAGTTAGTATATCTAAAGTTTGAGTATCTCCTTCATAAATAGTATCATATTCTCCTACTATTTTTTCTACTTTAGGAATAGAATCTGCATATGCTTGTTCTGTACTATAGAGTATTGTAATCAACAATCCCATTAATAAAGTTATTGCTGCTAATTTAATCTCTTTCCTAGCCATTACTAATCCCCCTTTTATTCCCAATATATTCCATAGATTTCACATTATTCATTATATCTTGTTTATATCCATATTTCAACTATACTTAATATCTTAAGTCTATTTGTATGTAAAATATAATTTATCTATTTATATGTAAAATATAATTTATCTACGCGGGTATACTAATAAATGATATTCCATTTGAGGAGGTCATTTTTTATGAAACAGGAAATAATAAATTATTTAGTATCTATAGAAGAAGATATATATAAAATTTCAAAATATTTATATGAAAACCCAGAGGAAAGCTTTTGTGAGCACAAAGCATATAATTATCTAATCAGTATACTTAAAAGTAATAATTTCAATATACAAGAAAACTTTTTAGATATACCTACTGCATTTATGGCTCAATTTGGTGAAGGTCATCCAAAAATTTGCTATATTTGTGAATATGATTGTTCCTGTAAGCAAGGACATATATTAGGTACTAATTTAGTATCTTCTATGGCAATAGGAGCTGCTCTTGGCCTATCCAAAGTAATTCCTAAAATAAGCGGATCTGTTGTTGTAATAGGTTGTCCTGGAGAATTTTTAAGTGGTTCTAAAGTTACTATGACAAAACAAGGAGTATTTGAAGATATGGATGCAGTCCTAATGGCTCAACCTAGCATAATTAATGCTAATTGTTGTACCTCTCCTGCAGTTTTACCCATTAAAATTACATATGCATGTAACGATACATCTTGTTTTAAGGTGGCGAATGGTTTTTCTGCTTTCGATGCTTCTTTATTTACTTTAAATTCTATAAATACGATACTTAAAGGCTATCCAAAAGATTGCTCTATTGATAAGATATCAATAAATGGAGACTTGGTTCCTCATATATTAACCAAAAATATACAAACTTATTTTTCAATTAAGGCACCGTCTTTAGATATAGCAGAGGAAATCAGAAATAAAATAACTAACTTTACTAATATACTTGATGAATTGATGGGTGTATCCTCAGAAGTTACCTTATCCCAGGTTCCATATGAAAACTTTAAGGCTAATTCCACTCTTTGCAGAATTTTTTCTCATAATCTTAAGGAAGTTGGAATTATTGATATTGCAGATGAAGTAAATCTTCCTTATGGTCTAAGCCTTGGAAATGTAAGTCACATGGTACCAACCCTTAGATATCTTGTGAAAATTACTGATGATAAATCAATTGAATATGCTTGCCAGGCATTTGGGAAAGTAACTATATCACCTTTTGCTCGTAATAAGGTTTTAGATACAGTAAAAGCCCTTGCTAATACAGGATTAGATCTAATTCAACAACAAAATTTACTTTCAGAAGCAAAGTCTGAACTTCATAAATAGGCATAAAAAAACACTAGGTAAATTCATACACCTAGTGTTTTAACATACTTCTCTGCTTCTTAATATATTTATTTTATCAACTAATTTATAGCTTGGCTCAAAGTAAAATTTCCCACTTCTATATCCGTTACTGTATTTACATGCATACACGTCATTTATGAAGTTTAAGCAAGCACACTTCTTGCAAAAAAATCTATTTAGGTTAAACTTAAATTTACTAATCTTCTCTACATATTCAATATCTTTAAGTTTAATACTTTCTATAACTTCTTCTCTACAACCCTTAAGCTTATAAATTATTAACTCGTCTGCTATTATAGAATATTTATATTTTATTTTACACTTATTTACTTGTCTTACTATTGTAAAGAAAACTAAAAAAGTTAATAAAATAGTTAAATACTCACCAATTATATATTGCCCAATTCTTAAGTTTGTAATTATGTCAGATACAACTAAATAAGTTGTTAAATACAATACTATTATAAATATACTTGGAACTTTTCTTCTGGCCACAGTTTCTTTATACATGGCTAAAATTTTCCTCCATTTTCTATCTTGATTTTACATAGTGATTATACTAAGTTTATTGAAAATAGTACAAACTTTTATTAGGTAATTTAAGATTGTTTATGACTGTTTTAGGGTAACGTAAACGGTTACATGTGATAATTTATACTATTTTACTCTTTATCTTTGTTTTTCTATGAGGATCAATATTCAGTATATTCAGTTATTTTATACTATATTCAATTTTCTGTAAATCAATCAAATAATATGAAATTATGTCTTTATTAAAATAATGTTTTTCTACATATAAATTAGTTATGAAATATTTAATATGTAAGTTATAATAATAATATATGTAATATTAGAAAGGGCTGAAAATTATGATTTGCATATATAAAACAGTTAGTGAAATAGATCAAACTTTACAAAAATTAGATTCAATTGAATCCGGATGTTGGATTAACATGGTATCCCCTTCTGAACAGGAAATATTACTAGTATCCAAAAAAACAGGAGTTCCAATTGAGTTTTTAAATGCTGCTTTGGATGAGGAGGAGACCTCCCGTATAGATATAGAAGATGGTGTTTCACTATTTATAGTGGATATACCTTTTACTGAAATGGAAGAAAACTCATTAACCTATGATACTTATCCATTAGGAATAATACATACACAAAAAGAAATTATAACTGTATGTTTAAAAAACAGCAAACTCTTAACAGATTTTATTGACAGAAATATACGATCATTTTATACATTTAAACGCTCTAGATTTATTCTTCAAATACTTTATAGAGTTTCAAGTTACTTTTTAACTTGCCTAAGACAAATAGGTAAAAAGAGTTTGATGATACAAAAGAAGCTACATAGATCTATGAGTAATCAGGTTCTTATGCAGCTGCTATCTCTTCAAAACTCTCTTGTATACTTTTCTACTTCTCTTAAAGCCAATGAGATAACCTTAGAGAAGATGCTTAAACTTGAAATAATGCAAAAGTACGAAGAAGATAAAGATATATTAGAAGATGTAATAATTGAAATCAAGCAAGCTATAGAAATGACAGGGATATATGCTAACATTTTAAATGCTACCATGGACGCTTCAGCAAATGTTATATCTAACAATCTGAACTTAGTTATGAAACTTTTAGCTTCTATAACTATAGTTATGTCTATCCCCAATATATATTCTGGTATTTTTGGTATGAACGTAACAGGGCTACCTGGCTCTAATGCTCCTGCTGGCAATGGATTTATTTCTGTAACTTTCTTAATTATAGCTACTACAGTGGCTACAATAATTATATTAAATAAAAGAGATATGTTCTAGCCCACTATATAGATATATACTGTAATCATATTAATTAATTTAACAAATTAAACTAAAATTTAATTAATTTAACAAATTAAACTAAAATTTAATTAATTTTAATTTGTCAAATACTTAGTTTTAAGACTATATTATTATAGATATTATTATGTGGGTGTGATTTTATGATAGCTAAAAGGCTTAAAATTGGAAATACCATAGGCCTTATTTCTCCTGCTAGCCCAGAAACCCCTGATAAAATAAAAAAATCTATTGAATTCCTTAAATCTCAAGGCTTTAACGTTAAAGAAGGTAATCATTTATACCATAAGTGGGGGTACATGGCAGGACAGGATAAAGATAGGGCAAAAGATTTTATGGATATGTTTGAAGATACAGAAATAGATATGATTCTATGTATAAGAGGTGGATATGGTTCTATGAGAATCCTTCCATTTATAGATTACAAAACTATAAGAAAAAATCCTAAAATTTTTGTAGGTTTTAGTGATATTACTTCTTTCTTAAACACAATTGCATCAAGATGCGGGCTTATAACTTTTCATGGTCCTATGGGAAGCTCTAATTTTGAAGATACAGAAACTCTAAAAAGCTTTTTAAGTACCCTTATGAATGGATATAGACCTTATAGCCTAGTTAACCCTTCTGGAATAAAGCTTAATCGAAACATAAGTGGAAAAGCTGTAGGAAGAATTGTAGGTGGCAATCTCTCTTTAATAGCATCTACCTTAGGAACACCTTATGAAGTAAATACTAAAAATAATATATTGTTTATAGAAGATGTTAATGAAGAACCTTACGTTATTGACAGGCTTTTAACTCAACTTCATCTTGCTGGTAAGCTTCAGGAGTGTAGTGGTTTTATAATAGGGCAATTTACTGGATGTTCGCTCCCTAATTATGAAAAAAGTTTAACATTAAATGAAGTCCTTGTTGACAGAGTTTTGAAATTAAATAAACCTACTTTATCAAACTTTATGTCAGGCCATGATTATCCAAAGCTAACCTTACCAATAGGTGCAAAAGCTATGATTGATTGTGATAAAGGTGAAATTAGTATATTAGAACCTGTTGTAAAATAAACTTAAAACTGATAACCCATCATATAAAAACAAGCAATTCCAGTATATAATTATTGGAATTGCTTGTTTTATTCGCTTATAACATATATTTTTTAAATTTAAATCTAATCTATTAAGCAGTATAAACCTTTTATAATATTAAACCTAATTTATCAAATTTCAAAGTATATTACATTATTAATTTAATTAGCTTCTGTATCACTCCTATTGAAGATAAAAATACTACAAAAACCAAAACAGGGGTTATATATCTTAAAATTACATAGTAAAGATCTATTAGCTTATTTAGCTTAAGATTACCTTCATTTGAAAGCTCCCTTTTTATATCTTCCTTTGGTATTTTATATCCAACAAAAATAGCTATAAGTATTCCACCTACTGGTAAAAGAACATTTGAAGATATATAATCAAACAAATCGAAAAATCTCATTCCGAATATTGTAATTCCTCCAAGTATTCCTGTACTATCTGCTGAAAGGGTAGCAAGTAT
Source organism: Clostridium sp. JNZ J1-5 (assembly GCF_053901425.1). Classification (NCBI taxonomy): domain Bacteria; kingdom Bacillati; phylum Bacillota; class Clostridia; order Eubacteriales; family Clostridiaceae; genus Clostridium; species Clostridium sp. JNZ J1-5. Next base: position 2,093,258 of record NZ_CM132773.1, on the reverse strand, counting down.
TCCTATTGATAATATAATTATAGAGCTTATAATAACTGCTTTCTTTCTTGACATACCTCTTTGCTCTGAATAGTAGGCTATTGCTACTTCACTCATTGAAGTCATTGCCGTGGTTGCTGCTATAGATGCTAATATAAAGAATGCTAATAGCAGTAGCTTCCCAAAAGGTAACTTTGTAAATACAAGTGGTATGGTCATAAATAATAATCCGGGGCCACTAGAAGGTTTCATTCCAAATGTGAATACTGCAGAGAAAACAGCTATTCCAACTAAAAGGGATACTATAGTATCTGATATAGCTACCTTTGCAGCTGTACCCATCATATTATCTTTCTTTGTAAAGTAACTTCCATAAGTCATCATACATCCCATACCTAATGACATTTTAAAGAAAGCTAATCCCATAGCCATTAGTATACCTTGTGTCTTTAGCATAGAAAAATCTACTTTAAATAGAAACTTAAGACTTTCCTTCACTCCTGGAAGAGTTAGTGCTTTAATATCACATATTACAATCAGTATAAATAGGATTGGCATAAGAGTTTTAGTTATTCTCTCTATTCCATTTTTTACCCCTAGAATTAGAATTATAGAAACAACAGCTACCATTATAATTTGCCATACAATTGGCGAAGCTGGTCCTATAATTGTAGTTCCAAATATCTGTTTAACAGATTCTGGTGTAGCATTATTAAAATCTCCCTTTATGATTTTGAAAACATATGAGTATACCCAACCTCCAACAGCACTATAGAAAAACAATATGAAGTATGCTCCTAAAACCGAGAAAACTCCTATACTTTTCCAAGACTTTTTAGGAGTTAATTCTTCTACTGCTCCCATAACATTTTTTCTTGTTTTTCTTCCCATATAAAATTCACTAACCATAATTGGAAGGCCAATAAAAATAATACATATGAAATAAACTAATAAAAATGCCGCTCCTCCATTAGCTCCTACTACGTAAGGGAATTTCCATATATTCCCTAAACCTACAGCAGAACCTAACGTTGCAAAAAAAGCTGCTAGGCCAGATGAAAACCCTTCTCTTCCCTTGCTATTTTCCATTATAAATCCTCCTAAACTCGGATAACAATTTTTATAAAAATATAATTTATTAACTAGTATACAATATATATTGATAAAAAGTAAGAGGTTAAATTATAATTAATTATAATTTAACCCCAAATTTCTAAAGAATTGTTAATTTCATATAATCTAAAATTACAATCTTTTAATCATAATATTTCTTTAAGAACTTTCCCTATTTTATCGTTAATTACTAAGTCTGCTTTGCTATCATAAGGTGTAACGTCTTTATTTATGAGTACTAAATTCTTACCATTGAAATATTGCACTAGTCCTGCAGCTGGATAAACTACTAATGATGTCCCTCCTATTATCAATGTATCTGCTTCTTGTATATGTTTTACAGCACTATACATTACATTCATATCTAATGATTCTTCATATAATACTACGTCTGGCTTTACTACACCACCACAATGATCACAATGTGGAATTAATTCTTTACTATAATAGACATAATCTAAATCAAAACTTTTTTCACATTCCATACAATAATTTCTAAGCACTGAACCATGAAGTTCTAAAACATTTTTAGATCCTGCTAACTGGTGTAAGCCATCAATATTTTGAGTTATTACAGCTTTAAGCTTTCCTCTTTTTTCAAGTTCTGCAAGAGCCATATGTGCATCATTTGGCTTTGCTTCTTTGTATATCATTTTAGCCTTATAAAAATCAAAGAAATCCTCAGTATGTTCCATAAAAAAACTATGACTTAACATAATTTCTGGTGGATAAGAGTATTTATTTTTTGTCTTATATAATCCGCATTCAGATCTAAAATCTGGTATATTACTTTCTGTTGAAACTCCAGCACCTCCGAAAAATACTATACTTTTACTTTTATCTATTATATCTTTAAGCTTTTCTACTCTATTCATAGTTTTCATCTCCTAACTAAATGTCTCATTAATAATTATACAATAAAAAATACAGTAGATATTAAGTATTTTTTATTTTACTTCTATATCTACTGTAATATTTTTGTTACTTAAAACTTTCCAAAGCTTTCTTTTCTAATTTATCTATTCTATCTTTTACTTTTTCATAGCCTTCTAAATTTAACCTCTTTGCATCATAGATACTGCTTAAAGCTTCTTTACTTTTACCAGCTTTCATTTGAGCATCTATTAAATAGTACCACATAAGTGCACTATTTTTATTCTCCTTCTTTCTTAACTTATATCTATAATAATCAATTACTTGCTCATAATAATGGCTATACACATCTTCAGCTTTAACAAATTTTTTTCCATTATACCTTATCACTTTAACTTCATATGCATCTCCAATATCCTTATTCCATAATGCAATCTCTATTTTTTTATCACACTTTCCTGTGCAATTGGGCATATCCTTCATATATATTTTATCATATTTTTCTTCCCCAATAAGCTTTAAAACAGTCTTCTTATCATCGAACTTATAAATTTTTAAACTTTTCTCTTCTTCTTTTCCTGATGAATAACTAACTAATAATTCATCTATTTTATCTACATCTATATCCTTAAAATAAACTTTATACACATACTTATTATTAGCATAATCTTTTAATATTTCTTTCCAAGAATCTTTCTCCTTTTTCAACACAATTATTCCACACTTGTTCCTCTCTTTCAATGATTCAAAAGTAAAAACTATCTCTTTCTCACCATCTTTATCTATGTCTCTTCTTATAATAGCTCTACCTCTTTTAGAATCTATAGCTGGAGAAAGCTGCATCTCTTTTGGAATAAACTTCTGTATCACACTTTCCACTTCTTTTGAATCCTTTAGATTTACAGACGCTTCTAATACTTTAGCATTCACTTTAGGACAGATAAATCCAAATTGAATAAATCCTATACTTAAAGCCAATATAATTATAGCTATTTTTCCTATATTCTTCATTACAAATACCTCTCCTTCAAGTTAAAATTTTTCAATTCAAATATGATTTCTTTAAAGTATAAATTTATATAAGTATTCTATATTCAATAGGCTACAATAATTAGTAGTATACATTAAATATTGTTTGCTTATTGATTAAAATAAATGTGTGGAATTATAGGTAAATAGCTTTTAAAGCTAAAATTTGTTTAAATTATTCACATATCTTATTAAGATATTTCTGTGATAAATATAATTGCATTTTAACTTCTACATTTTTAACTTCAATAACAAAAAAGTAAAAAACACTAAGCAAATGCTTAGTGTTTTTATATTACCTGGCTACGACCTACTCTTCCACACCGTCTCCAGTGCAGTACCATCGGCGCTTTGAAGCTTAACCTTCGTGTTCGGAATGGGTACGGGTGTTGCCTTCAAGCCATAATAACCAGATGCATGATTTGTCAAAATCTTTGATTTTGGTAACAAATCAGTACTCATCAGCTACGCTGAGGAGTTTCCTTAGAGAGATTGTTCTCTCAAAATTGCACAGTGAATTAATATTTGATCAAGCCCTCGATCTATTAGTATCAGTCAGCTTAATGCATTGCTGCACTTACACCTCTGACCTATCAACCTGGTAGTCTTCCAGGGATCTTACTAGCTTACGCTATGGGAAATCTAATCTTGAGGTGGGCTTCACGCTTAGATGCTTTCAGCGTTTATCCCTTCCCGACATAGCTACCCAGCTGTGCTCCTGGCGGAACAACTGGTGCACCAGAGGTCAGTCCATCCCGGTCCTCTCGTACTAAGGACAGCTCCTCTCAAATTTCCTACGCCCACGGCGGATAGGGACCGAACTGTCTCACGACGTTCTGAACCCAGCTCGCGTGCCGCTTTAATGGGCGAACAGCCCAACCCTTGGGACCGACTACAGCCCCAGGATGCGACGAGCCGACATCGAGGTGCCAAACCTCCCCGTCGATGTGGACTCTTGGGGGAGATCAGCCTGTTATCCCCGAGGTAGCTTTTATCCGTTGAGCGATGGCCCTTCCATACAGAACCACCGGATCACTAAGCCCGACTTTCGTCCCTGCTCCACCTGTATGTGTCGCAGTCAGGCTCCCTTCTGCCTTTACACTCTACGCGCGATTTCCGACCGCGCTGAGGGAACCTTTGGGCGCCTCCGTTACCTTTTAGGAGGCGACCGCCCCAGTCAAACTGCCCACCTAGCAATGTCCTGTGACCAGATTCATGGCCGCCAGTTAGAATTCCAGTACTATCAGGGTGGTATCCCAAGGACGACTCCACGAAAGCTGACGCTCTCGCTTCTAAGTCTCCCACCTATCCTGTACAGACAATACCGAAATTCAATGCTAAGCTACAGTAAAGCTCTACGGGGTCTTTCCGTCCAACCGCGGGTAGCAAGCATCTTCACTTGCACTTCAATTTCACCGGATTTGCTGCCGAGACAGTGCCCAAATCATTACGCCATTCGTGCGGGTCGGAACTTACCCGACAAGGAATTTCGCTACCTTAGGACCGTTATAGTTACGGCCGCCGTTTACTGGGGCTTAAGTTCACACCTTCGCTTGCGCTAAGCATTCCCCTTAACCTTCCAGCACCGGGCAGGCGTCAGCCCCTATACATCAGCTTACGCTTTAGCAGAGACCTGTGTTTTTGATAAACAGTTGCTTGGGCCTGTTCACTGCGGCCTGCTCTCGCAGGCACCCCTTCTCGCGAACTTACGGGGTTAATTTGCCGAGTTCCTTAGCAGCAATTCTTCCGACGGCCTTAGGATTCTCTCCTCATCTACCTGTGTCGGTTTGCGGTACGGGCACCAATTTGCTCCATAGAGACTTTTCTTGGCAGCGTGGAATCAGATACTTCGCCAAAATAGGCTCCCCATCACACCTCAGGCTCAGTTGAGCGGATTTGCCTACTCAACACCCTAAGTGCTTAGACGCACATCCAATAGTGCGCACATCCTATCCTCCTGCGTCATCCCATTTGTCAAACGCATTTTGGTGGTACTGGAATATCAACCAGTTGTCCATCGCCTACGCCTTTCGGCCTCGGCTTAGGTCCCGACTAACCCTGGGAGGACGAGCCTTCCCCAGGAAACCTTAGATATTCGGCCAACAGGATTCTCACCTGTTTTTCGCTACTTATGCCAGCATTCTCACTTCTGCACTGTCCACCACTCCTTACGGTATGGCTTCAACCTGTACAGAAAGCTCCTCTACCACGTGTCGTTAGACACATCCATAGCTTCGGTGGTAAGTTTGAGCCCCGTTACATCTTCGGCGCAGGATCTCTCGACTAGTGAGCTATTACGCACTCTTTCAATGAGTGGCTGCTTCTAAGCCAACATCCTAGTTGTCTTAGAAATCCCACATCCTTTACCACTTAACTTACACTTTGGGACCTTAGCTGATGGTCTGGGCTGTTTCCCTTTTGACCACGGATCTTATCATTCGTAGTCTGACTGCCGGGGTACGAGTATATGGCATTCGGAGTTTGATAGGGTTCAGTAACTGTTGTCAGCCCCTAGCCCATTCAGTGCTCTACCTCCACTACTTATTACCCGACGCTAGCCCTAAAGCTATTTCGAGGAGAACCAGCTATCTCCGAGTTCGATTGGAATTTCTCCGCTATCCACAGCTCATCCCATGGTTTTTCAACACCAACGTGGTTCGGACCTCCACGAAATTTTACTTTCGCTTCATCCTGGCCATGGATAGGTCACCCGGTTTCGGGTCTACGATATGCAACTAGTTGCCCTATTCAGACTCGGTTTCCCTTCGGCTCCGCACCATAAGTGCTTAACCTTGCTACATATCGTAACTCGCTGGCCCGTTCTACAAAAAGTACGCCGTCACACATTAACGTGCTCCGACCGATTGTAGGCACACGGTTTCAGATTCTATTTCACTCCCCTCCCGGGGTTCTTTTCACCTTTCCCTCACGGTACTTCTCCACTATCGGTCACTAGGTAGTATTTAGCCTTGGGAGATGGTCCTCCCTGCTTCCCACAAGGTTTCACGTGTCTCGTGGTACTCTGGATTAGATCTTGCCTCATTTCCTTTTTACCTACAGGGCTATTACCCTCTGCGGCTGAACTTTCCAGTTCTATTCGGCTAAAGAAACTTTGGCGTTATGATCTATCCTCAACCCCAGAAACAAAGTTTCTGGTTTGGGCTCTTCCCCTTTCGCTCGCCGCTACTGAGGGAATCGATTTTTCTTTCTCTTCCTCTGGGTACTTAGATGTTTCAGTTCCCCAGGTGTTCCTCTATGCACCTATGAATTCAGTACATAGTATCTAGCGTTAGCTAGATGGGTTTCCCCATTCGGAAATCTGCGGATCACAGGCTATTTGCGCCTACCCGCAGCTTATCGCAGCTTATCACGTCCTTCATCGGCTCCTAGTGCCAGGGCATTCACCGTGCGCCCTTTGTAGCTTGATCTTTTTAGTATATTTAATATACTTAATTCAGCTTATTACTAAGTTTTACTTAGTTCTAGGTTTAATCTTTATATTCACTGTGCAATTTTCAAAGAACAAATCGCTAAACACGTTAGTGTTCAACGTCCTTAGAGAAACTTATAGTCTCTCAAAATTAAACAGAATTAAGAACCAGTCTATGAAAGCAGTGCTTTCATTTCTCCCTAGAAAGGAGGTGATCCAGCCGCAGGTTCTCCTACGGCTACCTTGTTACGACTTCACCCCAATCACCAATCCCACCTTCGACCGCTGGCTCCTTACGGTTACCTCACGGGCTTCGGGTGTTACCGGCTCTCATGGTGTGACGGGCGGTGTGTACAAGACCCGGGAACGTATTCACCGCGACATGCTGATTCGCGATTACTAGCAACTCCAACTTCATGTAGGCGAGTTTCAGCCTACAATCCGAACTGGGACCGGTTTTATAAGTTTAGCTCCCCCTCGCGGGATTGCATCTCATTGTACCGGCCATTGTAGCACGTGTGTAGCCCTAGACATAAGGGGCATGATGATTTGACGTCATCCCCACCTTCCTCCTGGTTAACCCAGGCAGTCTCGCTAGAGTGCTCAACTTAATGGTAGCAACTAACAATAGGGGTTGCGCTCGTTGCGGGACTTAACCCAACATCTCACGACACGAGCTGACGACAACCATGCACCACCTGTCTTCCTGTCCCCGAAGGGACTTCCTCAGTTACGAGTAATTCAGGAGATGTCAAGTCTAGGTAAGGTTCTTCGCGTTGCTTCGAATTAAACCACATGCTCCGCTGCTTGTGCGGGTCCCCGTCAATTCCTTTGAGTTTTAATCTTGCGACCGTACTCCCCAGGCGGAATACTTATTGCGTTTGCTGCGGCACCGAGGGTGGTACCCCCCGACACCTAGTATTCATCGTTTACGGCGTGGACTACCAGGGTATCTAATCCTGTTTGCTCCCCACGCTTTCGTATCTCAGCGTCAGTTATAGTCCAGAAAGTCGCCTTCGCCACTGGTGTTCTTCCTAATCTCTACGCATTTCACCGCTACACTAGGAATTCCACTTTCCTCTCCTACACTCTAGACACCCAGTATCAAATGCAGCTCCCAGGTTAAGCCCGGGGATTTCACATCTGACTTAAATGTCCGCCTACATACTCTTTACGCCCAGTAAATCCGGACAACGCTTGCCACCTACGTATTACCGCGGCTGCTGGCACGTAGTTAGCCGTGGCTTCCTCCTTGGGTACCGTCATTATCGTCCCCAAAGACAGAGTTTTACAATCCGAAGACCTTCATCACTCACGCGGCGTTGCTGCGTCAGGGTTTCCCCCATTGCGCAATATTCCCCACTGCTGCCTCCCGTAGGAGTCTGGACCGTATCTCAGTTCCAATGTGGCCGATCACCCTCTCAGGTCGGCTACGCATCGTCGCCTTGGTGAGCCGTTACCTCACCAACTAGCTAATGCGCCGCGGGCCCATCTCAAAGCGGATTACTCCTTTGATTATCTCTTCATGCAAAGAGATAATGTTATGCGGTATTAATCTCCCTTTCGGGAGGCTATCCCCCACTTTGAGGCAGGTTGCCCACGTGTTACTCACCCGTCCGCCGCTAATCCATTCCCGAAGGAATTTCATCGCTCGACTTGCATGTGTTAGGCACGCCGCCAGCGTTCGTCCTGAGCCAGGATCAAACTCTCAATTTAAAAGTTTAATCTTACTCAAATTTATTGACTGGCATTTCTTTTTACCTTAATTCTGTTTAATTTTCAAAGACCATTTCTGTTGCTGTCCCTTGACAGCTTATTCATTATATCAATTCGAAACTTTATTGTCAACAACTTTTTTGAATTTTTTTAATCTTTTCAAATTCATTAGCTGTTTCCAGTTTTAATATTACTGGGTCGCCCTTGCGACGACATTGACTATCTTATCATAAATTATAATGCCTGTACTATAATAATAGTTAATCATATGAAATTATCTTCTTAAATCTTTAATTTTCTTCATATATCTAAACTTTTTATCAACTGATACTCCTGGTAGAGTATATTATGTTTTAGTGAATTATATTATATTGCCTTATCTTATTTATATTAATATTAGATTATGTTTTAAATAGATGCTAACATAAATATATGTTTAATATCTAATCTAAAGAAAACCTGCTTAGATATTAACATATTCACAAGTTTCTTTTGAGTCATAAATTATATATAGTTTATATAATTCAATTTACATTTTATTATATGGAGATGGTATGCTAGATTTTATTGAAAGACTCTGTGTAGGAATAGGACTTAGCTATATACTAGTGTAGGTATGCTAAAAATTATAGTGTATATGACTACAATAAAAAAGGACTATAAATAAATTTGTGCAAAACCAACTCTACCTACTGTCCTCTTTAAATATACAATAATCTAAATATTATATTAAAAATAGTTTTGTATTAAATATATTATTTTTTAACATATAAAAAAGAATATGCTATTACACATATTCTTTTTATATTTATTAATTACATTTCAACTGAATATTTTTTCTTTAACTCTTCTGTAAAAGACATGTACTTAAAGTTTTGTCTTTCTTGGAAAATTTGTGATTTTATCATATCTTTAACTTCATTAAAAGGTCTTACTGAAGCCTCTTGCTTATCTTCAACTTTTATTAAATGGTATCCAAATTGAGTTTTAACTGGCTCACTTAAAACTCCTACTTCTATCTTAAAAGCAGCTTCTTCAAATTCAGGAACCATTTGTCCTTTACCAAATCTACCCAAATTTCCACCTTGTGCTTTTGATGGACAAGTTGAATACTTTTCTGCTGCTTCCTCAAATGCAAGACCGCCATTTATCTTAACCATTACTTCTTTTGCTAATTCTTCAGAATCTACAAGTATATGGCTAGCAACTACAGTATCCCCTGTCTTAAACATTTCTTTATTAGCTTCATAGTATTCTTCTACTTCTTTATCTGTAACTTCTACTTCATTAATTACCTTTTCTATGGCCATTTGAGTCAAAATTTCTCTCTCTACTATTGCTAATCTCTCTTTAAATTCTTCTAAATTCTCCATCCCCACTTCTTTACCATAGTTATAATATAATTCAAAAGAAACAAGTTGCTCTAATAATTGTTGTTTGCCTTGTTCACTAAGTAAAAAAGATTGTTTTTCTCTTGGAAACTTTTGAACTGCTAATTGAATATCTGCTTCTGTTATTTCTCTTCCATTAACTTTAGCTAAAACTTTATTTTCCATATATAAACTCCTTTAAAATTATTTATGGGCAAAATCCCCACTTACATATGATATCATAATAGAGTATGTATATATAACCCTTTACTAAAGATTTTCAATAGTTGTTAAACTAATAGGAAATCTAATATACTAAAATACAATGTCTACAAATCATTGTATTTAATTTCTTATTTAAAATATAATATAAATTTAAAAAGCACATCTTAATTTAATAAGATGTGCTTTGGTGATCCACCGGGGAATCGAACCCCGGACAACTTGATTAAAAGTCAAGTGCTCTACCGACTGAGCTAGTGAATCATATTACCTGGCTACGACCTACTCTTCCACACCGTCTCCAGTGCAGTACCATCGGCGCTTTGAAGCTTAACCTTCGTGTTCGGAATGGGTACGGGTGTTGCCTTCAAGCCATAATAACCAGATGCATGATTTGCCAAAATCTTCGATTTTGCTAACAAATCAGTACTCATCAGCTATGCTGAGGAGTTTCCTTAATTGAATGCCGTTATTGTCTAACGCCAGACACAATAGCTATTATATCAACATTAATATAACTTGTCAATAAATTTTTATACTTTTTATTTAAAATATATAACTTATCATATTTCTATTACATCCACTTATTTTATCATTAACTTTTCACTTGATATTAATACTAACTTTTATTATATAGAATACATAGAGTTATGAAATACAGTACAGCTATTGCTAAATGATAATAATTATTATATAATATTTTATAATAATTTGATTTCGAGGTGATTATATGAATAATTTAGAAATAAAGGAAGGTACTATTGCTCCTGATTTTTCACTAATAGGTTCAGACGATAAGCAGCATAAACTTAGTGATTATAAAGGTAAAAAAGTAATTCTATATTTTTATCCAAAGGATAATACTCCTGGATGCACAAGAGAAGCTGAATCTTTTAGAGATAATATAGATAGTTTTAATGCTTTAAATACAATTGTCCTAGGAGTAAGTAGGGATTCTCTAACATCACATGATAAGTTTATATCTAAATTGAATTTACCATTTGTACTTTTATCTGACTCTGATGAAAAAGTAGTTAATCTATATGGCGTATTAAAAGAAAAGACTATGTTTGGTAAAACATCAATGGGCATTGAAAGAAGTACATTTATAATTGATGAAGATGGCATAATCGAAAAAATATATAGAAAAGTTAAAGTAAATGGTCACGTTGAAGATATTTTAAAACATATAAACAAATAACTTTTTTATAAACATTACGTATTATATAGAATATGATTTATTGTCTAATAGCTTAGGAGGTATTAAATATATACCTCTTTAATTTATGTATAGCAAAAGATCCTAACTACATTGTAGTTAGGATCTTTGGTGGCTGGACCAGGAATCGAACCAGGGACACGAGGATTTTCAGTCCTCTGCTCTACCGACTGAGCTATCCAGCCATATTACCTGGCTACGACCTACTCTTCCACACCGTCTCCAGTGCAGTACCATCGGCGCTTTGAAGCTTAACCTTCGTGTTCGGAATGGGTACGGGTGTTACCTTCAAGCCATAATAACCAGATGCATGATTTGTCAAAATCTTCGATTTTGGTAACAAATCAGTACTCATCAGCTACGCTGAGGAGTTTCCTTAGAGAGATTGTTCTCTCAAAATTGCACAGTGAATTAATATTTGATCAAGCCCTCGATCTATTAGTATCAGTCAGCTTAATGCATTGCTGCACTTACACCTCTGACCTATCAACCTGGTAGTCTTCCAGGGATCTTACTAGCTTACGCTATGGGAAATCTAATCTTGAGGTGGGCTTCACGCTTAGATGCTTTCAGCGTTTATCCCTTCCCGACATAGCTACCCAGCTGTGCTCCTGGCGGAACAACTGGTGCACCAGAGGTCAGTCCATCCCGGTCCTCTCGTACTAAGGACAGCTCCTCTCAAATTTCCTACGCCCACGGCGGATAGGGACCGAACTGTCTCACGACGTTCTGAACCCAGCTCGCGTGCCGCTTTAATGGGCGAACAGCCCAACCCTTGGGACCGACTACAGCCCCAGGATGCGACGAGCCGACATCGAGGTGCCAAACCTCCCCGTCGATGTGGACTCTTGGGGGAGATCAGCCTGTTATCCCCGAGGTAGCTTTTATCCGTTGAGCGATGGCCCTTCCATACAGAACCACCGGATCACTAAGCCCGACTTTCGTCCCTGCTCCACCTGTATGTGTCGCAGTCAGGCTCCCTTCTGCCTTTACACTCTACGCGCGATTTCCGACCGCGCTGAGGGAACCTTTGGGCGCCTCCGTTACCTTTTAGGAGGCGACCGCCCCAGTCAAACTGCCCACCTAGCAATGTCCTGTGACCAGATTCATGGCCGCCAGTTAGAATTCCAGTACTATCAGGGTGGTATCCCAAGGACGACTCCACGAAAGCTGACGCTCTCGCTTCTAAGTCTCCCACCTATCCTGTACAGACAATACCGAAATTCAATGCTAAGCTACAGTAAAGCTCTACGGGGTCTTTCCGTCCAACCGCGGGTAGCAAGCATCTTCACTTGCACTTCAATTTCACCGGATTTGCTGCCGAGACAGTGCCCAAATCATTACGCCATTCGTGCGGGTCGGAACTTACCCGACAAGGAATTTCGCTACCTTAGGACCGTTATAGTTACGGCCGCCGTTTACTGGGGCTTAAGTTCACACCTTCGCTTGCGCTAAGCATTCCCCTTAACCTTCCAGCACCGGGCAGGCGTCAGCCCCTATACATCAGCTTACGCTTTAGCAGAGACCTGTGTTTTTGATAAACAGTTGCTTGGGCCTGTTCACTGCGGCCTGCTCTCGCAGGCACCCCTTCTCGCGAACTTACGGGGTTAATTTGCCGAGTTCCTTAGCAGCAATTCTTCCGACGGCCTTAGGATTCTCTCCTCATCTACCTGTGTCGGTTTGCGGTACGGGCACCAATTTGCTCCATAGAGACTTTTCTTGGCAGCGTGGAATCAGATACTTCGCCAAAATAGGCTCCCCATCACACCTCAGGCTCAGTTGAGCGGATTTGCCTACTCAACACCCTAAGTGCTTAGACGCACATCCAATAGTGCGCACATCCTATCCTCCTGCGTCATCCCATTTGTCAAACGCATTTTGGTGGTACTGGAATATCAACCAGTTGTCCATCGCCTACGCCTTTCGGCCTCGGCTTAGGTCCCGACTAACCCTGGGAGGACGAGCCTTCCCCAGGAAACCTTAGATATTCGGCCAACAGGATTCTCACCTGTTTTTCGCTACTTATGCCAGCATTCTCACTTCTGCACTGTCCACCACTCCTTACGGTATGGCTTCAACCTGTACAGAAAGCTCCTCTACCACGTGTCGTTAGACACATCCATAGCTTCGGTGGTAAGTTTGAGCCCCGTTACATCTTCGGCGCAGGATCTCTCGACTAGTGAGCTATTACGCACTCTTTCAATGAGTGGCTGCTTCTAAGCCAACATCCTAGTTGTCTTAGAAATCCCACATCCTTTACCACTTAACTTACACTTTGGGACCTTAGCTGATGGTCTGGGCTGTTTCCCTTTTGACCACGGATCTTATCATTCGTAGTCTGACTGCCGGGGTACGAGTATATGGCATTCGGAGTTTGATAGGGTTCAGTAACTGTTGTCAGCCCCTAGCCCATTCAGTGCTCTACCTCCACTACTTATTACCCGACGCTAGCCCTAAAGCTATTTCGAGGAGAACCAGCTATCTCCGAGTTCGATTGGAATTTCTCCGCTATCCACAGCTCATCCCATGGTTTTTCAACACCAACGTGGTTCGGACCTCCACGAAATTTTACTTTCGCTTCATCCTGGCCATGGATAGGTCACCCGGTTTCGGGTCTACGATATGCAACTAGTTGCCCTATTCAGACTCGGTTTCCCTTCGGCTCCGCACCATAAGTGCTTAACCTTGCTACATATCGTAACTCGCTGGCCCGTTCTACAAAAAGTACGCCGTCACACATTAACGTGCTCCGACCGATTGTAGGCACACGGTTTCAGATTCTATTTCACTCCCCTCCCGGGGTTCTTTTCACCTTTCCCTCACGGTACTTCTCCACTATCGGTCACTAGGTAGTATTTAGCCTTGGGAGATGGTCCTCCCTGCTTCCCACAAGGTTTCACGTGTCTCGTGGTACTCTGGATTAGATCTTGCCTCATTTCCTTTTTACCTACAGGGCTATTACCCTCTACGGCTGAACTTTCCAGTTCTATTCGGCTAAAGAAACTTTGGCGTTATGATCTATCCTCAACCCCAGAAACAAAGTTTCTGGTTTGGGCTCTTCCCCTTTCGCTCGCCGCTACTGAGGGAATCGATTTTTCTTTCTCTTCCTCTGGGTACTTAGATGTTTCAGTTCCCCAGGTGTTCCTCTATGCACCTATGAATTCAGTACATAGTATCTAGCGTTAGCTAGATGGGTTTCCCCATTCGGAAATCTGCGGATCACAGGCTATTTGCGCCTACCCGCAGCTTATCGCAGCTTATCACGTCCTTCATCGGCTCCTAGTGCCAGGGCATTCACCGTGCGCCCTTTGTAGCTTGATCTTTTTAGTATATTTAATATACTTAATTCAGCTTATTACTAAGTTTTACTTAGTTCTAGGTTTAATCTTTATATTCACTGTGCAATTTTCAAAGAACAAATCGCTAAACACGTTAGTGTTCAACGTCCTTAGAGAAACTTATAGTCTCTCAAAATTAAACAGAATTAAGAACCAGTCTATGAAAGCAGTGCTTTCATTTCTCCCTAGAAAGGAGGTGATCCAGCCGCAGGTTCTCCTACGGCTACCTTGTTACGACTTCACCCCAATCACCAATCCCACCTTCGACCGCTGGCTCCTTACGGTTACCTCACGGGCTTCGGGTGTTACCGGCTCTCATGGTGTGACGGGCGGTGTGTACAAGACCCGGGAACGTATTCACCGCGACATGCTGATTCGCGATTACTAGCAACTCCAACTTCATGTAGGCGAGTTTCAGCCTACAATCCGAACTGGGACCGGTTTTATAAGTTTAGCTCCCCCTCGCGGGATTGCATCTCATTGTACCGGCCATTGTAGCACGTGTGTAGCCCTAGACATAAGGGGCATGATGATTTGACGTCATCCCCACCTTCCTCCTGGTTAACCCAGGCAGTCTCGCTAGAGTGCTCAACTTAATGGTAGCAACTAACAATAGGGGTTGCGCTCGTTGCGGGACTTAACCCAACATCTCACGACACGAGCTGACGACAACCATGCACCACCTGTCTTCCTGTCCCCGAAGGGACTTCCTCAGTTACGAGTAATTCAGGAGATGTCAAGTCTAGGTAAGGTTCTTCGCGTTGCTTCGAATTAAACCACATGCTCCGCTGCTTGTGCGGGTCCCCGTCAATTCCTTTGAGTTTTAATCTTGCGACCGTACTCCCCAGGCGGAATACTTATTGCGTTTGCTGCGGCACCGAGGGTGGTACCCCCCGACACCTAGTATTCATCGTTTACGGCGTGGACTACCAGGGTATCTAATCCTGTTTGCTCCCCACGCTTTCGTATCTCAGCGTCAGTTATAGTCCAGAAAGTCGCCTTCGCCACTGGTGTTCTTCCTAATCTCTACGCATTTCACCGCTACACTAGGAATTCCACTTTCCTCTCCTACACTCTAGACACCCAGTATCAAATGCAGCTCCCAGGTTAAGCCCGGGGATTTCACATCTGACTTAAATGTCCGCCTACATACTCTTTACGCCCAGTAAATCCGGACAACGCTTGCCACCTACGTATTACCGCGGCTGCTGGCACGTAGTTAGCCGTGGCTTCCTCCTTGGGTACCGTCATTATCGTCCCCAAAGACAGAGTTTTACAATCCGAAGACCTTCATCACTCACGCGGCGTTGCTGCGTCAGGGTTTCCCCCATTGCGCAATATTCCCCACTGCTGCCTCCCGTAGGAGTCTGGACCGTATCTCAGTTCCAATGTGGCCGATCACCCTCTCAGGTCGGCTACGCATCGTCGCCTTGGTGAGCCGTTACCTCACCAACTAGCTAATGCGCCGCGGGCCCATCTCAAAGCGGATTACTCCTTTGATTATCTCTTCATGCAAAGAGATAATGTTATGCGGTATTAATCTCCCTTTCGGGAGGCTATCCCCCACTTTGAGGCAGGTTGCCCACGTGTTACTCACCCGTCCGCCGCTAATCCATTCCCGAAGGAATTTCATCGCTCGACTTGCATGTGTTAGGCACGCCGCCAGCGTTCGTCCTGAGCCAGGATCAAACTCTCAATTTAAAAGTTTAATCTTACTCAAATTTATTGACTGGCATTTCTTTTTACCTTAATTCTGTTTAATTTTCAAAGACCATTTTTTATCGCCATCTCTTGACGGCTTTATCATTCTATCACACAAAATTTTTCATGTCAACAACTTTTTTATTGCTGATTTCTAATTTTATGCTGCCGCGCTCTCGCAACGACAAGACATATCTTATCAGAATAACATATATATATTCTAAACTACTTCATCGTTTAAACTAATTTATACTTATAATACTCTTATTTTTTGCTTGTTTCTATATTTTTCGCATATAGATACTCCAGGCAAAGTATATGTTCAAATCTATTGTTCACTAGCTTTCTCCTACTCCTTGAGTACTTATTTCTTTAGTAAAAATAACTTTTTCTTTATAAAAATATTAGAATCTACATTAATTATTACTTCTTCTATTAGAAGTTAAAATCCAAACTATAATAATCCCTACTACTATAACTATAGTAGCTAGAATCCCCGCCTCAGGCCCAAACTTTCCACCAGTTAGAATATTTTCTTTAACTTTATTAATATTGTATATTCCCTTAGATTGAGTTGTTCCACTAACAGGAAATCCAAATACATTGCCCTGGAAATAATTCCAAGTGAAGTGATATCCTATAGGCATCCAAAGACTTTTAGTTTTAATATACATATAGGAAAACAGCATCCCCACTAAAAATATATTTATTAATCCAGTACTTTTTACATTGGGATTCCCTAAATGTAATATTGCAAATATTCCTGAAGTAGCGATTGCTGCAACCCATTCTGAACCTATTTGGCTTAATGTTGTCTGTATATATCCCCTACACATAATCTCTTCATTAATAGCTACTATTATAAATAATACTATTCCCCATAGCGCATTAGTTGTAAAATTAGGACTAGTAATTGAATTCTTCAAAGTGACGTTTCCTGTGCATAGTAATATTGTAAAAATAGCTGCCATAGATACTGCACCTAATATAAGTCCCCATTTCAATTCTTTAGAATGTTCTCTAATTGAATTAAATCCTATATCCTTAAATCTTTTATTTTCTATAAACCTTAGCAGTATGAATATAGTTAATATTAAAGCAATTAATCCCATAAGTTGAAGCATAAACATTCCAATTTGAGTATTGTATAAGTATTTTTGTGCTTCTTTATAAATCTGTTTTGGATTAGCTAGACTATTGTTACCTATAACTCTTTGCACTATAGCTAGAAGTATTTGTCCCATAAATCCACTTAAAATTATATATATAATAGCAAATAAACTTATTTTAAATACTGTTCTTATCTCTTTATTTTTATTAATAAATACTCTAATCACCATACCCCTCCTTGCAATAACTTATAATCTATTTTTAGAATTATTACCACATTAATTAATATTACTATCTATCATCATATATACTTTTTATTATTTTAACATATAAAAACTTTGCTATGAACGAAGCTATCTTTTTAAATAACAACACTATGTTTTAAGAGACTGCTGGTCACCTATAATATCGAAAATAATTCTAAATTTAGTATACCTATTGCAGCTAAACATTCGTTTAAAACAAATCTTAAAATAAAATAAAGTGATTGTATTCTTTTTCTACAATCACTTTAGTATTAGATTAAAGCCAACTATTCTATATTTTAAATTATTAATCTCTTTAATATATTTTTATTTTAGCTTAAATTCAATACGTCCAACCCCAGTTTCTATATCTACATTAATATTGTTTTTTGTTTTCTTATAGCTGTCATTTACATAGAAATCATCCTCTTTTTTTAATTCATTAGTCTTAATTGCTCCTATGCCTCTTTCAGCTTTAACTTTTACTCCTATATTTTTAGGTAAATAAACAATTGTATTTCCTACTCCTCCTTCAATAGTTAAATTTACATCTTCCTTATAATCTCCTGTAAGATCAATAACTATATCTCCAACGCCAGTTTTTATATTTAAATTCTTTATATTAACTTCTTTAAGATTTATATCTCCCTTTCCTACTCCCAGCTCAACATCCATGTTCATAGGTATATGCTTGTTTATCATTAAATTCCACTTATAATCATTTTTACCCATCTTAACATTAACATCTTGTGTGTGTGGCTGATTTATCTTAAGCTCTCCTTCATTTCCATTCACTTTATAGTCAACTTCTGGTTTCCACTCTGGGTCTCTATATGAAAATTCTCCTTCCATCAACTTATCTGTGTTTTTATCTATTATTAAGTCTCCAACCCCCATGCTAAGCTTTATATTTGCTTTTTTTACACCCTCTAGTTCTATAACTTTTTTATCTACTGTAATTTTCTTATCTTTTGTACTTACTGGTCCATTTATTGTTATAGCACAACCTGTCACCCCTAAAAGTCCTAAAGTTAGTAATACCGATACTATACCTTTTTTCAATGACACTGTAACACGCCCCTTTTTTATTATATAAATCTATATATCTATTTTATTGTCCATAAGATATCCAGTTGATATAAATAAGCCTATATAAACTATAATATTATAGATAGTAGATGCTATATTTATATTTAAAAGTGAGTTATTAATAGATATCATTGATTGGCCGTCTAAACTTAAGCTTCCTATTTTATCTTGAGCATTTTGAAGAAAATCTAGCTGAAAGCTAATTGTTTGAGGAAATATCTTCATTAGTCTATATTCTATATAGTATATACCCATATTCAATAATATGAATGTAATAAAGCCTAAAAATTTACTCATTCTCTTCCTTTTTAGTGCAACTCTAGTCAAAGTTATAGAAAAATATATCAGTAAAAGTAACATTATTAAATTGACTATACCAAACAACGTTCCTATGAGAAACATTGCTTTTGTATTAATATATACATTAAGCTGTTGCATCACATTTATATCAAATATACTACCTAATAAAATCTTAATTGATACTAAAGTTATGGTTCCTGCTATAGCAAACCAAATTGCTCCTGTTATAAGCTTTGAAGCTAATATCTTTTTCCCACCAATAGGTAAAGTGAATGTGAGATATCCTCTATCTTCGTATAATTCATTTCTAAAAGAATTTACTACAAAAACTAAAGCAGTTACGAAAAGGGCAACAGCAACTACAGAAAAAAGAGCAATTATTGCTGGATTACTCCATTTATTTATTCTTGTAAATAGCAAAATATTTAATAGAATAACTATACCAAATACCCCTCCAAACAATTTATAGTTACCTTTAAGTTCATATTTAATTAGCTTTCCCATTATTCAAATACCTCCCTAAATAATTCATCAATTGATTTACCTCTCTCACATCTTAGATCTTCAGCATTTCCAGAGAGAACTATGGTTCCATCTTTTATAAAGGCTATATTATCAAACACTCTCTCGATATCTTTTACAAGATGTGTTGTTATAATCATTGAACTGTCTTCATTATAATTTTGAATAATAGCATCTAAAATCTTTTCTCTTGCTACAGGGTCAACTCCAGCTAAAGGCTCATCTAAAATATATAATTTAGCTTTTCTTGATAACACTAGAGTAAGGTTTAACTTTTCCATCATACCTTTTGATAGTGAAGTTATTTTATAATCTTCTTCTAGTTTCATAAAGTCTAATAATTCCTTACATCTTTTAATATTAAAATCTTCATAAAAATCATTAAAGAATTCTATTGCATCTTTTATCTTCATCCACTTATATAAATAATTTCTGTCAGGTAAATATGAAACTAGTTTTTTAGTCTCTACTCCAGGCTTAATTCCATTAATCAATATTTCTCCATTTGATTGTCTTAAGATTCCTGCAGCGATTTTTATAAAGGTTGTCTTTCCGCTTCCATTAGGTCCTAGAAATCCTAATACCTCTCCTTTTTCTATAGATAAATTAATATCATTTAAAGCTTTTTTATTAAAATAACTTTTAGATAAGTTTTTAGCTTCTAATATTGCGCTCATCTTTATTCCTCCTCTTTTAACTTTTTACATACCATATCTACTATCTCATCACCATTAAATCCTAAGTGTTTCATTCCTTCGATAAATGCGTCCATTACATCTCTTGCAGTATCCGTCTTTAACTTATACAGTATATTCTCATCATCCGTTACAAAAGTCCCCATTCCTCTTTGAGTATATGCCAATCCTTCTCTTTCAAGCTCTTTATACGCTCTTTGAATTGTATTTGGATTAACTTTAAATTCTGACGATAAATCTCTTACGGAAGCCAATTTATCTCCTCCCTTTAATTCTTTTAAAATAATTTGCTTTTTTATGATGTTCATTATCTGAATGTATATAGGCGTTTTGTCATCAAAAACTATATCCATATCACACCTCCATAGTTGTTGCTGCATTGTTATCTCTTCTAATTGTCTCGTTGTATTAGTGTACTATAAGTATAATACACTAATACACATTTTGTCAACTTATTCCTAAAACTTTTCAAAAAAGTTAAAGACGTAAAGTATTAAATATCTTTACGTCTGCTTGGCTATATTATTTATTTTTATTATCTAAAAGTATTAAGTTAGTAGTACTTGTTGCGATTAGTTTTCCTTCCCTATTCTTTGCTTCTCCACACATATGGACTAATGTTTTACCTTTTGACTTTATGAAGGCAGTAATTATAAGTGCTTCGTCTAAAAATATTGGTCTTAAAAAAGTAGTACTTATATCTATGGTAGCTACTGGCGATCCATTTGTTTCATAAATACATAAAGATCCAAAAACATTATCAAATGCAGCAGTTATAAATCCACCCTGCATTCTTTTAGCAGGATTTAAGTACTGTTCTAAGACCGGGAAAGCCACTGTTAGTTTTTTCCCTTTTAAATATTCTACAAGCCTTGGTCTCATTACATCAAAACAATTAGGCGGACCTTCTTTAAAACGATCTCCTATTTCTTTTTCTATAGTTTCAAAGTCTGTATACCTCTGCATATATACTTCTCCTTTTGTAACTTTTAGCATTTTTGTAAGTACAAATATTATATCATAAAAAATATATAGTGCTTAAGTATAAGATTTAAATATTGTCTATAGACTTCTATAAAATTTAATATAATTAAACCTTAATATCATTACTTCAAAATATAACTATTTAATTCTTTAAGTTTTTTATAAAAGTTTCAACCATATCTACATTTAATTTAATGCCAAAATGTTGAAATGATCTTTGAAGTGCATTTAAAGTGTATATTATTTTTTCTTCTCTGGCATTTTCACCCATGTTACCTATTCTTATAACTTTTCCTTCTAAAAATCCAAAAGAACCCGCTACTAGAACATTATATTCTTTTAAAATGTAATTAATTAAATCTTTGCTTTCTATACCCTCTGGAACTTCTATTACTGTGACTGTATTTGAGTATCCATTTCTAGTATATAACTTTAATCCTGCTAATTTCACAGCTTCTCTTAGTGATCTTCCTATATTTCTATGCCTTTTTAAAATATCTTTATCTTCTAAAAGATTTTCAACCGCCTGTCTTAATCCTATAATATCGCTTATTGGCGGGGTATATGGACACCATTTCTTCTCATAATAATCCTTCCAAACTAACAAATTACAATAAAATGAAGCTATAGGAGTTTTTCTGCTCTCCATAATCTTAAATGCCTCTTCACTAATGCTCAAAAATGTAAGTCCAGCTGGCGCAGATAGACACTTTTGAGATCCTCCTAAAGCTATATCAATATTCCAATCATCTACTTTAAGTTCTTCTCCTCCCATGGCAGATACACTATCAACTACTGTAAGGATTCCATTTTCTTTTAATAGTGGACAAATCTCTTCTACAGGATTTAACATTCCTGATGGAGTATCACAATGAACAATAGTAGCATATTTAAAATTACTGTCCTTATTTAGAAAACTTTTTAATTCATCAATATCTATAGCTTCTCTTCTATCTGCTTTAAAAAATATTGGCTCTCCACCATACATCTTAACAAAGTCTGCAAACCCTTCTCCAAATATTCCATTATCTAATACTAACACTCTATCACCTTTTTCAGTAATAGACGCACAAGCTGCCTCAAGTCCTAGTATCCCTTCTCCACTTAAAATTCTAACCTGGTTTTTTGTCTTTAAGAATTCTCCTATCTTTTCACAAGTATCTTTATAAAAATCATAAAACTGAATATCTAAGTCTGGATTAGTTGTCTCCATTGCTCTAGCTAGTCTAACATTTTCTCTGACTTGAGTTGGACCAGGAGTCATAATAAAAGGAACCTTCATATCAATCGCCACCATTTCTATAAGATAAATATTTAATATTTTAGTTATCTAATAAATTCAGTAAATATTATAACACCAATAAAAAACTTTAAACTAGTGTACGGGTACATTTCTTAAAAGTTATGTTTTAATATAATAGAAAAAAGTATATAATATCTTTATTACAATAAATTATTTTATAATTATTATTTTTAAACTTTAATCTATTGTATTAAAGGAGGTTTTAATATGGAAACTTTAGAAAATCTTAAATTGAGAATAAAGAAAATAGCTGAAGAATATAACTCTGATGAAATCGGAGGATGGATTACAGGAGATGGGCCTATTCCTTGTGACATTTTATTTGTTGGAGAAGCTCCTGGCAAGACAGAAGTGGAACAAGGAAAACCTTTTGTTGGGATGGCTGGTGAAACCTTTGAAGGTTATTTAAATTCAATAGGTTTAAATCGTAATATGGTTAGAATAACTAATACTTGCTTCTTCCGCCCTATAAAAAAGAAAATTGGTAAAAATGGTAGAGTGACTGTAAGCAACAGGCCTCCTAAAATATCCGAAGTTAATCTTTTTAGAGAAATTTTAGACGAGGAAATCTCGCTTGTTAATCCTAAAATAATAGTAACCTTAGGAAATGTTCCTTTAAAAAGACTTACTAACTTTAGTAGTATAGGAGAATGTCATGGAGAAGTTTATTTTAACAAAGAACTAAACAGATATATATTCCCAATGTATCATCCTTCTTCACTAACTTATAATAGGAATGAATCTTTTAAAAGCACATATGAAAAAGATTGGATTAAGCTAAAAGAAGCATTGAAAACAATGTAGTTTTCAGTGCTTCTTTTTTGTATTCTACTGCTATATTTATTATCCTTCAGTTTTAAAATTATTAAATTTCCCTACTATTAACTATTGAATATATTAAATCTATGGTACTATTAACATCTTTTAATGATATCATCTCTTCTTGAGTATACATATATCTACATGGAACTCCTATCATTCCTGTTTTAATTCCTCCAACTTCTTTATGTATAACTCCACCTTCATTTTTTTCAGTGCCTATACTGTATTGAATGTTAACATTAGCTCTTTGTGCTGCATTCTCTATAATTTCCCTAACTTCATGATGTATTACTAAGCTTTTATCAAAAATAGAAACTATAGGTCCCTTATCAAGTTTTATAGCCCCTTTTCCCCCAATAAAATCTTCTGACTCTAGAGCATCTAATACTATTGCTGCATTTGGTTTTATTTCATATGCTGCTGCTATTGCTCCTTTAAATCCAGTTTCCATCTGAGTTGAAAAAACAAAATACATTTCTTTATCTAGATTATCAAAATCATTGATTTTCTTAATAACTTCAAGTACTATGTAACATGCCAATCTACTATGTAAATTAGGTGCCATTACTCTTCCATTGCTGTTCATTATATAACCTACAACCTCAGCTACATCCCCTTCTTTTATTTGGTTTGTAGCAACCTCTTTACTAGTAACTCCAAGATCTATAAATAAATCATCCTTTGATGGCTTATCTTTTGCACTATCTATTCTGCCTAGAACACCATTTTCAAATTTTACAAGGGTTCTAACTAACTTTTCTGGTTTAATGTTTCCTATGGGATAAGCTCTTATAAATCCGTTATTTTCTATCATGGTAGCTAAAATTCCCCCATTATCTACATGGGTGCAAATCATAAACTTTTCTCTTCCATTACCTAATCTTATAATGATGTTTCCTACCGCATCTTCTTTAACTTCCATATTTAGTTTTTTACTAATTTTAATAGCTTCTATTTCGCTTTTTATTATATTTTTTATGCTACTTTCTCTGCCGCTTACTCCAAAGGAATTTAATAACCGCTCTATTAGTTTATCCAAAACACTTCATCCTCTCATTAATTTAAGGGAGTAAAAACTCCCTCTGAAGCCAAGAACTCTGTTTATACAATAAATAGTATCATAATGATTTTATTAGACTTTATTTATCTGGATTTTCTTTCAAATAGTCTTAAAACCCCAAAAACTATAAAAGAAACCATTAGCACACCTACAAAAATCGAAAATATTGTACTTCCTGCATTAACTATAAGCTTGGTAGCAATTCCCCCTATTAAGGATAAAATACCAATAACAATATTGTAAATCCCAGTAACTCTACTCATAGACACACTTTTTCTGTTAAATATAAAAAACCCTACTATTAATAGGTAAATTCCACTTCCTATCATAAATAAGCTTTGCCACTTTTCCAAAAAAATCACCATCCATCCTTATAATGAACATACATATTCCTTTAATAATTTTAAAGTATTTTCATAATCTTTTATACTGCATACTGATATTGATGTGTGAACATATCTACATGGTACAGATACAGTTATAATCTTGGCACTGGAGCCAGCCATTACATAAGAACCTGCACCGTTTAATCCTACTGCAGATCCCTTTATCTGGTAAGGTATGCTTTTTTCCCAAGCAATCTCTTTTACTTCCTCAATTATATCTGCGTTATATATAGTTGTTTGGTTCATTATAGCTATTACAGGGCCACTGCCTAACTTTGCAGCTTGCATATTTTCTTCTACACCAGGCATATCATTGCATATAGTTCTTTCAATAATTATTCCTATATCCGGTTTAATATTGTATGCTGATGCATAAGCTCCTCTAGCCTGAATTTCTCCCTGAACATTAAAAATTCCATAAAAGTCGCAATCAAAATTATCCTTTAAAAGCTCTACTAAAATGCTGCAACCTATTCTATTGCACAATGCCTTGCCTTTTATAAGGTTATCTCCAAACTTTTCAAACATTGTATTAAAAGTCACATATTCACCTATAAAAACATTTTGCTTTGCTTCTTCCTTAGATTTTGCACCAATATCTATACATAAATCTCTTAGCTTATAGCTTTTTTCTCTTTCTTCTTTTTCTTGTAAATGTATAGGTTTTAATCCTATTATTCCTGGAATACTATTCTTACCTATAGTTACATCTCTACAAGGTAACGCTTTATTATCTACTATACCAAGGGGTGCAAATTTTAGAGTTCCATCCTGATTATATCCTGTTATAATTAATCCTATTTCATCCATATTAGCATTTACTGCAATTTTTTTACCATTGCCTTTTTTATGTGCTATAATATTTCCCATTCTATCTACTTTAATATCATCCACATAGTCTTTAATTTGATTTTTAATTATATTTCTTACTTCACCTTCATAAGCAGAAGGAGCCTTTGCATTACATAACTTTTCTAGAAGCATAAAGTTTCCTCCAACTCTTCGTATTTTAAATTTTCTATAAATTTAGCTAATATTCTTCCTGTATTTTTTATATCATCCATGTTAACCATCTCTACTCTTGTATGCATATACTTTATTGGAATAGACAGTAATAAAGATGGTATTCCCCCTCCTGTAATTTGTATATCCCAAGCATCAGTTCCAGTGTTTCCTGGTTCCACTTCTGCTCCATAGGGGATTTTATATTTTCTGCCTATTTCCATAACTCTCTCATTTAACTTAGTATGTAGATTAGGCCCAATACATATGACTGGTCCATTTCCTAAAATATTTTCTTTATCACTATCTCCCATTGGACCACTATCAAAAGTCGTATCTATAGCAATACCTATATCAGGTTTTAAATTATAACTAGCCATCTTCGCCCCTCTATGCCCCACTTCTTCTTGGCAAGAGCAAACAAAATATACATCTAAATCATGCTGAACACACTGCAACTCCTTTGCACATTCATACATTGCTACTATTCCTGCTCTATTATCTGTAGTTTTACATGACACATTGTTATTTAATAACTCTATAAACTTACCTTTAATAGTTACAAAGTCTCCTATTTTAACTATTTCTTTTAATTTTTCAGTGCTATATCCCGTATCAATGAAAAGACTATCTATCACCAGTACTTCATCTTTTTCATTATCAGTAGCCAAATAAGAAGTTCTAATTCCTATAACCCCAGAAATATCCTCCCTTCCATGAATAACAACTTCTTGAGAAATTAAAGCCTTTGGATCTATTCCAACACCTTTAAATTTGATAAATCCACCTTCACATATCTCTGTAATTATTAAAAATATCTCATCAGCATGTGCCATTATCATTATGCTGCCTATTCCTTTGCCTTTTTTATGTATAATTATATTATTCATATGATCTATGTATATATCTCCAAAAGGATCAAAAACTTCTTTTATCATTGGATAAATCATATATTCCCTTCCACTTGGTGCATGTGCTAAACATAATTTTCTTAGTAAATCCTTATTGTCCATAACTACCTCCTGTTACATAATAAGCTATATTAGTAATTATACAGTTAACTTATACCTCTCACAAGGTGGCAATATCTTATGAAAATCTCATATAAAATACCTCTTAAACTTTCATCTTTAAATTATTCCAAAAATCATAACAATTATTTACTTATAGATGTATATTTTCTTTCTATATGAACATAATGTAAATGAAAACTAAATAAAAAAAGAAAGCCGCGTAGCTAACTCCCCCCTGAATTACACGCGGTTTTCTTAATTTTATTAAACATATAAATTTTATAAAATTAATCGGACATAAAATTAAATTTTAACTATAAATATTTTAATAAATAATTATATATTATTTTTGAAGTAAGGTTACTCCCTTAGAAATAGACCTTGCAATTTTATCTTGATATTCACTATCGCTTAATTTTTTGTCCTCTTGAGGATTAGACAAAAATCCCATTTCAACTAAAACTACTGGTACAGTAGACCAATTAAAGCCTGTCATGTCATCTCTTTCTACTACCCCTCTACTCTTCATACCAACTTCATTTATTATTGTATCTAATATAACTTGTCCATATGATTTGCTTTGCTTATAAAAGTTTTTAGTATTTTCATTGTTAGAAGGTACAAGAACAGATAAACCATTTGCTGATTTGTTATCAGAGGAATCTGCATGTATTCTTATAACAAGAGAAGCATTAGCCTCATTTCCAATCTTTGCTCTTTCTATATTACTCATAGTATTAGTAGTATCTTTCTTTGTCATTATAACAGTGAAACCACTTTGTTCTAAGTAATTTTTCAGCTTTAATGCTACCTGCATATTTACTTTGTATTCTGGTGTTTTTGTAACAACTCCATCAGCACCACCTGTCTGTTTATATTTTAGGGTGGAAGATTTAGGTGCTACAGGTTCTTTTGCAAGATCAGCTCTGCTTGCATGCCCTGGATCTATTACTATTATTTTATTAGTTAGTCTATAATATGCCTTAGATATAACGCTATTTTTTGAAGTTGAATTTATATTTGATTTTGCTAATTTTATATTATCTTTTTTTGTATTTTGTTCATTACTTTTTAAATTATCTGTATTTTTTTGTTTATCTTCTTTTTTACTTTCCTCAGGTTTTTTTTCTAAGCTATTATTTTTAGAATTTGATAATTTATCAGTCTTAGGTGTAGCTACTGAATTAACATCTTTACTAACTGAGTTATTATTTCCACAAGCTGAAAGTAAAAATGATAT
Organism: Clostridium sp. JNZ J1-5; assembly: GCF_053901425.1. Classification (NCBI taxonomy): domain Bacteria; kingdom Bacillati; phylum Bacillota; class Clostridia; order Eubacteriales; family Clostridiaceae; genus Clostridium; species Clostridium sp. JNZ J1-5. The sequence goes on along the minus strand of NZ_CM132773.1, from coordinate 2,065,497 downwards.
AGACATGCATAAAGCAATCATTTTAAATTTTTTCATGTTTATCCTCCCAAAATCCTGTATGTATGCTAAACTAATTCTACTATAATAGCTTAGCACGAAGTAAAACTTTATTCTAGAGAGTTCTTTCTACTTTCCTTAATCAGAGGTGTTTCAAAATATACGCTACTACTTGGAAATGCAATACAGACTTTTTCCTTTTCTAATATATCCATAATCTTAAAGTTTATATCTTCTTTTATCTGTAAATACTTAGCCCATTCTGCAGTATTGGTAAAACAATATATAGATATATCTAGACTACTAGCACCAAACTTATCAAAATTAACTATTATACTGTCATCTAATATATTTTCATCTTTAGAAAGCATATCTTTAATTTCTTTTATGCAGTTTTGTAATTGTTCTTTAGATGTTTCATAGGTTACTCCTATATTAAATGCTATTCTTCTGGTATCTCTTTTTGTCCAATTGACAATTGTAGAATTAGATAGCGTTGAGTTAGGTTCTGTAACTAGTCCCTTATCTATAGCTCTTATTTTGGTACTTCTAAAGTTTATATCTTCTACTATTCCCTCAACATTAGATGTCTTTATATAGTCTCCAATGGAGAACGGTTTATCTAATATAATAATTAATCCACCAAAAATATTTGCAAGAGCATCTTTTGCTGCAAATGCGAAAGCTACACCCCCAATTCCAAGTCCTGCTACAAATCCACTTACATTATATCCCCACTCATCTAATACAATGCTTACTCCTAGTACAATAATTGTAACCCTTAATATTTTAGATAAAAACGGGAAAACTATTTTATCTAGTTTAATATTAAACCTATTAGATAATTCTTCATATAATAAAGAGTGTTCTGTTGTTAGATTGTAGCAACCCCATATTATTAATATAGCTACTGATGAGTTTAATAAGTGCTTTAAAAATACACTCTTTAAAAGATTATACGAAAATCCGCCTCCAATAAATAATATTGCAAAGTAAACTCCAGCTACTACAAAAAGTGACCTAATGGGCCCTTGAAAAGCCTCCAATATTTTTGTATCAATATTAGTTTTAGTTTTTTCTGTTATCTTAACTAAGACTTTTAAAATATACTTAGTAAATATTTTTCTTAAAATCATAAATACAAAAAATATCACTATACCGTAACCTATGTATCTTAATGTATTTTCATTTATTCTACCACTTAATAATGAAACTTTTTCAACAGCATCTTGAAAAACCTCTTGAGCTCCATCCATTTTAATACCTCCATATCAATCAATAATGCCTAACATTAAGTATTATACCCCTAACGTTAGGCAATCTAATTAGCAGCCCATAAATTTCATAATGACAAAAACTACATCTGAAACTACTGGCTCTATTCATACTATATATTTTAATAAACTTTGAGAATTTACTCAAGAAAACAATATGTAAATTAATATAAAGCAAAAACGCATCTCATTTACGAGATGCGTTTTGGTGATCCACCGGGGAATCGAACCCCGGACAACTTGATTAAAAGTCAAGTGCTCTACCGACTGAGCTAGTGAATCATATTACCTGGCTACGACCTACTCTTCCACACCGTCTCCAGTGCAGTACCATCGGCGCTTTGAAGCTTAACCTTCGTGTTCGGAATGGGTACGGGTGTTACCTTCAAGCCATAATAACCAGATGCATGATTTGTCAAAATCTTCGATTTTGGTAACAAATCAGTACTCATCAGCTACGCTGAGGAGTTTCCTTAGAGAGATTGTTCTCTCAAAATTGCACAGTGAATTAATATTTGATCAAGCCCTCGATCTATTAGTATCAGTCAGCTTAATGCATTGCTGCACTTACACCTCTGACCTATCAACCTGGTAGTCTTCCAGGGATCTTACTAGCTTACGCTATGGGAAATCTAATCTTGAGGTGGGCTTCACGCTTAGATGCTTTCAGCGTTTATCCCTTCCCGACATAGCTACCCAGCTGTGCTCCTGGCGGAACAACTGGTGCACCAGAGGTCAGTCCATCCCGGTCCTCTCGTACTAAGGACAGCTCCTCTCAAATTTCCTACGCCCACGGCGGATAGGGACCGAACTGTCTCACGACGTTCTGAACCCAGCTCGCGTGCCGCTTTAATGGGCGAACAGCCCAACCCTTGGGACCGACTACAGCCCCAGGATGCGACGAGCCGACATCGAGGTGCCAAACCTCCCCGTCGATGTGGACTCTTGGGGGAGATCAGCCTGTTATCCCCGAGGTAGCTTTTATCCGTTGAGCGATGGCCCTTCCATACAGAACCACCGGATCACTAAGCCCGACTTTCGTCCCTGCTCCACCTGTATGTGTCGCAGTCAGGCTCCCTTCTGCCTTTACACTCTACGCGCGATTTCCGACCGCGCTGAGGGAACCTTTGGGCGCCTCCGTTACCTTTTAGGAGGCGACCGCCCCAGTCAAACTGCCCACCTAGCAATGTCCTGTGACCAGATTCATGGCCGCCAGTTAGAATTCCAGTACTATCAGGGTGGTATCCCAAGGACGACTCCACGAAAGCTGACGCTCTCGCTTCTAAGTCTCCCACCTATCCTGTACAGACAATACCGAAATTCAATGCTAAGCTACAGTAAAGCTCTACGGGGTCTTTCCGTCCAACCGCGGGTAGCAAGCATCTTCACTTGCACTTCAATTTCACCGGATTTGCTGCCGAGACAGTGCCCAAATCATTACGCCATTCGTGCGGGTCGGAACTTACCCGACAAGGAATTTCGCTACCTTAGGACCGTTATAGTTACGGCCGCCGTTTACTGGGGCTTAAGTTCACACCTTCGCTTGCGCTAAGCATTCCCCTTAACCTTCCAGCACCGGGCAGGCGTCAGCCCCTATACATCAGCTTACGCTTTAGCAGAGACCTGTGTTTTTGATAAACAGTTGCTTGGGCCTGTTCACTGCGGCCTGCTCTCGCAGGCACCCCTTCTCGCGAACTTACGGGGTTAATTTGCCGAGTTCCTTAGCAGCAATTCTTCCGACGGCCTTAGGATTCTCTCCTCATCTACCTGTGTCGGTTTGCGGTACGGGCACCAATTTGCTCCATAGAGACTTTTCTTGGCAGCGTGGAATCAGATACTTCGCCAAAATAGGCTCCCCATCACACCTCAGGCTCAGTTGAGCGGATTTGCCTACTCAACACCCTAAGTGCTTAGACGCACATCCAATAGTGCGCACATCCTATCCTCCTGCGTCATCCCATTTGTCAAACGCATTTTGGTGGTACTGGAATATCAACCAGTTGTCCATCGCCTACGCCTTTCGGCCTCGGCTTAGGTCCCGACTAACCCTGGGAGGACGAGCCTTCCCCAGGAAACCTTAGATATTCGGCCAACAGGATTCTCACCTGTTTTTCGCTACTTATGCCAGCATTCTCACTTCTGCACTGTCCACCACTCCTTACGGTATGGCTTCAACCTGTACAGAAAGCTCCTCTACCACGTGTCGTTAGACACATCCATAGCTTCGGTGGTAAGTTTGAGCCCCGTTACATCTTCGGCGCAGGATCTCTCGACTAGTGAGCTATTACGCACTCTTTCAATGAGTGGCTGCTTCTAAGCCAACATCCTAGTTGTCTTAGAAATCCCACATCCTTTACCACTTAACTTACACTTTGGGACCTTAGCTGATGGTCTGGGCTGTTTCCCTTTTGACCACGGATCTTATCATTCGTAGTCTGACTGCCGGGGTACGAGTATATGGCATTCGGAGTTTGATAGGGTTCAGTAACTGTTGTCAGCCCCTAGCCCATTCAGTGCTCTACCTCCACTACTTATTACCCGACGCTAGCCCTAAAGCTATTTCGAGGAGAACCAGCTATCTCCGAGTTCGATTGGAATTTCTCCGCTATCCACAGCTCATCCCATGGTTTTTCAACACCAACGTGGTTCGGACCTCCACGAAATTTTACTTTCGCTTCATCCTGGCCATGGATAGGTCACCCGGTTTCGGGTCTACGATATGCAACTAGTTGCCCTATTCAGACTCGGTTTCCCTTCGGCTCCGCACCATAAGTGCTTAACCTTGCTACATATCGTAACTCGCTGGCCCGTTCTACAAAAAGTACGCCGTCACACATTAACGTGCTCCGACCGATTGTAGGCACACGGTTTCAGATTCTATTTCACTCCCCTCCCGGGGTTCTTTTCACCTTTCCCTCACGGTACTTCTCCACTATCGGTCACTAGGTAGTATTTAGCCTTGGGAGATGGTCCTCCCTGCTTCCCACAAGGTTTCACGTGTCTCGTGGTACTCTGGATTAGATCTTGCCTCATTTCCTTTTTACCTACAGGGCTATTACCCTCTACGGCTGAACTTTCCAGTTCTATTCGGCTAAAGAAACTTTGGCGTTATGATCTATCCTCAACCCCAGAAACAAAGTTTCTGGTTTGGGCTCTTCCCCTTTCGCTCGCCGCTACTGAGGGAATCGATTTTTCTTTCTCTTCCTCTGGGTACTTAGATGTTTCAGTTCCCCAGGTGTTCCTCTATGCACCTATGAATTCAGTACATAGTATCTAGCGTTAGCTAGATGGGTTTCCCCATTCGGAAATCTGCGGATCACAGGCTATTTGCGCCTACCCGCAGCTTATCGCAGCTTATCACGTCCTTCATCGGCTCCTAGTGCCAGGGCATTCACCGTGCGCCCTTTGTAGCTTGATCTTTTTAGTATATTTAATATACTTAATTCAGCTTATTACTAAGTTTTACTTAGTTCTAGGTTTAATCTTTATATTCACTGTGCAATTTTCAAAGAACAAATCGCTAAACACGTTAGTGTTCAACGTCCTTAGAGAAACTTATAGTCTCTCAAAATTAAACAGAATTAAGAACCAGTCTATGAAAGCAGTGCTTTCATTTCTCCCTAGAAAGGAGGTGATCCAGCCGCAGGTTCTCCTACGGCTACCTTGTTACGACTTCACCCCAATCACCAATCCCACCTTCGACCGCTGGCTCCTTACGGTTACCTCACGGGCTTCGGGTGTTACCGGCTCTCATGGTGTGACGGGCGGTGTGTACAAGACCCGGGAACGTATTCACCGCGACATGCTGATTCGCGATTACTAGCAACTCCAACTTCATGTAGGCGAGTTTCAGCCTACAATCCGAACTGGGACCGGTTTTATAAGTTTAGCTCCCCCTCGCGGGATTGCATCTCATTGTACCGGCCATTGTAGCACGTGTGTAGCCCTAGACATAAGGGGCATGATGATTTGACGTCATCCCCACCTTCCTCCTGGTTAACCCAGGCAGTCTCGCTAGAGTGCTCAACTTAATGGTAGCAACTAACAATAGGGGTTGCGCTCGTTGCGGGACTTAACCCAACATCTCACGACACGAGCTGACGACAACCATGCACCACCTGTCTTCCTGTCCCCGAAGGGACTTCCTCAGTTACGAGTAATTCAGGAGATGTCAAGTCTAGGTAAGGTTCTTCGCGTTGCTTCGAATTAAACCACATGCTCCGCTGCTTGTGCGGGTCCCCGTCAATTCCTTTGAGTTTTAATCTTGCGACCGTACTCCCCAGGCGGAATACTTATTGCGTTTGCTGCGGCACCGAGGGTGGTACCCCCCGACACCTAGTATTCATCGTTTACGGCGTGGACTACCAGGGTATCTAATCCTGTTTGCTCCCCACGCTTTCGTATCTCAGCGTCAGTTATAGTCCAGAAAGTCGCCTTCGCCACTGGTGTTCTTCCTAATCTCTACGCATTTCACCGCTACACTAGGAATTCCACTTTCCTCTCCTACACTCTAGACACCCAGTATCAAATGCAGCTCCCAGGTTAAGCCCGGGGATTTCACATCTGACTTAAATGTCCGCCTACATACTCTTTACGCCCAGTAAATCCGGACAACGCTTGCCACCTACGTATTACCGCGGCTGCTGGCACGTAGTTAGCCGTGGCTTCCTCCTTGGGTACCGTCATTATCGTCCCCAAAGACAGAGTTTTACAATCCGAAGACCTTCATCACTCACGCGGCGTTGCTGCGTCAGGGTTTCCCCCATTGCGCAATATTCCCCACTGCTGCCTCCCGTAGGAGTCTGGACCGTATCTCAGTTCCAATGTGGCCGATCACCCTCTCAGGTCGGCTACGCATCGTCGCCTTGGTGAGCCGTTACCTCACCAACTAGCTAATGCGCCGCGGGCCCATCTCAAAGCGGATTACTCCTTTGATTATCTCTTCATGCAAAGAGATAATGTTATGCGGTATTAATCTCCCTTTCGGGAGGCTATCCCCCACTTTGAGGCAGGTTGCCCACGTGTTACTCACCCGTCCGCCGCTAATCCATTCCCGAAGGAATTTCATCGCTCGACTTGCATGTGTTAGGCACGCCGCCAGCGTTCGTCCTGAGCCAGGATCAAACTCTCAATTTAAAAGTTTAATCTCACTCAAATTTATTGACTGGCATTTCTTTTTACCTTAATTCTGTTTAATTTTCAAAGACCATTTTAATTTTCGTCATCTTTCGACAACTTATTCATTATATCATTCTATCATCACCGTGTCAAGAACTTCTTTAAGTTTATCGAATAAACTCGTAATCAGTAAACCCGTAAACCTTCGAAAGCTTGACTACATAGCATTTACTGCGTTGTGTCTCAGCGACGACAATGAATATATTATCAAAACAGTAAATGTGTCGTATATTGTATTTATTCATTTATATAAAATAGAGTTCATATATTTCAATATATCTCTTAATTACTCATTTTTTTATATACTGACACTCCAGGAGCAGTATACATTTAATTATAATATAAAATAAAGAGACAGTGACTTTATCACTGTCCTTAATTATTTATTCTATAAAATGTTTTATGGTCTCTCCATTTACCATTTATATATAAATACTTTTCACTAACCCCTATCTCTTTAAATCCGCATTCCTTTAGTACCCTCTGTGACCTTATATTATCTACTAATGTACTTGCCTCTACTCTATGCAACTCCATATCATCAAAAGCATAATCTAATACAAGCCTTAAAGCTTCTTTCATATATCCTTTTCCTTGTTTTCTTTCATCTATTGAATAGCCAACAAATGAATTTTGGAATACTCCTCTTATTATATTACTTAACTGAATTTTTCCAATTAAATTTTTGTTTTCATATATTCCAAAGTTTACACTAGTACCATTTAAAAATTGTTTATAACTTTCTGATAGACCTTGTATTTGACCATCTAGAGTATAAAATTCTTTATCCCTAGATGGTTCAAATGGTTCTAAATAATTCTTATTTCTTAAATAATAGTCAAGAACCTGTTCTACATCTTCTGGAGTAAGTATCTTAAGTTCTATATTTTTGCCTTTTAATCTTAGAATATTAATATTATTATTCTTTTTAAAATCATCTATATCTATACCAAATATAAACTCATTTTTTCTTATGTTGTTAAGTATGTAGCTTCCCCAAAGTACACCTTCTAATATAAATCCTAATTCTACAAAAGGACTTACTATTATATCTTCATCAGTAATTACATTTATCTTATAAAACTTCATATTATTAAATAAAGATGATGCAACTAACTCTAATGCTTTTTTTAATAGACCACTATGTTCTTTATTATTTTTATAAAAACTTATTCTAAGACAACAGTATTTATTGTCCTGATTAATTTCTACCAAAAATATTCTTCCCAAGCTAATTCCAAATTTATCTTGAATTATGTATTCTTTATCTTTTATTTGGTTAATTTTTATTTCCCCTTTTTTTTCTTTAAACATTTCACCCTCTCCTACTTTTATCTGGTATTTTTTTAGTGTTTATGTAAATTAAGCATGTAAATATTACACTTAATGTTAAACTTAAAGGAATTATATAATAGGTTTTGTAGGTTCCAATAGAATCATTCAAAATTCCTATTAATATGTTTATAATCATGCTCATAAATGACGCTGCAGTTATTACTAACCCTGTAACATAAGCAGTATTCTTCTTAAATACTTGATTTATACTTAAAACCGTTGTTGGGAAAATGATAGCAAAAAATATTCCTGAGACTGAAATCATTACAATGCCTCTTTCTCCAATTAGTAAGCCTGTCATATATAATATAGCAGCTAAAGCTACTGACAGCAGAACACTCTTCATATATCCTATTTTTTCAACTATAAATCCACCTAATAGTCTTCCTACTGTAAATGTCCCGAAAAATAAAGCTGCATATATAGAAGTCCTATTTTCATTATATTTATAGCATTCGTGCATGAAATTTACAAACCAATTTCCTGTGTTACTTTCTGCAGCTACATAAAACCCTAAGGCAAACATATATAGATATATAAATTTATTTTTTAATATTTCCTTATTATCTATCTTATTATCCTCTTTAGATATATGCGGTTGTGGAATATTAACAAATAAAAATCCTATAAACATAATAATTGAAGTTATTGCTATAAACATATATATTTGTCTCCAAGTTATACCTTTATAAAGCATAACCCCCGCAACTCTTTGAGTTAATGTTGCACCTAGACCATATGAAAAATGAGTTAGATTCATTAGTATTGCTTGAAATCCTATAGCTATTACAGGTATTATAGTGTTAGTTGCAATACCTATGAATGCTTGTCCTGTATTTAGTAAAAATAATTCTATTAAATATATCGCAAAATTTTTAGAAAAGTATAATCCTATAGGTGCAAGAATCATAAGCATAAATCCTAGAATAAATACCTTCTTTTGACCTATCTTTTCACACAATATTCCTCCAACAAAAGTAAAGATCATATATCCAATAGAACATATCATTAAAGTTGTAGCAATCCCCTTATTATCTATAGAAAACTCTTTTTTAATTATAGGCACAAAAGGCCCTCTTACATTATCGCACATAGCAGATAAAAACATCATTAAAAAAATATATATTATTGCTATTATATTTTTGTTTTTACTCATCGAATCCAATCCTCTCAATAATAAAACCACACTAGCAGTAATATTATTAACCTTAAAGAACTATCCGTTAATTATATCTTTTATTACTTCACTTGCAATTATTAATCCACCTACTGAAGGTACAAATGCAATACTTCCAGGTGCTTTTTTCCTCATATTAGCTTCTTCCGGGCTTATTCTAGGTTTTATTGGTTGCTCCTCAGAATATACTACTTTTAGTTTTTTTATATTCTTTTTCTTTAATTCATGTCTCATTACTTTAGCTAATGGACAGACACTAGTTTTATATACATTAGACACTTTTATTTTTGTAGGATCTAGCTTGTTTCCCATTCCCATGCTACTTATAAGTCTTATATTATTTTTCTCACACCATACGGCTACTGAAATTTTAGATGATATTGTATCTATTGCATCTATTACATAGTCTGCACTTTTATCTATAAGATCACTAATATTGTTTTCATCTATAAAAACTTTATTAACTATAACATTACATTTAGGATTTATATCTAAAATTCTACTTTTCATAACCTCAACTTTTGATTGTCCTATAGTACTGTTAGTAGCAATTATTTGTCTGTTTATATTTGTAATATCTACTTCATCCTTATCAACTAACACTATAGTTCCTACACCACTTCTTGCAATAGCTTCAGTAGCAAAACCACCTACCCCTCCTACACCTAAGATTACTACTTTACTATTTTTTAGTTTTTCAATATTTTCTGAACCTATTATTCTTTCGGTCCTACTTAAAAAGTGTTGCATTATTTACTCTCCTTCTAATTTATTAATATTTAAATTGAATCCATTATTTATTATACCAAAATAACATAAGTGAATAATATTTAATATTTTAAAATAAGTTTAACTTTAATTACAGAATAAAAAAAACTGCGAAATTATTCACAGTCCTAAGTATATTTAAATTTTTCACAAGCTAAAATTTAAATATAAATATATCCAATATACAAACAGAATTAAAGGAGCTGCAAACCTTCTTCGCAAGTAATACTTTTTCCATACACGTTTGCAATGTGCACATTTCTCCGTAAGCATTCTTGGTTAAGATTTGCATCGTTATTCTCTTTCATATAACCTTATTAATTATACGATTCTTTAAGCTTATATACATCAAAAAATAACGATATCCTTTAGATTCTGTTATAAGCATCAATTAGTGTATTAACGTAATTTTCAAAATTTAATATACTTTTATTATATCATCTTATGAAAATTTTCTCAATTAAATATAAAATATGTACTTTATCAATTAGCTTCAATAATATTAGTTTATATTACATATAAATTTATAATTTTTGATTTTTCTTAATAAATATTTATATAATAAAATTATTTTTTTAACTTATAAGTCTTATATTGTAAAAAATTTTAGCTTATTTTATTCTGGTGTATTGACTTTAAAGAGTGAAGACTTGTTCATATAAATCTCCACTCCTGTAAGTAATTATACTAATTTTTTACTTACTATCATCTATTCTAGCTAAAACTTTATCATATAAATTCACTACGCACTTATTATCTTTGAAGTTCCTACAACTATTACAACTAACTGTACATTCTCCATTCATCATACTACTACTTACAACTGGCTCATATCCCGGACAGTTTGTTGCTATAGTCATATTTGTTTGATTGCTTGGCTGTGGACATTGGTTTACACTACTATTTATCTTAGGATTATCTATACTAGTACCATTCATAGTAGTTTCAACGCGGTTTAAATCTGAGTTTTCTTTTTTCATTACAACTATCCCTCCTTAATATGCTTAGTTCCTTTTTATTGTTTCCATGATTTCATCAAATAATCCCTTAGTACATTTTCCCTTTATATAGTTTTGACAGTTATTACAACTTTCCGAGAGGCTTGCTACACTAAGTAGGCTTATAATATACTTTGGAGCATAATCTAGACAATTTTGAGCTGCTATCATTTTACTGCTATTTGAAATCATATTATAACACCGACCTTATATCATTTTATAATATAGTTTCTCTATAAATTTTAATAAAATACGCTATAAATAGAAACACGTAAAACTTTTTGTAGTCTTACGTGTTTTTTACTAGATATTATATATTTTTTTAAACTTATCATTTAGGTATTCTATAAAATATTTAGCCTGAAGCTCTTCACCAGTAACTCTTCTTATGATCTCTACTGGTTTATATACAGCTCCATGCTTATGAATATTTTCTTTAAGCCATTTAAATACTTTTGATAAATCCCCAATTTCTAAATCTTTATATAAACTTGGAATATCTTCTTTCATTTAAGTACTTTTTAAATTCACTTAATTTTTTTTCAAAATCCTCATTCATTTTCATTGCCTCCTTTTATTCTTCTCCAAACTAATAAATAATAGATTCTGTTTCCCTGCAATACTTTATGGTAAGGCATTCTCCTAGATTTCTAGGACATTTTTTACACATACAGTCGTCTGCTTTTCCATCACATTCATTATTTTTAAATTCAGTACACTTACTACAATTATTTTTAATATCCATCATAAATATTCCTCCATAAATTCTACTATAAATTTTATTTTAATTATAAGTTCCTATAGAATAAAAAATCACCCATGCCTATAATACTTTCATTTGACAAAGGTGAAATTTATAATATTATTGATCTGAAGTCTTTAATTCGCATCTATATGCTTTATCTCCAGAATATCCTATTTCTTTTAATACTTTTCTTACTACTCTCTTACCAACTTCATCTTCTCTCATTTCACAAAGAGCATCTTCTATATTACTCCAGTCTACCCATTCTACTTCATCCGATTTAGTAATTTCACCATCAACATACTCTGCCATAAAGGTAAGCATCAATAATTCTGCTGAAGGAACAATATCACTTCCAAGATATTTTAAATTATTTATAGTTAGTCCTGTCTCTTCCTTAACTTCTCTAACAACAGTATCTTCTACATTTTCACCAGTTGTTACATATCCTGATACTAAAACTTTTGAGTCCTTAAATATATAACTTTGCTTCATTAAAAGAATTTGATGATCTCTAACTACAGCAACTACAACACATGGTTTAGGTAAATCAAAATACATTACATCATCTACTGGACAATACGGAACTTCACCCTCATCCCAACTATTTCTCATAACTAATTCTCTACCACATAAAGGACAAAAATTATATTTCATCTTTTCTTCCCCCTAAAAATAACTGTATAATACAATTATAGTCTAAATATTCTTATTAGTATATAGATTATTTCCCATATCCAATACTACAAAATACTTATACGAAAGCATTTTTTACAAAATAACTTTTACATTCTTATATAGTTCTATATAGTTCTCTCCTACTTTACAATTATAAGCAAAAATATCTACTTCATTTTCTTTAGCTAATCTTAAAGCATCAGCAAACTTTTTATCCATTTTTTCATGAGGAGAAAATGATTTTGCACCACTAAGTTGTATTAGAAATAAGACTCCAGCTCCTCTACCTGATTTTTTTACATTTATTAATTCTAATAGATGTTTTCTTCCTCTATCAGTTGGAGCATCTGGAAACATACAATGCCCATTATCTTCTAGTGTCACCCCTTTAACTTCAAGATAGTATTCATTTCCATTTCCATTTGAAATCTTAAAATCAAACCTACTGTCACCAAAAGATTTCTCTCTTTCTATAATACTGTAGCCTTTAAGTTTAGATACTTTTTTAGCTTTTAAAGCTTCTTCTACAACTGCATTAGGTACTTGTGAATCTATATTTATTAAAATATTATTTTTATATCCTGCTATTAAATCATATTTCGTTTTTCTATTTGGATTTTTTGCTTCTATCAATACTACATTAGTTCCTGGAATTAATATTTCCCTACATCTTCCCGTATTAGGGACGTGAACCACTTCTTCTTTACCATTTATTTTAACATATGCTACAAATCGATTCGGTCTTTTAATAAATTCTGCTGTAATAAAATTATTATTATATACCATTTTATCCCCCAATAAATTAGAAATATCAACATTTCAACAATAGTTATCCACATTATCCACAAAGATGTACACATTTTTCTGATAATCTGTGACTTATACCTATAATACCTCAATAATATATTGCTCACAACATTAAATATTATTAATTCACATTGTTGATAACAATAAAAAATAATAAAAAAGCTTCTTAAATAAGTGTATAATCTTTTAAAAATAAAAAAACAACGCTAATATTATTATAGCGTTGTTTCTATGGCAGCTCCTAGGGGAATTGAACCCCTGACCCCGCCTTGAGAGGGCGATGTCTTAACCACTTGACCAAGGAGCCATATAAAACTTATAAAAAAATTATTTAAAAGAGCTCTCTTTAAAAGAACTCTTTATACTATGGCTGGGATAGCAGGATTCGAACCTACGCATGTAGCAGTCAAAGTGCTATGCCTTACCGCTTGGCGACATCCCAATAATTATGGTGCGTCTTAAGAGATTCGAACTCCTGGCCCACGCCTTAGAAGGGCGTTGCTCTATCCAGCTGAGCTAAAGACGCACAATGGAGCGGGTAAGGGGAATCGAACCCCTGTGTTCAGCTTGGAAGGCTGACGTTCTACCATTGAACCATACCCGCATAATAATAACAATATTTAAATTTGGTGCAGGTGAAGGGAGTCGAACCCCCACGCCAAAGGCGCTAGATCCTAAGTCTAGTGCGTCTGCCAATTCCGCCACACCTGCACAAAATGGTGACTCCTAGGGGAATCGAACCCCTGTTACCACCGTGAAAGGGTGGTGTCTTGACCGCTTGACCAAGGAGCCATATTATTTTAACCTGGCTACGACCTACTCTTCCACACCGTCTCCAGTGCAGTACCATCGGCGCTTTGAAGCTTAACCTTCGTGTTCGGAATGGGTACGGGTGTTACCTTCAAGCCATAATAACCAGATGCATGATTTGTCAAAATCTTCGATTTTGGTAACAAATCAGTACTCATCAGCTACGCTGAGGAGTTTCCTTAGAGAGATTGTTCTCTCAAAATTGCACAGTGAATTAATATTTGATCAAGCCCTCGATCTATTAGTATCAGTCAGCTTAATGCATTGCTGCACTTACACCTCTGACCTATCAACCTGGTAGTCTTCCAGGGATCTTACTAGCTTACGCTATGGGAAATCTAATCTTGAGGTGGGCTTCACGCTTAGATGCTTTCAGCGTTTATCCCTTCCCGACATAGCTACCCAGCTGTGCTCCTGGCGGAACAACTGGTGCACCAGAGGTCAGTCCATCCCGGTCCTCTCGTACTAAGGACAGCTCCTCTCAAATTTCCTACGCCCACGGCGGATAGGGACCGAACTGTCTCACGACGTTCTGAACCCAGCTCGCGTGCCGCTTTAATGGGCGAACAGCCCAACCCTTGGGACCGACTACAGCCCCAGGATGCGACGAGCCGACATCGAGGTGCCAAACCTCCCCGTCGATGTGGACTCTTGGGGGAGATCAGCCTGTTATCCCCGAGGTAGCTTTTATCCGTTGAGCGATGGCCCTTCCATACAGAACCACCGGATCACTAAGCCCGACTTTCGTCCCTGCTCCACCTGTATGTGTCGCAGTCAGGCTCCCTTCTGCCTTTACACTCTACGCGCGATTTCCGACCGCGCTGAGGGAACCTTTGGGCGCCTCCGTTACCTTTTAGGAGGCGACCGCCCCAGTCAAACTGCCCACCTAGCAATGTCCTGTGACCAGATTCATGGCCGCCAGTTAGAATTCCAGTACTATCAGGGTGGTATCCCAAGGACGACTCCACGAAAGCTGACGCTCTCGCTTCTAAGTCTCCCACCTATCCTGTACAGACAATACCGAAATTCAATGCTAAGCTACAGTAAAGCTCTACGGGGTCTTTCCGTCCAACCGCGGGTAGCAAGCATCTTCACTTGCACTTCAATTTCACCGGATTTGCTGCCGAGACAGTGCCCAAATCATTACGCCATTCGTGCGGGTCGGAACTTACCCGACAAGGAATTTCGCTACCTTAGGACCGTTATAGTTACGGCCGCCGTTTACTGGGGCTTAAGTTCACACCTTCGCTTGCGCTAAGCATTCCCCTTAACCTTCCAGCACCGGGCAGGCGTCAGCCCCTATACATCAGCTTACGCTTTAGCAGAGACCTGTGTTTTTGATAAACAGTTGCTTGGGCCTGTTCACTGCGGCCTGCTCTCGCAGGCACCCCTTCTCGCGAACTTACGGGGTTAATTTGCCGAGTTCCTTAGCAGCAATTCTTCCGACGGCCTTAGGATTCTCTCCTCATCTACCTGTGTCGGTTTGCGGTACGGGCACCAATTTGCTCCATAGAGACTTTTCTTGGCAGCGTGGAATCAGATACTTCGCCAAAATAGGCTCCCCATCACACCTCAGGCTCAGTTGAGCGGATTTGCCTACTCAACACCCTAAGTGCTTAGACGCACATCCAATAGTGCGCACATCCTATCCTCCTGCGTCATCCCATTTGTCAAACGCATTTTGGTGGTACTGGAATATCAACCAGTTGTCCATCGCCTACGCCTTTCGGCCTCGGCTTAGGTCCCGACTAACCCTGGGAGGACGAGCCTTCCCCAGGAAACCTTAGATATTCGGCCAACAGGATTCTCACCTGTTTTTCGCTACTTATGCCAGCATTCTCACTTCTGCACTGTCCACCACTCCTTACGGTATGGCTTCAACCTGTACAGAAAGCTCCTCTACCACGTGTCGTTAGACACATCCATAGCTTCGGTGGTAAGTTTGAGCCCCGTTACATCTTCGGCGCAGGATCTCTCGACTAGTGAGCTATTACGCACTCTTTCAATGAGTGGCTGCTTCTAAGCCAACATCCTAGTTGTCTTAGAAATCCCACATCCTTTACCACTTAACTTACACTTTGGGACCTTAGCTGATGGTCTGGGCTGTTTCCCTTTTGACCACGGATCTTATCATTCGTAGTCTGACTGCCGGGGTACGAGTATATGGCATTCGGAGTTTGATAGGGTTCAGTAACTGTTGTCAGCCCCTAGCCCATTCAGTGCTCTACCTCCACTACTTATTACCCGACGCTAGCCCTAAAGCTATTTCGAGGAGAACCAGCTATCTCCGAGTTCGATTGGAATTTCTCCGCTATCCACAGCTCATCCCATGGTTTTTCAACACCAACGTGGTTCGGACCTCCACGAAATTTTACTTTCGCTTCATCCTGGCCATGGATAGGTCACCCGGTTTCGGGTCTACGATATGCAACTAGTTGCCCTATTCAGACTCGGTTTCCCTTCGGCTCCGCACCATAAGTGCTTAACCTTGCTACATATCGTAACTCGCTGGCCCGTTCTACAAAAAGTACGCCGTCACACATTAACGTGCTCCGACCGATTGTAGGCACACGGTTTCAGATTCTATTTCACTCCCCTCCCGGGGTTCTTTTCACCTTTCCCTCACGGTACTTCTCCACTATCGGTCACTAGGTAGTATTTAGCCTTGGGAGATGGTCCTCCCTGCTTCCCACAAGGTTTCACGTGTCTCGTGGTACTCTGGATTAGATCTTGCCTCATTTCCTTTTTACCTACAGGGCTATTACCCTCTACGGCTGAACTTTCCAGTTCTATTCGGCTAAAGAAACTTTGGCGTTATGATCTATCCTCAACCCCAGAAACAAAGTTTCTGGTTTGGGCTCTTCCCCTTTCGCTCGCCGCTACTGAGGGAATCGATTTTTCTTTCTCTTCCTCTGGGTACTTAGATGTTTCAGTTCCCCAGGTGTTCCTCTATGCACCTATGAATTCAGTACATAGTATCTAGCGTTAGCTAGATGGGTTTCCCCATTCGGAAATCTGCGGATCACAGGCTATTTGCGCCTACCCGCAGCTTATCGCAGCTTATCACGTCCTTCATCGGCTCCTAGTGCCAGGGCATTCACCGTGCGCCCTTTGTAGCTTGATCTTTTTAGTATATTTAATATACTTAATTCAGCTTATTACTAAGTTTTACTTAGTTCTAGGTTTAATCTTTATATTCACTGTGCAATTTTCAAAGAACAAATCGCTAAACACGTTAGTGTTCAACGTCCTTAGAGAAACTTATAGTCTCTCAAAATTAAACAGAATTAAGAACCAGTCTATGAAAGCAGTGCTTTCATTTCTCCCTAGAAAGGAGGTGATCCAGCCGCAGGTTCTCCTACGGCTACCTTGTTACGACTTCACCCCAATCACCAATCCCACCTTCGACCGCTGGCTCCTTACGGTTACCTCACGGGCTTCGGGTGTTACCGGCTCTCATGGTGTGACGGGCGGTGTGTACAAGACCCGGGAACGTATTCACCGCGACATGCTGATTCGCGATTACTAGCAACTCCAACTTCATGTAGGCGAGTTTCAGCCTACAATCCGAACTGGGACCGGTTTTATAAGTTTAGCTCCCCCTCGCGGGATTGCATCTCATTGTACCGGCCATTGTAGCACGTGTGTAGCCCTAGACATAAGGGGCATGATGATTTGACGTCATCCCCACCTTCCTCCTGGTTAACCCAGGCAGTCTCGCTAGAGTGCTCAACTTAATGGTAGCAACTAACAATAGGGGTTGCGCTCGTTGCGGGACTTAACCCAACATCTCACGACACGAGCTGACGACAACCATGCACCACCTGTCTTCCTGTCCCCGAAGGGACTTCCTCAGTTACGAGTAATTCAGGAGATGTCAAGTCTAGGTAAGGTTCTTCGCGTTGCTTCGAATTAAACCACATGCTCCGCTGCTTGTGCGGGTCCCCGTCAATTCCTTTGAGTTTTAATCTTGCGACCGTACTCCCCAGGCGGAATACTTATTGCGTTTGCTGCGGCACCGAGGGTGGTACCCCCCGACACCTAGTATTCATCGTTTACGGCGTGGACTACCAGGGTATCTAATCCTGTTTGCTCCCCACGCTTTCGTATCTCAGCGTCAGTTATAGTCCAGAAAGTCGCCTTCGCCACTGGTGTTCTTCCTAATCTCTACGCATTTCACCGCTACACTAGGAATTCCACTTTCCTCTCCTACACTCTAGACACCCAGTATCAAATGCAGCTCCCAGGTTAAGCCCGGGGATTTCACATCTGACTTAAATGTCCGCCTACATACTCTTTACGCCCAGTAAATCCGGACAACGCTTGCCACCTACGTATTACCGCGGCTGCTGGCACGTAGTTAGCCGTGGCTTCCTCCTTGGGTACCGTCATTATCGTCCCCAAAGACAGAGTTTTACAATCCGAAGACCTTCATCACTCACGCGGCGTTGCTGCGTCAGGGTTTCCCCCATTGCGCAATATTCCCCACTGCTGCCTCCCGTAGGAGTCTGGACCGTATCTCAGTTCCAATGTGGCCGATCACCCTCTCAGGTCGGCTACGCATCGTCGCCTTGGTGAGCCGTTACCTCACCAACTAGCTAATGCGCCGCGGGCCCATCTCAAAGCGGATTACTCCTTTGATTATCTCTTCATGCAAAGAGATAATGTTATGCGGTATTAATCTCCCTTTCGGGAGGCTATCCCCCACTTTGAGGCAGGTTGCCCACGTGTTACTCACCCGTCCGCCGCTAATCCATTCCCGAAGGAACTTCATCGCTCGACTTGCATGTGTTAGGCACGCCGCCAGCGTTCGTCCTGAGCCAGGATCAAACTCTCAATTTAAAAGTTTAATCTTACTCAAATTTATTGACTGGCATTTCTTTTTACCTTAATTCTGTTTAATTTTCAAAGACCATTTTTTATCGCCATCTCTCGACGGCTTATTTATTGTATCATTTCTCACTTAACTTGTCAACACTTTTTTATATTTTATAAATATATTTTTATTTAGTTGACTTGTTTAATATTTCATTCTCACTAGCTTCTTTCGCAAGAACAATGAATATGTTATCATATTTTTTTTCTACATAATAACCTAAATTTTTTGTTATCATAAATTATATGTTTGTTTTTTATATTATCTCTCTAATACTACTTAATGCTTATATTGATACACCAGGTAAAGTATCTTACTAAGAAACTATTTATCCATAATATTTATCCGATGACTACCATCCGTAGCACTCCCAGTTCTAAAGTGGAAGATAACGGCTGGTACGTCCCTAGATAAGGACTTCTAAGCTTCAGTTGAAGAGAAAAACTCCATCTGGAGCTAAGAATCCTCTTTATGTTATTGGAGTATTATGGATAGTAATTATAAAATAGATATAATAAAAGGCTATATTTTAGAAAATCTAAAAATAGCCTTAACATAATTAATACGTCTTAGGAAGTTATGGAGTTTCAGATTAATGTATCTTATCTTGTACTTGCATGCTCTTCTTTAAATTTTTCTCCAATATAATCTTCTATTACAACCTCATATTTTACATTTGAAGTTTCCTTAAAATCCTTCTTTATTTTTATACTGTAATTCAACTTTTCTATATTTGTATCTTGATCTTCTACAGAATCTTCGCTATTGCTACGTTCTTTTACTTCCATGATACTCTTGTTTTCCACCACTTTACCATTGCTGTATACTTGTATAGATTTATTTAAATTATTATCAACATACACATTAACTTTGACATCTTTTATTTTTAGTTTGTCTTGTGCCTTATAATTGTTGTTAATATTTATATCTAATTTCAAACTATCCTTTGAACTTTCATTGCTAAATACATGTGTGAATACTCTATTTTCTAATTCTTCTTTAAAATATGCATATAATAAATCTTCACTTCTTAGCTTACTTTGACCTTCTGCTAGTATTTTAAACTTATAGTTCTCCTTATATGGCAATTCTAGTTTCTTTGAAAACTTCAAACCATATGAAACATTTATAGGCACCTTAATCCATTCAATATCTTCTGGAGAATCTTTTTTTATCTTTCCATATAAAAGGTACACTTTTGCATTGTTTTCTAATTCTTTTAAATTTCCATATATCATTATTTGAACATTTTTATAATCTTTATCTATCTCTAATATCTTATAATCTTTGCTACTAACCCAATCTTGCTTAGACGCAACTTTATTTAAGTCACTGGATAAATTGCTAACGCTTCTCTCTAAATAATTTAACTTTTCATAATTTCTCCCTACATCTTCAGTAACGTTATTAAATCTAAGTATAATTATTCCGTTTAAGACTAAAGAAATTAATAAAAGAAAGGCTAATAACTTATTCCACCATTTATTCATTTAGTATCTCCTTTCCCCTTCACCTCATCCCAATTAAATTATATATTAGATTCTTAATTTAAACTATAGTTACTTAGCTATGTTTAAGAAATTTTAATAATCTTATACTATATCAATATATAATATAAACAGATTTCTAAGCTTCAGAGTGAGTTTTTACTCCCACTGAAGCTTAGAAATCGTTATCCAGGGACGTAGCCGCTCTTTACTCCCACTTTGAATAAAGTTGGGAGTAAAGAGCGGGTAGTAATCGGATAAATAATTTAAGGCTTAGTTTAAATGGAGTTTTGAAGTTTATAATCATAATACTCTTACTAATCATATATAGTATGTAAAAAAACCACTGATATACATCAGTGGTTTTTATTTTCAAAACTAAGCTTCTTCTTTACAAAGGAATAATAATTCATTCCATCTCTTATCAACTTCAGCTTGGATTTCAGCAATTTTTGCTTTACCAGCTTCTGATTTAAATAAGTGTTTGAATCTTCCTTGTGGTTTTAACCATTCTTCTATTGGTAATTTTGTCTTTGGTTTGTAGCTTAACTTATATTCTCCGTTTACTACTTCATATAATGGCCACCAACAAGTTTCAACTGCTAATTTAACTAAATCAAGTTCAGTTGCAGTATCACATCTCCATCCTCTTGGACATGGAGTTAATACGTTCATGAATTTTGCACCTTCAAATTCATTTATAGCTCTGTTAGATTTATTGTATAAATCCATAGCATACTTAGTTCCAGGTATTACAGGAACAGTTTGAGCTACATATGGTAAGTGATGTCCTACCATTATTTTAGTTAAGTCTTTTCTGTATTGTTCTTTTCCTAAAGATTCTTTTCCTTGAGGAGTTGTAGTTGTATCAGCTCCAGCAGGGCTGGCAGATGATCTTTGGATACCAGTGTTCATGTATGCTCCGTTGTCATAACAAACATAAAGCATGTCATGTCCTCTTTCCATTGCTCCTGATAATGATTGGAATCCGATATCGTAAGTACCACCGTCTCCACCAAATGTTATAAATTTATAGTTATCTTTAACTTTTCCTCTTGCTTTTAATGCTTTGTATGCAGCTTCTACACCACTTCCTGTAGCAGAAGCACATTCGAAAGCTGTATGAATGTATGAATCTTTCCATGCACTGTATGGATAAACTCCAAGTGAAACTTCAAGACATCCTGTAGCATTTGAAATTACTGCTTGGTCCTCTTCTTTTATAGCTTTTAAAATCCATTTAACTACCATTGGAGCACCACAACCAGCACACATTCTATGTCCGCCAGTTATTCTATCTTGGACATTAGTTAATTCCTTTAATGTTGCCATTTAGAGCACCTCCTATTCTCTTACTTCTAAGTAATTATATCTTGAGTATTTGCCTGTTTCAACTGCATTTTGTAATGCATCGTATACTTTTTCTATACTGCTAACTTTAACGTCTCTTCCGCCTAATCCATAGATAAAGCTCATTATTACTTTGTTGTCTACTCTTCCATATAGAGAACTTACAACGTCAGTAAATAATGGGCCACCATTTCCTGACATGCCTTCTGCTTTATCCATTATAGCTACAGCTTTAACATTCTTAAGAGCTTCAGCAATTTCTTCACCTGGGAATGGTCTGAATAATCTTATCTTAAGAAGTCCTGCTTTAACGCCTCTATCTCTTAAATCATCAACAGCTCTCTTAGCTGTTCCAGCTGATGATCCTATGATAATTATAGCGTATTCAGCATCATCTAATCTATATTCTTCAAATAAGCCGTATTTTCTTCCTGTTAATTCTTCATATTCTTTAGCTACTTCTAAGAATACTTTTTTAGAGTTCATTAAACCTTCTAATTGTTGTCTCTTCATTTCGATATATACATTTTGAAGAGCTAATGCACCTATTAATTTATTTTCTTTTCCAAGAAGACCGTCTCCAGTTCTCATGTTTTCTCCAACGAAACTTTGAACGTCTTCATTATTTAACATATATAAGTTTTCTACAGCGTGAGATGTGATAAATCCATCATAACAAACTAGAGCAGGAGTCATAACATCTTTATGTTCAGTTACTCTTACAGTTTGAATGAAGTTGTCATATGCTTCTTGAACATTTTCAGCATAAATTTGGATAAATCCTGTATCTCTTTCACCCATTGTATCTGAGTGATCATTGTGTATGTTTATTGGAGCAGATAATGCTCTGTTTACTGCAGCGATTACTAATGGAAGTCTATCTCCTGCAGCTATATATAACATTTCGTGCATAAGAGCTAATCCGTTTGCAGAAGTTGCAGTGAAAACTCTTGCTCCTGCTGCTGATGCTCCTATACAAGCACTTATAGCACTGTGTTCTGATTCTACTGGTACAAATTCACTTGTACATTTTCCATTTGCTTTAAATGATGAAAAATATTGTGGAACTTCTGTTGATGGTGTTATAGGGAATGCAGCCATTACATCTGGGTTGATTTGCATCATTGCTGTTGCAACTGCTTCATTACCACTTAAACTTTTTCTTAATTGTTCAGCCTTTGCCATTATTCTTCCTCCTTCCTATTCTTCTAGTACAAAGTCTAATGCGCCAAATTTACATTGCGCTGTACAAACTCCGCAACCTTTACAGAAATCGTAATCTATTCCTACCATTTTTCCGTCTTTAACTTGTATTGACATATCAGGACATACAGCCCAACACATCATACAATGTTTACATTTATCTTCATGCCAAACTGGCTTCATTGATCTCCAGTCACCAGTTTTGAATTCTTCAGCATTACCTGCATCTAGAACTTCTCCACCTATTGGATATTCATGCCACTTTGTTTCTGGAGTTATATTCATTCTTTTACTCAATTCCCTTCACCTCCTGAAGTGATCTCTTAAGAGCTTCCATGTTCTTTGGAATAACATCAGGTTTGTTAGCAAATTTATGACTAAATGAATTTTCCATGTCTTTTACAAATTGTTCTTCTGCTAATACTCCGCTTACTTTAACTACTGCTGCAAGCATTGGTGTATTAGGGAAGTTAGCACCTAACACTTCTTCTGAAATACCTTTTGCGTCTATTGTATAAACTTTTCCTTCATATCCTTTTAATTCAGGTCTAATTTCCTCTGGTGTCTTTTTAGTATTGATTATTATAGCTCCCTCTTTCTTTAGTCCTGCAGTACAAGGTACTGATTTTAATAAAGTTTCGTCAACTACAACAACAAACTCTGGTTCATAAATATTACTATGAACTCTTAATGGAAAATTAGCTATTCTGTTATACGCAGTAATTGGAGCACCCATTCTTTCTGGACCGTATTCAGGGAAACCTTGAATATCCATTCCAGTATTAAAAGCAACTTCTGCTAAAAGCAATGAAGCTGTTTTGGCACCTTGTCCACCGCGGCCATGCCAACGAATTTCAACTAATCTCTTATCCATTAGTTTTTTCCTCCCTTCACCCTTTTAAAATATTCTTTCTTAAGCACTGTTTTAGTGCTGCTATACAACAGCCTGCAAAAACCCTTACTGTTATAGTACAATTTTAAACAATGACTGTAATAGCTCAATTTTGTATTAATTTTTAACGTTTTCAAGGTATAACAACCTCTTAAAAATATTGTAACAGATATAATGCAGATATGTCAAGTTAAACATAACTTGACATATCCATAATTTTTATATTTATTTTTTCATTTACATTTATTCTAAATTATACTGCTTCTGATTCAGTTTCTGCTTCCCAGTTCCAAGGGTTCTTTTTAATTATTCCATCAGCAAATGGTATGAATATTGATACTACTGCTGATATGATAAGAAGGTGTATATACCAAACTAGAGGAAGTACTTGGAAAGGAGTAACTGCTCCTTTAGCAAAGCTTAATAATATTAACATTTGAGCTCCATAAGGTATAAGTCCTTGCATTATACAAGAGAAAGTATCTAGTAAAGATGCACTTCTACGAGGGTCAACTTTATATTTTTGACACATTCTTTTTGCAATTGGTCCATTTATTATGATAGCAACTGTGTTATTAGCAACTGCTGCATCTGTTAAAGCAACAAGTGCTGCTATACCAGCTTCTGCTGATTTTCTGCCTTTTATCATTTTTTGAATTTTATCTAATAAGAATTGAATTCCACCTGCTTCTGTTACCATGGCAGCAAGTCCACCAGTAAGCATTGATAGTAAGAATATATCTATCATATCTTTAAATCCAGTGAATACTCCTTGTGAGAATGTTAATATAGTTAAGTTACCATATGCTAGTCCTATTATACCTGAAAGTATAACTCCACCTGTTAATACAGCGAAAACATTTACTCCAGCTAATGATAATACTAATACAAATATATATGGTAAAACTTTTATTATATTGTAATCATAAGTTTGCATTGCAGGTATAACTTCTGGTTTTCCAAGAATGAATAATAATACTAATGTTATGATTGCTGCTGGTGCTGCTATAAATATATTTACTCTAAATTTATCTCTCATTTCACAACCTTGTGTTCTTGTGGCAGCGATTGTTGTATCTGATATTACTGATAGGTTATCACCAAACATAGATCCACCTAATACAGCTGCTAATGTTAATGGAAGTGAAAGTCCTGCTTTTTGTGCTAATCCTACTGCTATTGGAGCTACAGCTACTATAGAACCAACTGAAGTTCCTGTAGAAAGTGATATAAAACATGAAATTAAGAATAATCCCGCTACTATATATTGAGCTGGTATATATGTCAAGCCAAGGTTTACTGTTGAATCAACTCCACCCATAGATTTAGAAACTGCTGCAAAAGCTCCAGCTAATAAATAGATAGTACACATTATAATTATATCTGGGTTTCCACAACCTTTTACGAAGGTATCAAATTTTTCATTTATGCTTCCTTTTAAAAGAAGAAACGCAACTACGATACCACAGAATGCTGCAACTGGTGCTGGGAATTGATAGAACGCCATTTCTACTCCTCTTGATTGAAGAATTACTCCACTACCAAGATAAATTGCAACGAAAACTACAAAAGGAATTAGTGCTAGACCACTTGATAAAGGTTTTTTCGTTTTATTTTCCACAATTACTCCTCCTAATAAATACTTTTTTTCTTTTTTTTTACTTATTTGTTTATTTTTATGAAAAGGTTTTCAGTTCTAAATTTTAAAAAAACAGATAATGCCTAAATCTTTCAGATAAATATCATTTATTCTATAACTATAAAAGAATACAAATTCTTTTATAGTTATAGAATTTAATAATTAAATTACAAATTAAACTTTTATACTACTTTACGATTAAATCTAAAGCTTGTTTTAAATCTGCAATTATATCTTCAGCTGTTTCAAGACCAACTGATAATCTAACTAAACCTTCACCAATTCCTGCTGCTGCTCTTTCTTCTGGAGTGTATGGTGAGTGAGTCATAGAAGCTGGGTGTTGAATTAATGTTTCTGTATCTCCTAAACTTACTGCTAAGCTAGCTAATTTAACACTATTCATAACTACTCTTCCTTCTTCTACTCCACCTTTAAGTTCGAAAGCAATCATAGCTCCTGGTAAGCTCATTTGTTTCTTAGCTAATTCATAGTATTCAAAGCTCTTTAATCCTGGGTAGTAAACTTTTTCTACTGCTGGATGAGTTTCTAAGAATTCAGCAACTTTCATAGCGTTTGCACAGTGTTTTTCCATTCTTACTTCTAATGTCTTCATACCTCTGATGATTAAGAAAGCATTGAATGGGCTCATAACTGCTCCAGTCATGTCTTTTACTCCAAATAATCTTACTTGGCTCATGAATTCTGCTGAACCAACAGCAAATCCTGCGATAACGTCTCCGTGTCCATTTAAGTACTTAGTTGCTGAGTGAACAACAACATCAGCTCCAAGTGCTAATGGTCTTTGAATATATGGAGTGTTGAATGTGTTATCAACAAATACCATACATCCTTCAACTTCGTGACCTATTTTAGCTACTGCTTCGATATCAGTAACTTTTAAAGTTGGGTTAGCAGGTGTTTCTAAGTAAACAACTTTAGTGTTAGGTCTCATAGCTTTTTTAACTTCTTCTAAGTTTGTAGTATCTACAAATGTAACATCTATTCCAAATCTAGTTAATCCGTGATTTAATAATGCAAATGTACATCCATAAAGTGTATCAGATGCAACTACGTGATCTCCTGCTTTTAAAGCAGACCATAGTGCTGAACTTATAGCTCCCATTCCTGAAGCTGTTGCAACAGCTGCTTCTCCGCCTTCTAACATAGCAACTTTATCTTCTAATTCTGTGCATGTTGGGTTTCCAAGTCTTCCATATATATAACCTGCTTCTTGTCCAGCAAATCTTCTTCCGCCTTGTTCTGCTGAATCAAATATAAATGTTGAAGTTTGGTATATTGGTGTAGCAAGTGATCCAAATTGAGCGTCTTTTACATGGCCTCCGTGTACAGTTTTAGTTCCAAATCCCATGCCTGTCATGTGTTCTTTGTTCATTTTAACTCCCCCTAGTACAATTTATTATTTACGATCTTTACGTTAATATATTAAGCAATTATGATGCCAACTTTTATAATTGTCGAAAACTTTTTCAAACCCCTCATTATATGGTAGTTTTTAAAGGTTAAAAATAAACAAAGAAATTAAACCGGTTAATGTGTAAACATTTACACCCACTTTTCATGAAATTGTGTAAAAATTTCTTTCCAACTGTAAATTATTCGTTCCATTTTATATTATATTTGTTCATTTTATTTATTATAGTCGTATGGGACACCCCTAAAGCTTTTGCTGTTTTTCGACAAGTTTTATTTTTCTTTAAAGCTTTTATTATGGCTTCTTTCTCAGAGATTTCGACTATATCTTTCAATTTCAGATGGCTTTCTTCTTCTACATTTTTCACTTTTCTTATATTTTCTTGTCTTATATCTATAATTAGGTTGTCAGGTCCTAACAAATCCCTATTACACAAATTCATAGCTCTTTCTATAACATTTTGGAGTTCTCTAATATTTCCCGGCCAATTATACTGCATAAGCTGATCGATAAATTCTAATTGTACTCCGAGAATTTTTTTATCTAATTTTCTATTCAATTTATCTATAAAAAATGTAACTAAACTTGGTACATCCTCTACTCTTTCTCTTAGTGGTGGAAGATATATAGGTATAACATTTAATCTATAATATAAATCCTGCCTAAACTTTCCCTTTTCAACCATTTCTTCTAAGTTTCTGTTGGTTGCGGCAATTATTCTAACATCTACCTTTTCTTCTTTTGTACTTCCTATTTTTCTTATAACTCCTTCTTGAAGTACTCTCAAAAGTTTAGCTTGCAGCATTAAAGACAATTCTCCAACTTCATCCAAGAACAGTGTACCTTCATCTGCTTCTTTAAAAAGTCCTTCTTTTGTACTAACAGCACTTGTGAAACTTCCTTTTTCATATCCGAATAGTTCGCTTTCAATTAGGTTGTCTGGTAATGCTGCACAGTTTATAGCAACAAAATTTTTATTTGCTCTATCACTTAAACTTTGAATAGCTCTTGCAAAAAGTTCTTTTCCTGTTCCACTTTCACCTCTTAATATAACAGTAGAATTTCCTTTAGCAACTGCTCTTACTATATTCTTTACTCTTTCAATAGGTGTACTATTACCTATAATTCCTTTAAAAGCCCCTTCATCTGTAGATGAAACTATATTTGCTATTTCCATAGCTTTTTTCATGTCTCTAATTGATGAAACCATACCTATAATATTATTATTATCATCCTTTACAGCTCTTCCACTTGTAAAATAGTGGCTTTCACCTCTATCTGTTTTTATTTTAACTTCTACATTGTCATACTCTTGGCCACTAATTAAAGCCTTTACCATTGGAGGATCTTTGATTATTTTTCTTATATCCTCACCAAGAATATCTTCCTGAGTATAATGAAATATATTCTCGCAGTAATTATTAAATATTTCTACTTTTAAGTTTTTGTTTATATACACAATACCATCATCTACCGAGTTAATTACAGCTAAAAGTTTTCTTTGATTTTTCTCATATTCAAGAAGTCCAACTTCTCTTATATCATCTACACCACCAATACTTTTCAATTCAGACTTTAATAACTCTTTTTTATTTTCATGTATTTTATTTATTTTTGCATAAACTCTATGAGGAAATACTTCTAAAGATACAAGGTCTATATTTAATTTATAAATTTTTTCTAACATCTCTAAAGTAATTCCCATTCTATCTTCTGCAATTATCTCAAGTCTAATAAATTGTTGCATATTATACACCTCCTCCTAAAGATATATCCTTAATTACGGTGATATTTTATAACTTTATTTATTGAAATTAGAGATAAAATGGTCATACCACCCCAAAAAATAAAGATAGCATACGTTTACTTTTCCGCATTTCATATGAATTGTAAGATGAATACGGCAAGTCATAAGTATGCCAAATAAGTCTACTAAATAATATTTTACCTATTACAAAGAATTTTTACAACTATTTAAATTATGTAAACAATGGGATTAATAATTTACTATCTATATATTATCCATATGATTTATACTATTTTACAAAAACAACTTAAAAATAATTAAAAATATAACACCAGGAATTCCAAAGAAGCCGGCTATTAGTGCAGTCCATGGGTTTATACCTATACTTAATCCAAAATATCCTCCTATAAAATTTACTATTAATAACAATATTGCTCCTAAAACAGCATTAACGACTAATTTGAATAAGATTTTTAGCGGCCATGCTAATAATTTTACCATTATGAATAGTAATATAATTCCCCCTATAAAATATGCTATATAATCCATGTTACCCCTCCATATAAATCTTTTTTATATTATATTCTTTTAATTTAACTACTATTAATATGTAAAGCCTATATAATATAATAAAAATTAAAACTCTAGTTTTATGTTTTTAGATATAGTCATAAAACTAGAGTCTATTAAATCTTTTTAAAGTTCCACTCTTCCCTCTAGAGCTTTAGAAAGTGTCACCTCATCTGCGTATTCTAAATCTCCTCCTACAGGAACACCATGTGCAATTCTAGTAACTTTTACCCCAAGAGGCTTTAATATCTTTGATATATACATAGCTGTAGCTTCACCTTCCACATTAGGATTAGTGGCTACTATAATTTCTTTTACATTTCCATTTATTCTTCTAATAAGTTCTTTTAATTTTATGTCATCTGGTCCCTTTCCCGCCATTGGAGATATTACACCATGCAATACATGATAGGTACCATTATACTCTCTAACTTTTTCTAAAGACATAATGTCTTTTGGATCTTCAACTACACATATAGTAGTTTCATCTCTATTAGGATTAGAACAAATAGCGCAAGGATCTTTATCTGTATAATTTCCACACACTGAACAATATTTTATAGTACCTTTAGCTTTGATTAAAGCATTGGCAAAATCATTCACTTCTTCTCTTGGTAGATTTAATACATGTAGAGTAAGTCTTTGAGCTGTTTTATAACCTATTCCCGGTAATTTTGCAAACTCTTCTATGAGTTTCTCTATAGCTATAGGATAAGAATCCAAATCCTTCACCTCATTAATTAAAACATTCCAGGCATATTAAGTCCACCTGTAAGTTTTTTCATTTGGTTTGCTGTTGTTTCTTCTACCATTTGTAATGCTTGATTGCAAGCAGTTAATATTAAGTCTTGTAACATTTCAACGTCATCTGGATCTACAACATCAGGTTCTATATTTATATCTAGAATTTGTCTCTTACCGTTTACTTTAACCTTTACAGCGCCACCTCCAGCAGTTGCTGTAAATTCTTTATTTTCAAGATCCACTTGAGCCTTTTCCATTTCTTGTTGCATTTTTTGCGCTTGTTTCATTAAATTGTTTATATTCATTCCACCCATTCCTGGGAATCCGCCTTTTGCCATGATATTACCTCCCAATTGTATTCTTTATTTCATTTATTTTTGTTGTCCTAGTCTTTAATATTTTACCATTTAGTATTCTATTCATCAATTATTTCTACTAATTCTTCACCAAATGTTTCTTTTAAAATTTGCTCTGGACTTTTTTGATAATCTTCTTTTTTGTCCACAGTATATTTTATTCTAACTTTTTCTTTTAGTGCCTCTGAAAAGATCTCTTCTATTGTCTTCCTATTATCCTCTTTTTTCAATCTGCTTATATTAAAAGCATATTCAGGTTCATACTTCACTTCAACAACGCCATTATTGCAAGATTCTATTCTCCCTGTAGTAAGGGAGGCATATAGTACCATAAGTCTTCTAGCCTTTAAAACTTCAAGTATATCCTTCCAAGACTTTCTAACATCTTCTAAAGTTAATTTAGAATTCAAATTTTCTTCTATAACAGGACTACTTTCTGATTTATATTCTGACTTCATTCTATTATCAGTGACAAGTCTACTATTTTTAGGTTTTTCTTTAATCTCATCAGCTTCTCTTACATTTATATGTATATTACCTTCTTTTATAATATTCTCTAATTTATTTATTCTAGCAAGCAATACTTCTTTAGATGTATCATACTCTATTTTACACATTTTTATTACTGCAAGCTCTAAATATATTCTACTCTGTTTACTCCACTTAGCCTGCTCTTCACTCTCTTGAAGTATCCTTATACATCTCATTATTTCTTCTATTCTTATTTTACTTGCCTGTTCCTTTATAATATCTATGTTCTCTTCTGACATATCTAAAATTTCTTCTGGATTCTGACTGATTTTTATCATTAGAAGATTTCTCATATGATGTATCATGTCTTTTATAAATAAATTAATATCCTTGCCGCCATATACCATATCATCAATAACTTTCATTGATTTTTCAGCATTCTTATCAATAATACTATCTGTAAGCTTTACTAAATTTTCGTTTGTTATGAGCCCAAGCATATTGATTACTTTTTCATAATCAACCTTACCGTTTCCCATGGATATAGCCTGATCCAATATGCTTAATGCATCTCTCATAGCACCATCTGACATTCTAGCGATAAGGCTTAAACTTTTATTATCCGCAAAGCTTCCTTGTTCTTTTGTAATTTTCACAAGCCTTTCCAATATGTCATCACTTTTTATTCTTTTAAAATCAAATCTTTGACATCTTGATAAAATAGTTATAGGTAATTTTTGAGGATCAGTAGTAGCAAGTATAAATATTACGTTTTCTGGAGGTTCTTCTAATGTTTTTAAAAATGCGTTTACAGCACCTTGAGTTAACATATGAGCCTCATCCATTATATAAACTTTATATTTGCTTTCTCTTGGAGGATATTTTACTTCATCTATAAGATCTCTTATATCATCTACCTTATTATGAGATGCAGCATCCATCTCTGATACATCAATAGCCAGCCCTGAGTTTATTTTTTTACACATTTCACATTCATTACATGGTTCTCCATCTTGAGGATTAAGGCAATTTACTGCTTTTGCAAATATTTTTGCTGTAGAGGTTTTTCCTGTTCCTCTTGTACCACATAAAAGGTATGCATGAGCTATTCTATTGCTTTTTATTTGATTTTTTAAAGTTAAAGTAACATGAGATTGACCTACAACTTCATCAAAAGTCTTAGGTCTCCATTCTCTATATAAAGCGGTATATGCCAATTAGAACACCTCTTATCTTTATTCCTTTTTAGTAACAACTTAAGCTGTTATAACTATCATTATACCATAATATAACCTATTTTATTTTCTTGCTAAGAAATGAATTTATATTTTCAAGGTTTATTATATCCGTAAATTTTATTATTAAAAAAAGACGCTAAAAGCGTCTTTAAATTTACATTTTAAAGTCGTGCACCTTGTGTCGACAGTGAAATATGAGCGTTACTTATATAGTTAACTCAAATCAGGTTTACCCACGGCACACGAAAGATCTTACTTACCGCTGCTTCCTTCCAGATCTGACGGGGTTCATAAGTTTTCGTTGCGTAGGGCCCAATTATCAACGCCACTTGTATAAGCCAGACCTCACATTTCAAAGCCTCGACAAGGAATTCAACCCTGCTATAGCGGATTGCAGGTGCAGGACACCGCTAACTTCCCGTCTAGCACGACTAATGGCGGAGAAAGAGGGATTCGAACCCTCGGTAGAGTTTCCCCTACACACGCGTTCCAGGCGTGCTCCTTAAACCACTCGGACATCTCTCCATAAATTTTGCTTATTCTTTAGATTAGTTAAGCAAAGACTATTATACTATCTATTTATGTTTATTTCAAGAGTAATACATACATTTATTTCTAGTACTTATTAGATTATAATATACTATATGCTATTAGTTGAATATTAAGCTTTATCTAGTTAAAATAAGTTTGATTTCTAAATCCTACATTTTATATTTTGGCGGAGAGAGGGGGATTCGAACCCCCGGTACAGATTTCTCAGTACAATGGTTTTCGAGACCACCACCTTAAACCACTCGGACATCTCTCCATACAACACTATACAACATATATACTAAATCAATTTTTATTAATTAACAAGTAGGAATTTTCTATACTATCTAGTAATAAAAAAACTTATAATATTAATCTTAACAACTGAAAAAATAATGTCATTGAACATAAAACTCCATTATTATAAAATAAGATTAAATTATATTAGGAGTGTTATAAATGATCAACATAGATAAATTTGAAGAATCACTTAAAGATAAAGGATATAAACTTACAAAACAAAGGAAATCCATAATTGAAGTTCTTATGGAAAGTAGAGGACAATTTCTTTCTGTAGAGGATATATATTTAAAATGCAAAGAAAAATATCCAAAAACTAATCTCTCTACTGTATATCGTAATCTAGAAATACTTGAATTCATAAATCTTGTTCATAGAACAAGTATCAATGGTTCTTCTTCAAGCTATGAAATAATATGCAACGATTGTCACCATCATCACGTTATTTGCAAAAATTGTGGCAAAACAGAAACCATAGACTTTTGCCCTCTTCAAGATATTGAATCTAAAATTAATGAAGATGGTTTTGTAGTAACTGACCATAAATTGGAATTATACGGCTACTGTAAAAGCTGTACAAAAAAATTAAAAAATAAGTAATTAGTTTATATATTTATTTCATATAAATTAAAAGTAGGGATATGTCTCCCTACTTTTATTAATGCTTTTATTTTAAACTGTTATATATTTTTTCTAAGTTTTCTTTCATGCTTTGTATATAATCCTTATTATCCTCTTCATTTTCAACTGTATATATTTTTTCTACTTTTGCTCCTATTTCCTTTGCTAGGGTTTCTGATACTTTCGGACTAACATTTTCTTCTACGAATATAGTTTTTACATTATTTTTCTTACAATATTCTACTAACTCTTTTAATTTCTTTGCACTTGGCTCTCCTTCTGCAAATACATCTTCTATACTATTTTGTTTAAGGTTAAAATCTCTGCAAATATAAGCAAAAGCTGCATGACCTGTTACAAAATGCTTATTACCTACTTTATCTAGTTTTTCCTTATACTCACCATATAGACTATCTAGTTTAGCAGAAAATTCTTTGTAATTTTGTTCATAATATGTCTTATTTGAAGGATCTGCTTTGATTAAGGCTTCTTTTATATTATTTGATTGAATTTTTGCCTCTTTTAAACTAAGCCAAGTATGAGGATCATATTCTCCATGACTATGTTCTTCATTTTGTTTATTACTCTCTTCTTCATGACTATTTTTAATAACATTACATCCTTTTGAAGCTTCTACAACTATTAGGTTTTTATTATCAATATTTTTTAAGGTTTTTTCAGCCCATGGTTCCATTCCAAGACCATTGTATACAAATATATCTCCATTATTTATGTTTTGTAAATCTTTAGCCTTTGGTTCAAAATCATGTGGCTCTATTCCATTTGAAATTATAGTACTGACATTAACTTTATCTTTACCAATAGCTTCTGTAAACTCTCTTAGAGGATTAAAGCTAACAATAATATTTATTTTTTTTGCATTAGAGCTATTTACGTTACTTGTTTTATTTTCTACATTACTAGTCTGCTTATTGCCACATCCCGATAAAATACCCACTATTATAAAAATTGTAATAATGGCAATAATTCTCTTATACATCATATCACTCCTTTTACTCATTGCAAATCATTTGCATTTAGGTATATAATAATCTTAAACTTATTTATTGTCAACACGTTGTTGTAATAATATGTTTTTTATGTAAAAAATTACTTAAGGTTTTGGAGGTTAATTCATGATTGAAGTAAATAATTTATATTTTTCTTATAATAAACTTCCTCCTTTTATTCTTAATAATATAAATTTAATTATAAAAAAAGGAGATTACGTATCTATATTAGGTGAAAACGGCAGCGGCAAAAGTACTCTTGTAAAGCTCATATTAAAAATAATAAAGCCATGTAAAGGGAAAATAAATATTAATACTAGTAAAATAGGCTATGTTCCTCAAAGATTTGATAGTTTTAATTCACAATTCCCTATAACTGTATTTGAAGTGCTAAATTCTCATAGAAAAGCTATTGGTATTAAGGATGTAGATTGGGTACAAAAAAGTTTAGAAATAGTTAACATGGAAGCTTATAAAAATAATCTTATTGGTAACCTATCTGGTGGCCAGCAACAGAAAATATTTATAGCAAGAGCTATAATGGGAAATCCAAAACTTTTACTATTAGATGAACCCTCTACTGGAATTGATGCCCAAAGCCAGAAAGAAATATACACTATAATAAGAGATTTAAATAGAAAATTAGGAGTTACTGTTATCACTATCGAGCACAACTTAGAAGCAGCTATAGCAAATTCTAATTATATATTTGAGCTTAATAATGGTAATGGCTTACTACGTTCTATAAATGAATACAAAAAACGACTTTTGGAGGTTAATGCCAATGCTACAGTATAGCTTTATGCAAAATGCACTTATGATATCCCTGCTTATTTCTATACTTTGTCCTTTTATTGGTGTATTTTTAGTTCTTAAAAGACATTCTATGATGGGTGATACTCTTGCTCATAGTTCTTTTGCCGGTGTAGCAATTGGGATTATGTTTAATTTTAATCCAATAATAAGTTCATTTATATTTACATCCATTTGTGGAGTTTTAATAGAATTTTTAAGATCTTACTATAAAAAATATGCAGAACTAATCTTAGTAATAGTCCTAACACTTAGTGTAGGTATAGCCATAACAATTATAAGTACTGGAAATATAGGAGCAAACATTAATACTTATCTATTCGGAAGCATTTTGACTGTATCTAAACAAGAACTTTTAACTGTATTAGTACTTAGTATAATTTCTGTTATAATGCTTATAATCCTATATAATCAATTGGTTTATATAACATTTGATGAAGAAGGCGCAAGAATTGCTGGAATAAAAGTAAAATTAATAAACTATATATTCGCTCTTATTGTAGGTGCAACCATATCAGTTTCTATAAGAATAATAGGTATTCTTGTGTTATCTTCTATGCTAGCAGTTCCAGTTGCTACAGCATTACAGCTTAATAAAAGCTTTAAACTTACATTAATTTATTCTATTTTATTTGGTTTTATTGATGTTATTGGCGGCCTCATTGCATCTTACTATATAAATAGCGCCCCTGGTGGCACAATTGCACTAACCTCTGTAGTTGTATTGGTATTAGTTATAATACTAAAAAAATTAAAAGCTCTTTAAACTAAAAAAGTGATTGCTTCTTAAATTATATACAATCACTTTTTTTATCTTCTCTTTTCTCTAAAAAATTCTTTTAGCATATCACTGCATTCTTCATTGTACATCCATATAACATCAATCATACTGTTTAATCCTTGATTTTGAGCTATATTAGCTACAGAACCACAGCATCCTGATACAGGGTCAAATGTACCTATATATAATCTCCTTATTCTAGATTGTACAATAGCTCCAGCACACATAGGGCATGGTTCCAAAGTAACGTACATTTCACAGCCATTTAATCTCCAATCATTTAAGACTTCTGATGCCTTTTTAATAGCTAGCATTTCAGCATGCGCTGTAGGATCTTTAAGAATTTCTCTAAGGTTATGAGCTGCAGATATTATTTTATTATCTTTAACTATAACTGCCCCAACTGGAACTTCATTAAGCTTATATGCTAATTCTGCTTCTTCTATTGCTCTTCTCATAAAAAACTTATTCATGTATATCTCCTATACTATAGTTTATAATATTAACCTATAGTATATTATAAACTATCTTACTCTCTTACATTATTATATAATTATTTATATTTTATAAATGGTTTTAAATTATCTATATGTTTATGCTCTTCCTTAATTATTCTAGACAATATTTTATATGTAACTCCCTGTGAATCTTCTCTTGATTTTACTATTCTTCCTTGTATGTCTATGAGCAATGCCAGGTTTTGATTTTCAAGATCTAATGCACTCAATAAAATTTCCTTACTCTCCTTAAAACTTTCAACATTAATACTTTCCTTATATTTATTAACTAAAAATGAAGCCTTATCATAAGCTATAAAGTCTATTTCCTCCTCATTGCCTTTTAGTTGATTTTTTAAAGCCTTATAATATTTTATATGTCTCTCTTCTTCCTTGGCTAATACCATAGCTATAGATTTAACTCTATTATCTTTATGTTCCATGTTTAAAATAGTATTATATATATTAAATCCTTTTTCTTCAATTTCAATAAATTTATCTATTAAATCTAATATAGTATATCCCATACACCTTTCCACCCCATAACAATATTATTATATATTTATAATTATAATAAAAAAGCTCCTTCGTCGCTTTCGCTATGGAACCTTAGGTTCCCTTCGACGACGCATTCGCGTCTGAGCACCCTCCTTAAATAAGCGGGGAATCCTTCCCCTGCACCCCTTTTTTTATTCTATAGGATATCTACTAACATTTCAATTAGCAACTCTTATTGAGGAAATTATCCAAATTCTATTTTACTTATAATTTCCTATAGAATAAAAAAGCCTGCAATAATACACTATTATTACAGACTTTTTTGGTGCACCCGAAGGGAGTCGAACCCCCGGCCTTCCCCTTAGGAGGGGGACGCTCTATCCTACTGAGCTACGGATGCATATTAGCTTTTACCATAATATTTTATTTCAGTTTTCATATAATGTCAACCTCATATAGAAAAATGATTATCATAATTTTATAAACTTTGTATGAACTTTACATTAAACTATTTATAAAGCAGATTGACGAAAGTATAATATATCTATAGGAATTATTTTCATTTAAAACATAAACAAGGAGGATATTATATATGATAGATGAATTAAAAAATTTATTTTTAGCTGGTATCGGTTCTGCTGCCTATACTTATGAAAAAGCAGCTAAATTAGTTGATGAATTAGTAGCAAAAGGAAAAATAACTATTGACGAAGGAAAAGAATTATCACAAGAATTAAAGAGAAACTTTAAAGATAAAACAGAAAAAACTGCTGATAAAGTAAAACCTATAACTAAAGAAGATATGAAAGAGCTTTTATCAGAAATGAATTTCGCAACTAAAAATGAAATTGAAGAACTTAAAGCAAGACTTGATAAATTAGAAAATAAAGGTGAATAATAAATAAAAGCCCTTACAATTAGTTAAGGGCTTTTATTTTAATATGCGGTTATATTTAGAATATATGTATAAAATAAACATAAGTTAAACTATTCCGCAGTACAAAAGCGAGGTATCATATGGCTAAAAACTCTGTTCAAAGATTTAGAGAAATTGTAAAGACTTTAGCATTTTATGGTTTTGGATATATAGTAGACAGTAAAATAAAAAATCAAAAAAATGCTCCTGCAAATTTAAGAAAAGCTTGTGAAGAACTAGGACCCACCTTTATAAAGATAGGCCAAATATTAAGCACAAGGCCAGATTTACTCTCTGCTGAATATATAGAAGAACTTTCAAAACTTCAAGATAACGTAGCTCGTGAACCCATTGAAAATATAAATAAAGTTTTTTATAAGGAATTTAATAAATCCATAGATGAAGTTTTTAAAAGCTTTAATAAAGTTCCACTTGCTTCTGCTTCTATGGCACAAGTTCACGAAGCAACTTTAAAGGATGGAAAAAAAGTTATAGTAAAAGTTCAACGTCCAGAAATAGCTGAAAAAATGTCTTTGGATATATCTATTCTTTATAAAATATCACGTCTTACTAAAGTAAAGTTTAGTGATACTCTTATAGATTTTGAAGAAGCTTTAGATGAACTCAAAACCTCTGCAGAGCAAGAATTAGACTTTAAAAATGAAGTTAAAAATATTGATCGTTTTAAAGAATTAAACAATGAAGTTAAATTTGTAAACGCCCCTTATGTTATTCATGAATTATCAACTAAAAAAGTTATAACTATGGAAAAAATAGAGGGAATTAAAATAAGTAATACCAGAATGTTAAAAAAAGAAGGATATGATCTTCAGGATATAGGACAAAAGTTAGCTTTATCCTTTTGTAAACAAATATTTGAAGATGGCTTTTTTCATGGAGATCCTCACCCTGGAAATATAATAATAAGTGATAATAAAATTTGTTTCATAGACTTTGGAATGATGGGTGTTTTATCTAAATCCCTGAAAAACTCTTTAAGTGAAATGATGTATGCCTTTGCATCTACAGATATAAATAAACTTATATCTGTACTTATGTCTATTGGAATAAAGAAAGGTTACGTAAACAGAAATAAGCTCTTTGAAGACATAGATTATCTTATAGATAGCTATTTTTCAACTTCTCTTTCAAATGTAAAAATTTCACTTTTACTTGAAGATATTTTAGAAACTGCTAAGGGTAACAATATAAGCCTTCCTAAGGATTTTACAATACTTATCAGAAGTATGATTATAATGGAAGGAGTAATAGTAAAGTTATCTCCAGATGTTCAAATCTTAGATATAATTATGTCTTATGTTAAAAACAGTGGAGACTTTTCTCTATTTAAGAACTTTAATATGGATGAATTTTTGATTAGAGTTGCTACTTTTACTAAAGATTCTTCAAGACTTCCTACTAAAATAATAGAAGTATGCGATAGCGTAATGCAAGGAAGAGCTAAAGTTCAACTAGAACACAAAGACCTAAATAAAAATATAAATGAATTAAATAGAATGATAAATAGAATGGTAATAGGTTTAGTAATTTCCTCAATGATAATAGCTTCATCTTTAATTTTAAATACCAATATAGGTCCTAAATATGCAGATATATCTATAATAGGATTAATTGGTTATGGAATAGCTGCTTTTATGGGATTTTGGCTTCTTATATCAATAATACGATCTGGAAAAATATGAAAAGAGATGCAACATTTAAGATGCATCTCTTTTTATTATGCTACTATTTCTCTTTTAGCTTTAATTTTTTCTTGTACTTTATCTGCATGTCCCTTCATTATAACTGAAATTACTAAGAATACAATCATTATTCCTGCAAGTACTGCTGAGTCATGCGCAAGAGATGAATAATTTACTCCTGAAATTATTTCTCTAAGTCCATCTGTTGCATAAGTAAATGGCATCATTGGGTTTAATACCTTAAAGAACTTAGGAACAACTTCTAGTGGGAAAGTTCCAGCTGATGAAGTTAATTGTAATATTAAAAGTACTATAGCAAGTAATCTTCCTGCTTGACCAAGTAAAAATACAAGGCTTTGTATTATCGCAATAAACACGAAGGATAAAAATACATTAAATAAGAAATATAGTGGTATATTTGCCGGTTTTAATCCTAACATCAATACTACTACGCTAGCTAGTACTGCTTGTAATATCCCTATATATCCATAGGATAAGAATTTACCAAGTACTATTGAAGCTGGGCTTGCATCTATATCATCATCTACCTTATCTGTTATGATGAAGAACATCATAAGAGCTCCTACCCATAGAGATAATGGTATAAAGTAAGGTGTAAATCCTGTTCCATAGTTAGGTACCTTATTTATTGGTGCTTCATTAAGTATTATAGGTTCTGATACAAAGCCTCCCATTTCATCGCTGCTAACTTTTAATTTATCATTTAATTCTTTTGAGCCATCTCCTAGTTTATCACTAAGTTCTTTTGACCCATCATAAAGTTTATCTACTCCGCCAGAAAGCTCAGGAATTTTTCCATTTAATTCTTTCAATCCATTATTTAATTTTGTTGAACCATCAGCTAAGGCATCTACTCCTAATATTAATTGATTAGAAGCACTATATAATTGATCAATTCCACCTGTTAATTGTGGCATTGATGCAATTAATCCCTTTGCCATAGCTATATTTTTATCATTTAAAGCATTTTGCGCTACTTCTAATATTTTTGCATTATCACTTAAATCTTTTTTCATCTTTACTAGTTGACTTACTAGTTGTGGTGAATTTTTAATTGAAGCCATTTGCTCTGGTGTCATGTTCTTTTCTAATGCTTCAATCATTGGTTTTGCATAAGCTATATCTTGTTGTAGAGTTTGAATTTTTACTAAAGATGCTTTTACATCTGTAGTTCCTAGTGTTTGTAATAATCCATTTACTGCATTTAAGCTTTCTGCATTACTGTCAAGTTCTTGTTTAACTTGTAAAACTTGAGGCAATACAGCTTTTAGATATGCTATGTTTTCATCGCTCAAAGCAGCTTTAACACCTTCTATAACATCTGCATTTTCTTTTAAATCCTTTTGAAGATTAGCAAGTCCAGAAATGTTTTTACCCATTTCATTCATTGCTACAGCTGAATTTTGCATATTTTTAGATGTTTCTGTTGTTAACGTGCTATATCCTTCTACTATTCCTAGAAGTTGTTGTACTTGAACTGGGCTTAAGTTTGTATTTGTTTTTATTGCAGCCTCTAGTTCTTGTTTATGTGCATTTAACTGGTTTGAACTAGTTATAAACTTTTCTGATGATGCCTTTTGTGATTGTAAAAAAGTATTTATTCCATTTACATCTACCTGTGTTAATTTGCTAGCTTCATCCATTATTCCTTTTAACTTATTTGAATTTTGTAGTAATCCAATTAATGGAGTTACCTTATTAGCATCAATAGCTTTTAATGCTCCTGCATCTTTCATTAATTTTGACATATTTTGAATAGTTTTTGGATCTGTAAGTTTATCCATTCCAGGCATATTCATTATAGTCTTTGCTTTATTCATATCTATTGCTAAAAAGTCATTTACTGCTTTATTCATTAGTCCTAAATTTTGTGCTGTAGCTATAGATGGTAACATTTCTAGGGCTGAAGTATCTGCACTTTGCAAAACTTTAGCATCATTCATAATAGTTTTAACACCATTTATGCTCTCATCGCTAACTAAACCTTTAAGCTCAGGGTGTTTAGCTACTCCATCTGCAGCCATGTCTACTTTTGATTTTAATTGTCCAATACCACTACCCATAAGTGGAACTTTGCTTTGTAACTCTTTTAGTCCACCATTTAATGCTCCAGAACC
This sequence comes from Clostridium sp. JNZ J1-5, assembly GCF_053901425.1. Taxonomy (NCBI): domain Bacteria; kingdom Bacillati; phylum Bacillota; class Clostridia; order Eubacteriales; family Clostridiaceae; genus Clostridium; species Clostridium sp. JNZ J1-5. The sequence goes on along the minus strand of NZ_CM132773.1, from coordinate 2,023,917 downwards.
ATCATATAATTGTTTAACACCGTCTTGCATTTGAGGAACTTTATCTTTAATCTGTCCTACTCCATCTGCAATTTTTCCACTTCCATCTGCAGCTTTTTCCATACCATCTTTAACTTCATATAAGCTATTAAAAGTAACCTTAGTAAATTCTTCTGATATACTTTTTATAACCTTTGCTTTTATTTCTCCGGCAACTTTTCCGTTTATTTGAGCTGCTAAAAAGTTCTTCTTTTCATTAGCAATATAATCTATAGATGGCTTATCTATTTTTCCGTCTTTAACTTGTACTATTTTTTTTGAGAAATCTTCTGGTATAACAAAAATTGCATAATAACTCTTACCTTTTAATCCTTCTTTTGCTTCATCTAGCTTGGAGACGAACTTAAAGCCTATTTCTTTATTATCTCTAAGTCCATCCTCAATCTCTTTACCATAATTGACCTTTTCTCCATCTTTTACACTTCCGCTATCTAAATTAACAACAGCCACTGGCATTTGATCTAATCTAGCATATGGATCCCAGAAGGCTGCTAGATAGAGTAAGCTATATAGAAGAGGTACAATTATAATTGCTGTAACAGATATTCTAATAAATCTGTTTTTAAATATACTAGCTATGTCTCTACCAGCTATCTTTAAAAATTTCACTATATCACCCCACTCATTGTATTAATTGCTTATTAAAGATTTCTCTCGACAATTTAAACTGACTATTCAGTATAAACTGACCGGTCAGTTTATTTATACACCTTTTTATTTATGTTGTCAATAATTTTTTAATGATACTTTTTATAGGTAAAATAAAAAAATAGCATAAAGCCTTATTTTTAGCTTTATGCTATCTTAAATTATTTAGACATTCCATATAACATATAATTTATTAAATTGTCTATTATCTCTTCAATATTTATCCCGTCTTTATTTATTAGCTCATATACTGCTGTAGAGCATAATGCTCCAAAAAATGTATATGCCATAAAAGAGGCATCTCCATCCTTTATAACTCCTTTTGTTATTGCTTCTTTTATGTATCCTTCTATGAGACTTATATACTTTTGAACAACTTCTCTAAGTTCTAGTTGTCTCAACTCTACTCCCCAAAGCTGACTCATTATTACTTTAAAAAAGTCTCTATTCTTGTAAACTAATTCTAATTGAATTTTACATAAAGTTTTTAACCTTTTTATAGGGTCTTCTACTTTTTCTACCTCTTCTTGGACCTCTGTTTTTATTTTTTTCATGCCTTCTTTTACTATGTACTTAAATATTTCTTCTTTACTTTTAAAATGATAATATAATGTTCCCTTGGCCACCCCTGCATTTATGGCTATATCATCCATAGTGGCCCCATTATAGCCTTTTTCTGAAAAAATTTTTATAGCCGCATTGAATATAGTTCCCTTAGTTTTATTCATCAATATCACTCCAAAAATTATTTATGATGACCAGTCAGTATAATTTCTCTCTATTCATTATACTTATTATTATAATATATCTCAACCCTTTTTACATACTAAGTAATTATTTTATAGATTAATCTTTATATATTTGCAGAAAATAAATATATCCAATTTTAAAGAGGTGATTATTATGGATTTTTGGAATTTATTTTGGAAACCAGTTAATGAAGAAAAAGCTCTAAAGCCTTTTTCTATACCTCATATTATGTGCTTACTTATAGTTATATTAATAATTTTATTAATGTATATTTTTAAAGAGAGTTTGAAAAAACCTAAATATGAGAAAAAAGTTTCAAACATTATTGGAATAACCTTAATCTTTCATCAAATTTCTATTTATATCTGGTATATAACTAATGGAAAACTTAATTTAAAAGAAGCATTACCATTGTATTTATGTAGACTATCGATAATTCTTTCTATTGTGGTTATGCTCAGTAAAAGCCGGAGAATATTTGATGTATTATATTTTTGGGGACTTGGTGGTGCCTCCGTTGCTCTACTTTTTCATGATACTTCCATATATCCTTTTCCTCATTATATATTTATCCAATTTTTTATATCCCATGGCGGGATTTTAATTTCTGTATTTTTTATGATATTTGTTCATGAATATACCCCAAATTTAAATTCATTAAAAAAGACTATTAAATGGACTATTATATATTTTTGCGTAACTATACCTGTTAACTATTTAATTGATGCAAATTACTGCTACTTAAGATACAGACCTTATTCTACTCCATTGGATTATTTACCAAATAATCCTGTATACTTTGTACCTTTTATTATACTTGGAATGTGCCTTTTATTCTTCTTATTATACTTGCCATTTAAAGATAAATTATCATTCTAATATATAAAATGGTTAATTTTTATGTTAATATAGCTTTAGCTAAATTAATTCAATGTCATATATATGTGAGGATAATTTATGATTAAATATTTTAATAGAAAAAACAAAGAATACGAAATTGAAAAAGTTGCAGGAGACAAATACTTAGAATGGACTTATTCTTCTCCAATAGGAATGAAATCCTTAGAACTTTTAATTAAGAAAAAATTATTTTCAAAGATTTATGGAAAGATATGTGATTCTAAATTAAGCATAGGAAAAATTCAAAAATTTATTAATGAATTTAATATAGATGAAAAACACTTTAAAGATCCTAAATCTAGTTATAAATGTTTTAATGATTTTTTTACTAGATCTTTAATTACTGAAGTACGCCCAATAGATTATAATGCTAATGTATTAATTTCACCTGGGGACGGAAGGCTTTTTGCTTATGAAAATATTGATATCAACAATTTGGTTCAAGTTAAAGGATTTACCTATAGTCTAAAGGAACTTATAAAAAATGATTCTCTTGCTGAAAAATATTTAGGTGGTATCTGTCTTATTTTAAGACTTGCTCCTATTGATTATCATAGATTTCACTTTATTGATAATGGATCATGTGAAAAAACTAATATAATTCCCGGGCAATATTATTCCGTAAACCCTATTGCCTTAAAGAAAATACCAAAGTTGTTTTGCCAGAATAAAAGAGAGTATAGTCTATTTCATTCTCATAACTTTGGTGATGTACTCTACATTGATGTAGGTGCTACTTGTGTTGGATCTATAGTCCAAACTTACACTCCACTTAAAGAAGTTAAAAAAGGCGACGAAAAAGGCTACTTTAAATTTGGAGGATCTACTACTATATTATTTTTGCAAAAAGGTGTAGTCTCTATAGATAAAGATATAATATATCAAACTAATAAGGGCTATGAATGTAAAGTAAATATGGGGGAGAGAATAGGAATTAAACTATAATTCAAATAGTAGTCCAGTTTCTGCTTTGTATATTTCACCATTAAATTCTTCTTTAGCCTCTTTAACTAAATCATCTAAATCGCCGTAATGAGGAAAATGAGTTAAAACTAATTTTTTAACTTTAGACATATTGGCTATCTTACCAACTTCCCCAGCTGTAAGATGGCCTTTTATTTTTTCTATCTGATTATTAAAAAGACTGGTCTCACATATTAGTAAATCAGCATCTTTTGATATTTCTAGCACATTGTTACACCATTCTGTATCACCACTATATGATACAACTTTCCCCTGCTCCTCAAATCTCATGGCTAAGCAAGGGACTTCATGCTTTATCCATTTAAAACTTATATCTAAATCGCCAAATCTAAGTTTAGTATTCTCATCTATTATCTTAGCTATAGTCATACCTTTGTAATTTAAATCATTGAATTTAGAATCTAAGTTATGTGCATATATTTCTAAAGGTTTTTTTCTCTTTCCTAAGCTTGAAGAAATAGCAGCTTCATATTGGAATGAAAATATATCTGATATGTGATCTGCATGATAATGAGATAAAATAACTGCATCTATTTTTGATAACTCTATATAATTTTGTAACTTAGAAAGTACTCCTGAGCCACAATCTATTAATATATTATAATCTTTACCTTGAAGTAAATATCCTGAAGTAGCTTCATTCTTATTAGGATAAGCTCCCCAATAGCCTATTACTGTTATTTTCATCTTCTTCTCTCCTTATAAAAAATATTATTATTTTAAAATTTATTATATATTAGTATATCGTAAAACTCTAATTTATATTTTAACTATAATCCTATTTATAGTTAAAATATAAAAAACCTTGTAAACTTAGTGTTTACAAGGTTTTTGGTGCGCAAGAAGGGATTCGAACCCCCGGCCAACTGGTTCGTAGCCAGCTACTCTATCCAACTGAGCTACTCGCGCATATCTATATTTAACATATTTATATTAACATAGGAACTATAAAAAATCAAACATTAAACTATACTGCAGATCATCTAATGCCACTATAGCTCCTATGCTACATAGGGATTATATCCTCATTAAAAAACACCCAATTAAAATTGAGTGTTATGGCGGAGAAAGAGGGATTTGAACCCTCGCGCCGGTTACCCGACCTACGCCCTTAGCAGGGGCGCCTCTTCGGCCACTTGAGTATTTCTCCATGTCCTACAATTGAATTTTTTATTAAAATAATGGCGGAGAGATAGGGATTCGAACCCTAGGTGCGCTCACACGCACGCCGGTTTTCAAGACCGGTGCCTTAAACCAACTCGACCATCTCTCCAGATGTCACTTAAACATTATAATATAATAATATAAAAATGTCAATAAACATTTTATTTGTAAAACTTATTAAAAATAATGGCGGAGAGATAGGGATTCGAACCCTAGGTACGCTCACACGTACGCCGGTTTTCAAGACCGGTGCCTTAAACCAACTCGACCATCTCTCCTAGTTGCGACGATATTTATTATAACAAGATACCGCCGCATTGTCAACTTTTTTATATATAAATTTTATACTATAATAAATCTTATTTTAAAGTATTTACTTTCCATTTTTTATTATACTACTTAAGAACCTCTTCATTTCTCATATATGGTCTTAATACTTCTGGAATTGTTACTGTTCCATCTTCATTTTGGTAATTTTCAAGTATTGCTGCAACAGTTCTTCCTACAGCTACTCCTGATCCATTTAGAGTATGAATAAATTCTGGTTTAGATTTTGCATCTTCTCTATATCTTATATTAGCACGTCTTGCTTGGAAATCTTCAAAATTACTACAGCTTGATATTTCTACATATCTATTGTAACTTGGCATCCATACCTCTATATCATACTTAAGAGCTGCTGTAAATCCTAAATCTCCTTTACATATTCTAACTACTCTATAAGGTAATCCTAATCCTTGAAGTACTTCTTCTGCGTCATGAGTTAACTTTTCAAGCTCATCATAAGATTGTTCTGGTTTTGCAAACTTAACAAGCTCAACCTTATTAAATTGATGTTGACGTACAAGACCTCTTGTATCTCTTCCTGCTGATCCGGCTTCTGCTCTAAAGCATGCGCTATATGCAGCATGTTTTAGAGGAAGTTCATCCCCATTTAATATTTCATCTCTATAAAGATTAGTTACAGGAACTTCTGCTGTAGGTATTAAGAAATAACCGTTATTTTCTACCTTAAATGCATCTTCTTCAAACTTTGGAAGTTGACCTGTTCCTATCATACTATCTCTATTTACCATGTATGGAGGTAGTATTTCTAAATATCCATGTTCTATAGTATGCATATCTAAGAAATAGTTTATTATAGCTCTTTCTAGTCTTGCACCTAAACCTTTATAAACAGTAAATCTTGAACCTGCTATTTTGCCTGCTCTTTCAAAATCTAACAATCCTAAGTCAACACCAATATCCCAATGAGCTTTTGATTCAAAGTCAAATTTTCTTGGATCTCCCCATTTTCTTATCTCAACATTATCTTCATCAGTTTTACCTTCTGGAACATTTGGATTTGGAATGTTAGGTATTCTAAGCATTATATATTTTATTTTTTCATCTACTTCACTAAGTTCTACATCATGTTCTTTAATTTTGTCAGCAAGTTCCTTCATTTCAGCCATTACGCCACTTACATCTTTTCCTTCTTTTTTAAGTTTTCCTATTTGAGTAGATTCACTATTTCTTTTGCTCTTTAATTGTTCAACCTCTACTAATATTTCCCTTCTTCTTTCGTCAAGAGAAACCACATCATCTATTAATTTAGAGTCAAAGTCTTCTCCTCTACCTTCCATTAATTTTTTAATTTCTTCTGGATTGTTTCTTATTCTTTTTAAATCTAACATATTTGTATTTCCTCCTTGTTAGTATAAAATATATTAAAATGATTATTTTATAAAATAAAAAAAGAGTCTTTCATCCTACTTTACAGTAGGGACGAAAAACTCCGCGTTGCCACCCTATTTGGTTTATAAATAAACCCTCTTATCCTTTTAACGACTTTTAGCCGTATTGCTCATCACAATACCTCGGAGGTGGATTCACAAAATATAAGGTATGGATTTTCACCAGCCATCCACTCTCTTAATCCTAATATTAAGTTACTATTCTCTTCAACGGTTTAAATATGAATTTTTAATCATTATAATTATAATATCACAAAATGTCAATAAATTATTTATATTTAGTTAATATTTTATTATTTTTACATAATACTTTTTGTGCACACAATGTCTACTCCTGTATTTAATATATTTCTACATATTACATCTCCACATTTTATTGGAGCTCCTACGTGTATTCTGCTTAATGCTTTTGAACATTCAATAAGCAAGCATTTATCAATAGGCTGGCTACTTTTAACAGGAACGACATTGCATTCTGCGCCTTTTATTCTTACCACAGATGTAAAAGTTTTTTTATTACCTATCATTATATTAACACCTACTTAGCTTACATTTTACATATCGTCAAATTCTTTAATTCTATTTAATAATATTTTTGAGTTCTTAGAATCTTTAACTATGTCTGTCATCTTCTTATTTGTTTCTCTTGCTAAAATTGATACTATTTTACTCATACAGTGTGCACCTTTGCAACTTCCTGCACCTGCACCTGTTCTTCTTTTTATTCCCTCTACTGTTCTAGCTCCCAAAGGTCTTCTTATAGCGTCTATAATTTCTCCCTCTGTAACCTTATTACATACACATACTATTTTACCATATCTTTTATCTAAACTAATAATTTTACTTCTATCTTCATTAGACATATCTTTAAATTTATATATTTCTCTTCTTTTGTCATTAAAATCACTTTTAATCTTACATTTTAAATTACTTTCTACGGTCTCTCTAACTACTCTAGCTATAGATGGTGTCATAGTAACTTCTGCATAACTTTTTCCTGTAATCTTTATATAACCATTATCTACTAGACTATCATCAATAACTATGCGTTCATCATAGTATGGTGATTCGTAAAAAGTATTTATATCATTAGGCTTTATTTCAGGTATTAAAGAACTAATCTTTCTATAACACTCTTCGTAAGTGATATTTTCACTTGTTTTCACAGCTGCTATATAGTTTCCTTGTACTGTTGGATGCATATATACAATTTCATTATTTTTATCATTAAAACTTAAAACTATATTATTAAAGTTATATTTAAATCCTTTTTCAATTAAGAAATATTTTAAATATCCTTTCTTTTCATAAGTGTATTCTTTGAATCCATCTATATTGTAATCCTCTGGAGTAGTATTGATGACCATTCTACATGTGAATTTATTTTTATTTGTAACTACCTTAAATCCTTTACTTATCTTGTTTATATCCTCAACTATCTCTTCTAATTTAAAAGATACACCATTATCAAAGGCAACTTCTCCATAAGCTATTCCCAGGTCATATGGGCAAATTACTGCTGTATTTTGTGAATATATTGCTTTTTTAACATTTATATTAAGATTAGGTTCTAACTCATATATATATTTTCCATCTAAAATTGCTATATTAGAGATTCCTCTTTTTATTGATCTTTTATACATATATTGTAGATTTTCTTCCTGTTTTTCATTCTGTGCAACTATTATAGAACCATATTTTTTATACGGAATGTTAAATTTTAAAGCTAAGTCATTAATAATATTATTCCCCATAAATTCAAGCTGTGACATTATATTGTCTTCACATTGTATTCCATCATATATTATAGCCGAGTTAACTAATGCTACATCATCAGCTATATCATAATCTTTTTCTATAAGTGCTATATTTAAACTATATTTTGATAATTCATATGCAACTGCGCATCCTATTAAACCTCCGCCTAATATTAGAACATCATAATCCATAATAATCCTCCTAAGCAGACTTATGTATAAACATAAGCTCAATCATTATGTCCAATATATAATTTTTCTCTCCACTATATATTATAATATCTTTTTTCATAAATGAACAAATATATTAGCACTTTTAGCAAATAAAGTGAAGAGTTTTTATCTCTTCACCTTTTTATTGCTATACTATTCGCTTAATTTATTTAAAGATTCTCCTAATTGCTTTATATATTCACCATATTTAGCCCAATCTCCGCTTTTTTGAGCCTCTAATGCCTTATTATATAAATCTTTTGCTTCTTTAATTTTATTAGGCACCTGCATTGTATTCCCTTTATCTTCAGTTTCTTCATTCTTTTTATCATCATAATTAAATAATTGTTTTAATGCATCATCTACATTATTCGCTAAAATCATTTTATCTGCATAAGAAACTACTACCCTCTTCATTTCTGGTGTACTTTTTTCTCCATCTGCTCTTAAATAAATTGGTTCAATATACATCAATGAATTTTCTACAGGTATAATCATAGTATCTCCAAATTGAACCTGCGAACCTTTAGCATCCCACAATGATAACTCTTTAGATATAGTTGTATCCTGTTTTATCTTTTGTTTAAATAGTATAGGACTGCTAACTGTTTCGCTTTCTGTTGTTGGAAATTTATATAAAACTAATTTACCATAGTTATCTTTATCCATTCTTGCTCCAAAAAGTGCAACCATATTTTCTCTTTGTCTTTGGTTAAAATATTCAATTAGAACCATTTCTTCTTTTGCTTCACCAGGTAATTTCATAATTATATAAGATGCTGGATTTATAGAATCTTTTCCTTCAACTTGTTTTTGATTTTTTGAAATATCCCATAAATTTTGACCACTAAAGAATTCACTTGCATCATCAACATGATATTTTTCCATAACCTTGCATTGAGTTAAAAAATAATCTTCTGGATACCTAAAGTGTTCTTTAAACCCTTCCGGAATTTCACTTACGTCCTTAAATAGCTTAGGAAATATCTTAGAATAACTGGCAGCTATGGGTTCGTTTTTATCTATTAAATAAAAATCAGTAGTGCCATTTACCGCATCTATTATAACTTTAACTGAATTTCTCATATAGTTAATATTATTTATAGGTTCTGAAAAAGGATATCTATTAGACACTGTATATGCATCAATTACCCAATATAATTTTCCTCCATTTATAACTATATAAGGATCTTTGTCATATGTTAAAAAAGGTGCTATTCTTTTTACTCTATCTACTATATTTCTACGTATTAATATCTTACTATCTCTAGTTATATCTCTTGATAATAGAAACTTAATATCCTTTTGGTTAATAGCAAATAATATTCTGTTAAAAAAGTTCATTTTTATACCTGCTGTGCCATCATAATTTTTAATAGCTTCATCGCCAGTTTCCTTTGGATAATCCATTTCATTTATTTTTGTATTAACTATAGCATATTCATTAGTTTTTTCTCCAAAATAAATTCTTGGATCATCAATTTTTATACTAGATTTATTAGATAGTGGCATGTCCTTGACTACAAAATCAGGCTTTCCTTCTGATGTAACTGATTTAACTTTGCTCATTACTATTCCATATCCATGTGTATAAGTCAAATGTTTATTTTGCCATGTACTAGCTTTATCTTGCAATTTATCATATTCTAATTCTCTAGGTGCTATAAACACTTGAGTATACTTTCCATTAATATTATATCTACCTATATCAATATCATTAAATCCATAGTAATTTTTCTTACTTTCAACCTGGTTATAAAATTCTAGAGCAGGTGCAACCGAATTAACTTTGATATTTTCTATAGTATCTCTATTTCTATCTATAACTTCTTTTGAAAGGTTATTTGATAAGGGATATGATTTTTCTTCTATATTATCAATACCAAAAGCTTTTTTAGTAGAATTCATATTGTATTCAATAAAAGGAGCTTCAAGGCTTTTTTCATTAGATTTTACAATAAACTTTTGCCACATACTAGCTACTATATTCTCAGAAATCATTAACAAAAGTATTAATACAACTGAAACTACTATAGGTTTAACTTTTGATTTTAACACACTTATAAATACTACAATAGAAGAAATCAATGAAACAACTACTATCACCTCATAAAATTTCAAAGTTATCTTTGTATCTGTATAACTAGCTCCAAAAGCTACCCCCCTTGGAGAATACACTAAATTCCAAGCCTTGATTGCATATCCAAGAGATATGAATGCAAGTAAAAGTGCTCCTATAACTGCCAGCTGTTTACCTGCAAATTTAGTTATACCACTTTTAAAATTAGTTATTTTAGAAAAGTCAGTAGATGTTTGTCTACCAAACACTATCCTATCTCTAGCACTTAAAACAAAATAAATTACCACTGTAGCTATAACTAAAAATACTAACAAAGACATAATTATTCCGTACAATGACTCTATTAATGGTAATTTAAATATAAAAAATGATATGTCCATATTAAAAATTGGATCTTGTACATTAAACTTAGTTGAATTAGTAAACTGAAGTACTCTATACCAGTAGGTTACTGCAAATGAGAATGATATTAACAACGAAACAATAGAGTTAAATAAAATAAATATTTTTCTTTCTCTTTTTTCTCTTAATGTATCTACTTCTACAACAGTCTTAAACTTTATAACGCTCTTCCTTATACTCTTATAATATATCCATATTGCTAAAAAACAAATTGCAAATATGGGAATCATTAATTTTAAGGTAGCAGTTATTTTAGTAAAATATACTGAAAAATAACCTAATTCGCTAAACCATTTAGCGTTAATGATAATATTAAGTATTTGATTTAAAAAGCCTATAATCAAGCCTATAATTAAAATTACTATTATAAAAAGTCTCTTTTTTTTCATATAATCCCCCTGATAATCTTATATATTAATCAATAAGATAACCTTTATTTCTTAATTCATCAATAATTTTTTTCATATTTTCTTTCGTATCTGCCTCTATAGTATGTAGATGAATCCCTCTAGTAAGTGATAACAAAGGTTCAGCATCATACTGTTTTATTTTGCTTATAAAATTTTGGACATCATAAGGTGTTTTTACCATCAACATGGCCTTAATTTCCCCATAGAGAGGATGTTCAACTATCACATCTTTTATCAATCCACCATACTTAACTATAATTTGCAGCTCATTCTCTATATCTTCTCTACTATGGGAAATAGCTATAATTTTTTCTATACCTTTTTTATTATCACTTGGAATCATATATCCTTCTGGAGTTGCTATTATCTTTGTTCCTTCTGCCCTTAGAATAGCTATATCTTTAACTATTACTTGTCTAGTGACTCTTAACTCCTCAGCTAATTCTTGACCTTTTTTAGGCTTCTTTATATCATTTAATAATTCTTTAATATATTCTCTTCTCTCCTTAGATGTCATATTATCACCACCTTAATTTTTACTATCACACATTTTTAATATTTCTAATTCTTTATCATATTTTATATCGTTACTATGATGATTTCTAATTAAATCTAATATTTTTTTATTATCTATATAATTTTTTAAAATATCATATCCTTTTTCTCCATGATTATAGTATATATCTATTTTTTTCGATTTAGAAAAATTTTTAATTTTACCTTTTGTAAATTTATCTAATAAGACTATAATTGATTTCTCTATTAAATTTAAACTTTTTTCTATTTTTCCTATATCATGCAACAAAGCCACTTTAACAAAAGTATATTCCTCTATTTCTATATTGTAATCGCTGTATGCTGCTTTGACATCCCTTGCTGTTCTTATTGAGTGTGTTTGATCATAAACTTTTAGTTTATTAAAAAGATTTAATTCATCTTTATCTAAATATTTATTTATAAAATCCTTATCTTTTTTACTAACTTTAGAATTTATTCCCCAATAAAATTGTTTAACTCTGTATAATATCATTATTCACTACCTCTTGCTATTTAAATAACTAATTATATAATACCACATTATTTTATATCTTTACAAAAATAACAAAGTAATACAAAATAAAATATTTATAAAATAAAAAACAGTCTTGATTAATTCAAGACTGTTTTATGGTGGAGATAAAGAGATTCGAACTCTTGACCCCCTGCGTGCAAGGCAGGTGCTCTCCCAGCTGAGCTATACCCCCAAATGGTGGACCTTCAGGGACTCGAACCCCGGACCTACCGGTTATGAGCCGGTTGCTCTAACCAACTGAGCTAAAGATCCATTGGACCTGGCTACGACCTACTCTTCCACACCGTCTCCAGTGCAGTACCATCGGCGCTTTGAAGCTTAACCTTCGTGTTCGGAATGGGTACGGGTGTTACCTTCAAGCCATAATAACCAGATTATTTTTCCTCGTTACAGATAAAAATTATATCAGCTTTTTTTAATTCTGTCAACGAGTTTTTTGAAAAAACTTTTGTTCTTTCAAAATTGCACAGTGAATTAATATTTGATCAAGCCCTCGATCTATTAGTATCAGTCAGCTTAATGCATTGCTGCACTTACACCTCTGACCTATCAACCTGGTAGTCTTCCAGGGATCTTACTAGCTTACGCTATGGGAAATCTAATCTTGAGGTGGGCTTCACGCTTAGATGCTTTCAGCGTTTATCCCTTCCCGACATAGCTACCCAGCTGTGCTCCTGGCGGAACAACTGGTGCACCAGAGGTCAGTCCATCCCGGTCCTCTCGTACTAAGGACAGCTCCTCTCAAATTTCCTACGCCCACGGCGGATAGGGACCGAACTGTCTCACGACGTTCTGAACCCAGCTCGCGTGCCGCTTTAATGGGCGAACAGCCCAACCCTTGGGACCGACTACAGCCCCAGGATGCGACGAGCCGACATCGAGGTGCCAAACCTCCCCGTCGATGTGGACTCTTGGGGGAGATCAGCCTGTTATCCCCGAGGTAGCTTTTATCCGTTGAGCGATGGCCCTTCCATACAGAACCACCGGATCACTAAGCCCGACTTTCGTCCCTGCTCCACCTGTATGTGTCGCAGTCAGGCTCCCTTCTGCCTTTACACTCTACGCGCGATTTCCGACCGCGCTGAGGGAACCTTTGGGCGCCTCCGTTACCTTTTAGGAGGCGACCGCCCCAGTCAAACTGCCCACCTAGCAATGTCCTGTGACCAGATTCATGGCCGCCAGTTAGAATTCCAGTACTATCAGGGTGGTATCCCAAGGACGACTCCACGAAAGCTGACGCTCTCGCTTCTAAGTCTCCCACCTATCCTGTACAGACAATACCGAAATTCAATGCTAAGCTACAGTAAAGCTCTACGGGGTCTTTCCGTCCAACCGCGGGTAGCAAGCATCTTCACTTGCACTTCAATTTCACCGGATTTGCTGCCGAGACAGTGCCCAAATCATTACGCCATTCGTGCGGGTCGGAACTTACCCGACAAGGAATTTCGCTACCTTAGGACCGTTATAGTTACGGCCGCCGTTTACTGGGGCTTAAGTTCACACCTTCGCTTGCGCTAAGCATTCCCCTTAACCTTCCAGCACCGGGCAGGCGTCAGCCCCTATACATCAGCTTACGCTTTAGCAGAGACCTGTGTTTTTGATAAACAGTTGCTTGGGCCTGTTCACTGCGGCCTGCTCTCGCAGGCACCCCTTCTCGCGAACTTACGGGGTTAATTTGCCGAGTTCCTTAGCAGCAATTCTTCCGACGGCCTTAGGATTCTCTCCTCATCTACCTGTGTCGGTTTGCGGTACGGGCACCAATTTGCTCCATAGAGACTTTTCTTGGCAGCGTGGAATCAGATACTTCGCCAAAATAGGCTCCCCATCACACCTCAGGCTCAGTTGAGCGGATTTGCCTACTCAACACCCTAAGTGCTTAGACGCACATCCAATAGTGCGCACATCCTATCCTCCTGCGTCATCCCATTTGTCAAACGCATTTTGGTGGTACTGGAATATCAACCAGTTGTCCATCGCCTACGCCTTTCGGCCTCGGCTTAGGTCCCGACTAACCCTGGGAGGACGAGCCTTCCCCAGGAAACCTTAGATATTCGGCCAACAGGATTCTCACCTGTTTTTCGCTACTTATGCCAGCATTCTCACTTCTGCACTGTCCACCACTCCTTACGGTATGGCTTCAACCTGTACAGAAAGCTCCTCTACCACGTGTCGTTAGACACATCCATAGCTTCGGTGGTAAGTTTGAGCCCCGTTACATCTTCGGCGCAGGATCTCTCGACTAGTGAGCTATTACGCACTCTTTCAATGAGTGGCTGCTTCTAAGCCAACATCCTAGTTGTCTTAGAAATCCCACATCCTTTACCACTTAACTTACACTTTGGGACCTTAGCTGATGGTCTGGGCTGTTTCCCTTTTGACCACGGATCTTATCATTCGTAGTCTGACTGCCGGGGTACGAGTATATGGCATTCGGAGTTTGATAGGGTTCAGTAACTGTTGTCAGCCCCTAGCCCATTCAGTGCTCTACCTCCACTACTTATTACCCGACGCTAGCCCTAAAGCTATTTCGAGGAGAACCAGCTATCTCCGAGTTCGATTGGAATTTCTCCGCTATCCACAGCTCATCCCATGGTTTTTCAACACCAACGTGGTTCGGACCTCCACGAAATTTTACTTTCGCTTCATCCTGGCCATGGATAGGTCACCCGGTTTCGGGTCTACGATATGCAACTAGTTGCCCTATTCAGACTCGGTTTCCCTTCGGCTCCGCACCATAAGTGCTTAACCTTGCTACATATCGTAACTCGCTGGCCCGTTCTACAAAAAGTACGCCGTCACACATTAACGTGCTCCGACCGATTGTAGGCACACGGTTTCAGATTCTATTTCACTCCCCTCCCGGGGTTCTTTTCACCTTTCCCTCACGGTACTTCTCCACTATCGGTCACTAGGTAGTATTTAGCCTTGGGAGATGGTCCTCCCTGCTTCCCACAAGGTTTCACGTGTCTCGTGGTACTCTGGATTAGATCTTGCCTCATTTCCTTTTTACCTACAGGGCTATTACCCTCTACGGCTGAACTTTCCAGTTCTATTCGGCTAAAGAAACTTTGGCGTTATGATCTATCCTCAACCCCAGAAACAAAGTTTCTGGTTTGGGCTCTTCCCCTTTCGCTCGCCGCTACTGAGGGAATCGATTTTTCTTTCTCTTCCTCTGGGTACTTAGATGTTTCAGTTCCCCAGGTGTTCCTCTATGCACCTATGAATTCAGTACATAGTATCTAGCGTTAGCTAGATGGGTTTCCCCATTCGGAAATCTGCGGATCACAGGCTATTTGCGCCTACCCGCAGCTTATCGCAGCTTATCACGTCCTTCATCGGCTCCTAGTGCCAGGGCATTCACCGTGCGCCCTTTGTAGCTTGATCTTTTTAGTATATTTAATATACTTAATTCAGCTTATTACTAAGTTTTACTTAGTTCTAGGTTTAATCTTTATATTCACTGTGCAATTTTCAAAGAACAAATCGCTAAACACGTTAGTGTTCAACGTCCTTAGAGAAACTTATAGTCTCTCAAAATTAAACAGAATTAAGAACCAGTCTATGAAAGCAGTGCTTTCATTTCTCCCTAGAAAGGAGGTGATCCAGCCGCAGGTTCTCCTACGGCTACCTTGTTACGACTTCACCCCAATCACCAATCCCACCTTCGACCGCTGGCTCCTTACGGTTACCTCACGGGCTTCGGGTGTTACCGGCTCTCATGGTGTGACGGGCGGTGTGTACAAGACCCGGGAACGTATTCACCGCGACATGCTGATTCGCGATTACTAGCAACTCCAACTTCATGTAGGCGAGTTTCAGCCTACAATCCGAACTGGGACCGGTTTTATAAGTTTAGCTCCCCCTCGCGGGATTGCATCTCATTGTACCGGCCATTGTAGCACGTGTGTAGCCCTAGACATAAGGGGCATGATGATTTGACGTCATCCCCACCTTCCTCCTGGTTAACCCAGGCAGTCTCGCTAGAGTGCTCAACTTAATGGTAGCAACTAACAATAGGGGTTGCGCTCGTTGCGGGACTTAACCCAACATCTCACGACACGAGCTGACGACAACCATGCACCACCTGTCTTCCTGTCCCCGAAGGGACTTCCTCAGTTACGAGTAATTCAGGAGATGTCAAGTCTAGGTAAGGTTCTTCGCGTTGCTTCGAATTAAACCACATGCTCCGCTGCTTGTGCGGGTCCCCGTCAATTCCTTTGAGTTTTAATCTTGCGACCGTACTCCCCAGGCGGAATACTTATTGCGTTTGCTGCGGCACCGAGGGTGGTACCCCCCGACACCTAGTATTCATCGTTTACGGCGTGGACTACCAGGGTATCTAATCCTGTTTGCTCCCCACGCTTTCGTATCTCAGCGTCAGTTATAGTCCAGAAAGTCGCCTTCGCCACTGGTGTTCTTCCTAATCTCTACGCATTTCACCGCTACACTAGGAATTCCACTTTCCTCTCCTACACTCTAGACACCCAGTATCAAATGCAGCTCCCAGGTTAAGCCCGGGGATTTCACATCTGACTTAAATGTCCGCCTACATACTCTTTACGCCCAGTAAATCCGGACAACGCTTGCCACCTACGTATTACCGCGGCTGCTGGCACGTAGTTAGCCGTGGCTTCCTCCTTGGGTACCGTCATTATCGTCCCCAAAGACAGAGTTTTACAATCCGAAGACCTTCATCACTCACGCGGCGTTGCTGCGTCAGGGTTTCCCCCATTGCGCAATATTCCCCACTGCTGCCTCCCGTAGGAGTCTGGACCGTATCTCAGTTCCAATGTGGCCGATCACCCTCTCAGGTCGGCTACGCATCGTCGCCTTGGTGAGCCGTTACCTCACCAACTAGCTAATGCGCCGCGGGCCCATCTCAAAGCGGATTACTCCTTTGATTATCTCTTCATGCAAAGAGATAATGTTATGCGGTATTAATCTCCCTTTCGGGAGGCTATCCCCCACTTTGAGGCAGGTTGCCCACGTGTTACTCACCCGTCCGCCGCTAATCCATTCCCGAAGGAATTTCATCGCTCGACTTGCATGTGTTAGGCACGCCGCCAGCGTTCGTCCTGAGCCAGGATCAAACTCTCAATTTAAAAGTTTAATCTTACTCAAATTTATTGACTGGCATTTCTTTTTACCTTAATTCTGTTTAATTTTCAAAGACCATTTTTCATCGCCATGTTTCGACGACTTATTTATTTTATCATAATACTTTTTTATTGTCAACATATTTTTATTAATTAGCTTTAATGTTAATGTTTAAACTTAAGTATTATTCAGTCACCATTTCGGCGACAAGGAATATAGTATCAAAATAGCTATTTTCATGCTAAACAATTTATTTCTATTTACTCAATTTATAATTATTTATCTCTGCATTATTAGTTCTAACTATATTTTTCGCATATTGATACTCCAGGTAATGTATACGTGTATTTATAAATAAATACACAAAAATTAAAGGCTTTGCATTTATGCAAAGCCTTTAATTTTATATAATATATCAATTATACTTTATTATAAAAACTTAGATTCTTTATAAATTTGTATATTTGAATATATATTATTTTTATTCTTCAGTGTAGTCATTACTATTTTCTTCTGTTTCATTTTCTAAGTTTTCTTCATTCTCATTATCTGCATTATCTAATTCTTCTATGATGTCTAAATCATTATCCACTGGTATGCTGCATTTCATATTATCATCTTTATTATTATCTTCCCCAGTAATGTTTACCTTTGCCATAGCTACAACTTTTTCTTCTTCTGTTGTTTTCATTAAAGTAACTCCCATGGCATTTCTACTTGTAGTAGATATATCTGATATATTTATTCTTATAGCTATACCATTAGTATTTATCAGCATCAATTCTTCTTCATTGCTAACTAATCTTGCTCCTATAACCTTTCCTGTCTTATCAGATATTTTATAAGTTATAACTCCCTTACCGCCTCTTTTTTGAAGGGTATATTCTTCTATATGGGTTCTCTTACCATATCCATTTTCACTTACTACTAAGAGTTCTTGGCTTTCATTAACTACTTCCATGCCGACAACTTCGTCACCTTTTCTTAATGTAATTGCTTTAACTCCGGAAGCAGTTCTTCCCATTGGCCTTACATCACTTTCATTAAATCTTATTGCATAACCATTTTTAGTTACATATATGATTTGGCAATCTCCTGTTGTAACTCTTACACTTATAAGTTCGTCGTTTTCCTTTAAATTTATTGCATTTAACCCATTCTTTCTTATTGAAGAATATTTGTCAAGGGAAGTTTTCTTTATAAGACCTTCCTTAGTTCCCATAACAAGATAGTTATCTTCTTTAAATTCATTAATATAAATTACTGCTTGAATTTTTTCATTTGATTCTATAGGTATTAAATTTATAAGATTAATACCCTTTGCTGTTCTGCCAGCCTCTGGTATTTGATAAGCTTTAAGCTGATATACTTTACCTAAGTTTGTGAAGAATAGGATATTATTGTGAGTAGTAGTAGTAATAATATGCTCAACAAAATCATCTTCTTTTGTTGACATAGCCTGTATTCCCCTTCCCCCACGTCTTTGAGCACTATAAGTTTCCATTGGAAGTCTTTTAATATATCCAGCATGAGTTAGTGTTATTACTACATCTTTTTCTTGTATTAAATCTTCCATGTTTATATAGTTATCTTCATCAGCTATTATCTCACTTTTTCTTTCATCACCGAACTTACTTTTTATCTCATTCAATTCATCTTTTATTATCTTTAATACTAATGCTTCATCAGATAATATCTCTTTAAGATATTTTATAAGTTCTATTAGTTTATTATATTCTTCTTCAATTTTTTCTCTTTCAAGGCCAGTAAGTCTTTGTAATCTCATATCTAGAATAGCAACTGCTTGCTTTTCCGAAAGTCCAAATCTTTCAATAAGACCTTGCTTAGCATCATTTGTTGTTTTAGAGCTTCTAATAAGTTTTATAACTTCATCAATATGATCTAGGGCTATTTTTAATCCTTCTAAGATATGTGCTCTAGCTAAAGCTTTATCTAAATCAAATTGAGTTCTTCTTTTTATAATTTCTTCTTGGAATGCTATATAATGCTTTAGTACTTGCTTTAAATTTAATACTTGTGGTTCACCATTAACTAGTGCAAGCATTATTATTCCAAAACTATCCTGCATTTTTGTATGTTTGTAGAGCTGATTTAGTACAACATTAGGATTTGCATCCCTTTTTAATTCTATAACAATTCTCATACCTTCTCTGTCTGATTCATCTCTAAGGTCTGAGATTCCATTTATCTTTTTATCTTTAACAAGATTTGCTATACTTTCTATAAGTCTAGCTTTATTAACTTGGTATGGTATTTCAGTAACTACAATTCTATGCTTTCCTTTTTCCTCTTCAATATCTGCCTTAGCTCTCATTAATACCTTACCACGGCCAGTCTCATAAGCTTCTCTTATTCCGTTTCTTCCCACTATGACTCCAGCAGTAGGAAAATCAGGTCCCTTTATTTCTGTCATCAACTCTAAGACTGAAACATCAGGATTTTCTATAACCATATTTATTCCATTTATAACTTCTGTTAAATTGTGCGGAGGTATGTTTGTAGCCATACCTACAGCTATACCTGAAGATCCATTTACAAGTAAATTAGGAAATCTTGATGGAAGTACTGATGGTTCTTGTTCTTCACCATCAAAATTTGGAATAAAATCTACGGTTTCTTTATTTATGTCTCTTAATAACTCAGGAGTAATCTTAGCCATTTTTGCTTCTGTATATCTCATTGCGGCTGCTCTATCTCCATCTACAGAACCAAAGTTACCATGACCATCTACAAGAGTATATCTAATTGAGAAATCTTGAGCCATTCTAACTAAAGCATCATATACAGCAGTGTCTCCATGTGGATGGTATTTACCAAGAACATCTCCGACTATTCTAGCACATTTTCTATAACTTTTTTCAGGTGTTAGCCCTAACTCATGCATAGAATATAATATTCTTCTGTGTACTGGTTTCAAACCATCTCTTACATCTGGAAGTGCACGACCAACAATAACACTCATAGCATAATCTATATAACTTTTTTTCATTTCTTGACTTATGTCTACCGGTAAAACATTACCTTCGTTGTTCATATCAACACCTCTTCTACTAACCTTATATATCTAAGTTAACAACTTTTTTAGCATTATCCTGTATGAACTCTCTTCTAGGTTCTACTTTATCCCCCATGAGAATTGTAAATATTTCATCTGCAACCATTGCATCTTCAATATTAACTTGAAGTAATGTTCTATTTTCTGGGTTCATTGTTGTATCCCATAGTTGTTCAGCGTCCATTTCTCCAAGACCTTTATATCTTTGTATATCAGTATTTTTATCTTTTCCACCTAATTCATTTAAAAGCTTCTGTAATTCATTATCTGAATAAGCATATTTAATTAATTTTCCTTTTTGAATTTTATATAAAGGTGGCTGTGCTATAAATACATGACCATTTTCTACTAGCTCTTTCATATATCTGTAGAAAAAAGTTAGTAATAAAGTTCTTATATGAGCACCATCTACGTCAGCATCGGTCATTATTATAATTTTATTGTATCTTATTTTTTCTACATCAAAATCTTTGCCTATTCCAGCTCCAAAAGCAGTGATCATAGACCTTATTTCATTGTATCCTAATATTTTATCTAACCTTTGTTTCTCAACATTCATTATTTTACCCTTTAACGGCAAAATAGCCTGAAATTGTCTATTTCTTCCTTGCTTTGCTGAACCACCTGCAGAGTCACCCTCTACAAGATAAATTTCACATTCTCCTGGATCCTTTGAAGAACAATCAGCAAGTTTACCTGGAAGTGATGTACTTTCTAAAACACTTTTTCTTCTTGTAAGTTCTCTAGCTTTCTTAGCAGCTTCTCTAGCTCTTGCTGCAGTTAATGATTTTTCTATTACAATCTTTCCTATAGCAGGATTTTCTTCAAGAAAATTACTAACACTATCTGCAACTATTGAATCAACTATACTTCTAACTTCTGTATTTCCAAGTTTAGTTTTAGTCTGACCTTCAAATTGAGGATCAGTAAGTTTTACTGATATTACTGCAGTTAAACCTTCTCTAGTATCATCACCAGATAGGTTTTTATCACTTTCTTTTAGATATCCATATCTTCTAGCATAATCATTTAAAACTCTAGTAAGTGCAGCTTTAAATCCAGCTAAATGAGTTCCTCCTTCAATTGTGTCTATATTATTAGCAAAGGAGAATATATTCTCGTTATAGGTATCATTGTATTGAAGTGCAAGTTCAACTATATAGTCATCCTTTTTGCCTTCTACATATATAGGTTCTGGATGGAGATTTTCTTTATTTCTATTTAGGTAGGATACAAATGATTTTATACCACCCTCATAATGAAATTCATCCTTTCTTTCACTTTCGCCTCTTTCATCAGCTAGAATAATTCTTATTCCTTTATTTAAAAATGCAAGTTCTCTCAATCTTTGAGCTAGTGTATCATAATCAAATTCTATTTCTTCAAATATTTCACCATCTGGAGTGAAGTGAACCGTTGTTCCATGAGCATCAATTTCAGTTTCTCCAACAATTTTTAGATCACTTGAAACTTTTCCTCTTGCATATTCTTGAGCCCATAAGTGTCCTTCTCTTTTAACTTCTACCCTACAATATTCTGAAAGGGCATTAACAACAGATGCTCCAACTCCGTGCAGTCCACCAGATACCTTATATCCGCCTCCGCCAAATTTACCTCCAGCGTGTAAAACAGTCATTATTACCTCTACTGCAGGTCTATGCATTTTAGGATGCATACCTACAGGCATCCCTCTTCCATCATCTTCTACTGTAATTGAATTTCCTTTGTGTATGTATACACTTATATTTTTACAAAAACCAGCTAAGGCTTCATCAATACTATTATCTACAATTTCATAAACAAGATGATGAAGTCCTCTAAGACCAGTACTTCCAATATACATACCTGGTCTTTTTCTAACAGCTTCTAATCCTTCAAGTACTTGTATTTGTGATTCATCATAACTTTGCTTGTTTTCCATGTATATCCTCCTAACTTACTCTTTAGGTTCATAGAACATATTTTCAGTTCTTTTAGTTAAAGTGGAAGAAGATATTGGCGATAGGTATATTTTGCTCTTTTTATCCACCTCAGCAACAATAAATGATTTTGCATTTTCTTTAGTTATTCTCTCTACGAAACCGTCTTCTTCTGCCATTCTTAAAAATTGAATAGTATCTGCACTATACATGGTAGTTTCTATATCAAATATTCCTATTATATCTTTCAATGGAACTACTACATTTTCTCCTAAATGTAAAAACATACGTATCCTCCCTTAAACAACTTTTAGATAACCGTTCCATTCTTCACATGATACATTTTCACATCATCATCCAAATAGTCCTTTATGTCAAATATTCCAGTACAAGTTACTATGGTTTGAACTTTTTTAATAGAATTTAATATATATTTTTGTCTATTCAAATCTAATTCTGATAAAACATCATCTAACAAAAGAACAGGATATTCCCCACTTTGCTCTTTTATTATTTCTAAAGATGCAAACTTAATAGATAATACAGCTGTTCTCTGTTGTCCTTGTGATCCGAATTTTCTTGTATCTATATTATTTATATTTATTAAAAAATCGTCTCTATGTGGTCCTATTGATGTCATTCCCTTTTCTAAATCTTTTTCTCTGCTCTCACTTAAAAGATTTAGAAGATTTGATTCTATATTATTAATTTCTCTTACTGGAGTAATATATTTAAGTTCTATTTCTTCATTGTCAGAAGTTATATCCTTGTGAATAATATTACCTTTTTCATTTAATTTTTGTATATATTTAAGTCTTTCTTTTATAATAAAGCTTCCAAACTTGCTCATTTGAATATCATATATATCTATGATATTTTTATCCTTACTCCATTTTCTTAAAGCAGAATTTCGATCATTTAATACTTTATTATACTGAACTAAACTATAATAGTATTTTTTATTCAATTTGCATAGCTCAATATCTATAAATCTTCTCCTATAGGACGGAGATTCTTTAACTATCTTTAAATCTTCTGGAGAAAATATCACAATATTAAAAATTCCCATAAGGTCAGAAATTGTATTTAGTTTTATAGAATTAACCTTTATACCTTTTTTTCCCTCCTTAAAAATTTTAATATCTATTTTTTTATCCAGTCGTTCTTTTGAGACATACAAACTAATATATGCTTCTTTAGCTCCCCACTTAATTAATTCCTTATCTTTATTTGTTCTATGGGATTTTCCAATGCTACAGTAATATATACTTTCAAGTATATTAGTTTTCCCCTGTGCGTTATCCCCTATAAAAATATTTATACCCTTGTTCAAGTTTAACGATAGTTGATCATAATTTCTAAAATTTAGTAAACTTAAATTTTTAATATACATAAAAACACCTATTTAATAATTATACCATAATATTGGAACTATTATCTTTCACTTAAATAATTTTATAAACTTCTCCTTCAAACTCAACAGTATCGCCTTTTACTAGCTTTCTTCCTCTTCTAGTTTCTACTTCTCCATTTACTTTAATTTCACTGTTCTGAATATAAAATTTAGCATCGGAGCCAATGGAGGCAATCCCAGACCATTTTAAAAATGAATCTAATTTTATAATCTCTGTATTTATCTTAATCTCTTTCATAATTTAAATCCTCCAAGGTAATTTAAATTTATTAATTGCTTAACAATCTAACTGGTAGTACTAAATACGTATAATTATTATTCTCTTTATTTTTTATTACACAAGGGCTAACACTACTTGAAAACTCTAAAACAATTTCATCTTCTTCAATTATTTTTAATACATCTATTAAGTATTTTGAGTTAAATGCAATTTGCAATTCATCTCCTTGCAAAATTATATTTAATTCTTCTCTCACTCTTCCCAATTGAGAATTAGATGTTATTATTAAGTTTTCATCTTTAATATCAAACTTTATTAAATTAGTATTTCCGTCTTTAGCCATCAAAGAAGCTCTTTCTATACAATTAAGTAAATCTGACCTTTTAGCAATAACTTTTAGATTGTATTCTTCTGGGATTATTGAATTATATTTTATAAACTCTCCCTCTAACAATCTTGATATAATCTTAGTTTGACCTAGATTAAATAAAATATGGTTAGGTGTAAATGTTATATTAACATTTTCATCTTCTTCGCTTAATATTTTTGAAACTTCACTCAAAGTTTTACCAGGTATAACAGCATTTATCATATCTTCGTTATCTATATTATTGCTTCTAAGTGCTAATCTATATCCATCTAATGCTACTAAATTAAGCTTTTTATCTCTAACTTCAAATAAAATTCCAGTAAGAATAGGCCTTGTTTCATCTTGCGCTATTGCAAAAATTGTTCCTTTTATCATATTTTTTAATATTTTTTGAGAAATACTAAAAATTATATTTTCATTTATCTTTGGTAAGCTAGGGAATTCCTCAGGATCCATGTGTATTAAGTTAAACTTAGACTTTTCGCAAACTATTTCAATTGAGTTATTTTCTACAGTCTTTATTTCAACATCACTATTAGGAAGTTTTCTTATTATTTCACCAAAAATTTTTGAGTCAACTACAATGCTACCTTCCTCTTCAACATCTGCTGATATCTTAGTTTCTATACTTAAATCTATATCAGAACCGATAAGGGTTAATTGATTTTCTTTAGCAGATATATACATTCCTTGTAATATAGGCATTGGTGATTTTCCAGTTACAGCTTTTTGAGATATTGATATAGCTTCTTGTAATTTGTTTTTAGTGCATATAAATTTCATTATATAGACCTCCTTTATCCACATTAAAATTTCATTAAATAAGATAAGATAATATTATTAAAATATAGTAGTAATAGTAGTAGGGAGTGTGAATATGTGGATAAGCATTTTAAACCAAGTAATCACGTGAAAATCTAAACAAAAATTATTGTGGATAAGTAGAGAATCAAAATCTACCTTTATCCACAATAATATACGAATTTAATATATCATAATTTTATCCACATTAAATTAAATAACTATTATAAACATATGTTTATGAATTATTTATTGTTTATTTTTTTAGTTAAATCATTTATAACATTTTTTAAAGATTCATCCTTTTTTAAATTAGTTGATATTTTTTCATAAGCATGAATTACTGTAGTATGATCACGTCCGCCAAATTCTTCACCTATCTTAGGAAGAGACATATCCGTAAGCTTTCTACTTAAGTACATAGCAATTTGCCTAGGGAAAGCTATGTTTCTAGTGCGCCTAGAGGATTTTAGTTCATCTATTTTTAAGTTAAAGTAGTTAGCAACTATATCCTGGATAAGGTCAATTGTAACTTGTTTATTTTGCTCGCTGGATATTATATCTTTTAGAGCTTCGGCAGCTAATTCCACACTAATTTCTTTATTAGTTAAAGAAGAATAGGCAACTATTCTTATTAAAGCTCCTTCAAGTTCTCTAATGTTAGATTTTATCTTATTAGCAATATAAACCATAACTTCATTAGGTATATTTAAATTTTCTACATCTGCTTTCTTTTTTAGGATAGCTATCCTTGTTTCAAAATCAGGTGCCTGGATATCAGCAATTAAGCCCCATTCGAATCTAGAACGAAGTCTATCCTCGAGAGTAGGAATTTCTTTTGGCGGCCTATCACTAGATAATATAATTTGCTTATCTGCTTCGTGAAGAGCATTAAAAGTATGGAAAAATTCTTCTTGAGTTCTTTCCTTACCTGCAATAAATTGAATATCATCTATCAATAGAACATCTACATTTCTATATTTATTTCTAAAATCAACATTTTTATCATCTTTAATAGAATTTATTAGTTCATTAGTAAATTTTTCAGAAGAAACATATACTACTTTTGCCTTTGGATTATTTTGCAATATGTAATGACCTATAGCGTGCATTAAATGGGTTTTCCCAAGACCCACACCACCGTATATAAATAAAGGGTTATACGCTTTGGCTGGAGCTTCAGCAACAGCAAGTGATGCTGCATGAGCAAATCTATTGCTATTACCTATAACAAAAGAATCAAAGGTGTATTTTGGATTTAAAGTAGAAGTCATTTCATCATTAGCTACTATATTGGTATCTTTTTGATTATTAGTAGATTTTTTCTCAGTATTAGAGTTTTCTTCTGACGAAATTAAGAATTCAATATTATATTTTTTAGAAGTAACAAGTTTAATGGCGTTAATAATTAAATCCTTATATCTACTCTCAAGAATGCCTCGTGTAAAATCATTCGGAACTTCTAATTTTAGAATATTTCCTTCTATAGAGAGTGGTATGATACTTTTAATCCATGTATTAAAACTTACTTCAGTAAGTTCGCCTTTGATTATATTTAAAGTTTTTGTCCATAGTTGTTCTAGTTGGGCATTCATTCTTTGGCCTCCAGTCTACTATAATAAAAAAATAAAAATTTTTTAGTGGTAATAATGTGCAATTAACAAAAAATGAACAACTTACTAACAACTTAATAGCCATTAGTATAGGTTGTTGACAAATAAATAAAAAAATATTCACATGTGCATAATATTGTTGAATTTAAAAAAATATAAAAATTATTAACAGAAAAAAAATATATATTATCAACAAGTAAAGTTATGAATAAAATAAGATAATCAGTCTAAAATTAAAAGATAAACATTGATTTTATAAAGAGTTGAACAAGTTATGCACAGAATTGTCCACAAACTGTGTATAACTAATATTAAAAACAAATTATCAACAATTCAACAATAATAATATCAAAAGAACAACTTGTATTCAAGGACTTATCCACAAAAAAATTTAAAAACAAAAAAATTATCAACAATAAAGCATAATCTTGACATTACTAAGGTGTATATATATAATTTAATAGTAAAACTACTTTTAGGACTAAAGACGCTATGAATTTACTAACTATTCATATAGAAGAGTTAAAGGCAGTTAGCTATAAGGAGGTGTATACCAATGAAAATGACTTATCAGCCAAAGAGAAGACAAAGAAAAAGAGAACATGGTTTCAGAAAAAGAATGAGTTCTTTATCAGGAAGAAACGTTCTTAGAAGAAGAAGACAAAAAGGAAGAAAGAAATTGACAGCATAAGGGCCGCTTTAGTGGCCTTTTTCTGCAATTGCAGAAAAAAAGGAGCACTTATATAAATGAAAAGAGAAAATAGGATAAGAAAAAATGCTGAATTTCGAAGAGTATACAGAAGAGGAAAATCATATTCTAATTATTTTTTAGTTTTATATATATTTACTAATAGCTTTAATGTTGACAAAAACAGAGTGGGAATATCAGTCAGTAAAAAAGTTGGAAATAGTGTAGTCAGAAGTAGAGTAAAAAGACTGATTAGCGAAAGTTACAGATTGAATAGTGAAAAGTTGAAAAAAGGATATGACTTAGTTTTTATCGCTAGGAATACTACAAAAGGAAAAAGTTATAATGAAATAGAAAATGCAGTTATAAACCTATTAAAAAAGGCAGGTTTATATGATTAATTATGAAAAAGATTATCATTAATTTAATAAAATTTTATAGAAAGTATATATCTCCTCTAAAACAGCCTAGCTGTAGATTTTATCCAACTTGTTCTCAGTATGCTATAGAAGCTATAGAAAAGTATGGAGCATTCAAGGGTGGGATTATGTCTATAAAAAGAATATTAAAATGTCATCCATTAAACCCAGGGGGATATGACCCGGTTAAATAATTTAAGGAGGTCTTGAATTGGAAATTTCTTTTATCAGTGGTTATGCAATGCTTGCACTTAAAACTAGCTGGTTGAATAACGCTTTTATTAAGTTTTTCACCAATATACATAGTGCTGTTCATGGCGTTATAGGTAATCCAAATATATCTTATGGGTTAACGATAATTTTAGTTACAATAATAATAAGATTATTATTATTTCCGCTAAATTATAAGCAAATAAGATCGCAAGTTATGTTAAATGAAATACAACCTGAAATTAAACAAATGCAGTCTAAATATAAAAATGATCCACAAAGACAACAACAAGAATTAATGAAACTCTATAAAGAGAGAGGGGTAAACCCATTAGGAGGATGTCTTCCTCTTTTAATTCAATGGCCTATCCTTATAGCTTTATATTATGTATTTAATAATTTAAGTACAATAGATCCGAATATAAATACTGTAACATTTTTAGGACTTCAATTAATGGGAAGAGCAACATCTAACCCAACAACTTGGATTTTACCAGTTTTATCTGGAGCATTAACTTACTATTCCACTATAATGATGACACCAAAAGGAAACAATGCTCAAGCTAAACAAACAATGACTATGGGAATAAGTATGTCTGTTCTAATAACGTTTATGAGTTTTAAATTTACATCAGCATTAGTTTTATATTGGGTAACAAATAGTTTGTTCCAAATAGGTCAAACACTACTTATGAAGAAAATGGAAGCTAAAAAAGTTGCAAAAGAGAAGATAAAATAGTGAATAGAAATTTGCCTTATTTTAAGAGTGGGAAGGGCAGGTGTCTTTAAAAACATGAGATGTATAGAAATGACAGGTAAAACTGTTGAGGAAGCAATACAAAATGCTTTAAAAGAGCTTAATTTAACCGAAGATAAAGTAGATATAAAGATAATCGATGAAGGTAGTAAAGGATTATTTAAAATATTTAAGGGTAAAGACGCAAGAATAGAAGTAACAATCAAAGAAGATTATAAAGAAGATGCAAGAAAATTTTTAAGAGATGTATTAAATTCCATGGGAGTATTAGCTGAGATAAAAGTTAAAGAAGAAAATAATGTTTTAAAGATAAATCTTATAGGACCTAACATGGGATTGATCATAGGTTATAGAGGAGAAACACTAGATTCACTTCAATATTTGGTAAGTTTAGTTGTTAATAGGAATAATGAAGGACCATATAAAAGGGTTAATTTAGATACTGAAAACTATAGAGCTAAGAGAGAAGAGACTTTAAAAAGACTTGCTGGAAAGATAGCTTTAAAAGTAAAGAAGACTAATAAACCTGTTAGACTAGAGCCAATGAATCCTTATGAGAGAAGAATAATTCATTCTGCCCTACAAAATGATTCATCAATAGTAACATATAGTGAAGGTGAAGAGCCATATAGAAAAGTTGTTGTTGATTTAAAGAAGAAAGCCTAGTGGCTTTCTTTTAATTTTATCTGATAGCTATTATCACTGGCTTCCAAGTTTAAATATACTTAGGATGTTAGAATTCTTATGTTTATCATAAGTAGCCATATGGAGATAGATAATCTACTCTAAGCTTTAAGTATAGTTTAAAATTCTACTTAAAGCTTACAATACTGTTTGTAAGAATAAAAACTTAGAAGTTTAGAAAGGATGGAAAAAATGAAAGAATTTGATACAATAGCTGCTATAGCGACTAATATTGGTGAAAGCGGAGTATCAATTATAAGAGTATCTGGAAATAAGGCTTTAAGCATAGTTAGTAGTATTTTTAAGGGTAAAAATACTAGAAAATTAGATGATATTAAGACTTATACTTTAAGATATGGATTTATTATAGATAAAGAAAGCGGAGAAGAATTAGATGAGGTTATTGTAAGCTATATGAAAGGACCTAAAAGTTTTACAGCAGAAGATACTGTTGAGATAAACTGTCATGGTGGAGTTATAGTTACTAGAAGGATACTTGAAGAAGTTATAAAAGCAGGAGCAAGACTAGCTGAACCAGGGGAATTTACTAAAAGAGCGTTTTTAAATGGAAGAATTGATTTAAGTCAAGCAGAAGCTGTAATAGATATAATTACTGCTAAAACAGAATTAAGTGCAAAATCAGCATTAGAACAATCAGGAGGAAAGCTTTCCCGGGAAATAATGAAGCTTAGGGATAAGCTGTTAGAAGTTATTGCCCATATAGAAGCTACTGTAGATTATCCAGAAGATGATTTAGAAGAAGTAACTGCAGATAAGTCAAAGAAAAATATAAATGGAATAATAAATGAAATAGATGAATTATTAGTAAGTGCAGATGAAGGTAAAATACTAAGAGAAGGATTAAGTACTGTAATTGTAGGTAAGCCTAATGTAGGCAAATCCTCTATATTAAATGCATTATTAATGGAAACTAGAGCAATAGTTACTGATGTTCCTGGGACAACAAGAGATATAATAGAAGAATATATAAATATAGATGGAATACCTATAAAAATAGTAGATACGGCAGGAATTAGAGATACTGAGGATATTGTAGAGAAAATAGGTGTTGAAAGATCAAAAGAGAAGATAATTAGTGCAGATCTTATAGTATTAGTTTTAGACATTAGTAGAAAATTAAGTGATGAAGATAAAGAAATAATCGAATATATTAAAGATAAAAAATATATTGTTTTGTTGAATAAAATTGATTTGGAATTTAAAATAGATAAAGATGACTTAAAAGAATTAAATTCAAACTATATTATTAAAGTCTCTGCAAAAACTGGAGAAGGCTTAGATAGATTTAAAGAAGCCGTAAAAGAGCTTTTCTTTAAAGGAGAAGTTAAGTCTAAGGAGATAATGATAACAAATACAAGGCATAAAGAAGCATTAATTAGAGCAAAAGAAAACTTAAATGCTGCTAATAACGTATTAGATAATACTTTTGCTATAGATTTAGCATCAATTGACTTAAGAAATGCATGGAAACAATTAGGGGATATTACTGGAGATACTGTTGAAGAAGACATTATAGATAAAATATTCTCTAAGTTTTGTTTAGGGAAATAAAGGAGGAAAGTATGAGTTATTTTGCAGGAGAATATGATATTGTTGTTATAGGTGCAGGTCATGCTGGATGTGAAGCAGCGCTTGCCGGTGCAAGACTAGGTGTAAAGACACTAGTGTGTGCTACAGACTTAGCAAGTGTGGCTATGATGCCATGTAATCCTAATATTGGAGGGACTGCTAAAGGACATTTAGTAAGAGAAATTGATGCTCTAGGTGGAGAAATGGGAATAAATATTGATCATACATTTATCCAGTCTAGAATGTTAAATACATCTAAAGGACCAGCTGTACACTCATTACGTGCTCAAGCTGACAAAAAAAAGTATTCAGAAAGAATGAAACATATTTTAGAAACTACGGATAATTTAGATTTAAAACAAGCTGAGATAGTAGAATTAGATATAGAAGATAATAAAGTTAAAGGAGTTATTACTAGAACAGGTGCTTATTACAAGACCAAAGCTATAATACTTTGTACAGGAGTTTATTTAAAGTCTAGAATAATTATTGGAGAAATTAACTATGAAGGTGGTCCAAGTGGACTATCAGGAGCATATATTTTGTCCGATAATTTAATTAAACATGGTATAAAGTTGAGAAGATTTAAAACAGGAACCCCAGCAAGAATCAATAGAAGATCTGTGGATTTTTCAAAGATGATTGAACAAAAAGGAGACGAAAAAATAGTACCTTTTTCATTTATGAGTGAGAATATTGATAGAGAACAAATATCATGCTATTTAACTTATTCTAATGAAGAAACGAAGAAAGTAGTCTTAGATAATATAGATAGATCACCATTATATAATGGATCAATTAAGAGTGTTGGTCCAAGATATTGTCCGTCTTTTGAAGATAAAATTATGAGATTTCCAGAAAAACCTCAACATCAATTATTTATTGAACCAGAAGGAGAAAACACTGAAGAATTATATGTAGGAGGAATGTCTAGTTCTCTTCCAGAAGAAGTTCAAATCAGAATGATGAGAACTGTATCAGGATTAGAAAATGCTCAAATGATGAGAACTGCATATGCAATAGAATACGATTGTATAGATCCTGTTCAATTAAAATTGACTTTAGAACTTAAAAATATAGATGGATTATTTTCAGCAGGTCAAATGAATGGAAGTTCTGGTTATGAAGAAGCGGCTTGCCAAGGATTAATTGCAGGTATAAATGCAGCTTTAAAGATAAAAGGTGAGGATTCACTAGTTTTAAAAAGATCTGATGCCTATATAGGCGTATTGATTGATGATCTTATAACTAAAGGAACTGAAGAACCTTATAGAATGATGACTTCAAGAGCTGAATATAGGTTACTTTTAAGGCAGGATAATGCAGATTTAAGACTTACAGAAATTGGGCATAAGATTGGACTTGTTAATGAAGAAAGATATGAAAAGTTTTTGAAAAGAAAGATATCTATAGAAAAAGAAATTGAGAGAATAAAAAAACTTCAAATAACAAATAAGAATGAAGTAAATGAGTTTTTAGAAGAGATAAACTCCGTACCATTGAAAAAACCTATAAGTCTTTACGAATTAATTAAGAGACCAGAACTTAATTACTTTATGGTTTCATCATTAGACAATGAAAGACAAGAACTTCCACAGGATATACAAGAGCAAGTTAACACTATGTCGAAATATGAAGGATATATACAAAAACAATTAGAACAAGTGGAACAATTCAAAAGAATGGAAAATAAACTTATTCCGGAAAAGTTTGATTATAAAGAAATTAGAGGCCTTAGAACAGAAGCTATTCAAAAACTTGATAAGATGAAACCAGTAAACTTAGGTCAGGCATCAAGAATTTCAGGGGTGTCTCCAGCTGATATATCTGTCCTTTTAGTGGCACTTGAACAATTTAATAGAAAGTCCAATAAAGAGGAGGAGTAAAGGTAGTTGAGTATGGATAAAGAATATTATGATATTTTAAAAGCTGCTTCTGATAGTATAGAATTAAGTTTTGACGATAATAAATATAATCAATTTATTAAGTATAAAGACTTGTTAAAAGAATGGAATGAAAAGGTCAACCTTACAGCAATAACAGAAGATATAGAGATAGTAAAGAAACATTTTATTGATTCAATAAAAATATTTAAATTTGAACCATTAAAGAAGGCTAATAAAATTATTGATGTAGGTACTGGCGGGGGTTTTCCAGGAATACCTATGAAAATAATTAAACCTGACTTAGAAATGGTATTACTAGATTCTTTAAGAAAGAGAATAAATGTATTAGATAATATTTTATTTAATATCGATATTAAAGATGTAAGAACTATACATGGTAGGGCAGAAGAATTTGGAAGAGATTCTTTATATAGAGAAAAATTTGATGCTGCTGTTTCTAGAGCAGTTGCTAATTTAGCAGTATTATCTGAGCTATGTATTCCTTATGTTAAAGTAGGAGGCTATTTTGTAGCATTAAAAGGTCCTTCTGTTGACGATGAGGTTACTGAGGCTAAAAAGGCAATCTCATTACTAGGTGGAAAAATTGAAGATATTATAAAAATCGAGATAGAAGATAGTGATTTAAATCATAATTTAGTAATAATAAAAAAAATTAAAAATACACCTAAACAATATCCTAGAAAAGCAGGGGTAATTGGGAAAAAGCCTTTATAATATATAAATAAAATTATTAAGTTGATAGAGGGATGGGGATTATGCAAAAAGATATAAGTTACATTTCTACAGATTTGATTGTTCCAAATGCTTACCAGCCTAGAAAATACTTTAACGATGATACTATTGATGAATTAGCTCAATCTATAAAAGCATATGGAATTATTCAACCACTTTCAGTTAGAAAAATAAGTGATGATAAATATGAATTAATAGCAGGTGAAAGAAGATTTAAAGCAGCAAAAAAAGTTGGACTTAATGAAGTACCAGTTATAGTTCTTGATATTTCTGATAAAGATTCTGCAGCAATTGCATTATTAGAAAATCTTCAAAGAGAAGATTTAAATTTTATAGAAGAAGCAGAAGCATATTATAATCTTATAAAAGAGCATAATTATACTCAAGATCAATTAGCTAATATTATAGGAAAAAAACAATCTACTATTGCTAATAAAATGAGAATACTTAAATTAGATGAAAAAATAAGAGAAAAAGTATTAGAAAATAATTTAACAGAAAGACATGCGAGAGCTCTTTTAAAATTACCTACAGTTGAATTACAGAATAAAGTTCTTAAAATAGTAATTAGTAAAGAAATGAATGTAAAAAATACTGAGCAATTAATTGATAGAGAACTATTAAAGTTAAGTGGTAAAGAATTAGCTTCAGATGGCAAAAAGAAAATAAAAGGAATATTCAGCCCTAAGGTTTATGTAAATACTGTAAAGCAAGTATTTGATAAATATGGTGTACAAGCCACCTATAGGACAAAAGAACTAGAGGATAAAATACAGGTTACTATAACAATACCTAAAAAATAATTATACTTATTAATTTATTAATATAAGTATTTATATAGATTTAATTATGTTTCACGTGAAACATTACACCTAAAATTTCTAATATGAAATTTTAGGTGTTTTTATTTAAAATACTCCCTGATAATTGAAAATTATACTGATTCTTTACTAAGTTCCACTTTATAAATTTTCTATTAGAGATTATAATGTATATATAATAGAAATGGACAAACATAGTAATTACTTTAATTTATCCGATGACTACTCGCTCTAATACTCTTATCGCACTCTGTGAAAGCGATTCGCACCAAATCAAAGATTTGGACTCTCTGCTTTTCTTCAAAGTGGGAGTAAGGAGCGGCTGCGTCCTTGGATAGCGATTTCTAAGCTTCAGAGAGATTAAAAACTCCATCTGAAGCCAAGAACTCTGTTTATCATATATTTAAAGATACTAATATTAAAGTATTATGCAACTAGACGTAGTAGGTATTTAGTGTGCTAGATAATAGTTTATAAGCTTATTACAAAGTTAAAAAATTACCTAATGCTTATAAATATTATATATCAATATAAAATTGTTGTAAGTTAGGGGGAAACAAAAGTGAAAGTTGTGTGCATTTTTAACCAAAAAGGGGGAGTTGGTAAAACAACTACTAATATTAATTTATGTGCTAACCTAGCTATGAATGGTCATAAAGTGTTAACTATTGATATAGATCCTCAAGGTAATACTACAAGTGGACTTGGAATTGATAAGAATAAATTGAATCATTCGATTTATGATGTAATAACATCAGATATTTCAATTGAGGATGTTATGTTTGAAAGTGAATTGATAAATAATTTTTACATAGTTCCATCTAATATGGAGTTAGTAGGAGCAGAAATAGAGTTAATTGATAAAGAAGAAAGAGAAATAATTTTAAGAGAAAAGATAAAAAAATTAGAAGATAAGTTTGAATATATATTTATAGATTGCCCTCCTTCCTTAGGATTTTTAACAATAAATGCGTTGACTGCAGCAGATAGTGTTTTAATACCAATTCAATGTGAGTTTTATGCTTTAGAAGGAGTTAGCCAATTAATAAATACAATTCAATTAGTAAAGCGATCTCTAAATAAAGATTTAGAGATTGAAGGCGTAGTTATGAGCATGTATGATAATAGAACAAAATTATGTAATGAAGTTGCTGCTGAAGTTAATAAATATTTTAAAGACAAGGTTTATAATACAAGTATACCAAGAAATATAAGATTAGCCGAAGCTCCTAGCTTTGGATTACCTATAATGCTATATGATGACAAGTGTAGAGGATCTGAAGCATATGAAAACTTAGCAAAAGAATTTTTAGAAAAGCAAGGAGTGTGAATAACTGTTGAATAAAAAGTATGGTTTAGGAAAAGGACTAGGTGCACTAATACCAGAAGAAAATTCTAAAGATGAATCTATATTAAAAGTATCTATCAATCTGATAAAAGCAAACAGTGAACAACCAAGAAAAAATTTTGCTGAAGAAAAAATTATGCAGCTAGCTGAATCTATTAAAGAACATGGAATTATCCAACCTTTAGTACTTAAAAAAGAAGGAAATGTATATTCTATTATAGCTGGAGAAAGAAGATGGAGAGCAGCAAAAAGTATTGGATTAAAAGAGGTACCAGCAGTTATTTTAGATTTAGACGATAAATCAGTTTTAGAAGTTTCATTAATAGAAAATATTCAAAGAGAAGATTTAAATCCTATAGAAGAAGCTATAGCATATAAAAAGTTAATTGATGAGTTTTTTCTTACTCAAGAAGAGCTTAGCAAAAGAATAGGAAAATCTAGAACTGCTATTGCAAATTGCATGAGATTGCTGAACTTAGATAAAAGAGTTCAAGAGTATTTAGTAGATGGGGTCATTACTGAAGGACATGGCAGAGCATTGCTAGGTATAGAAGATAGGGAAACTCAATATCAAATAGCGCAATCTATAATTGATGATCAATTAAGTGTTAGGCAAGTTGAGATGTTAATAAAAAACATGAATAAACCTAAGAAAGCTGCAGAAAAACGTAAAGATAACAATCTATATGTTAGTGATATAAAACAAAAGCTAGAGGGTTTATTTAATACAAAAGTTGTATTAACTTCAAAAGGTAATAAAGGAAAAATTCAAATTGAATATTATTCAGAAGAAGATCTTCAAAGAATTATTGATATATTAAATATATAATGTTTCACGTGAAACAATTAGGGAGGACATTTTGATGAGCGATTTACTAGAAGTATTAAATTCTTTGCAACCATACATAATAATAGGACTTTCTGTTTTAGTTATAATACTATTA
Organism: Clostridium sp. JNZ J1-5; assembly: GCF_053901425.1. NCBI lineage: Bacteria > Bacillati > Bacillota > Clostridia > Eubacteriales > Clostridiaceae > Clostridium > Clostridium sp. JNZ J1-5. The sequence goes on along the minus strand of NZ_CM132773.1, from coordinate 1,987,152 downwards.
ATAATGGTGATAGTTGCTTTAAAATCTATTAATAGGCTAGAAGCAAGATATAGAAAGTTAACTAGGGGTATGAATAATAAAAATTTAGAAGAAATTATAGTTGGATACTTAAATAACATAGATGAATTCAAAGATGAAGCTGAAGAAATAAAAGAATATCAAAATAATTTAGAAGAAAAAATTAAAAAATGTGTACAAAAGGTATCTATATTAAGATACAAAGCTTTTGATGATATTGGAAGTGACTTGAGTTTTTCTATAGCATTATTAGATGATAAAAATGATGGAATAATTCTTACTGGAATATATGGAAGAAATGATAGTACAGTATATGCTAAACCTATAGATAATGGTATTTCAAGATATGATTTATCCGATGAAGAAATAGAAGTTTTAGAAGATGCTTTAAATAAGGCATATAAATAAAGCATATAAATATAAATAACTCCTAAGAAACTTTTTTCTTAGGAGTTATTTATATTTTGCTTTAAGATTTTCTACTGTATTAGCTAATGCAATGTTAAAGTTTGGAGCTTTTTTACTACCAATAGTCTTTAATATAGAATGATAAATACCTCTAGAAATAACATCTGCTAAATGCATAACGGTATATAATCTCGTATTTTGGAGGACCATGAATTCTAATGTTCCAGAAATATTGACAATTCCTGTTATACTTAAATTACCAACTTTAGGCAATTGTTTGTTCATAGCAGCACCTGGTGAAAGAGGTTTATCCTCAACAATAATGTTACCTATATTTTGTAGATTACCAAGACAAGCATCAATAGCTATTATATAAGGGTTATTATATTTAGAGTTAATTTCTTCGATTACTGAGCAAAGATTTTTAGCATGGACAGGATTCTCTAAAGTTCCATATAAACTAAAGTTGTTACTAATGAGATTTTTCAATTTATAACCTATCAGAGGGCCTAAACTATCTCCTGTGGATCTATCAGTACCTATACATAAGAAAATAACCTGTCGATTATCTTTTAAACTCTTTGAGATCTTACAAGATAGTATATCTCTCAATTTGTAAACTGAATCTATTTCTACAGAATTTAGTGTATACTTACTCACGATGAAAAAACCTCCTTTGTAAAAATTGTTTACCAAAATGAGGTTTTTTATTCAGAATATTGTCAATAATTTATATAAACGTTTTATATATATTTGATAAACTGAATTAGTCCAAATATAATAAATCCTATACCTAAAACATATATAGAAATATTCATTAACTCAGATACATTTTTGGAATGATCATTTCTAAGCATTTTAAAACCTTTTAAAGCAAGCAAATTTAAAGAAAAAAACCAAGTTATCATACCGAATAATATAGATAATATAAATATATAGTAATAGAATTTACCAACGTATTGCCATGCTCTAAGAGCAGTTCCGCTTAGTCCTAACCATAAGGTTAAAGTCATAGGATTGGTAAGCGTTATCATATATCCTGACAAAAAAGAAATTTTTTTATTATTATTTGAAATATCTTGTAATTTATTGTCATTATTTCTATATGATTTACGAGTAATTATTAGTAAAATTATTCCAGAAAATAACCAAAATAAAGCCTCTGTTTTCTTTTGTCTTTGCAGAATATTTAGTATACCATAATTGATTAAAATTAAATAAGTCATATCTGCACTTATTGCACCTATGGATACCATAAAACCTTCTTTAAAGCCACTTGAAATAGTTCTATTAACAGATTCTATAGCTGAAGGACCTAAAGGTATAGAAATTACTAGACCAGTTAAGTAACCTGAAATTAAAGATTTTAAAATATTAAATAAATTCATAAACTTAAATGCTCCTTAAAATAGTTAAACAAATGTTTACATATTATTTATATTATATATTAACTTATTATATAATTGTATATATAATTTATATAAGAAGAATGGAAAGCAAGTTAAATAAAAGTTTGTGAAGGAGTAGTTAATTGTATGGAGAAAGAATTTTATTTGGGAGACATAGTAGAAATGAAAAAAGTGCATCCCTGTGGAAGCAAAGAATGGGAAATAATAAGATTAGGAGCTGACATAAAAATAAAGTGCATAGGCTGCGATAGAATAGTAATGATTCCTAGAAATAAATTTGAAAAAGCGGTTAAAAAAATAGTAAAGCAAAATTTGCCGAAAGAATAACAAAAATTTGAGGAAATAAAAGATAAACAGAAATAATTGCTTGATTTTTAAACTTCAAGATGATAAAATAAGAAAATGTGGTCCCTGCTGTGATTTAGAATTTATTACAATCACGGCCGTTAGTCCATGGGGAGGAGGTGAAATTGATGAGAAATTACGAAACAATATTTATATTACACCCATCTTTAGAAGAGGAAGCTATAAAAGCTAACATAGAAAAGTTTAAAGGTGTAATAGAAAATGGTGGAGGAGTAGTTGAAAACGTTGATGAATGGGGTAGAAGAAAGTTAGCTTATCCTATCGAAAAGATCAATGAAGGATATTACACTCTAATGAACTTTAAATCTAATCCTGAATTACCTAAAGAATTAGAAAGAATATTCAGAATTACAGATGGAGTTATAAGATTCATGGTTATCAATCCTGAAAAATAGTAGGTGGTGTAAAGATGAATAGAGTTGTTTTAGTAGGTAGGTTGACAAAAGATCCAGAGTTAAGATTTACTCCGGGAACAGGAAAAGCCGTTGCTACCTTTACTTTAGCTGTAAACAGAAGATTTAAAAGCCCAGGGCAACCAGAGGCTGATTTTATTCCTATAGTAGTTTGGGGTAAACAAGCTGAAAATACAGCAAACTACGTAGGTAAGGGAAGAATGGTAGGAATCGGTGGTTCTATACAGACTAGATCTTATGAGGCTAAAGATGGTACTAGAAGGTATGTAACAGAAATTGTTGCTGATGAGGTACAATTCTTGGAGCCAAGAAATACTAACCTAAATAGAACAGAACCATCTTATTCAGGAATAAGTGATGCAGCTCCACTAAATAATTTTGAAAACTTTAATCAGCCGGAGTATGATGATGATATTACTCCAATTGATGATGGTGATATACCATTTTAACTAATTCTTGATTTTTAACAGGTAAGGAGGGAAAAGTATGGCATTAAATAAGAAGAATACAAAAAGAAGAAGAAAAAAGGTTTGTTCATTCTGTGCAGATAAATCTTCTTCTATAGATTATAAAGATGTAAATAAGCTAAGAAAGTACGTTACTGAAAGAGGAAAGATACTTCCAAGAAGAATTTCTGGTAACTGTGCAAAACATCAAAGAGAATTAACAGTAGCTATTAAGAGAGCTAGAAACTTAGCATTATTACCATTTACAACAGACTAAGAAGAACATAAAGCAGTGTCAAGAGGCACTGCTTTTTATATTACCTATATATTGCTTAATAAAACTAAAGTTGCATAAGTAGGGAAAAATAACTAAAATATATATAGAGAGTTCACAATAGATATAGGATCATATAGGAGATGGTGTTATATGAAAAATGAAGATTTTAATATTATGTCAAATATAAAGATTATAGAAAACCTAAAAGCTGAACTTCTATGCATTATAGGAGACTTTTATAAATTATTGGCAAAAGGAAGTAATGTTGCTCAAGATGCGATTTTAGAATGTATTTCCGGGGCAATAATAGTTTTATATCTACTAGCAGAAAGGTTAGGGTATTCTCATGTAGCAGTAGATGAGGATATAAAAAGAAAGTTAAAGCTTGGAATAACAGAAGAAGATATAATAGAGAAAGAAAATAAAGACCTAAGTAGACTTTATAAACATATTAAAGATAGAATTTAATGGAGGGAAAAATGCAAAATAAAAATTATACGGCAAAAGTAATAGCTGAAATAGGTATTATGTTTGCAATAACTTTAATTATTATAATGGCAACAGCATATATACCAGTTATATCTGATTTAGGTATGTTTATTTTGCCTATTCCTATTACAATAATCTATATAAAGAATAATTATAAGATAGCACTTATCACTGTTATAATGAGTATTATAGTAACTGCATTTACATATAACCCTATATCAGGTTTAACATCAGGTATTATCTATGGTGTCGTGGGGATAAGCTTAGGATACTGTATAAAGAATAAAAAAAATAGTGGAGTTACAATAATAATTGTTGCTATAGCAGCAGTATTAGGTAATATAAGCAGATTCATAATATATGCGAAAGTTATGAGTAATAAAGGGATTAAGGAGTATTTAAACCTTATAGTTAACCAGTTTAAACAATCATTGGAAGCATCTAAAGATATATATATACAAGTTAATGCTCCAAAAGAGGCAATTGATTATTTAGATCAATTTATAAGTTATATTAACATAGAAACTTTACTTGTAGTTATACCTATGATTTTTATTATAAGTAGCTTGATTCAATCATATGTAAGTTATTTAATTACACATAAAATTTTGAAAAGATTAAAATATGAAGTAAAGGATATAATTCCATTTAGTAGAGTTTATATACCTAATAAACTTGAGGCATTACTTATAATAATTGCAGCTGTAGGCATAATACTAAATTCTAAAGGTATAAATAAAGCATCTTATATGTTTACAATAGCTAATTTTCTTGTAACATTAACACTTACTCTTGATGGAATGGCATACTGTGCATATCTATTAAGGGAGAAAGCTAAAGCATCTAGAGGTGTTACATTTTTAATTTTAATAGTAATGTTATTTGTGCCTATCTTTTCAAACTTATATTCTTTATTTGGACTTATGGATATAATATTGAATTCTAGAAAACTAGATCCAGATCCAATAAGAAAAATTAAATCGAGGGAATAGTATGAACAATAATCATTTTGCTGAAAAGAGTAAGTTATATATTTTAATTATTGGAATACTTATAGCTATTTTTTTTATATTTAAACATTATATTATAGGAAGTATATTACTAATATTTTATATAATTCTTGTAATTTACAATATTAGAGTATCAAAAATAAGAAATTACGAATGGGAAAAGATTGTAGAAGATTTTTCATCTATGATGGATATTTCTACAAGGGCCGTATTAGTAAATTCTCCTTTTGCATTAGCTATAATTGCTTTGGAAGGAAATGTGCTATGGTACAATCAAAGCTTTTTTAATATCCTTGGAAAAAAGGATACTCTGGGCAAGAATATAAGGGATTTAATAGAAGAAGTAAATATTGATAAAATTTTAAATAAGGAAAATGTAGAATTCAAGTATGTAAAAATTAATAACAAATATTATAACATATTTACAAATGTAAACGATAATTCAATAAATAATAATGGTAAAGTAATACTTTTATATTTTTATGAAGTAACTAAAGAATTTGAATTAATAAAAGAAAATGAAGATAAGAAGAATTCAATAATTCTTATGGAAGTAGATAATTTAGATGATGTGCTTAAAACAACTGAAGAGGACAAAGCGTTAATTCTGTCAGCAGAAATAGAAAGAACAATTAAAAACTATGCTCAAGCATTAAATGCTATGATAATTAAGTATTCATCTAGCAAATATGCAATAATTACTTATTATGAAAATATAAAGAATGAGATGGAAAAGAACTTTGACATATTAGATGAAATAAGAGAAATAAATTTTGGTAATAAATTAGCAGTTACATTAAGTGCAGGAATTGGTTGTGAAGGTAAGACACCATTGCAAAATTACGAACTTGCAATGTGGGCTAAAGAGCTTGCATTAAGTAGAGGTGGAGATCAAGTAGTAGTTAAGTTAAAGGATAAATTACAATTTTATGGTGGAAAAACTAAAGAAGTTGAGAAAAGAACTAAGGTAAAAGCAAGAGTTATTGCTCACGCCCTAGTTAATCTAATAAATGAGAGTAGCAACATATATATAATGGGACATATAAATCCGGATATAGATGCTCTTGGAGCAGCTATAGGAATTTATAGTATGGTTAAGGCACTTGGAAAGGATGGCCACATTATATTAGATAATGTTAATAGTGGAATAGAAAATGCCATTGAAAGAATTAAAAAGAACAATTTATATGATAAAATGTTTATTACAGAGGAAAGATGCATAGCCACATATGATAAAAATAGTTTATTAATACTTGTAGATGTAAACAGTAGAGAATATGTTCAAAATGAAGCCATAGTAGATAAAATAGGTAGAATGGTTGTGATAGATCATCATAGAAAATCTACAAATGCTGTTGAGGGAGCACTTTTAAATTATATAGAGCCTTATGCTTCTTCTACTTGTGAGCTAGTTTCAGAAATGCTTCAATACATGATAGAAAATCCTAAGAAATATATAAGTTCTATTGAAGCAGAAATGATGCTTGCAGGAATTTACGTAGATACAAAAAATTTCTATTTTAAAACAGGAGTCAGAACCTTTGAAGCTGCAGCTTACTTAAGGCAATTAGGTGCTGATATAATAGATGTAAAGAAAATGTTTGCTGGGCATCTTGAAACATATCTTAAAAAAGCTGAGATTATAAGTTTAGCTGAAGTAAATAATGATATAGCCATTGCCCTATGTCCACCAGATATTAAAGATAATGTATTAGCTGCTCAAGTAGCGGATGAATTACTAAATATTACAGGTGTTCAAGTGTCATTTGTTCTTGCTAAAATAGATGATGAAGTATTTATAAGTGGCAGATCATTTGGCGATATAAATGTTCAAGTAATATTAGAAACATTAGGTGGCGGGGGGCATATGACCATAGCAGGAGCAAAATTAAAAGATGTTTCTATAGAGGAAGCTAAAGAACAACTTCAGCAGGCTATTGATAAATACTTAAGGGAAGGTGAGGAGTAATGAAAGTAATATTATTAAAAGATGTTAAAGGACAAGGAAAAAAGGGAGAAGTAATAAATGCATCAGATGGATATGCAAGAAACTTTTTACTACCAAAAGGATTAGCTAAGGAAGCAACAGATTCTAATATGCATATTTTAAATAAACAAAAAGAAGCAGAAAGAAAGAAGAAGCTAGAAGAGATAGAAGCTGCACAAAAATTAGCAGAATTTCTAAGAAATAAAGAAGTAAAGATGTTTGGTAAGTCTGGAGAAAATGGAAGATTGTTTGGAGCAATAACAAGCAAAGATATAGCAGCCGAGCTAAACAAACAATATAATCTTGAAATAGATAAAAAGAAAATAGTAACAGATACAATAAAACAACTAGGTATTTACGAAGTAGAAATAAAACTATATCCTGAAATATCTACTAAGGTTAAGGTTGTTATTGTAGAGCAGTAACGAATAAGGATAAAGGGGGGACACCTAAAAGAAAATTCCTTAAAGTATGGATTTCTTGAGGGGAATAATATTGAAATTTCCATTATTAGATGATGAAACAAAAAGAACAGCCGAATTTTTAGAAGATAATATACCTTTTGAAGTACAGGTAAATGTATTAGATGACTTAATGAGAAAAATAATAGATGAAAAAACTATAAGATCTAGAATTATAAAATATAAGTTAAATAAACATTTGCATAGTAATGATTTATATAAAAGAATATATGCAATAAATAAAATAGTTAGTGATGGCAAAGGGATTGAGGTAGTTCCTGATGAGCAAAGCTTACAAGAAGCTATAGAAAGCACTAATAAGTGTTTTGTAGATACTGTAGCAAAGAAATATATTGAAAATAACATCGAAAGGGAAGTTGAACAGGCTGTTATTGACAAGCAAGAAAAGTATATAGATGAAGTTAGACTTGGTATTATAAGAAAGAAGAAGGGTCCAGAAAATGCTAAAACACTTAAAAAATATGCTAAATTAGAAATGTTAGATGCAAGAAAATTATCTAATAATATTCAAGCATTATTAAGACCACAAGAATTTTCTGAAATAGTAGGGCAGGAAAGAGCAATTAAATCCCTATTATCAAAAATTGCATCGCCATACCCTCAGCATATTATTTTATATGGACCTCCAGGTGTAGGAAAAACTACAGCAGCAAGACTAGCTTTAGAAGAAGTAAAAAAATTAAAGTATACTCCTTTTTATGAAGATGCAAAATTTATTGAGGTAGATGGAACAACACTTAGATGGGATCCAAGAGAAATTACAAATCCACTTCTAGGATCAGTACATGATCCAATATATCAGGGAAGTAAAAGAGATTTAGCTGAAGTGGGAGTTCCAGAGCCAAAGCCAGGGCTTGTAACAGAGGCTCATGGTGGCGTTTTATTTATTGATGAAATAGGAGAACTTGATATTATTCTTCAAAATAAATTGTTAAAGGTTTTAGAGGATAAAAGAGTGGAGTTTTCATCATCTTACTATGATCCAGATGATGAGAATGTGCCTAAATATATAAAATATCTTTTTGAAAATGGAGCACCAGCAGATTTTGTACTTATCGGTGCTACAACTAGAGAACCAAAGGATATAGACCCTGCATTAAGATCAAGATGTGCAGAAGTTTACTTTGAACCTCTGTCTCCTAAAGAAATAGAAAAAATAGTAGAAAATGCAGCTGAAAAATTAGATATAAAATTAGAAAATGGAGTAGCTGAACTTATAAGTCGATATACAATAGAAGGAAGAAAAGCAGTAAATATACTAGCGGATACTTATGGATATATACTTTATAACAAAAAGGTTAAATCTATAAACAATATTAAGATATCTATAAAAGATATAGAAGAGGTAATATCTATAAGCAGAATTATTCCATTTGAGCAAGTCTCAAATGAAGAGGAGTATGAAGCTGGTCATGTATATGGACTTGGTGTCAGTGGATATATAGGTTCAACAATAGAAATAGAAACTGCAGTATTTAATGCTAAGGAAAAAGGAAAAGGTGTTGTAAGATTTAATGATACAGCTGGAAGTATGGCAAAGGATTCTGTAGTTAATGCAGCCTCTGTTATAAGAAAAATAACAGATAAAGATATAAATGACTATGATATACATGTAAATATAGTAGGTGGAGGGCGAATTGATGGTCCCTCAGCCGGTGCAGCAATAACTATTTGTATAATAAGTGCACTTTTAAATAAACCAATTAGGCAAGATATTGCAATAACTGGTGAGATATCCTTAAGAGGTAAGATTAAACCTGTTGGTGGTATTTTTGAAAAAGTATATGGAGCAAGAAGAAAAGGTATAAAACTTGTAGTAGTTCCAAAAGACAACTTAAAAGAAGTGCCATCAGGATTAGATGATATTGAAGTTAAAGCAGTTGATAATATAGAAGAGTTGATAGAAATAGCTTTTCCAGAGAAACAACTCTAAATTTTAAAATTAGGGGAGATCGCCAATGGAATCACATCTTAGAGTTTCGCCTAATAATATAGAGGCAGAACAAAGAGTATTGGGATGTATGATTAAAGATAAAACATCTATAGCTCAAGCAGCAGAAGTTTTAAAAGGAGAAGACTTTTATAGAGAAAGTCATAAAATTGTATTTAATGCTATATTAGAATTGTACTCAAAGGATATTCCTGTTGATACTGTAACTCTAATAGAGCATTTAAATGCTACAGAAAAGCTACAAGCTGTTGGAGGAATTACCTATGTAACAGAACTTCCCGCTTCTATAGAAACTACAAGTAACCTTAATTCTTATGTAAAAATTGTTGAAGATAAGTCTATTTTACGAAAGCTTATTAAAGCTTCAGCAGAGATAATGGAAGAGAGTTATACAAAACAAGATGATGTTGCTGGAGTACTAGATGGAGCAGAAAAAAGAGTATTTGATATAGCACAAAAGAAAACCTCAAGTGATTTTGAACCAATTAGCATAGTACTTGAAAGAGGTTTCGAACAAATAGAAAAAATGTTCAATAATAAAGGAGAGACAACGGGAGTACCTACTGGTTTCCCAGAATTAGATGCTAAAACTTCAGGATTTCAACCAGGAGATATGATACTTATAGCGGCAAGACCCTCTATGGGTAAAACTACATTTGCTTTAAACATAGCCCAGTATGCTGCTATTAGGGAAGGAAAAAGTGTAGTAATATTTTCACTGGAAATGTCAAAGGAGCAATTAGCATATAAACTTCTTTGTGCTGAGGCAAATATAGACATGTTAAAGTTAAGGACAGGGGAGCTAGAAGACAATGATTGGGAAAGAATAGCTAAGGCATCAGGCCCTATTGCAGCTTCAAAGATATATATAGATGATACTGCTGGAGTTTCAGTTATGGAAATGCGTTCTAAGTGTAGAAGATTGAAAATAGAGCATGGAATAGATATGATTGTTATTGACTATCTTCAACTTATGAGCGGAAGTAATTCTGAAAGTAGACAACAAGAAGTTTCAGAAATTTCAAGGTCCATAAAGGCATTGGCAAAAGAGATGCATTGCCCTGTTATAGCACTATCTCAGTTATCACGTGCACCTGAGCAAAGAGCGGATCACAGACCTATGCTTTCTGACCTTAGAGAATCTGGCTCAATAGAACAGGATGCTGACCTTGTTATGTTTTTGTATAGAGATGAATATTATAATAAAGAGACAGAAGATAAAAATGTAGCTGAATGTATTATTGCAAAGCAAAGAAATGGTCCGGTAGGTACAGTCAAACTTGCTTGGCTTGGACAATACAGTAAGTTTGGAAGATTAGATGTTATACATCAGGAGTAATTATAAAAAAAGAGAGGGTTTTATAAAATCCTCTCTTTTTTTATAATATTCTATTGAATATCAATTTTCTTTTGTTTTTTTGATTCAGCTTTTGGAAGATTTAACATTAATACTCCATTTTCAAATTTAGCTTGAATGTTATTTTCATCTACGTCATCAATATAAAAGCTTCGTCTAAATTCGCCATAAGATCTTTCACGTCTTACATAGTTATCTTTCTTATCTTCTATAATGTCTTCACGTTTAGCAGTTATAGTTAAGTAACCATTATCATAACTTACATCTATATTTTCTTTATTTATTCCAGGAAGATCAGCTTCTATTAAATAGGCATTCTCAGTATCTTTTACATCAACCTTAAAATCTCTATTAGAAATTGATGGTGAAAAGAAATTATCGGTTAAAAAGTTTTCGAAAAATGTATCGAAATAATCACTTCTCTTTCCTAAAGAATTGTTATTTTTTCTAAAAGGGATCATCTCAAACATATACATTACCTCCTTAATACTAAGTTTAATTTATCTTGTATATATAATAAAACAAAGGTCAAAGAAAGTCAAAGTTGAAAAGTCAAAGAAGGTCAAGAAATTAATTGAATTTTATAGCCTCGATTTTATATTTTGATATAATCATAAATTTTAATATTAAATTGATATATATAGTTTAAAATATAAACTATATAGAATTTTTATTTTTAATATAAAAGATATCTTGTATATTGATAATATAATTTGATAAGGTTAAAATTTATTTGTAAAAAGAAGTGTTCTTGTAGCTAGGTTGATAGGGTAATTAATTCGTAATCAACAAGGCTCAGATTCAAATTTTGTTAGGATTACTATGATAATGGCGGAAGGAAAGAAGGCATGTTATTATGAAAATAGCAATTTGTGATGATAACATAAATATGGCTTCATATATAGAAGATTATATTGACACTTTACCATTAAAACATATTACCTGTGAAGTTTTCACATCAGGTAGAGATTTAATCCATTTTATAGAAAGTGAAAATCAATTCTTTAATATTTACTTTATGGATATCGAAATGTCAGGAAAAAATGGGATAGAAACCTCAAAATATATTCGTCAACATGATAAAAATGCCTTAATTATTTTTATTACTAATTATAAGGAGTATGTTTATCAAGTGTTTGATGTACTGCCTTTTCGATTTTTGGTCAAGCCAATAGATAGAAAAGCACTTAATAAGGTATTAGGAGAAGCAATTGAATATATCCATACTATGAAACAAATCTTTTTTTTCAAACAGGAAAAGGCAGTGATTCAAGTACCTTTTGAGGAAATTCTATTTTTTGAGGGAAATAGAAGAAAAGTTCGGATTGTTACATTGCAGGAAGAGTATCAGTTTTATTCGAAGATTTCAGAAGTCAAAGAAAAGATAGATATGACACTATTTTTTCAAATACACGCATCATATTTAGTTAATATGGAGCATGTGAAATTAATTGATGCAAGTCAAGTGATTTTAAAAAATAATATCTGTCTATCTATAAGTAGGAGATTTAGAAAAGATGTTAAAGAACAGCATCTAAAATACTTAGAATGGAGATGTGGAAGATAGCCATTTATATTGCAATATTTGTATTATATTTATTAATAAACTTATTTGATTTAGCAATCATCAGTAAATATATGAAATATTTATATGGAAGTCCACAAAAAAATATATGGTATTATATAGTGATAGTACTTATTATTATCGCTGCATCTGGACCCTATGCAACTTTTACAGCGTTATGGGGCATATCTTTACTTAGTCTCTTTCTGTTGAAATTTTATCCTGCAAATAAGCAAAATAAGATATTGTTTGGAGTTGTGCTAATGTCGATTTCATTTTCCACGCTGTTTTGTTCGTTTATGATAGCGGAAATTTTTGTGCCAGATAAGAACTCCATCGGAGGTGCAGTAATATTTTTTCCTCATATTATTTTTGTAGGTTTTATTGAAATTGTATGCAGAATTAAAATTTCTTCTAGCTTTAAATTACCTATAAAAATATGGATATTATTATTAGCCATTCCTCTTATGAGCTTATTTGGAATTTGCACATTATCCTATTTAGCTGAAACTAGTAGCATGGGAAGAAAAGAACTTAGTACAATAGAATTACTACTTTTATTTATTTTTTTATTCATGAATCTAATTGTATTTTACGTATTTGCAAAGATAAGTGATCTGATCCAAACAGGTATTGAAAAAGCATTATTAAAGCATCAGATTCGGTTACAGGAACAATATTATCAGGATATTAAAGAAACACAGAAACGTGTACGAAGTATTCGACACGATATGAAAAATCATCTTGAAACTATTTCTTATATGATTCAAGACAACCAAACAAGCAGTATTAAAAATTATCTAAAACAAATTATGTCCGACGTGCAATTTACAGAAAAAACTATTTTCACTGTTATTGTCAATAAAAATTCCTCAAAAATGGGACTAAAAATTCCCCACTTTAGATAAAAAATTATTTGTGACTTTCGTCACAGGAGATTTCTTTTAATATACTTTCTCTTTGTTTCATCCTATAACTCTCACCTTTTATAACTACAAAGTGGCAATGATGTATGAATCTATCTAAGATAGCAGTAGCTAAAACTGGATCATAAAAAATCCTTCCCCATTCATCAAAAACCTTATTTGTAGTAATGATAATAGAGCCATTTTCATATCTTCGAGCGATAATTTCATAAAAATCATCTACATTGCTTTGTGTGAGCTTTTTTAAACCTAGCTCATCTAATATTAGTAAATCTGGTGATATGTACTTCTTTATTTTTGAGTTAAAAGAGTTATCTGCTCTAGACATATACAGCTCTTCGAGCATTTGGTTAACTGTAGTAAATAGAACATTATATCCTTGGGCGATAGCCTTAAAACCTAAAGCTATCGCTAAATGAGTTTTGCCAGTTCCGGGTGGGCCAATAAATGCTATATTCTCTTTTTTTCTTATAAATTCACAAGTCCCTAAATTATAAATAAATCTTTTATTAACCGTAGGTTGATAATTAAAATTATATTCTTCCAAAGATTTATGTTGTGGGAACTTTGCCTTAGAAATTCTCTTAGTATTACCATTATTTTTTCTGTTTAATACCTCGTCATTTATCAATAACTCAATAAACTCCATGAAAGATAAATTATCTTTTATGGCTTCTTCATTCCTCATATCGATGGTTTTAATCACCCCTGAGAGTTTCAAATCTTTTAGTTTAGATAAAAGTAAATCATTCATTCTTTCCTACTCCCCCTGATAGTAATTTATTATATTCATGCAAACTTCTTGCGATTTCTGTAGCTTCAGAGTTAACATAGCTTTGGGCTGGTATCTCATCACAAACTACACCTTTATCACAGATGTTTTTTATCATTTTATAACTTATAGCATTAAATGTTATAGCTCTTTTACAGGCTTCATTTATAGTTCCACTATCATATTTTTTTCTTAAAGAGAGTACTCCAGAAATTGCTCTATAGTCATATTTTCTATTTTTAAGATTGGTATTTAAGTATTTCTCATAAAATTCCAGTGCATGAATTCCTATTTCACTCATTTCTAATTTTTGTCTTGACAAAATGTCCTTAATAGAGATATTCTTACTTCTAGGATAGTGGTTTATATCTGTTATAAAGTTGCCCTTTTCATTGGTCTGCAAACTATGGAGGGCGATTTCTTTTTCGGATAAAAATATCCTTAAAAGTCCATTCATTTCTATTACTTTAACAGTTTGTCCGATAAACCCATAAGGTACAGAATAGTAATTACCTTTATAGGAGATATGGCAGTTTGTATTTACAAGACACTCACTGCTGTGAGATAGGACGAAGTCCTCAATTGGTAGGGATGATAATCTATTCTTTTCTGTAGATGTGAATACTTCTATTGGTGTTTTTTTAGTAGTTCCATGTATTCTTTTATTTGCAATATTATCAAGCCACTCTTTTAGGAAAGTCTTTGCTTCGTCAGCATCCTTAAATTCTCTTCCTTTAAAGCAATTATTTTTTACATATTTAACAGATGATTCAACTTTTCCTTTATCCGTAGGAGTATAAACTCTGCAGGGCTCCGCCCAAAATCCATAATAAGATGCAAATGCAGCATATTCTTTTTGAATTACAGGCTCATAGAAGTCGGTTTCTAAAATACCAGCCTTCAAGTTATCAATTTTTATATTTTGTGGGATGCCTCCAAAATACTTAAAAGCAGCCTTATGGCACTCAATAAAGGTCTTAACGCTTTGGTCAAATACTATTTGAACGTACATATACCTTGAATAGCTTAATGTCATTACAAAGATCCAAGCTTTTTTATATGTGTTATTTATTTTTAAAGTCCCTATATAACCAAAGTCTACCTGAGCTTCTTCACCAGGCTGCGAATGAAGAACCATGTATACCTTAGAAGGGATATCCTTTATTGTTTTAACATATTTTTTAACAGTGTCATAACCTCCATCAAAGTTAAAATCTCTTATTAAGTCTTGATGTATTCTTTTGGCCGTCAGGCCTTTATTTGCTTGAATTTGAATATATTCCTTATGTGGATCTAAAATTGATGGCCTAGTCTTTTTAATAACCTCACCTTCGGTTTCTATTGCTGTCAAAACCTTTCTTACAGTCTTCCTATCAATTTTTAACATCCTTGATATTTGAGACTTATTCAATCCTTTTTTATAAAGTGTTTCAATTGTTGTATGCATTGCTATCCCCAACATATCCTTTCCTCCTATGTACTTGTTAAAATAATTTAACTACATAGGACAATATTTTTAAAGATAGGTGGGGATTTTTTAATCCCATAAGTGGGTATTTTTATATTACCATTAACATTTCACAGGTAATTCAAGTATCGATTCAATATTAAATATTAAGACTGATCAGGCCAAAAAGAGCAATATACAAATTAATACAAATATCCTAATCCCACAAAATTTAAATATAAATTTTTTAACTGCGGTTATTCTTCTAGGAAACATATTTGATAATGCCATTGAAGCATGTTTAAAGCTGCCAGAGGAAAGAAGGAAGATAGATTTTAAAATGAATTATATTGATTCTATTTTGTATTTAGAATTAAGAAATAGTTTTGAGAAAGTCCAAATAAACCAGAATAATGAGTTAATTACTAGTAAGTCTGATGATCCTTCTTTACATGGAATAGGAATGCAAAATGTAAAAGCAATTGTCAATAAATACAATGGCATTATAAAAATAAATACTGACAATAATAGGTTTTCAGTGAAAATGGTATTGTATAATATTAAAACCAATTATGGCAATTAGTGATACAAAATATGACAGCTAAATAAAAGGAAAATAAAAATATGCTATAATCTTAACTACCAAGGTAATAGTATATTTTTTATTTGTATATGTACTAAATATGAAAAAGTATTTTGTATATTACCAAGTAAAAATATTAAAATTGTTTAAAATAGGGAAGTGATTTTGATAGATAGTATATTTGAAAAAATAAAGATAAGAAAGATGATACTCATTTATATTAGTGCAATTATATTTACTTTTGTAATCTTAAAAATACCCTTTTTCCAACGTATTCAGATAAAGGATAAATATTTTGGAGAAGTTATTTTGAATATGTTATTAGTTATTTGGTTTTATATAATGCTATCCAAAGAAAACACACCTATAAAAAGCAAAGTTATTAACTATATAAGTAAAGTAAATTATAAGAAAATATTCTATTTGTATGTTTTAAATCTTGGTATTTATATTGGGACAGGACTCTGTATATTAATTGGAGACAAACCTTTGTCAAAAGTTCCTTCTGGTATGTACATTATTTTCGGAATAACTTTAGCTCCGATAGTTGAAGAATTAATATTTAGAGGTGTGGTGATGAATAGATTAAAAATTAAACTTGGTATTATCCCAGCCATTTTTTTCTCAGCAGCAATATTTGGGATGTTACATTTTGATTTAAATATACTTGGAAGGCTACTTTTTGGGATTCTAAGTGCAATGTTATATATTGAAACTAAAAATATTATAAACTGCGTTATTCTTCATATATTACATAATACAAGCATACTTATATTTCCGGTCATATCTCAATATACTAATTTTCCAATAGATGCTTGCAGTGAATTTAAGGTGGGCCTGCTGGTATTCATAGTTTTTAGTTGTTTTATTTTATCAATAGTATTTAACATCATTTATATAAAGAATAACTTGCCAAGAAAAAATAATATACTATAAACCCTATTCTAAAACATAACTTTTTTTATATTATATTGAAAGGATAAAAACAATGAGTGATTCTATAATTATAGTTATTGCTACTATAGTTCTTATGGCATTAATATTTTTTCTTAGTTCTAGAAAGCACTGGGCATGGGGGATGGTTATACCGACATTATTAGTAATAGGCTGTATCATATCCATTATAGTTCTTGATACACAAAGTCCATTTCAGATAATTAAGGTGTTCTCTGGTGTTTCGATCTTTTCTCTGGTTACCCTTATCTTGGTTAGAGAAAAGATAAAGCAAAAGAACAATTAAATCATTTGAAAACATCGTATTTTTTAATTAAACAATAATTAGGTCACGTTGCAATACAAAAGCAATCGGTTAATCATAAAATAAGAAATGATTAACTGATTGCTTTTTATACATGAAAATTAGTTTATTGATTATTGGTTATGCTAATATTT
Organism: Clostridium sp. JNZ J1-5; assembly: GCF_053901425.1. Taxonomy (NCBI): domain Bacteria; kingdom Bacillati; phylum Bacillota; class Clostridia; order Eubacteriales; family Clostridiaceae; genus Clostridium; species Clostridium sp. JNZ J1-5. The sequence goes on along the minus strand of NZ_CM132773.1, from coordinate 1,969,855 downwards.
CTAACTTTGATTTTTCTAGTGGATCATTTAAATTATTTTGAATATCCTTATATTTAGATATGTTAAAATATTGTTCTGTTGTCATCTCTTCAGATTCCTTAAGGATGGAGTTATTTTCAGAATTAGTATTGTCTTTAATTTTCTCTCCAATATGTGTTAAAGTTTCCCCTACTTTTTTATCAATGTCAGAAATTCTTTCTTCAATCCTTCTTAATTGTTCGCGCTTATATACTGCCTTTTGCCCAGAAAGAGAACGTGACTCGTCAAGTTGAATTTCTTTTGCTAAAATCTTGGATTGTCCATGTATCTTATTTTTCACAGATGATGATGCTTGTATTTGTGAAATGTCACTGCTTAAAGCAACAATATTATTAAGGTGTTCATCTTTTGCTTCTTCCTCAGTTTTAGGTTGATTATTGGAAATTTTATTTTCTTTTTTGTCTATACCTATTTTTTTCTGTTGTTCTTTAAGTGTGTACTCTGCAATTTGCTTGTCGATAGCATTTAACTGTTCCTCATAGTTTTCAAGTTGATCTTTAATGGAATCTAAACTTTGTCCATTCTTTGTAGCTCTTTCTATTAAATTGCTTTTACTTTCAATAATATTTTGCTTTTGTTTAAGTAAAGGATCAATAAAATTTCCCCTTGAGGACTGGCTTTGAAGTGCATTTTCTGTAGAGTTACTTATAGACATCATATTGCCATGATAATTTGTATTTAGTTTTATGCTCTTATCATTTGCATTATTATTTATTTGACTTACCTTAGTTGCCATAAAAGGTGCTATGTTAGATATACGCATTTTAATTTTACCCCCTAACTATGCAATACTTTTTACTAGCATCTATAGTATATATCGTTAGGTTATATAAAAAGTTAAAAATTTAGTTAACTACACTCAAGTTAGCAATAGGATTGAGAAGTCTATATAGGTCTATTTACCTATTATTTATTGTTTAATGTACATATACTTAACTTTCGAACATCTAAATATTGAAACATAATAAATTAAATATTAAGTATATGGGAAATAATTAAAATATACGTTGAGACTTATGAATAAAATTATAGGAGGAATAGTATTGAATTTTAAAAAAAGTTTAATTGAAAGTAGAAATAAAACTACTGATAAAATTACTAATAAAAATTTTATTAGTATATTCAGCATTATACTAGTTACTTTAAACTTACTTTGTATTGTATTAGGAATATTTTATATAAAATCAAATAAAAGCTCAGCCATGTGGAATATACTTGGAGTTTGCATAATAGCTACATTATTTATGAACTTCTTATTAGTCTATCTTAATAGTCTTCAGTTAAAAGGAGATAGGAGGATTATAAAGTTAACTAAGTTATTAGGGTATGTGTATTTGTTTTCTGTAATGTTAGGAATGTTAGGAATGTTAATAGGAAATGTTACTTTGTCTAATTCATATTCTAGTGATTTTAATGAGAATATTTATTTACACTTTACAATATATTTTAGCTACATGTCCATTTTTTTAATAGGTATTATTATTTCATTTATTAATTATAGAGATTTAAGTTTTTATAATAACTTAGTTATTAATGAGGGAAAATTAGTAAAGTTTTTTAAAGGAATTACAAAACTTGTATGTTACTTAATATTAATCTTTGGAATATTTTCAACGTATGTAATATTAAGTGAGCATGATGTAGGAAATTCAGAAGTGTTTATATCAGAATTCACAGTATTTTATGGACTTATTTTTTTTAGTGCAACTATAGTTATCTTAAATTTAAAAAATAGAGACAGATGTAAGTTAAGTTATTGGCTGGTTGTAATAATAGGAATAAGTATTTCTTTTGTTTGCATTCTACCTTTAATATTAACACCATATGCAATAAATAGAGCAGATAAAAATTTCTCAGAAGCATTTGGATTCAATTGGAGAGATAAAATTGAATATAATTTAGAAAAGCATTTTTTAAGTACTCCTTTTATTATTCCAGCATATTTTTTAGGTATGGAATCTAAAGAGTATACATTTAAAAAGGATATATTATTTTATCAAGGAAAAGATTCCAAAGGAAAAGAAATAAAATTGTATTTTGATGCGTATATGCCAAATAATAAGGATAAGTATCTTCCAGGAAGAGGTTCTACAGTTATTAGAATTCACGGAGGGGCATGGGTTAGTGGAGATAAAGGTAAGTTAAATATGCTTCAAATGAATAAGTACCTTGCTGAAAAAGGTTATACAGTATTTGATATTCAGTATGGACTTAGTAATAATAGTAGTTTTACTATGGATTTAGGAGAACCAGAAAACGTTAGAGGGAATTTTGATATTGACCATATGGTGAAACATATAGGAATATTTACAAAATATATTTCTGAACACGCAGATGAGTATAATGCTAACCTTAATTCTGTTTTTATTTCAGGAGGGTCAGCAGGAGGACATTTGGCATGTGCAGCAGCTTTAGCAGTAGATAGTGGAAAATATAATAATATTTTTAGTTCAAAAATTAAAATTAAAGGATTAATTCCATTTTATCCTGCAAATGGGCTACCGGATCAAGGCAAGATATATGGAAACAAAAATTTTATGAACCCTAAACTTTTAGTTAAGAAGGATAGTCCACCATGTCTAATATATCAGGGAACAAAGGATGGATTGGTACCTAGAAAAGTTTCTATAGAGTTTAAAAATGAATATATAAGTAAAGGTAATAATAGATGTGCTATATTGTGGATGCCATTAGGGTCACATGCAAGTGATTATTATTTCCCGGGACAATATAATCAAATATTTCTATATTATATGGAACGATTTATGTATATCTATAAATAATGGCAACAAAAAAATGTGTAAAATAAGGTTAACTTAGGATATACTAGGATAAGTAAGGTATTTATAAAACCTTTTAAGTTTATGGATTTGTTTGAATGTATGGGGGAAGTATTTTAATATTGATGAAATTATAAAGGAGATGATAGAATGTCAATAAGAATACTAACGGACAGTGGCTGCGATTTACCTAAAGAGATTATAGAAAAATATGATATAGATGTTCTTCCACTTACAGTATGTTTAGGTGAAAATGAATATTTAGATAGTGTTACTATAACGCCTAAAGAAGTATATGATAATATGAGAGAAGGGAAAGTATATAAAACATCTCAAGTACCGCCAAGTAAGTTTAAAGAAGTTTTTTTAAATTATGCAGAGAATGGTGATACTTGTATATATATAGGATTTTCATCTGGGTTAACAGGAACATTTCAATCAGCAATTATTGCTAGAGATGATGTATTGGAATCGTATCCTAATTTTGATCTTTATATGATTGATACTAAGTGTGCATCAATTGGATTTGGATTAGTAGTATATAAAGCAGCTATTATGTTATCAGAGGGAAAGACAAAAGAAGAAATTTTAGAAAATATAAAATTTAATTCAAAACATATGGAACATATCTTTACAGTAGATAGCTTAGAATACTTATTTAGGGGTGGCAGGGTAAGTAGGACATCTGCTTTTATAGGTGATTTACTAAATATCAGACCTATATTAGATGTAGAAGATGGGAAGCTCATTCCTATAGAAAAAGTAAGAGGAAGAAAAAAATCTTTAAAAAGAATAGTAGATATAGCTGGAGAAAGAGGAGTTAATCTTCAGAATCAAATTATAGGTATATCTCATGGAGATTGTTTAGAAGAAGCGGAAAAATTAAAAGAGATGTTAGAAGAGAAGTACGGATGTAAAAGCTTTTTAATAAACACTGTAGGTGCTGTTATAGGAGCACATTCAGGTCCTGGAACTATAGCATTATTTTTTCTTAATATAGAAGAGTAAATAAAGAATAAGGGGGAACTAATGATGACAATTAAAATCGTAGCAGATAGCAGTTGTGATTTATCTGAAGATATTAAAAAAGAACTAAATATAGATATTGCCCCTCTAATTTTACAACTAGAAGGCAAGGAATATATAGATGATGAAAGTTTAGACGTAAAGCAATATGTAAAGGATATGGGGAAATGTGAGGTACCTCCAAAAACAGCATGTCCTTCACCTCAAGATTATATGAAGAGATATGAAGGAGAAGAGAGTGTATTTGTAGTAACCCTATCTTCAAAGTTAAGTGGAAGCTATAATAGTGCTGTTTTAGCAAAAGACTTATTTTTAGATGAGTTTGGAAACAAATTCATACATGTCTTCGACTCATTAAGTGCTTCTGTAGGAGAAACATTAATTACACTTAAAATAAATGAATTGTATAAAAAGAATTTAGAAGAAGTTGATATAGTAGAGAAAGTAACAAAATATATTAAAGAGATGAAAACTTTTTTCCTATTAGAAAGTTTACAGCACTTAGCTAAAGCAGGAAGATTAAATCCTATAATTGCTAAGATAGCTAATATGTTATCTATTAAGCCGATTATGGGATCTACAAAGGAAGGAACTATAAGATTAGTTGAAAAAACTAGAGGATATAAAAAAGCATTTGGAAGATTTATTGATATTATTGGAGAAGAGGGTTCAAACTTCGAACAAAAGATACTTGGAATAGCTCACTGTAATTGTTTAGATAGAGCCCTAAAGTTTAAGGATGAAGTTACAAAGAGGTACAACTTCAAAGATGTTATTGTTGTTGAAATGTCTGGATTAAGTTCTACTTATGCGGATGATGGTGGGCTAGTAATAGCTTTCTAAGTATAATTTAGATGTTTATTATATATAAGTTTATATTAGTACAATTAAAATAGTAGTCGTGTAATATATTATATTACACGACTACTATTTTTTAGTTTGGTGTAATAATTAATTTAGGAGAATATTGGATATTATCTCCTCCATAGATCTCAAGTATATCTGATGTGAAATCTGCTGAAGAAATTCCTTTTAATCTAAATTGAGTTTTCCCAGTTTTATTAATATAGTTTAATGCTGTTGAAGGTAATTCTACTTCAACATATTCATTGTTTCTAGATGGCACATTCATAGTAACAACATCTACTATTGATGCATTAGCACCATAATCTGATTGGGTTAAAGTACTACTGGTTCCAAAGTATCCAGATTTTATGTCTATTTTTATGCCAGCTACATTTCCAGATAAGGATTTACGATAGATTCTTAATTTAGCACTTTGTATATTAGTTGCTTCAAGAGAGCTTGTATCAAAAGATAGAATTGAATAATAAGTATTAGTGTTGTACATTCCTTTATCACCTATCTTTAGAGTTGAAGTGCTGTATCCATCAGCAGCATAAACACCAATATACCCATCTTCAGAATCTATGGAATTCAATGTTATATAATTTGAATTAGACTCAATAGTATAAGTTTCAGTTTTTACAGCTTCAGAATTACCGGCGGCATCAATACTAAAAAATTTTAATATTGTATTAGAATTTATAGTTATAGGTTCAACATACTTTGTTGAGTTTAGACTTGGATCAGATCCATTAGTGGTATAGTAAGTATCAGCTGATTCATTGGCAGTCAAAGTAACTGTTACAGGAGAACTATAAGTACCACTAGCAGGATTTGCTGTTGTTATAGGAGCTGTAGTGTCTGTTGGAGGATTAATTCCACCAGAAACAGATTTAAAGAAGTTCCAAGTTATTTGAGTTTGATTTGGTCCATTTGGATCAGTATAACTTCCAGAAGTATTTCCTCCAGACCAAGCATGTCCCATACCATCAACTAGATATTTTTCCATTACTACATTTCCGTTATTGTCATTATATACATATCTAGTATATTTTCTTCCCTGAGAACCAGATGCTTGTCCTTGAATTGTCTGATCAGCTATATCATCTATTGTTCCATTCTCTGATCCATCATCGGCAAAATCATTTGTAGTAGCCCATTGAGAGAGAACTTGATTGCCGTTAATTGTGGCAACAGTATAATCAGAAGTGCCATGAAAAACTATTGTAGGTACTACTCTTTTATAGGACCCCATTGCTTGATATGCAAGACGCCCTTGAGTTTTTGGATCTGGACCACCAGTGTTCATAGCAGTAAAAGCAGCAGTCATGCTAGTTGCAGCTTTATATTCCAAGCCAGAACCAACACCGATAGCCTTAAATACATCTGGATAAGTAGCGCCTAAAATAACACTCATTGCAGCACCAGCAGATAAGCCTGTTACAAATACTTTATTATTATCTACTGAGTATTTTGATTTTACTTCGTTAACCATTCCTGTAATAAGAGCTGGTTCTCCAGAGCCTCTTGATTGGTGAGCTGTATCAAACCAATTCCAACAGGCATTTTGATTGGCAGAGCTAGTTTGTTGTGGATAAAGAACTAGGAAGTTTTCAGTTTCAGCAAGCTCATTCATTCCTGTACCAGAAGCGAACTGATCAGGATCTTGTGTACATCCATGCAACATAACTACTAGAGGAGTAGAGGTTCCAGACTTGTACCCGCTTGGTACGTAGAGTTTATATGTTCTTCCATTGTAAGAGTGGCTAGTAAAGGTTCCGGTAGCAAAAGCTGTTATAGAAGATAGTGGTGTAAGTACTAGCGAAAGTATGAATACTAATACTACACGTAAACTTAGAGTTTTCTTTTTTACCATTTTCATAACAAACCCTCCAAACCTATAAATATAAAAATAATGATTTAATTAGAATATTCCTAATATAGAATATTCAAGTTTACTAATTAACTTTTCCTCACCTCCTTTCAGTGGTAGTTAAATCATTAAAAATATGATAGATTTAGTAAATTGTATAAGTAAATTATTGTTATGGTAAAAAGTTCTGAATGACTTTTAGAAAATGAGTAATAATTACTTATGATAAGTCTTTTAAGAAAAATAAAATTAATATGAGATACGATTTTTTTACTTATTTTACTTTATTATACTTTATTGTAATTATAATATCAATATTAATTCTATATAAGTTTTAACATAGTGGTGTGATAAAATTTATTGAGACATATAAGTGAAAAACATGGTAAGTTTCCTAGGAAATAAAAAGTCAAATATTATTATAATAAGTAAGCTAATTTTTCTAATATTTTAAATAAATCGAAAAATTCATTATAAGTACTTTATTATTTACTAAAATATAAGTATAATAATAGTTTATATAGGGTATATGGTTTCCATGTAATATACAATGATGAAGTATTCCTATATTATAAATTTTAAGTTCATTGGGGCAAAAATATTTAAGGGGGTATTCAAGATGAACAAAGTAAATATTGCACTATTAGGATTAGGAAATGTAGGAAGAGGAGTTTGGGAAATATTAGACACTAACAAGGAAGAAATAAAAGAACGTTCAGGATATGATATTCAAGTTTCAAAGATACTTGTTAGAGATATTAATAAACCTAGGGGGGTTGAAATTCCAAAGGGTGTAATGACTACAAATCCAGAGGAAATATTTAATGATAATAGCATAAAACTAGTTATAGAAGTTATGGGGGGAACTGATCCTGCAAAGGATTATATGATAAGAGCAATGAAAAGCAAGAAGCATGTGGTAACTGCAAATAAGCTTGCCATTGCAACTTCTGGGGCGGAACTTGTAAATACTGCTAAAGAGGAAGGCGTAAGATTTTGCTATGAGGCCAGTGTTGCTGGTGGAATTCCAATAATAAATGGAATAAATGAAAGTTTAACTGCAAATAAAATAGAACAGATAGTAGGTATAATAAATGGAACAACAAACTATATACTTACAAAAATGTACTTAGATAATATGGATTTTAACACTGCATTAAAGGAAGCACAAGAAATGGGATATGCGGAAGCAGATCCAACATCAGATGTAGATGGATACGATGCAGTATATAAGCTTAGTATTTTAACTTATTTAGCTTTTGGAAAAATGATTAATGCAGATTTAGTTTATAGAGAAGGAATCAGGAATATTGAACCCATTGACATAGAATATGCAAAAGAATTTGGATATGTAATTAAATTATTAGCTATTGTTAAGGATGTGGACAATGTATTGGAATTAAGGGTCCATCCTACAATGATTCCAGAGAGACATCCTCTTGCTAATGTTAATGATTCTTTTAACGCAATCTTTATAAAAGGAAATGCGGTAGGTGACTTAATGATGTATGGCAGAGGTGCTGGAGATTTACCAACTGGAAGTGCAGTAGTTTCAGATGTTATATCAATTTTAAGAAATAGCGATGATTATATGTTCAAATTAAGTCAGAGCAAGAGTGGAAATCTTAAAAAGATAGGTAATATGGAAGAGACTAAATCAGAATATTATATAAGAATAACTGTAAAAGATGAACCAGGCGTTTTGGGTAAAATAACTACAATTTTAGGCTCAAATAGTGTAAGTTTACTATCTGTAATACAAAAAGGTAAAGGACAAGAACATGTTACTTTGGTTTTTGTTACACATAAAACTCTAGAAGGAAATTTAAATAAAGCAATTGATGAAATTAAAGCTTTAAACAGTGTTAAAAAGGTAGATAACATAATTAGAGTTGAAAAAATGAATTAGTATATACAGATAGTAAAGGAAGTGAAGTTATGAATAAAAATATTTATTATAAGAGTACAAGAGGTGGAGAAACAGGCATACTTGCATCTGAGGCTATTTTGAAAGGAATAGCCTCAGATGGAGGACTTTTTGTTCCAAATGAGATTCCTAAAATAGATGTTGAACTTAGTAAGCTAGCTAGTATGGATTATAAAGAACTGGCTTATTATATATTAAGTAAATTTTTATCGGACTTTACTGAAGAAGAGCTAAAATATTGCATAGAAAAAGCTTATGACAATAAATTTGATACAGAGGAGATAGCTCCAATATCTAAAGTAGGAAACTCCTTCTTTTTGGAGTTATATCATGGCCCTACATTAGCATTTAAAGACATGGCTTTATCTATATTGCCATATTTAATGACTACTTCAGCTAAAAAGCAAAATTTAGATAAAGAAATTGTAATACTTACTGCTACATCAGGAGATACTGGAAAAGCTGCATTAGAAGGTTTTACAGATGTATCAGGAACTAAGATAATTGTATTTTTCCCAGAAGATGGGGTTAGTGAAATACAAAAGAAACAGATGATTACTCATGAAGGAGATAATGTTTTTGTAGTAGGAATAGAAGGAAACTTTGATGATGCTCAAAGTGGAGTTAAGAAAATTTTCAGGGATAATGAATTTTTAAAACTTCTAGAAGAAAATAATTATATATTTTCTTCAGCAAACTCAATCAATATAGGAAGACTTGTTCCGCAAATAGTATATTATTTTTCGGCTTATCTAAAAATTTATGTAAAAGGTGAAATAGAAGAGGGAGAGAAGATTAATGTAGTAGTTCCTACTGGCAACTTTGGGAATATTCTAGCAGCATACTATGCAAAACAAATGGGGTTACCTATAAATAAGCTAGTATGTGCATCCAATGACAACAAAGTTCTATACGATTTTATTAATACAGGTATATATGATAGGCAAAGAAAATTTGTTACTACAATATCACCTTCTATGGATATATTAATATCTAGTAATTTAGAGAGACTACTGTATATCATAAGCGGAGAAGATTCTGATAAGATAAAAGAGCTAATGAATAGTTTGGACAAAGATGGTAGTTATGAAATAAATGAAACAATGAGAGAAAAGCTTAGAGATTTTTATGGAGGCTTTACATCTGATAATGATACTAAGAAATTTATAAAATATGTATATGAAAAGTATAACTATCTTATGGATACACATACTTCAGTTGCTTATAGTGTAAATAAAAAATATAGAGAAGTTTTTAATGATAATACTAAATCTATTATAGTATCTACTGCTAGTCCCTATAAGTTTACTTATTCTGTTATGAATTCTTTGGATAATAAATATATGGATAGTAATGATTTTGAATTAGTAAAAGAGATGAGCAGGCTTATTGATGAAAAGGAACCAAAAGCCATAAAAAATATAGAAAAACGAAGAATAGTTCATAAAACAATTTGTAAAGCAGATGAAATGAAACTGAAGGTTAGAGAATTTTTAGAAATATAGAATAATAAATTCAGAAATTAAGTTATGTAATTTTTGATACAGTGTTTAAAATTGATACAATTATAAATTAGTAATGTTACTTAAATTTTGTTATACAAGATTTAAGTAACTATTTTTTTTGTAATAAATTTAATCAAATGTAATAAAATTGAATAAAAAATATCAATTATCCAATTAATATTTGAAAAATTATTGAAGATTATGGCAAAAAGTACTATATTATATATATGTATTCTGAAAATTATAAATTTTTAAACAAAAGTCTTAAGATAACAGAAATAAAGTAAATTGGTGTTAACCATGTATATTAGCCTTAATTTATAAAATATAAAGATTATTTGTAAAATATAAATTAAAATTTGGCATGGTTCATGCTTAATTAATATTATGGGTTGGGTTAATTGTGTAAAAATTTAAACACAAGGTAATGCAAGATTTTTCTTATCAATGCTAACGATTTCAACATATTGGGGTGTTGAAGTGGTAGATGGAACTACTATTATTAATCAGAAGGATATAGGTTTGCTGTATCAAAACAAATTTACATTGTAGCATTATTTTACAATGTATCAAAAAACAAAACAGGAGGTAGGGTATGAGTCAATTAATTTTTAATGGAATTGTTACTGGAAGTCTTTACGCTCTTGCAGCTTTAGGACTTGTACTAATTTTTAAGACATCTGATATTGTTAACTTTGCTCAAGGTGAGATGGCTATGTTTTTTACTTTTATAGCTTTTACGTTATTAAGTCGTAGTATGCCATACTTTGTAGCATTTATTTTAACATTAATTTTTGCTGGAGTTATGGGGTTTATAATTCAAAGGACAATAATAAGGCCACTAGGAAGTGCTTTAATAAGTGCCATGATAGCAACATTAGGACTTATAATGATAGTAAACGGGCTTGCTGGAAATATATTTGGGTTTGATGTTACAGCATTTCCTAAAATGATTAATGCAGAAAATGTAAAAATCGGATCTGTAACAGTAGATTTAAATAGCTTAATAGTAATAATAATTACAATAGCTATTATGATGGTATTATTCTACTATTTCAAATACACAATGAGTGGACTTGCTCTTCGTGCAGCAGCTCAAGATCCAAAAGCTGCAAAATTGATGGGTATATCAGTAGAAAGAGTTATAACTTTAACTTGGATTATAAGTGCTATGTTAGCGGGAATTACAGGAATATTAGTAGCACCAACAACTAATTTAAGTGTAGGTATGATGGCTGATGTTCATTTAAAATCTTTCTGCGCGGCAGTACTTGGTGGGTTCAACTCTTTCATAGGACCTTTAGTAGGAGGTCTTGTATTAGGAGTATCCGAGAACTTATTTGGTAAGTTTGTTTCAATTTCTTGGAAATCAGTATTCACTTTTGCTTTAATAATAGTGATGCTTGTAATTAAACCAAATGGTTTAGTTGGAACTAAAGTTAGGAAGAAGGTGTGATGACATGATAAAAAGGCATTCTAAAAGTTTAATCTTCTTATTGATAGTTATTCTAATTCCTTTAGCGCTACAATTGACAGGGGTACCTATTCCTACTAGCAAGATGACATTAATACAAATTTCATGTATATATGCTATTGTAGCTATTGGATATAATATACTTCTTGGATTTGGTGGGCAAATTTCTCTTGGTCATGCATCTTTCATGGGTTTAGGAGCTTATATAACAGGAAGACTTATGGTGTCTTACCATATGAATTTTATAATAGCTATTATAATAGCTGCGCTAATAAATGCTATTCTTGGATTCTTATTAGGATTACCTGCATTAAGGCTTGAAGGTAACTACCTTGCAATAGCAACTTTAGGATTTGGCGTTGCTATGTTAAAGGTTTTCGAAGAATGGACAGCGTTTACAGGTGGACATTCAGGATTAGTTGGAATTCCTGCTGCAACTTTATTTGGATTTAAGTTTTCAACAAAGTTATCAAAATATTATTTAATTTTATTCTTTTTAGTAGCGGTTATAATAGCTGCACATAACTTATTAAAAACTAAACCAGGAAGAGCTCTAACTGCTATAAGAGACAGTGAAATTGCAGCAAGCTCAATGGGAGTAAATATAGCTAAGTATAAAACAATAGCGTTTATTGTAAGTGCAGTTTATGCAAGTATAGGTGGAAGTTTAATGGCTATAATAGATCGCCAAGTATTTGCTAATGTATTTGGAGTAAGTACATCCTTGAACCTTCTTGCGATGATAGTTATAGGTGGTATTGCATCTATACCAGGTTCAATAATAGGAGCATTCTTTATAACACTTATTCCAGAATATCTAAAAGCAATACCAGTTGTTAATGCTTCCTATATACTAACAGGTGTCCTTTTAATTCTTGCAGTTATGTTCTTCCCTTATGGTATTGTTCAAATTATTAACAAGGTTAAGTCCATGATAGTGGGAAAAGGGAAAAGTGAAAATATAGCTGGAAAGGAAGGTGCATAAAATGGCAGAAGCATTGTTATCAGTAAAAAACCTTTCAATTGCGTTTGGAGGACTCAAGGCTGTAGATGGTTTGACTTTTGAAATAGAAAGTGGTCAAATATACGGACTTATTGGACCAAATGGTGCAGGTAAGACTACAGTATTCAATATGATTAGTCAAATATATAAACCAGATACTGGTGATGTAATATTTGATGGAAAAGATTTGAAGAAATTAAATGTTCACGATATAATAGAAGCTGGAATAGCCAGAACATTCCAAAATGTTGAACTTTTTAAAGGAATGACAGTTTTAGACAATCTTTTGGTTGGTCAACATTATAAAACAAAGTATTCAACAATAGAGAGTATATTTTTAACTAGAAAGGTTAGACGAGAAGAAGAGAGAGTTAAAAAGAATGCTATTGAAATATTAGAATTCTTAGGAATCTCTCAATATGCTTATCATCCAGCAGGTATGCTCCCTTATGGAGTTCAAAAGCTTATAGAACTTGCCCGTGCATTGGTTGCAGAACCAAAACTTATAATATTAGATGAACCTGCAGCTGGTATGAATGACACAGAAACTAAAGAACTTTCAGACAGAATAAAAATGTTAAGAGATAAGTTTAACATAACTGTTTTAATGATAGAGCACGATATGGGATTAGTTATGAATGTATGTGATAAGCTTACAGTATTAAATTTTGGTAAGAAAATTTCGGAAGGTACTCCAAAAGAAGTTCAGAATGATCCTATTGTTGTAGAGGCATATTTAGGGGAGGGAGTAGAATAATGCTAAAAATAAACAATCTTCAAGTTAGCTATGGTGCTATAAAGGCAGTTAAAGGTATAGACTTAGAAGTTAAAGAAGGCACTATAGTAAGTATATTAGGCGCAAATGGAGCAGGAAAAACATCTACCCTTCACGCTATATCTGGACTCGTATCAAAAGCAGGTGGTACTATACAGTTTCAAGGAAACGATATAACTGATTTACCAGCAGAAAAAATAGTTCCTCTTGGAATAATTCAGTGTCCAGAGGGAAGGAGGGTTTTTCCACAATTAACAGTTGAGGAAAATCTTAAAATAGGTTGTTACAGTAGAAAAGATAAAAATTTTAAAGATGACTATGATAGAGTATACAACCTTTTCCCAAGACTTAAAGAGAGAAGAAAGCAAATGGCTGGAACACTTAGTGGTGGAGAACAACAAATGCTTGCTATAGGAAGAGGTCTTATGGGAAGACCTAAGTTATTTATAATGGATGAGCCGTCCTTAGGACTTGCACCAATAATAGTTAAAGAAATATTTGCAACAGTACAGCAAATAAAAAAAGAAGGGGTTACAGTGCTCTTAGTTGAACAAAATGCATTTCAAACAATTAAAATATCAGATTATGTATATGTATTAGAAACAGGAAAGGTTACATTACATGGACCAGCAGAAGTAATTAGAAATGATGAAAACGTTAAAAAATCTTATTTAGGTGGTTAAAATAAATTTTCAAAATTTATTTAAATAAATACTTACTATAAGGGGGAGAAAAAATGAAAAAGAAATTATCTCTTTTGTTAACGACTGTTTTAGCTGTTTCCTTATTAGCTGGATGCGGCAACAAAGAAGCTGCAACAAATACTAAACCAGAAGATGGAAAAAAAGAAGTTAAGTTAGCACAAGGTGTTAGTGACACTGAAATTAAAGTTGGTACAATAATAGCTTCTTCAGGAAACTTTGCTATGGTTGGTCAACCAATGCTTAAAGGTATGCAAGCATACTTTAAAATGGTTAATGATGCAGGTGGAGTTAATGGCAAAAAAATCAATTTAATTGCTAAAGATGATGGTTTCCAACCAAACATGGCAGTTCAAAAAGCAGAAGAATTATTAGAAACAGATAAAGTATTTGCTATAGTTGGACAATTAGGAACTCCAGGATGTTTAGCAACAATTCCTAAGTTCCAAGAAGCAGGAATCCCTGCAGTATATCAAGGAACTGGAGCAGGTAAATTCTCAACATTAAAAGGAAATTACTTCCCAGTACAACCTAACTATATTTATGAAGGACACTTATTAGTATCTTATGCCTTAGAACAATTTAAGCCAGCTAAGATAGCTATCCTATATCAAGAAGATGATATGGGTAAAGATGAGTTATCAGGCGTTGAAGATCAACTAAAGAAACTAGGCAAAGAATCTTTACTAGTTGCAAAGGTTCCATTTGCACCAACAGACCTTGACTTTACATCACACATTCAAAAGGTTGCAGAACAAAAACCAGATGTTACAATAATAGCTGGTATGCAAGCAGCAACTCCTCTTATTTTAAAGCAAGCTAAAGCATCAGGGCTTAAAACTCAATTTATGACTTCATATGTTAATGCTGATCCAACAGTTATAAAGAATTCAGCTGGTGGAGCTACTGGTTTAGTAATGCCTGCATGGGTTAATATAGTTGATACTAAGGATGAGAAGGTTAAAGAATACTTTGACACTTATAAAAAATACAATCCAAATGATAATCCAAATGCATTTACAGCAGCAGGATGGGTTGCAGGGCAAGTATTTGTTGAAGGTTTAAAGAACACTAAAGGTGATTTAACTTGGGAAAACTTTATAAAAGGAATGGAGTCAATAAAAGACTTCAATGGACTTGCTAAAGGTGTAACTTATACACCAGAAAACAGAAATGGTGTACAAAAAATGTATTTCATGAAAGTTAAAGCTGATGGTGCTTTAGAAAAAGTTAGTGATTGGGTAGAAGCTAAATAGTTAAACTATCCTTAGAAAATAGAAGATTTTGTTAATTAATGATTGGAGTGAAAACCAATGCCTAAAATTGACGTAATGAATTACGAGATTAATTATGAAGTACATGGTAATGAAAATGGAGAACCATTAATATTTCTAAATGGAATAATGATGAGCACACTAAGCTGGGCTCCATTTATAAAAGCTTTTTCAGATTACAAAGCAATATTCATTGATTTCTTTGATCAAGGAGCATCAAGTAAAGCTGAGAAGCCTTATACGCAAGATTTGCATGTAGAAGTATTAAAAGAGCTCATAGAAAAACTTAATCTTGGTAAAGTGCACTTATTTGGAATTTCTTTCGGTGGAGAGGTTGCAATGAAGTTTGCACTAAAATATCAAGATATGATAGAGTCTCTTATATTATCCAATACAGTAAGTGAGACTAATCCATTGATGCATGATATAGAAGAGATGTGGGACTATGCAGCGAGTACCTACAATGGAAGTGTATTCTTCTACGCTACTATGCCATTTATATATTCAGCAAAGTTTTATAAGGAAAATATAGAATGGTTAAAAGAAAGAGCTGAATTATTTAAAGATGCATTTACACCTGAATGGTATGATGGATTTAGGAGAGCAATAAGAAGTGCTCATAACTTAAATATTACGGATGAAATTCATAAGATTACTGTTCCAACCTTAATAATGGGAGGGGATCTTGATATTCTGACACCGTTAGAAAATCAGGAGACTATACACAGAGAAATAAAGAATTCAAAAATGGTTATCATGAAAGATGCAGGTCATGGATCTATGTATGAAAAACCATATGAGTTCGCAACAAGTGTTTTAGGCTTCTTAAAAACTTACAATAAACCAATAATAATAAAGTAATTCAAATGGAATATCAAGCCATAAGTGATAAAAGGTATCTTATGGTTTGATATTTTTATTTGCCAAGATTTTATAAAGATGTAGATAATTATTTAAAGTGAATTTTGTATATTTTCTAAAAATTTGTTATAATAACAGAAGAAGATATAAGGGAGATGAAGAAGCTTGGCAAAGTTTTTTAAGTCAAAAGAATTTTATAATTTCTGTGATGCAGTTTTCGGTAAACTTCCAATTCCTATAGATGTAATTGAGAATGATGGTACATTAATTTACATAAATAAAGCTTTTGCTGACTTTCTAGATAAAAATAAAGAAAATATAATAGGAAAAAAAGTTGGTGACGTAGATAGAACATCTAGGTTTGTTGATACATTAGAATCAAAGCAGGCAGAAATTGCTTGGAGACATACTTTTGCAAATGGGAAGGATGCTATAGTGCATAGAATTCCCATATTGGATGATGATGGTTCTGTAAGTGGTGGATTTGGCATGGTTTTATTTGAAAATATTTCAGATATGCAAGAAGTCATGGATAGGTATAAAGTTTTAGACAAAGAATTAAGACTTTATAAAAATACTATTGCAAGGCTAAATTCAGCAAAATATAATTTAAATAGCATAATTGGAAGCTCTAATGCTATAGCTAACTGTAAAAATAAGGTAAAAAAGATTGCTAGAGTTAATCTAAATGTTCTAGTTTATGGAGAGAGTGGAGTAGGTAAAGAACTTTTTGCACATTCTATACATAATGAAAGCAGTAGAAATGATCAACCTTTTGTAAGCATAAATTGTTCTGCAATACCAGAAAATTTAATAGAAGCTGAATTATTTGGATATGAAGAAGGATCCTTTACCGGGGCAAAAAAGGGAGGACATATAGGAAAATTTCAACTAGCAAATGGAGGAACCATATTCTTGGATGAGATAGGTGAAATGCCTCTCCATATGCAGGCAAAACTATTAAGAGTTTTGCAGGAAAGAGAAGTACAACCTATAGGCTCTAAAACACCTATAAAAATTGATGTTAGAGTAGTTTGTGCAACACATAGAAATATTGAGGAAATGGTTGAAAAGGGAGAGTTTAGAGAAGACTTATATTATAGACTTAACGTTTTAACTTTAGAAATACCGCCTCTAAGGGATAGAAAAAAAGATATTCCAGATTTAGTAGACAAGTTTTTAAGTGAATTTTATAAAGAAACGGGAATATACAGGCGTATGCCGGAGAATTGCCTTAAAATATTAAATAATCATAATTGGCCAGGAAATGTAAGAGAACTAAGAAATGTTGTTGAAAAGGTATCTGTTAATGCTGAAAGCGTGGATATTACACCAGAAGACTTCCCTTCATATATGCTAAAGAAAACTGGTAAAGGAAGTAATATAATTGCCAATATGTCTGGGGATTCAGGTTTAAAAGAGATATTAGATTCTGTAGAAAAAGAAGTTATAGTTAGAACTTTAAAGGAATGTAATCACAATAAGAGTGAAGTTGCAAAAAAACTAAATATCCCAAGGGCTTCTTTATATAGAAAAATAGAAGAGTACGGACTAGAATTATAATTGTAACAAAAATATACAGTGTTTCAAATAAGTACAGGATTAGTAGATTACTATGTAGCTATTCATCCTGTACTTTGTGCTTTTTTGCATTTTAGACATGGCATGATAATTGCTTCTATTAAGTTTTGGTGAAAGTAATTCAGGAGGTGTTATCATGAGAAAACATGTAGGTATAGTGGGAACTGGCATTTATTTGCCAAAAGCAATAATGACATCAAAGGATATAGCAGATGCAACAAATGGGGTTTGGGCAGAGGATGCTGTTAAGAACAAATTAGGAGTTAATCAAAAGTATATTCCAAGCTCAGGGCTAGAAGATGGAACACAGGAAATGGGAGTTGCTGCAGCTCTTGACTGCTTAAAAAACACTGGTGTAGACCCAATGGAAATAGACGTAATCTTGTGTATAGGTGAGGAATGGAAGGAGTATCCATTAACAACTTCAGGAATTTACATTCAAGAAAAAATTGGTGCAAGAAAAGCTTGGGCAATCGATGTTCAACAAAGATGTTGCACATGTGTTGCTGCAATGAAAATAGCTAAAGATATGATGTTAGCTGATGATGAAATAAACACTGTTATGGTAGTTGGTGGATATAGAAATGGAGATTTTGTTGACTATACAGATAAAGATATGTCAATGATGTATAACTTAGGTGCAGGTGGTGGAGCTATACTACTTAAAAAGAATTATGGAAAGAATGAGCTTTTAGGAACTCACCTAATGTCAGATGGATCATTAGCAAGAGATGCTGGAGTTGAAATTGGAGGTATAGTAAATCCAATAACTCATGAAAACTTAGATGAAGCGTATAAATCATTGAGATTATTAGATGCTAAACATATGAAAGATGCATTAAATTTAGTATCTATGCCAAATTGGATGAATTGTATAGATAGATCATTAGAAAAGTCTGGTTTAACTAGAAGTGATATTGGATACCTTGCTGTTCTTCATTTTAAATATTCTCAACATAAAGGTATGTTAAAAGATTTAGGCTTAACAGAGGATCAATCAATTTATCTAAGCGATTATGGTCATATTGGACAAATAGATCAAATATTATCATTACATTTAGCACTTCAAGAAGGAAAAGTGAAAGACGGCACAGTTATATCCATGATAGCTGCTGGTATAGGATATGCATGGGCTGCAAACGTAACCAGATGGGGTGCAATTCAAGAATAATTAACTAAAGAAAGATAGTCCTAAAGTGAAAATAAGAAATTGGGGGATAGCAAATGAATTATAATGAGCAGTATAAAAACAAACTTATAACAGTTGATGAAGCTCTTTCAAAAGTTCAATCTAACACAGATATAGTTGTTGGACTTGCAGCTATAGAACCTTTTGACTTTTTATCAAGATTACATGAAATTGCGGATAGAGTTGAAAATGTAAGTATTTTGACTTGTCTTAACATGGGAAATTATGAATTCACATCTAATCCAGATATGAAGGGGCACTTTAGAAATACAACATGGTTCTATACTCCAACTACAAGAAGAGCTCATCCATATGGAACAGCAACATATATTCCAAATCATCTTCATTTATCTGCAAGAGATAGGTTGTCATATAAAAAGCCTAATATATTTATTGCAACTGCTACTCCAATGGATAAGCATGGATATTTTAACTTATCATTATCAGCTACTTATGAAAAATCAATGCTTGAAGAGGCTGATATAGTAATGCTTGAAGTAGATCCAAATTATCCAAGAACTTTTGGAGATACAAACGTTCACATTAGTCAAGTTGATTTTGTATATGAAACTGGAAGGCCAATTCCAATATTCCCATACGCGCCATCAAGTGATAAGGATAGAGCTATTGGAGAATATATTGCTGATCTTATTGAAGATGGCTCCACAATACAACTTGGCATAGGTGGAATACCAAATGCTGTTACAGGAGCTCTTATGAATAAGAAGGAATTAGGAGTTCATACTGAGCTATTTAATGATGGTATGGTAGATCTTATAGAAGCTGGTGTTATAACAAATAGCAGAAAAACATTACACAAAGGTGTTTCAATAGCTACAATGGCACTTGGCTCAGAGAAACTTTATGATTTTATAGATCAAAATCCGGGTGTTGCTATAATGAATGGATGTTATGTAAACGATCCATATGTTATTGGACAGAATTATAAACAAGTTTCTATTAATACAACTCTTGAAGTTGATTTAACTGGCCAATGTTGTTCAGAATCCCTTGGAGTAAGACAATTTAGCGGTACAGGAGGTCAAGCTGATACTGCTATAGGTGCTCAAAATAGTATTGGTGGAAAATCAATAATTGCCTTATATTCAACTACAGTTAATAAGAAAACTGGAGAACAAATAAGTAAAATTGTTACAACACTAGCACCAGGTGCTGCAGTTTCTCTTCAGAGAAATGATGTTGATTATGTAGTAACAGAATATGGTGTTGCACGTTTAACTGGAAAGTCAATACTAGAAAGAGTTGATGAACTAATTTCAATTGCCCATCCTGACTTTAGAGAAGATCTAAGAAAAGAAGCAAACAAATTAATGCTTTGGTAGTTATATATTTATGAATATACAGTTTTAAATGGGAGAGGAGAATTTAACATGATAGGAAAAACTATTGATCAAATTCAAGTAGGAGATAAAGCATCTTTTACTAAGACTATGTCAGAGACTGATGTATATTTATTTGCAGGTATTTCAGGAGATTTAAATCCTGCACATGTTAATCAAGTAGACTCTGAGAAGACAATGTTTAAAGGAAGAATATGCCATGGAATGTTAGTTTCAAGTTTGATTTCTACAGTTCTTGGAATGTACCTTCCAGGACCAGGAACAATATACATGGGACAAGAATTGAGATTCGTAGCTCCAGTAAGAATGGGAGATACTGTTACTGCAGAAGCAGAAGTTATTGAAAGAAATGCAGAAAAGAACAGATTAGTTCTTAAAACAACTGTAACTAATCAAGATGGAAAAGTTGTTATAGAAGGTCAAGCAAAAGTTATGCCTCCTAGAGCTAAATAATAGCCAAGATATAAAATAAAAAAGTTTTAAACCGAAGCATGATTTAAAACTTTTTTATTTGTTAAAAATTTATTATCAGATAATGTAATCTTATATAGTAAATTACCTTAAAAGTATAATAATACTATATTAAGTGGTAAATATCGTTAAAAACAACAGATTAAATTGTATTATAAAACAAGAAAGGTGTTTTATTTTGTAGAAAAACATATTTTTTTAGAAAAAAACATTTATGTGAGGTACGATGAACACTAATAAAAAATAGATTTCTACGTATTTACTATTAAAAAATCTGAGTTATAATAGACATGGGGGTAAATTTACCTAGATATAAAATTAATGTAATATAATATAAATTATGTAATACAATTATATAAAAAAAGGCTTTAAAAAAATTATTTAGGCATTTTTTATTTACTGAAATTCGCCGAATAAAAGTTTAAAGTAATCCGTTCCACAAAACAAACATTGTTAAAATTTTAACGTAAAAGTATAAGTAAACGATTGCAATATGCAATTGTAAATATTCATAAAACCTTAAAGGAGGAGAGAAAATGAATAAGTTAATTACTTTAGAAGAAGCTATTTCAAAAGTAAAAGACGGCATGACTGTAATGGTAGGAGGATTTCTTGCTACAGGAAGTCCATGCAGCATTATCGATCTATTAGCGGAAAGAGGCGTAAAAGATTTAACAATTATTTGCAATGATACATCTTATGTAGATAGAGGAGTAGGAAAGCTTGTTGTAAATAAACAAGTAAAAAAAGTAATTGCTAGTCATATTGGAACTAATGCAGAGACTGGAAGACAAATGAACGCTGGAGAAATGGAAGTGGAGTTAGTTCCACAAGGAACATTAGCAGAAAGAATAAGATGTGGTGGAGCTGGATTAGGTGGTTTCTTAACTCCAACAGGACTAGGTACTATAGTTGAAGATGGAAAAGATAGGTTAACTGTTGATGGACAGCAATATCTTTTAGAAAAACCACTAAAAGCTGATATTGCAATAATATTTGGATCAAAGGTTGATAAGAAAGGAAACGTTTACTATAACATGTCAACTAGAAACTTTAATCCTTTAATGGCAACTGCTGCAGATTTAGTTATAGCTGAAGCAGAAGAACTTGTGGAAGTTGGAGAGATAAATCCTAATGATGTAATGACTCCAGGAATATTTATAGATTACATTGTAAAGGAGGACAAGTAATATGGATAAGAAGGCTGTAAAAGAGTTAATTGCAAAAAGAGTTGCAAAAGAACTTAAAGATGGAGATGTAGTAAACCTTGGAATAGGACTTCCTACAATGGTTGCCAATTATATACCAGAAGGGATGGATGTTACACTACAATCAGAAAATGGATTTGTAGGGCTTGGATCTGCTCCAGAAACAGGTAAAGAAGATAAAGATCTTGTAAATGCTGGTGGTGGTTATGTAACTGTAAAACCAGGTGCTGCTTTCTTTGATAGTTCTATGTCATTTACAATAATAAGAGGTGGTCATGTTGATATGACTGTACTTGGAGCATTACAAGTAGATGAAAAAGGAAATCTTGCAAACTGGATGATTCCAGGTAAAATGGTTCCAGGCATGGGAGGAGCTATGGACTTAGTAGTTGGAGCTAAAAAAGTTATAGTTGCTATGGAGCATACTGCTAAAGGCAGCCACAAGATATTAAAAGAGTGTAAACTTCCATTAACAGCTGCTGGACAAGTTAATCTAATAATCACTGAAATGGGTGTTATAGAAGTTACACCAAAAGGATTGGTATTAAAAGAAATTGGACCAGAGGTAACTGTTGAGGATGTTAAAGCTGCTACAGAAGCAGAGTTAATTATTGCGGAAGATTTAAAACAAATGGAAGTTTAATAAAGAGGATTCTTGGCTTCAGGTGGAGTTTTTTCCTCCGACTGAAGGTTAGAAGCCCTTATCTAGGGACGTAGCAGCCGTTATCTCCCACTTTAGAAGTGGGAGTGTTACGGATGGTAGTCATCAGATAAATCCTTAAAGTTAAAAATCTAAACTTGATAAAGAATTAGTAATATAGTTCTTTATCAAGTTTAGCATAAATAAAAATCAAAAGTATAAGGAGTGTGAAGCAAATGTTTAAAAAATTAACTAGAGCTTGTGTAAATCTTGTACAAAAGTACCTGCCAGATGCATTTATTTTTGCAGTTTTCTTAACATTTTTAACGTTTATTTTAGGAATCATTGTTACTAAACAAACTCCATTAGCAATGGTAGTTCACTGGAGTAATGGCTTATGGAGCTTGCTTGCATTCTCGATGCAAATGGCTTTAGTACTGGTTACAGGTAGTGCATTAGCTCATGCCCCATCTTTTAAAAGAGGGCTAAAAAGATTAGCTAGTATACCTAAAACACCAGCTCAAGCAATTATGTTTGTTACCCTAATTTCTACTATAGCTTGCTGGTTAAACTGGGGATTTGGACTTATAATAGGAGCTATTTTTGCAAAGGAACTTGCAAGAGAAATTAAGGGTGTAGACTATAGATTACTTATAGCTTCTGCATACTCTGGATTTATGGTATGGCACGCAGGACTTTCAGGTTCTATTCCACTAACAGTAGCAGGTGGTGGAGAAGCTGTAAAGAAAGCTACAGCAGGTGTTATTACTGCACCTATACCAACTAGCCAAACACTATTCTCAACATACAACATAGTAGCAGTATTAATTTTATTAGTTACACTTCCATTGCTTAATAAAGCTATGATGCCAAGTAAAGAAGAAACAGTTGTTGTTGATCCAAAGATGTTAATTGAAGAACCAGAACCAGAAGTGATACCTAGGGATAAAATGACACCAGCTGATAAGTTAGAAAACAGCCGTTTAATTTCTCTACTTGTAGCAGCTATGGGCTTCACTTATATATTCTATTACTTTGGTACTAAAGGCTTCAATCTAACACTAGACATAGTTAATGCTATATTCCTATTCTTAGGATTAATACTTCATGGAACTCCAAAAAGATTTATTGCAGCTATTACAGATGCAGCTAAGGGAGCAGCAGGAATTATACTTCAATTCCCATTCTATGCAGGTATAATGGGTATGATGGTAGGAGCAAATGCTGCAGGAGCTTCTCTTGCTGGAGAAATTGCAAGTGTATTCGTTGCTATTTCAACTCCAAGAACTTTCCCATTATTTACATTCTTAGCTGGTGGTATTATTAACTTCTTCGTACCATCAGGTGGTGGACAATGGGCAGTACAAGCTCCTATAATGATGCCTGCAGCAGCACAACTTGGAGTTGATCCAGCAAAAGTTGCAATGGGTATTGCATGGGGAGATGCATGGACAAATATGATACAACCATTCTGGGCATTACCAGCATTAGCAATAGCAGGACTTAGTGCTAAGGATATTATGGGGTATTGTTTAATAGACTTAATATACGCCGGAATTATAATATGTGGAGCGTTTTACTTCCTATAAAAATAGGATTAAGAGGATGAAACTTAGGTTTCATCCTTTTTTAGCGTTAAAAACAGATAGGTTTAAAATATCTAATTTTGCAAAGCGAAAAAGCTAAGGCTTACTTAAGAATGAAATGGATATGAAAATTTATTCTTAAACAGAAATTGCATCATATAAACGGAATAACTTTCATATATATAGATATAAGTACAAAATATTACATGAAATTATAATGTAATATTTTATGCAACAACTTCTAGGTATAGGAGATGAATTGATATGGTTAAACTAATTATTTTTGATGGATAAAGATTTAATTACAGTTATGAAAACGATTTCTATTGAACTATAAAAAGGAGAGGAAGTGCAAATGTATGTTTAAAAAGTTGACAAGAGCTTGTGTAAATCTCGTACAAAAATATTTACCAGATGCATTTATATTTGCTATATTCCTAACGTTTTTAACATTTATTTTAGGACTTATAGTTACTAAACAAACTCCACTTGCAATGGTAGTTCATTGGAGTAATGGCTTATGGAGCTTGCTTGCATTCTCAATGCAAATGGCTTTAGTGTTAGTTACAGGTAGTGCATTAGCTCATGCCCCATCTTTTAAAAGAGGATTAAGAAAACTAGCTAGTATACCTAAAACACCAGCTCAAGCAATTATATTTGTTACTTTAGTTTCTACTGTAGCTTGTTGGTTAAACTGGGGATTTGGACTTATAATAGGAGCTATTTTTGCAAAAGAACTTGCAAAAGAAGTCAAAGGTGTAGATTATAGATTACTTATAGCTTCTGCATATTCAGGATTCCTAGTATGGCATGCAGGACTTTCAGGCTCTATACCACTTACAATAGCAGGTGGTGGAGAAGCTGTAAAGAAAGCTACAGCAGGTGTTATTACTGCGCCTATACCAACTAGCCAGACAATATTTTCTGTATACAATTTAGTGGCTGTAATAGTTTTACTTGTTACTCTTCCTTTAATAAATAAGGCTATGATGCCTAGAAAGGAAGAAACAGTTGTTATAGATCCAAAGCTTTTAGTTGAAGAGCCAGAGCCAGAAGAAATGCCAAGAGAAAAAATGACACCAGCTGACAAATTAGAAAATAGCCGTTTAATTTCTTTACTTGTAGCGGTTATGGGCTTTACTTATATATTCTATTATTTTGCTACTAAAGGCTTTAACCTAACTCTAGACGTAGTTAATGGTATATTCCTATTCTTAGGATTAATACTTCATGGAACTCCAAAACGCTTTATTGCAGCTATTACAGATGCAGCTAAAGGAGCAGCAGGAATTATACTTCAATTCCCATTCTATGCAGGTATAATGGGTATGATGGTAGGAGCAAATGCATCAGGGGCTTCTCTTGCAGGGGGAATTGCAAATGTGTTTGTAGCTATATCAACTCCAAGAACTTTTCCACTATTCACATTCTTAAGTGCTGGTATTATTAACTTCTTTGTACCATCAGGAGGAGGACAATGGGCAGTACAAGCTCCTATAATGATGCCTGCAGCAGCTCAAATTGGAGTAGATCCAGGAAAGGTTGCAATGGGTATTGCATGGGGAGATGCATGGACAAACATGATACAACCATTCTGGGCAATACCAGCTTTAGCAATAGCAGGACTTAGCGCTAAGGATATTATGGGGTATTGCTTAATAGACTTACTTTATGCAGGAATTATAGTATCGGCGGCATTTTTCTTCTTGTAAATAGGCTATGCTTTAAGAGATTGCTGATTTCGTATAATATCGAAAATAATTCTAAATTTAGTATAACAATTGTAGCTAAACTTTCATTAACTCGCATAGCTCAGACAAATGAAAGTTCTTAACGCCACAATAGTTATACTAAATAAGAATTATAATTTCTTATTATAATGAACTCAACAATCTTTAAAACAGCCTTAACATACTATATGAAACTCCTCCTCTTTCCATCAGAGGAGTAAGCGATTCACAGATTTGGGATGCCTGCTTACGCATGATAAATTTTTATGTTGCGATAAATTGATAATAATACAAGAGCGCAGCCTTCTATAGCTGCTATTCCGTTTTCTTTGCAGAAGTCTAATATTTCTTGGCTCTCAGCACCAGGCTGAATTAATACTTTATCTATACCAAGTTCTTTGGCTTCTTTTATAACATCAATTCCAAGAGTAGGATTAATGCACAAATCTATAACATCAATTTTATAAGGAACTTCTTTTAAAGATTTGTAAGCTTCACCACTAGTATCTTTAGAATAAACTCCTTTTACCTCAAAATCACCCAGTTCAAGGGATTTTAATATTTTATAAGGATATTTATTAGGATCTGAAATTTTTCCAACTACTACCCAGTTTTTATAATCAAGTAGTTCTTTTAGTTCCATAAGTTTTCCTCCTTTTAAATTTACTTTTTATATACCCCAGGGGGTATGTGTAAATTAATTATATTATATATTATCTGTATATTAAAGTAAAATATTATTTAAAAATGTTATAATATAAGTAATATAAAAGGGAGGAAAGTTAAGTGAAAGAAGAGATAATAAAATTATTAAAGGAAAATAAGAATAACTTTATATCAGGTGAAAAAATCAGCGAAAGCATAGGGATTACTCGTGCAGCTGTTTGGAAATATATTAAAGCAATTAAAGAGGAAGGATATGAGATAGAATCAGTATCTAGAAAAGGGTATAAGTTAACTTCCTCTCCAGATTTACTTACTTTTGAAGAAATAAGTCCTAACTTAAAAACTAGATTTATAGGAAGAAATTTTGTGCATTTAGATACTATAGATTCTACAAATAATGAAGCTAAAAAACTAGCAATTGACGGAAGTCCAGAAGGTACACTAGTTATAAGTGAAGAACAAACTATGGGAAGAGGAAGACTTGGACGTAATTGGATATCTCCAAAACATAAAGGCATATGGATGTCATTGATACTAAGACCAGAAATAAATCCTATACAGGTATCTAAGATAACTCAAGTGGCAGCTGCAGCTGTTTGCATGGCATTAATAGAGATGGGTATAAGAACACTTATAAAATGGCCTAATGACATAGTTTTGAATGATAAAAAGGTCTGTGGAATTTTAACAGAAATGAGCGGCGAATTAAATAGAGTAAATTATGTTATAGTGGGAATAGGTATAAACGCTAATATAGATAAAGATGAGTTTCCAGAAGATTTAAAACCTATAGCCTCATCACTTAAGATTGAGATAGGAAATTATATAAAAAGAAAAGAATTAGTTCGTAGAATACTAAACAACTTCGAAGAATTGTATGAAGAACTTATAAATGAAGAAACTATAAAAAAATCTATAGAAATTTGTAAAGATAATTCTGCATTAATAGGTAAGAAAATAAAAATAATAGAAAAAGGAAAAGAAACTAGGGCAAGGGCATTAAGTCTAAATGAAGATGGAAAATTAATAGTTCAATATAAAGACGGAAAAGTTGATGAGTTAATATCAGGAGAGATTTCTGTAAGAGGATTATATGGATATGTATAAAGGAGCACAAGATGTGCTCCTTTAAGTTTTATTATAATCTATTATATTTTAGTATGTCATATTTTATTAAAGGGATTACTTTAGTTCCAATTAAAGCAGTTATAATACATTTGAGTAAGTCACCAGGAAGAAATATTAGAAAACCACTTTTGGCAGCGCTAGAAAATGTTATATTAGCATTAGCTACATGTTTTAATATTATATATAGATAAGGTACTCCTATAATATAAATAACTACCACGCCTAAAAAGGATGCTAGGAATAGTTTTAAGAAGTTAATATCTCTAATAGATTCTGAAATTTTACCTATAACATAAGCACCAACTATAAATCCAATTAAGTACCCGAAAGTAGGTTCAAATATATAAGAAAGACCACCTGGTTTTGTAAATACAGGAACACCTGCAAGTCCAAGAAGCACATAAATAATTTGTGATAATGCTCCAAGTCTCGAACCCAGCATTACTCCAGCAAGAGCAGTGAATAAAAATTGCAGCGTAATGGGTGCAGGACTTAGAGGAATTTTAATAAATGCACCAACAGCAGTTAAAGCTGTAAAGAAGGAAACTAAAATCATATCTTTTGTTCTAACTTTCATAAAGAATCAACCCCTATTTATATTGTAAACTTAAATTTTAAATATAGTTTACAATAATAAACCTTAGGATGTCAATAGGTTAAAAAAATAATTAATATTATTGTTAACTAAAATAATAAATTAGATTTACTTAAAAATAAGTACTTTGTAGGCATTATTGTGTATTAAATATAATAAAATTAAATATAATAGAGGAATTATATGGAATGTATAGAAATAAATATAATATGTTGCAATATACTATATTTAACCTTATTGCAATTAAATAACCTATATTATACTTGATTTAAATTTTCAAGGTGGGAGGTGAATAGGTGTCTGGATGGTGGAATAGTATTTCAAGTTTTGAAAAGTTTTTTTGGGTATTGGCAATACCATTTTCAGCTTTGTTTATAATTCAAATGTTTTTATTGATAATAGGTATAGAAGGTTCAGTTGATGACTTTGAAATACAAAGCGATATAGATTTAAATACAAGTACAGATATAGATGATTATGATAATTCAAATTTAGAACCAAATGCACCATTGAAATTAGTTACCCTAAGAAATATAATTATATTTTTTACAATCTTCTCATGGACTGGAATTATGGGGTCCAGGAATGATTATAGTAAAATATTTACTGTATTATTAGGAGTAGTTTTAGGAAGTTTAGTGATACTTATATTGAGTATTGTATATAAATTTATAATAAGATTAACTGAAAGTGGAAACATGAATTTAAAATACTCAATAGGGGCAACTGGGCAAGTGTATCTAACTATTCTTGAAAACGGAAAGAGAGGGGGCAAGGTTCAAGTTACCTTCCAAAGCTCTCTTAGAGAATTAGATGCAATTACTTATGGAGATAGAATACCTACTGGAGTAAAGATAATAGTAATTGGAGTTGAGGATAATTATCTAGTAGTTAAGTCTTTAGAAGAAAAAAATAAGGGGGAGTAATAATGTTTATGGAATTTTCATCTGTAATTTTAACAGCTGTTATTGTAGTAGCTGTTTTTGTAGTAATAATATCTCTATTTTCTAGGTATAAAAGATGTCCTTCAGATAAAATACTTGTAATCTACGGTAAAACAGGAAAGGCTGCAGATGGAAGTAATAGGACTGCAAAATGTATACATGGAGGGGCAGCGTTTATATGGCCGGTTATTCAAAGTTATGAGTTTTTAAATTTAAGACCTATAGCTATAGATGTTAATCTTACAAAGGCATTGAGCAAACAAAATATTAGAGTTGATGTGCCATCAACATTTACTGTTGGTATTTCTACTGAGCTAGGTGTTATGACTAATGCAGCAGAAAGGCTATTAGGGCTAACAAGAGAAGGTATCCAAGAACTTGCTAAAGATATAATCTTTGGACAACTAAGACTTGTAATTGCAACTATGGATATCGAGGAGATAAATTCAGATAGAGATAAGTTTTTAGATAACGTATCTCAAAATGTAGAAGCAGAACTAAAGAAAATTGGTCTTAAGTTAATTAACGTAAATATAACAGATATAAAAGATGAATCGGGATATATAATAGCATTAGGACAAGAAGCTGCAGCTAAGGCAATTAATGATGCAAAGAAAAGTGTTGCTGAGCAAAATAGAGATGGTGCTATTGGTGAAGCTGAAGCAAAGAGGGAAGAAAGAGTAAGAGTTTCAAAAGCTGATTCAGAAGCAATAGAAGGTGAAAACCAAGCTAAAATTACTATTGTAAATTCTGAAGCTGAAAGACGTGAGAAGGAAGCAGAAGCAAATAGAGTTGCTATTGCCGCTGAAAAAGTTCAGGCTGCTAAGGCTTTAGAGGAAGCTTATTCTGCAGAGCAAAGCTCAGAAAGGGCTCGTGCTGAAAGAGAAAGAGCAACAAATATTGCAGATATAATAGTAAAGGCTGAAATTGATAAAGAGAAAATAGAATTAGACGCTGAAGCAGAAGCGGAGAGAATAAGACGACAGGCAAAAGGAGAAGCAGACGCCATACTATTTAAGATGCAAGCACAAGCACAAGGTACTATGGAAATATTAAGTAAGCAGGCAGAAGGTTTTAAGAAAATTATAGAAGCTTCAGGAAATAACTCTAAAGATGCAGTCATGCTTATGATTGCCGATAAACTACCTGAAATTGTTAAACTTCAAGTAGAAGCAATTAAGAACATTAAAATCGATAAGATTACAGTGTGGGATACTATGGGATCAAATGGTAATGGTGCACCGACTACAGCAAATTTTTTATCAGGTATGCTGAAGTCCATTCCTCCATTTCAAGATATATTTGATGCAGCAGGAATGGAGCTACCAAACTATTTGAAAGGAGTACAAAAAGAAGATACATCGAAGGATACTCTAATAGAAGATAATAAAATCGAAGTTAATAATGTTCAGGAGGGATAGGTGTGGCTTTCTATTCAAAAAAAGAAAGACAAGTAAGCTTAGTACAAGATAAAACAAATGACACTATTATAGGATTAGAATCTGATATAGAAGGAAATATAAATTCTAATGGTATAATAAAGATTGATGGATTATTTAAAGGAGATATATTTACAAGTAAGGATGTTATTGTTGGTGAAACTGGTTTTGTAAAAGGAAACATAAAAGCCAATAATGTTAGCTTATCTGGTAAAATGGAAGGCAACATAGTAAGTTTTGAATTATTACAGATAGAGCCTACTGGAAAACTTACAGGAGATATAGAAGTTAAAAATATAGCTATATCAGAAGGGGCTATATTTAAAGGAAGAAGTATAATGGTAAGTGACACAGAGAAGAAAATTGAAGTTTTAGATAATCCTGAAGATGAAGAAAAAGAAGCATGTTATTTAGAAGAACCATAATATAAAAAGGAGAAATGAGTACTTATGAGAGGAGTAATTGATAGATTCGAGGGAGAATTTGCCGTAGTTGAACTTGATACTAGGGAAATAAAGAACATAAAGAGAGAAATTATACCGAAGAACGCTAAAGAGGGCGATGTTCTTAACATAGGAGAGAATATTACTATTGATTATGAAGAGACAGAAAAAAGAAAAAAAGAAATTGAAAGTATGATGGAAGATCTCTTTGAAGAATAGAAAATCTAATAAATAAAAATAACTGATAAAACCTCCTTATTTATTATTTATGTAAAGCAAATAAGGAGGTTTTAGTATGATTAATTACTTATTTTACAATATAAGTAGGGATATTATCTTATTTGCCCTTCACCATAAATTATGTATTTAGATGAAGTCAGTTCTTTTAATCCCATAGGGCCTCTTGCATGGAGTTTTTGAGTGCTTATTCCTATTTCTGCACCAAATCCAAATTCACTGCCATCTGTAAAACGAGTAGAAGCGTTTACGTACACTGCAGCAGAATCTACTTCATTTAAAAATCTTTGAGAATTAGCATAATTATTTGTAAGTATTGCTTCAGAATGTTTAGTGCTATATTTATAAATATGATCCAATGCATCATCCAGTGAATCTACTACCTTAACAGCTAAAATTAGATCTAGATATTCTTTTGACCAATCCTCTTCTGAAGCAGGCTTAGCATCCTTTATTAGGCTTTCAGTAACAGGACAACCTCTCATTTCTACTTCTAATACTTCTAACTTTTTAGCAAGCTTAGGTAAAAATTCACTAGCCACATTTTTGTGAACTAATAAAGTTTCCATAGCATTACATACAGCAGGTCTCTGAGTTTTAGCGTTTATAACTATATCTACTGCTCTAGCTAAATCAGCTGATTCGTCAACAAAGATGTGACAGTTACCAACTCCTGTTTCAATTACAGGAACTGTTGCATTTTCAACAACTGTATTTATAAGCCCTGCTCCTCCTCTTGGAATAAGTACGTCTATATATTTGTTTAATTTTAGCATAACATTTACAGCTTCTCTGTCCGTATTTTCAATAAGATTTATTGACCCTTTAGGAAGGCCGGCTTTTTCAGCTGCTTCTGATATTATTTTAGCTATTGTGGTATTAGAATTAATGGCTTCAGAACCACCTCTTAAGATTACTGCATTTCCGGATTTTATACAAAGCGCAGCGGCATCAACAGTAACATTTGGTCTAGCTTCGTATATGATACCTATAACACCTAATGGAACACGTATTTGACCAATTTTTAAATTGTTAGGTCTTTTCCACATCTTGATTACTTCTCCAATAGGATCGTCAAGAGCAGCTACGTCTTTTAATCCCTGTGCCATAGAGTTAATTCTCTTTTCATCAAGCATAAGTCTATCAAGTAAAGAAATTGATAGACCTTTATTTTTACCATTTTCCATATCTTTTAAATTAGCTTCTAATATAATATCTTTATTTTCTATTAAAGCGTCAGCCATAGCAAGTAGAGCATTGTTTTTAGTTTCAGTACTTATAATGGACATTTTTCTAGCAGCATCTTTTGCAAGGGCAGCCTTTTTCATTACATATTCTTTTATATCCATTTTAAATCCTCCTTTACATATAATTAGATTATTTTAGAGTTACCATGTTATTGGAATGAATCACCACATCGTAATTTTTATATCCTAGTTTTTCTTCAATATGACATGAATCAAGTTTTTTTATGGCATCAATATCAGAAGAGTTATAATTTGTAACTCCATGACCTATTTCTTCTCCCTTAGTATTTAATATAGAAATTACTTCACCTTCAGAAAAAGTACCATCAACAGATAAAATACCCTTAGGAAGTAAACTCTTATGATGATCCATTAGAGCTTTTTCAGCACCCTCATCTACCACTACACATCCACTAGGATTTGTGCCAAATGCCATCCAATGTTTTCTTGCCTGAAGAGGGCGTTTTTGACCTTCAAAGAAAGTTCCTATCTCTTTTCCATCTAATATATCGTTTAGTACATTAGGAGCATCTCCATTTACAATAACCATAGCTGAACCAGAAGTAGTGGCTATTTTACCAGCATTAATTTTAGTTATCATTCCACCTGTACCTAGAGAACTGCCAGCACCATCAGCCGCTGCAACAATTTCATCTGTTATTTCTTTTACATGATTAATAAATTTTGCATTAGGATTAGTTTTAGGATTAGAGTCGTAAAGTCCGTCTATATCAGTTAGAAGTACTAATAAGTCAGCTGCCACAAGACTTGCAACCATAGCTGAGAGAGTATCGTTATCGCCAAATTTTATCTCATCTACTACAATAGCATCATTTTCATTTACTATTGGGATAACACCTTGCTCAAGTAGTGCATAAAAAGTATTGCTGGCATTTAGGAATCTCATTCTATGAGATACATCATCACGTGTAAGGAGAATTTGACCTACAATTTTTCCGTACTCAGAGAATAGCTTTTCATACATATGAAGTAATATGCCTTGGCCTACAGCCGCTGATGCTTGCTTTTCGGGAATTGTTTTAGGCCTAGTTTTAAGTCCAAGCTTTCCTATACCAGCTCCAATAGCCCCAGAGGAAACAAGTATAACTTCTATACCACGGTTGTGAATATCGGAAAGCTGTCTAACTAGATTTTCAATTCGATTTAAGTTTAGTAGTCCAGTGGAATGAGTTAAGGTTGAAGTACCAACCTTTACTACGATTCGTTTTACGTCTTTTAGATAATCTTTTCTGATAGTATTCATGATTTTGCAACTGTTAAACAGTTTTGCCCCTTTCTATATTAAATTATTTTAATAAAAACTTATTTTAGTATTAAAAGGTGTATAATAAATGTATCATCGATTTAACAAATTATATCATAAAAGTGATATTTAATTCAATTTCATAGGAGGAAGGTTAGAAATATGAAAATAGGATTTATAGGATGCGGGAACATGGCTGGCGCAATGATTAAAGGGATACTGAAGTCAAATTTGATAGATTCTCAAAATATAATAACCAGTGATCCGGATATAATAAAACTTAATAATATGAAAAATGAACTTAATATTTTAGTAAGTGAAGATAATTTAGAAGTAGCAAAACATAGCGATATACTTTTTCTATCAATTAAGCCTAATAAATATAAAGATATAATTAATGAAATAAAAGACAGTGTAGATGGAAATACTATTATAATTACCATAGCTGCTGGAATAAGACTAAAGGATACTGAAGGGTATTTTGGAAAGGCAATGAAGATAGTAAGAGTAATGCCCAATACTCCAGCCTTAGTTGGAGAAGGTATGAGTGCATTATCTCCTAATGATAGAGTAGATAAAGAAGAATTAGAACAAGTCGTTTCTATATTTCAATGTTTTAGCAAGGTAGAAGTTATAGAAGAAATGCACATGGATACAGTTACAGCACTTACAGGTTCATCTCCAGCTTATGTTTACATGTTTATTGAAGCATTGGCTGACGGAGCTGTTCTAAAAGGACTTCCAAGGGATAAGGCGTATAAAATGGCTGCTCAAGCAGTGTATGGTTCAGCAAAAATGGTAATGGAAACAGGAAAGCATCCTGGAGCTTTAAAGGATGATGTTTGTTCTCCAGGAGGAACCACTATAGAAGCGGTATACTCTTTAGAGAAAAATGGTCTTAGAGCAGCAGTTATTGAGGCTATGGAAAAGTGTATAGATAAAGCTAAAAATATGAATAAATAGAATAATAAGTAATAAATGCCTGACACATTACGAATGTTTAGGGAATAAATAGTTTGATGATTCGTATTTTGTATTGACTAAATAATATACCTCTGATACTATGGTTAGGGAGGGGATGAATATTGAAAAATATTTATGATGTTATAATAGTTGGGGCAGGTCCTGCCGGCATATTTACAGCTCTAGAAGTTACAAAATTAAATCCAGAACTTAATTTACTAATAGTAGATAAAGGTAGGAGTATAGAAAAAAGAAAGTGTCCTGCAAGGGAAACTGGTAAATGTGTGAATTGTAATCCTTGTGGAATAACATTCGGATGGTCAGGAGCAGGAGCTTTTTCTGATGGAAAGCTTTCACTTAGTCCAGAAGTTGGAGGAAGACTGCTTGAATACTATTCAGAAGAAGAATCACAGGAATTAATAAATTATTGTGATAATATATATTTGAAATTTGGAGCAAATGAAACTGTACATGGTTTAAATAATGAAAGAGTAGAAGAAATAAAATACGAAGCAAGTAAGCATAACATTCGTTTAGTAGAGTGCCCAGTTAGACATTTAGGAACAGAATTAGCCTACGATGTATTAAAAGGGATGTATCACCATTTGGTAAAAAATACAAAAACAGATTTTTCAGAGCTTAGTGAGGCACAGAAATTAATTGTAGAGAATAATAAAGTAACAGGTGTTGTGATTAAGGCAAAAGATGGCGATGTAGAAGTAAAAGGTAAATATGTAGTTGTAGCACCAGGGCGTGGTGGAGCAGAATGGCTTTCAAAAGAAGCGAAAAAACATAATATACCAACCAAAAATAATGCAGTAGATATAGGTGTTAGAGTTGAAGTTCCTAATTCTATAATGGATCATTTAACTAAAGACTTATATGAAGCAAAACTTGTCTACTATTCTGATACATTTGATAATAAAGTAAGAACATTTTGTATGAACCCAGGTGGAGTAGTTTCAGAGGAACATTATGATGATGAAATTGCTGTTGTAAATGGTCATAGCTATTCACAAGCGGAACTAAGAACTGAAAATACTAACTTTGCTATGCTTGTGTCCACAACATTTACTGAACCATTTAATCAACCTATAGATTATGGCAAATATATTGCACAACTTGGTAACATGTTAACTGGTGGTCCAATAATGGTGCAAAGACTTGGAGACTTACTAAATGGAAGAAGGACAGATGAATCAAGACTAAAAAAATCTACTACAAGGCCTACATTAAAGTCAGCAGTGCCAGGAGATTTAAGTTTTGTACTTCCACAAAGACATTTAACATCAATAATTGAGGCACTAAAAGCCTTTGATAAAATTGCTCCAGGGCTTTATAGCAAAAATACATTGCTATATGGAGTAGAAGTTAAATTTTATTCTAGTAAGTTTGAAACAAATAATACCTTTGAAACAGAAATCGAAAATCTTTATACAATAGGTGATGGAGCGGGAATTACAAGAGGACTTATGCAAGCTTCAGTAACTGGAGTTATAGTGGCAAGGGATATAATAAATAAAGTTTTAAAATAGTAAAATATATTTAATCAATTTGTTAAATACTATATAAAGATAGGATAAAGTTTAATATAGACTTTATCCTATTATAGGTTGTAATTTAATATGAAAGCGAGGAAAATTTATGTCAGCATTTATAGTATTAGGAGCTCAATGGGGAGACGAAGGAAAAGGTAAGATGACAGATTATCTTGCAGAAAAAGCCGAGGTAGTTGTTAGATTTCAAGGAGGAAATAATGCTGGACATACTGTTGAAGTTGGCGACAAACAGTATAAACTCCATTTAATACCTTCAGGAATACTATATGATAATAAGCTTAATGTAATTGGTAATGGAGTTGTTATAGATCCAAAAGCTATGTTTGATGAAATAGATTATTTAGAAGGTTTAGGAGTAAAAGTTACTCCGGATAAACTTATAGTAAGTGATAGAGCACAAGTTATAATGCCTTACCATAGAGTTTTAGATGGATTAAAGGAAAAGGCAAGAGGAAACAATGATATTGGAACTACTGGAAAGGGAATAGGACCATCTTATACGGATAAAGTCGAAAGAAGTGGCATTAGAATATGTGATTTAATACATAAAGAAGTATTTGAGCAAAAGTTAAGACAAAATGTTGAAGATAAGAATGAAATAATAAAGCTTTATGGTGGAGAAGAACTAGATTTTAATACTGTATATAATGAATATTTAGGATATGCAGAGAGAATAAAGCCATTTGTTAGTGATATATCTGTAAGATTATATGAAGAAATAAAAAATAATAAAAATGTATTGTTTGAAGGAGCACAAGGAGCTTTATTAGATATAGACTATGGAACATATCCGTATGTAACATCATCTAATACTATTGCTGGAGGAGTTTGTACAGGTGCAGGAGTAGGACCAACTGTAATAACAGGTGCAGTGGGTATTGCAAAGGCTTATACTACAAGAGTAGGTAAAGGACCTTTCCCAACAGAACTAGATGGCCAAATGGGAGAATTATTAAGAGAAAAAGGTCATGAATATGGAGTAACTACAGGTAGAGCGAGAAGATGCGGATGGCTTGATCTTGTAATTTTAAAGAGTACAGCAAGAATTTCTGGGCTTACCAGTTTTGTTGTAACTAAAATAGATACTCTTGCTGGAATAGAGAAGATAAAAGTTTGTACTGGTTATAAGTTCGAGGATAAAATTATAGATTATTTCCCAGCATCTTTAGAGGACTTAGCTAAATGCGAACCTATATATGAAGAATTTGATGGCTGGGATGAAAGCATAGAAGAAGCTAGAAGCTATGATGAGTTACCGGAAAATGCTAAAATTTATTTAAAGAGAATTGAAGAATTTACAAATACTAAAGTTTCAATAGTATCTGTAGGTCCGAAGAGAGATCAAACTATAGAAGTAGGAGATCTATAAAAAAAGGTGGTAGCATCTTTATTAATTCCGACAATTCTGGTATAATATAAACTAAAGAAGAGAGGTGAATTATATGAAGATAACTAAGGATATGACAATAGGAGAAATAGTTAGAAATTTCCCTAACAGCCCTGAAACTTTAATGAGCTTTGGGATGGGATGCGTAGGATGCCCATCTGCACAAGGTGAAACTTTAGAAGAAGCTGCTATGGTTCATGGAATGAATATAGAAGAATTATTAGAAGCTTTAAACAAATAAAGATACCTAATTACAATAATATATAGTTTCATAAAATAAATTTATAGTAAAAACATTGCTAACTGTACATAAACACAACAAGAAGCAATGTTTTTATTATTCATATAAGATTTCAATATAGTTAAATACAATAATCTTCTAGATTATAATTCATTTTGTATATATTCAGGTGCATGGAAATAAATTATTTATTGCATTATATTTATCTAAATATGGAAAAATATGAATTGGCAGTATATAATAGATTGTAAGGTGTATACTGTGGGTATTATAGACCCACAGTGATCCATAATGGAGTTGGAGGTGTGCCATGTTAACTGATATTAAACAAAATGAAATATTTGACGCATTTCATAAGTTAATTCCTTATTTGAAGATATTTTTTGAAGAAGAAACTATATTTGGGATAAACAATACAGAATATTGCTTAGCACTTGTAAACGATACAAGTATACCTATGAAAGCAAATACTGGGGATAAACTAACTCCAGGCAGTGCAGCTTACAGGGCTATACGGGATAAAAAGGTTGTTAATGGAGTTGTACCTAAAGAAGTTTATGGAGTTCCATTAAAATCAATATCCATTCCTATAAAGGAATACAATGGAAAGGTAGTTGGAAACATTGCTATTGCTAAAAGTTTAAAAAAACAAGAAGAAGTATCAGATTTGTCTAGAAATCTTTCTTTGGCTCTTAATCAAATATCTGATGCTATTGGTCAGATATCATCTGGTATACAGAGTGCAGGAAAATCTAGTGAAGATATATTAATGAATTTAAAAGGAGCTAATGAAAAGACAAAGAACACAGATGAAGTTTTAGAATTTATAAAAAATGTAGCTAATAAGACAAATCTTTTAGGGTTAAATGCAGCTATAGAATCTTCAAGAGCAGGAGAGGCAGGGAAAGGATTTGAAGTTGTTGCAAAAGAAATAAGAAAGCTATCTAGTTCCAGTAGTGAATCTGTAAAGAAAATCGAAAAAGTAATAAAAGAAATTCAAAAATCAGTATCTAATGTAACTGATAATGTTAATGAAGTTAATGGAATTTTCCAAGAGCAGGCAGCAGCATTAGAGGAAATTACAGCATCTATACAGGAGTTAAATGAAACTGCAAAACTACTAGAGCAAATGGCATCAAAATTTTAGAAAGAGGTATAATATGGGAAGAGCTATAACCGAAAAACAATATGAAATTCATTATTACGAAGTTGATTATAGAAAAAAAGCACTCATTACAAGTTTAATAGACTATTTTAATGATGTGGCTACATTTCAAAGTGAAGATTTAGGCATAGGAATTGACTATATGACAAAAAACAATATGGCTTGGATTTTATATAAATGGGATATAAGTGTGAATAGGTATCCAAAGTACGGTGAAAAAGTTACTGTAAAAACAGAACCTTGTGGTGTAAGAAAGTTTTATGCTTATAGAAAGTTCCAAATAACGGATTCAAATGGACAAGTGTTAGCAAATGCTAAATCAATATGGCTTCTAATTAATATTAAAGAAAGAAAACCTCTTAGAATAAATGAGCATTTAATAAATACTTACGGATTAAATGATGATAATAATGAATGTTTTAAAATAGACAACATAGACAAGATATCTGAAGCAGAGAATACAATAGAATTTAAGGTCAGATATAGTGACATTGACACTAATGGGCATGTAAATAACGAAAAATATGCAGCCTGGTTAATAGAAAGCGTTCCATTAGAAGTAGTATTAAATTATACATTAAGAAATATGAAGATTACTTATAGGAAAGAAGTTAAGTATGGAGAATATATTAAAGTATTAAATTCTTCTAAAACTGATGATAATAGAATAATATTTACACATAAGGTAGTAGAAGAAAACGGAGAAGAAATGACATTAGGGGAAACATTATGGGAAAAAACTGAATAAAACATATAACATTTATTAAATAATAGCTTATCTATATTTATATTATAGGTAAGCTATTTTAACTAAGAATTAATTCTTAGTTAAAATAGTCTTATCACTTTCAGCACAACTTTTAGCAGCAATTACTCCTGAAGCCCAAGCCCATTGGAGATTAAATCCTCCACAGTCCCCGTCTACATCTAAAATTTCACCAGTAAAATATAAATTAGGTACAATTTTAGATTCTAAAGTATTAGGGTTAATTTCTAAAGTATTTACACCGCCAGCTGTAACTTGAGAATTGCTAAATCCATTAGTTCCTATAACGTCAAATTCCCAAGCTTTTAAGTGTCTATAAATATCTTCTTTTTCATTCCAAGTTAAGTCCCAGCAAGATTTATGTATATTGTCTATATGGCATTCTTTTAGAAGAGTAGGTATTAATTTTTTGTTTAGTATGCCAATAAAAGAGTCGTGAACAGTTCTATATCCGAATGTACCCCAATGATTTTCTAAGAAATCTTTTAAGTGGTCTAAAGACATATTACTCATTATATCTATTTTTAGAGTTACCTTTTTGCCTTTAAGTACTCCTAAAGATGCACTTCTGCTTAGTTGAAGAATAGGAGGACCAGATATGCCATAGTCTGTAAATAAAATTTCTCCATATTCTTTTTTTACAGATTTATTATCTATCAAAATTTCACCTATTCCATCAAATTTAACTCCAGATAAAGCTTTTAATTTTGCGTAGTTTAATTTAAGCTGTACAAGAGCTGGAACAGGTTCTATTATACTATGACCTAACTTTTTAGCTAAAGCAAATCCAGAACCGTCTGAACCACTTTTAGGAGCAGATTTTCCACCGCAGGAGAGAATCAATTTTCTACATTCATATGTTTCATCTAAATTAGTAAATATTTTAAAACCATTTTTATAAGCTTTTATGTCTGCAACTTTAGTATTTAAATATGTAGGAATCTCTCTTTCTTCTAGAGCGGCTTTTAGAATATCTACTACAGAGGAAGCCTGCAATGACATGGGATACATTTTACCATCTTCTAGAGTAATTATAGGTAATCCAAGTTGCTCAAAAAAATCTATAGCATGAGAGAAAGTAAATGAATTTAGTACGGGGTAAAAAAATTCAGAATTCTCACTATGAAATCTATTAAAATCTGTACATTTATTTGTAATATTGCATCTACCATTACCAGTAGTTAATAACTTTTTAGCAATTCTATTATTTCCTTCTATTATTGATACATCTAGCCCTAAGTTTTTTGCATTAATTGCGGCTAAAATTCCAGAGGCACCGCCGCCTATTATAATAAGTTCGTGTTTCAAAAAAATCTCTCCTTTAAGGTTTGTGAGTACTTATTATATTTTACCACATATGAAAAAATTAAAATAGAAATCTAAATATTTATGATAACTAAGAAAATTAATAAACTATAAGAAATTTAATTTGGCATAAAATATTTATATAGTAATAGTAGTAAACAATGTGTTGAAATATAGTGGAAACAGATTTATTATTTGATTATAAGAGTTTTTTTAACACAAAAGACAGAGGGGGTATTGTAATGTTAACTGTATATGCTGTATCAGACTCCATAGGAGAAACTGCAGAACTAGTAGCTAAAGCTTCTGCTACCCAATTTAGTGGAGAAATTCATGTTCAAAGGGCACCATATATAAAGAGCGCAGAAGATGTTATCGATTTCATAAGTAGCATAAAAGACCCTAAGAATGCATTAATAATTTCCACAATAGTTTTAGTTGATGTTAGAGAATTTTTAGTAGAGAGATGTGTTGAAAGAGGAATAAACATAATAAATATATTAGGACCTTGTATTAGTACACTATCTAGAATGACGGGAAAACAACCAGAGTACAAACCAGGTGCTGTTTGGAAGATGGATGATGAGTACTATAAGAAAATAGAAGCCATGGAATTTGCAATTCAATATGATGATAGTAAAAACCATAGTGGAATAAGAAATGCAGATGTAGTATTAGTAGGACTTTCCAGAACATCTAAGACCCCTTTATGTATGTATCTAGCCAATAAAGGCATAAAAGCCTTAAACATACCATTAATGCCGGAAGTACCTCTTCCAGAGGAACTATATGAAATAGATAAAAAGAAGATAATTGGATTAACAATTGATCCAATACAGCTAATGGAAATAAGAAAACATAGATTAGGTAAAGTAAAAACTGGGTACAAAGAAATAGAGTATGCAAATGCAGAAAGAGTTTTATCAGAATTAGATTATGCTGATAGAGTAATGAAAAGATTAAGCTGCAAAACTATAGATATAACTAAGAGGGCGATAGAAGATACGGCATTAATAATTATGGAGAGCATTGGATATAAAGTGGATAATAGGTAAAAAATGTTTGCAATATAGTATATTTCATAGAAATTTTAAAATTATAAAAAGAATTTGTACAAAACATGTTGACACTATGTTATTTTTATTGTATTATATTCTTCGTCGGGTGCGAAAACAAAGATACTTGTAGGAGCCCTGAAGAATATAATAAGGCTCCTTGGTCAAGCGGTCAAGACACCACCCTTTCACGGTGGTAACAGGGGTTCGATTCCCCTAGGAGTCACCATTACATTAATTTATGGGCGCATAGCTCAGCTGGGAGAGCATCTGCCTTACAAGCAGGGGGTCACAGGTTCGAGCCCTGTTGTGCCCACCATAAATTAAATGTGGCCCAGTGGCTCAGTTGGTTAGAGTGCCGGCCTGTCACGCCGGAGGTCGAGGGTTCGAGTCCCTTCTGGGTCGCCATATTAAGCTGGCATGGCTCAACTGGTAGAGCAACTGACTTGTAATCAGTAGGTTCCGGGTTCAAGTCCTGGTGCCAGCACCATTTAAAATAAAATAAGGCTCCTTGGTCAAGCGGTCAAGACACCACCCTTTCACGGTGGTAACAGGGGTTCGATTCCCCTAGGAGTCACCATTACATTAATTTATGGGCGCATAGCTCAGCTGGGAGAGCATCTGCCTTACAAGCAGGGGGTCACAGGTTCGAGCCCTGTTGTGCCCACCATAAATTAAATGTGGCCCAGTGGCTCAGTTGGTTAGAGTGCCGGCCTGTCACGCCGGAGGTCGAGGGTTCGAGTCCCTTCTGGGTCGCCATATAAGCTGGCATGGCTCAACTGGTAGAGCAACTGACTTGTAATCAGTAGGTTCCGGGTTCAAGTCCTGGTGCCAGCACCAAAAATCTTAAGTTTATAACTTAAGATTTTTTTTATTTTGGTTCTGTTTTAAATATAAAAGAAGCTTAAAACCTAATAGTTTTAAGCTTCTTTGTATTATAAGTTTTGGTTTTTCATTTTATTTAAGTTTATTTTTACTCTTATATCGTCTCCGTAAAATTTACATAAAGTAAAGTTACCGAAAAGTCTTGAAGTTATTCTCTCTGAATAGGTCTTTGAAAGTCCTTCTAAAGTGTAATTTGTGGATACTATCATTTTCTTACCCTTTATTAATCTTTTATTTAGAAGGTTAAATAATTCTGTTTTAGAGAAATTATTTATTTGTTCAGTACCTAAGTCATCGATAATTAAAAGATCGCAGTTTATAATCAGGTATTCCAATTCATCGTTGTTTTCAAGGCGAATTTCTCTTAGATTTTTTAACAATTCTTCTGACGTTTTATAAATAACTAAATAACCCCTATCTAGAAGTTCTTTAGCTATACAATGAGTTAGAAATGTTTTACCTGTTCCAGAATTACCGTAAAAAAGTAAATTATCATTGTTATCAGAAAAAGTTTCTATAAAGTACATGCTTATTTTTAATATTTCTTCTATATTTTTTCTAGAACTTTTAATATTATCATTAGTACGATTAGTAGAGTAATAATCATATTTAAAATTACTAAAATTATTTGTAAGCAATATTTCTCCTAACTCAGAACCTTTATGATACAATTTAACTAAATTTTGCTTATAGCAATCACATCTATTAGTACCTATATATCCTGTATCTTCGCACTTTTTACATCTGTAATGCATATTAAGATAATCTATATCATATCCATTAGCTACTAATAATTCAGATTTTTTTATTCTAAGATCCGTTACTTGCTCTTTTAATTGATTTAAGTAT
The DNA here is from genome assembly GCF_053901425.1 of Clostridium sp. JNZ J1-5. Lineage (NCBI taxonomy): Bacteria > Bacillati > Bacillota > Clostridia > Eubacteriales > Clostridiaceae > Clostridium > Clostridium sp. JNZ J1-5. The sequence continues at coordinate 1,925,867 of NZ_CM132773.1, read as the reverse complement.
TCTTTTCTATTTTTTAAAGGCTTAAAAGAGCTTATAGAAAGCTGTATGCAAAGCTTATTTATTTGCTTTTCTATATAGGCGATTTCAGGACATTTTTCATAAACCTCTTTTTTTCTCGTTTTTAAGGCGTTTTTCTCAGTTTCTCTAATATTTTCATATAGTTTTAATATTTCAGATTGATAACCTTTAATCATTAGTATCCCATCCTAATAATTTTTTTTCTAATTCATCAAAATCATAAGAGCGTTGTTCATAGTTGTTAAAGGAATCATTTTTCCCATTATTGTAGACATTTTTCTTAAAGTTACCTTTTATTTTATCTTTCTTCTCTATATCTTCTAGTGTTTTTATGTCACTGGTGAACCAGTTATTTAATATAGCATCTATATATTTAAACTCTGTTTTATTTAACCTTTCAAAACAAATATCGCAGGCTTTGTATATCAATTCTGGAGAAAATTTATATACGTTAAGCCATTTTTCAATCATCTGTTCCTGTGGCTTCATTATATCAGTATTTTGGATTCCTAAGTATTTTAATATTTTTTTTATACTTATCCATTTATCTTCATGCATCTTTATAAATGATTGTGCATCATCTACAGTTTTTATTTTAGAATCATGCCATGCAATGGCTATTTTTTCAATATATCTATAATCTGTTTTGCCCTTTGACACACTATATTGTATAAGTAGTAGTATTAATTCAGGAGAGAATCCGAAATCTTTTTGCCAAGTTAAATACATAGTCATTTCTCTATTGGATAGAGGCCTTCCAAGAAGTTTTTCTATATCTTCCATCATATCTTTTATAGAGGTATTTTTTAATTCCGATAGAAGGCTAATACTATCGTCTGATTCTTCTATAGAAGTATTAAGTTCTAAAAATTCGATTGCGTAATTGCCCATGGTATCTATTTGAGTTATCTTAATTATTCCTTGCTCATTCCAATAGTTCCAAGCATTCATAACATCACTTTCTAATAATTGCAATGTATTTGCTATACTTGAAGAGTTTACTCCTAATTCCCCAGATAAGCAATACCTTAATCCTAGAAGATAAACTTTTATATATTCTCCACGAGCTTTTGACATAAAATTATCTATAAATATATTACTAACAGGAGTATATTCAGTATTTTTGTGTTTAAACATGAATGTGCTCATGTAATCGCTACCTTTCCATTTTTAATAGCACTATATATAGTGCTCAATATGATTAATTATAACAAAATGTAGAATTTATCTCAATGAAATTGTCTATTAGTTTTATTTAGATAAATTAATTATATACAATAATTACAATTAATTAAATTAAAAATTATGTATATGATTATATTTTACAAGACTTAGGGAATATTAGAAATAGATGAAGGGAGTGCTATAATTTTGGAATATCTGAGTAGTAACCAAAGAAAGTTGTGCTATTTAGTATTAGTAATAACAACATTTCTAATATGTTATGCATTTTATGTAAAATATAAACCCAATGCATATGAGATTAAAATGAACAATGAATATACTTTTTATATAAAGAATAAAGAAGAATTTGAAATGGATCTTATAAATCTACAGGATGAACTTAATAAAACATTTAAAAACTTCAAGTTTAAGGATAAGTTTACTTGGTATAAGGTACACATTTCTCATGAAGATATAACAACTAAGGAAGAAATAAAAAATATAATATTAAGCGGCAGTAAATCTGATTTTGTAAAGATAGAGGAGAAGAAGCCCAGTTCTAATAAAAGTAAAAAAGTAAGCAATAAAGCAGTAATAGGTAAGAAGACTAAACTACTTAGACCTAATGATGGAAAAGTAAGTTCAGATTTCGGTATGAGATGGGGCAAAATGCATAAAGGAATAGACATTGCTAATAATATAGGGGCGCCTATATATGCAGCTATGGATGGAAAGATATCCTATGCAGGATGGATGGAGGGATATGGTAAGGTTATAAAGATAGACCATGGTAATGATTTGGAGACTATATACGCTCATTGTAATCTGATTAAAGTTAAATTAGGTGATGAGGTAAAAAAAGGTGAGCATATAGGAGATGTAGGGAACACAGGAAAAAGCACAGGACCCCATGTTCATTTTGAAATAAGAGTTAACGGGACTCCGCAAAATCCTAATAATTATATATAATATAATTATTAGGATTTTGCATTGCCAAGAAAATATGAATTGGTAGCAGCGCTTAGTAGATTTAGGACGCTTAAAATTAAATAATATATGGGGGGTATAAAAATGAATAATATTTTATGGTTTAAGGGGAAAGATGGAATTAAAGATGCGTTCCAAATAAGAAACCAGGTGTTTGTGAAGGAACAGAATGTTCCGGAAGAAATGGAACTAGATGATATAGATAACTATGCAGATCATATAATCATCTATAATGAAGACAAGCCTATAGCAACAGGTAGAATGTTTGAAAGTGATGGGCAGATATTCTTTGGAAGAATTGCAGTTTTAAAAGAATATAGATCAAAACATTTTGGCCAAGTAGTAGTAAAAAAGCTTATAGACAAAGCATTTAGTGAAGGACATGAAAAAATTTATATACATGCTCAATCACGAGTACAAAAGTTTTACGAAAGGTTAGGATTTAAAGCTTTTGGAGACAAATACTTTGAGGCTGGAATTGAACATGTTAGTATGGTTATAACAAGAGATAAATAAAATAATACATAAATAGGGAATCTATCAATAATAATCTCATGAAAATTAAATATAATATTAAAAAATTACAGCATAATATGTAATTAAATTAAATATTGTGCTGTAATTTTTTAATTGACAGATTTTTATCTATAATATATACTTTGATTATCAAAATATTTGATTGTCGAAATATATTTCATAGAAAATTAACATTTAAAGGCGAAAAGAGCGTGATATGGTGGAGAAGTGTATAAAAGCTATTCTAAATGAATTGCTGGTAGATACTTTTAATGAAATTTTAACAATAGAGCAAACAGCTTTAAAGTCTGGAAGGCTTAACGATCTTTCAGTAACAGAAGTCCATACCATTGATGCCATAGGAATGTATACTCCTAGAACCATGTCGGAGATAGCAAATGATTTGGGAATAACGGTAGGCACACTGACAACGGCAATAAATAATTTAGTTAAAAAAGGGTATGTTGAGAGAAAAAGAGATGAGAATGACAGGAGAGTAGTTAATGTTATTCTTACTAGAAAAGGTAAGCTAGCTTACAGAGTTCATGAAAAATTTCACTCTGATATGATTAAAGCTACTATTGAAGGATTGTCAGAAGGAGAAGAGAAATTGTTAGCTACAGCTCTTGGTAAATTGAATGATTTCTTTAAAAATAAGTATATTATAAAAAATCAAAATGAGAAGGAATAATATTATGTTTAAAGTTAGTATAGTAGGCACTGGAAGCTATGCTCCAGAAAAGATTATTACAAATGATGATATATCAAAAATTGTAGATACTAGCGATGAATGGATAAGTGACAGAACGGGAATAAAAGAAAGAAGAATATCAACAGGTGAACAAACTTCAGATATTGCAACAAAAGCTGGTGAAGAAGCTATAAGAAAGTCAGGATTAAAACCAGAAGATCTGGATTTGATTATTGTGGCAACAGCTACACCAGACTGTTTTGTTCCGTCTACAGCATGCATTGTTCAGAAGAATATAGGAGCAATAAATGCAACTTGCTTTGATATCAGCGCAGCTTGTACAGGATTTATATATGCGGTTAGTATAGCTTCACAATTTATAATGACCGGACAAAAGAAAAGAGCACTAGTTATAGGAGCAGAAACATTATCTAAAATATTAAATTGGAATGATAGAAATACTTGTGTTCTATTTGGAGATGGTGCAGGAGCAGTTGTACTTGAAAAAAGTGATAAGGGTGGAATTATATCACAGTATACAGGATCTGATGGTACTGGAGGAGAACACTTAATGTGTGGAGCAGCACCACTTAAAAATCCTTATTATGATTTATATGAAACTTATAGAGATACCTTATCAATGAATGGAAGAGAAGTTTTTAAATTTGCAGTTAAGGTAATAGTGCGTTCTATAAATGAAGTATTAAAAAATACGGATTATAGCTTAGAGGATATAAAATATATAGTTCCACATCAGGCGAATATGAAAATAATTGAGCTTGCTTCTAAAAAGCTAAAGATGGATTTGTCTAAGTTTTATATCAATCTAGACAAATATGGCAATACATCAGGTGCAAGCATTCCTATTGCATTAAATGAAATGAATGAAAAAAATTTATTGCAAAAAGGCGATAAGATTATATTAGTTGGATTTGGTGGAGGTCTTACCTTTGGCGCGCAACTAATAGAGTGGAATTAAAACAATTAAGTGATAAATAAAAAATAAATAAAATAAATAATTTAATTTTAGGAGGGCATATCATGGTATTTGAAAAAGTTCAAAAGGTTATAGCTGATCATTTAGGAATAGGAGAAGGAGAAGTAACTCTAACTTCAAAATTTCAAGAAGATTTAGGAGTTGATTCTCTAGATATATTTGAAATAGCTATGGAGCTTGAAGATGAATTCAATTTAGAAATATCTAACGAAGATCTTGAAGGTATAAAAACTATAGGTGATTTAGTTGAATATATAAACTCAAAGACTGAATAATTAAGGTGTTAAAAACATAAGACTGCTTTTATTTCAGCAGTCTTATTTCATAGGGAGGTTAATATGAGTAATACTACTTTATTTAAAAAATTAGGAATAAAGTATCCCATAATTCAAGGGGGAATGGCTTGGATAGCTGATAGCTCCTTAGCGTCTGCGGTATCAAATGCTGGAGGACTTGGAATTATAGCAGCAGCTAATGCTCCTGTTGAGTATATTAGAGAAGAAATAAGAAAAGCAAAACAGCTTACGGATAAGCCTTTTGGAGTAAATATAATGCTTTTAAGTGATAATGCGGACGAAGTAGCAAAGATGGTATGCGAAGAAGGGGTAAAAGTAGTTACTACAGGCGCAGGCAGCCCAGGAAAGTATATGGAAATGTGGAAACAACATGGAATTACTGTAATACCAGTAGTTGCTTCTGTGGCTTTAGCAAGGAGAATGGAAAGAAGCGGAGCAGATGCTATAGTTGCGGAAGGCTGTGAGGCTGGAGGACATATTGGGGAAATCACAACTATGTCACTTATTCCTCAAATAGTGGATGCAGTAAATATTCCTGTAATAGCTGCAGGAGGCATAGGAGACGGAAGAGGAGTTGCGGCAGCATTTATGCTTGGAGCATCAGGCGTCCAAGTGGGAACAAGATTTTTAGTAGCTAATGAATGTACTGCTCATAAAAATTATAAAGATAGAGTAATTAAGGCTAAAGATATTGATACTGTTGTAACAGGAAGACCAACAGGACATCCAGTTAGAGTATTGAGAAATAGACTTACAAGAGAGTACGCCATTCTTGAAAAAGAAGGATGCAGCCTGGAGAAGTTTGAGGAATTAGGAAGAGGAGCACTGCCAAAGGCAGCTAGAGATGGAGACGTTGATATGGGTTCTGTTATGGCAGGACAAATAGCAGGACTTATAAAGAAAGAGCAAAGCTGTAAAGAAATGATTGAAGAAATGTTCAATGAAGCAATAAGTGTAATGGAAAAAACCAACTTAAAAAATTTATGTGAATAGTATTTTTCATTATAAAGTATAGTGGGGGTTTATTATGAACAAAATAGCATTTATATTTGCTGGGCAAGGGGCTCAGTATATAGGAATGGGTAAAGATCTTTATGAAAATATAAAAGAATCTAGAGAAATTTTTGAAGAAGCAGATAAGGCATTAGGATTTTCGATTAGTAATTTATGCTTTGAAGGCAACAAAGAAGATTTAGATAAGACAGAGAATACTCAACCAGCTATTGTAACTACCAGTATAGCAGCACTAAAGGCATTAGAGATAAATGGAATCAAAGGAGAAGTAGCAGCAGGACTTAGCCTTGGAGAATATTCTGCTTTGGTTTACAGTGGTGTTTTAGAATTCAAGGATGCAGTTAAACTAGTTAAAAAAAGAGGTAAGTTCATGCAGGAAGCTGTTCCAGAAGGCATAGGAACAATGGCAGCCATAATGGGATTAGACAGAGATAAAGTAAATGAAGCTTGTGAACTGTCAAAAGAGGCTGGAATTATAGAAGTGGCAAATTATAATTGTCCTTCTCAGATAGTTATTGCCGGGGAAATAGAAGCTGTAAATGCTGCTTGTAACAAAGCAAAGGAATTAGGCGCAAAACGTGCTATGATTCTTCCGGTTAGTGCACCATTCCATACATCAATGCTGAAAGAAGCTGGGGAAAAACTTTATAATGAACTTCAAAGTATGGAATTAGGTGATATGAAAATACCTGTAATGACTAATGTTACAGGGGATTATATAAAAGATAAGGGATCTATTAAAGAGTTACTAAGAAAGCAAGTTAAGAGTTCTGTTATGTGGGAAGACATAATTAGAGGAATGATAAGGGACGGTATAAATACTTTTATTGAAATAGGTCCAGGGAAAGCATTAAGTGGCTTTGTAAAGAAAATAGATAGGAATGTAAGAGTATTAAATGTAGAGGACTTAAAGTCATTAAATGTAACTATTGAAGCGCTAAAAGAAGTCTAACATTAAATAGGAAAGGTTTATAGGAGGATTTTAATGGAGACAATTATGTTAAAAGGTAAAAATGCGATAGTTACTGGTGCAAGCAGAGGAATAGGAAGAGCAATTGCTATAAAATTTGCAGAACTAGGAGCTAACGTAGTTTTAAATTATAGAAGCGATATAAATTCAGTTCAAGAAGTAGTTAAGGAAATAGAAAGTAAAGGTGTTAAGGCATTAGCAATTCAAGGAGATGTAAGTAGCTTTGAAGATTCAAAGAAAATAATAGATGAAGCTATGGAGAAGTTAGGTTCTGTAGATATTCTTGTTAACAATGCAGGCATAACTAAGGATTCACTTATTATGAGAATGAAGGAAGAAGAGTTTGACAAGGTAATAGAAGTTAACCTTAAAGGAGTATTTAATTGTATTAAACATGCAATACCTGTAATGGTAAAGCAAAGAAGCGGAAAAATAATTAATATTTCTTCTGTGGTTGGACTTTCAGGTAATGCAGGTCAAGCAAATTATGCAGCAGCTAAGGCTGGAATAATTGGACTTACAAAATCTGTTGCAAAGGAAATTGCAAGTAGAGGAATAACTGCAAATGCTATAGCTCCAGGATTTATTCAAACAGATATGACAGAGACTTTAGGAGAAAAAGTAAAGGAAAATATTAAGGCAAATATTCCTTTAAAAAGACTAGGAAGTCCAGAAGATATAGCTAATACTGCAGCATTTTTAGCATCTGATATGGCATCATATATTACAGGTCAGGTTATTAGTGTGGATGGTGGAATGCACATTTAGAGGAGGTAAATGAAAGTGAAAAATAGAGTAGTTATCACTGGAATAGGAGCTGTTACTCCTATAGGAAATGATGCAAAAAGCTTTTGGAATAGCGTAAAGCAAGGAAAATGTGGAATAGATAAAATAACAGCTTTTGACACAACCGAATTTAAGGTTAAATTGGCAGCTGAAGTTAAAGATTTTAATGTTAGTGATTATATGGATAAAAGAGAAGCTAGAAGAATGGATAAGTTTTGTCAATTTGCTATGGTAGCTGCAGATGAGGCTATAAAGAATTCAGAACTTAACTTAGAGACTATAAATAGTGAAAGATTTGGAGTAATTGTAGGCTCAGGTATAGGTGGTATAGCAACTATAGAAGAACAACATCAAAAGCTCTTAGAGAAAGGACCAGGTAGAATATCCCCTTTCTTTATTCCTATGATTATAGGTAATATGGCTGCAGGTAATATAGCTATAAAGTTTGGTGCAAAGGGAATTTGTACTTCCATAGTTACAGCTTGTGCTACAGGTACTCATGCTATAGGGGAAGCATTCCATAACATAAGAAGCGGAAGCTCTGATGTTATTATAGCTGGAGGAACTGAAGCATCTATAACTCCTCTTGCATTAGCAGGATTTACTTCACTTACAGCTTTAAGCACAAGTGAAGATCCGTTAAGAGCATCTATACCTTTTGATAAGGAAAGAGATGGCTTTGTTATGGGGGAAGGATCAGGAATATTAATACTTGAGTCATTAGAACATGCCCAAAAGAGGGGAGCTAAAATATATGCAGAAGTTGTAGGATATGGAGCAACTTGTGATGCATACCATATGACATCTCCAGCACCAAACGGAGAAGGTGGAGCTAGAGCTATGAAACTAGCTATTTTAGATGCTGGTATAAAAGAAGAAGAGATATCTTATATAAATGCTCATGGAACAAGTACACCATATAACGATAAGTTTGAAACAGCTGCAATTAAGAGTGTATTTGGAGATATGGCAAATAATATACCAGTTAGTTCAACAAAGTCTATGACAGGCCATTTATTAGGCGCAGCAGGGGCAATTGAGGCTATTATATGCTCTAAAGCATTAGAGGAAGGATTTATACCTGCAACTATTGGTTATAAAGTCCCAGATGAAGAATGTGATTTAGACTGTGTTCCAAATGTAGGAAGAGAGCAAGAAGTAAGATATGCAATGTCTAACTCATTAGGCTTTGGAGGGCATAACTCAACAATAGTTCTAAAAAAATGGGATGAGAGGTAGAAAAATGGATTATAAGAATATTCAAGAGCTTATAAAAACTGTAAGTGATTCTAAATTAACTTTATTTGAAATTGAAGCTGAAGGTATTCATATAAAAATGAATAAATTAGATGAAAGAACTTCTAATGGTTCATTAAGAGAGAATAATATGCATGAAGTTCAAACAAATTCAAATGAAGTTCTTAATGAAGTAAGCTTTGAAAAGGTAATTTCAGATAGCAGAGCTGATGAAAATAGAGTTCAAGAGCTAGATAATACATCAACTATAAAGTCACCTATTGTTGGAACTTTTTATGCTTCATCTTCACCAGAAGAGGATTCTTTTGTAACTGTAGGAAGTAAAGTTAAAAAAGGAGATACACTTTGTATAATAGAAGCAATGAAACTTATGAATGAAGTGGAAGCAGAAGATGATTATGAGATAGTAGAAATACTAGTAAGAAATGAAGATATGGTTGAATATGGTCAGCCGATATTTAGAGTTAAGAAGTAGAGTGGAGGAAAAATATATGTTACTAGGAATAAAAGAAATTCAAGAGATTATACCACATAGATATCCATTTTTACTTGTAGATAAAGTAGAGGAATTAGAAAGCGGAAAGAGAGCAGTAGGGTACAAGAATGTAACTATGAATGAGTATTTCTTTGCTGGACATTTTCCACAAGAACCTGTTATGCCGGGAGTACTTATGGTAGAGGCATTAGCACAGGTAGGAGCCATAGCCCTTTTAAGTATGGAAGAATATAAAGGTAAAATTGCTTACTTTGGTGGAATAAACAAAGCTAAGTTTAGACGTAAAGTTGTTCCAGGAGATGTACTTAGGTTGGAAGTTGAGATGATAAAGATGAAGGGCCCTGCTGGAATTGCTAGAGCTATAGCCACTGTAGATGGAGAGAAGGCAGTTGAGGCTGAATTGATGTTTGCCATAGGGAAGTAGGTGAAAATATGTTTAGTAAAATTTTAATTGCTAATCGAGGAGAAATTGCAGTTAGAATAATTAGAGCTTGTAGGGAAATGGGAATAGAAACAGTTGCCATATATTCTGAAATAGATAGAGATTCCTTGCATGTAAGTTTAGCAGATGAAGCTGTCTGCGTTGGGCCAGCAAAACCACAGGAAAGCTATTTAAATATGGAAAATATAATAAGTGCTACAGTATTAAGTGGTGCTCAAGCTATTCATCCTGGGTTTGGGTTTTTATCAGAAAATAGCAAGTTTGCTCAGATGTGTAAAGATTGTAATATAGTTTTTATAGGTCCAGAAGTGGAAGCTATAGAAAACATGGGAAATAAGTCAAAAGCAAGAGAAATAATGATGAAATCAGGAGTTCCTGTAATACCAGGTACTGAGGGAAGCGTAGAAACTTTAGATGAAGCATTAGATGCTGCAGAAAAGATAGGATATCCTGTAATGGTTAAAGCCTCTGCTGGCGGCGGAGGAAGAGGAATAAGAATCGTAAAAGACAGTGAAGAATTAAAGAAAGCCTTTGAAGCAGCAAAAGGGGAAGCTAGAATATCCTTTGGTGATGATACTATGTATATAGAAAAATTCATTGAAAATCCTAGACATGTTGAGTTTCAAATCTTAGGAGATAACTATGGTAACATAATTCATCTTAATGAAAGGGATTGCTCAATTCAAAGGAAAAATCAAAAGGTCTTAGAGGAAACACCGTGCCCTATAATGACTGAGGAATTAAGAAGGAAAATGGGTGAAGTAGCTGTAAAGGCGGCCTCAGCAGTAAGTTATAGAAGTGCAGGTACTATAGAATTTTTGTTAGATGACAAAAACAACTTTTACTTTATGGAGATGAATACAAGAATACAGGTAGAACACCCAATTACAGAAATGATAACAGGTATAGACTTAGTAAAGGAACAAATTAAAATAGCAGCAGGAGAGAGAATAGAACTTACTCAAGAAGAGGTTAAGATAAATGGACACTCAATAGAATGCAGAATAAATGCAGAAAATCCTAAGATGGGATTTAGACCATCACCTGGAATAATAAATATTCAACATATTCCAGGGGGAAATGGAATAAGAATTGATAGTGGCATTTATGAAGGTTATAGACTTCCTCCAAATTATGATTCTATGATTGCAAAACTTATAGTACATGGAAAGAATAGAGAAGAAGCTATAGCTAAAATGAAAAGAGCATTAGAAGAATTTGTTATAAGTGGTATAGATACTAATATAGAGTTTCAGCTTGAAATATTGTATAATGAAATATTTGAAGAAGGATCATATAATACTGGGTTTATCGGTAGAGAATTTAATTATTAAGAGTTTGACAATTGATAATTAAAACATTATTCCAAAGCAACAATTATTGTATTGTTGTTTAAGGTGGGTGAATTTTTATGTTTAAATTTAATCCTATATTTAAAAAGACTAAGTATATAACATTAAAAAATGAAGCGCAAAATGATCAACAAAGCCAAGAAAAAGGTCCCAATATACCTAATGGGATGTGGATTAAATGTAGTAGTTGTGGAAAAACAATATACAAGAAAGATTTAGAAGATAATTTTAAGGTATGTACATTTTGTGGAAAACATTACAGAATGAATTCTAGAGAAAGAATAGAATTTATAATTGATACAGGAACTTTCAGAGAACTTGACAAAAACCTTGAAACAGTTAATCCACTAGACTTTGAAGGATATGAAGAAAAGATTAATAGTTTAAAAGAAGAAACAGGACTGAGCGAAGCAGTAGTTACAGGATACGGCAAAATATATGGCAAAGATGTAGTAATTGCAGTTATGGACAGTAACTTTATGATGGGAAGTATGGGCTCAGTAGTTGGAGAGAAAATAACTAGGGCTATAGAAAATGCCACAAAACATAGATTGCCGATTATTATATTTACAGCTTCTGGGGGAGCTAGAATGCAGGAAGGAATGTTCTCACTTATGCAAATGGCAAAAACGAGTGCTGCCATTGCAAGACATGGTGAAGAAGGACTGCCATATATATCTGTATTAACTGATCCTACAACTGGTGGAATTACAGCAAGCTTTGGGATGCTAGGAGATATACTAATATCTGAGCCAGGAACTCTCATAGGATTTGCAGGGCAAAGAGTTATAGAACAGACTATAAAGCAAAAGTTGCCAGAAGGTTTTCAAAGTGCAGAATTTTTATTAGAACACGGCTTTTTAGATAAGATTGTTAAAAGGCAGGAATTAAAAAAGGTATTATATAAAATTCTAGATATGCATTAAAGTAGAGTTTATGAGTTATTTTAAGGTTATTTTGTCACCCTTGTAAAGGAGATGCTAGGATGCTGGAGTGCGAAAAAAAAATAAATGAGCTTAGTAACAGAATAGATGAGTTAAAAAAATTCTCTAATGGGAAAGAAGTAGATTTATCACTTGAAATAGGCAGGCTAGAGGAAAAGCTAGAAAAACTTAAGAGTAGTGTGTATAAAAATCTATCTCCATTTGATAAGCTTACATTATCAAGGTTGTTAGAACGCCCTACAGCACTTGATTATATAGAAAGAATTTTTGATTCTTTTATCGAACTGCATGGGGATAGATATTATAAAGATGATGCCTGTATTATAGGAGGTATTGCTAAATTAAATGGCATGCCTGTAACAGTAATAGCACAACAAAAGGGCAGAAATATGAAAGAAAATATAAAAAGAAATTTTGGAATGCCAAGTCCAGAAGGGTATAGAAAAGCCTTAAGATTAATGAAACAGGCTGAAAAGTTTAATAGACCGATAATATGCTTCGTAGATACCCCAGGTGCTTACTGTGGAATGGATGCAGAAGAGAGAGGCCAAGGTGAAGCTATTGCCAGAAACCTTATGGAAATGTCTAATTTAAAAACTCCAATTATATCCATAGTTATAGGAGAAGGCGGTAGTGGAGGAGCACTTGCATTATCTATTGGAGATGAAATATGGATGCTTGAACATGCTGTTTATTCTGTGCTTTCACCAGAAGGATTTGCAAGTATCTTGTGGAAAGATTCTTCGAGAGTAAAAGAAGCTGCTGCTATAATGAAGATAACAGCTCAAGATATAAAAGGATATAATATAATAGACAAAGTTATACATGAACCAGAAGGTGGAGCTCATAAAGATATGGATATGATGGCTAAAACTATAAAAGACGAGCTTTTAAAGGTGCCATTTAAAGAGTTAAAAGATAATATAAGGAGTACTTTGGAGAAAAGATACTCTAAATATAGGAACATAGGACAATATTTATAGTTGTTCATATTAATTTATAATAGAATATATGATAATATATTGGAAAAGTGATTGCACAAAAAAGTACAATCACTTTTAGTATTTATATAGATAAGTACCCAGAAATTGCTTATAAATAATCAATATTTTTTTATAAATATTAATATAAAATGGTTGAATAAATATAAATCTTGATGTATAATAATGCGGAAGATGATTACTAGGGGGAATAAGAATGATTAAGATTAGAAAGATGACAGCAGTTATGCTTACAATAATAATGTGCCTAGGCTTAACGTTAGTAGGTTGTGGCAGTAAAACTGCAAATGACAAAGAGAATAATAAGCAAGAAACTCAACAAAAAGATGGAGCAAACCAAAGCCAATCAAAAGTTGATCAAATAAAAAAGGCAGGAAAGCTAGTACTTGGAACATGTGCAGACTATCCACCATATGAATTTCATACAATGAAGGATGGAAAAGACCAAATAGTAGGTTTTGACATTGAAATTGCAAAGGAAATTGCAAAAGATCTTGGAGTTCAGCTTGAAATTAAGGATATGGACTTTGATGGACTTATTCCTTCACTAAAGACAGGAAAAATTGATTTAGTTATATCAGGAATGACTCCAACTGCTGCTAGAATGAAGGAAGTTGACTTTTCAAAGATATATCTTAAAGCTGATCAAAGCGTAATAGTAAGAGCTGAAGATAAAGAAAAGTTCAATACGCTAGAAAGCTTAGCACCAGTTAAGGTAGGAGCTCAAACATCTTCAATTCAAGAAAAGATAGCAAAAGAACAAATAAAATCTACAAAAGTTACTTCCTTAGGAAAGGTTACAGAACTTGTTCTTTCTTTGAAAACTAAAAAGGTTGATGCTATTGTTATTGAGTATCCAGTAGCAAAAGCTTATGTAGCTCAAGAAAAAGGTCTAGCATTATCAAATGTAAAAGTTCAAGATCCAGATGGAGGTTCTGCTGTAGGAGTCCAAAAGGGTAGTAAAGATTTAGTTGAAATAGTAAATAAAACAATAGATAGATTATTATCAGAAGATAAAATAAATAAATTTATTGATGCAGCAAGTGTAATTAAACAACAATAATAATACAAGAGTTATGTATAAATAATAGTAATAAATGAATAAATTTTAAAATCAAAAGATAATGGCACCATGTCATTATCTTTTGTTAAGGTAGGAGGAATTTTAATGGGAGAGGTTTTAGAATTTGTATCTAAATATTTCGGATACTTTCTAAGTGGTGCAGGAATAACTGTTATGATAGCATTTTTTACAGTGATTTTTGCCGTTGTTTTTGGAATATTATTTGCTTTAATGAAGCTTTCAAGTAATAAATTATTAAGAGGTGTTTCTTCAACTTTTGTAGAGATTGTAAGAGGAACTCCACTATTAGTGCAATTATATATTTTATATTATGGATTACCTATGATTGGATTTGAGTTACCTCAAGTAGATGCCTTTGGAACTAATCTTACGGATTTTGCTTCTGTTATTTTAGCGTTGACAATAAATAGTACAGCTTATGTAGCAGAAATAATAAGGGGAGGAATTCAGTCAATTGATAAAGGGCAAATGGAAGCTGCAAGATCTCTTGGTTTAAATTATAATATGGCAATGAAATATATAATAATACCACAAGCTATAAAAGCTATATTACCGTCACTTGGAAATGAATTTATAACAGTAATTAAGGAGTCAGCGATTATCTCTGTAGTTGGAATACATGAACTTATGTTTAATGCAAGAGTAGCATCAGGAGCTACCTATAAGATATTCACACCTTATATTATGGCAGCGGTTATGTATTTTGTATTAACCTTTGGACTTTCAAAATTATTAGGTGTTGCTGAAAGGAGGATGAAGGTAAGTGATTAAGGTAAATAATCTAGTTAAGAAGTTCGGAAATTTAGAGGTTTTAAAGGGCGTAAATACCCATATAAAAAAAGGAGAAGTTGTAGTTGTAATAGGACCTTCAGGTTCAGGTAAAAGTACCTTCTTAAGATGTCTTAATCTTTTAGAAGAACCTACAGATGGAGAAATAATCTTTGAAGGAAAATCTATTACTGATAAAAATAATGATATAAATAAGCAAAGAGAAAAAATGGGGATGGTGTTTCAACAGTTTAATCTATTCCCTCATTTGAGCATATTAGATAATATAACTTTAGCTCCAATAAAGCTAAACAAATATTCAAAAGAGGAAGCTGAAAAGGTAGCTTTAAGGCTATTAGAGCGTGTTGGACTTAAAGACAAAGCAAACAGCTACCCAAAACAGCTATCAGGTGGTCAAAAGCAAAGAATAGCTATAGCGAGAGCACTTGCAATGTCACCAGATGTAATGTTATTTGACGAACCTACCTCAGCATTAGATCCTGAAATGGTTGGAGAAGTTTTAGAGGTTATGAAGGAACTAGCAAAAGAAGGTATGACAATGGTAGTTGTAACTCATGAGATGGGATTTGCAAAAGAAGTTGGAGATAGAGTATTCTTTATGGATGGTGGAGTAATATTAGAAGAAGGTACACCAGATGAAATATTTAATAATGCTAAAATGGATAGAACAAAAGATTTCTTAAGTAAAGTATTATAATTAGAAAACCCTTGATGAAAAGTTTCATCAAGGGTTTTTATAATATTCTATAGTTTTCTTCAGTCCATCTTTCAAACTAAATCTTGGAATCCAATTAAGTTTATTTTTAGCTTTACTAATATTAAAATATGAATTTTCTATATCTCCTTTTCTAGGTGATGCATACTCTATATTACATTTTAGGTCAATGATATCTATCATATTTTCAGCTAGTTCCTTGACAGAAGTATAAACTCCAGTGCCTATATTAAATCTCTCTTTGCCTCCACTGTTGAGAGCTGCAATATTAGCGTCAACGATATCTTCTACAAAGATGTAGTCTCTTAAGGCACTACCATCTCCAAATATATATAGTGGTTGCTTTTTAAATAAACTATTCATAAATGTGGATATTACGCCACCTTCCCCCTTTGGATCTTGCCTTATTCCGTATACATTTGCATATCTGAGTATGGTGAAGTCTAAATTATTTAAATTACTAAACACTCTTATATATTCTTCAGCAGTATATTTAGATAATCCGTAATAAGATATGGGTCTTATTTCATGCCTTTCATCTATAGGTAGGTATTGGGGTTGACCATAAACAGCTGCTGAAGAAGAATATACTATTTTTTTAACATTATAGTTAACACAATTATTTATTATATTTATAGTACCACATACATTTACATCAGAATCAAATATAGGATTCATTATAGATTTTTGCACATTTATCTGTGCTGCTAGATGATAGACTATATCAAATTTTTCCTTTTCAAATATTTTTGATATATTAGAATCCAAAATATCATTTATATATAATTGAGCTTTTTTATTTACATTATTTATATTTCCAGTAGATAAATTATCTATTATACATACATTGTGTCCTAGATTTATAAGTTTATCTACTAAATTAGATCCTATAAATCCTGCACCGCCACTAACTAATATCTTCATAAAGCCCTCTCCTTTTTACAGCAAATTAAAATATCTAACTAATGGATTTAGTAATCCGTATTTTCATAATATTATGATAGGTATCATATTGTGAAAATAATAATGAGAGCTTAATTAAAAAGTTATTAACAATTCTTAAATTTTATTAAACATTGTCAAGGCTATATTGAAATTAGGAATAAATAGAACATTTTATGATTTTACTCATATATTAATTATGTGACGTTAATAAAATGTTTTCTTTGAGTAGTTTCAATGAATTATTTATGCATCCTATGTAACTTGATTTTAAATATAATTTACTTTTGGAGAAGTGATATAAAATGACAATGTTATATGATCGGGCAGCAGGACTTGTAAGCGTAATTATCCCTGCCTATAATTATGATCGCTATATAATTGATACCCTTGAAAGTTTAAAAAGGCAAACCTATTCTAATATAGAGATTATTTTGATAGATGATTGTTCACAGGATAACACAAAAACTATTGTAAATGAATGGCTTACTGAAAATATGGACAAGTTTACGGACTTTGTGTATGTACGGCTGCCAAGAAATCTTGGTTTCGAGTGGGCCGTAAATGTTGGCTTATGTCTATCAAAAGGAGAGTATGTTGTATTTCACGACGCTGATGACATTAGTCATGATGAAAAAATTGAAAAGCAGGTAAAATATCTTCAGGAACATCCTGATACTGCCGCATTAGGCACTGTATTTTCATCTTTTCGGGATGATATATCAAACATTACATCTACCAGCGGCTGGATTAGTTTTGATGCAAATGAAATTGAAAGAAACTATAAGACTGATATTAAGCACTGTGTGTGCTACGGGACACTTATGATCCGTGCCTATATTATCGATGAGGTCATTGGCTTTAATAAAGCAGTTCTATTTTCTAATGATTTCTTTTTTGTGAGTAATATTGTAAATCATGACTTTATCGTTGAGAACTTAAATGAAAACCTGTATTTCTACAGAAACCATGATAAGCAATTTTCACGGAGTCTTTATGAGGGGGATGCCGTAACTCATAACTACAAAGAAAAAAGGAAAAAAAATGAAGGACAAGCAAGTATCGTTTTACCAATAAAAGGTATATCGGATAAAGTTAAGGAAACCTTAGAGAGTATAGCCTCTCAAACTTACGATAATCTTGAATTAGTTATTATAGATGAGCAGCCTGATATTAATACAGAAGACTTTATTAACAAATGGGCAGAACCATATAAAAATAATGGTAAATTTAAAGATTTAGTATATTTCCCTCTACCAAGGGAAGTTGGATTTCCTTGGTTTTATAATATAGGGTCTTATCTTTCTAGAGGGGAATTTATAGCATTTCACAATGTCGGAGGTAAAAGCCATCCAAAAAGAATAGAAGAACAAATTGAGTTTTTAAGAAACAATTTCATGTATAGTGTTGTAGGTACAAATTATAATGACAGTGGAAATTATATAAAATTCAAAGATGATATTGAATATTCCTATAGCGTTGATTTTATGCCTTGCATGAATTTTAATACGCTTCTTTTTCGAAGTGACATTATAGATAAAACTGGAGGTATAAATAAACGTATTGATGGTGCAGAAGATTTTGAATTTATTTTTAATCTTTTACACAATGGCTACAGAGTAGAGAATCTATCTGACATCTTATATTATCAGTAGATAAAAAAAGCAGGTGAATAATGATTATGAAGCCAGAAATTAGTGTTATTATGCCAGTATACAATTGTAAGCAGTATATCTTTGAATCCATTAAAAGCATATGTAATCAAACTTTTGAAAACTGGGAGCTTATTATTATTAATGATAATTCCACAGAAAATATTGAAGAAGAAATAAAAAAGATACAGGATGACAGAATTCATTATCATGCTTTTGTAGAACATGAAGGCTTATTTAATTCATTAAAATATGGTTTGCAGCAAGCACATGGAGATTTTATCACATTTCATGATCCAGATGATATTAGTTCTCCTACCAGGTTTGATGAACAGCTCAATTACCTTAAATCCAATGATGATTTAGGGATGGTTTCATGCCTTATCAGATGTTTTACTAATGATACTAGCTATCGTAATGCCTGTACTTTTATAGAGAAAATTCAAAATGCTCATATATCCAAAGAACAGATTGAAAATGCAATTATCAATGGATTTTCTCCAGTTATATTTCCTACAATACTAATGCGTAGAAGTCTATTAAATGGAGTTGAATTCCATAAAGAAGAAAATGAACTAGAAGACTACCTTCAGATATTTTTATATTTGATTAAACAAGGTAGATTAGAAAAAGTCAACAGCATTCTTTATTATTATAGAAGACATAAAAATTCCTATCATATTCAAAATGAAAAAAATTATTCTGAAACAGTAGAAGCTCAGCTAAGTCAAAGCGGAATACAAAATTTTATAAAGTATAGGGAACTCTACAAAAATTTAGAAAGTGAGCAGTATATAGTCAGTAGATCAAAGGAAGATAGCCCCTTAAGAATATTGATGCTTATAGATGCCCTAAATATTGGTGGAACAGAGATGTATGTATTAGAGCTTGCAAAATCGCTGAAAAAGTTAGGGGCACATGTAATTATCGGAACCTCTGGGGGTCCACTAACAGAAGTGTTCAAGCATTATGGATTAAAAATTGTAAAAATTCCTTTTACTAGCGACTATATTTCTAATAAAAACATTATGAAGTTAATTAAATTAACAAAGAAAATAATAGATGAAGAAAAAATCAATTTGCTTCACTGCCACCTTTTTGCGAGTATGCGTCTAGGAAATGATATTTATAGAAGCTACAAGATACCATATATAGTCACATTACATGGCTTATTTTATCCTAATGATGTACTATTTATGTCCTGTATCAATGCAACTAAAATTATTGCAGTAAGCGAACCAATCAAAAAACTAATTGAATCAAAATTAGGCTCAAGAATAAGAGGAGAAATTGTGGTGATTCCAAATGGAATTGATATGGAGAATTTTCATCCTCAGCATAAAGTAAAAGGTTTAAAAAATCAGCTTGGTATACCTGAAAAATCTCAGGTTATAACTTACTGCAGTCGTCTAGATTGGGGAAAAACCTTAGCTGCCGAAGCTTTTATTTTTGCATGTTTTATTTTAATGACTGAAAATAAAAATCTACATGCTTTTGTTATTGGAGATGGAGCTGATAAAAATTTAATCACACATGAAGTAAACATTCTGAATAAAATATTACAAAGAGATGCAATTCATGTAGTAGGTGCGAAATTTGACGTATTGCCTTATTATCAGAATGCAAATATTGTAGTTGGCACCGCAAGAGTGGCACTTGAGGCCATGAGTTGTGGTAAGCCAGTTATTGCCGTAGGGAATCATGGATATACCGGAATCATTAGTCCTAAACGTATGAACGAGCAATGGAATATGTATTTTGGTGACCATGATTCAATAAAAAAAGCAGATCCCTTAACACTTGCAAAAGATTTAAATAAATTGCTACAAGGCACCAAAGTGTGTAAATTTTTAGGAAGACGAGGTAGAAGCTGGTGTGAAAAAAAATTTGATAGTCGACTTGTAGTAAAATATATTTCCGATTTATACCAAGAAGTTTTATCTGAAAAAGAAGTAGAAAATACAAATAAAGAAAATATGCCTAATAAGATAGGAACCGATATACTGACAAAAGAAAGTCCTCTTTTAGAAAAAACCTCTTCCGTAATTAGCAGAATTCCTGATGAGATTGAATTTACTCCAGAAATAAGTGAAGTAGTATTTGGTTACAATAATGCAGTTGTACGATACTGCAATCATTGTAATCACAGTAGGTTTGATATTACCATACCTTTTACTATAATATTGAAAGATAAAAAAGATTCCTGTAAAACACTAATTGTGCCTGAGTTGCTTCATCTTGAGTTAAATGACTATAACTATAATAATTGCATTCACAAACAAGATTGTGAATGTGGAGCAATGGTAAATCCTAAAAATAAATATGGAATAAAAATAGAAAATGAAATAAAAAATAACCCTATTATTGATGAGCATAACCAGAATATTATATTTGAGATCATTACCAGGATATACGTTGAGTTCTGTGATCCAGATATATTTGATCTGGAAACTTGAATCCATGGATCAAGTTCTATTATTAGTAAAGATTATAACTCCGATTATGATGCTAACTCACCTATGAGAAAATATTCTTATAACAGACCTTAATAAAAAATAAGTAAACTATATGAAAAAGTTGACAATGAGCAGTTATTGCACATTGTCAATTTTCAGTTTTATGACATTGACCCCATGGGTATTTGTAAAACCAGTGCTATGTGCCTATATGTTTTCTGCATTACACTCAGTTGTCGCATTAGATACGACAAGACTGCTACTACTTATATGACAACTTTGTTCTCTCTTATATGTCAAAATTGCTATAGGAAGAATACTAATTGAAGAAGAATTAATATTACTAATAGAAAAGAGTGGGTAGGATAGGTTTTGTATGGAAAATTTTGCACCCCTGGGGTTAATGAGTTTGTCCCCTGACATAAAACCTAATTTAAATTGATATCTATATATTAATATCAATTATTTTAGGGGATAGTATGAGAGAATATAATAGAAGAAATTATGTTATGGG
Source organism: Clostridium sp. JNZ J1-5 (assembly GCF_053901425.1). NCBI lineage: Bacteria > Bacillati > Bacillota > Clostridia > Eubacteriales > Clostridiaceae > Clostridium > Clostridium sp. JNZ J1-5. The sequence goes on along the minus strand of NZ_CM132773.1, from coordinate 1,904,784 downwards.
AAGATTAAACTTAAACTATGATAGAAAGGCAGCAAAGGAATATGCTGAGAGATATGCATTAAATCCAAATATAAATAACTATCCATACTTTGAAACGGACGATTGTGCAAATTTTGTATCTCAAGTATTAAAAGCTGGAGGAATAGATGAGACTGGCTATCCTAGATGGGATAAACTTGAATCATGGTTTTGTAATACTATAAATACTAAAGATTTAACTAATATAGCTATAACTTGGAGAGCAGCAAGATATTTTAGAAGGCATTGGGGAAATGAAGATGGATTAGGCAGAAATAGAGCTGCAGAATATATAATTTTAACTGTACAGCAAGCTTTAGATAATTTCGAAAAGTTATATCCCTTATTGTATGAAGGAGATGTAATCCAGCATGGAGACCCTAATCAAAATAATTATCCTTACCATACTCAAGTAATACATGGAAAAGGATATAACTTTCAAGTTGGCAGATATGACTTGTTTATGGCTCAACATACTGAAAATAGATTATATGTTTCATTATACGACTACTTAAACAGGTTTGATAATAAGTCATTGAGATCTGTATACATTTATAGAATAAAAATTGATTAATTTAAATGTTTCATAGTTACAAACAGCAATAGTAGGGGGCTGTCGCACTAAGAATAAACACTACAATATATTGTTTTAATTTTAAACTTGCAAAACAGTATATTGTATGTAAATTTCTTAATGCGACAGACCCTTACTGCTATTATAACCTTATTAAAAGGCTGACATTTTATAAGGTATAATTATTATAAAATATAATTGTTTTAGGAACTATTACAATGGTTTATAATTAGATAAAGTGAAATTTAGAAGTGATATTTATACAATAAATATTCATTTAGAAAGGATAGGCTTATGAAAGGTAAAAGTACGATTAAGATTTCAGTAAGGAATCTAGTAGAATTTGTGTTAAGGTCTGGAGATTTAATTTCTACTTTTACAGGAAGCTCAAGAAATACAGATGCTATAAAGGCACATCAAAAAATTCAAAAGTCTTCACCAAAGGAATATAAACCAGAAGTAACCCTTTCTTATGTTTTTGAAAGTGAAGATATATTAATGGAAATAAGCGGACGAGCAGATGGAATAATTGAAGAAGATAAAAAGGTTACTATAGATGAAATAAAGACCACAACAAGGCCTTTAGAATTTATTGAAGAGGAATACAATGAACTGCATTGGGCACAAGCGAAGTGTTATGGCTTTATCTATGCAAAGGAAAATAATTTGCAAGATATATTTGTTCAGCTTACATATTATCAAATGGACACGAAGGAAATAAAAAAATTTATTAAATCATTTACTTTTAGCGAGTTAGAAAGTTTTTTTCTGGATTTAGTTAATAGGTATATAGATTGGGCTAAAGTTCTAAATAGTTGGGAAGAGTGTAGAAATAAATCTATTAAGGGGCTAAACTTTCCATTTTCCACATATAGAGAAGGGCAAAGAAAATTAGCTGTATCTGTTTATAAAACTATAGCTGAAGGGAAAAAAATATTTGTGCAGGCCCCTACAGGAATAGGTAAAACGGCTGCAACCATTTTTCCAAGTCTAAAAGCTATGGGGGAAGGGCATACGTCCAAAGTATTTTATTTGACGGCAAAAACTATAACAAGAACGGCAGCAGAGAAAGCCTTAGGAGGTATGAGAAATGGTGGTTTGAAAATTAAGAGCCTTACTATTACAGCCAAGGATAAGATATGCTTTAAACCAGAAGATGGGTGTGACCCGGAAAAGTGTGAATTTGCTAAAGGACATTTTGATAGAATTAATGATGCTATTAGAAATATATACAATGATGAAGAAAATTTTTCAAGAGAAACTATTGAAAAGTACGCTTTAAAGCATAAGGTTTGCCCCTTTGAATTTTCTTTAGAGCTAGCTAATTTTGCTGATTGCATAATTTGTGATTACAATTATGTCTTTGATCCTAGGGTATACTTAAAAAGATTTTTTCTAGAAGGAAGTACAGATTTTACATTTTTAATTGATGAGGCTCATAATTTAGTTGACAGAGCTAGAGAAATGTTTTCGGCAGAAATGAATAAAAGAGAATTTTTAGAGTTGAAAAAGCTTAGTAAAGAATACTCAAAGGATATTTCAAAAATTCTCAATAAAATTAATTCTCACATGATAGATTTAAGAAAGTTATGTGAAGAAAATGATAACCAGTATATAGATATGGAATCACCAAAAGAGATAATACCAATGTTAAGGGAATTTATATTTGATGCCGAAAAATGGATTCTAGAAAATAAGGATAAGAGTGTCAAGTTTAAAGAATACTTATTAGAGTTATATTTTAAATCACTAGCATTTATAAGAACTTTTGAAGAGTATGATGAAAGATATGTAACCTATATAGAAAAAATAAATGATGATGTTAAACTAAAAATGTTTTGTCTTGATCCATCTTATTTACTTGGAGAGGCAATGAAACGTGGAAAAGCTACTATATTGTTTTCAGCAACACTTTTACCTATGGACTATTTTATAGAAATTTTAGGGGGAGATAAAGAATCCTACAAACTAAAACTAAATTCTCCTTTTGATAGAAAAAATTTATGTGTAATTATAGATTCTAAAGTTCAAACCACATATAAAAAAAGAGAATTTACGTATTATAAGATAGTTGAAGATATAGAAGCTGTAGTAAATGGGAAAAAGGGTAATTATCTAGTGTTTTTTCCATCATACAGATATATGAATGAAGTATACACAAGATTTTGTGAGAAGAACCCAGATATAAAAACAATACTCCAAGAAGCATATATGAATGAAGAAGAAAGAGAAGAGTTTTTAAATAAATTTTCTTCTGATAATGAAGAAGAATTAGTTGGCTTTGCAGTGATGGGTGGACTTTTTTCAGAGGGAATTGATTTAACAGGAGATAAACTAATAGGAACTATAATCATTGGAGTAGCTCTGCCTCAAGTTTGTTTAGAAAGGAATATCATAAATGATTATTTTCTTCATAACAATAATCAAGGATTTGAGTATGCATATATGTATCCAGGTATGAATAAAGTTATGCAAGCAGCTGGGAGGGTTATACGTACAGAAAAAGATAAGGGAATAATTCTTTTAATTGATGAAAGATTTGTATATCCAAGTTACTATAAGTTGTTTCCAAAGGAATGGCACTCATCAATAGTCGTCAAAAACTCTAAAGATATAGAAAAGAATGTAAAGGAGTTTTGGAGGGAAAGCCAGCAATAATCTACAAATACATTGTCGAATTGTACAACTTAAAAAAGATATATAAATAATAAAGTCAAAATATATTGACAAGCGAACATATGTTCTATATAATCAAAATATACAGATTTAAAGGTATATTATGGTTATGGGGGTACGTTTATGCAAAACGATGCTAATTTATTTGTAAGAGTTAACTATTCAATAGAGGGCAAAAGTTCTAAAGGGCAATGTACAGGTGCACATATAACAAGGTTAAATTCAAATGGCAAAGATAAGTATTTAATTGGCGGCGGATATTTTAATAAAAATGGGGGTTCTCTTGTATTTAAGGCAAAAGATCTGAAAGAAGCAAATGCAATTGCAAAGAATAATATGTTTGTAAAGAATAAATTATATAGTTATGAATTAATTATATTAGATAATAAAATTAGAATTGCATAGTTAAAACAGTATAAGCAATATAGAAAATATAATTCTAATGAGCATTTGTTTTTTTTGATATAATATATAGTGAAATAAAATGAAAGAAGGTTAAAAAATGAGGGCTGAAATATTAGCAGTTGGCACAGAGATCTTATTAGGAAATATAGTTAATACAAATGCTCAATATATAGCAAATCGTTTAGCTCAATTAGGAATAGAAGTTTATCATCAATCTGTGGTTGGAGACAATGAAGAAAGATTAAGACAAGCGTATGATTTAGCATTTGAAAGAGCTGAATTGGTAATAACAACAGGAGGACTTGGACCTACTAAGGATGATTTAACAAAAGAAGTAGCTTTTGATTATTTTGGGAAAAGGCCAATACTTCATGAAAGAGTATTAAAAGATATAGAAGGTTTCTTCGAAAAACTACATATGGCTATGGGGGAAAATAATAAAAAACAAGCTTATTTTCCAAAAGATGCTATTATAATGCCTAATAATAATGGAACAGCTCCAGGTTGCATAATTGAAGAAAATAATAAAATATTAGCTGTTTTACCAGGACCACCAAGAGAAATGAAGGCTATGTTTGAAGAAAGCTTGGTTCCATACTTAATGAAGTTTCAAGATGGAGTATTACATTCAAAAACACTTAGAATTATTGGAATGGGAGAAAGTAAGGTAGCTGAAGTAATAGAAGATATTATAGATGGATCTAAAAACCCAACTGTAGCTCCTTATGCTAAAGATGGAGAGGTTACTCTAAGAATTACTGCTAAGGCTAAAAATGATGAGGAAGCTAATAAATTAATATTGCCTGTAGAAGGAGAAATTAGAAGCAGACTTGGAATGGCAGTTTATGGTGAAGGAGAAATCTCAATAGAAGATGTAATAGGAAAAATGTTAGTAGATAACAAATTAACCATAGCTACGGCAGAATCGTGTACAGGAGGGCTTTTAGCGGGAACAATAATAAATTATCCAGGTATTTCTGAGGTGTTTAAAGAAGGGGCAATAACCTATACAAATGAATCAAAAATGAAGAGGCTAAAGGTTAAAAAAGATATTCTTGATAAGTTCGGCGCGGTAAGCAGCCAAACAGCAGCAGAAATGGCGGAAGGAATTGCTAAGATGGCTGGAACAGATATTGGAATATCAACTACAGGTATTGCAGGACCTGGCGGTGGCAGTGAAGAAAAACCTGTAGGACTTGTATATGTAGGTCTTTATTTAAAGGGAGAGGTAAAGACTAAAGAGTTTAACTTAGTTGGAGATAGGCAAAGAATAAGAGTTGCTACGGTAAATAGAACATTAGAATGGCTAAGAAGAGAGCTGCTAAAAGGAATCTTAAAATAGTAGAATAAGATAGCATATAAATAAATTTTCAAATTTTGTTATAAACTAGATTGTTTATAATATAAGTTCTTAGATTTATGATATAATATTGTAACAAGAATAAAATTAGAAAAGATATCATAAAAATAACCAATTATAGTAGTTTGAAATTAAAAGGGGAAGCATATTATGAACATAGTTATAACTACAGATTCAAGCTGTGATTTACCTTTAGAGTATATCGAGAAAAATAGTATTCCAGTAATAGGGCTTATTTGTCATATAGAAGGTAAAGATTACGTAGATGATCTAGGGAAAACCTTAACTTATGAGCAGTTTTACAGCGGTATTAGACGAGGAGCTATGCCAACTACTTCTCAAATAAATGTGTATAGATTTGAAGAATTATTTAAGAAGTATGTAAAAGAAAATAAGGCCATAATTCACTTGTCTATGTCTTCTAAGATAAGCGGATGTTTTAGCAGTGCAAATATAGCTAAACAGTTAGTAGAAGAAGAATTTAAGGATGCAGATATAACAATAATTGATACTAAAAGTGCCTGTATAGGAGAAGGAATTATTGTATATAGCGCAATGGAAATGCTAAAGAGTGGAGCATTAAAAGAAGAAATAATAAACTGGGTAGAAGAGAATAAATTAAAATTACATCATTGGTTTATTGTAGAAGATCTACTTCATCTAAAGAGAGGGGGAAGACTTTCTGCAACAAAAGCTAATATAGGAACTTTGCTTCAGATAAAACCTATGATATACATTGACAAGGAAGGTAACTTAGAGAATATAGGAAATATTCGAGGCAGAAAGAAAGCCATTAAGGAGCTTTTAAATAAATTTGAAGAAACTATTGAAACACCAGAGAATTCTGTAATAGGTATAAGTCATGGTGATTGTATAGAAGATGCCCTTCATTTAAAAGAAATGATACTGGAAAAGTATAAGGTTAAAGAAATTATAATAAATCATGTAGGTCCTGTAATAGCATCTCATACAGGAGCAGGAATGCTTTCAGTTTGTTTTATAGGAAAAGATAGGGTCATATAAACAGATTTATATGAGAGTATTAGGACGAGTATTCCTAAGATAAATCAAAATTATTATAAAAATGGTTAAATAAAAGCTATTAAGCTTTTATTTAACCATTTTTTATATTGACAAGCTTTTTCAAAGGTGATATTATCTTTTTGTACTTAAACAAAAGACAAATGTGTGCTCGGGGAAAACACACTCAATTTAAGGGGGCTTTATAATATGAAAAAGGTTGGACTTTTACCTAAGTTAATTGTAGGAATAATTATCGGTATTATAATAGGGACTGTATCTAAAGAAACGGGGGCTTACTTTATATCAAAAATATTTCTAACTTTTTCAAGTATATTCGGTAGTTTTTTAAGTTTCATAATTCCTTGTATAATAATAGCATTTGTTGCACCAGGTATAGCTGATTTAGGAAAAGAGTCCGGTAAGTTATTAGCTATAACAGCAGGTATAGCTTATTTATCTACAATAATAGCTGGTAGTTTAGCATATTTGCTTGGAGCATCTATACTTCCAAAAATAATTAAAGCTGGGGAGCTAGCTGGAAAGTCTGGAGTGAAATTAGAACCTTATTTTACTATAAAGATAGATCCAGCAATGGGAGTTATGACTGCACTTGTTATGGCATTCATGTTGGGGATTGGAATGTCACATATTAAAGGCAAGAGCTTATTACTAGCTATAAGAGATTTTCAAGATGTAGTTTCACTTGTTGTAAAAAATGTAATAATACCATTAGTACCAATTTATATAATAGGTATATTTGCAAACTTAACAGCCGCAGGAGAAATTTTTAAGACATTAAAAGCATTTTCTTCTGTATATGTAATACTATTGTTGTTGCAAGTAGCGTATATTATAGTTCAATATTCAGTAGCAGGATTTATTAGTGGAAAGAATCCATTTAAAGCTATAAAAAATATGATACCTGCATATTTTACTGCACTTGGAACACAATCATCAGCAGCTACTATACCAGTAACACTTCAAAGTGCTAGAAAAAATGAAATATCAGAGGATATTGTTGATTTTGTAATTCCACTATGTGCTACAATTCATCTAGCAGGGGATACTATTACTCTAGTGTTAGCTTCTATGGGAGTCATGTTGATAAATGGACAAAATCCTACTTTTGCAATTATGTTTCCATTTATATTAATGCTAGGAATAACTATGGTAGCAGCACCAGGAATACCAGGGGGTGGAGTAATGGCTTCACTAGGATTACTTCAAGATATGTTAATGTTTAATCCTGCACAACAAGGATTAATGATAGCATTGCATGCGGCACAAGATAGCTTTGGAACAGCTACAAATGTAACAGGAGATGGGGCAATAGGAATTATAGTGGATACTATTGCAAAGAAAAACAAAACAAAAGAACGGGTAGAAGAATTAGTAGAAGCTCAAGGAGCTTAAAATAAATAATACATCTATATATCAAACTATAGCAATTAAAAGTAGTAGTACCACAGCAAGAGTTTTAAGTACTTTTAACTTAAGGTCAAATTGTTCTATGTCCTCTGATAGGATATGGTTATTTGGATTAGCTTTTATAAAAAACATAAACTCACCTCATGGAATAAAAATATAATATCTTAATTATAATTCTACAGTTAATGAGCATTATTAAAGTAACAAAATAGTTACATTATAAAATATTAAAAACCAGGTATAATAAACAAATATACCTGGTTTTTAACTATCTTAATGATTATGCTTGAGTAGCAACAGGTGGAGTGAAAACTCTCTGAGCTAATTCTGCATCAAGCATATATATAGCTGTAGGATCGTCCTTTATTCTTTTTAACTTTTTAATTATAGTAACAAAATTAGCTTCTTCTTCTACTTGTTCGTCAATAAACCATTTTAAGAAGCTTATAGTAGCATGTTCTTTCTCTTCTGTAGCAACATCAGATAATTCATATATTCTTCTAGTAACTTCTTGTTCATGCTCATATGCTTTTTCAAAAACATCTAATACAGATTCATATTCATTTCTAGGTGAATCCAATCCTCCAATTTTAATATCTCCATTTCTTTCGTTGATGTAGCTAAAAAACTTCATTCCATGAAATCTTTCTTCTTCGGCTTGAACTTTAAAAAAGTTAGCGAAGCCATCTAGATCTTGACTGTAACAATATGCAGCCATATCTAGATAAATATGAGAAGAGTATAGCTCAAAAGTTAATTGTTCATTTAATTTTTTAAATAGATGTTTGCTTATCATTTTATCTTCTCCTTCGTTTACTTATAGAAACTATTATTTAATAATTATTATAGCATAAATATTGTAATATAATTAGCGAAATTTCATTATTAACATTTTTTGTAAGTTTAAGTGAAGTAAACCACACTATGGAAGCAGTTTATTCATATTTATCATGCCAGAACCCTGTATGCTTTTCGGAATGTTAAGAAGATTGCAGGATAGTTTAAGTAGAGAAACAATGTCTTTATATGTTAAGTCAGGATTATTTTCAAGAAGTAGAGCACAAATGCCGCTTATATAGGCTGCAGCACAAGATGTCCCAGTATAACAAGTATAAAGTTTATCCAAGGGATGAGGATATAATTTTTGGCCATTTCTTTCAGATATATAGTTTATGTCTGAATTTAAAGAATATATATCTACACAAGCAGCTGATAAATCGGGTTTATCTAATTTACCAGATTGTCCTGCAGAAGAACCTATATAAGGTTTTTTTACACTTGTAGTATCAATTCCAGCAATAGTTAAACAGTTTTTTAACAGTGCAATTCCTCTCATTGAATTTTCTATATTGCTATTATGCCCGCTTGGTACTACAATAATTAGATTTTTTCCTATAGCTTTATCAAATAACTTAGAAAATAAGGATAAAGTAAACTCATCATAATTTATAATTTCAAAAGGAAGACATATTATTCTAATATTATTTTCACTGCTATCATTTATTAAAATTTCTATGGCATACAATATATCAGAAACAAACCCTCTCCCCAAGCTATTAAAAGCTTTAATCATATAAATACTGCTTTTTTCTGCTATACCTTTATACATTCCTTTAGAACTGCTTCCACTGGAACAAATAAGACCGCTAATAAATGTACCATGTCCATTATCATCATAAGGGTAACTAAGATTATTAACCAAATCTAAAAAGTTAGCAATTTTATTATTAGGTTTTTTTAAATCTGGATGAGGGTATACCCCGCTATCTACTATTCCAATGCATATATTTTTTCCTGTTAATTTATAATTACTCTCAAAAACTATACCATTAGCAGCAAGTACACTACTTCCACATAGCAAAGCCTGGTTATCAAAACATATATGATCTACTTGAGGATATTCAATAATCTTTTCTATAACATTGGGTGATAAATTAGAACAGATACATCCCACAGATGGAATTGAGCGTATTATCTCACATTTGTATGATGTCAATTTTTTTTCGATTTTATCTTGAAGTGACTTACAGTGTATTATAACCCGATAATTTTTATATATCTTATTTTTTAAGGCGTTATTTAAGTTTATATCTAGCTTATTTTTAAGGGAAAACATGAAAATCCTCCTAATGCATTACTCTATTATATAATATAGTATTTAAAAGCCTTAATTGTTAATTATAGACTAATAAATAATATGATATAATAACTCTAAATAGTTATATTGTAAAAATTTATTTACTAGCAAAAAGAACCAGCAAAAAAACTGGTTCTTTATCTTTTCAATTTAAATACAACTATCCCTACAAGCATAATAATAACGCCTAATATTTTATTTATGCCAAAATTACATTTATCAGATCCAAACAATCCAAAGGCCTCTATTAATGCAGCAGATAAAAGCTGGGCAATAAGTATAGTACTTATAGCATACGCTGGACCTAATTTTGAAATTCCGCACATTACAGTAAAGATAATTGCAGCACCCAAAGGACCGCCTAACAAATATAATTTATTTGTGGAAGATAAATTTCTTATATCTCCTTTTCCAACAAATAACATGATGGCTAGAGTCAGTGCAAAGCCTATTCCTTGGACTAGCATATTAGTTTCCCATAATCCAACTTTTTCACTAAGGCGGGTATTAAAAACACCTTGAAGACTCATAAAAATACCAGCAAATATAGAACAAATTAGTCCAAACATAAAAAAATCACCTTCCACAAATAGTGTACCCTAAAAAATCAGGATATATTAATTGTGAAAGGTGAAGGATGATGGTATTAATAACCATCATCTTGCCTTTTGTGATTTATGCTGTTTTTCTCAAAATACGCTTTTTCAATCTCTTCATAGGAAAAATCTAAGTCTGAACCTAAACATAAGAAGTCCTCAAATAAGGTCTTATAGTTGTCTTTAGAGGAACAAACTACAAAATCATTAATGTCTATGTATATATTCACGAAATGTTTAGTCAATTCTACGTTGTCGGAAGTGTCATATCTTAAGTTAAGTTCTACATCGGAATAATTTTTCTCTAAACCTAAGCTTAATATAAAATGGAGGCAATCAACATACTCCTCCAAAATTTTTTCTTTAGGTGAAGGGCCTTTATTACTCCAAAATTTAAAACAGCGGGTTTCGTTAGCAAGTTCACTTATTTCAACTTGAAGGGCTAAAATCTTATTTGGAAATAGATGTTTTCCCTGCAAATTATGTTCTTCAACAATTCTTTCGTCTAAAGTATGCTGCAATTGGAATAGCTTACTAAGGTTCATTATATATTTCCGCCTTTCTTCAAATTTTGTATACGTATATTCTATATTATTTTAATAAATATTAAAAGGTTAACAAATCGTTTACATAATATTTTTATAAAAAAAATAAATCGGAATTCAAAATTTTATTATTGAAACCGATTTAAATACATATAGAATTAGTATTCCCTTAATAGATAATTTTTAACTAAAGTGTCTTTTTTATTATTAGTAAATTTCCAAAGTTCAAGACGATTTATTTTTGCAAAGTCATAAGCTATATCTTCTTCTTTATGAGTAAAAGCATTAGGACCTTCATTACTTAAGGTTTTTCTTATAGAATAGTTTGAGTTTGCTAAGGCTATGTATAAATCCTTATCGCAATCAGCTTTTATATTAAATCCGCTTAAAGATAAGGTTTCTGCAATATTTCTAGCAATTCTTATTATATATCCCCTGTTTTCAACCCTTAAATTAATAGTCTTTAGCGATTTATCTAAATAAACATTAGGATTAATTTGTACTTTGAATTTTTTATAAGGGCTTAGAGTATCTGTAACAATTTTATGGAATTTATCTATATCAGGGTTAATTAATGTCTGTATAGGTATATAAAATTGTTGATTTGTTTTATAGAGTCTATATTTTCTACATAAATTTCTTTGTGTTATTTCAATGTGTTTATTAGACTCATTATCAAATAACGCAACTAACTGATATTTCATTTTAATCCCCCGACTACAATAATTTTTATTGTTATTATATCATATTTACAAGATTTGTACATTTTAAAGTTATAAATATTCGTCACCTAAATAATGTATATATTGAAAATATTACAATATAAAGAACTTTATACCATAATATAAACAATCTTATAATGTAATATTATAAAAAATAGGTATTAAAAATAATTAGGATTATGCTATAATAAAGTTTGTGATAAATATAAAAAATATTTATAAGTATACTACTTGAAGATAAAACGCGAATTGATATTATAAATATAACAAAATTAATAAATAAGGATGGATAGTTAATATGGATAAACTGGTTATTGATGGCGGCAAACTTTTAAATGGTGATATAGAAATTAGTGGTGCTAAGAATGCGGCAGTAGCTATCTTACCTGCTGCTATAATGGCGAGTAAAGGAATTTGTGTAATTGATAATATACCTCAAATTAGTGATACAGAATGTATTGAAAGAATAATCGACAGTTTAGGAGCTAAAGTAAGCAGAAATAAAAATACAGTGACAATAGATAGTACTTGTATAAATAGCAGCGATGCAAATACAGAAGATGTTAGAAAGATGAGAGCTTCTTATTATTTAATTGGAGCACTTCTTGGAAGATTTAAGAGGGCTAGGGTAGAAATGCCAGGAGGATGTGCAATAGGGGTAAGACCTATTGATCAGCATATAAAGGGCTTTGAAGCACTTGGAGCTAAAGTTGGAATAGAACATGGGGCAGTAGTTATTGAAGCTGACAAATTAGTTGGTACTAATATATATTTTGACGTAGTTAGCGTAGGTGCAACTATAAATGTAATGTTAGCTGCTACTCTTGCAGAGGGGAAAACTATTTTAGAAAATGCTGCAAAAGAACCTCATGTAGTAGATGTTGCTAACTTCTTAAATACTATGGGAGCAGACATAAAAGGTGCTGGAACAGATGTAATTAAAATAAATGGAGTAAAAGATCTATGTGGTTGTAATTACAGTGTAATACCTGATCAGATAGAGGCTGGTACATATATGATAGCTACAGCAGCTTGTGGTGGAAGAGTAAACATAAATAATGTTATACCAAAGCACTTAGAATCAATTACTGCAAAGCTAGTAGAAATGGGTGTTAACGTAATAGAAAATGGAGATAGCGTAACAGTTGAAAGCAATGGAAACTTGAGAGGAGTTAATATAAAAACTCTTCCTTATCCAGGATTTCCAACAGACGTTCAACAACCAATGACTGCTATTTTAAGTATAGCTAAGGGAAGAAGTATAGTTAATGAAAGCATATGGGAAAGCAGATTCAAGCATGTAGATGAATTAAAGAAAATGGGAGCTAAAGTAACTGTAGAAGGTAACCTTGCTATCATTGAAGGAGTAAAAAATCTAACTGGTGCTGTAGTAAAAGCAACAGATTTAAGAGCGGGTGCCGCTATGGTAATAGCTGGACTTGTTGCAAAAGGAATAACTGAGGTAACAAATATAGAGCATATTGACAGAGGTTATCCTTTTATAGAAGAGAAGTTCAATAAATTAGGAGCTAAGATAACAAGAGTTACAGAGGATTAAGAATTAAGGATTAGGATTGGAGAATGTAGATAATGATATTTTGTCCTTTATATAGTGGGAGTAGTGGAAATAGTGTGTTTGTTGCCTCAAAAGATGGAAGTGTTTTAATAGATGCGGGATTGCCTGGAAAAAGTATAGAAAAGGCTATGGCTGACATTGGGAAGAATCCTAATGATATAGACGGAATATTTATTACACATGAGCACATTGACCACGTTAAAGGAGTAGGAGTCTTGTCTAGAAGATACAATATACCTATCTATGCAAATGAGCTTACATGGAGGGGTATGGAGAAGACTATAGGTAAGATTAAAGAAGAAAATATAAAAATAATAGACAAAGATAGCATTAATATAAAAGATATGAGTATATGTAGTTATAGAATACCTCATGATGCTGCTGATCCAATGGGATATTCTATACATTGTGGTAAAAATAAAGTTAGTATAGCTACAGACTTGGGATATTTTTCAAAAGAAGTAGAAGAAGGAATAAAAAATTCAAATGTTATTTTGCTGGAAAGTAATCATGATGAACAAATGCTAAAATTTGGACCATATCCATATACTTTAAAGAGGAGAATATTAAGTGATGTGGGACATTTATCTAACCATGATTGTGGAAAAGCAATAGTTAACATGATAAAATATAATTGTAAAAAGGTTATATTGGGACATTTAAGTAAGACAAACAATTATCCAGAATTGGCCTATGAAACTGTTGTAAGTGTTTTAAGGGAAAATGAGGTAAAAGTGAACGAGGATGTGTTTATTACTATGGCAAAAAGAGATATGCCAAGTAATTATATTGAATTTTAAGGGGAGATATATAAGATGCACAAAATTTACAAAGTAGTGTCAACTGTACTGGTTATATCAGCATTATCTGCTTTTGTTGGATGTAATAAAGATGAGGCACCAATTGTAAACAATAGTGAAAAAATCAAAAACTTAAAAGTATCCAATTCTGATGATGATAGCTGGCTTAACTTAAAATTGTATTTTGATGGATCTGCTGATGAAAAGAAAGCAAATGTTGTAAAAGAAGAGAGATTAATTAAAAAAGAAGAACTTATAGGGGAAATCATAATGCAGGAGCTAATTAAAGGGCCTTCAGTAGGAAGTCAGTTAAAACCTGTGTTCCCAAAAGAAACAAAGCTATTAAGCTTTTCAATCAAAGATAGAATTGCTTATATAAATTTAAGTTCTAACGTAAAATATAAGATGACTGCTATAAGAGAAGAAGCTTGTCTAAGAAGTATAGCTTTATCTTTAACAGAGCTAAAATCTGTTGATAAAGTGAAAATTCTAATTGACAATAAAAGTGTAGATGCCTTAGGTGGCAATTTTAATATATCTAAGCCTTTTAATAACGATGATATTAATGGTATGAAAAAGTAAATTGCAATTGAAAAAAAAGTAAATTTTTATTATAATATTATGAGATTATAGTTAAAGATAATTTACAGAAGGAGAATGAATAATGAGCTTGTACAAAGATTGGACAAATATGGTCATAGATTATGTAAAGCACAAAGGAGAAACCGCTTTTTGGAAAGAATATGGCGAAATGGAGAAAAAAATATACACAAAGTTATTAGCAAATCATAACCAAGTAGTTAAAGGAAAAGTAGGAGAGTTAGCTAAACAATTTGACACTGAACTAAATTTCTTTGTGGGATTTTTAGATGGAATAAATGACAGCTTAGTAGAGCAATTTGATATAGAAAACATAGAAGAGAATACAGATGTTGAATTAAACATAGATTTTGAAAAGTTATATTTTAATATGGTGGATGCTAAAGCTGATTATTTATATAGCTTACCGCAATGGGATGGGATATTCTCAGAAGAAAAGAGAAAAGAGATTACTAAAGCTTGGAGAGCTTCTAAGACAGTAGTTAAGGAACAAAAAATTGGAAGAAACGATCCTTGTATATGTGGAAGCGGTAAGAAATATAAAAAATGTTGCGGAAGAAACGAATAATATTAGTTCAATAGAAAACCTTACAACTGTTGTAAGGTTTTTACATTTATCTAAAACTTTCTATATTATATGAAATCAACAATCTCTTAAAACATAGTCCATTTATTATCTTTTCAGGTACAAATAATTTCAGAAATTTTAAGCATAGACGAAGAATAATAATATATGACTAATATATTAAGGAGTTGTTGTAATGAAAAATATAATAATATTAGATAACAAAGCTTATATAAGAACTAGAGTCAAGGAAATAGTTGCTGAATATGATATTAATGTATATGAAGCTATAAACTCTCTACAGTTTTTTAATATATTAGCTGAAGTAAATTATAATGTTGAGTTAATAATAGTTGAAATTAACTTAGGTAGTGAAAGTGGAATTGAAATTATAAAAAGGTTAAAGGGGAAAGGTGTGGATATACCTATTCTAATACTTACTACAGAAAATAGAAGAAAAGAATTTGCTAAAGGTATAAGAGCAGGAGCTATTGACTATATACTAAAGCCTTTTGATGAAAAGCTGTTATTAAAGAGAATAGTTGGAGATATGGAAAAGGGTAAGAATAAAGGGGATAATAAGAAATTAGAATCTAAAGAAAAAGAAGCTCAAGTAGAATTAGAAGAATTTTTATCTGAAGAATTGGATAAGGATAAGGAACTTTCAATTATCATGATAACTTTCTTTAAGCTAGTAGAAAAGTTTACATCAGAGTTAACAAAGGAGTATAATACTTTATCCAATATTATATATCTTCAGCTAAAAGAAACTTTGAAGGAATCTAATTTACTAATTAAATATGGACCTCAAAGTTTTATAGGAACTATTAAAGATATAAATGAAGATAATAAAAAACTTATCTGTGAAAAGGTTAATGAAACGTTTTTAAGTTTAAAACAAAAAAGTAAAGTACTTGAGGAATACTATTTGGAATGTGTATTTGTTAAGTATCCTGAAGATGGAAATAATAAAGAAGAATTAATAACAAAAGCAAGATATGAAACTATTGAAAGAATAAATAAGATTAAAAGAATGGAGAAATAATGAACATAGCAGTTATTTGTGTAGGAAAGCTAAAAGAAAAATATTTAAAGTCGGCTATTGATGAGTATAGTAAAAGATTAAGCAGATATTGTAAACTGGACATAATAGAGCTAAATGATGAAAAAACTCCAGATAATGCATCAGAGAAAGAAGAGTTACTTATAAAAGAAAAAGAAGGAAGTAACATATTAAAACATATAAAAGATAACATGTATGTTATAGCTCTAGCTATAGATGGTAAAATGCTATCCTCAGAAGAATTAGCTAATTTTGTAGATGATTTAGGGGTAAGAGGAAATAGTAATATTGCCCTGGTAATAGGAGGTTCTCTAGGTCTATCAAAAGAGGTTTTAAACAGAGCAGATTATAAGATATCCTTTTCTAAAATGACATTTCCACATCAGTTAATGAGGGTTATATTGTTAGAGCAAGTTTATAGAGCCTATAGGATTATTAATGGAGAACCGTACCATAAGTAATAGGTAAGAAGTAAGGAGTAAAAGGTAAAAAGTAATAGGTAAGAAGTAAGAAATAAGAAGTAAGGATAAAAAATGTAATAGTTATAACTTTAACTATTACATTTCTTGAGAGTATTTAATGTTGATATCAACATCTTTTTAAGAGAAGTACATTTGATTTTTAAGTTAGCATATTCTTTAGTTAAATACCCTGTTTGATCTAGTACAATTAACCAGTATTCTGTTTCAGAAGCTTCCTTATTGTTTACCTCGAATCACAGTAAATTTTTACTTATACTTCTTAGCTATTACCTCTTACCTACTATTTATTCACAAATTAATTATAAAAAACTCCATGAGTTTTATCCTTAACTTTTACTTTTTCACTCTTACCTATTAACTTCCCTCCAAATTAGAATTTGTTTAATACACACTTATAGTGCAATAAAATGGCATGCAAAATCTGTTTTACATATTAAAAAGTAGTGATGTAAAATAGATTTGATAGCACGACTACGCTCCGCAGGATAGAATGTAAGCAGGAGGAATATCAAAGTGGACATTAGCAAACAAATAAAGAAATATAGACTCGATTCGAAATTATCGCAGGAGGATTTGGCTGAAAAAATATTTGTAACACGACAGACGATTTCAAACTGGGAAAACGGTAAGAACTATCCTGACATAAACAGTCTTGTACTATTAAGCACTCTCTTTGATGTTTCTCTTGACATCCTAGTCAAAGGAGATTTGGAGGAAATGAAAGAAGAAATTAAAGCAGAGGATATCAAAAAATTTAATCATGACGGCAAGATTTTTACTTTACTACTTATAACTACAGTAGTGTTGGTCGTTCCGCTATTTCTTTATTTAAATTTTATTGGAATTGCAATCTGGTTAGTACTATTTGGCATTACAATGTATTATGCAATATGCCTTGAAAAGCAAAAGAAAACACATGACATTCAAACATACAGAGAAATCATAGCTTTTACCGAGGGAAAAAAACTTAATCAAATTGAAAAGAGCTGTGAGTCAGGAAAGCGCCCATATCAAAACATGTTGTCAGTAATTTGTGCAGGATTGGTTACACTAGTTGTCACTATAGGAATGTATTTTTTATTCAGCTAAATTCAGTATATCGAATTGTTAAACTGATTTAGAAATTTGAGTTAATGAGGTATATATAGAAATGAAACACATAATACAAATAATATTTACAGTTATAGTGGTGTGTACGAGTATTGTTACCATAATAAAAGTGATGAAGAAAAACCATAAGGAAACTTATATGTCTGAAGGTATGATACTTGGTTTTGTAATTGGTGCAATTTCTGGTTATTATATAATGAATGCACTTATATGTACACCAATAGGAATGTTTTTAGGTATTGAAATTGGAAAAAGTATCAAAAGAAATAGTTAAATCAATAAAGCTAAAAATTAATGATAACTTAGTAGAGTATATAACTAATCAAAGCGAAGTGTCCATAGAGAATGCTCCGTCTATTTTTGTATTGAGAAAAATTGGACTACCTACGATAAACTTTGATATAGCAATATAGAAGAAATAAGAAAAGAGCAAATCTAAGTTAATATTGTTTTGAAAATTCGCAGAAGAAAACAGAAAGAAGTTGGGATACAAAAGAGCAGAGACATCTGATTTTCTAGGATTCACTCATCATTGTGGGGAAAGTTCGTGAGGGCTTTCCCTACTCGACTATCATAAATAGTGTTAATTTATGGTACAATGTTTGATAAAAGGGGGCGAAAGTATGTTAAACTTGATAAAAGCATCTCATCTTAAAAGGGGAGATAAAATAGCAACAGTAAGTTTATCTTGGGGCGGTGCTGGAGATAAAGAAATACTATGGAGATATAATCAAGGAAAAAAAAGATTGCAAGAAGAGTTTGGACTTGAAGTTATTGAAATGGAAAATACATTAAAAGGAAGTGAATACTTATATAATTATCCTGAAAAAAGAGCAGAAGATTTTATGAATGCTTTTAGAGATAATTCAATTAAAGGAATATTTTCATGTATTGGGGGCTATGAGAGTATAAGAATGCTTCCTTTTATAGATTTTGATGTTATTAAAGAAAATCCAAAAGTATTTATTGGATATTCAGATACAACAGTAGCACATATGATATGTTTAAAAGCAGGGTTATCTAGTTTTTACGGACCTGCAATTTTATCAGAGTTTGCTGAAAATGTTACTATGTTTGACTATACAAAACATTGGATTAATAAAGTTCTATTTAATAGTGAAAAAATAGGAGAAATATATTCATCAGATATATGGACTAGTGAGTATTTACAATGGGATGAAAGTAATAAAAATATAAGTAGAAACACTAAAGCATATGAGGGAGTAGAACTTTTACAAGGGAATGGAAAAGTAACTGGTAAATTAATTGGTGGATGTGTTGAAGTTTTAGAAATGATTAAAGGCACAAAAATTTGGCCAGAAGAAAATGTGTGGAATGATTCAATACTGTTCTTAGAAACCTCAGAGGATACACCGAATCCTATATATTTTGAGTATTGGCTTAGAAATTATGGCGCACAAGGTGTTTTAGAAAAGGTAAATGGAATAATCTTTGGTAAACCATATGATAATAAATATTATGAAGAATATAAACAAGTAATTATTAAAGTTATTAGAGATGAATTAAATCTAAACGATTTACCAATAATGTATAATATGAATTTTGGTCATACAGCACCGATGATGGTAATTCCATATGGAGCATTAGCTGAGATTGATTGCAATAATAATAAATTTTCTATATTAGAGTCAGGAGTATTATAGTTTTTCAAAGAGCGTTGATATAATATAAATAAGAAATGCAGAAAATAAAAATAGGGTGCGTCAACACCCTATAGTATACAATTCTAGTTGTTTAGGCAACTGGTATCACTATTAAATTTAATACTTAAAAATAGTAGCTATCCATTTGCACACGGGGCTACTTTTTTTGAGATTTTTTCTATAAGTAACACTATTAATGTTAATAGTGTTATTAAGAACAAACCACCTTGAAATTGAGGGCAATGGCAAAGTAGCTAAAAGAATTTTAAGGCTATTTTTGTACGTAAAAATACTGTATCATAAGTAATAATAAATTATAAAAATATTGGACTAAGTACATTGAATTTATATATAAATAAAAGCATTAAAAAAGCTTGACATTGACGTTGCGTAAAGTATTAAGCTATTAGATAAGGAGGAGATAATGTGGACAAAGTAAGAATCAACTTAATCAATAGCTTAGATTTCTATGATAAGTGTTTATTAGGAAATGTTAATGAGAATTCATTCCGATATGAATTGATGCAACCAATGAAAACAATGTGGGATTATCTAAATGTACCGTTAAAAGCAACGGAACCTAACGGATACGATGTTGTTATGGCGTCAGAGATGTTAGGAATTTGGACTCCAAGAAAATCTATTCAACAAGTTAAAGATAACTTGTCAGAACTTATAGAATCTAGAATTTTCGAAGAATATCAGGAAGTGATCTCAAAAGGAATTGATGAATTTGAAAAGATAGGTTATTCTATTCCACTAGAGGAAATCGACATAAATATTCTTTTAGGGGATGAAGATAGTGAGGAAATGGAAGTAAATAAAGGATATTCAGGTTTTGGTGGAATACCGGGATATATTATGCTAATGGTTGTTCCTAATGACTTTAATAAGAAACGATTAAAATCCGCTTTAGCTCACGAGTTTAATCATAATGTCCGTTTTACATTTGAACCATTTAATCATGGTGACGTGACTGTAGAAGAATATTTAGTATTGGAAGGTTTAGCCGAATGTTTTGCTGAAGAAATGTATGGGAAAGAATTGATAGGACCTTGGATTGAAGATTTTGATGAAGAAGAGATGGAGTATTCAATCGAAGTGATAAAAGAAGGACGAAAGACTAAAGGTTTTGGAGAAGTATCAGCTTATATGTTTGGTGATGAGGTTGCTAAGAAACAAGGGTACAGTCCAGTTGGTTTATCAGCGAATGCAGGTTATACTATTGGTTACCACTTGATTAAGCAATACTTAGCCAACAGTAACAAGAGTATTGCCGAAGCGACACTGACTCCTACTGAAGAAATAATTAGAGTTTCTAAATTTTTTGATTGATTAATTTCAAATTTTTATAAATAATGAGGTTTATAGCCTTAGGTATTGAAATAACATGCTTAAGGCTATTTTTGTACGTAAAAATACCGTATCATAAGTAATAAAATATAATAAGTTTAGTAGCAGGTAATTCCAAAATATGTTATTGCTGGAAGAGCTAAAATAAATGATAATCAAACTTTTAAGTATAAGGTAAATATTAATTTGTGAAGAAGTAAGAAGTAAAAAGTAAGAGATAAGGATAAGAAATGTAATAGTTATAACTTTAACTATTACATTTCTTGAGAGTATTTAATGTTGATATCAATATCTTTTTAAGGAAAGTACATTTGATTTTTAAGTTATCATATTCTTTAGATAAGTACCCTGTTTGACCTAGTACAACTAACCAGTATTCTGTTTCAGAAGCTTCCTTTATAGAAATGTGTATTTTGTTGATAAAATCAGCTTTGCTTACTGCATATTGTGCTTCATGTATATTAGCCCTAATACTAGTTCCGCTTCTAAGAATCTGTTTTGACATAACAAACTCTTTCTTATCATAAACAAGCCATTTATAATATTTAACAATAGAAACAGAAAAGGTTACAGACTGCTTAATTAACTCGCTATTCTTCATTTTTACCTCGAATTACAGTAAATTTTCACTATACTTCTTAATTATTCCCTCTTAACTATTACTTTTTCACTCTTACCTATTAACTTCCCTCCAAATTCCTATTTAAAATTAAAGAAGGATTAATATTTTTGCAGTTGACTTTGTCCTTAGGGGAAGGTGTATAGTAAGAGAAAACAAGGTACCTATATTTAAAGTAGTCAGCTAGTATAAAGAGGATTCTTGGCTTTAGGTGGAGTTTTTTTCTCCAACTGAAGCTTAGAAGCCCTTATCTAGGGACGTAGCAGCCGTAATACTCCCACTTTAGAAGTGGGAGTATTACGAATGGTAGTCATCAGATAAAAATATGAAGAGTGGAGTTGATCTCTTGTTACCCATTGGAGAATTCTCTAAGATGTGTAAAGTATCTACAAAAACACTGAGATATTACGAAGAAATTGGATTAATTAATCCTGATGAGATTAAGCCTAAAACCGGTTATAGGTATTATTCTATAAGGCAGTTAAAAAAGATGATTTTTATTAACCGTTTGAAATCTTACAATTTTTCTTTAGAAGAAATCAAAGCCATTCTAGAATTGGAGGAAGAGCAAGCAGAAGAAAAACTTCGTTCTGCTTTTAACCGAAAGAGGAAGGAAATACAGGAAAAACTAAATGATTTTGAATATACTCTAAAGCAAATTAGTAATGATATTTTAAATTTAGAAAGAGGTATCCCAATTATGTCCTACCTTGACAATATAGAAGTACAACTTATTGAAACCCAGCCCCAAAATATCCTTTATATGCGAAAACTTATGAGTAGTGATGACTATGCTACAGGATATGGAAAGTATTTTAGCAGACTGTATGAAAAGATTGCCACTGAAAAACTTACTATGGTTGGTAAACCAATGACTATTTATCACAGCCCTGAATATAATCCTGCTGGCAATGATACAGAGTTTGCAATTCCAATAGAAGAGGTTGTAAAGGGAACGAAAGATTTGGCTGGAGGACTTTGTGCCAAGTCTGTTTTAAAGGGTTCATATTCAGAATTAACATCGGTATTTGCTAAACTAAGAGAATGGGTAGAAAATGAAGGATACGAATTGGTGAAATCACCATATGAAATATATTTAACTAATCCATATGAAATCAGCGTTCCAGAGGAGAATGTTACTGAAGTATATTTTCCTATAAAGAAAAAGTAATGATGAGATATTACATATTTCTTAACGATGGCTAAACAAAAACGTATTTTAGGAGGTGTTTATCATGCAAAGAAACTATTGGCCAACTAGAGAATGGCAAACGGAAGCTCCAGCAACTTTGAAGATGGATTCTGAAAAGCTTTCAAAGCTTGAAACTGTAATAAAATCTCAGTACAGCAATATAAACGGTATCGTTGTTGTAAGAAATGGATATATCGCTTATGAAAGATATTTTAATGGCTACGGTCCTGATAATACACATCATGTAGCATCCGTAACGAAAAGCATAATATCTGCCCTCATTGGCATTGCCATAGATGCTGGATATATTAAAAATGTAGACCAGAAAGTGTTAGACTTTTTTCCAGAGTATGCTTCCAATACTAATGATTTGCAGAAACGAGAAATCACCATAGGACATCTTCTTACTATGACGGCCCCCTATTCATTTGAAGACTGGCAGGAACCGCTGGACAAGATGTGTATGCAATCTGATTGGATAAAGTATATTCTTGATATGTTGGGTCAAAAAGGAAAGGTTGGAATCTTTAAATATTCTACCGCAGGGGCACACCTACTTTCAACCATCATAACTCGCAGTACAGGAAAAACTGCCAGCGAGTTTGCTAACGAGCACTTATTTAGGCATATTGGCATGAGTGAAATACTGAATTATAAGATGAAATCATTTGGGTTTGATGACTTATTTGGAAAGAATGTAAAGGGATGGGCTAGCGATCCTAATGGTAATTCCACAGGAGGATGGGGACTTACACTTACTCCTCGTGATATGGCACGTTTTGGCTTTTTATATCTAAATCGCGGCATTTGGGACAATAGTACGATTATTCCAGAGGCATGGATTGATGAATCTACAGCTCCTCATTCCAAAACATTGATTAATAATTCTACAGTACAATATGGTTATCTATGGTGGTTGCGTGAAGAAGGTGAAGTTTCTGCATACTTAGCACTAGGCGATGGCGGTAATGTCATTTGTTGCATTCCAGAAAAAGACTTAGTGGTAGCAATTGCATCAGAATTCATCATGAATGCTTGTGATAGGTGGACACTGATTAATGAATGTATTATCCCGGCTGTAATTGAGTAAACTCAAGGCTCCCGTAGCCATTCACTACCGAAGCCTTAATTTCTACCTTAGAATTATGCCATAATTATGTAGGGTATATAAACAAGAATAAAATGAAAAACATTATTTTTAGTGGTTACGAAGAACAGTACCATAAGTAAATGCGATTTTTTTGAGCAAAAAGTGTTGAAGAGTATTATAATTAAATTTGTGGAGAATATTACACTGTGCTATAACATTAGGGGGTATTCGAATGAACGAAGTGATTAATCAAATAAAATCCAGAAAATCAACAAGAGAATTTGAAGATAAACTGATTTCTGATGAGGTAAAAAGTGAAATTATAAATGCAGCCATGGAAGCACCAACCGCTGGAGCAATGATGCTATATAGTATTATCGAAGTCAGTGATAAAGCTCTAAAGGAAAAATTGTCTGTTACCTGCGACAATCAGCCCTTTATTGCTACAGCACCTATGGTACTTGTATTTCTTGCAGATTATCAGAGATGGTATGATACTTTCGTTCTAGAAGGGTGTAACCCTAGAAAGCCTGGAGAGGGAGATATCCTTCTTGCCAATGCAGATGCAATCATTGCTGCACAAAACACAGTTGTGGCAGCACAATCCTTTGGAATTGGCTCCTGTTATATTGGAGATATCATTGAGAATTGCGAAGTAGTAAGAAAATTGTTAGAACTTCCTGATTATGTGATGCCTGCTGCGATGGTTGTGTACGGGTATCCTACGGAAAAACAGATTACTAGGAAAAAGCCAGTTCGATTTGAACAGAAGTTTATTGTCCATGATAATAAATATCATAGGCTTACGAATGAAGAACAGATAGAAATGCATACCCTTCGCAATAACAAGAAAGAGTTACCTGACTTAAACATAAATGATAATATTAAGGCTTTCTGCAAACGTAAATATATGAGTGATTTTTCTATGGAAATGAATCGATCAGCTGCAGAATACCTAAAAAAATTCAGAAAAGAGAATCTTAAATAAAGAGATTCTCTTTTTATTATTTTGTTTGCAATTAGATTTAACTTCTTTAAGTAGCCAGCTTATTTAAGTATTTCTACTGCAGTCATAACTATACCCATAGCTGCGAAGCATATACCTACAATTTTTTGTAATGTCTTTTCATTAACCTTATTAGCGTAACGAGAACCTAGAATTCCGCCAAGAATTGCCCCAACAGATATTAAACTACCTAATGATAAGTCTATGTTACCTCTAGCAGCATAACCTATAGTAGAGGAAAGAGCTGTTATAGCCATTATAAGAGTAGAAGTACCTATAGCTTTATGAAGTGGGAATGACATTAATACTATTAAAGCTAAAAGTATCATAACTCCACCACCAGCTCCAAATATTCCACTTAATATTCCTATACCTAATCCTATAATTAAAGCTGATACTATTTTTTGCCATTCTTTTTCGAAATGAATAAATTTACTTAAATTATCGGATGAATTACTTTTCTCTTTGTAACTCTTACGGATCATTGAAAAACCTGCAATAATTAATACTATTCCAAAACTTGAGGACAAGTTGCCTTCTCCCATTTTACTTGCAAGTGATGCACCTAATTGAGCTCCGATAATGGAAGTTAAAGCTATCCAGATACCTGATTTAAGCTCTATATTGCCATTTTTGTAGTAAGAATAAGCTACCGTTAAAGAAGCTATAACATCTACAAAAAGACTTGTGCCTATTGCTGCGTGAACGCTGACTTTAAAGAGCATGGTTAAAATAGGAACTATAATCATAACTCCGCTGGCACCTATAAGACTTGTTATACCGCCTGTGATAATACCAATAGCTATTGCTAATAAATAAAATATTACGTTCATAAAAATATATCTCCTTTGCTGCTTCTATTTCATAGATAAACTTATAAATTCAACTAAAAAATTGATGTTTTCTTTTTTATCCTTTTGATGTAATTCATGCATTGCTAATATGGTTATTAATAATGATTCTGCTAATTTAGTGTTAATGTTAGAGCATTTACTAAGAGTTTCTACTTTATCTTCACACTCAAAGAAACTTTCTACTCTTAAAATTAAGCTGTCTTTTAAGCTATTAACCTCTTCATCTTCTTTTAGCTCAACTACTGAAGTATTTATCAGAACTTTACCTAAACCATTCCTTGCTTCAATATCTTCATAAAGTGTACTTATGAATTTTCTAAGCTTCTCTCTAGAAGGAATAGCAAGTCCACTTATAGCATCAAGCTTATTAAATGTATTTTGCCAGCTCTCCTTAAGTATACTTAGATAAAGTTCTTTCTTATTTTTATAGTAATTATATAGAGTTCCAACAGCTACCCCAGATTTTTTAGATATCATTCTCATATCAACGTTAGTATAGCTATGCTCAATAAACAATTCTACAGCACAATTCCTAATAGTTTTCTCAACATCTTTTATTATCTTTGGCACAACATCACTCCTTATTATGAACTATTGTTCATTTAAAACATAAAATAATTATATTCTCTTCTTTTTTATTTGTAAATGTTTAATATTTGGAATAATTTACTGTATATAGATGTGTTAAAAAGGTCCACAGTATAGCTGTTATAGTGAATAGTACCATAACAGCCATACTGTAGACCTTTTTTATAAGTAGTACAATCTTAATTTTTATTTAAAAAATTTCCTAAGCTAATTACATGTTGTTCATATGTTCCAAAACCTATTTTACATTTTTCATTGAAAGCTTCTACATTATAACGAAGTTTTTTGCCTTCAATTGCTATTAAGGTTGCTTTTATGGTAACTTTCATGTTAATAGGTGTTGAGTTTATGTGTTCAACATCAATTTTAGTTCCGACAGGTCTATAATTTTCAGGGATATTATCAATTACTACACGTGTAGCTGTATCTTCCATAAATCCAATCATGCTAGGTGTAGATAATACAATAACACCTTTATTTCCAATAGAGTCTGCTGTATTTTCTGGTTTTACTATATATTCATTAACGAAAGTTTCTCCAACTTTCAAAAGAGTATTGAGATTCATTTAGTAATCATCCTTTCAGCTATTGTCTTAAGTTTTTATGAAAAAATTACAGAATATTATAACATAGAATCTGCTTATTTAAAATATTGATTTATTTGAAGTGGAGAAACATTTTAGCAAATAAATTATCCCTCAGACAATTCACGCCATTTATTTTCCATTACAGGGGGCACATAGTTTTTTATCTTTTCAACTAATTCTAAAGAATTGTCTGAAATTGAAATAAGTTTAATATTTGATTCATGCATAAAGCCTTCATTACAAGCATTTTCAATCATATGTAAAAGAGGAGTGAAAAAATTAGATATATTCAATATACCAATAGGCTTTCTATGAATGCCAAGCTGAGCCCAACTTAATGCTTCAAATAGTTCCTCAAAAGTGCCTAATCCTCCAGGAAGTGCTATGAAGCCATCAGAAAGTTCAGCCATAGTTTGCTTTCTTTCGTGCATATTTTCTACTTGGATAAGTTTGGTCAAATTTTCATGAACCATTTCACCTGAGAAAAGTCCTTTAGGCATAACGCCAATAACTTTTCCGTTATTTTTTAAAACTTCATTTGATATTTCACCCATAAGACCTATTTTCGAACCACCATATACTAACTCAATTTTGTTTTCAGCTAATATTTTACCAAGCAGTTTAGCATTTTCCTTATATTCTTGACGTAAGCCTAGGTTAGATCCAGAATAAACACAGATTCTTTTCATTAGTATTACCTCCTGTAAAAATATATTTTATAGATTAAATATAAAGTTTTCATTAATGAGTTTGAATAATATAAACACCTGAGATTAATAAAATAATCCCTAGAGCTCTTACTGGGGTTAGTAAATGAACTTGATTGCCTAGAAGTCCAAAATGGTCAAATATAACAGCAAGAATTATCTGACCACATATTACAAGACTGAACATATTTGCGAATCCAATTTTAGGAGAGGAAAATATAGTAGTGAATATATAAAAAGCTCCTAATAATCCTCCTAGGAACATCCACCAGCTTGTACTTTTTATATGATTATCAGTTGGCAGAGAAATAGAACCATTTAATACTGCAGAAAAAAATACTATTGCAAGTCCTAGAGTTCCTACAGCAAAGCTAATAAGGGATGAAAGTATAGGATTTCCTATTTTTGAACGAAGTTCTCCGTTTATACCAACCTGCAAGGTTAAGGCAAATCCAGATACTAATGATAGTAAATAATATATATACAGCACGCTATAACCTCCAATACTTTTAGTTATTGATTAACTTTTATAAAGCAATTATAATCAATATAGTGATATAAGTAAAATTAATATTTAATATAGGAGGTATATTAAATTTTTATATGAGGATTAATCTTGAACTTTACAAAATTTTTTATATTACTGCTAAATTGGGAAGCATATCTAAAGCGGCAAAGGAACTTTTTACATCACAACCAGCAGTTAGTCAATCTATAAAATTATTAGAGAGAAAATTGGGTGGAGAGTTATTTTATAGGACTCCAAGAGGAGTTTCACTTACCTTAGAGGGAGAGGTATTATTCAAATATATAGAGCAAGGTTACGGGCTTATGCAGACAGCAGAAAGAAAATTTTTAGAACTAAAAAATGTTGATTTAGGTCAGATAAGAATAGCGGTGTGTAGTACAGTATGCAAGTATTATCTTATAAAATATTTAGAAACATATAATTTAGCATTTCCGAATATAAAAATATATGTTAAGGATCAATCAACTTATGAAATAGTTCAAGCATTAGAGTCAGGTGAAGTAGACATAGGAATTTTAAATATGAATATAGAGAACATTGACTCTCTTAATATTATTAAAACATTTAAAATCCAAGATTGTTTTGTAGTAGGTGAAAAATACAAGTATATTTGCGAAAAACAGATATCATTGAAGAAGTTAGTGAATAATTACCCTATTATTCTTCTAGAAAAGGGTGGGAATACTAGAGATTATATAGATAACTATTTTAGTTCCAATGGAGTAACAGTATTACCGCAAATAGAGTTAAGCAATATGGAGCTATTAATTGAATTTGCTAAAAGGGGATTGGGAGTTTCCTGTGTTATAAAAGATTATGTTCAAAAGGAATTAGAGCAAAAGCACTTATACGAAATTCCCGTTAAAGAAAAAATTCCTGAAAGAGTTTTAGGAATAGCAACAAAGAAGGATATTCCTATATCTACAGCAGCACAGAAGTTTATGGAACTTATTAAAGAGTAGATTACTTATTTGAAAATAGAGTAAATTTACATATTACAATATAGAGTTATAAGGGAGGAAAATAAAGTGGTTGAAAGTGAAAAACAAGCTAAAAGTATTTTAGGATTTGATTCAAATATTTTCTTTGTGGGAATTACCAGCTTTTTAACGGACACCACTACCAAGATGATATATGCAATCATGCCATTATTTCTAATGACATTAGGAGCAACAAAGACGGAGCTTTCTCTAATAGAGGGAATTGCAGAGAGCACTGCATCTACACTAAAAGCATTATCAGGCTGGTGGAGCGATAAGATTGGTAAGAATAAGCCTTTCATGATAATAGGGTATGCATTTACAGCTATTCTTTCCCCCTTATTTGCATTTGTTACTTCGCCACTTCAGGTATTGATTATTAGGTTTACAGAAAGGGTTGGAAAAGGGGTTAGGACAGCTCCAAGAGATAGTTTAGTGGTAGCTTCATCCACAGAGGAGACAAAGGGTAAGAGCTTTGGCTTTCACAAAGCTATGGATAACAGTGGAGCTATAGTAGGACCATTGTTAGCATTTGGAATTTTGACACTTTTCCCGGGAGATTATAGAAGAGTATTTTTAGTAGCTGCAATACCTGCTTTACTAGGATTAGCATCTATTATTTATTTCGTACAGGAAGCTAAAAGAGATAAAAGTGAACTGTTAGGCAAAATAAAATTTAAAGATTTTTCAAATAAATACTATTTTTTTCTTGTAATAATATTTATATTCACTCTAGGTAATTCAACAGATGCATTATTATTAATTAAGGCAACTGATGTAGGAATAAGTGATACATTTATTCCAATAATGTATCTTATATTTAACTCTGTATCGGTAATTTTTGCAGTACCTGCAGGAACATTATCAGATAAGATAGGCAGAGAAAAGCTCATTATATTCGGGTATTTACTATATTCTTTAATATATTTTGGATTTGGAAGGACAAATAGCCAGGTTTCAGTAATATTATTATTTGCCCTTTATGGTCTCTATAGTGCTACTACTGATGGTATACAGAAAGCACTAGTTTCAGATTTGATTGATAAAAATAAAAGGGGTACAGGTCTTGGAATCTATAATTGCCTTATAGGAATGACTCTTCTTCCAGCCAGTGTCATTGCAGGACTGCTTTATGATAATGTTAATAACAGAGCACCATTTTATTATGGAGCAATTATGGCGCTTATAGCGGCAGTACTTATGATGATTTTTTATAGGAAAGGACTAAGGGGAAATATGAAAGCTGAAAATGCTTAAAAGTATCAAAATCTTTTCCTAATGCTTCACAACAACTTACTTATAAATTTCACTATGTTTGAGTTAAAATGCAATACTGTACTTATAATAATTCATTACAGACTTTCCTTCAAAACCACAAGCTCTATATAAAGTTAGTGCAGTATTGTTTTTACATTCCACATCTAATTCTATATTGTATATGCCTTTTTTATTTATTAAATTTATAACTCTCTTTAGAGCTGCTTTACCATAGCCATTACCTCTAAAATCAGGTAATATTCCGAATCCGAATATAAAAGCTAAATTATCAATATATTCAACTTTAATTTTTCCGATAATTTTCTCATTGAGTTCAATCACATATGAGACTTGATTTGGAAGTTCATATTCCACAGGAAAACTCTCACTTTCTTCTGTAGCGTTAAAGAATATTGCATCTTGCCTCGCTATTTCTTTGGCATCAGACTTATCTGCTTTTCTTAGATTAATAGAACTTACATCCTCTGAGAAAGTTGTATTAAGCAGTTCCATTCTATACTCTGAAAAGTCGTATTCTCCTCCCATAGCTTTTATAAATTCAATTCCAGAGTTAGATTTACCATCTGACAATAATAATAGCTTATTAAATCTTTCATTTTTACATGCATCCACAGCAAGTTCAAAAAGCTTCTTAAATAATCCTTTCCTTCTCCAATCAGGATGAGTCATACCATTAATTTCACCTATATTACCTCCAAAGCTTGAGATACCAAGGTATGCAACTAAAACATTATCTACATAATAGAGAAGTTCATTGATGTTTTTTAATCCTTTATCAGAATTTTTACAGATATTTAGCTTATAGTCTAATTCTAACTTTAGGTTAGTTTTGTCCTTTAAATTACAAAGTTTCTCAAGGTGAATTATTTCTTTATATTCCTTTTCAGATATATATTCTTTTAAAGTAATAAAATGATCTAATGCTTTTTCACACATTTTAAATTCTCCTTTTTCTATCATCTCTCATGAGAACTATCATATTTTTATAACAGTTCTTTTATAGATGAGATTGTACCATTTTATGATGCTTTTTCCAAACGGTAAACTTAATGAACCTTATAATTGAAGCTTAATTATTCAAATAATACGTTTAACAAAGATGTTTTTCCAATACTGTTTGTATTAATATGAAATTATAAATTATTTATTTTTATAAAAATAAACAATTCTAGAGAATAGGTGTAACTTTTATTAAGCATATTCGAATAAGTAGTGTATACATTTAAATTTAATATTCTGTTCAGAAAACCAAGGAAGCATATGAAGGTTATGGCCATAGCTTAAGGAACTTCAGGTATTGGCAAGGGGGGAGAAGATGCAGGAAGACTTAAAGTTAATGCAAAACTTTAAAAGAGGAGATAAAAGGAGCTTTGAGGAGCTTGTTATTAAATATAGAGAATGTGCTATAAGTTTTTGTCAAAGTTTTGTACATGACTACCATATAGCAGAAGATATTGCACAGGAGAGTTTTGCGTATATTTACGTTTATAAAAGAGGGTATAATGAAAAATACAAATTTAAGACATACTTGTTTACAATACTGAGAAATAAAAGCATTGATTATATAAGAAAAAATCATGATATACCTTTAGACAGAATTCCTGAGAATACTGCCCCGCAGGAAGTTGAAAATATTATATTACAAAAGGAACAGAGAAAAGTTATTAAAGAAAAAATTAATATACTAAAAGATGATTATAAAACAATTATCTATCTAATAGATTTTCAGGAGTTTAGTTATAAGGATGCAGCTAAGATCATGGGAAAAAACTTAATTCAGACGAAGGTTTTAATATATAGGGCAAGGCAAAAATTAAAAGGGCTACTTAAAGAGGAGGGATAGTATTGAAGTATATATCAAAGAATGATGAAGATTTCTTACAAGGGGTTTGGGCAAAGACAAGATATTTGGAATATTTAAGAGATGAAGAAGAACTTGTTAAGGAAAACTGCAGAAAGATAAGAACGAGAAGAATAAAGATTATTATAGCTTCAATACTAATGGCTGCATTAGGTATTTTTATAATGAAAATTACAAAATTTGATTTTCAAGCTGTATGGATTATATCTATAACTATACTTGCATTGGCATGTTTCTATGAATATAGGGAGGAGCGGTTTATATCATGAATATTATAATAGACAATTTAAAAAAATCTTATGGAAATAAAGATGTACTTAAGGGAATTAATTTAAATATTGAAGAGGGTATGTTTGGACTTCTAGGACCTAATGGAGCGGGAAAAACAACTCTAATGAGGATATTGACTACATTGATACCTAAAACGGAAGGAAGTATAAAGATTGGTAATTTAGATATAGATAATCAAAAGGAAATAAGAAAAATAGTAGGATATCTTCCTCAGGATTTTTCTATTTATCCCACTATGTCTGTGTATGAAGCATTAGATTATCTAGCACTTTTGTCAGGTATGAAAAACAAGAAATTTAGGAAAGAGAGAATAGAATATTTACTTGAAAAGGTTAATCTTCAAAACTATATGAATACTAAGGTTAAAGCTCTATCCGGAGGAATGAAAAGAAGACTTGGTATTGCACAGGCTATACTTCATAGTCCTAAAATTATAATAGTAGATGAGCCAACTGCAGGCTTGGATCCAGAGGAAAGAATAAGATTTAGAAATCTTTTAAGGGATTTTTCAGAGGAAAGAATTGTTATTTTATCAACTCATATAGTAGAAGATGTTGAATTTACTTGTGAAAATTTAGCTATTTTAAACGAAGGCAAGTTATTGTATAAAGGTAAGGTTAGGGAATTGTTAGAAAATGCAGAAGGGTATGTTTGGACATCAAATATTAATAGGGATGAGCTTGATGAAGTAAGAAATAAATATCCAATAATATCAACAGTTTCAGAAGGAAATTTAATCAAACTAAGATTAATTTCAGAGAATAAACCCTTTGAAAATGCAGAAGCTGTTAAACCTTCCATTGAAGATGCCTATATGAAGCTTATGAGGGGGGTGTAATTGGTGTTCTGGAATTTATTTAAAAAAGAATTAAAGTATATATTTAAAAATATTACTTTCTATATCTTTATAATAGTTGTTGGACTTTTCTACTTTACTCAATTCTCACCACCTAGTACTACAAAAAATTTTAAACCGATTGCTCCAAGTGGACTTAATGATAAGGAAAGAATGCTAGGATATGGGAGTAAGGATATAACAGATCCTAAAAAAGAAATTAGGGAAATGTATATGAATTTGTATAGAGACTATGAAAGTGGAAGTATATATAAGGAAAAGTTAATGTTAAATGTAACAGTAAAATTAGATGAAAATGAAAAACAATATATAAAAGATGCCATGGAAAGTATAGCATCAGATGAGTATCTTAATAATAAGGATGAAAATTTAATAAAGGTATCTTATGAGCAATATTTGAACATTATGGAGGATCTAGATAAAAAACTAGGTGGTTCAACATATTATGGAGAAAAGAGAAGGCATACAGTACTTAATGAACCAAAGACCTATGAAGATGCTCTTAAAGACTATAAAGAACTTTTAGAAAAGGACAAGTTAACTAAT
This sequence comes from Clostridium sp. JNZ J1-5, assembly GCF_053901425.1. Classification (NCBI taxonomy): domain Bacteria; kingdom Bacillati; phylum Bacillota; class Clostridia; order Eubacteriales; family Clostridiaceae; genus Clostridium; species Clostridium sp. JNZ J1-5. The sequence goes on along the minus strand of NZ_CM132773.1, from coordinate 1,871,103 downwards.
GCAGAAGGACGAGTATTTGCAGACTATATGGGGATTACAGCTGGATTTTTTCCAGTGTTTCTTGCAGCTTTTATACTTATAAAGGACAAAAGAAGCAAAATGCAGGAATTGATTTGCAGTAGAAGTGTTTCCGCATATACGTATATATTATCCAAATATACTGCTCTATGTACAGCTGTATTAATACCATATTTTATGTTTGCATCCTATTCAACTTTTATTTTTTACAGGATAGGAAATTTTAATAACTATAATATTGATATGTTAGCCTTTTTTAAGTATACAATTTGGTGGGTAACCCCAACCGTACTATTTACCGCTGCAGTAGGTATGTTAATCTCAGTTATTTTTAACAATGGAATAATAGCTATACCTATACAGTTCATCTTATGGATTAGCTCTTTAACTCCATTAAGCGGAAACTATTCTTTAAGTAAATTTATTATTAGGTTTAATACTTTTGGAGATTATTCGAATTACATTAAATGGAGTGAAACTATAGCTATTAATAGAGTGTTTTATATTGCAGTTTCTGCTATATTAGCCTTAATAGCATCCTTGGTATGGTCAAAGAAAAGAGGTGCTGTAGGTGAATACATTAAGTAATGTAAAAGAAGATAAGACAGAGTATTATAATGAGGGAAAATCTCATTTAATATCAGCATATATGAGCACTTTAAAATACAATTTTAAGATAATCTTAAATCTGAATTTTTTAGCAGCTATTGGGTTTATTATATTGATACCAATAATAGCTAGTCTTAAATTGCTAGATTATAAAACTGTAGCTAAGATTGGAGAATTGTATATTTCAATAATAGGTATAATATTAATTCCCTACTTGGCCAATATTGAAAATAAGGATAACATTAGAGAAGTAATATATATAAGAAAAAAGCCTTATGTTAAGACACTTTTAGAGCGTATTATAATTATGATGATTTTAATATTTTTAATGATACTTGGATTAATGGTCTTAGCCAAAATCCAAGGAAGTAGTTTTAATCTTTGGGAGATTACTTTTGGAACATGGATATCTGCTGCCTTTTTAGGCATGCTTGGTTTTACTATAGTAAATTTAATTGATAATATTTCATCAGCATATCTGGTCTGCTTTGGCTACTATTTTATGGAGTACGTTACTAAAGGCAGATATACTAAAGAACTATACCTTTTTAGTTTAATTAAGGGAAGTTTTGCAACAGGAAAGTATAAATTATTACTTATAATAATAGCTTTGATAATATTTAACTTATTTATTGTAAAGAAAAAAAGTTAAGCTAGGAATAAGAAGCTTAATTACTTGAGTTTTAGTTATAGATTAAAAGTTTCTAAAAAGTGTCTAGCAGCGGAGGACATGTAACGGGTTTTAGGCCATATTATAGCTGTGCCTACTTTTAAAGATGGTTCAGCTATTTCTATATACTGTAAGTTTGTATCTGGAAGAAGATCTATACAAGCTTTAGGTACAATAGATATGCCTAAACCTGTACTTGCCCATAACAATACTGTTCTCACATCATTACTTCTGCAAAGTATCCTAGGTTCAAAACCAGCACTATGACATAATTCTAATATTACTTCTTCGTACCTTCTCTGTATTATCAAAGGTTTATTAACTAAATCGGCTAAATATATTGATTCTTGTTCATCTTTCCAGGTAATATTGCGGCTAATAGCTATCATTGTCTCATTTGGCAAGCATATAGATTCAAAATTTTCAAGATTAAAGGGGGTTCTTATAATACCGATATCTATTACACCTTTATTTAGCAGGTCTATTATTTTATAAGTATCCTCATCTAATATTTCAAAGTTTATACCAGGATATTTTTTGTGGAAACTATGAATTTTCTCTGGCAAAAGAGTTGCTCCAGCAGATGATACAGTTCCAATAGATAAGGTTCCCTGAAGACCTTCACTAATATCTTTAACTTCTTTTATTGTTGTATCTACTAATTCTAATATCTGTTTAGCTCTATGCTGGAGCATTTTGCCTATGTCTGTCAATTGGAGCTTTCTAGTGCTTCTCTCCATTAATTTTACCCCTAGTTCCTCCTCAAGAAGTTTTAATTGTTGACTAAGTGGAGGCTGAGCCATATGTAACTTTTCAGCTGCTCTTGATATGCTTCCTTCTTCAGCAATAGTAAGGAAATATTTAAGCTGTCTAATATCCATAAAAATAACACTCCTAAAAGAAGATTTATATGTTATTCATATAAATAGCATATATTTTAAATATTATTTATATATATTATCTTTTGATATAATAATACATGAAAAGTTAAGTACGGTCAAAACAAGTATAGTAGACCTTAAAATATAAGGGGTGGGTAAGTTATGGTAGAAATTATTGATAAAGGTGTATATCTTTATAAAGGTGAAAATATATTAGGCTACGAAAATCAAATTTCTTTAGATAGCGTAAACTATCAGTTAGAAAGTATAGGAGAAGCTGCAGCTGATTTAAATAAACTTATTAATGCAGAAGCAGCACATAAAAATACAATAGCTTATAACATTTTAATGAAGCATAATAAATCTGATGAAGAAGAAAGATTAAAAATAAAATTTGATGCCATGGCTTCACACGATATTACTTATGTTGGAATTATACAAACTGCCAAGGCGAGTGGCTTAAAAGAATTCCCAATACCATATGTTTTAACTAACTGCCATAATAGTCTCTGCGCAGTTGGAGGAACTATAAATGAAGATGATCACATATTTGGTCTCTCAGCAGCTAAAAAATATGGCGGAATATATGTGCCTGCACATCAGGCTGTAATACATCAGTACATGAGGGAGATGATGACCTCTTGTGGAAGTATGATTTTAGGATCAGATAGCCATACACGATACGGGGCTCTTGGAACCATGGGAATTGGTGAAGGAGGACCTGAACTTGTAAAACAACTCCTTGGAAAGACTTATGACATTGACTTCCCAGAGGTTATAGCAGTTTATCTTGAAGGAAAGCCTAAATTAGGAGTAGGCCCTCAAGATGTGGCCCTTGCTATAATTGGATCAGTTTTCAATAAAGGTTTTGTTAAAAACAAAATTCTTGAGTTTGTGGGACCTGGAATTTCAAACTTATCTGTTGACTTTAGATGTGGTATTGATGTTATGACAACAGAAACAACCTGCTTAAGCTCTATTTGGCGTACAGATAATAAGGTTAAGGAGTATTACTACAGTCACGGACGTTTAAAAGACTATTGCGAATTGGAACCTGGTGATATAGCATATTATGATGGTCTTATCAAAGTAGATCTAAGTAAGATAGAGCCTATGATTGCTCTACCATTTCATCCAAGCAATGTATTTAGTATTTCTGAACTTAATGCAAATGCTGAAGAGATTTTAAGAAGTGTAGAGGCAGAGGGACAAAAGCAAATAGACAATCCAAATATAAAGTTTAACCTTAGAGATAAGATTGTAGATGGAAAGATTAAAGTAGACCAGGGAATAGTTGCAGGGTGTTCTGGCGGAAGCTATGAAAATATAGTTAAGGTAGCTGAAATATTAAGTAATAGTTCTGTTGGCAATGATTATTTTAATTTCAGTGTATATCCTGCAAGTCAGCCAATATATATGGAACTTATAAAAGAAGGTTCTATAGGAAAGTTACTTGAAGCAGGAGTTACCGTAAAAACAGCATTTTGTGGGCCTTGCTTTGGAGCTGGAGATGTACCATCAAATAATGGACTTAGCATAAGACATACAACAAGAAATTTCCCAAATAGAGAGGGTTCTAAACCTAGCACAGGACAAATAGCTTCTGTAGCTTTAATGGATGCATTATCAATTGCTGCTACAGCTGCAAGTGGGGGATTTTTAACACCAGCTACTGAAATTGATATTACTGATAAGCATATAGAATATAGTTTTAATGATACAGTATACAAAAATAGAGTATATTACGGTTTTAATAAGTCTATGGGTGAAAGTGAATTAAAATATGGCCCTAATATTGCAGATTGGCCGAAAATGCAGCCGTTAACAGACAATATTCTATTAAAGTTAGCTTCTGTCATTAAGGATCCTGTTACTACAACAGATGAATTAATACCATCTGGTGAAACATCATCTTATCGTTCAAATCCTTTAAAGCTTGCAGAATTTACGCTATCAAGAAAAGACCCTAATTACGTTAATAGGGCGAAAGATATTCAAGCATTAGAAAAAGCTAGGCAGGCTTTTGTAAATAGGGACAGGGATAGTAGTATCAAAGAATTGAAAGAAGTATTTAATAGAATTATTGGAAAAGAAGATACCTCACAGGAGGTATTAGAAAATATAATTAAAAATACCCAGATAGGAAGTGTTATTTATGCTGTAAAGCCTGGAGATGGCTCAGCAAGAGAACAGGCAGCTTCTTGTCAAAAGGTTTTAGGGGGCTTTGCAAATATTGCAGAGGAGTATGCTACTAAGAGATACAGGAGCAATCTTATAAACTGGGGAATGATCCCATTTACTATTGCTGCATCGGTAGATCCAGATTTTGAAGTGGGAGAGTATATATTTGTAAAAGGAATAAGAGAGGCAATTAAAAATAGCCAAAGTGATATTGAAGCTGAAGTTATCAGCAGTAAAGGAAATAGAAAGATTATTCTTCATATTAATAATCTTACTAAAGATGAAAAAGAGATTATTTTGGCAGGCAGCTTAATCAATTATTATGCTTCTGTAAAGTGATTATCATTAAATAAAGGAAATAGCTAAGACTATTTCCTTTTTATTTTGTAGATAATGATAGTAGGTAAATGTATTTTTTTAAAATTTCGTAAAAATAATTGTTGAATAATACTAGTTATCTTCAAATACTTTTGGTAGAATAGTTCTAATAATAAGGAAAGGTGGCTGATTATGAATAAATTTACTTTACTTAAAGAAGAATCTTCTTTGTTAATAATTGATGTTCAAGAAAAATTAGTCCCAGCTATGAAATACGGAAAACAAGTTATTGAAAAGATAAATATTCTAGTTTCAGCAGCTAAAGAAATGAATATGCCCATAATGGTTACAGAACAATACCCAAAGGGATTGGGAGGAACAGTTGAAGAAGTTAATGCAGGATTAGAGAATGCATTAAAACTTGAAAAAAATTTCTTCTCAGCTTGTGCAGAAGAGAAGATAGTTGCTGCATTTAAAGAAACAGGAAGAAAGAAAATTATTGTTACAGGTACAGAAACTCACATTTGCGTTTTTCAAACAGTAAGAGACCTAATTGGTTTAGGATATGAGGTTTTTGTAGTATCTGATGGAGTAGCTTCAAGAACCAAGGAAAACTATAAAAATGGCTTAGATTTAATGAAAAACATGGGAGCTGTAGTTGTAAATACAGAGACTATTCTATTTGATTTAATGAAAAAATCAGGAACACCAGAATTTAAAGCTTTATCAAGACTTATTAAATAAAAGGCTATGTTTAGCACATTAAAAAGGAGAATAGCTAAGGCTAATCTCCTTTTTTATATAGAACTTTAAGGTAGGTATCTTTTTGTTTCTGATAAATTATGGTAACATTTATGGTATATTGAAAAAATGGAGTGATTTTATGGAATATATAAAAGAGCCTATAATAACTATAAATGATTTAAGAATGGGCTTTGGAAATAAGCAAGTGCTAAAGGCCGTAAATTTACAGGTATATAAGGGACAAATCATAGGATATATAGGCCCTAATGGGGCTGGCAAAAGCACTACAGTAAAAATAATGTTAGGGTTAGTAACAGGATATACAGGAGAAGTAAAAATCCTAGGAGAAGATATATCAAATAAAAGCATAGAGTATAAAAGAAAAATAGGATATGTTCCTGAGGTTGCAGAAATATATGACAACCTTACTGCAAGAGAATATTTAACCTTTATAGGTGAACTATACGGATTAGATTACGATGAAGCCGACAAGAAAGCTCACAAGCTTATGAAAATATTTGGAATAGATGAGGTATATGATTCCAGGATAACATCTTATTCTAAAGGCATGAAACAGAAGGTATTAATAATATCAAGTCTTTTACACAACCCTGATATACTATTCTTAGATGAGCCTTTAAGCGGACTTGATGCTAACAGTGTTATGGTGGTTAAGGAAATATTAGCTGAACTAGCTGCACAGGGTAAAACTATATTCTACTCATCTCATATAATGGATGTAGTTGAAAAGATAAGTAATAGAATAGTATTACTTAATGGTGGACAAATAGTAGCTGATGGAAGTTTTGAGGAACTAAAGGGCAAATGTAAGGAAGGATCACTAGAAGAGATATTTAATCAGCTTACTGGATTTAATGAACATAAAGCAATAGCTGAAGAATTTGTATCTATAGTTCAAGGGGTGCAGTAATATGAAGGACTTTAAGGCGTTAAGGTTTTTAGATAGATTTAGAAGCTTCTTTGAAAAACTTGGAGTAGACTACCATATAATGAGAAAGATACTCCAAGTAAAGCTCATTATGGATGGGAGAAGAGTTCCTACTATAATAAGCGATTCGTCGAAAAAGAAAAATAACAAAGAAAATAAAGATGAAAATAATTTTATGAAGTCTCTATGGTTTTATGGGTTACTAGGAATAATTATGATTCCCTTTGTTATAATGGGGAAAAACTATATATTTCAAATGAGCCTCGCCTTTGGGATACTAATGTTTATGGTTATGACTTCTTTAATTTCTGATTTTTCTTCTGTACTTTTAGATATAAGAGATAAGAATATTATATTTTCAAAACCAGTAGACAACAAAACTTTAAGTATGGCAAAAATTATCCACGTACTTATCTATATGCTTTCAATTACTATTGCTATTTCAGGGCCTGCCCTAATAGCGTCATTAGTAAAACGGGGAGTACTATTTTTTATAGTATTCCTGCTAGAAATAATACTTATGGACCTATTTATAGTAGTGTTAACGGCTCTACTATATTTATTAATCTTAAAGTTTTTTGATGGAGAAAAGTTAAAGGATATAATAAATTATGTTCAAATATCTCTATCAATAGTTATAACTGTAGGATATCAGTTACTAGGAAGATTATTTAATCTTGTGGATTTAAATATAGTTTTTAGCCCAAAATGGTGGCAGTACTTTATAGTTCCTATATGGTTTGGTGCTCCTTTTGAGTTAATACTAAAAGGTAATAAGAGCATATATTTTATAGTGTTTTCAATACTTGCAGTACTTGTACCAATACTTTCAATAGTTATATATGTGAAGCTAATACCAACATTTGAAAGAAATCTACAGAAACTAAACAACAATAGTGAAAAGGTTAAAAAAGAAAACAAGAGATTTTTTCATGGAATATCAAATGTGGTTTGTTCAAGCAAAGAAGAAAGAGTTTTTTTCAAATTTGCTTCTGATATGGTTAAAAATGAAAGAGATTTTAAACTTAAAGTATATCCATCATTGGGATTTGCTCTTATTTTTCCATTTATATTTATATTTAATGAACTGCGAGATAGAGGGTTAGATAGCATTGGAGCCAGTAAGATGTACTTGAATATATACTTCTGTGCATTATTACTTCCAACAGTAGTTATGATGATGAAGTATTCGGGAAAATATAAAGGAGCTTGGATTTATAAAACTGCACCAGTTAAGAATATAACATCTATATTTAAAGGAACATTGAAAGCATTTATTATTAGATTGCTACTTCCTATATACATTATTGAGTCTATAATATTTACTGCACTATTTGGAGTTAGGATATTTCCAGATTTAATTGTAGTATTTTTGAATATATTATTTTTTATAGTAATTTGTTTTAAGTTCTTAAAAAAAGCATTACCTTTTTCTGAAAGTTACGAAGCAGCTCAGCAAAGTGAAGGACTAGTTATAATTCCTCTTATGATTCTGCTTGGTGCTTTAGCAGGAATACATTACTTGGCTACATTATTTGTCTATGGAATATATTTATATATGGTAATAATGGTTATTGCAAATGTAACTATATGGAGAAAAGCATTTAATATATCATGGGAAAAGCTAAATAGTTAGAATACCTAAAGGTTTTTTGCCAAAAATAAGTGAATATAAGGGTTAATAGAGTGAGAATTTTATACTGAAAGTAGAAAAAATGAAGATTTTGTGATATATTTAATTCAATGTAGAGGAAAAATAAAGATTAACCAATAGAAAAGGAAGGTAACAAATATGGAGGATAAACGCAGTTCGTCAAACTTTATAAGAAATATTGTTATTGAAGACTTAGAATCGGGAAAACATAAAGAAATAATAACTCGTTTTCCACCAGAACCAAATGGATATTTACACATTGGTCATGCAAAATCAATAGTTTTAAATTTTGAATTAGCAGATGAATTCAATGGTAAAACAAATTTACGTTTTGATGATACTAATCCATTAAAGGAAGACACAGAATATGTGGAATCTATTAAAGCAGACGTTAGATGGTTAGGTTTTGAGTGGGATGAATTATATTTTGCTTCTAATTATTTTGAAGAAATGTATAAACGTGCCTTAGTTTTGATTAAAAAAGGCAAAGCATATGTATGTGATTTATCACCAGAGGAAATAAGAGAATACAGAGGAACTTTAACTAAACCAGGAAAAGAAAGTCCATTTAGAAATAGAACAGTAGAAGAAAATCTAGATTTATTTGAACGCATGCGTAAGGGCGAATTCAAAGATGGAGAAAAGGTGTTAAGAGCTAAAATAGATATGGCATCTCCTAATATAAATATGAGAGATCCAATAATATATCGTATTGCTCATGCAGAGCATCATAATACAGGAGATAAGTGGTGTATCTATCCTATGTATGATTTTGCACATCCTCTTGAAGATGCTATTGAAGGAGTTACCCATTCAATATGTACATTAGAATTTGAAGACCATAGACCACTATATGACTGGGTAATAAGAGAATGCGAGATGGAAAGCAAACCTCAACAAATTGAGTTTGCAAGATTAAACTTAACAAATACAGTAATGAGTAAAAGAAAATTAAAGCAACTAGTAGAAGAAAACTATGTTGATGGATGGGATGACCCTCGTATGCCAACTATTGCTGGATTGAGAAGAAGAGGTTTCACTCCTGAGGCAGTTCGTAACTTCTGTAGAGAAATAGGTGTAGCTAAGAGTAATAGTTTAGTAGATGCTCAAATGTTAGAGCACTTTGTAAGGGAAGATTTGAATGACAAAGCTCCTAGAACAATGGCTGTAATAAGACCATTAAAGGTGGTTATAACAAATTATCCAGAAGGTCAAGTAGAAATGCTAGAGGCAGAAAATAATCAAGATAAGCCTGAAATGGGAACACGTGAGATACCATTCTCTAGAGAGATATATATTGAACAAGAAGATTTCATGGAAAATCCACCAAAGAAATATTTTAGATTATTTCCGGGAAATGAAGTTAGATTGAAAAATGCCTATTTTGTAAAATGTACTGATGTAATTAAAGATGAAAATGGAAATGTAGTAGAAATACATTGTACTTATGATCCTGAAACTAAGAGTGGAAGTGGCTTTACAGGAAGAAAGGTTAAAGGAACTATTCACTGGGTAGATGCTAAGCATGCATTGCCAGCAGAATTTAGGTTATATGAGCCTTTAATTTTAGATGATGAGAATGAAGAAGGAAAAACATTCTTAGATCAAGTAAATCCAAATTCATTACAAGTAATACAAGGGTTTATAGAACCAAACATGAAGAATGTAAAACCAGAAGATAAATTCCAATTCTTCAGACATGGATATTTCAATGTGGATCCTAAGCATACAACTAAAGATAAGATAGTATTTAATAGAATAGTATCCCTAAAGAGTTCGTTTAAAATTAATAAATAGGCTATGATTTAAGAGATTGTTGACAACAATCTTTAAAACAGCCTTAACATATTAATGGAAAGTTTTAAATGAATGTAAAAATCAACATTCATTTAAAACAAAATCAATAAAAAATGGTGTCTCAAAAATAACTTTTGAGGTACCATTTTTTTATATATTATATAGTTGCTCTAAGGAAGAGATATAATAAATAAACTTATAGATATTAAGTTAGCACCTGCATACATACAGTTTAATATTATATTGAGGAGAGAGATTAGAAGAGGAGAATAAAAGCATGTATTTTTCTAATATAGGAGAATATAGAGATATGTATAGTGGATACCAGCAAGACAAATATAAACATAGTAATTCTGTTAAATTAAATGGGAAAGGAACTTTAAAGACAAAGCCGGATATAGCAATTTTAACACTAGGGGTAATAACAGAAGGTAAGGAATTAAAAACTGTTCAAGAAGAAAATGCGTTAAAAACTAATAGTTTAATTAATAGATTAAAGGCAATGGGAATTAATGAGAGAGACATACAAACTCAAAGCTATAATGTAGACATAGAATATGATTATGTTGATGGGAAACAAGTTTTTAGAGGATATAGAGTTACAAATACCATAGTAGTCACTATAAGAGATATAAATAAAACTGGAGAGATAATAGATGCTGCAGTTGAAAGCGGAGCAAATACAATAAGAGGAATCAATTTTACTGTTGCTAATCCATCTTTATACTATAACCAAGCACTAAAGCTTGCTATTAAGGATGCTATAGAAAAAGCTCAGGTTGTAGAAAATACATTAGGAGTTGTAATTAATGAAACTCCAATAAGTATCGAAGAAGAAGGAAGCCAATATGTTCCTATTATTGAAAGAGAATCATTAAAAGCAGCAAGCACAGTAACTCCCATAGAAGCTGGTACAATAGAAATTACAGCAAGGATAAAAGCTATTTTTCATTATACATCCATGAGAAATAATTTTTAAATTAAAAAAACCGCTAGGATAAGAAAATAAATAATTTATTCCTAGCGGTTTTATATATGGGGGAATTACTAACATAATATTCGAGCAGTTAAGGTTTTGACTACATATTTAGCTCTAAATCATCATCAATATCAGAATTAAAGGCTTTTCTATCAAATTCGCCTTCTGAATTGGCAACTAAAAGAGCAACTACTGAAGAACCCGTTACGTTAACTGCTGTTCTTGCCATATCAATTATCACATCTACACCAAGAACCATAGCTATTCCTTCTACAGGAAGTCCTAAGCTTGTCAATACAACAGTTGTAGCAATAGATGCTGTACCTGGAACTCCTGCAATTCCAATAGAAGATAAGGTAGTTGTAGCAACTAGTATTATATAGTGAAGCATAGTTAATTCTATATTAAACACTCTAGCAACAAAAATTGCTACTATAGCTGGATATAATCCACCGCAGGCATTCATTCCAACTGTAGCACCCATTGGAGCTGCAAAACTAGCTATTTTATCGGAAATTTTTACTCTATCAGTTAACGCCTTCAAAGTTACTGGAAGAGTTCCATAGCTGCTTCTTGTCGTAAAGGCTACTACCTGTGCAGGATAAACCTTTTTAAAGAAGCGTATAGGATTAACTTTAGCAACAAAAGCTAAAAGGCTTCCGTAAGTTATTATCATGTGAAGTGCACAAGCTATATAAACTGCTAAGATAACTTTTCCAAGAGGAATTAAAGTTGAAAGCCCATATTTAGCAGATACAGATACCATTAATCCAAACACTCCATATGGAGTTAATTTAATTACCATTTTAGTTATTCTAAACATAATTTTTGAAAAGGAATCAATAAAATCTTTTACTGGTTTTACTGATTCAGGTTTTTTTGAGCCCTCAATTATAATAGCAACTGAAATAAAGATTGAGAATATAATAACTGGAATAATCTTTCCGTCTGCCATTTCGGATACTGGATTCATTGGAACCATATCTAATAGTACTTTTGTAAATGAAGGTATTTCACGTACTGTAAAAGATGAATCTTTTACAAACTGTACCCCAGCTCCTGGATCTATAATAAGTCCTACTATAGCACCAATAACTGTTGCTATAGCTGTAGTAAGTAATAATAGGCCAATGGTTTTGGAGCCTATACTTTTTAACTGTTCTGGGCTATCGAGTGAAGTTATGCTTGAGATTATAGCAGTAATTACAAGAGGAATTACCAACATTTTAATCAATCTAACAAATATTAATCCAATTGGCTCTATTATTTGAGCATTTTCTTTAAATATAGCACCCACGGCTACACCTAAAACAAGAGCTATAAGAACTCTATTACCAAAGCTAACTTTTTTTGTTTTTAAAAAGTGTAAAAAGACTAAAAGCAATAAAGATATTATTAAAATAACATAATTTGAATTCATGTCTGCCTCCCTAATAAAATTTATTTGATCAAAGTTAATTATACTATTCCTATAGGATTACTATGTTTATTATAGATTATAAACATATATTAATCAAAAATCAATATATTTAGATAAATTTTATAATTAGTTTTAGTATGATATATTAAAAAACCCTGATTATAGAGCAGATTCTCTACAATCAGGGTTTTGGTATATCCAAAGTATAACTAATGTATTATAAGTACTATGTTTATATATTTAGCTGATATTCTTCATTAAAAAAAGTCTTATATCCTAATTGAACAAATAGTATTACAGTTAAAGCTACGCTGCCTAGTATACCCAGCATAATTGCTATTTGGTATTCAATGGCTGTAACAGGTGAGATTCCAGATAGAATTTGACCAGTCATCATCCCAGGAAGAAACACAATTCCCATACCAACCATGGAATTTATTGTTGGCAAAATTGCAGAATCAAAGGCCTTATCAACAATCATCTTTGATGCTGCTTTTGGGGTAGCACCTAACATTAAAGATGCTTCAATAAAATCTTTTTGGCTAGTCATGCCGTCTACAAGTCTAGTTACACCAAGGGTTATACCTGTCATAGAATTTCCTACAACCATACCACCTATAGGGATAAAATATCTAGGATTATACCAAGGAGATATTCTAATAACTACAAATAAAAAATAAACTAAGCTTGTTACGGTACCAAATAACATTGAAATAGCAATTATTTTTTTCATTTTTGAAGAAAGATTTAATTTTGAACGTTTAAATATATTGTATATAGCGAATATTTCCATAAAGACAATAGCTATGATAGTATATGATGGATGACTATTTTCAAATACGTAGGCAAGTACATATCCAGTTAGTATCAATTGTAATGTCATACGCACAGTTGATATAAGAATTTCTTTTTCTCTTGGAATTCCTTTTAATTTAACAATAAGTAGTAGAATAAGTACAAATATGTAGGCAGAAGCTAATTGAAGAATACTAAGATTAATAACATTTTCCATAAATAATTTCTCCTTTATTTCTCAATTTTACCGTTGCTAATTTTAATAATATTATCTGAAAAATCTTCTGCCACTTTTGGGGAGTGAGTTACCATTATAAGAGTTTTATTATTTGATTTTATGTATTTTACTACTTGTTCAATTATAGTTTTTTCTGTGCTTTCATCTAGTGCTGAAGATGGTTCATCAAGAAGAAGTACTTTAGGATCCATTAACAGGACTCTTCCTAGAGCTAGTCTCTGTTTTTCACCTCCAGATAATTTTTCTGCATTTTCATGAAGCGATTTATTTAGCCCTAGTATGTTTAAAATATCAGTTAGCTGTTCATCTTTAGGAATTGGTTTCTCAGAAAAGTTTAATCCTATTACCAGATTGTCTTTAATGTTTCCAGGAAAAATTGCAGGAACCTGAGGAAGCATAACCACTTCCCGCCTTAAGTCTATAGAATTTATATCTTTTAGAGATTTAGCATTAAAGAAAATTTCACCTTCATCACAGCTTATCAATTTATTCAAGAGTCTTAAGAGAGTAGTTTTACCACTACCGCTTTGACCAATAATGCAAGTTACCTTCTTTTCTGGAATAGACAAATTATCAATATTTAATATATTTTTATACTTAACTTTATTTAAATCAAACATTAACATACCCCTTTCCAATTAATCCTTAATTTCCTTAAATAATTCAAAAGCTTTCTCTTTAGCCTCTTCAAGAATAGCAATTCCTTCATCTGTAATGCTATAGTATTTCCTTATTTTACCGTCTACAATTTGATCTTCTCTTTTCAATATCCCATTAGATTCCATGTTATGTAATATGGGATATAGAGTGCCAGGACTCATTTGATATCCATGTTCTTGTAATTCTTCAATCATCCAAGAGCCATAGAAAGGCTCTTTTTTGGCATGGTGAAGTATATGTATTTGGATAAATCCAAGAAAAAATTTTCTTAAAATCTTATCTTGCATAATAAATCTCTCCTATATTTATATTATATATCGAATTTCGTTATCGCATTTAGATATAATTATATTATTGTTTAATTAATAATTCAAGCATAGAATAAAAAATAGTTTTTACAATAGATGGCAACATATAAATATAACAATATAGAACATAGAAAATAGACAAGCATATTAATAATATAGGGGTTAATTAAGTGCTTAGAATATAGAACTGTGTAAGGAGAGATGGCATATGAATTTATCAGAAGATTTTTTTGAAAAAATATATTCAATGAATATATTTCAGATCTATAAGAACTTTGAATTTTTAGGAGAAGGATTAGGAAGAATTGTTTATGGTATTAATGAAGACTATGTGATAAAAATAGCTAAAGATGAGGACGGAGATTATCAATGCAGCGTAGAAAACTATATATATTGCAACTGCCATGATAGCTTAAAAAAGTATTTATGCCCAGTTTTATGGTATAAGCCTAATATGATAGTTATGAAAAGAGCCTTACCTTTGACACATTTAGTAAAAACTAAGAATATTGATATTAAAAAAATAAAATCAGATGACTTTTACAAAGATATTCTAATATTAGCTAATCAATTTGATCTCTTAAGTGAGGATGTAATAGCTACTAGTTCATGGGGAATACTTGATAAAAAGCTTGTATTAATTGATTACGGGTGTACAACTGAGTTCCATGAAAAATACTTCAATAATTAAAAATTTTTTTAACAACTAATATTAACTGCATATATTTTCACTATGATATAATAATATTAATAAAATATTTAAGGAAGAAGGCGAAGGAAATGAGAGTTATTATTTATATAATACTAGGAATTATTTTATGTGTCTTATTTATTAAGATATTTGATAAGCCTATGGATGACTCAGGAGATGAATTTAATCCTAATATATTTCCTTTTGAAATAAAAGATCCTAATGATTGGTATAATTCAAAGGATAAAGAAAACAATAACAATGAATTTAGGAAAAAGTAACATAATAAACAAAGGTACAATGGAGGGGTTTTTTTGCCTTTTAGAAATGTAATAGACAGTAATAAAAATATAATAAATAAATGGAACAAGTTTGTCACAAATGGAGTGCTGGATGATAGTAATATAAGAAAGATTATAGCTGAATCATGGAGAAGAAGTAGAAAGTATGGTGTGAATCCCCTTTCGGAAGATTTTTATATAAGGTTAGATGAAAAGGAATTAAAGAAAAGATATAGCGAGTTTATTCCATTGCTGGAAACGGCAAAACCATTTATGGAGAGCCTTTATAGAATTGTTAATGACACTGATTTTATAATAAGATTAGCAGATAAAGATGGCTATGTCTTAGAGAATATAGGTGAAGAAAAAATAGTAAACATGTATTATTCTCTGGGATTATGTGATGGATATAATATAAGCGAAGAAACAATAGGAACTAATGCAATAGGACTTTCGCTGCTTACAGGAGAGCCTATACAGGTTGTAGGGGGAGAGCACTATTTAAAGAAGTATCATGGCTTAACATCATCTGCATGTCCTATAAAGGATAAAAGTGGACATATAATAAGTGTATTAAGTATAACAGGAAGTTATAGATTAGTCCATCCTCACACCTTAGGGATGGTTGTAGCAGCGGCAGAAGCTATAGAAAAAGAAATGAAGTTAAAAGAATATAATAGTGAGCTTAAAGGTATTAATGAGAGATTTTATCAAATAACTGAATCTATTTCAGAGGGAATAGTTAGAGTGGATAATAAAGGGACTATTGTAAGTGCAAATAGATTTGCCCGTAAATTATTACTCCTTAGCGAAAACAAAATAATAGGTAAACATATTAATACTATATTGAGTACAGACAATAGACCAGATATAATTCGCAGTATCACTAGTGGAAAAAGATATGAGGAAGAAGAGGTTTACTTAAAGACGAAAAATGGTAGAAAGAAAACTTGTATTGCAAACATAACCCCAATTAAATTAAGTAATGGTGGGAAATCTGCAGGAGTAGTTATTACTTTTAGAGAGATGAAAATGGTTCATAGTTTAGTTAATAAAATAGTAGGAGCCAATGCAAAGTTTACGTTTAGTGATATACTTGGAAAAAGTGATGCTATAAATAAGGCTATAAAGCTAGCCACCAGCTCAGCAAATACTGATACAACAGTGCTCTTGCAAGGCGAAAGTGGTACAGGTAAAGAAATGTTTGCCCAAGCAATCCATAATGAAAGTGATAGAAAAGAGTATCCATTTGTGTTTTTAAACTGCGGAGCAATCCCAAGAGAACTAGTTTCAAGTGAACTTTTTGGATATATGGAAGGAGCTTTTACTGGAGCTAAAAGGGGAGGACATCCTGGGAAATTTGAATTAGCAGATGGAGGCACTATATTTCTAGATGAAATAGGAGATATGCCACTAGATGTTCAAGTGAATTTACTTAGAGTTCTTGAAGATAGAAAGGTAGTAAGAGTAGGTGGACATGATGTTATACCAGTAGATGTAAGAGTAATTGCAGCTACCAATAAGGACTTAAAAAAAGAAGTAGAGTTAGGAAATTTTAGACGGGATTTATTTTATAGAATCAATGTTATGCCTATATATACTCCTCCATTAAGAGAGAGAAAAGAGGATATAAAAATATTTATAGATCATTTCTTAGGCAAATTTAGCAAATCCACAGGAAAAAGAATAAAAAATGTAGGACAAAGCTTCTATAAAGGTATGCTTAGTTATAACTGGCCAGGGAATGTAAGAGAATTACAAAATGTAATGCAAAGAATTATGAATGTCGTAGATGATAATGTAGTACTGACAGCTAAGGATATACCATCATATATTAAGTGTAAAGAACTATCTCAAGATACAGAAGATAAGAGACAATTAGTAACTTTAGATGAAATGGAGAAGAGTTATATAAAAAAAGCTATACAGGAATATAGTGGTAATATTGCTGCAGCGTCCAAAGCACTAGGCATTGGTAGGACTACTATGTATAGAAAAATGAAAAGGTATAATATAGAAGAAACATAATAGGTGTTCCGTAATGAAACATGTGTTTCTTTATGGAACACGAAAAGAAGCAAAAAACCGAAAAATGTTCCGATGTGAAACATAAAAAGGGATAATTACATAAAATGTAATTATCCCTTTTTATGTCTGGAGATTTTTTTAGGGCCTGAACCTAGCTAAAATCAACATCTAGCAAAAAAAATGTTCTATATTCTTAATCGTTGGCATAAATATTGCTTTATAAGGTTAATGAAACGAGAAAAGGGGGTATTTAAAATGACTTTTAAAGTTATTTTATTGTATATATTGTTTTGGACAATACTATCTGAGAATAAAAGTTTAGAGAGTTTAATAATAGGAATTTTACTTTGCAGCATTGTACTATTTGCAAATAAGAATAGTTATATAGGAAAAACGTACAAGAAAAGGTTGATAAAATTTAATATGCAAATTAAATACTGGATGAACTATATATGGATATTGTTAAAAGAAATTGTAGTAGCAAATATTCATGTAGCAGCAATTGTGTTAAGTCCATCCATAAAAATATCTCCTGAGGTGGCAACGTTTACTACAAAATTGAAATCAGACTTTTACAGAACTGTGCTTGCTAACTCTATTACTTTAACGCCTGGGACACTTACGCTGGAGATGATTGGAGATGAGTTAACAGTTCACTGTCTAAAGAAAGAATATGTGGACGGTTTAGTAAATTCAAAATTTGAAGAGATTCTTTTAAAAATGGAGGATTTAATTGATGATTAAAGTATTAATCTTTGCTAGTTTATTTCTAACTTTAACTATATTTTTATGCATTTTTAGAGCAGTTAAAGGGCCTACCCCTGGAGATAGGCTCATTGCTATAAACGTTATTGGTACTAAAACTATAATATTGATTTTAATAATATCCTTTATAATACATGAAACTTATTTTATAGATGTAGCGTTAGTGTACGCTCTCATAAGTTTTATTGCGTCTATAGTTATAGCAAATTATATTAAAAAATGGGGAGGAAAGAATATATGAAATTAGCTATTATTAGTATTTTGTTATCGGGCAGTTTATTCTTTTTTCTAATTGGAACTATTGGGCTATTTAGATTTCCAGATATGCTTACAAGAGCACATAGTGCGGCAAAGTGTGATACTTTAGGAGCTATTCTAGCTTTAACAGCTTTAATAGTATTTAATGGATTCAATATAGTGAGTTTAAAGCTTCTGTTAATTATCCTATTTATTTGGATTACAAATCCTACTGCTACTCATTTAATTGCAAAAACTAGATATGAGCAGGAATGTGGGTTAATAGATGATAAGGAGATGAATAGGAATGAAGGCTTTTAGCATAATTATGATTTTGTTTTTAATAGGTTCCTCCGTTGCTGTATCTGTAATAAAAAACATTTTGGGAGCTATTATTGTATTTATGGTATATAGCCTCATAATGGCTATTCTTTGGCAGCAGTTGAATGCTCCAGATGTTGCTATAACAGAGGCTGCTGTTGGAGCAGGAATTACAACTCTTTTATTTATGCTGACACTAAAAAGAGTAAAAGGAGCTAAAAAATGAAAAAGTTAATTGCGTTCATACTTACAATTAGTTTAAGTTTAATACTACTTTTAGGACTTAATGATCTTCCTAAGTTTGGGAGTGCAGACAGTCCTTCAAATAATGAAGTAACTAAGTATTATATAGAAAATTCAGTGAGAGATACTGGAGCTACAAACATTGTTACTGGAATTATATTAGATTATAGAGCTTTTGACACATTTGTGGAAGCGAGTGTTCTATTTACGGCATCTATTATAGTAATAATGCTTTTAAAAGAGGATAGAAAGAAAATAGATTAGGTGTTAGTTAGGAGCAGTTATATGAAAAATGTAATTTTAAGAGAAGTGAGCAAAGTTATAATTCCATTCATACAAATCTTTGGAATATATGTTATTTTCAATGGACATTTAAGTCCTGGAGGTGGATTTGCTGGAGGAACAATTATTGGAGCTAGTTTCATATTATTCAGGATTGTATATGGTAAAGAAAAAACTCAAGAGAAATTAAGATATAAATATTTAGTTAGCGTATTAAGTTTTTCAATAATCATGTATGGAGTATTAAAGGGATATAGTTTTATATCTGGAGGCAGTCATCTTAATTTACCGCAGCCACCCCTAGGCACTCCGGGAAAAATATTAAGTGGAGGATTTTTACTGCCATTAAATATATTAGTTGGAACGATTGTAGCTATAACAATGTACTTTTTTTATAGTCTATTTGATGAAGGAGAAATATAAATGGAATCAATACTTACAAACTATTATGAAGCTGGAGCTATAATTCTATTTGGTGTAGGGTTTGCTACACTCTTACTACATAGTAATCTAATAAAAAAGATTATTGGACTTAATATTATGGATACAGCTGTATTTTTGTTTTTTATTGCAAAGGGATATATTGAAAACAGAGAAGCACCTATAATTGTTGGAGCTTATAAAGGCGTTAATGCATATATAAATCCAGTGCCTACAGCATTAATGCTAACAGGAATCGTTGTAGCAGTAAGTACAACAGCATTTGCACTTGCTCTCACAATAAAGGTTAATGAAAAATATGGAACAATTGAATTAGATGAAATTATGAAGATGAAGGGGGATTAATCTATTGATTACTAAGAGTTTTCCATTACTGATTATACTTATTTTATTTATTTCTTCTTTTATTATGCTAGTTATAAAAAAGAATAAAATTATAAAAACTATGAGCTTAGTATCTATGTTTGCATGCTTTATCCTATCAATAATAACTGCTATATATGTTATAAAGGAAGGGAAATTTTATTATAACGTAGGACATTTTAGTCCACCTATGGGAATTGAATTTTATATTGGAAATATTGAAGTAGTAATGGGAGTTCTCTTCACTTTTGTGGCTTTGATGATTATTTGGTATTCAGTTTATAACATTGATAGGGACATAAAAGAAAATAAGGTTTCTTTATATTACCTACTAATAAATATTTTAATAGGTTCACTATTAGGAATTGTTTATACTAATGATTTTTTCAATGCTTTTGTGTTTATAGAAATATCTACCTTAGCTTCATGTGGGATTATTGTAGTAAAAGATAAAAAAGACAATATAAAAGCTACGTTAAAGTACTTAATTATGAGCTGCCTTGGATCTGGGCTTGTCTTAATGGGAATAGCTTTTATATATTCTATGACAGGTCAGCTTAATATAACTTTTGTACACAATGAATTGATTAAGGTATATGCAGATTATCCAAAAGCTATATTAATAACCTTAGGGCTTTTCACTATTGGACTTGGAGTAAAAAGTGCTATGTTTCCGTTGCATAACTGGTTACCAGATGCCCATTCAAGTGCGCCAACTTCATCTAGTGCCATATTATCATCACTAGTTTTAAAAGCCTTTGTATTACTTCTAATTAAAGTTTTATATAGAGCTTTTGGATTTGAAATTGTAAGACAGTTTCCAGTATTAAATATAATTTTAGTACTTGGAGGTGCAGGAATGATCATAGGATCTGTTTTGGCTATATTCCAGAAGAAGATAAAAAGAATTATAGCCTATTCAAGTGTAGCTCAGATGGGATATATTTTTCTTGGAATTGGTATGGGCACTGAGCTAGGAGTTGCTGTAGCAATCTTTCACATAATAGGCCATGCTGTAACAAAATCTGCCCTATTCCTATCAGTGGGGGCTATGATAGAAGAAACAGGACATAAAGAGATTGATAAATTAAGAGGTATAGGTAAGGAAATGCCTTTTACAACTGGATTATTTTTAATGGGAGCTTTATCTATGATTGGCATACCTGTACTTCCAGGGTTTGTTAGTAAGTGGAATTTGGCTTTAGCAAGTATTGAGATAAACCAATTAGTCTTAATTATTATTATATTAGCAAGTAGTTTATTGAATGCTGTGTACTATTTCCCTATAGTTATAAATGGATTTTTCGGAGAAGAAAACTTAAAAGGCAAAGTTTATAAGTCTAAAGCTAAGCCTATAAAAGAGATACTTCCTATTTTAATTTTAATACTAGCTATGATTGGTACTGGGTTCAATTCAAGTAAAATAATAGGGCTAATTAAGATGGGAATACTTTAGGAGGTAGGACATATTGAATAATCTGATTTTGATACCGATTTTTTTCCCTGTTATTCTGGCAGTTATAATTCCTATTATGAAATTTAAAGAAAAAGAAAGAAATGTTTTTGCAGCCGTTGGGGTTATAGCTAATTTTATTATTGTAATGGCAATATTTTATGTTATAGGTGAGGGTGAGGTCCATCTATACACACTCAATGAGTTTATAGATATTTATTTTAAAATAGATAAACTAGGAATTATGTTTATATCTTTAGTATCTACACTATGGGTATTTACAACATTTTATTCTATGGAATATATGAAGCATGAGGGAAAAGAAAATAAGTTTTTTGCGTTTTTTATATTAACCTTGGGAATTACAATAGGTATAGGATTTTCAGGAAATCTATTTACATTATATATTTTTTATGAGCTATTAACGCTGGCTACTTTTCCTTTGGTTATACATACAGGCACAAAGGAAGCTCTAAATAGCGGCAAGAAGTATTTGGCTTATTCTTTTGGAGGAGCTACTCTTATTTTACTTGGTATGATATTACTATTTAGTATAACAAATAATTTAGATTTTCAGCCTCATGGAGTTATAGGAAACATACCGAGTGGAAGTTTAAATTTATACTTAGGAATATTTATAAGTATGTTTATTGGATTTGGTGTAAAAGCAGCACTTGTACCTTTTCATTCATGGCTTCCTTCAGCAATGGTAGCACCTACGCCGGTTAGCGCTTTGCTGCATGCGGTAGCGGTAGTTAAGTCTGGAGTATTTTCACTTATAAGAATGTGTTATTACATTTTTGGAGTAGATGCTTTAAGGGAGACTAAAGGAAATATATATATGAGCGTTTTAATAGTAATAACAATACTTCTAGGATCTTTATTAGCTTTGCATCAAGAAAACTTAAAAAAAAGATTGGCTTATTCAACTGTAAGTCAATTAGGATATATATTGCTTGGAATTGTCTTGCTGAATGAAAATGCTTTTATTGGAGCGCTCCTTCATTTAATTAATCATGCTGTAATAAAAATAACTTTATTCTTTGTTGTTGGTGCAATTATGTATACAACAGGAAAGAAAAACATTAGTGAAATAAGGGGTATAGGTAAGAGAATGCCAACTGCTATGTGGTGTTTTACTATTGCTTCAATATCACTTATTGGAATTCCACCTACAAATGGATTCGTAAGTAAATGGTTTTTAGCTCAAGGAGGGTTAAATGAAGGAAGGATTATATTTCCCGTGGCATTACTACTAAGCGCTGTACTAACAGCTTTATATCTTATTCCAGTAGTAACAACAGCGTTTTTTAGAAAAGCTGAAGAAGGAGAAGTTACAGTTGAAGAACCACCAAGGAAAATGCTTATTCCAATTATCATAATAACTGTAGTTATTGTTATTCTAGGGCTATTTCCTAATCCAGTAATTTCTTTTGTACAAGAAATTGCAAGAGAAGTAATGTAAAGGAGGGTGAGTGTTTTGAATCCAAATAATATGTTAGTTTTTATTATGATTTTTCCACTAATAGGTTCTTTTGTTGGATTTCTTTTAGGAAAAAAGAATGAGAAAGTCAGAGATGTTTTTAATATAATTATGACTGGAGTTACTTTTTTGGGAGTAATGCTTCTATATAGATATGTTAAGACAAATACTATAGAAGTTTCTATACCATATATTATGGGAACAGGTCTTCATTTGAAGCTTAATATGTTTCGATATATTTTTATATGGCTTACATCATTTGTATGGGTGCTTACTACAGTGTATTCTACTCAGTATCTGATAAGCTATAAAAATAGAAATAGATACTATCTATTCTTCATGCTCACCCTATGGAGTACTATAGGAGTTTTTGTATCAGAAAACTTTTTAAATTTATTTACATTCTTTGAGATAATGTCGCTTACATCCTATGCATTAATTATACATGATGAAGATGATTATTCTCATGAAGCTGGAGATACCTATATTGTTATGGCTATTACCGGTGGATTAATTTTGCTTATGGGATTGTTCCTTCTATTCGATTACACAAAAACTTTAGATATCATGGAATTACAAACAGCATTTAAAAGTTTAGGTAATGTAAAATATTTTATAGTTTCATTAATCATTATAGGATTTGGAGTAAAGGCTGGAATGGTGCCACTACACGTATGGCTCCCTAAAGCTCATCCTGCTGCACCTGCACCTGCTAGTGCGGTATTATCAGGTATTCTACTTAAAACAGGTATATTTGGAATCTTAGTTACTGTGGAAATAATTATGGAGGGAGACCTTATTGTATCTACCGTAATATTAATTCTAGGATTTATTAACATGCTGGTAGGTGGATTCTTAGCAATGTTTCAAAGAAATATAAAAAGAATACTTGCATATAGCAGTATGAGCCAAATTGGATATATCCTTATGGGAATTGGACTTATTGGAATACTAAAAGATCATAGAGAAATGGCTGTTTATGCTACTTTATATCATATTATAAATCATGCTATATTTAAGGTGTTACTATTTATGGGTGCTGGTGTTATATATATGGCGCTTCATGAATTAAGCATAAATAAAATTGGAGGATTTGGAAGAAATAAAAAAATACTTAAAGTCATATTTTTAATTGGTCTATGTGCTATTATTGGAATGCCTGGATTCAATGGATTTGCTAGTAAAACAATGTTGCATCATGCTTTAGCAGAAGCAGAAAATGTATACGGAGGAACTATAGCTGTTATTACCGAAGTTGTATTTACTATTAGCAGCAGTTTTACAGTAGCATATCTGTTAAAAATATTTATGGCTGTTTTTGTAGATAAGAGCAATAATGATATAGAAAAAGAGAAAACAAAAATTACTGGAAGAGCCATGGTACCTATGGGTATTTTGGCTGCAATAATTATTTATATAGGTATTCAACCAGGAAAAATATTAAATGTTTTGGAAGGGGCTGTATCTTCATTTGGAGTTTCAGGAGGGATAGAACCGCACTTCTATACTATTGGGAATATAAAAAGTTCTGCTATTACAATTTTCCTTGGAATACTTATATATGTATACTTTGTTAGAAGATATCTAAGAAAAGGTTCGGGAGATAGTTGGCAGTATGAAAATATAGCTCTTAATTGGTTTAGTATAGAAAAAGGGGTGTATATACCACTAGGCAGATGGTTGTTTAATGTTAGTTCATTTGTTTTAAAAGGAATAGATCAAAGTGTTATAAAAGGAGTATCAATGCTGGGAAATAGTTTAATAGCTCTAGGAAATAAAAAGTTTAGACTTAAGAAATCTATTGAAAGTAAGATAAATGGGATGCCTTTACCGGATAGGATTAACAATTTGAAGGATATACAAGAAAATACCAATTTAGAAGATAGGATAGATGCAGTGCGAAGTGTAAATGAGCAAATAGGAGAATTAAGCAGAAGATTAAATAGTGTTACTTACTCAATATTTATTTTTGCAGCTGTTCTTGTAGCATGTCTATTTATTATGATAAGCTAATTAGGTATAAATAAGCAGGAGAGAATATTTCTCCTGCTTATTTTATTAGAATATAAACTGTCTAGAAATATATTAAAGTATCATATTAAGCATCAACCTGATGATTTTACAACGCAATTTCTAGTAGATTTCTTACCTTTGTATAAAGCTTCATCTGCTAAAGCTATACAACTTTCCACGGTCATTTCTTTGTTATATTCACAAACTCCAAATGTTAATGTTATAGATAAACTTTGATTATTATACACATATGCTCTATTTGATATAGTCTTTCTTATCTTTTCTGATAATTGGTAACCCTCCTCTAATGAAGTCTCAGGCAGGAAAAATAGAAATTCCTCTCCTCCCCATCTAGCCAAACAATCAGATTTCCTAAGCATAAGAGCCATATCTTTTGCAATTGATTTCAATACAAAATCTCCACAGGCATGTCCATATTTATCGTTAAAAGTTTTAAAATAATCTACATCTGACAAGACTACAACAAAAGGATTTTTATATTTTTTAAAACGAATTACTTCATAATTTATTTTGTCAAGAATATACATTCTATTCCAGACTTTTGTAAGATAATCTGTTTTAGCCATTAGCTCAAGTTTTTTATAAGCTTCTAGTAAATACTTATTTTTTTGCTTTATTTCATCATTGGCATTTCTTAAATCTCTATTTGCCTTCACCAGCTCAACATTTTTTAGTTTATATATTTCTTTTTCCTTTTCTTTTCTTTCTAATTCATATTTATTTTGTATTATAAGAACCTTTTTTTTGCTATCTTCTGTAAATATGCTATCTTTAACCTGAGAATGAAGTTTGAAATATTCTAAGGCTTTCTTATAATCACATTTTTTAGCATAGTAATTAGAAAGAGCTACATAAATTTCATTTATAATCTTTTTTACCTTTACTTTTTTTGCTATTTCTAGGCTGCGTTCTAAGCAATCTAAAGCTTTTGTATATCTTTCTATTTTTAAGTAAAGGTTTCCGATATAAAGTAGATTTGTAGCAACACCGCCCTTGTAGCCTATAGTTTGATGAACATCTAAAGATTTGTAGTAATATTCCAAAGCTTCAGCATATCTATGTGAGTCGCTATATAAAGAGCCAATATTTATAAGTGCAGCTGCCTGGACATCTTTTACATTGTGTTTATTGGCAATTTTAAGGGCTTCATTGTAATACTCAAGAGCCTTGTTATCCTGTTTCAAATTTTTATAGACTAACCCTATAGTTACACAGGCACTAGCCATGCCAGCGTGGTTATTTAGATTTTTGTGCATAGGAAGGCACTTATTGCAAAATTCTAGAGATTTATCGTAGTCTTCTAGACACCAATATATTATTCCTATTTTTCTTAAGCAATTGGCAATGCCATCTTTATTGCCTAACTCCTCTTCGTATTTTAATGATCTAAAGTAATATTCAAGGGCAGTATAGTAATCACTTAAGTTTCCATAGGCGGTACCTAAATTATCTAAGGTACTGGCAATTTCTTTATTATCATTGGTGCTTTGAAAGAACTTTAAAGCTTTTAAAGAAAAATCTATGCTTCTTTCACAATTTCCTAAGTAAACATGTATTAAGCCAATATTTTTAAGAGCTATAAATTCTCCTTTTATGTAAGATAATTGTTTTGAAAGCTCTAAAGCTTCGGTGGCGTAGTTAAATGCTTTGATAGGTGAAATTTCCACAGGATATGATGATATTAGATTTAGTGTATCTATTTTCTCTTCGTCAGAAATAAATTGCAAGCGTTTTTCCAAATCAGAAATATTAATATTCATATATTCTCTTCTTTCCAAATTGTTTTAAGGTAAATATAATACAGAATAAAATATTTGAATTGATAAACCATTATATAAACACTTACTTCCATATTAGAGTATAAAAGTATATTTTTTTTAATCTTATCAGTTATCAATTGATTTGTCTATTATAAAAATTCATATTTTTCACATGTACTTTTAAATTAAAATCTATTAGGAATTTATAAATATTCTCTACTGATAAAAGAGATAATAGTATTAGATTAAAACTAGGAGGTTAAATTTACGTGGAAGATAAAAAAATATTGTTTCAAGAAATAGACAAACATTTAATGAATGATGAAAAACCATCAAGATATTTTTATAAAATTCTTAATGATGAATATTTTTTTAAAGAATATCCCTTCAATATGATAGCTAAATTAACAGATATATCACAGTCACCTAAATATCATCCAGAAGGAAGTGTGTGGAATCATGCAATGCTAGTTGTAGATAATGCTGCCCAGAGAAAGGGTTCAAGCAAATATCCACGAGCATTTATGTGGGGGGCTTTATTGCATGACATTGGGAAGCCGCCTACTACAAGAGTAAGGAAAGGCAAGATAACTTCTTATGATCATGATATAGTTGGTTCAAAAATGGCTAGGGAGTTTTTACAATTTTTTAATGAAGAAGAAAAGTTTATTGAGGTAGTAACTTCTTTAGTAAGATGGCATATGCAGGCACTTTTTGTAGTTAAAGATCTACCGTTTGCTGATGTGAAAAAAATGGTTTCAGAAGTAGATATAGATGAAATAGCTTTATTAACTTTATGCGATAGATTGGGAAGGGGATCGATGACAGAAGATAAGATAAGTGAGGAAGAAGAGAATATAAAAATTTTTATAAGAAAGTGCAAGGAATGCATAGCATATGTGTAGAAATATTATTTGTCAAAATATAAAACTAAGTCAAATATATATATCAATTTAAAAAATTAGATGATTAAGAAAATTTATTAGTATGATATAATATAGTGAAATTAAGAAATTATAGAAAGATTTTATATAAATTAGTGGATATATAATGAATTATTTAGGGGGAGCTTATGAAAAAATGTATAGTTAATTTAAAACTAAGCATAAAGAAAAAATTATTAATTGTTGCAACATTTCTTCTAGTTGCTCCCACCCTATTTTTAGGCATAACCAGCTACAGATATGCAAAAGTTGAGTTAGATAAAAAAGGACAAACTATACTAAAAAATGTAGTTAATTCAGCTATAGAATTGATTAGTCAAAAGCAACAGGAAGTAATGGAGGGTAAGGTTAGTCTTGAAGAAGCGCAAGAACAAGTGAAAATATCTTTGATCGGAAAGAAAAATAGTGATGGAGTTACAAGAGAAATAAGTACAAATGCCGATTTAGGTAAAAACGGATATTTTGCCGTATATAATAAAGAAGGATATGAGGTGGCCCATCCACTATTAGAGGGTAAGTATGTTTTAAATGAAACTAGTAAAAGCAAGGATAAATTATATTTAGTTAGAGATTGTATAGAGAAGGCAGATAATGGAGGCGGATTTACATATTATTATTGGCAGGTGCCCAAAAGTAATGTAGTTGAACGGAAAATAGCATATACAGCCCTAGACACTAACTGGGGTTGGTATTTAAGTGCCAGTTCCTATATGTCTAGTTTTAACAGTGGGGCAGAAAAGATATGGAAAGGATTAATTCTCACTCTTATAACAGCTATTTCTATAGGAGCAGTAATAATTATTATATTTGCAAAAGATATAGCAGTTCCTATTATTGAATTAGGAGACTTTGTATTAGCAATAAAAGAAGGCAACTATGGGGCATGTATGGCTAAAGGCATATTAAAAAGAAAAGATGAAATAGGTATGCTAGCTAGAGCAACAGATAGTATGAATAAACAACTAATAGAAAGTTTTGAAAAATTATACTCACAGAATAATGTACTAGAAAATGAGATTAAAGAAAGAAAAAAAGCAGAGTTAAGGCTATCTATTACATATGAGGTAATTGAGAATTCTAAGGAAGCTATTTTTATAGCAGATAGTAAGCAACGGTTTATCTATATAAATAAATCTTTTTCAAGATTAACTGGGTACTCAGAAGAAGAGACATTGAATAGAAGAATAAATGAGGTAGCAAGAAATAACACTAATATCTATACTGAGGTAACAGAACAGTTAAATGAAAACGGAGCTTGGGCTGGAGAGTTCTATGAGGTAAATAAAGATGGACAAAGGTATCCTGTATTTCTTTCTATAAAAAGTATAAAAAGCGAACATAGCAATGAAGTACATTATATTGGTATATTTGAAGATCTTACTTTATTAAAAGCTAACGAAGAAAATATTAACTACTTAAAGAAATATGATGCTCTTACCGGATTACCACAAAAGTCTATATTTATTGAAAAACTAGATAGGATAATAAATGAGGGCAAAAGTAAGAATAAGATTATAGGAGTTATGACCTTAGGATTAGATGATTTCAAATTTATAAATGAAGCAATGGGGCATCTATCAGGTGATACTTTGTTATTCCAATTATCTGAGAGATTAAGGGAATATATAGAGAACAATGATGATTTAGCAAGAATAACGGGAGACGAATTTGCTATTATTTTAGATAATATAACAAAAATTCATCAGATTACAGATATGGCTAATAGAATATTAGGCATATTTTCAAAACCTTTTATAATTCAAGGAAAAGAGATATTTGTTACAGCAAGTATAGGAATAAGTATATATCCTGTTGATGGTTCTCAGGCAGAAGTACTAATTATGAATGCAACATCAGCTCAAAATCATGTAAAGAAGAATGGAAAGAATAACTACCAGCTGTATTCAAAGAAGATGAATGAAGATGCGTATGAAACATTAGAGATGATAACTTCACTTAGACATGCAATAGATAAAGAAGAATTTATTCTTCATTATCAACCACAAGTAAATTTAGCTACTGGAAATATCACTGGAATGGAAGCGTTAATTAGGTGGAATCATCCTACTTTAGGGCTTCTATATCCAGATAAGTTTATTTCACTAGCAGAAAAGACTGGTATGATTGTCCCTATGAGTGAATGGGTATTAAAGGAAGCATGTGAACAGAATAAAAAATGGCATAACAAAGGATATGATAATTTGCTGGTAGCCGTAAACCTCTCTGCAATACAGTTTAAGAAAAAGGATCTAGCAAAGAAGATAAAAGAAATATTAGAAACTACAAAAATTTCGCCAAAATGTTTAGAAATAGAGATAACAGAAGGTATCTTAATGGAAAATGTTGAACAAGCTATAGAAGTGTTATCGGAGCTAAAGGAGATAGGAGTTAATATTGCTATAGATGATTTTGGAACAGGATATTCTTCATTAAATTATCTAAGACAATTCCCTATAGATAGATTAAAGATAGATCGATCATTTATAATGGGAATACCAGATATTGATAATGGCTCTATTGCTAACATAATTATAGAATTAGCTAAAAGTTTAAATTTAAAAGTTATAGCTGAAGGAGTAGAGACAATAGAGCATTTGAGATTTCTTAAAGAGAGAAATTGTGATGAAATGCAGGGATATTATTTTAGCAAACCTTTATCCGTAGACAAGATAAATTGTATGTTATCTAATGACAATAGATTAGAGTAAAAATAGGCTAAATGGAAACTATAAGAGTATTAACACTTTTTGAAGTGTTAATACTCTTTAAATTTGTAAAATGCAGTAAAAATGTTTAAAAAATATTATATTGACATTGCTATACCCATGGTATAACATATGTTTGTTGTAGTTTTAAAGGTGCTAATTTTGCAGAAAAAAGGTGGTTAGAGATGATATACAATCAAAATAAAACTCCATTATTTGATGCATTGAAAGAATATGATAAAAGACAGGTTATTCCCTTTGATGTTCCTGGGCATAAGCATGGAAAAGGAATCCCAGAATTTGCGGAATTTGTCGGGAATAAAGTATTAGAGATAGATGTAAATTCTATGAAATCATTAGATAATATCAGTAGTCCTATAAGTGTTATAAAAGAGGCTGAGGAGCTAATGGCAGATGCTTATTACTCAGATCATGCATTTTTTCTAGTTAATGGAACATCAGCTGGTGTTCAAGCTATGATTATGAGTGTATGTAATCCAGGAGAAAAAATAATAATGCCAAGAAATGCTCACAAATCTGCAATTAATGGACTTATACTAAGTGGAGCTATACCTGTATATGTGCAACCAGAAACCAATGATAGATTAGGTATAGCAATGGGAGTATCAGTAGAAAGTGTTGAAAGAGCTATAGCAAAAAATCCCGATGTGAAAGCAGTTTTTTTAATTAATCCTACATATTATGGTGCTATTTCAGATATTAAAGCAATAATAAAGATAGCACATAAACATGGAATGGCAGTTGTAGTTGATGAAGCTCATGGAGCTCATTTTGGATTTCATGATGAACTTCCGCCAGGAGCAATGGAACTCGGCGCGGATATGGCTGCAGTAAGCTTACATAAAACAGGTGGTTCTTTAACACAAAGTTCAGTTTTGTTATTGAATGAAGGATTTATTGATAAAAATCACGTTAAAACTATATTAAATTTAACCCAAACAACTAGTGCATCTTATTTATTAATGTCAAGCTTAGATGTAGCAAGAAAAATGCTAGTTGTACGCGGAAAAGAAGTCTTTTCTAAAATTTTAGGATTGACAAGATGGGCAAGAGAAGAAATTAATAAGATTAATGGACTATATGCTTTTGGCAAGGAGCTAATTGGAGAACCAGGAGTTTGCGATTTTGATGAAACTAAATTAGGTATCAATGTAGCTGGTCTAGGTATCACTGGATTTAAGGCTTATGATATACTAAGGGATGAATATAATATACAAGTAGAGCTTGGAGACGTATTTAATATATTAGCAGTTGTAAGCGTAGGTGATGATGAAACATCATTAAAGATGCTTATAGATGCTTTAAGAGATATGAGCCAAAAATATAAAAGCAGTGAGATGAAGTTTGGAAAAGTAACTTTAGAAAATCCAGAAGTTATAGTTTCCCCAAGAGATGCATTTTATGCTAGTAAGAAATTTATTAGGTTAGAGGATGCAGAAGGAGAAATAAGTGGAGAATCTATTATGGCCTACCCACCAGGAATACCAATAGTTACTCCAGGAGAAAGAATAAGCTGTGAAATGATAAATTATATAAAATATATAAAAAATCAACACAGTTTAATAACAGATACAGAGGACCCTAATGTAAAGTATATTAAGGTTTTAGGAATATAGGTAAGTAGTAGATAAATTTTAATTATATGTTAGGATAAAGTTGGTACTTGATTTACTTCCCGCTTTATCCTTTTATTGTTACATGATTTGGGTATTGGTATTATGAGCAAAAGTTATAAAAACGTATTGACAATTATGAAAAAAATAGTATATTTGTTGTAGGTAAGCTTAAAGCTTATAATAAGTCAAATAATACATAACTTAATAGCTAATACACATACCCATGGATTGATTTTAAATGCTGAGGAGGTCTGCAATATGGAATTATGGTATACAGAGATGCATACTGAAAATGCTAAATTTTCAATTAAAGTTGAAAAGCAAATTTATTCAGGAAAGAGCCCATTTCAACAAATTGATATTTTTGAAACAGAAGAGTTCGGAAGATTGCTAACAATAGATGGATTAGTAATGTTGACAGAAAAAGATGAGTTTATATATCATGACATGATAACCCATGTTGCCATGGCAACAAACCCTGACATAAAGAAAGTATTAGTTATAGGAGCAGGTGACGGAGGTACAGTTAGAGAGTTAACAAGATATAGTACTATAGAAAAAATAGATATGGTTGAAATTGATGAGTTAGTTGTTAAAGCTTCAAAGGAATTTTTACCTTTTACAGCTTCTAAATTAGATGATCCAAGAGTAAATTTATATTTTGAAGATGGAATTAAGTTTGTAGATGGAAAAAATAATATGTATGACTTAATTATTGTTGATTCAACTGATCCAATAGGACCAGGAGAAGGACTTTTTACAACTGAATTCTATACAAATTGCTACAATGCACTTACTGAAAAAGGAATATTAGTTAATCAAAATGAAAGTCCTTATTATGCTCATAATGCAAGGGAAATGAAAAGAGCTCATAGTAAAATTAAAAAGATCTTCCCTATAGCAAAAGCATATCAATATCACATACCAACATATCCTTCAGGACACTGGCTATTTGGCTTTGCGTCAAAGGCATTAGACCCTATAAAAGATTTAAATGCAGAAAGATGGAATAGTTTAGGATTAAAAACCAGATACTATAATACTGAACTACATGTAGGAGCTTTTGCTCTTCCAAATTACGTTAAGGAGATGTTAGAGGATGCAGAGAAATAAAAACGTATCAACATTTTTAGGATTTGATAATGATTACGATGAATCAAAAATAGTTGTTTTTGGAGCACCATTTGATGGTACTACATCTTTTAGGCCAGGGACTAGATTTGCTCCAGATGTAATGAGAAGTGAATCATATGGTCTTGAAACATATAGTCCATATTTTGATAGAGACTTAGTAGATGTAAATATATTTGATGCCGGAGATTTACAATTTCCTTTTGGAAATACAGAAAAGGTATTAAAGTCAATAAAAGAATTTACACAAAGCATAGTACAAGACGATAAGATTCCACTTATGATAGGTGGAGAGCATTTAGTTACCTATCCAGCAGTAGAAGCAGTATTTGAAAAGTATAAAGACTTACATATAATACACTTCGATGCTCATACAGATCTTAGGGATGAATTTAAAGGTGAAAGATTATCTCATGCTACTGTTCTAAGAAGAATATGGGACTTTGTAGGAGATGGAAAGATGTATCACTTTGGAATAAGATCTGGAGACGGGGACGAATTTAGATGGGCTGAAAAACACGTGAAGTTAACAAAGTTCAATACAAATGGTCTTAAAGAAGCAGTTAAAGAAATAGGTGATAAACCTGTTTATATAACAATCGACTTAGATGTATTAGATCCATCTATATTCCCAGGAACAGGTACACCAGAAGCAGGTGGGATTACTTTTAATGAAATGATGGAAGCATTACAAGATATGAAAGGTTTAAATGTTGTAGGTGCTGATTTAGTAGAATTGTCCCCACACTATGACCCAAGTGGAGTTTCTAATGCTGTTGCATGTAAAATACTAAGAGAGTTAGTATTATCAATAGACTAAAAAATAGAATATAAGTTAAATAAACATAGGCTACTTGAAAAGAATTCTTTTCAAGTAGCCTATGTCTATTTCAAGGGTTATCCAATGAAAGTTTACATTTATGTAAGTTATACGAGCAGGGTATATAGCATATTATTTAAAGTAACTATTAGTAGAATAAACCATTGATATATAGAATAAGGGGTGGGGATATGGATTCAACAGGTTATAGAAAACTAGTAAAGGATATGGAACGTAATATTGTTAGCCTTCAACAATTTGGGCTTAATTGCAGACATATGAAGGAAAAAACCTATTGGGATAATTTAATTGGTAAGGAAATGTATAGAAAATGCATTCTAGAAGAGTTTATAAGAAATATGGAGCGATGGGATACTGTAATGAGGCAAGACAAATCCGAAGAGAAAGTTTTTACAGTGGGAGAGCTTTCAAAGTACACAGGTAAAAATGGAATGCCAGCTTATATAGCAGTAAATGGAATAGTATATGATATAACCTTCGAGGCAGCATGGGCAGCAGGAACACATTTTGGGCTCACTGCTGGAAAAGATTTAAGTAATGAATTTAAGTCTTGCCATAATGTACAAACAATTTTAGATAAGTTAAAAAAAGTAGGAGTGCTTCAAAAGTAAGGAGGAAAGTTAGTGAGTGAAAAAGAATGCCCTTTATTAAAGTCAAAATCTCTAACTGCAAGAAGTTTAATAGATACAGTTACGACAGAAATCAAAAGTGGACACAAAAGAAAGATGAATTTAATATGGCTTGAAGTTTGCGGCTGTTCTGGAAATATAATTTCTTTACTAGATGGAGATGCACCTAGTGTAGGGTATTTTTTAAGACAGATGGTAAACCTGAAATATAATAATAGCTTGATGGCAAAAGAAGGAGAAAGAGCCTATGAAGAATTTTTAAATACTTTGGATACAGAATTTATTTTAGCAATTGATGGTGCAGTATCTATTAAAGATGAGGGGCTCTACAATATAATTGCTAAGTATAAAGGGAAAAGTATTACAGGAATGGAAGCGGTAAAATTAGCAGGAGAAAAGGCAAAGTATGTACTTGCTGTTGGAACCTGTGCTTCATTTGGAGGAATATCCGCTGCACGTCCTAATCCCAGCGGATGTATTAGTGTAGGGAATTTTCTTACAAGAGAGGTTATAAACACACCAGGTTGTCCTTGTCATCCGGATTGGGTGATGGGAACTATAGCTCATTTAATGCTATTTGGGAAACCGGAACTAGATACAGATAATAGACCAATAGTATTTTATGGAGCAACCATACATGATTTTTGTACTAGAAGATCATTTTTCGATAATAAAATATTTGCTAATTCTGTGGGAGACAAAGAGTGTATGTTTAAAATAGGTTGCCGTGGGCCGGTTACAAGAACAGATTGTCCCACAAGAAGATGGAATGAAAGAGTTAATTGGCCTATAGGAGATAATACTCCTTGCATAGGGTGTGCACAAAAAGGATTTCCAGATGGCATGGAACCTTTCATAAATATATAGTTAGAAGGTGATTTTATGGCTGAAAAGATAGTTATAAATCCTATAACTAGAATAAGCGGCTTTTTAGAGATTACTGCTTATATTGAAAATAATAAAATTATAGATGCTGAAAGTTCAGGGCTTCTTTTTAGAGGGTTTGAAAAGATGTTAAAGGGGAGATCTCCACTTGATGCTATGTATTTTACAGAAAGAATATGTGGAATATGTTCTACAGCCCATTCTTTAGTTTCTGTAAAAGCTCTTGAAGCAGCGTACAATATAAAGCCAAATAAGAATGAACTTTTACTTCAAGATATTCTTCATGGTTGTGAATTTCTACAAAATCATTTAAGGCATTTCTTTCAATATACAATACCAGATTTCGTTAATGGATTTGATATTAATCCGTTGTATTCCATTCAACATAATGATTTTAGAATACCCGAAAAACAAAGTGTACGGCTCAGAGAGGATTATTTCATATCACTGAATTATAGTAAAAAAGCACATGAAGCACTGGCTGTACTTGGCGGAAAAGTACCTCATAATCATGGAATGTTTGTAGGAGGGGTAACTGTACAAATAACTGCTCAAAAAATACAGCAAGTGAAATCATTAATTACTGATATAAGAGAATTTATTAGAAATAGAATGATTGAAGACATTTATATAATTGCTGAATACTACAAGGAATATTTTAATAATGGCTCTGGATATGAGAATCTTATGAGTTATGGACTATATGATAGTTATGAAACAGGAACAAGGTATGTTAGCCCTGGAGTGATAATAGGTGGAGGACAGGAAAGTTTTAATCCTTCAAATATATATGAAAATATATATTCAGCCTGGTATAGAGCAAATAGTGAAACACTAAGTCCTAAAGAAGATGAAGAGTGGGAGACTGATTTAAAGAAATCTACAGCCTATAGCTGGATAAAGGCACCTAGATACAATGGGAATCCTATGGAAGTAGGACCTTTAGCTAGAATGTATATAAGTGGACGATATAGAGAAGGGATTTCAACTATGAATAGGTATATAGCTAGAGTTTTAGAAGCAGAACTAATATCAGAAATTATTATAGAACTTTTAGATGAATTAACTCTAGAACCTGTAACAAAAAAAGATTATAAGCTTCCTGAAGGTGCTATAGGGCAAGGTTTAAATGATACTACTAGAGGGGCTTTAGGACACTGGATAAACATAGAGAAGGGTTCTATAAAAAACTATACAATAATAACTCCAAGTACATGGAATCTCTCATCGAAGGACTCAAAAGGGGTAAGGGGGCCAGTAGAAAAGGCTCTTATAGGTACCTATATAAATAATCCTAAAAATCCAGTGGAAATTGGGAGAATTGTTAGGTCTTTTGATCCATGTGTATCTTGTGCTACTCACGTACTAAGTAACAATGTTTCAACAGTAAATATAAGGATTGTGTAGGCATATGAAAGTTAAAGTTATAGGTATTGGAAATAGGATAATGAGAGATGACGGCATTGGTGTTCTTATTGTAGAGAGTTTAAAAGAGGATCTAGAAAAACAACAAATTGAAGTAATAGTAGGGGAAACTGATGTAGATTACTGTTTAAGCTATATAGAGGATGGGGATTTTTTATTTATAGTGGATGCTGCAATTTATGGTTTAAGACCAGGGGAGTTAACGATAAGGAAGATCAATAGTGGCTTAGATAATTTTGAGAAAAGTTACTCCCAACATCAATTAAGTTTAGTAAAGCTGCTAAATAGTTATCCATTGAAAAAAATTTCTGGATATGTAATAGGTATTGAAGTTTTAGATATAGATTTTGGATTAGAGCTTAGCCATGAATTAAAAGACAATTTCAAGGAAATAAAAAATAAAGTTTATGATTTTATAATATCGCAGGGGGTATAAACTATGCATGATTCACTTTTAATGCAAAACATTTCCGCTAGCCTTAATGGTATATGTAAAGATAATGGCATAAAAAAGATAACAACAATAGAGATAGCTGTGGGATATGGAAGTCCTATAAACGAAAAAAATCTAATTGACCATCTAGTAGATATGAATAAAGGACTAGTGAACCATAAAACTAGAGCAAAGGTCGTATTTGATAATCTACCAGATCAAATAGCAGAAATAAAAATAATAGAGGGAGAGAAGTAACCATTAAAAATGAGTGAAGAGTATAAAAGATATTATGTGCGAATATATGGAGTAGTTCAGGGGATAGGATACAGACCTTATATATATAAAGTGGCAAAACAGCTAAAGTTAAATGGTTGGGTGAACAATATTGATTCATCTGTGGTTATAGATATAGAGGGCAAAAGAGAAAAAGTAAATGATTTTTTAATAAAAGTTATAAAGAGACCACCTAAGCTTGCTAGGATACAAAAGGTTGAAATAGAAGAAAAGGACTATAAAGAATACAAGGGCTTTACAATAAAAGAGAGTATATCTGAGGAATCGAAATTGAAATTTATTATTCCTGATATAGCTACTTGTAATAAATGTATAGAGGATGTATTTAACATAAATTCTAAAAGGTATAGATATGCTTTTACTAATTGTACTGATTGTGGCCCAAGATATTCTATAATAGAAGCTTTGCCTTATGATAGATCTAACACAACTATGAAACACTTTCAAATGTGTAGTAGCTGCTATGAAGAGTATGTAAGCCCAGAAACAAGAAGGTTCCATGCACAACCAAATTGCTGTGAAAAGTGTGGACCTAAGCTTATACTTACTGATAATAATGGCGGAGTAATAGAATGTAACGATGAAATAAAGGAAACTGCGAAACTTTTAAAGATGGGGAAGATATTTGCCATTAAGGGTATTGGTGGATTTCATATAGTATGTGATGGTAGCAACAGTGAAGCAGTAGAGCAGATTAGAATAAGAAAAAAGAGACCACATAAGCCATTGGCTATAATGGCAAAGAACACAGAGATAGTTAAAAAAATTTGTTATATGAGCCAAAAAGAAGAAGAAATATTAATGTCTAATAAGAGGCCTATTGTTCTTCTAAATAAAAAATATAATGAGCTGCTTCCACAAAATATAGCTCCTAAAGTAAAAAAATATGGAGTTATGCTGCCCTATACCCCGCTACATTATTTGCTATTTGATGAAGGCCTAGAAATTCTTGTTATGACAAGTGGAAATATAAGTGGATGCCCTATAGAATATAAAAATGACAGTGTCATAGAAAAGCTGAAAGGAGTAGTGGATTATTTTCTGTTAAATAATAGAGAAATATATACTCCTATTGATGATTCTGTAGTAAGGGTAATAAATGGACAGGAAGTAGTTAGTAGATTGGGAAGAGGATATACACCCCTATTTTTTAATGAAGATATAAAAAATAAGATTTTTTCCTGTGGCTCTGAAATGAAAAACACATTTGCATTTTCTGTAGATGGAATTGTGTATGTAAGCCAGTATTTGGGAGATTTGAAGGACTTAAATTCATTAAATGAATATAAAAAATCTATTAAAAAGTTAACTACAATATTTAGGTTTAAACCTGAAGTTTTTAGCTATGATATGCATCCACTATATATGTGCAATTTATATGTTAAAAGGAAAAAAGGTACAAAAATTAAAGTCCAGCATCATCATTCACATATGGCAAGCTGTATGATGGAGAACAATATAAATGAAGATGTTATAGGTATTATATATGACGGCATGGGATTAGGAATGGACAATAATATTTGGGGTGGAGAATTCCTAATAGGAAATAGAAAAGATTTTAAAAGAGCAGGAAGCTTTAAATATACAACTATTCAAGGAGGAGATTCTGCACAAAGAGATATCTGGAAGGTGGCAGTAAGTTATATAAATTCAATAGAGAATCTAGAATTAAGAGCAAAAGGCATAAACTTAATTAAGAATTTATATAAACAAGATGTAGAAATAATATGCAAAGCATTAGAACGGAATATAAATTGTTATAAAACTTCTAGTGTAGGAAGATTATTTGATGGTGTGGCAGCTATTTTAGGGATAAGAGAAAGTATAAGCTATGAAGGCCAAGGAGCAATTGAGTTAGAAGCTATAGCAGATAGCAATATATTTGATAGTTATAAATACTCAATTAATGAAGAAAAAATTTTTATTGTTAGTTATATAAAAATAATAGAAGGAATATTAAGAGACATTGAAAAAGGTATTCCAAGTTCTGTGATAAGCACTAAATTTCATAATACTATAGTAAAAATAACTGTCCATATGGCGTTTATACTGAAAGGAAAATATAATCTTAATAAAGTTGTGATTAGTGGAGGCGTTTTTGAAAATGAATATTTAATTACAAGGCTTTTAAAAGAGCTGGTAGCTAGAGGGTTTGAAGTGTTTTTTAATAAGATTGTACCTACTAATGATAGCGGAATTTCTTTTGGACAAATTGCTGTAGCTGATGAAATCTTAAAAAAGGAGTGTTAGTTAATAATGTGCCTTGCTGTTGCTGGAAGAGTCACCTCTATTGATTTACCTTTTGCGAATGTAGACATACAAGGAATTGAGACAAGGATTAATATTGAGCTAATTAGTGCACCTGCTAATGGAGATTATGTCCTTA
The DNA here is from genome assembly GCF_053901425.1 of Clostridium sp. JNZ J1-5. Classification (NCBI taxonomy): domain Bacteria; kingdom Bacillati; phylum Bacillota; class Clostridia; order Eubacteriales; family Clostridiaceae; genus Clostridium; species Clostridium sp. JNZ J1-5. The sequence goes on along the minus strand of NZ_CM132773.1, from coordinate 1,831,187 downwards.
TCCATGCAGGTTTTGCTATACAGAGAATAGATCAAGAGTATTTTGATTTTTTAGATAGAGCCTTAGAAAAAATGCTAAAGGAAGATGATGAATTTGGCTACTATTAAGTTAAAGAAGATAATAGAAAATATTAATTTTTTAAGTAAAGATGTACCTTTAGAAGAAATAAATATTATGGAGGTCTGCGGGACACACACTAATTTAATAGCTAAAATGGGAATTAAAAATGTATTAGATAAAAAGATTAACCTAATATCAGGACCAGGATGTCCAGTATGTGTTACAGATGAAGGATATATAGATGCAGCCATAAAATTAGCAAGAGAAGGATTTATAATAGCTACATTTGGGGATTTAATGAAGGTAAATGGAAGTGAAACTAATCTTTTAGCTGAAAAATCTAAGGGGAGAGATATAAGAGTTATATATTCTGTTTATGATGTAATAAGAATGGCAGAATTAGATAAGGAAAAAAGCTTTGTACTATTAGCAGTAGGATTTGAAACTACTGCTCCTCTTATTGCATGTGTAGTTAACACTGTACTAAAGCTCAATATAAAAAATGTATTATTTTTGACTTCATTAAAAATAATGCCTCCTATTATTGAAAAGATATTAAATTTAAAAAATAGGGATATACATGGCATAATCTGCCCTGGCAATGTAGCAGTAATAACAGGAGAAAAAAGTTTTAGCTTTATATATGATAAATATAAAGTTCCAGCAGTTATCTGTGGATTTGAAGATAAAGATATAATTGGAGGAATACACTTTTTAATTAGTTACATTAACAAAAAGAACAATAGATTATGCCAATGTGGATTCCAGAACCTATATAAAAAATATGTTAGAGATAATGGAAATGAAAGAGCTAAAATGTTTATGGAGGATACTTTTACAATAGATGACGGTATATGGAGAGGTATAGGATTGATTGAAAATTCTTCATTTGTTTTAAGTGAAGAGTATAAAGAATTAGATGCAGTAAAGAGGTTTGGATTAGAAGATTATTTCAAACATAATAAGAAGAATTTATGCAAAAATAATCTATGCAGATGTAGTGATATTTTACTTGGAAATATTTCGCCTAATAAGTGTGCTCTATTTGGAAGTATATGTACTCCTAGGTCACCTGTTGGACCTTGTATGATATCATCAGAAGGAACTTGTGCAGCTTATTATAAAGTGAAAGTTTAGGAAGAAAGCCAAGAACTCTGTTAATAAAAGATGTTAAAAGGATACTTATAGGGTAATGTATATAAGGGGGATTAAATGTGGATAAAGTGCAATTAATACACGGGGATGGTGGAGAATATACCTCAGAACTTATAAAAGATATATTTTATAGCAATTTTAGTAATGATATATTACTTCAGGAGATGGATTCTGGAATATTTAAAATTAATAGTGAAAGATTAGCCTTTACCACAGATTCTTTCATTATAGATCCTATTTTTTTTAGAGGGGGAGATATCGGGAAATTATCAATATGTGGTACAATAAATGACCTTACTGTATGTGGAGCATACCCACTATATTTAAGTGCTAGCTTTATTATAGAGGAGGGTTTTCCTATTAGTAAGCTAAAAGATATAGCATCATCTATGAATAAAACCTGTAGTGAGGCAAAAGTGAAGATTATAACAGGGGATACTAAAGTAGTTGAAAAAGGTAAAACAGATGGAATTTTTATTAATACAGCAGGGATTGGAGTTATAGATAAATTTTCTCCTAAAAAAATAGAACCTGGAGATAGCATAATAATTACAGGAACAATAGCAGAACATGGTACAGCTATTGCAGTTGATAGGTATGAACTAGATATACATGGAGATATAAGAAGTGACTGTGAACCACTTAATCATTTATTAAGTTATTTGCTGAAATATGAAGAGGGTATAAAGTTAATGAGAGATCCTACAAGAGGTGGAATAGGACAAGTGTTAAATGAAATTTCAAGAAAGAGTAACCTTGGAATACACCTTTTTAAAGAGAATATCCCTATTAGGAGAGAAGTTAAAGCTATTAATGAAATGTTAGGGCTTGATCCTTTATATTTGGCAAGTGAGGGTAGAATTATAATAATAGCAGACAAAAGCATTTCTAAAGAAATAAAAAATGAATTGCAAAGCACATGTGGTTGCCAAGAAGCTAGTATATTAGGACACTTTACTGAGGAGGAAAGACTTGTATATATAGAGAATTCTATTGGTGGGAGAAGGATTTTGAATGGTTTAGACTTTCAAATGCTTCCAAGGATATGCTAAGAGGTAACATGATACAAGTATATTCCGAACTAATTCTTACATACTCTAAAGTTTACTTAATCAATTTGAACAACTATCTATGCTATTTCATATTATATCATTATAAGAAAGCACAGTTAGGAGAAATAGTATGTCAGAAGAAATAAGTAAACAACCAATTCAGGTAGTAAACATAACCAGTCCAGCCTTGAATTCAAGACTTGGAAGATATTTTATAGGCCAAACCGGGCTGCTGAATTTCGGCGGCGGATATAATGCCTGGGGCGGAATAATAAATCCTATTGATTCAGGAGTGAATCTATATATCGATATTTTTACCATAACAAACTTTTCAACTCAAAGCTTTATTGGAGAAGTCTGGTTAAATGCTGATGTACCTAAAAATGCAGTAGTCTCTCCCACTGTAACTCCGTCGAATCAGGGTATTTCACCTCCTCCATTACCAAAGGCTGTAATGAAGTATGCCAATTATTTCACTGAACCCATGACTAGAGGTGTGAATATTTTCGGCAGAATTGTTGCTCAAAATTCCACTCTTGTAAGCGATTCACATAATGGATCAATAATTATCGGTCCAGGAGGCTCCTTTTCAATACTTCTAAGACCACCGGTATCTCAATACATCACAGGGACAATCGTTTTGACCTGGTGGGAGGAAGCAATATGAATCATCAGTCAACGTATGATTATGAGGAGGAAGATTATGAGCTTAGTATTAATGGATAATGAAAAACGACTTCAAGAGGTCAACGTGCTGCCAGAAAACGTATATCACTCCTATCTTGGAGAATACTTCCTAGGGCAGACTGATATCATATCTTTCGGTGGAGGATACAATGCATGGGGAGCACTAGTCAACCCGGCTGGATCAAAGGTTAATATGTTTTTGAATGCCTATACCATTACCAACTTTTCCAATGGGCCATTGACAGCTGAAGGCTGGCTAAGTACCACACTTCCCGGAAGAGGAGAAACATCACCATATTTTGCTGCCGGTAATCAGGCAATTATTCCACCGCCAATGCCCAAAGTCGAAATTCTAAATGCCAGCTTTGTATCTGGAAACCCTAGAGGTGGTACCTACACCTTCGTAAGAAGGGTTGAACCAAGTGAGACCCTTACAAAGCATGATTTTCAAGGCATGTACATCATACCTCCAGGAAGTTCCTTTTCTTTATTCTTTTTATCACCGGGAAATTGGCAGGTATATGCGAGAGTTGCTTTTGGCTGGTGGGAAGAAAAAGCATAATCTAAAAAATTAAAGGCCCTTAGGCCTTTAATTTATTCTGTTACACTTTGATTATATTACGGATTATTAATAGTATTTTTTACTAGCCATATGATCTTGAACAGACACTAATGCTTCACCAAAGCGTTGGAAGTGAACAATTTCTCTTGCCCATAGGAACTTTAGAACATCTTTTACATCAGCATCATCTGCTAACTTAATTAAATGTTCATAAGTTGTTTTAGCCTTTTGTTCAGCAGCCATATCTTCATGTAAATCAGTGATAGGATCTCCTATTGATTGTATATAAGACGCTGTCCAAGGAATTCCATTGGCATCTGCTGGGTAAATTGCATTATCGTGTTGAGTATAATATCCACCTAACCCAGCTTCTTTTAATTCATCAGGAGTAGCATCCTTTGTAAGTTGATAAACCATTGTAGAAATAATTTCTACGTGAGCTAATTCTTCTGTTCCGATGTCAGTAAGTAGGCCCTTGGTTTTGCCAGTTGGCATTGAATAACGTTGACTCAAGTATCTTATGGCAGCACTCAATTCTCCGTCTGGACCGCCAAACTGAGCCATTAAAAATTTAGCCATTTTTATATCTTTACATTTAATTTTAACAGGGTATTCCAGTTTTTTTTCATAAACCCACATGCATATACGCTCCCCTCTAATCTATTCTCCGCTTTCCCAAGGCCAAGGTTCGTCTACCCAAGTCCAAGGACATTGACTTTGAGCATATCCAAAGTTAGTCAAAACTCCAAATTTCATTTCATATAACCTTTTTAACGACATAAGTTCTTTAGAGATTGCATTATAATTTTCTACGGCCTTTCCGTTGTTTGGATGATTATCCAAATATAGATTTAAGTCTACTGCAGCAAATTCGTATTCTCTAATCTTTTTTAGTAATTCTGATCTTGATAACTTATCATGTAACATTCCATCCATAACTAACGCCTCCTATTATCAAATGGTCCTATTGGTGGAGGGAAAGCAGCATGAAGATTAGGAAATACAGTACCTTTATAAATTGCTTCTTCCACCGGGAATATTCCTACATATGGTTGATCAGGAACGTAGGCCCTTGCTAATTCCATTTTTTCGAATTCAGGCATAGGTAATCTTGCTCCTGGTATATACATTGGGTCTGGATATGGAATAAAATTTTGATACACAATATTCACCTCTTTAAGTATAGCTACAATAACATTATATTAATTAGCAAAAAATGTGTGTAAGTCTGAAAAGGATTTTTTTATATTAAGAGACTTTTATACATTAAAAATCATTTAAGTGAGCATATTAGTAGTGTAAATGGACTAATTATCTTAACTAAATATAAATATAAAAGCTAATAAGTTTAGGAGGCAGAATATGAAAAAAATATCTGTAATATTAGCTACTATACTATGTGTTATTCTAACATTAGGGCCCTTATCTGTAGCTAGGGAAACGTTATTTCCTAGTAAATCAGAATCACAAGGACAGAGAATTCATCTAAATACAGCTAATACTACAAGAGTAGCTGGAAATACATCAGAGGAAATTTCTGCACAAATATCAAAGATATTGTACCCACCATTAGATAGTGGAAGTAAAGTTCAAGCTATCATATTAGTACAATCAGATAGATGGCAAGATGTTTTGAGCCTTATCCAATTAGTAAAGCCCTATAGAAGTATAGTAATTAATGTAGGAGAAGATATATCTATTGAAACTATGGATTACATAAAAAGTGCTAGACCAACAGGAATTCCTGAGCTAAAAGGAGTACAGTTATTAGTATTTGGAAATAGTGTAGATAATATAAAATTAAAATTAAGTGGCAGTGGACTTTATTCAACATATATACCTTATTCTGGTACTGAAGAATTAGAGAAAATTGTGAACAACTTTCCGTCAGTAACTCAAGAGCAAAAATACGGATTTCTTGTTAGTGATGAAGATCCCTTGATGTCTATACCGGTTGCAACATGGATTGTAAATCAAGGTGGAGTTCTACTATATGTTAATAAGGAGAATAATCTATATAGTGCTTCAAAAGAGATTTTGCAAAAGAATAAACTAAAAAAAGTCTATATTGTGGCGGATAAAAAATTAGATGGAGATAAAGTATTAAATGGATTTAAATTGAAAAAAGAAAGAATATCTGCAGCTAACCCTGAAGAAATGGCTATTAAATTTGCAAAACTTAATAACAAAGAAGATTTAGTAGGCTGGAATTCTGATAGAGAAAAAAGAGATGTTGGACATAATTATATTCTATGTACAAAAGAAAATCCAATGCTTGCACTAATAGCTTCTCAATTAGCTGTAAAAGGCAAAACAGGACCTATTTTATGGACTGACAGCAATAGATTATCTCCTTCTACTGAAAACTATCTCTGGAGAGTAAAGCCTAACTATTGGGTTACTCCTGATGAAGGGCCATATAATAGTGTTTGGGTTATAGGAGATAACAGCATTTTAGATTTCTCAATCCAAGGAAGAGTAGACTATATTCAAGAAATAGAACCCTATGAAACCATGGGCAAACAAGGCGTAAGCGGAATTGAATTATTATCTATAATTTCTATGGCAATTTCATTGTGTGGGGCATCGTGGATTACTCTGCACTTATTTTTAAGAAGGAGAAGTTTGTCCACATTAACTAAGTTGATTTGGATATTAACTGTATTAATATTAGGTCCTATAGGGTTGTGGATATATATAATTTCATATGTAAATTCCCCTTGGATTAAGATGAATAAAAAACTTATATGGATGAGGCCCTTATGGAAGCAAGCTTTAGTTACTACAGTGATGGGATTATCATTTGTTGCATCTATTATGATAAGTATAGCATTTTTAATGTTTAGTGGGGGATTGCCGTTAGCGTCTATACCAGAAAAAAGCGGAATATTTCTGTTGGGAAATCCAATGGTTTTAATAATGGTATTTTTATATATAGTAGCATTTGTGCTAAATTTATATATTTTTATGCCTACCATTTTTATGGAAGTAAAAAACTTGTCTTATAAACATGCAAAGAAGGAGTCGGTATTAGTTGTATTTGTTTCTATAACTTCAGTATTCATCGGTATGGCTATTAGTATATGGTGGTTAAGCATGGTGTATGCCCCAAGAATGCCAAGCGCGGATTGTATATTGTGGTGGGGATTTATGCAGCTATCTACTTTGATAGGAGGAATTATAGCCTATATCCCAAACTGGCAGCTAGTTAAATACGGTAAGAAAATGGGTACTGTATAAGGAGGAAGATAATTGATTACAGGAGAATGGTTAAGGAAAAAGTATAGATTTACTTTAATTGTTGAAGGATTAGTAGCAATTATAATATTATACTTTATAATTTTTTTTCAGCCTAGTTACTATGTAAAATCCAAAAATGTTAGTGAAAATTTTCAAAGACCAATGGTAACTGGAAACACAACTAGAGTTTATGGTAAAGATTTTTATGAAACGGCGGTGGCCATATCTCAAATATCTTATCCAGCAATATTCAAAGATGATAAACCAAATGCTGTTATATTAGTTAGAGGAGATAGAAAAGAAGAGGCTATTTTAGCCTCTAGGATTATTAATTATCCTATAAATGCACCAATCTTATATGTGGAAAAGGATAATGTTCCACAGGTTACTTTAAATGAAATTAAGAGATTAGATCCCCAGGGTATATTTGTAGATAGAAACAGAAAAGCAATTTTAATTGGTGATATTGGTGAGAAAGTAAAAAGTCAGTTAAATAAAGGAAATATTGCATTTAGACATTTGCAGGGAAAAGATCTCTTTGAATTAGGGAAAAAAATAGATGATTATCTATCTGCTGTTAAAGGGGATCATAAAGATGCTGTTATTGTAGCACCTATAGAAATTCCAAATTATGCATTGGTTCAGTCTGCATGGACTGCACATGCTGATGATGGATTTTTATTTGTTTCAAGAAATGAAATCCCTAAAAGTACAAAAGATGCATTAAATTTAAGACACGGTGGTGCATATATATATTTATTAGGTGGCGAAAACTCTATATCTAGTGACGTTAAAAAACAACTTTTACAATATGGGGTTGTGCAAAAAATACCTGGAGGAGAGGATATATATAGTCAGTCTGTAGGATTTGCAGGATATAAAGATGTAGGCAAAAACTTTGGGTGGTGGCTTAGCAAAAGACCACGTGATTTTGGTTGGGGAATTTCAGAGGCAGGACATAATTTTATATTTGCAAACCCTGGTGAATGGCAAAGTGCTATAGCAGCCTCAGCGTTATCCCATAAAGGCAAATATGGACCAATGATATTAGTTGAAAAAGACAATATTGCCGACTCTGTAAGAAGATATCTTCTTACAGTTAAGCCAATGGAAAATTATGCACAAGGACAGATATATAATCATGGATGGATTATAGGTTCTGAAGATAATATAAGTAGTAAAGTTCAAGTTAAGCTAGATGAAATTCTAGATAGTAGAAAGGAATAATAAACATGAAGAATAAAAATAGAGATGAAATACGGCAAGAGGATATGGAAAAAGAGCAGCAATTTCAGCAGCAAATGAAACAGAGACTTGAAAACTTGCCCAGGTTTAGTTATAGAACTATTAGATTTTTTGAAGACAAAAAGACAATGCAAAAAGCTATAGATGAGTTAATGAACAATAATATTACAAACTTAAGCAGTAAAACACTTACAGAAAATTATATACAGGAAGTATACGATGCATATATTTTCATGCCAAAGGAAGGTTCATATACACTAACGGCTGCAATTATGGGGGGAGTATTAGGAATAGTTTTGGGTGCATTACAGGGAAAAGGAAAAATACATCTACCTGTACTTAACTCTGTATCTGCAGGAGGTAGTATAGTAACAACTGTGTTATGTTTTGCCATAGGGGCTATCATGTTTGCCACATTTACAGCCATTGCTATGGTATACAAACCTATAAAAGAGGTTAAGCCAGGTTATGGAATGTTATCAGTATATTCTAGTATAGAAGATAAGCAAAATATTGAAAATTATTTAAAAAAATATGACCCAATTAAATTATAATATAAGCATCCTGATACTATTCGGTATTAGGATGCTTATATTGCTACTTATGTTCTAAGTTTTGAACAGGAGTTCTTAATTTTTGAGGCTGATATTGAGGTTCTTCTGCCATTACAAAGTTTATTCGGCTTTGTAATGTAGTGACACATTGATTTATGTTCTGTGCCAATTGTTCAAACATTTGTTGTGCATTTTGATCATTTGTGTCTAAAGAAAATGTTCTGCAGTTAGATTCAGCCCCTTTTAACATTTCAAGAGTTTGATTTAGTTTGCTTATGACTGTCATATACATACCTCCAGTACCTTCTCAATTTACCTGAAGTTTAAAACTCTGTTTATCTGATGACTACCATCCGTAATACTCCCACTTCTAAAGTGGGAGATAACGGCTGTTACGTCCCTAGATAAGGGATTCTAAGCTTCAGTTGGAGAAAAGAAACTCCATCTGAAGCCAAGAATCCTCTTTATAGTATTTATAAAAAAGCCCATATGTATTACAGGATTATAATGTCATATGACCAAATGCTGTTGTAATTGTGAAAAATGTAATTCGACTAACGGAAGCATTAATAAAATTTTAAGAAATTTATAAAGGAGGCATAAAGCCTCCTTTAATAAATAAACACTTTAATTTTCTTTAGAAGTGGAATTTGACTTTTTGGTAGGTTTACTTTGTCTTGAAGTAACCTTATCCCCATGTTCTTTAAGCCATGAAGCTATAGATGGAGCAACTTCTTTTTGAGCTTTAGAGCTTACAAATATACCAATATGTCCAACAGGGAATTCTAGTAGAGTTTTATCGGTGCTGGATATGCAATCTAAGAACGGTCTAGTAGATGCTGGAGGTACTAGATGATCCTTCTGAGCAAGAATACAAAGTACAGGCATATCTATGTTATTAACATTTACAGTACGATTTCCTACTTTTAATTCATTGTTCATAAGTTTATTTCCTTGATATAAGTCCTTAATAAACTTAGATAACATTGGACCAGCTTGGTCAGGACTATCATAAATCCATTGTTCCATTCTTAAAAAATCTAGAATAGCTTCTTTATCATCCAATTTGTCCATAAAGGATAAATATTTATCCACTGATAATTGGAAGGGCTTAAGCATATTAAACCCATAATTCATCATATCTCCAGGAACAAGACCAGCAAATGAATCTATCATAGTATCTATATCCATAGAGCGGCTCCAGCTAAATAGTAATCCATCGTTAGTACTGAAATCAAAAGGCATAACTAAGGTTACTAAGTTTTTAATTTTTTCAGGGTTAAGAGCTGTATATATAACTGACATAGTAGCACCTTGGCAGATACCAAGCAGATTGATTTTATCTAAATTATGTTGTTTACGAACAAAGTCTACAGCATTATTTAAATATATATCAATGTAATCTTCCATAGTTAAAAATTTATCTATATGATCTGGATATCCCCAATCTATCATGTATACATCTAAACCAGCATTTAGCCAGCTTTTAACTACGCTTCTGTCTTGCTGTAAATCAAGCATATATTGTTTATTAACAAGAGCATAGCTAACTAATACTGGAGTACTATGTGGGTTTTTTACAACTGGGGTATAGTGATAGACTTTCATTTTATCTTCTTCATATACTAATTCTTTTGGAGTTATAGCGATGTCAATTTCTTTAATAGATGTCATATTACTAAAACCTTGGATAAGCTTTTTATTTAAATTCAGAGTTTCGTCAACACTTTTTTGCAATTCATTAATGAAAGGGAACATTATTTATCTGCACCTCCATTTGATAATAGAGCTTCAAGCTTTTCATTAAGCTCGTCTATTTGTTTTTCTTGTCGTTTTATCTTATTTCTTAATTCGTAGACTGTTTTTTCAACGCTGTTTAATTCACGTCTATTCGGTATAGGCAAAGATGATAACTGATCTTGAATTAAGTCATCTAAACCTACTTTGAATTTATATCCAGCACTAATTGTTTTGTTCATAAGATTAGCGAAACTTTCTGTAGCAAATAATTCTTGGAAGCATTTTTCATTAATATTAGACCATAATTTAAAAAATTCCATAAAGCTTTCAGGAGCTTTATTTTCAGATGATAAATCAGCAACCTGAGACATTAATTTTTCCATACTTTCAATGCTTAGGTTGTTAAGTGTGGTTATAAATTCATTAAGATTAATTATATATTGTATAAATGTATCTAAATTTTTTAATGCTTTTTCTACAATTACACGATTTGAACCAACCATTGGCATATTAAGGACTTTAGAATAAGAATTTTTATAAAGATTTCCCCATTCTTTTAAAAAGCTAATATAAGCATTTCTATCACCTTTTAAAGATAACATAAGATTTTTTTGAAGATCTCCTGAATCTTCTAACCAAGGCCTAAAGAAGTTTAGAATAGTTTGTTGATAAACCATTAGGTCCTCTAATGGATTTGTAATAAACGCTTTAAACTCTTCAGGAAGGAAAATTTCAGCAAAGTTAGTTGAAAAGTTTTTATAATTATCTATAGCATTTTTAGTGAATATATCCCAAGCTTCAGAATTCTGTTTACTAGGCATAGAAGCCATAGTATCGCTCCAAAAAGAATAAAGATTATTATATACATCAAAGGAGTTTATTAGTTTGTCAAAAGAATTCTTAGCAGTTTGGCTAGGAATAAGCTTTGTTAAGTTTTGCATATTATCATACCATTGTTTAGATATTTTTGTAGTAAAATCTTCAGAGCTGTTAAATGGAAACATAGTTAGTTTTTTATCTAATAAATTCATTTGATTGAATAATTCTAGAAACTTATTAGTGCCTCCTGTTAAATTCTTAGGAAACACTTCTGAAAGTTTTTCAGGATTATACATCCTTATCCATTCATTGTATAGTTCCAAGAATTTTCTAGAGAACTCCTGAGCAACTTCTTGTTGTTTAATAAATTCTTCAGAAAGATTTGATAATAAATTTTCATTGTTTTTTTCTACTTGAGCTGGTTTAGGTTGAAAAGAAGAAATTGATTTATTAAATAAATCAAACATATTATCATTCATTTTTTGCCATCCTGCCCATAGGTTATTCATATTTTCTTTCAAGGTTATCCCCCTTCCCAATTTTCAAATATTTATAATATATAAAGACAATACATAACCATTACCTACAGAAGCCTTCTAAAAGTGTAATTACAATAGTAAGTAAATATACGTATTGCCATTATTACTAGTAATGGTCATAGTTACCCTAGAAGCATATTCTAAATATATATAGGTTGTATAAAAATAATTCCAATTGATATAAAAATATTAATTAGGATAGTACAATAGGATTAATTTAATCAAATAATACATAATTTCAAATAATTGGAATTGAATAATATTATTCTAGCATCGCTGGAATTAAATGTCAAAAGGAATTTTTAGTATATAGATCCATGGGAATAAGCAATTAAAAATCGTTTTCAGATATTGAAATTATAAGATTTAATCGTTTTATTGAAATGTGTAAAATAAAAATTAATTTTATAAAGTATAGGTTAAGTTAGTAAATTGATGTTAAAAATCATTAAATACTACTTTTTTGAAGATTAAAGTATTATAATTATATTGTAAAGAACTCAATATATTTTATAAGGGGGTCTTAATTATGTTAAATGGAAAGAAGATCAGAGAATTTAGATTAAATTTAGGTTATACCGCCCAGGATATTGAGAAGCTTACTAAAAATTCAAAATACGAAACATCAATTTCTAAATCTTATTTAGAGGAATTAGAAAGAGGAGATAAAAAAAATCCAAGCTTTCAGAAGATAGTAGTTTTAGCTAATGTATTAAGATGTAAAATAGATGATTTAGTGATAAGTGCAGAATATTAAAATAGAGTAAAAATCACGACTTTTATTAGTTGTGATTTTTTTATTTGTAACAAATATAGTTTATATTGAATATTATATAGAGACAGGAAGTTCAGATGATTTTAGAAAAGGAGAGTTGCACTATGGATTTCGCAGCATTGTTAGCAAGGCATATTGGACAAACTGTTACTATATTTACAACTAGTGGAGGAGAATCAGGATCTGGCTTTACAGGAGTACTTTTAACTGTAAATGCAAACTTTGTTAGATTAGTAACACAAATTGGTATTGCCCCAGGATGTGCACTAGGAAACTGCTGTACAGGATTAAGAACAGGTAACGTAGGTATTGGTCGAGTTAATGGTGGACAAGGTAGACCTACTTGTACAGGAACTAGAGTTGGATCAGTAGTAGATATTCCGATTGCTAGAATAGCTTCATTTGTTCATAATGCTATTTAGATTAATATAGAATTATATGGCACCGGCTAATATAATAGTGCCTTACCCAAATTTAAAATGGATAACAGTATAAATAAATGTAACCTTTAATTTAAAACTGAATAATATATAGTGTGGACGGTTAGTCCAAGAAACTTGTTTATGTCTAAGGAAATGGATTTATTATGGATGGAATGATTCCAGTAAAAAGTATTGGACAAACAGTGGTTAGATGGAAGCATAATAAATGATGCTGGTTTAAAATGACTATTTGCAAGATATTTTTTATAAGTTTGCACCATCTAATATAGATGGTGCAAACTTATAATGTGGACAACTACTTTGCGAAATTTATATATGGAGGAGATAAAAGCATGGATGGAATAAATTTTGTAAATCATTTAGCTGAGTTTATAGGCGAGACTGTTACTATATTTACAACTAGTGGAGGAGAATCAGGATCTGGTTTTACAGGAGTATTGCTGTCTGTTAATAATTGCTTTGTAAGATTGATAGCACAAATTGGAACTGCCCCAGGATGTGCATTAGGTAACTGTTGCACAGGTTTTGCACCTGGAAACATTGGTTCATTAGATGGATTTAGAAATGAATTTGATAATGAGTTTACAACTGGATGCCGAGGCAATAATAATACAGGAAGATTTGAGTGTAGAGGAAATAGGATTGGAGCAGTAGTAGATATCCCTATTAGTAAAATAGCTTCCTTTGTTCACAATGCTGTTTAAGAAAAAGAGCAGCTAAATTAATTGAGAGGTGATAAAAAGTGGATGGGATAAATTTTGCAAATCATCTAGCTAATTTTATAGGGGAGACAGTTACTGTATTTACAGCCAGCGGAGGAGAATCAGGATCTGGCTTTACAGGAGTAGTGTTATCTGTAAATGCAAACTTCCTTAGATTAGTAACTCAAATCGGAACTGCTCCAGGGTGTGCATTAGGTAATTGTTGCACAGGTTTTCCACGAGAGAGCATTGGTAATATAGTAGGAGAAACTGTTGACGAGTTAGGTGGAGAAGAAAATCAAGGTAGAGCTAGTTGTGGGATAAGAAGAGTTGGTTCAGTAACTGATATTCCTATTGATAGAATTGTAGCATTTGTTCACAATGCTGTTTAATATATAGCCTAAGTAAGGCGCCATCTAAAGAGATGGCGCCTTTACATAAGTAGTCATAAGAAATAACCTAAGATGAAAGTTATTAACTATTTGATACTGCCAGTTTCTCAAGTTTATTCCAAATATTTGTGTTCTTCTTTTTAAGATTTATTACTTTAAAGCTATCATTAACAAACGCATGAGTAGTAGTTCCCTTTGCTAAGAGCTTATTATCTTTCTCTCTTATAACGTTATAATTGAATATAACTTTTGCTCCACTAAGTTTTTCTATAAAAGTTTCTATTATAAGTTCATCTTCGTATTTTGCTCCTTCTATGTACCTACATCCGCTTTCTACTACTGGAAGCAATAACTTTTCACTTTCCATTTCACTATAGCTCATTCCTGATTCAGTAATGAACTCAGTTCTGCCTACTTCAAACCAGGCATAGTAATTTGAATGATGTACAATTCCCATCTGATCTGTTTCGACATATCTTACCTTTATCTTAGTTCTATTTATATACATTCACATGCCTTCCTTTCTCTATATAGAATTATTACCTAAATAATTTAATTCTAGTATATCATATGGAGATTAATCATAAGCCAATGTATATAAAATCCAATAATTAATATAGTTTAAAAAATTTTAAATTACATAAAATAAAACTGAATTAAATTTTCATTTAAACCTTTCCATAGGATATATTTAATTGCATATTGTAAATAATACATATATAATTAGTTAAGTTAAGGATATTAAATAGCAATCAATAATTAAAATGAATTATTTCGGTGTGAGAATTTATTTTAATTGAGACTAATCAAAATTTTAAGTTGGAAGGAAGTAAATATGGAGAAAATTAGATTTGAGGATTTGAAAATATCAGAGGAGATAAAAAAAGCCATTGCTGAAATGGGATTTGAAGAACCATCACCTATTCAAGAAAAGGCTATTCCATTTATATTGGAAGGTAGAGATGTAATAGGGCAAGCACAAACAGGAACTGGAAAAACAGCTGCCTTTGGAGTTCCAGTATTGGACACAGTTAATCCTATAGATAAAAGCCTACAGGCAATGATATTATGTCCTACAAGAGAACTTGCCATTCAAGCAACGGAAGAATTAAATAAGCTTGGAAAGTACAAAGAAGGAATAAGTATACTTGCAGTATACGGAGGACAACCCATAGAACGTCAAATTAAGGCTTTAAAAAGAGGTGTTCAGATAATTATAGGAACACCAGGTCGTATAATGGATCACATGAATAGAAGAACTATAAAAACAGGAAACATGAAAATGATAGTTCTAGATGAAGCAGATGAAATGCTAGATATGGGCTTTAGAGAAGATATTGAAACTATAATTCAAGATATGCCAAAGGAAAAACAAACAGTATTATTCTCAGCTACAATGCCTAAGCCTATATTAGACTTAAGTAAGCAATATCAAAGAAATGCTGAATTTGTAAAGGTAGTTCATAAACAATTAACAGTTCCCAATATAGAGCAAAGATATTTAGAAGTAAAAGAAAGTTCGAAAATTGAGGTTTTATCAAGACTAGTAGACATAAGAAGCCCAAAACTATCAGTAATATTCTGTAATACTAAGAAAAGAGTTGATGAGGTAGTAGCTCAACTACAATCAAGAGGATATTTTGCAGAAGGACTTCATGGAGACATGAAACAGCAACAAAGAGACAGAGTTATGAATAAATTTAGAAATGGAACCATAGAAATATTAGTAGCTACTGATGTTGCAGCAAGAGGAATTGATGTAGATGATGTTGAAGCTGTGTTTAACTATGATTTGCCTCAAGATGAAGAGTATTATGTACACAGAATAGGAAGAACAGGTAGAGCTGGAAGATCAGGAGTTGCTTATACATTTGTTGCTGGCAAGGCTATACGTAAGCTAAAAGATATAGAAAAGTATGCAAAGATTAAAATTAAGAGAGAAGAAGTTCCATCAGCTGAAGATGTAGAAGAATATAAAACAAATGCTTTTCTTGATAAGGTAAAAGCAACTATAGAAGAAGGACATTTAGGAAAATACATTGATCATATAGAAAAACTATTAGATGAAGATTATGCTTCTATAGATGTAGCAGCAGCTCTCTTAAAGATGAATATAGGTGAAGAAAAAAGAGAAGATGTAGCCATAGAAGATGAAATTGGAGATACTGGTGCAGAACAAGGCATGGTAAGACTATTTATAAATGTTGGAAGAACCCAAAAAATACAAGCTAAAGATGTTATAGGAGCTATAGCAGGAGAAACAGGAATGGAAGGCAAATTAATTGGTAAAATTGATATTTATGAGAAATTTACCTTTGTAGAAGTGCCTAAAGAATATGCTAAAGTAGTATTGAATATTATGAAGAACAATACTATAAAAGGAAAGAAGATCAACATAGAGCCAGCTAACTCAAAGTAATTAAGAGGTGGATGCAATGATTATTGGTACTGCAAAGGTATACTTATATGCCAATTGGGTTCATTCATTAAAAGAAAAGAGAATGGTAGTCAAAAGTATTATCGGAAAAGTAAAGCACAGATTCAATGTGTCCATTGCAGAAGTAGAAAATCAGGATTATCATCAGTCTATTGTAATAGGAATAGCCTGTGTTACTAACAGTTCTAGGTTAGCAAATAGTATTATACAAAATGTAGTTGAATATATTGAAGGTAATACGGAAGCACTAGTGGAAAAGGTAGAAACAGAAGTATTATAATAGATGCGGTAAAAAATAGTATAAACTTTAAATTATATGATTTAAGTTGCAATATCTTATAAATTAAAGTACTAAAAGAAGGGTATATAATTCTAATGAGAATCTCCGTTGCCTTAAAAGTTTAAAGTTCTCTTATAGAATAAATACCCTTTTGATTTTATTATACAAGTAATATAAAATTTAATAATGCTATTCTTAAATAGTGTCAACTGTATCTAAAATGAATAAAGTAGTTTCAGAGGATAAGTCAATTTGTTTAGGCTCGTCTATTTTTTTCCCGCTTTCATCAAATATTAAATTTATTATAGGTCTTAAAGGGAATGATTTATTTTGTTTTATTACTATTCCACAAGCACCTGTATTTAACTTAACTAAGCTTCCAGAAGGGTACGCAGCCACATTTTTTATAAATACATTTACTAATGCCTTATCAAAGAGAGTATCACTCATAGCTACTAAATATTCTAAAGCTTCGTATACCTCCATCTTAGTTTCTCCACTAAAGTCAGAGGTTAAATTATCAAAAGTATTACATATAGCTACAAGTTTTACTGTTTCATGCAGCTTGTCATCTGTAAGCCCTAGTGGAAATCCTGTTCCATCACAATATTCATGATGCATAAGGATTATTGCTTTAGATATAAAACTTAAATCATACTTCTCACTTAAAATTTCATATCCATCTATAGGATGAGTTTTTAATGATTCTATTTCCTCACCATTAAGATTTCCCATTTTAGCTTTATCAATTATATCTTTTGGAGTTAAAAGCTTTCCAAGATCGTGGAGAAGTGCTCCAAGAGCAAGTTCTTTAAGACGAGGAATGCTATAACCTAAATTAATACCCATTATTGAAGATAAAGCACATACATTTACTGAGTGTTCATAAAGATGCTCATCTTTAGATTTTATATCAGAGATATTTATTATTACTTCTTCTCTAGACAAAATATCATCAAGTATAGAGTCTACTGTCTTAAGAATATCATTTAAAGAAGAACTCTGCTTATTTATAAACTTTTTAAACTCTACTTTAATAACTTCTTTAGTTTCTTCTATTATTTCTTCTGATATGTATTCTTCAAATTCAACATCTTTTGAAAATTCATCGTTTATGTAAAGTGAGATTATGCCCATTTGACTTAATCTCATTTTATACCCAGGTTTTAAGGGAGCACCTTCTGCTAATAATACTCTTCCAGAAGGGTCATATATTGTTTTTGCTAATATTTCATTACCAGTGATTTGTGAAACACTCATTTTTCTCATGATTGCTGGTTCTCCTTACATATAGTAAATAAGCCACTATTAATCAGTTTTAGCAATATAAATTATATAATAATCATATCATAGAATTAAAAGAATAAAAATACGTTTATAATTAATTTTAAAACACTTATTGGAATTTATTTGATTTTAAGTATATCTAATACATACGAAGCAGCCCATGCCATAACTTCATGTCCTTTAGAATTCAGATGTAAACCATCTATATAGTATTCTTCAGGTGGTTTATTTTTAAGTAGTTCATTGAACTTATTAAAAAAGTCTATATATAATAGATTATGCATGGTCCCAAAATCCTTTACCCATTCACTATATTGACTTATTTTTTCATTCATTTCAGTATAATTAACATTGGGAACCCAAAATTTTTCAGCCATATATGGAATAATAGGAGGTTGTATACCTAGTATTACTTTTATATGATATTGTCGTGCCTCTTTTATCATTGCATAAATATTTTTTTGAACATTTTCTACAGAGCAATTCATTAAAAAGTCATTTGTACCTCCCATTATAATAATAATGTCAGGACTTTTTTTAATTGCTTCTTCATAAAATCTCAGAAGCATTCCAGCAGTGGAATCCCCTAATTCTCCTCTATTAAGTATTTCTATTTGAAATTTTTCACCTAGGATATTTGGCCAACGTTTTTCTTCATCTACTCTATATCCATAGGTTAGGCTATCTCCAATAAATATAATTTTCATTTTAAAACCTCCAATATAAACAGAGTTCTTTGCTTCAGAGGGAGTTTTTACTCCCACTGAAGCTTAGAAATCGTTATCCAGGGACGTAGCCGCTCTTTACTCCTACTCTGAAGAAGAGGGGAGTATTAGAGCGGATAGTCATCGGATAAAGTATATTCTATTATCGAAAGTGTGTACATAAAAGCGGTATTTTTTTTAAACAAAGTTCATACTATTTAAATAAATAACTGACAACATTTTATAAGAAGCTAATTTTAGCTTGTTTATAAACAAAGCACAATAGTTCTTTAGCCGCTAGGTTTTTGATAGATTTTATAGTATCGCCAATGGTTCCAAGATCATTAAGATGGTATATCCTATAAAGCTCTATGAAATTTATTGCTAAGAATGTAAGCAGAAAGTATCTATCGATAGAGAGTATACCTTGAATCTTATATTCATCAAACCTTAAGTGTATTTTAAGATATTTGTAGTTAGTTTCAACAGTTTACATCATTTAAGTAATTGTAAAGTTCATCATTAATGGATACAATAAGATTATTAAATTTATTTGGTATACTGACCACCTCCAGTGTAATATTTGTGTCGCAACTTATATTTAACACGGAAAAAGTCAGTGTGCCATATTTATTTTTGATAATAGTGACAATTCAACTTTTAGTTTTGTAAAACTTAAGTTATAAATTGATTTTATCAAATAAATGAAGAAATGATAGAAATTTTAATACAAAAGTACGTTGAGAAATCTTAGTTTTAGATTAAAAACAAATACGCGAATATGATTGATTACTATAAATAAAATTAATATAATGTATGGTCCAAGCTAGAATTATAAAAGGTTATAGGGAAGGTGCTAATCTTTAGCACCAGAAAGTAATATTAAAGTATTACTAATATATAAATTTTAGGATATAAACTTAGATAAATAAAAAGTAGCTTGAAATCATTAGAAAACGGTCACAATTGCGACTGAATTTCCAAAAGTATGTATTTAAAAAAAGTAAATTAGTTAGTATTCATATATAAGTATAATAAATAAAAATACTTTCAATTGAGATTATGTAATCAATTGAAAGTATTTTTGAACTTAGGCGTTTTAACCGTAATTTTCTATGGTTCGTAGGAGTATAAGATACTCGGTAATTAATAGCAACTATATAAATTTATTTCTGGCTAATTATCATTATAAATTATTTGTGAAAGTTTCACTCCAAGTTCTTGAGGATCTTCCAAGTGTAACCTCCATTGTACAACCTAGGATTGAACCGTATAATCCAAATGTATCTGGCACAGGAATCCAATTAGAATTAGGATATATAGTGAAGGTTCCTCCATAATAATAAGTTTCTTTTACTTGAGATGTTGTTGATGGCCAATAAGCACTAACTTGTCCAATTCTTACAAGCATACTTTGAACTTGTACACCTGAATTCAGATCAGAAACACCACCTGTTGAATAATCCATTTTGGCACAACTTTTATTATTATAAGTTAATTTTGTATAATATACTGTTGAATATAAATATGCAGAATAAGAAGAATCCCACTTTCCATCACCCTTAGATGATGACAATGTAAGTGAAGTTATATTATTTGTAAGTGGAGTTATATCATTTGAAGGGATATCTATTTTGCTGAATGTAGTAACTGCTACCTTTTCATCTATTTCACCTTTTTTATTTTTAGATTTTTTTAGTGTCTGAGAAGTTTTATATACAATATTTCCTTTTGAATCTTTAATTACTTCATCTTTGCCTTTTAAATCAGTTTCAAATTTGGCTTTTAAAAATAATTTAGATAAGTCTTTTTCCTCCATATTTTGTACTAAAATTACTTCTTTTTCTTCATCAATATTAGTAACCTTTTCAGTTGCTAGTGCTGATGTTCCACTTAACATTAAAACACATGTTAAAGTTGAAATTAAAATTTTTTTGAATTTTATCATAAAAATACCTCCTTTTGAATATTTATTCATATATTACCATATAGAAACCTATTTGTAAATATAATACTTTGAAATTATATACATATATTATTAATTATTCAATAATTGTATTATTTATATAAAATATAAATTATGATATAATATAAATCATATTCTATATTAGTAAAAAAATGGGGAGTGATAAAATGAGGTTTTTACTTTATGGATTTATAACCGATATAATACTTTTTATTATTTCTATTACAATATTTGAAGTATATCTTTTTATAAAGCTTACAGCAATTTTAGGAATTGGATCTTTAGCAGTTAGTGCTATAATTTCAGGCCTGTTAAGTGAAAATATATATCGCAGGACAGCAGTTGAAAATGCAGAAGAAAGAAAAAAACGGTTAAAATTATCTACAAATATTTTTTTATTCTCTATTCCTTCACTAGCTTTATTTATTATGTTTATTCTATTATATAAATATAAAATTTTATATTAAATCATTAGTGTTTAATTATTAACTTAACTTCTTTAATTTAAAAAGTTAAAAACCCATTTATAGATTTGAGTTCCTAAGTATGAATGAAATAACAGTACTTATGTTCAGATTTACCTTATAAATAACTTACAACATTGTATAAGAAGCTAATTTTAGCTTGTTTATAAACAAAGCACAATAGTTCTTTAGCCGCTAGGTTTTTTATAGATTTTATAGTATCGCCAATGGTTTCAAGATCATTAAGATGGTATATCCTATAAAGCTCTATGAAATTTATTGCTAAGAATTAAGCAGAAAGTATCTATCGATAGAGAGTATACCTTGAATCTTATATTCATCAAACCTTAAGTGTATTTTAAGATATTTGTAGTTAGTTTCAATAATTTACATCATTTAAGTAATTGTAAAGTTCATCATTAATGGATACAATAAGATTATTAAATTTATTTGGTATACTGACCACCTCCAGTGTAATATTTGTGTCGCAACTTATATTTAACACGGAAAAAGTCAGTGTGCCATATTTATTTTTGATAATAGTGACAATTCAATTTTTAGTTTTGTAAAACTTAAGTTATAAATATAATTATATAATGTATAATATAGTTAAAGTTAAGCAGTGAACCCGAAGTTTAATTTTGAGTGAATAGCTTACCCCTCTAAAGAAATGAAGAGGAGTTTCAAATAAGTAAAGAGAGATGATACTATGTTAGTTGATGCACATACTCACTTAGATCAATATAAAGAAAATGAAATAGGTGGAGTGATAGAGGAAATAAATAGAAATAAAATACTTACTCTATCGAATTCTATGGATATAGAATCTTATTTTAAGAATCTAGAAATCAGCTGCAAAAGCAAATTTATAATTCCTTCTTTTGGAATTCATCCTTGGAAAGCATTAGATTATTATAATAAATTAGATATTTTAGAAGAGCACATATATAATTCCAAGATAATTGGGGAAATTGGATTAGATTTTTATTGGACGGATAATAGTTTAGAAAATAAAGAAGCGCAGATAAAGGTATTTGAATTTTTTCTTCATAGAGCTAAAAAAGAAGATAAATTTATAAATATTCATACTAAGGGAGCAGAAAAAGAAATACTGGAAAGCTTATATAAATTTAAAATAGATAAAGCCATTATTCACTGGTATTCTGGACCATTTGATATACTATATAAACTTATAGATAGAGGATATTTTTTTACTGTAAGTTCACAAGTTATATATTCAGACCAAATAAAAAGTGTGGCAAAGGCTATACCTATAGAAAAATTGCTAACAGAAACTGATAACCCTGGCGGAGAAGAATGGCTTAGCGGTAGACGAGGAAGGCCGTTATTAATAAGAGAGGTTTTAAATGGCTTATCTGAAATAAGAGACTATTCTATTGAGGAAATGGAGAAAATTATTGAAAAAAATATTTCCATTGTGTTACTTAATAATAATTAAATATTCATATTAAAATTAAGGGGCGATTTTTATGAAGCAAGGTAACGAATTGACCTAATTCTAAGGACTTTTTTATATTAATTGACATTAATATATTTATTATGTAATATATAGTTAAGTTAAAAAATAGTTACAAGACGGGGGAGCCAATAACTTGGCTGAGAGGAAGCAAGATAGTTTCGACCCTTGGAACCTGAACGGATAATGCCGGCGTAGGGAGAGTATTATATAGTTGTAAGTAACACTCTTGTATATGTTTAATTTATACAATCCCTTTATCTTTTCAGGATAAAAGGGATTTTTGTTTTGCAAAGATTTAAAATATTTACCAAAGTAAATATTGACTAATCTTAAAATAAATTTTCTTATTTATAAAATGAAGGAGGAAAGTGTAATGGCAAATGTTAATGTAAGTCTTCAAGTATTACCAGTAGTAGAGGAGAAGGATATATATCCTGTGGTTGATAAGGTTATAGAATATATAGAATCCTGTGGAGTAAAATATGAAGTTGGGCCTATGGAAACTACTATGGAGGGTGAGTTAGATACTCTTTTAGAAATAGTAAAAAAAGCTCAGGATATATGTGTTAGAGAAGGAGCAGCTAGAGTTATTTCCATAGTAAAAATAGATTATAAACCTGAAGGCGTGACAATGAATGAAAAAGTTTATAAATATAAAAAATAATTTAATACCAATATTATTTCAAGTAATATTACTTTTGATATGGCAGTTTATTATTGATGGCGGAATTGTTGAAAGATATGTACTTCCATCCCCTACAGATGTCATTTCTGCTTTATTTAAAATACTTCCTTCTATAAAAGGACACATTTATACAACACTAAAAGAAGCACTGTTAGGTTTTATAGTGTCAATACTAATATCTATAATATTAGCAATACTAATGGATAACATTAAAGTTATAAGAAGAAGTATTTATCCTGTACTTATAGTATCTCAAACAATTCCTACCATAGTATTAGCACCACTATTTGGAATGTGGTTTGGATTTGGAATTACTCCAAAAATAATTGTGGTGGTTTTAGTATGCTTTTTCCCTATAGTTATAAGTCTTATGGATGGACTTGATTCTGTAGATAAAGATATGATAAATCTTTTAAAGTCAATGGGAGCAAGCAAAATGCAGATTTTTAAAGTAGTAAAATTCCCAGCAACAATAGTTAACTTTTTCTCAGGACTTAGAATTGCTGCTACATATAGTATTATGGGAGCAATAATTGGAGAATGGGTTGGAGGAGATGCAGGGCTTGGATTTTATATGATGAGAGTAAAAAAATCTTTTGCTATAGATAAAGTCTTTGCAGTTACAATAATAATAATAGCTTTAAGTATGATTCTATTTGGTATTTTATATTTTATACAATATCTATTAACACCATGGAATAAAAAGTCTAAAGGAATTAAATAAATTTGGAGGTATAAAGATGAAGAAAAAAATTATTGCAATAGCAACAATGGCAATATTTTCACTAGCATTATTTTCTGGATGCGGAAATAAAAATCAGGAAAATAAAGATACAAGTAAATCTAAAGAATTGCAAAAGGTTACAGTTATACTAGATTGGGTCCCTAATACTAATCACACGGGCTTATATGTGGCTAGAGATAAGGGCTTTTTTAAAGAAGAAGGATTAGATGTTGAAATAATACAGCCTTCAGAAGGGGGAGCAGCAGACCTAATTGCAGCTAAAAAGGGACAGTTTGGAATAAGTTATCAAGAGGAAGTAACTTATGCAAAAACAGCACAAAATCCTCTTCCAATTAAAGCAATAGCGGCGATAATTCAACATAATACATCAGGCTTTGCATCACCAAAGGAGAAAAATATAGTATCACCTAAAGATTTTGAAGGAAAGGTTTATGGAGGATGGGGTTCGCCATCTGAGCAGGCAATTTTAAAAGCTTTGATGCAAGGAGCAGGAGCTGATTTTTCAAAACTAAAGACCGTTGATGCAGGTTCAGATGATTTCTTTACTGTAACTAAGAAAAATATAGATTTTGAATGGATTTTTTATGGATGGACAGGGATACAAGCAGAGTTGAAAGGATTTCCAATAAACTACATAGAGCTAAGAAAGCTGGATAAGAGAATGGATTACTATACTCCAGTTATAATATCAAATGAAGATACTATTAAAAACAATCCTGAACTTGTAAAGAAATTCTTAAAGGCTACAACTAAAGGATATGAATATGCAATACAAAATCCAGAAGATAGTGCTAATATTCTTGTAAAGGCAGTTCCAGAGATAGATGCAAAATTAGTAGTTGCAAGCCAAAAGTATCTAGCAAAGGAATACAAAGCTGATGCTAAAAGATGGGGAGAAATGAAAGAAGAAGTTTGGAATAATTACACTCAATTCCTTTACGAAAAGAAGCTAATTCCTAAAAACATGGATGCAAAAGAGGCTTTTACAAATGAATATTTGCCACAATAGGGAGAAGCTAAGAGTAGAAAATCTAAAAAAGAAGTTTGAAGAAACTACTGTAATAGATGATATAAGCTTTCATGTAAACGAAAATGAGTTTGTAAGTATATTGGGCCCAAGCGGTAGCGGAAAAAGCACAATTTTCAATATGGTTTCAGGACTTTTAGATGCAGATAGCGGCAAAGTTATAATTGATGGAGAAGATTATACTGGTAAGGTAGGAAGGGTAAGTTATATGTACCAAAAAGATTTACTTCTTCCATGGAAGAAAATAATAGACAATGTAGCTATTCCTCTTGTAATAAAGGGTGAAAAAATAAATAGAGCTAGAGAAATGGTTATAGAATACTTCAAGCCCTTCGGACTTGAGGGATTTGAGTATAATTATCCTCATCAATTATCTGGAGGAATGAGACAGAGGGCTGCACTTCTTAGAACATATATGTTTTCTCAAGATATTATGCTGCTTGATGAACCTTTTGGAGCTTTAGATGCAATTACAAGAAATAAAATGCATTTTTGGCTTTTAGATGTAATGAAGAACTTGAATTCCACAGTAGTATTTATAACTCACGATATTGAGGAAGCTATTTTTCTATCAGATAGGATATATATATTATCTGATAAGCCAGCAAGGATAAAAGAGGAAATAATTGTTGATTTAGATAATAGAAAAGATAAGAATATAGTTACTTCTATGGAGTTTAATGAAATAAAAAAGAAAATATTAAATGTATTATAAAAAGAGCTATTTTGGATTGATATCCAAAATAGCTCTTTTTATTAAAATTGAGTAATAATATAGCCAACATATGCAACATAGAATAAGGATAACAGAACTCCTTCTGATCTAGATACCTTTTTCTTAGTCATAGAAACTATATAAGTTAGTAGAGTTGCTGCCATTAAGAAGATAATATCAAAATAACTTCCAGCATCTACTGGGAGAGGTTTAATAAATGATGATATTCCTAGGATAAACAATATATTAAATATATTAGATCCAATAATATTTCCTATGGCTATTTCACTTTCATTTTTTAAAGCTGCAACCACTGATGTTACTAATTCAGGGAGAGATGTACCCACTGCAACTATTGTAAGGCCAATAATTCTTTCACTAATACCAAAATTTCTAGCAATTATTACACTTTGTTCAACTACTATATTGCCACCTATAATAATTGCTGTTAAACCAAGAGCTGCAAGTAAGATGTTTTTTAGCAGAGATTTTTTTTCTATGCTATCTTTCACATCAGTTTTTTCTAAGGCTTCTTTAGAACGAATAGTTGATTTTATTAGATAATAGAAGAATACTCCAAATAATCCAAGCAATAATGCACCATCTAATCTAGATAGTTGAGTTGGTAGATCATTTCTAAATACATCTAATGAAAGCACGGATAAAGTTAAAGTAGTTATTATTAAAAATGGGAAGTCTTTTTTTAAGGTACTTAAAGTAAGATCAACAGGCTTAATTAATGATGTAATACCAAGAATTAAGAGTATATTAACAATATTAGAACCAACTATATTACCTATAGCTATACTACTTGAGTCTTTCATTACAGCACTAATGTTAACAGCAAGCTCAGGAGCACTGGTTCCAAAAGCCACAATAGTAAGACCGATAATTATGGATGGGATTTTAAAAATCCTTGCAATAGAAGATGAACCATCTACAAAATAGTTTGCACCTTTAATAAGTAAAGTAAAACCTAAAATTAATAATAAAAATGTCATTCAAAAATTCCCCCTTAAAATTATAAAATAAAAAGAGCAAGATATTTAGTTTAATACATCACTAGATATATTAAACTAAAAGTCTTGCTCTCTAATTTCAAAATATTAGAGTAATAAAGACAGGCGTTTGCCGTACTGTTGTCTTTATTATAGCGGTAAATGCTATTGCTACTCCCTTTTAGTTTATATTAAATTATATTCTTTAGTCTATTATAATATGACTATAAGGTTTTTTCAAGATGAATTAGTACAATATTCCACTAAGTTAATCTAAAAATGATAGTCATCTACAATTTATATTTAAAATTACAATACTCAATTATATATTCAATTAGTTCTTTAGCCTCTTTAGCTCTCTTTATCCTAGAGCGAAATAGAGATGCCTTGGAGATATCTTCCCTAATACGTAATGATTCTTTCAGAATAAGATGAAATTTACTGGGAAGGATTTTAATTGCGAACTGTATGGAATCAGATTTAGATATAATGGTTTTATTTTTTAAGGTATAAAGTATTCTACAGAGTGTCATAATAGAAAATTCTATATAAGAATCTATTAAAAAAATAAAGTTTTTTTGCAGCTTACTTTTCCAATATACATTTAAATTATATTCCAATGTCTCTAATAGGTTTTCCCAAGTGACATCTATATGCAGAGTCTTAATTCCTGGGCTATCAAAAGCAATCCCATTATATTTTAAAGTCCACCAAGTTATATAGTTTATATCATAATAGCCTGGACCTTGCAGGTGCAGCTTGCTATTAGCAATAAAAAAATAGGGCTTAATTTCTTCATTGCTTTTTCCTATGCTTTCAAAAGGTATATACATACCCTCCATTTTTTTTGCATAAGGATATTTTTTTAATAGACCTTTATGTATGAATTCTAGCCGTTTTACATCTTGCATAGAAAAGTCTTTTTTTAATATAACTACAAAGTCTATATCACTTTTTTTAGAATCGAAGGCACCTAGAGCAATAGAGTTATAAAGATATAAGCCATAGAATATATTACCTAGCTCTGTTTTTAATTTTCTTACATATTCATTTAAAAGTGGAATTATAATATCTGGAATGTTAGTACTCATTATATACCCCTTTTATTGAATTAATTATTACTATAACTATACCATATTTAAGCAAAAAATTATGATCGTTATTAACAGCCATATGTAAAGACTTTTACGATCATAAAAAATTCACAATTTATAGATATAACATTTTTACTAAAGGACCTTGCTCATTTATTATATTTTTAATTTCATAGACTGGTATTGGAAAATGAGGAAATCCAAAAGCATAGGAGGAAATCTCGTAAAGTTGGAAAAACAATACTAAACATTTATCAGCAATATAAAATTCTTGACTAGGCCTTAGACTAATAAAAGGGCCAAGTAAATAAATATTCCTATCCTTAACCTGCTTTTCTACTATGTTTGATAGAATCCTTATATAATTTGAATTTGGTTTGAATAAATCTTGAAAAGTATATAGCTTTCCAGTGTTTATGTCAAAGGTTAAAGCTTTCATAACGGCGAATCCATGAATGCCTCCAGAATAAGCGTTATTTATTAAGGTTAAGCTTAAAATACCTCTTTCATTTGTCTTAATTTCATAAGATCCAGAGATTTCTGTATTTGGATTTTGATGATAACCTTGAGAATCAATCATTTTGTTTACTGTATCTAGTATCATGGTATTAATTTTATCTTGTACTTGAGTATTAAACATTTTTATTACTATAGGATAATATACATCTAAATTATTTTTAGTTATATGCCCTGTTGTTATATCAACAGGAAGTTGTATGCCGAACAAATAAACATCCCCTTATCTAACACTATACTTATATTTTATTCAAGGTGATGAATAAGGTTAATGGAGAATTTAGTATATTTTTTAGATTTTCATTTATTATAAACATAATAGATTAAGGTTAGGTGAATCATAATATCATAATAAAAAATATAGAAGGTAGCAAAATTGGGAAGAAGATTAAATGTTACAAAAAAGTAAGCTATAATTTAAGAATTACAAAATTATAATCTTAAATTATAGCTTATTTTTGTTATATATAACCAAGTATTTCAGATACTTTTAGAATGTTAACTCCTATGTTTTCTAGTTCTGTAATCCCCTTAGGGTATGTGCCTGACATTGCATCAGAAGCCAGCACCACTTTAAAATCTCTTTCGCTTGCTTCATATATGCTTGTTCTAGGACAATTAGGGAAATTGCATCCAGTAAACACTAAGGTGTCAATATTTTGCTCATTAAGAAAGTATTCAAGTTTAGTTTCATAGAATGCCCCCCAACGTGGTTTATACATCAACCATTCGCTATTACTAATTTGTTGGAAGTTTCCTTGCAGCAACTCAGTATAATTGAAATTGTTGGTACAATTTTCAGGCTTTATTAAGCTGACTAATTCAGCTCCATAAGTACCAGGTATAACAATTTTTAAACCTTTCTCAAGGGATTTTTTACGGCATAAATCCGCATTTGAACCATCTTCCTTGTATAGTCGAATTACATGGATTATAGGTAAAGATTTTTTACGATAAGCATCTAATAACCTATTTATATTTGGCAAAATATCTAATGTTCCTTTTATTTCTGAAATGGACCCAGGAAGAGAGAAGTCATTTTGAGTATCAATTGTAATTAAGGCAGAACTGGACCAGTTTGGCGAAGTGTATAAACTCAATTTATTACCCCCTTTCACATTTATTCCATTATATTATAATTTATACGGCTATATTTTTTAATATATTTTTTCTATTTTTATATTATTATAATAGGTATTAAGTATAGTCCTAAAATTTTGTTTGTTTTCACTAAGATACATAGCACCATATTGACTCATACCAACTCCGTGGCCATAGCCTCCACCGTATAGTATAAATTTATCATCATTTTTTTCTATGGAAAAAAATGATGAAGGAAGGGTAGACCAGTTTTCTATAGGTTTTCCACTATGGCGATTTATATATATTTTTTTTATACTTGTACTATTACCAAAGGATCTCCTAATGTAGGAATCTTTCCTTAGATTTACAATTGCATTTTCAAATATAAAGGATAGTTCTAGAAGATTGCCACCACTACTTCTCTTTATAACCTTTATGTCTTTTAAATTTTTAAGCCTTTTGGGGAATCTTTTAAGTTTTTTTTGCTTATCTGTATTTGTATACAAAGTAATATATTCAGGTGATGTTTTAAATATTTTTTCTAAATTTATATTTAGGTTTTCTGTTAAAGTTCTATTATCAAAGGATACATTCCATCTAAAATATGGAGATTTGTTGTCAAAAGATTTAATATTTATGTCTTTATAAAACTTAAGCCAATCTTCTTCAGAAGAGGGAAGAGGAAGTGTATCCTCTAAGTAACTTGATGTTTTAAGATATGGCTTATAATCACTATTACCATCTGCAGTAAACCAAATATCTTTGTAATTAACTCCAGTACCACAGGAGGTAGAGTAGTATTTAGCATCTATTGGCTGATTATTAAAGGTCATTATAAGACCAGAAGTCTCCTTTACTGCTTGGTTAGAAATTTCTTCTGGTTTTGTATTGTTGTAAACTTGACTTTTAGTACTATCATCTACATAAAAGCCTAAGTTTGCATATCGATTTCCTAACATATCAGATATAGCGTATGTTCTTGCAGATACGGCTTGACATTTTAGAGCTTCAAGTCCTCCCCAAATAGGCATTTCAGAAGGAACTACCTTAGTAAGATAATCCTCTATACTAACTTCATTAATAAGTATAATTCCATTCTTAGTTGGATATAGTTCCAAAATACCATTGTAAGTAGGAGAAAAACTAGGATAGCCTCTAGTTATATTTATTATAGTAAAAGGACCACCTTTTAGATAAATTCTTTCTTTAAAGGTTTTCTTTTTAGATCCGATATTTATAAATAATTCACCCTTATGTGAGGTGAATGTTATAGTAGAATTTGCAGGAATATCTAAGGAAAATTTATTAATTAAAGTATAAAGGGTGGAGGGAGAGGTACAACTTATTTTTATATCATTATGATATATTGACTGAAAGTTTGTATCTGATATAGCAACTCTAGTATCCGAATAATCCAATGGATATATAATAAAGGTTTGTAGCTTGTTCTTGTCTATAAAGGAGTGTACATTATTTTTACCAACTATTATATCTTTACTAGAAGCAAGATGTATAGTATTGTTTTTATCAATTTTGTAGTAGACTGTTTTATTTGACAGCGATTTATCGCCAGTAGCTTCTAAATCATAATAGTCATTTTTTTTAATCATAATTCTATTAGTTAAGGGTTTTACTTCTTTAATGCTATGAATTCCGAAGATATTATATCTAAAGTTAACTACTGTGTATTTATTTAATTTCAAGTTGGAAACGTTAATTTTCTTAAGTTTGCCATTTATATACATTATAGAATGGGTTGGATAAGTTTTAACAAATACAGCATGAGTTATTCTTCTGGGATATAGGAGAATTAAAAAGATAACTATAACAGATAAAGATATTAAAAATTTTTTCATGATTCTAACCTCGTTAAACTTATAATTATATTAAAATGATATCCATATAATGTAATATTTATTACAGCTTAATTCTATATAAAATAAATTTTATAATAGGGCAATTAACAAAACAATTGTAATGATATATAATATAGAGTAAGATGTAATTCGTAGAATAGATTGTAAATTTATCCACTTATTTAGGAGGGATGACAATGAAAGGAACTGTAGTTGCTACATGGCTTAAGACATGTAGAAAGATATATAATGATGATGTAGTAAGTGACGCAATGAATTCTGTAGGTTGGAAATCAGGAAGAATTTTTTCACCAGCTGAAAATGTTGATGATGGTGAGGTTAGAAAAGTAATTGGATATATTGCAAAAGAGCAAGATATGTCCATAAATGAACTTTGGAGAACAATAGGAAAGGATAATATATTGTCTTTTTTTAATGATTTTCCAGCATTTTTTGATCATGAAAACCTATATTCTTTTCTTAAATCATTATTCGACATACATGTTGAAATGGTTAAAAAGTTTCCAGGAGCTAAACCTCCAATTGTAGATATTAAGCCTATATCAAGTAACAAGGCTATATTTACCTATAATTCAAACAGAGAAATGTTTGATTATTGTTTAGGATTAATAGATGGAAGTGCAGAATTTTTTAAGGAAAAGTTAGAAGTTAAGGAAGTTGAAAAAAGAGAAGGAATATTGAAGCTAGAATTTACTTTTGAAAAAGAAATATTCTATAAAAAAGTATATAAATTTAATAAGTTTTTATCATTTGGATTTATAAAGAATGTTCCTGGAAAAGTTGGGGTATTTACGGCAATAATCACTGCTTTAATTAACATTCCAGTATTAGGTTTCGGTGATATTCCAAAATACATAATTGTATCTATAGTTCCAGCAGTTATATCTTATTTTGCTACAGCAATGCTAATAAGGCCTAGAAATATTATTGAAAAAGAAATTAAAAAAATAAATACAAATAATTACACAGAAGATGGACAAATAGTCACAGGTGACTTCTTTGAAAACATATATGATCTTCTAAAAGATCATAGAAAAGTTGTTAGAGCTGATTTTGTCGGCTTCAAAGGTGTAACAGATGAAATGAATACTTTTGTTCGTAATATAAATATTATATCAGACTCTATGAAGAGAACATCAGAAGAAATTTCGGGGGTTGTTGAACAGGTAGCTAATGGAGCTGTAAGCCAAGCTGAAAACACACAGAACGCAGCATCCATACTTAATGGAAATATTGAAACTTTAAAAGGTATTGTTGATAGTGAGAATACTAATAAAGAAGAACTTGAAGCTGCACTTGGGAAAATTAATAATAGCTATGAAAATGTTGAAAGTACAAGTAAAAACATTGTAGATAGTCTTCAAAAATTCCAAGAAGTTAAGGATAAGGGCATACAATTAGAAGAGAAGGCAAATAATATTACAAATATTGTATCAATAGTTTCTCAAATTTCAGAGCAAACAAACCTTTTAGCATTAAATGCTTCTATTGAAGCAGCCCGAGCTGGTGAAGCTGGAAGAGGATTTTCAGTAGTCGCAGAGGAAGTTAGAAAGCTTGCAGAACAAACTCAAGGAGCAGTAGAAGAAATTAATTCTAATTTAGCTCAATTTGTAAATGAAATAAATGTACTAGTAGATAGAATAGGAATACAGTATAATATACTTGAGAATGAAACTACTAACCTTGAAAAAGTTAGAGATATAAGCTTAGATGCTACAAAATCAGTTCAAACCGTTGCAGCTTCAATGATAAAAACTATAAATGAACTAGATAAAGAAGCTGATTCTATATCAAAAATATATGAAAATATTGAATCATTATCAGCTATTGCAGAAGAAAATTCTGCATCATCAGAAGAAGTTAGTGCTAATGTTTCAAATTATACTAATGAAATTATGAATTTAATTGGAAATATTGCTGAGTTTAAGAAGCTAACAGAAGAATTTAAGATGGAGTTATCTAAGTATAAGATTTAGTAATAAAGTAACTACTTACTAGGGGGAAAAGTTTATGCAGCAATTAAAAAAAGAAAAAGGTTGTGAATTGCTAGAAATATTAAAGAGGCTATCTTTGTGTCTTGCAATACCTATAGTGAGTATGATATACCCTATATTAAATAGGTATAGAGGAAATCTGCATATTTTAAAACTTCCAATAGATGATTTAATACCCTTTAGTAAGATATTTATACTACCATATGCCTCGTGGTATCCTTTTGTAGCTACATTCTTGATTATTTTATGTATTTTAGATAAGGAAAAGTACTTTAAACTTTTATCTAGCCTAGTTATAGGAATGCTTATTTGTTATTTAATATATTATATTTATCCTACTTATGTTGAAAGACCTTTTGTAGAAAATAGGGATTTTCTAGATAAAGTTGTTTTATGGGTTTATGGAAGAGATAACCCTTATAATTGCTGGCCTAGCATACATGTTTTAAATTCTTTTCTAGTGGCTATGTATACATCTAGTTCAAAGAAGATAAATATACTAGGAAAGACTATTTGTATAACAATAGCTATACTTATAATATTAGGAACTATGTTTGTAAAACAACATTATTTATTAGACGTGGTAGCAGGCATAGCATTAGGAAGTGGCTTATATTTTGGATTAGAAGTGTTTGTAAATTATGTTTTAAGAGATAAGATTAAAGAAAAAGTAAAAACCTTAGCAGAATAATCTGCTAAGGTTTTTTGCTGAATTTTATATACCTCTTAAATCAAAGTCGGGGATAAAGCTTTCAGATGCAGTTCCCTCTTCCTGAATAAAGGCGTTAGTTATTCCAAGAGATAGACAATAGTTTATAAGGGTCTCATAGTGTTTAGAGTTTACAGGACGATTAATTTCTGGGTATTTATATACTTTATTAGTCGGTGTGTATTGATTCATAATACTAATAAAAATTGAATCTCCAAATGTATTATATAGATAATCTATTATTTTTTTTGAATCAAAGAGAAGTCCAGGAAGCAGCATGTGCCTTACTATAACTCCTTTTTTCATCAATCCATTTTCATAAAATTCAGCTTCACCAACCTGCGAAAACATCTCATTAATTGCTTTTGAAGCTTTCTCAAAGTAACCAGGAGCATTAGAATATTTTATGGCATATTCATCTTTATAATATTTAAGATCTGGGAGATATATATCTACATGTCCTTTTAATAATTTAATAGTCTCTATGTTTTCATAACTATTTGTATTATATACAATTGGAATTTTTAATCCATTAAGCTTCGATAGTTTTAGAGCTTCAATTATTTGAGGGACAAAGTGAGTAGGAGTAACCAAATTTATATTATGGGCACCTCTGTACTGTTGCTCTAAGAAAATTTCACTTAGTCTTTCAATAGAAATTTCTTTGCCTATACCATCGTTACTTATAACATGATTCTGACAAAAAATGCATTTAAGGTTGCAATTTGAAAAAAACACTGTTCCAGAACCATTATTTCCAGAGATACAAGGCTCTTCCCAATGATGGAGAGAAACTCTGGCAACCTTTAAATTTTGCGAAGAGTTACAAAAACCAACCTGTCCATTTAATCTATTTACATTACAATTTCTGGGACAAAGAGAGCAGTTATCTAGCATAAATTCACATCCTTCATTAGTACATCCTAATGTTAAATTTAATCTTAATGATTAAGACTGTCAACCATTTAAGGATAGTAGAGTTTATTACTTTGATCTTTCTTTTAATCTAAAAATAATACATTGAAGTATAAAAACTAGACTAATTGCACCAAACGCCGGATAAACATAACTTATTAACTTTACAAAACCTAATCTAGATATTGGTATTGTAAGCAGCATTAATAATATAACACCTACTTTATATGGAATCTTAAATGTATTTTCTAAAGTTTTACTTAGACTGTATATGTCAGAAACTTGTGTTGAGAACATTTCAAGCCACATAATTCCAAGAAGCATTATTTGGAGTAAAGGACCGAATCTATGAGCTATATAAAGTAATGGAATATCATATTTATAGATATTGGGAACACTAAGCAGAAGCATAAAATTAATCATAATTGCTAAGATTGTAAGCCCAATAGCACCTAAAACTATACCAGTTTTTAAGGATTTCTTATTCTTAATTTCGCTGCTTAATGGTACAAGAACTCCACTGCAGGATAATATATTAAATCCACCATATAATAAACATGATATAAACCAAGTGTTTTTATGCGCGGGAATAGCTTTAAAATAAGAAATACTAACTATTTCTTTAGATAAAGATATAAATAAAATGAAAATAGTAGTAACTATAATTACTAAGCATGGAACTACAAGGGAATTTACTTCAATAAGGCCATTTGTATTTCTTAGGAGCACAAATACCGACATAGAGCACATTAAAACAGTACCTAACCATCTTGAAACATGAAAATACTGGCTGACTAATGATCCGCTTCCAGCTAATATTATGGAAGCACTACAAAGCCAAAAAAAGCATGTTACTATGTCAATAACTTGTCCTAAAAAACCGGGACTTACCATCCTAACATATTCATTATAGGATTTTAGATTATATTTCTTAGTTATATGTATTACATTAAAACCCATAAAAATATATACTCCCATGCATATTAAGATTCCTATAAAGCTTTTGTAACCATATCTAGTGAAAAACAAAGTTATTTCTTCACCAGAAGCTAAACCAGCTCCTACTATAGTACCGATAAATACAGCTGCTAACTGAAAAGTTAGGCTTAAGTTCCTCTTCAAGATAATACCTCCATTATATTGATAATAAGTTTCTTTTTATAAATATATAAAATTTATTAAAAATAATGATTATATAAATTAAATTTTTGTTTAGTGGGAAAATATATTTGGGTAATATTATTTTGAATTATAAATTGTAAAGATAGGTGATAAACGCCATGAAAAAATATATAAGCTGTATTTTGAGTATTGCTATGATATTCCTGTTTATAGGATGTACACAAAAAAAGGCTGAAAATGTTAGAGAAAAAGATAGGTTTGATATTAAAGAAGCAAATAAAATTGTAGATGCTTATATTAAAAGTATTACAGATGAAAAATATGATGAAGCTTCTAGGCTATTAACAGAGAAAGTCAAAAGTAATACTGGTGAAATTAAACCAAATGATTTAAAAATTAAAGGTTATAAAACAGAAGAAATGATTGAAAGCGGAGGAGAGGGAAGCTTTAGAGTAAAAGTTGTAAAATCAAATGCAAGTAATCCAGAAACTCAAGTACTAGATTATAGAATTAAAGTAATTAAAGACGGTATAGATTATAAAATAAATGAGATTAAAACCTCAAATTTTAAAGAGGCATTTAAGGATTTTGATTCAATAAGAATAAGAAAAGAAAACTCTGTTGAGACTTATTTGGTAACTAAATTTGATGGACTTCCTAAATATGCATATTCTAAAGATGATAATGCAAAAATGAAAAGTCAGGTAATACCTAAAGATAATTACGGGATTATAACTCTAGATTATACAGGAGATCTAATAGCATTATCTACTGTTGGTAGCAATAATACATTTGTTGGGATTTTAACTTTTGATGATGCAGTATCTACACAAGGAGGAGCTGGAGGATCTAAAAAAGGTGGAGGAGATCAAGGAGATCAACAAGGAGGAAAAGATCAACAAGGTGGTGCAGAAGGTAAGAATTTAAAGGAAAAACCAATAGGTAAAGAATTAATATCCTGCGATATTATAGAAAACGGAAAGTTAGAAAATATGGTATTTTCTAAAGACGAAAAACTTTTAGCAGTCCAATATACTAAGGGAAATAATAAAAGCATTAAAGTCTACAATGTAGGAAGTGGAGATCTTATAAAAACAAAATTTGAAGAAGAATACCCTTTAGGAAAAGTAGATGTAATCTTTATGAGATTTGAAAAAGAAAAAATGCTTTATAGAGTACTTCCTAAAAATGAACAGGATAAAAACAATGAGTATGTAGGTGATTGGGAATTAGATCTTAAAAGTTTTAAAATAAAAAAAGCTGAGTAGAATTTTAAATAAAAGTGCCTATAGTGTATAATAACTATGGGCATTTTTTATTATAAAGTAGGTGTTCTGGTGTAGAGTTTCAATTAAATGGAGTATGGAAGATATATCAAAAGTGACGAAAGAGCTTTTTTATAGTAAGGAGATATAAATGAAAGAGAATTGGGGAAATAAAAGATATTATAGTTTAAATTATTTTTTGAGACAAAATTTTGGAGAGAAAGTATTTAAAATATCCTTAGATGCGGGTTTTTCTTGTCCTAATAGAGATGGAACAATAAGTAACGGTGGATGCATATATTGCAGTGAAAGAGGCTCAGGAGATTTTGCTGGGGACAGAAACTTCTCTATAGATAGTCAATTTAACGATATAAAAGCTGTAATGAAGAAAAAGTGGAAGAGTGGTAAATATATAGCTTATTTTCAAGCTTACACAAATACTTATGGGAGTATAGAAGAGTTGAGAAGTAAGTATGAAGAAGCTATAAATCAAGAAGGAGTAGTTGCTCTTGCAATAGCCACCAGACCAGATTGTTTAGATGACAATGTAATAGAATTAATAGAGGAATTTAGTCATAAAGTTTATACTTGGGTGGAATTAGGACTTCAAACCATAAATGAAAATACTGCAAAGTTAATAAATAGAGGATATAAGCTTTGTGTATTTGAAGATGCATTAAATAGACTTAGAAATAAAAATATAGATGTTGTAGTGCACACTATATTTGGGCTTCCAGGTGAATCAAAGGAAGAAATGCTTAATACTATTAAGTATCTAAGTAATAAAGATATACAAGGGATAAAGTTACATCTGCTTCATTTATTAAAAGGTACTCCCTTAGTTAAACTTTATGAGCAAGGTAAGTTAAAATTTTTAGAGCAGAACGAATATATAGATCTAATATGTGAAGCAATAACACTGCTCCCACAAAATGTAGTAATACATAGATTAACGGGAGATGCTCCAAGAAGTTTATTGATAGGACCAATGTGGAGTCTTAAAAAATGGGAAGTATTAAATGCTATTGATAATAAGTTAGAGAGAGAAGGCTTATATCAGGGAAAAAATTATAAAAAATAGAGGCTGTCTCAAAATAATTTTTAAAAATTATTTTGAGACAGCCTCTTAAATGGCATCCTTTATAAGTTCTGAATATTCATATACGTATCTATCTGCAATACTTGATATATCATCCATTTGATGTTTAGAATTCTCATCATGAATTCCTATAACTTTCATTCCAGCTGATTTAGCACCTATAACTGCAGGAAGTATGTCTTCAAAAACCATACATTCTTTAGGAGAAACCCCTAATCTTTCTGCTGCAAGGAGGTATACATCAGGAAATTGCTTACCTCTTGATACTTCATCTGTTGTTGTAATTGCATCAAAGTAATGGTAAATCCCATTTTCTTTTAGCGCTGTTTCTAAGAGCAATCGGCAATTGCTTGTAGCTAGTCCTATTTTTATACCTGATGCTTTTAATATGTTCAAATAATTTTTTGCACCTGGCTTAAGTTTAACTCTATTTTTATATTCTTCGAAAGCCATGTTATTCCATTCATCACATATTTCCTGAATACTATCAGACAGACCGAATTTCTTTTTAAAGTATACAGCTGTTTCTTCAAAGCTTAGATGCTCTATTTCTTCCTTTAGGTTGTCAGGGCACTCTATATTTCTTTTTGCAAGAAAATCTATATTTATTTTGATCCATACCCAGATTGAGTCAATCAAGGTTCCATCCATATCAAATATGGCTCCTTTTATATTGTTTAACATTAGATACACCTCGTCTAGTATATTAGTTTCTGGATCTATTTTAAATGAATGTTGATTTTTACATTCATTTAAAACTTTCCATTAGTACGTTAGGCTGTTTTAAAGATTGTTGAGTTCATTATAATTTCTTATTATACAAAATCAACAATCTCTTAAAACATGACCTAGTTTTTGCAAATTAAGGCAACGGATTGTTTTATATAACATTATATAATATTATACACTAAAATTGAAGTAATAGATCCAAGAAAACTTCCGGCTAGTACATCTGTAGGATAATGAACTCCAAGATACATCCTAGATATTCCCACCAAACAAGCAAGAATAATACTTATAATGGCTATATTATGGTAAAATAAAGCTGTAGAAATTGCCATAGAAAAAGCAGCTGTAGTATGACCAGAAGGAAAGGAATAGTCATCTATTCCGATTTTTTTTATATTGAGATTACTTAATTTTAAAAAAGGTCTAATTCTATTAACTGAAGTTTTAATTAAGTTAGATATTAAAGTCGTAACTATTAAAGTTATAGAAGTATTAATTCCTAGTGCATGTACAATCTTATTATTATTTAATAAAGTTGCTAAACAAAATAATATGGAAAAACCTATAGACCCTAAATAAGTTATAGGAGGCATAATAAAGTCTAATGTTCTACACTTCATAGAAGTATTAACTAATTTTAATAATGTTCGATCTCTATCGAGAATTTTCTTTAGTATAGTATTCAAAATGGTACCCCCTCAAAAAGCATCAATACAATTTTAACATATTTACTTAACGTATTATAGTACACATAATTTGGTTTTCATATTAATTCTATAAGGCAAGTTTTAATAATACTTTAAGTAAATGTTAAATTCTAAGTTTTAATTTAGAGGGGGGTTAAGGAGAAGATCATATTAAAAATCTCTAAGGAAAATTTTAATTTTCTCTTTATTATTGAAATCTTCTGTGGAGTTTAAGTCTAGCTTTTTTAGAATATCTTTCATCCATTTATTATCTAGGGAAACCGAAATCTCTGAGTCTTCAGCGAATTTATCTAGAAAGTCCTTTCCCATTTCCTTTGGAATAATTACTTTAGGGCCACCAACACATCCTCCAACGCATCCCATACCCTCAATAAAATTTGCATCTAATTCTTTATTTTTTAGTTTCGTTAGAATTTCTCGGCAATCCTTTACGCCATTTCCTTGAATGACCTTTAATACTTTAGCTTTTTCGGGAAATAAGTTTTCGATAGCTTCAGAAATCGCTATTGAAACGCCACCAGTACGGCCATAAAGTCTACCTTCTCTAGAAGCATATTCGGTGGCTAAGTCTTCTTCCATCTCACTAGGATGTACTTCAAGAGCATCAAAAATATCTTTAAGCTCTTGATAGGTAAGTACATAATCTATAACACCTATTAAATCCTCTTCTTTGGCTTCTGATTTTTTAGCAATACAAGGGCCGATAAAAACAACTTTACAATTAGGATTTAGTCGCTTTAGCACTTTGCCTGCTGCTATCATAGGGGATACAGAAGGAGAGAGATATGGAAGTAAATCACTAAATAACTTCTTTAACATACCTATCCACATGGGGCAGCAGCAAGAAGTTATCATAAAATCGTCTACACTATTTACTAGATGATCAAATTCTATTGCTTCTTTTATTGTTAACATATCTGCAAAAAAAGCTACTTCTACCATATCTGCAAAACCAATTTTTTTAAAAGCAGATCTAAGCTGATCTATAGTTACATCATCTCCAAATTGGCCAATAATTGAAGGAGCTACCGCAGCGATTATCATATTTTCCTTATTGAGTAAGTCTATGAGAGGAATAAATTCAACCTTGTCTAATATGCTGCCAGTAGGACAACCATCTACGCAAAAGCCACAATCTGTACACCTATCAAGAGATAAATAAGTTTTTTTTGTATTTTCATCTACTAATACAGCGTCAAAGGGACAGGATTTTTGGCACATGGTTTTACCGCTTTTATCTGCACAATCCATAGAACAATCATTAATTTTATGAACTATTTTATGACGTATTTCATAGCTTGCAATAGCTTTCTTTAAATTTTGTATAAAGTTATCATCATATTTTATATCAACTCCACAAAGGAAAGAAATGATTTTACCTAAATGTTCTTTTTTTGAACTTTCCCCAGAGAGCAAATTTAGTACAGTTTCTTCAAAAGTGTTATCATAATATGATTTTACTAATGTTTTGAATAAAGCATCGTAATTATTATTCATTGAGCAGTCTCCTTTTTTTAGAATTATTTTTTACGATGCATTCAAGTTATATACCAAAAAACAAAAAAAGAGTTGTTCAAAACAACTCTCTGGTCGGGGTAGCAGGGCTCGAACCCGCGGCCTCATGGTCCCAAACCACGCGCGCTACCATCTGCGCTATACCCCGTCAACGAATAATATTATATAATGCTAGTATAAAAAAGTCAATATAGTAGTTATATTATTTTTTAGCTTAAGAAGCTTTAATAAGAATAAAAACATTACATGATATATTTAGAAACCAAGTTATAATAAATAGAATGCAAACCTTAGACAGGACATTTCTTAACAAATATGATTTAGATATTGTAACTATTATAAATAATAGTACACAAGCTAATGTGCCGATAATGTTCATTCCTAAAAGTATGTTAGCAATTATAGTTATTATATCAAGCATTTTTAGTTCTCCTCATCTCAAGTTTCTTATAAAGAGAAAGATTTTTGTAAGTAGAAAAAATGTCATACAATTTATTGTTATAATTAAAATGGTATATAAATAAATTATATACCATAATAAAGTGTTATGGTATATAATCTTTCAATTTAAGTATATTATTTTCAACAATTTAGTAATGATTGAGTTAAATGTTTTTTTCTTTCTTATCACCTGTACCACGGGTTGGAACTAATGAAATTATAAAACCAACAAAAATAGAAACTAGAGATGGGGCTATTACATTGAGATAAACTATGTAACGTGTTTTGTAAAGAATTAAAGCACTAAGCCCTGTTATCAATAAAGTTATAATAAATGCATATATTACGAATTTTGCGAAAGAGCTTAGGTATTTTTCATATATCCTATGCCTAGTAGGACCACTTATTACAGATCTAAATATATAATATGAAACAAATATTAGAACAACATCTATTAATGCAGAAACTAAAAATGTATACATAATAACATCCGCCTCCTAAAAGTATATCATTAATATTTTTGCCCTATTTTCAATTTTTTACACTTTAATTTTATTAATATCTTAAAGTATTACGTGAAAATATTATTACCAAATAATTTTAATGTAGTAAAACTGAGATTAATTTAGAGGCGTTTTAATAGTAATAATTTTTAGAATGAAATTTAGAATAAAAATATAAAAAAATAGAAGAAGATATATAATTGCTTTTTGCAATTATATATCTTCTTCTATTAAACTGCGTTATTTAAAAACATTTCTCCAACTTTATATACATCTCCAGCTCCAACTGTAATAAGTAAGTCTCCATCCCTTAGTTCAGTTTGCAAAAACTTTGTTATGTCATTAAAGCTGTGGAAATTTTTACAGTCAACACCTTTTTCTCTTATCTTAGTTCCTAATGCATCAGAACTTACAATCCCTAAATCTTTTTCTCTTGCTGCATAAATATCTGCTAACAATAAGGTATCTGCATTAGAGAAGGAATCGACAAATTCATTAAATAAAGTTATAGTTCTAGAATAAGTGTGAGGTTGAAACACACAGAAAATTCTTTTATGAGGGAAATTTTTGGCGGCATTCAATGCTGCCTTAATTTCTGTAGGATGATGAGCGTAATCATCTATTACAGTAATACCATTGGTTTTACCTTTAAATTCAAAACGTCTGTGAGTTCCGTGAAATGTAGAAAGTCCATTTAGTATATACTCTTTGTCTATATTTAGTGCTAAGGAACCACCTATACTTGCTAAAGAGTTAAGAATATTATGATCTCCAGGAACATTTAGTGTTAAAGTGAATAGCTTATCTTCCTTATTATATACATCGAAAGTTGGGCATCCATTATTATAAACAATGTTTTTGGCTCTTATATGGCCATTGTTAATTCCAAAAGTAATTATATTGCAATTAACCTTTTCTGCTACTGATAGACATCTCTTATCATCAGCATTAACTACTAAAAATCCATCTTTAGGTATTATCTTAGCAAATTTTATAAAAGTATTTTGGATATCTTCTATATCTTTGTAAAAATCTAAATGATCAGCTTCGATATTTAGAATAATACCTATATAAGGGTAGAATTTTAAGAAAGATGCTTTATATTCACACGCCTCTGTAATAAAGTATTCACTATTTCCTACACGCACATTTCCGTTTATTGCATCTAAGTTACCACCAACTAGAATAGTAGGATCTAGGTTAGCACTTAATGTTATGTGGGAAATCATAGAAGTAGTTGTTGTTTTACCATGAGTTCCTGAAATGGCTATATTATATTTATGACCGTTCATTACATGACCAAGGAATTCAGCTCTATCCATGATAGGAATATTCAATTCTTTAGCTATTACAAGTTCAGGATTATCTTCAGGAATAGCAGCAGTATAAACTACTAGATCAACATTATTAATGTTATCACTACTATGTCCTATGTATATCTCAGCACCTTTTTTTCTTAGATTATAGGTCAATTCTGACTCATCTCTGTCAGAGCCAGATACTTTATATCCATTATTTAAAAGTATTTCAGCGAGACCGCTCATGCTTATACCGCCTATACCTATAAAGTGTATTTTTTTGTTAGTATCTTTTAAAAAATTAAATGACAAATTAATCAACTCCTTAAAGATTGATAAAAAATAACCCCATTTAACCATTATATACAACTTTTCATAAAATCAATACATTAATTATAAATAATAAAATAAATTTTAGTATAAAATATTAATTAAAAGTTATAATACTGAAAATTGTTGTTGATAATATGAAATAATTGGACTAAAATAATGAATAATAAAAGAATTATTATATTTAAAATTCGTAAAATTTTTATATTAGGAGAGAAACATGCAAAAGTTTAATAGAAATCAAAGAATTACAGCTATAACGAAAATTTTAATAGAAAATCCTAATAAGGTAATTAATTTAAATAGATTCACTGAAATGTTTAATGCGGCTAAGTCTACAATTAGTGAAGACATCGTGGTAGTTAGAGAAACTCTACACAGGCTATCTATGGGTAATATAGAGACTATTTCAGGGGCTGCAGGTGGAATAAAATATATTTGCGGAATTTCTGATGAGACAACAAATAAATTTGCGGAAGAACTATGTATAATTTTACAAGATAAGCAAAGAATAGTACCAGGAGAATTCATGTATATTAGCGATATAATGTATAATCCTCAAATAGTTCAAAAAGCAGCTGTTATATTGGCATCTCAATTTATAGGATTAGGAATAGACTATGTAGTTACAATAGAAACAAAGGGTATACCACTAGCATATGAAGTTGCTAAGATGTTAGGTGTTAATCTTGTAATAGTAAGAAGAGACAATAAGGTTACAGAGGGACCAACTGTTTCAATTAACTATGTCTCAGGCTCTAGTAAAAGAATTCAGACTATGTCTCTTTCTAAGAAATCTATACATAGAGGAAGTAAATGTGTATTTATAGATGACTTTATGAAAGCTGGAGGTACAGCTTTAGGTATAATAAACTTGCTAAAGGAATTTGAAAGTGAACTTACAGGAATAGGTGTATTAATAGATAACATTAACACTGATAAAAAATTAGTACAGGATTATGTATCAATTATAAAGTTTAGTGGAATTGATGAAGATGAAAATCCTGTACTATATCCAGATAAAA
This sequence comes from Clostridium sp. JNZ J1-5, assembly GCF_053901425.1. Classification (NCBI taxonomy): domain Bacteria; kingdom Bacillati; phylum Bacillota; class Clostridia; order Eubacteriales; family Clostridiaceae; genus Clostridium; species Clostridium sp. JNZ J1-5. Next base: position 1,786,213 of record NZ_CM132773.1, on the reverse strand, counting down.
TTCATAAAAAATAAAATTTTCTAAAAATTTATTTCTTTTTTAGAAGGAAAAATATAAGTTATGGAGAATAGTATATGTAAAGCATCTTTGGAGGTGGATTTCAATGCAAATTACTGATGTTAGGATAAGAAAAATTTCCGCGGAAGGAAAAATGAAAGCGATTGTATCAGTAACTTTTGATAATGAATTTGTAGTTCATGATATAAAAGTTATTGAAGGCCAAAATGGTCTTTTCATAGCTATGCCTAGTAGAAAGACTCCTACTGGAGAATTTAAAGATATAGCTCATCCGATTAATACTGATACAAGACAAAAGATACAAAAAGCTATTCTAGATGAGTATGAAATAGTAAAAAATAACGATACAAATGGTGAAAACGGTGAAGAAATAGCAATAGAAGTTGAGTAATAAAAAGGAGGATAACTCCTTTTTGTTACTTTTTTTTGTATTTTTTGAAACTACTTCTCATAATATCATATATTAAAAGATATTAAAGAGTATTATAAGGTTGAAAAATTCATATATATAAAATATAATATAATAGGTGTGAATATTAAAGTGTAACAGATACGTTTTAATATGATATTTTATACCATGCAAAGAGGTGTTGGAATTGTATCAAAGTGCTGTAATACTTGCGGCAGGAAAAGGCAAAAGAATGAAATCTAAACTACCTAAAGTTTTACATAAAGTTTGTGGTAAAGAAATGGTAAATCAAGTGGTAGATACTTTAAGAAGATGCGATATAGAAGATATAAACATAATAATAGGTAATGGAGCTGAGGAAGTAAAGAAAGCTACAGAAAATAGACAAGTTACTTTTTCTTTACAAGAAGAACAACTAGGAACAGGGCACGCTCTTATGTGTGCTAAAAATTTTCTAAATGGTAAAGATGGAATTGTAGCTGTATTTACAGGAGATGCTCCCTTAATTACAGAAGAAACTGTAAAAAAATTTATTGAATTCCATATAAAAAAACAATTCAAGGCTACTGTTCTTACTGCTATAGTTGATGATGCTAACGGTTACGGAAGAATAATAAGAAGTGAAAACGGAGAAGTTGCCAAGATAGTAGAGCATAAGGATTGTACTCCAGAAGAATTAGAGGTTAAAGAGATAAATTCGGGCATGTACTGCTTTAATATAGAAGAATTATTAGAGAACTTAGATGAATTAAATAATAATAATTCACAAAAAGAGTACTACTTAACAGATATAATAGAAGTATTAAAAAGTAAAGGTTATAAGGTAGGTGCTATAAGCACTGAAGCGGATGAAATTAAAGGCGTAAATTCAAGAGCTCAATTAGCTGAAGCTGAAGAAATAATGAGAAATAGAATAAACGAAAAGCACATGGAAAACGGGGTTACCCTTATTGATCCTAAATCTACATATATTGGAGTAGACGTACAAATCGAAAATGATACTATAATATATCCTGGAAATGTACTAGAAGGCAATACAGTAATTAAAAAGAACTGCATTATTTATCCTAATTCTAGGATTAAAGATAGCATTATTGAAGAAGGCGTTACTATTCAAAGTTCAGTTATACTAGAAAGTTACATAGGAAAAAATACTACAGTTGGACCATTTGCTTATGTAAGACCAGAAAGTAAAATAGGAGAAAATGTTAGAGTAGGCGACTTTGTAGAAGTAAAAAAATCTACTATTGGAAATGGTACGAAAGTATCTCATCTAACATACATAGGAGATGCTGAAGTAGGAAGTGGATGTAATTTTGGATGTGGAACTGTAGTTGTCAATTATGACGGAAAACATAAAAACAAAACAATTATAGGAGACAATGTCTTTATTGGGTGTAATGCTAATTTGGTTTCTCCTTTAGAAATAGAGGACGACACATATATAGCTGCAGGGTCAACTATTACAAAAAAAGTTCCAAGTGGAGCTCTTGCAGTTGCAAGGGCAAAACAATCTAATAAAGAAGGCTGGGTATATAAGAGAGACTTAAAGAAAAAGTAAAATATAAAAAGCATTATTTTGGATAAAAATTAAGGAGGTTTACATATGATATCCCATGGTAAAAATATTAAAATCTTTACGGGAAATGCAAATCATAATTTAACACAAGAAATCGCTGATATTTTAGGTGTTAATGTGGGTGATTCAAAGGTAGGAAAGTTTAGTGACGGAGAAATATCTGTAACTACTAACGAAACTGTAAGAGGAGCAGATGTGTTTGTTATTCAATCAACTAATGCACCTGTTAATGACAACTTAATGGAGCTATTAATTATGATAGATTCATTTAAAAGAGCATCAGCTGGCAGAATAACAGCAGTAATACCTTATTATGGCTATGCCAGACAAGATAGAAAGGCTAAAGCAAGAGATCCAATAACAGCAAAATTAGTTGCAGATTTAATAACAACAGCTGGGGCTGATAGAGTTCTTACAATGGATTTACATGCTGCCCAAATACAAGGATATTTCAATGTTCCGGTTGACAACCTAAAAGGTGCACCAATACTTGCTAAATACTTCATAGAAGAGGGATTTAAAGATAGAGATGATGTAGTAGTTGTATCACCAGACCTTGGAAGTGTAACAAGAGCTAGAGATTTTGCGGATAGATTAAATGCACCAATAGCTATAATTGATAAAAGAAGACCAAAAGCTAATGTTTGTGAAGTAATGAACATAATTGGAGATATAAAAGGTAAAAATGTTATTTTAATTGATGATATGATAGATACTGCTGGAACAATAACAAATGGAGCAAATGCTCTAGTAGAAAGAGGAGCAAAGGAAGTTTATGCTTGCTGTTCACATGGAGTTTTATCAGGTCCAGCATTTGAAAGAATAGAAAATAGTGCTATAAAGAAATTAGTTGTACTTAATACAATAGCGTTACCAGAAGGAAAGGTAAGCGACAAATATGAAGTGCTATCAGTAGCACCAATATTTGCTGAAGCTATTAAGAGAATATATGAAGATGTATCTATAAGCAAATTATTTATATAATAGTATAAAAGACTGTATATTAAAAGACATATAGTGTGATGTTTTTCATCACACTATATGTCTTTTGTTTTAAATAAACTTTATTTGGAAATTTATTTTTGTGAATTTTATTAATTGTAACATTTATTTTAATTTATATTGTTAAACATGTAAAATACAATTAAATATGATAGAGTATAATTGAAAGAATTTTAGAAGAAATTAAGATTAATATGAAGAGGCAAATTGGGATCATATACTACTGAATATAGGTATTATTTAGGTTCTATAAAAAATTGGGGGTAAGGTAACTTATGGAAGGAACGTTAGCAAAAATATTAATAGTTGATGATGATGTAAATATATGCGAAGTTATAAAAATGTATTTAGAAAATTCAGGTTATTCTACTAGAACATGTTATGATGGAAAATCTGTTCAAGAAGTCTTTTTAGATTATAAACCAGATTTAGTTTTATTAGATATTATGCTGCCCCATATTGATGGAGTAGATGTATTAAAGTGGATAAGAAGAGAATATGAAACTCCAGTTATAATGTTAACTGCTAAAGGAGAAACCTTTGACAAAGTTTTAGCTTTAGAATTGGGAGCAGACGACTATATAGTAAAGCCTTTTGAACCAAAGGAACTAATAGCTAGAATTAAAGCTGTACTTAGAAGATATAATGTAGAAAGTGAAAACAAGGAAGTGCTTGAATTCCCAGAGCTTTCCGTTGATATAAATTCTTATATAGTTTTATATAGAGGCAATGAAATAAAGATGCCTCCAAAAGAGTTTGAATTGCTATATTATCTTGCAAGTAATAAAAATAAAGTGTTTACAAGGGAACAATTGCTTTGTGAAGTGTGGGGATATGATTATCCTGGAGATTCAAGAACAGTAGATGTACACATAAAAAGATTAAGAGAAAAACTACAAGGAGGCCCTAATTGGCAAATAGAGACTGTTTGGGGTGTAGGGTATAAGTTTGAGGTGAAGTAGATGAGAAAGAAAGGCCTATTTTCTAAGATGGTAGCAACTTATACCTTAATAATTTCCATAAGCTTTATTATTTTGGCTACATTTTTGTCATTTTGGTTTGAAGGATATTTCTTCAATCAGAGGAAAGGTCAAATTTTAGCAGAGGGACAGATAGTTGCAAATGCTGCAATACAGTATTTATATGGAGGCACACCTATAAGTAAGACAAATGATATTTTAGAGTATGTTTCTAACTATTCGTCTACAGATATAATTTTGTTAGATAGTTATGGATATGTTTATGCAACATCAAATCCTAACCATAAAAAGTTTATAGGAAATCAGCTTTTAACAAAAGATTTAGAGATGTTAAGACAAGGTAAGATTATTGAAAAAAAAGATTTTTTTGACGATGTTTTAAAAATGGAAGTACACTCTTATGAAATTCCTATATTGTATAGAGAAGTATTCCAAGGAACAATAGTAATGAATACTCCAATGCAAGAGATAAAAGAGCCTTTAAGGAGAGTTTACCAAATTATATGGATGTCAGCAATTCTAGCTATAGTAGCTTCTAGCATTATCATATACTATTTTTCACAGAGGATAATAATTAAACCTCTAGAAAAGATAAATAGTGTTGCAGGTAAAATATCTCAAGGTGAAGTTGGAAAACGAGTAGATATTAAATCTGATGACGAAATAGGAGAACTTGCTAAGTCCTTTAATTCAATGGCAGATTCACTACAGGAGGTAGAGAACAACAGAAGAACTTTTATATCAAATGTATCACATGAGCTTAGATCTCCTATTACATCTATAAAAGGTTTTATAGGAGGAATATTAGATGGTATTATCCCGAAGGAAAAAGAAACTTATTATTTATCCATTGCTTACGAAGAAATTCAGAGACTGACAAGGCTTATAAATGATCTTTTAGACTTATCAGCTATAGATGCTGGAAAGTTTACTTTAAGTATTCAAGAACAGGATATTAATGAAATCGTACGACTTTCTATTATAAAGTTTGAAACTATTATAAAGTCTAAAAAGATTAATGTAGATGTGTGGCTAGACGATAAGGATGTATACGTGCTGGCAGATAAAGATAAAATAATACAAGTAGTAACTAACCTGGTAGACAATGCCACAAAACATGTTGAAGAGGGAGGAAACATAGATATACGGACAAAGGTTAAGGGGCAAAAGGTTTTTGTATCAATATATAATGATGGACCTAACATCCCTGAGGAAGATGCTAAGCGTATCTGGGAGAGATTTTACAAAAGCGACAAATCAAGAACTACTAAGGTTAGTACAGGACTAGGATTATCTATAGTGAGGAGAATAATTACTCAACATGGAGAAGATATATGGTTTGAGAATAAAGAAAATAAAGGAGTTAAGTTTATATTTACTTTAAAAAGAGCTCATAAATAATGGGGATATCTACAAGTGATAAATTTAAGCTATGGAGGTGATGTATTTGTATGAAGATAATGAAAATGTAAAAGAAGTAAATTGGGAAAGTATAAATGAAGATAAATGTGGTGAAATAAAGTTTAGAAAACGAAGATATACAATAAAAAAATTTTTTAGAGAAATAGCATTCATATTAATAGCGATACTATCTGGAGCAATATCATCGAATTATATTATTGATAAAAAGTATTCTGAAATTTTAGGAGAAAATAATAAGACACCTGATATCAAAGCAATAGATTCTGATAAAGAAAAGGTAGGCTTAGGTATAAATAAAAATGAAATAGCCAAAGTTGCAGAAAAGATTGGACCTACAGTAGTAGGAATAGTAAAAACTTCTTCAAGTCCATTAGGAAATGTGAACAAAGATAGTGGATCAGGAATAATCTTTAATTCTGATGGATATATAGTAACTAATTACCATGTTATAGAAGGGTCAAATGATATTTCAGTAAAGCTGGCAAATGGAAGAAATTATATTAAGGCTAAGTTAATAGGTGCAGATCCTACATCAGATTTGGCAGTAATAAAAATAGAAGCTACTAACCTACCAACAGCTAAGTTTGGGGACTCATCAAAAGTTCGTGTAGGTGATCTTGCAATAGCAATAGGCAATCCATTAGGTGAGGAGTTTGCAGGGACTGTAACATCAGGAATAATCAGTGCAAGGAATAGAAAAATTCAATATGGAGGAGCTATATATAAGGTGCTTCAAACAGATGCAGCTATTAACCCAGGGAATAGTGGGGGAGCCCTATGTAATGCAGATGGAGAGGTTATAGGAATAAATAGTTTAAAACTTGGAGACGCCCAGTTTCAAAATGTAGAAGGAATAGGTTTTGCTATAGCTATAAACGAAGCTAATCCAATTATAGAACAAATTATGAAGTATGGAAGAGTTGCAAGACCGCGTTTAGGCATATATGGAAGAGATGCAGTATCAGAAGATGGCAGTGGAATTAAAGGTGTATATGTTAGTGAAATTATTAAGGGAAGTGGCGCAGAAAAAGCAGGGGTTAGACCTACAGATATTATTATAGAAATAGATGGACAAAGCATTACTAAATTTGAAAATATAACAGAAATTATAGAAAAGCATAAAATTGGAGATACTATTAAGGTAAAGTTATGGAGACGAGGAAAGAATATTAATATAAATATTACACTTACTGATATAAAAGAAATTAAATAGATATTTGAACCCGTGGGAGGTAATCTCATGGGTTTAAGCATTTTACATAATGGATTTATAATAGTTTCTTACAGAGTTTATTAAGTTAAGTTTAACTTTATAAAATAATGTTTTTAAGGTATTATATTTAGGTATAATAAAGATAAAGGCAACTTTGGAGGTATAGTTTTATGTATTTGATAGTGGGGTTGGGCAATCCGGGAAAAGAATATGAGCATACAAGACACAATGTAGGGTTTGATATTATAGATTTAATAGCGGAAGAGTATAATATTGATTTAAATAGGAAAAAATTCAAAGGTATATATGGCGATGGAAGAATAGGATCAGAAAGAGTTTTAATTCTTAAACCTATGACTTATATGAATCTAAGTGGTGAAAGTATAAAAGAGGTTTTGAGTTTTTATAAAATACCTAACGAAAATATTATATTAATATATGATGATATTAGTCTTGAAGTAGGTAGGCTTAGAATTAGAGAAAAAGGAAGTGCGGGAGGACATAATGGAATTAAGAGCACTATAGCCCATTTAGGAAGTGATTTATTCCCTAGAATAAAGGTAGGAGTAGGTCAACCCTCAGGTAATAATCTAGTTTCCCATGTTTTGGGTAAATTTTCAGAAGAAGATAGAGAAAAGCTAAGTAAAACATTTAAAATAGCTAGTAAAGCAGTAGAGAGCATAATAACAGAAGGTACTGTAGAGGCCATGAACAAGTTTAATGGATTTAGGGCAGAGTAGTAATATGAGAGGTGGATATTTTATGAGGTTGAAGGGGTTAATGCAACCTTTAATAGAAAGTACAAAATTTAAAGATATATTAAATAGCATAAGCAATAATAGATTCCCCATAGAGATTACTGGAATTTCGGATTCAGGTAGAAGCTATTTTATAAGTGGATTATATGAGAGTGAGACAAGGCCTATTACTATATTCACCAATAGCGACGTGGAAGCGAAAAACTTATATGAGGATTTGTCATTTTATTTACCTAATGTATATTATTTTCCAACCAGAGAAATAGTTTTTTATAATATATATGCTATATCTGGAGACCTTAGGTGGGAAAGATTAAAAGTAATCAGAGAGATGCTTAGAGAAGGTAAAAAAATTATTGTAACTTCCATAGAATCTCTTGCTGCTGCATACATATCTCCTAAACTTTATAAGGAATATACTTTTAGATTATCTATAGGAGATACAGTTAATCTTGAAGAATTGGGTAGAAAATTAATTCAAAGCGGATATGAGAGAGTAAGTATAGTTGAAGGTAAAGGCGAATTTTCCATAAGGGGAGGTATATTAGATATATATTCTCCAGTATCATCCATTCCTTTTAGAATAGAGTTTTTTGGAGACGAGATTGATTCTATAAGAAGTTTTAACACTGAATCTCAGAGAAGCATAGACAAGTTCAATGAAGTAGAAATATTTCCTGCTAAAGAGATGGTATTAACAGAAAATAATATTGAAAAAGGCTATGAAGGTATAAAAAGTGACCTAGAAAAGGTTTTAGTAAATTTGAATAAAAATAAAGAAGCAAAAGAGAGAATACAGAGCACTACGTTAGCTAATCTGGAGGCTTTAAAAGAAAACTGGAGTTTCGAAAGTATAGATAGCTTCTTGCCTTATTTTTATGAAGAAACCTCTAGTTTTTTAGATTATATGAAAAATAGTTTATTGATATTAAACGATTCACAGAGATGTATGGGCAAGTTAAATAGTATATACTTTGAGTTCACAGATAACTATACTGAATTGCTTCAAAGAGGTAATGTACTGCTAAGACAATCCGAGTTATTGGTTGATAAAGAAGAAATAAATGAGAGATTAAAATCATCTGACCTTATAATTTTAGATATGATAAACAAAGGAGATAAGCATTTCACATCTGACTATAAGGATGAATTTCGTCAGTTAAGCCTTAGTGGATACAATGGTAAGATGGATTTACTTATAGAAGAAATTAAAGATAAAAAATCTAAAGGATATAAAACTATAATACTTAGCGGAACTAGACCAAGAGGAGAGAGATTAGTAGAAACCCTTAGAGATAGAGAGATTGAGAGTGTTTATAAGGATGTAGTAGACAGCATTCAATATGGGGAAGTAGTAATAACCTTTGGTAATCAATTAAAAGGTTTCGACTACCCTGAGCTAAAGCTAAGTGTTATATCAGATAAAGAAGTTTTTGGAAAGTCTAAAAGAAAAGGTACAAAGATAAATAAAAAAGGCGTAGGAAAGATAAAAAGCTTTACTGAGTTAAAGCCTGGAGATTATGTAGTTCATACGAATCATGGTATTGGTGTATATAAAGGTATTAAACAATTAGAAGTACAAGGACATAAAAAGGATTATTTAGAACTTAGTTATAATTCTGGAGACAAGTTATATGTTCCGGTGGAACAGCTGGATTTAGTTCAAAAGTATATAGGAACAGAAGGAAAATCTCCAAAAGTTAATAAGCTTGGCGGAAACGAATGGATTAAAACAAAGAATAAAGTTAAAAGAGCAATAAACGAAATAGCAGAAGATCTAGTAAAATTATATGCTATAAGATCTACTCTTAAAGGACATAAATTTTCAAAGGATACCGTCTGGCAAAAGCAATTTGAAGATGAGTTTCCTTATGAAGAGACTCCCGATCAAGTTGTAGCTATTGAGGAAATAAAAGAAGATATGGAATCAGGAAAGGCAATGGATAGATTGCTTTGTGGAGATGTAGGCTATGGAAAAACTGAAGTGGCAATAAGAGCAGCATTTAAGTCTGTAATGGATGGAAAACAGGTAGCTTTTTTAGTGCCTACAACAATTCTTGCAGAACAGCATTATAATAATTTAGTGCAAAGATTCTCAGATTTTCCCGTAAGGATAGATATGATTAGCAGATTTAGAACATCGGCTCAAGTAAAATCAACTTTAAAAGAGGTTAAAGCTGGTAATGTAGATATTCTAATTGGAACTCATAGAATATTGCAAAAAGATGTTCAGTTTAAAGATTTAGGTCTTTTAGTTATTGATGAAGAACAGAGATTTGGAGTTACTCATAAGGAAAAAATAAAGAATATAAAGAAAAATGTTGACGTATTGACTTTAACAGCAACTCCTATACCTAGAACGCTTCACATGTCGCTTACAGGTATAAGAGATATAAGTGTAATAGAAACTCCTCCAGAAGAGAGATATCCTGTTCAGACCTATGTGGTTGAATTTAATGATCAACTTATAGCAGATGCAATAATGAGGGAGATTGATAGAGGAGGTCAAGTTTATTTTGTTTATAATAGAGTGAACTCCATTAAGGAAATGGCTACTTATTTAGCTAAATTACTTCCAGATGCAAGAATAGGTATTGCACATGGGCAAATGGCTGAAAGAGAACTTGAGAAGGTTATGTTTGATTTTATGAAGAATGAATATGATATACTTGTGTGCACTACCATAATAGAAACTGGTTTAGATATTCAAAATGCAAATACTATGATAATATATGATGCTGATAAATTTGGATTATCGCAGCTTTATCAGCTTCGTGGAAGAGTAGGAAGGACTAATAGAATTGCATATGCATACTTAACTTATAGAAAAGACAAGGTATTAACAGAAGTAGCAGAAAAAAGGCTAAAAGCCATTAAAGATTTTACCGAATTAGGATCAGGATTTAAGATAGCAATGCGAGATCTTGAGATAAGAGGAGCTGGAAATATAATAGGTGCAGCTCAGCATGGTCATATGGCTTCAGTAGGATACGATTTATATTGTAGAATGCTTGAAGACACTGTGAAAATAGTTAGGGGGCAGATAGATAAGGAACCATTTGAAACTACTGTAGATATTAAAGTAGATGCTTATATACCAAGTGGTTATATAAACGATGAAGTACAAAAAATTGAAGTCTATAAGAAAATTGCAAGCCTTGATTCAAAAGAAGGAATTATGGATATACAAGAAGAGCTGGAGGATAGATTCTCTGATATACCACCGTCTGTATATAACCTTATGAATATTGCTTATATTAAGAGTGTTGCTAATAAAATCGGAATAGTAGAGATTAAAGAAAAAATTTCAGAGATAGAAATAAGATTTGAAAGCAGAAATTTTATAAGTCAAGATCTTATAAGAGGTATAATGAAAAAGTATAATAGGAAAATTATATTTAAGATGGGAGAAGAACCAGCACTAGGATATCAATTAAAGGATGTGAAGAGAGAAGAAGTTATTGAAACCTTAAAAGAATTCCTTGAATATATGGAAACTATGGTTGAAACCAAATAAAATTATGATAAAATAAAGTTATGCCAAAAAAATACATGAAAAGCGGGGGAAAAAAATTGAAAAACATAAAAAAGCTTGTTGCAGCTGCAGCAATAATGATATTTGCAGTATCAGCAGTTGGATGTAATATGATAGAGAAAACACCTGAAGCTATAGCAAAGACTGTAGTAGCTAAGGTAGGAGATAAGAAGATAACAAGAGGAGAATTAGATTCAAATTTCCAGACAGTACAGCTTGTAGGACAACTTAAACAACAATACGGAGAGAATTATGCTCAAAATGCAGAAGCTGCAGGTTATTTAAAAGATACAAAACTTAAGATACTAAATTCAATGACTATTGAAGAGGCACTTATTCAAGAAGCAGGAAAAATGAATGTAGTTCCTAAGCAAGAAGAATTAGATAAGTTAGTAAGTAATCAAATAGATGAATACAAGAAATCCCAAGGAATAACAGATGATAAGAAATTTCAAGAACAATTAAGTCAGCAAAATGTGACAATAGATAGTTTAAAAGAAATAATTAAAAGAAATATAATTTTACAAAAGTTACAGGAAGTAGTAGGAAAAGACATTAAAGTGGATGATAAAGAAGTTGAAGCATATTATAATTCTCATAAAGATAAATATCCTGTTAAGGCAGAAGAGCCTACAAAACTTCATTTAGCTCATATTTTAGTTAGTGATGAAGCTCAAGCTAAGTCAATTAAAGCAGAGCTTGATAAAGGTGCTGACTTTGCAGAGCTTGCAAAGAAATATGGTACTGATGGAACTAAAGATAAAGGGGGAGACCTTGGAGTAGTTCCTACATTAAACTCAGGTTTTGACGAAGATTTCATGGATGCAGCAATGCAACTTAAGGATGGAGAAATATCAGGAGTTGTTAAAAGTCAATTCGGATATCATATAATAAAATGTATTAAAAGGGAAAACAAACCTGTTAAATCTTTTGCAGAAGTTAAACAGCAAGTAAAGTCAACACTAGAGAGCAGTAAAAAGAATGATGTATGGAACAAAAAGATAGAGGAAGTAAAAGCAAATGCAAAAATAAAAATATATGAAGATAAAATAGTTTAATTTTCAAAAAAAAGATGATACATAGCGTATCATCTTTTTTTAGTATTAAAATTAAACCTATACATTTGTGTATAAAATTTCATATTAGTACGGATAATATTACTGAAAAATATATTTCTAATAAATAAACAACTTAAATAAGGAGGTAAAAAACTAGATGAAAGCCACAGGCATTGTTAGACGTATAGACGATTTAGGAAGAGTAGTAATACCAAAAGAAATAAGAAGAACTTTGAGAATTAGAGAAGGAGATCCATTAGAAATTTTTACGGATAGAGATGGCGGAGTGATTCTTAAAAAGTATTCACCTATAGAAGAATTAAGCAACTTTGCAAAAGAATATGCTGAGGCATTACAATTAACTACTGGCAATATAGTACTTATTTGTGATAAAGATAATATGATATCTGTAAGTGGAACTTCTAAAAAAGAATATATGGACAAAAAAGTAAGTACAGAAGTTGAAAGAATAATGGAAGAGAGAAAAAGTGTTATTTTAGGAGACGGAGCAAATAAGATGGTTCCTTTAATAGAAGATGAAGATATAGAAGGCAAATATTTTGCTGAAGTAATATCTCCTATAATTGCTGAAGGAGATGCCATCGGTGCTGTAATTATAGCTTCAAAAGAGGATAATGCTAAATTTGGCGAAGTGGAGATGAAACTAGCAGATACAGCTGCTTCATTCCTAGGAAAACAAATGGAATAAACAATGGCAGCTTAGCTGCCTTTGTTTTTTCAGTAATAATATCTCTAAAAAATAAATATAAATATTTATATTGAGTATGCAATTTGGAGGTATTATTTTGAAAAAACAATCATTAATAAAAGGTACCTTTATTCTAGGGGCTGCAGGTATATTTTCAAGATCAATAGGGATGCTTTTTAGAATCCCATTGACAATACTTGTAGGAGATGAAGGATTAGGCTATTATCAAATAGCATATCCCCTTTATATGCTATTTATTGCTATAGCATCAGGGGTTCCGCTAGCAATGTCCAAGATGATATCTGAAAAAAATGCACAAGGGGACGAAGTAGGAATATTTCAAGTTTTAAAGGAAGCATTGTTACTAATGATTCTCTTAGGAGCTGGTACAAGCTTAGCAATGCTTATGTTTTCTCATCAACTAATAACGATTTTTAGATGGGATGAAAAAGCCTATTATTCATTGATAGCTTTATCAGTGGCACCTTTTTTTATAGCTATTATGAGTGTGTACAGAGGTTTCTTTCAAGGACTTCAGAATATGACTCCAACAGCTATATCACAGATATTAGAGCAGATAGCTAGGGTAATTATAGGTATTGGCTTAGTCATAATGCTTATTCCTAAAGGAATAGAGTATGCAGCAGGAGGAGCTACTCTAGGTGCAGCAGCAGGAGGTATATTAGGTGGTCTGTACTTATATAGTAAGTACAGAAAAGTAAGAAAAGAATTTGCAATAAGAAAAGTTAACTTTAATTCTGATGTAATGGAAAAGTTACTTAGAATTGCAATACCAATTTCCCTTGGGGCGGCTGTGGGAACCATAATGAATGTTATAGACTCTGTTATGGTTCCTCAGAAATTATTACAAGCAGGTTTTGATTCTAGACAAGCAGCTATATTGTATGGACAGCTAACAGGAAAAGCAGCAGTTATAGTAAATGTCCCACTTACGCTTTCAGCAGCATTGTGTGCCTCGGTAGTTCCTATTATTTCAGAAGCTTACATACTCAAGGATAAAGTAAGGCTACATAGAAACATAACTTCTGCTATAAAAATATCTATGATTATAGCATTACCATCTCTTTGTGGACTTTACTTTTTAGCCTCACCAGTACTAAATCTAATTTTTAGAGGTCAGGCAGAAGGAGCATTAATATTAAAGTATTCATCATTGTCTATTCCATTCATAATACTAGCTCAAGCAACCACGGTAATTTTACAGGCAACTACATCAAAGAAGATGCCTATAATTAATTTGTTAATAGGATGTATAGTTAAAATGATAGTAACGAATATATTAGTTCCAATACCAAGCATAAATGTTTATGGAGCAATTATCGGTACATTTGCAGCTTATGTAACTGCTGTGGTTTTAAATATGGCACTGCTAAAGAGAACTTTAAGTGTTAAATTTGATTTGTATCAAGGGTTAATAAAACCAGCGTATGCTTCGATTATAATGATAGTAACAGTTGTTTTTATATACGTAAAGGTCTATAATTATACAATGAGTAATTCCATTTCTTGTTTAATTGCTATACTTGTAGGTATAATAGTATATATAATACTAGTTTTAATGTTTAAAGTAGTGGATTATAATGAGTTAGCGAGAAGAAGAAGTAGAAGATAATTTAGAATTGCAAAAGGAGAATAGATATGATTAGGATTGTAGGATTAGGACCTGGAAGTAAAGAAGCAATTACTATGGGAACTTTTAATTTATTAAAAGATAGTGATAATGTTTTCTTTAGAACAGAAATTCATCCTAACGTAGAATACTTAAGAGAAGCCGGAGTTAAGTTTAAAACATATGATAATAGTTATGAAACTTTAAATAATTTTGATGATGTTTATGAAGCAATAGCTAAAGATTTAGTTAATAAGCATAAAGAACTGGGAGATTTGGTCTACGCAGTACCTGGGCATCCTCTTATAGCAGAAAAGTCTGTAAATATTTTAATTAATTTATGTGAAAAAGAAAACATTGATATAGATATATTTCCTGCTATAAGTTTTGTTGATGCTATGATGGAAAGTCTGAGAATAGATCCAATAAACGGTGTAAAGATTATAGATGCTTTTGACATTAATAATCAAATTTTAGATAAAAGGCTAGGCACTATTGTAACTCAAGTATATAATAAGTTTATAGCTTCCGAAGTAAAATTAAGGTTATTGGAATATTTTAATGATGATATGGAAATATACTTTATAAGGGCAGCTGGAGTTAAAGAGTTAGAAAGTATCAGAAAAATACATCTATATGAATTAGACAGACAGGAAGACATTGATCATTTAACATCCATATATATTCCTAAAGCTTTAGAAGCTGCAAAGGACTTTCACGATTTACTTGACATAATGGAGGTTTTACGTGGAGATGATGGATGCCCTTGGGATAGAGAACAAAGCCATGAATCCTTAAAAAAGTATCTGATTGAAGAATGTTATGAGGTTATAGAAGCAATAGATGAACAAGATGAAGATAAGATAATAGAAGAGTTAGGAGATGTATTACTTCAGGTTGTTTTCCATGCTCAGATAGGAAAAGAAGAAGGTTATTTTGATATTTCAGATATAATTAAAGGAATATGTACTAAACTTATAGAAAGACATCCTCATGTTTTTGGAAAAGTCAAAGTTGGTAGTTCTGATGAAGTTCTAGTAAATTGGGATGAAATAAAGAGAAAAGAAAAAGCATTAGAAACTTATACTGATGAATTAAAACATGTAGCTAGAAGTTTACCATCACTAATGAGAGCTGAAAAAATACAAAAAAAAGCTGCTAAAGTTGGATTCGATTGGAATGATGCGAAACCAGCTCTAGATAAAATAATTGAAGAATGTAATGAAGTAAAACAGGTATATAAATCCCAAAACAAGGAAAAAATACTAGAAGAGGTAGGAGATTTAATATTTAGTACAATAAATGTATCAAGATTGCTTGACATTGACCCCGAAGTTGCATTAAATTATACTATAGATAAATTTATAAACAGATTTAGCTACATAGAACAAAATAGTATAAAGTTAGGTAAGAAACTTACCGATATGTCTCTAGAAGAGATGAATAAATTTTGGGAGATGTCAAAACAACAATAAGTTAGTTTTAATTAAAAGTTCACATAAAAAAGAGGATTTTTAATTTTAATGAAGAATTAAATTCTATACTATTTATTGATTAAATTAAGGAGGTAACAAAAGTGAATAAAGCAGAATTAATTACAAGTATGGCAGAAAAAAGCCAATTAACTAAAAAGGATGCAGAGCTAGCTTTAAAAGCATTTATAGAAAGTGTTGAAGAAGCTCTAAGCAAAGGTGAAAAGGTTCAATTAGTTGGATTTGGAACTTTTGAAACACGTGAAAGAGCAGAAAGAAAAGGAAGAAACCCAAGAACTAAAGAAGAAATAACTATACCAGCATCAACTGTTCCAGTATTCAAAGCTGGTAAAGAATTCAAAGATACTGTAAATAAGTAATAATTTAAATAAAAAACCTGGGTGTGAATCTAGGTTTTTTATTTTTATCAATAAGGAGGTAGCTATGAGACTAGATAAATATCTTAAAGTATCAAGAATAATAAAAAGAAGAACTATTGCTAAGGAAGCATGTGAAAGCGGTAGAGTTGTAATAAATGGGAAAGTGGCAAAGCCAAGCACAGAAGTCAATGAAAATGATATAATAGAAGTTAAATTTGCTAAAGGATCATTAAAAGCAAAAATTGTTAATATATCTCATCATGTTACAAAATCGGATGCTAAACTTATGTATGAAATAATTTTTGATGAATCAGAAGAGGCTCAGAAAGAAGAATAATACATTGCTTTTTAAATCACACTTCGCCTAAAGTAGCATATTAGCTATCGTGGTAGCATATATATAGTTACAAAAAGGGAGGGGTGTTCATGGAATTAAAAAGAGAAGGTAACGAAAACAAAAAAAGCAACCTGACTCTTGAAAATAGAAATAAGTTAGTTCTATCTGGAGTAGTTGAAGTTATATGTTTCGATGATAAAACAATAGTCCTCGATACTACCTTAGGCACTTTGACAATAAAAGGACAAGACTTAAAAATGCAAAAGTTAGACGTACAAAACGGTGACGTTGTGATTGTAGGACGTATCAATTCCTGTATATATACAACTATGGAAAGTAAAAAAGATAAAGAAAGTATCATAGCTAAGCTATTTAGGTAAATATTTTATGATAATATCATTAGAGAATCAATTTAACTTAATTTTGCATAGTATATTAGCAGGGATAATTACGGGGATACTATTTGATATATATAGGCTTATTAGAGGATTTGAAAATCCGGATAGAGTATTGACATTCATTGAAGATATACTATTTTGGATTTTTGCAGGATTATCAGTTTTTATTTTTTTAATTTATAGTACTTATGTTTATGTAGGAGTATATTTGTATTTATATATTGCTTTAGGATTATATATTTACCTAAAGCTGCTAAGTAAACACTTTTTAAAGGCTCAGTATAGAAGTATAAAATTTATAACATCATTTCTAAGAGTAACCAGAAATATATTTTTATATCCATTTCAACTGATACTTTATAAGATTATAGATAAAAATAAGTAAAAACTCCTTGAATAAAATCTAAAACGAAACTAAAATATAAATATAAGCTAAAATAAAAGTTTTAGAGGTAAAGATATATGAAAAAGAAATCTAAGGTTAAAGGTATAGCTATTACTTTTATACTATTATATGTTTGCTACATATTAGTGAGTCAACAAATAACTATAAAAAGTAAAAAGGCTCAATTAGGTGAATATAAATCTGAGCTTCAGAAAGTAACAAAAGAGAACAGGCAATTGATAGATGAAAAAAATATGTCTGAGACCAGTAGGTATGTGGAAAAATTGGCTCGTGAAAGGCTAGGCTTTATAAAACAAGGTGAAAGCGTAGTAGTAGAGAAAAAGAATTAAATATTGCTTATTTATAATTTAATATAAACATATCAAGGAGGAATTTTATTAACATGGCCTTAAAGTTAGGGAGTATCTTAGAAGGTACAGTAGTCAACATAACTAAGTTTGGAGCATTTATAGAAGTGGAGGGGAAAACAGGGCTAGTACACATATCCGAAGTAGCAGACTCATACGTTAAAGACATAAGAGAGCATTTAAAAGAGCAGGATAAAGTAAAAGTAAAAGTTATATCTGTAGATGATAATGGAAGATTAAGTTTATCTATAAAGCAAGCTATGGTAAATAAAAAATCATCAAAACCTGCTGAAATCGATTGGACAAAGGAAAAGGCTAAAGCATCTACTACTAATTTTGAAGATGCAATTTCTAAGTTCCTAAAGGATAGTGAAGAAAGATTCCAAGATTTGAAGAAGCATCAAAATGTAAAAGGAAATAAATATTCTAAAAAAGGATGATTAAGAATATTAAATAAAGGGCTATTTATAGTCCTTTTTATTTTTGGTAACTAAACAAATTCAAGTATATCAAGGGTATACATAAGCAAATTGAAGTTTGAAATAAATTTTAAAAAATTAGTTGACAATCCTACAGCATTAATATATAATAGTCTATGTCGCTGAGAGATGCGGCAACAAGCAAATATAGCAAAGTATTTAATTATTAAATGCGCCGGAGTGGCGAAATCGGCAGACGCACAGGACTTAAAATCCTGCGGAGCTAACACTCCGTACCGGTTCAAGTCCGGTCTCCGGCACCATATCGCGGGGTGGAGCAGTTGGTAGCTCGTCGGGCTCATAACCCGAAGGTCGTAGGTTCAAGTCCTGCCCCCGCAACCATTTAAATTATGGCGGAATAGCTCAGCTGGCTAGAGCATTCGGTTCATACCCGAAGTGTCGTAGGTTCAAGTCCTATTTCCGCTACCATTAAAAATTAATATTTATACAATTCATTGAAAAATGGATTGTACGCCGGAGTGGCGAAATCGGCAGACGCACAGGACTTAAAATCCTGCGGGGCTAACACTCCGTACCGGTTCAAGTCCGGTCTCCGGCACCAATATCGCGGGGTGGAGCAGTTGGTAGCTCGTCGGGCTCATAACCCGAAGGTCGCAGGTTCAAGTCCTGTCCCCGCAACCATTTATTTTTTGACTATATGGCGGAATAGCTCAGCTGGCTAGAGCATTCGGTTCATACCCGAAGTGTCGTAGGTTCAAGTCCTATTTCCGCTACCAAATAAAATCCATGAAGTTATACTTCATGGATTTTTTATTTTTTTATTTTCGATACAAATTAAAATGAGTAGTTTGAGATAATGAAGTAGAAAAAAATCGGTGTCAGTAAAATTTTGAACAAATTCTAGGATATATGTCTTACGAAAAAGCAAAGCTTGTCTTACTAAATGACATTTATTTCCATAGACCTCTGATATAATTTTATTTAGTTATTACTGAATCGGAGGTGTTATAAATGCAATATGGGGCAGAAATATTTCCTTATGAAAGAGCTAAAAAATCTAAAATAGATAAAAATGATAAAGGGCGGATAGAGTATATATGGATATTTAGAAATCTAACTTATTTTGTGATATCTATATTAATTAGCAGGGTGCTGCTATTGAATATGGATAATACTACCGCGCCTTTTGGCATAGCATTTTTGATAGTAATGTCTTTTCATAAAGATGAGTACATAATCCCTGCGTCGGGAGGATGCTTTATAGGATACATATCTTTATATAATAAAGTTAGTAATCTACCTGAATATTTAATTGCTATAAGTACTGTAACTGCTCTAAGTTATCTATTAAATAAAAGTTCAAAGAAGTTTGTTATGTCCATTATGTTTAGTGTAGTTTTTTTTGAGTTGCTAATGTGTGAGTTCCTTATAAGAAGTTTAACATTTAAAGTTGCTTTTTTAACTGCTTTTCTTCAAATGATATGTATTTTACCATTATATTTTATTCTAGAGCGTTCTATATTATGCCTAAATGAATTTAAAACAAAGCATTTATTTACAAGTGAAGAGATAATAAGTGTATCTATATTAATATCACTAATTTTATCAGGAACTTGGGGAATAAGTATAAATGGAGTTTCGTTAAGAAATATATTTGCTCTAATGTTTATACTAATATTGAGTTACATAAATGGGAGTACTGTAGGTGCCGCAAGTGGTATAGCAATTGGTACTATAATTGGTATATCATCGAGTAATATACTTATATTTATAAGTGTATATGGCTTATGTGGATTAATTGCAGGGATTTTTAAAGATAGTGGAAAGCTACTAAGTGGTTTTTCTTATTTCATTACTTTTTTAATATTAAAGCTATATTCAAATATAAGTATAGAATTCAAGTTAATAGAAATAATTATTGCTGTAGTGGTATTTTTTATAATTCCTAATAAGATATATGACAAGTTAAATTTAGAACTGGACTGGGAGAGAAAACAAGAATACTTAAATAGAGATTACGTGGATAAGATTAAAGACATGTTGTTAAAAAGGTTAGGAAGTTTTTCTCACGTGCTATACAATATATCCGGAACCCTTAGTGACCTTGCAGACAATGATAAGTTAGTAATGAAAAATAAAAGTGCTGCTCTTATTGAAAATTTGGCGGATAGAGTATGCAGTGGCTGTAATATGAACTCAATGTGTTGGAAAAGAGAAGCATATTACACCTATACAGCTTTTGGAGAATTGATACAAAGTTATGAAGAGGGGAAAAAGAACAAAATGCCTCATGAGATAGAAAGAAAATGCATAAAGAGAACTTTGCTTTTAAAGAATACTGAGGAAATAGTAAATAATTATATAATTAATGAAATGTGGAGAAAAAGACTAAGTGAAGGAAGAGAGACCTTAGCTGGACAAATAGATAATATGGCAAATTCTTTAAAGGAGGTTATGGAAGAATTCAATGCCGATATAAAGTTAAGCAGTGGTGCGGAAAAGAAAATTAGAAAAATATTAGAAAAAAAGAACTTAAAATACGAAGACATATTTTGTTTTCAAGATAAAAATGAAAGGTTAGTAGTTAAGTTATCACTTGATTCTTGTGGTGGATCACAACTTTGCGTTAAAACAATACTTCCATTAATAAATGAAGCTGTTGAAAAAAATATGTGTATAAGTGATGAAGGCTGTGTAATTAATCCTAATACAAGCATTTGTACTGTGACCTTTGAGGAAACTCCTAAGTTCTATGTAGCTTCATATGTAGGGAGACAGTGCAAAAACGGAGAAAAATATAATGGGGATAGCTACAGCTTTGGCAAAGTTAATGATGGAAGTTACATGTGTATAATAAGTGATGGTATGGGATCTGGACCTAGGGCTAGCAAAGAAAGTAAAGCTGCAGTAGAATTAATAGAAAAGTTTACTAATGCTGGACTAAGCAAGTCAACAGCTATAAGCACAGTTAACTCTATAATGTCATTAAAATTTTCTGAAGATGAAAAGTTTTCCACTCTTGATTTAAGTAGTTTAGACTTATATACTGGTGAAATAAGCTTCATGAAAGTAGGTGCAGTAGCTAGTTTTATAAAGTCAGGCAATAAGGTTGAAGTAATAAACTCTAAGAGTTTGCCAATAGGAGTTTTGGATAAAGTTGACGTTGATGTAATAAATAAAAAATTAAAAAATGGAGATATAATAATAATGCTAAGTGATGGAGTATTAGATTATAATAGTAATAACGCTGGAAAGACAGACTGGATTGTAAGTTATCTTAAGGAAACTAAGATTAGTAATCCTAAGGAATTAGTAGATGGAATAATTGAAAAGGCTAAAGAATTAAGTGGAGGGAAGACAAAGGATGACATGACAGCTATAGTTTCCAAGGTATATAACCTTTATTGATGAATTACATTAAATTTTTAGCCTATATTGATTTTAAACTAAATGTTATTTATAGCATTTAGTTTAAGCTGCTTTTAGGACATATAAGCTATGTTTAAAAGTTTGTTGATATAGGTAGATTAATATCAACATCTTTGGAAATATAGCTTATATTTATGTTATAATGAATGAATATAGAAATATGTGGGAGTGTTTAACTTGATAGATAAAGTGCTAAATACAATAAAAACAAATGATATGTTTAAAGCAGGAGATAAAGTAATTGTGGCAGTTTCTGGAGGCCCAGATTCTATATGCCTTTTACATGTGCTCTATTCATTAAGAGAATCTCTAGGTATTACTCTTGTAGTAGCCCATGTAAATCATTGTTTAAGAGGAGAAGAAGCAGATAAAGATGAGGAGTATGTAAAGGAATTTTGTAAGGTTAGAGATATTAAATGTTTTATTAAGAGAGAAGATGTACATAGAATATCAAAAGAGCGAGGTATATCCTGTGAGATGGCAGGCCGTGACGTAAGGTATAACTTTTTTTCAGAGCTTTTAGAAAATGTTAAGGGTCAAAAAATTGCTATTGCTCATAATGCTAATGATCAAGCAGAAACTGTGCTTATGAGAATTATGAGAGGTACAGGTATGGAAGGAATTATCGGTATAAGAGCAGTTAGAGATAATATTTTTGTAAGACCTATAATTAATATTACTAGAAAAGAAATAGAACGTTATTGTGAAGAAAATAAGTTGCAGCCAAGAATAGATAAAACAAATCTAGAAAATATTTATGCAAGAAATAAAGTTAGACTAGAATTAATACCTTATATTGAAAATAACTTTAATCCTGATATAATTGAAGCGCTAAATAGACTATCTCAAACAATAAAAGTTGATAATGAATATATAAATGAAATAGCTCTGCAAACCTACAGAGAATACTGTAAAAGAGACAAAAATAAGGTTATAATTAATAGTGAAGCTTTTTCTCAGCATGAGGCTATACTAACTAGAATTATAAGAGAAGCGTTAAAAGCTGTTAAAGGAAGCTTATATAATTTAGACAAAAATCATATTTATGATATTATCAATATACAGAAAGGTGCTACTGGAAAAGAAATAATGCTGCCTAGAAGCCTTGCAGCTTTAAACAACTATGGTGATATTGAATTGTATGTTTCCAATGAGAAGGACGTTAAAGATAAAAGCAAATCCGAATACATATTAAAAATTAATAATGATAATAATTTAATTGATAATAGACTAATTGTACATATAAGTATAATAAATGTTAAAGAAAAGTCTGATTTTAACAGTAAAGATAATCTAGTTAAATTCTTTGATTATGATAAAATAAATGGAGAGATAAAGTTAAGATATAGAAAAAATGGTGATAAGTTTGTTCCTTTTGGAATGAGTGGAAGTAAGAAGTTGAAAGATCTATTTATTGATTTAAAAATTCCAAAGGATAAAAGAGATGATATACCTCTTATCTTGTTTGGAGAAGAGATTGCGTGGATTGTTGGCTACAGAATAAGTGATAAGTTTAAAGTGGATAAAAACACTAAAAATATATTGCAAATTAAAATCGAAAGAGAGGAATAATATAATGAAAAATGATATTGAAAAAGTATTATTAAGTGAAGAACAAATAAAAGAGAAAATAGTGGAAATGGGAAAGAAAATTAGTGAAGATTATAAGGGGAAAGATCTTATTTTAATTGGTGTACTTAAAGGCTCAGTTCCTTTTATGGCAGATTTGATGAAAAGAATAGATATACCTTGTAACATGGATTTTATGGCAGTTTCTAGCTATGGCAATTCTACAGAAACTACAGGAGTAGTTAGAATACTTAAAGACTTAGATTTTGAAATTGAAAATAAGGATGTACTTATAATAGAAGATATAATAGATTCTGGTACTACTTTAAAGTATCTTAGAAAATATTTAAGATCAAAAAATCCAAATAGTGTTGAGATAGCTTGTCTTTTAAACAAACCTGAAAGAAGAGAAGTAGAAATAGATGTAAAATACTTAGGATTTGACGTACCTAATTATTTTTTAGTAGGTTATGGATTAGATTATGCAGAAAAGTATAGAAACCTACCTTATGTAGGAATACTAAAAGAGAGTGTTTACAAAAAATAAATAATTACTATTATTGTAAAGGAAAAATTGATATGATAGAATCAATTATAAAACTACTAGAAAGATGGGGGGCTTTGATGTGAAAAAAGTTTCAAGTGCAACAGCTTGGATAATAGTATTAATTGTCGTAATACTAGCAGCATTAGCTTTAGTAGAAACAAATAGAAATGCTGGAGTTATATCATATGATCAATTTAAGAAATACTGGGTAGAAAACAATATATCTAGAATACAAGTAAAACAAGATAGAAGAACTGTTATAGGAGAACTTAAAGACAAGAATAAAACTCAATTTGAGGCTGTAGTTCCAGAAGGATTATTGATTGAAGACTTATTTGTTAAAAATCCTAATCCATCAGTAGATGTTAGATTTGAGCCTCCAACTTCTATACCTGTATGGGTAAATTGGTTGCCTACTATAGTTCTGATACTTATGTTGGTTGGTTTTTGGTTTATGTTTATGCAGCAATCACAAGGTGGTGGCGGCAGTAGGGGAGTTATGAACTTTGGAAAGAGCAAAGCAAAGCTAGCAAACCCCGATAAACAAAAGGTTACTTTCAAAGAAGTAGCTGGTGCAGATGAAGAAAAAGGAGAGTTAGAGGAAATAGTAGATTTCCTAAAGAATCCTAGAAGATATTTAGAAATGGGTGCTAGAATTCCTAAAGGAATACTACTTGTTGGACCTCCAGGAACAGGTAAAACATTACTTGCAAAAGCAGTTGCAGGAGAAGCAGGAGTTCCATTCTTTAGTATTTCAGGTTCAGACTTTGTTGAAATGTTTGTTGGTGTTGGTGCGTCTAGAGTAAGAGACCTATTTGAACAGGCTAAGAAGAATGCTCCATGTATAATATTTATAGATGAAATAGATGCAGTAGGAAGACAAAGAGGCGCTGGTTTAGGTGGCGGACATGATGAAAGAGAGCAAACTTTAAATCAGTTACTAGTTGAGATGGATGGTTTTGGAGTTAATGAAGGAATAATTTTAGTTGCTGCAACAAATAGACCAGACATATTAGATAGAGCTCTTTTAAGACCAGGCAGATTTGATAGACAGATATTAGTTGGTTCTCCGGATGTAAAGGGAAGAGAGGAAATATTAAAAGTTCATGTTAAAAACAAACCTCTTTCTGATGAAGTTAATCTTAAGGTTTTAGCTAAGAGAACTCCAGGATTTGTAGGAGCTGATCTTGAAAACTTAATGAACGAAGCGGCACTTCTTGCTGTTAGAAATAATAAAAAGCAAATTGGTATGGAAGAACTTGAAGAAGCTGTAACAAGAGTTATAGCAGGGCCAGAGAAGAAGAGCAGAGTTATCGATGAAGAAGATAGAAGACTTACAGCGTACCATGAAGCAGGTCACGCTATAGTAATGAAGTTTTCACCTAATGCAGATCCTGTACATGAAATTAGTATAATTCCAAGAGGTATGGCTGGAGGATATACAATGCACCTTCCAGAAAAAGATGCATCTTATACTTCTAAATCAAAATTAAAAGATGAAATGGTAGGTCTTTTAGGTGGAAGAGTAGCAGAGCAATTGATTTTAGGAGATATAAGCACAGGTGCTTCTAATGACATACAAAGAGTTTCTACAATTGCTAGAAAAATGATTATGGAATACGGTATGAGTGAAAAGTTAGGAACTATAACTTTTGGAAGCGGTCATGATGAAGTTTTCTTAGGAAGAGATATTGCTAAGGCTAAAAACTATAGTGAAGAAGTTGCTTTTGAAATAGATCAAGAAGTAAAAGCATTAGTAGACGAAGCTTATAAAAAAGCAGAAAAGATATTAACTGATAATATAGATAAACTTCACGCTGTAGCTAAATCACTACTAGAAAAAGAGAAAATTGGAGCTGATGAATTTAAGGCTATAGTAGAGGGGAAACCTTTAGAAATTGATGAATCTGAAGAAGTAACAGAAGAAGTGGATTTAAGTAAAAAAGAAGAGATATAATATAAAAAAGTATAGAGTTATGATAAAACTCTATACTTTTTATATTTTTTTAATTATAATTAATTGTATTAGGGTAGAATTATAGTAATTGTGATGTTTTATGTCAAATATAGCGTAAAACTAAATATTAATAATTTGAAGAGGTGATTACATGGAATTTAATGTACAAGAAGGAACTAAAGGTTTTATGGAAATTGTTGTAGCTGAAGAAAACTCAGCTAAAAAAATAGGATCTGGATTAGCAGATGTATATGCTACACCAGCTATGGTTGGATTAATGGAAAACACAGCACAATCAAGTATTAAAGGTGATTTACCAGAAGGATACTCTACAGTTGGAATCGAAATAAACGTAAAACATATGAAAGCAACTCCTATAGGAATGAAGGTTAGATGTGAATCTGTTCTTAAAAAAGTTGAAGGAAAAAAGTTACTTTTCGAAATAGAAGCTTTCGATGAAGTTGCTAAAATAGGAGAAGCTACTCACTGGAGATACATAATAAATGAAAGTGATTTTATAAGCAAAATTCAAAAGTAGTAATGATGACAGGAAGATATTTTCCGTAAGGAGGTATATTCCTGTTAATTTTTATAAAGGGGTGTTATTAAATGAAAAGTGATATTGAAATTGCACAAAATGCTGAAATGAAGAAAATAGTTGAGATTGCTGATAAGTTGGGGCTTAGTGAAGATGATATAGAACTTTACGGAAAGTATAAATGTAAAATATCTTTAGATGTACTTAAAAGTAGAGCAGATAAAAAAGATGGGAAACTAATATTAGTAACAGCAATTAACCCTACGCCAGCAGGAGAAGGAAAGTCTACAGTTACAGTTGGATTAGGGCAGGCATTGTGCAAACTCAATAAAAATGCTGTAATAGCATTAAGAGAGCCATCTCTTGGACCTGTATTTGGAGTAAAAGGTGGGGCAGCAGGAGGAGGATACGCTCAGGTTGTTCCTATGGAAGATATAAACTTACATTTTACTGGAGATATGCATGCTATAACAGCAGCAAACAATTTATTATCAGCAGCTATAGATAACCATATACATCAAGGAAATATCCTTAAAATTGATTCGAGAAGAATAGTATTCAAAAGAGTTATGGATATGAATGATAGAGCATTACGTCATATAGTAGTTGGAATGGGTGGAAAAATCAATGGATTTTTAAGAGAAGATAATTTTATGATTACTGTTGCATCAGAAATTATGGCCATTTTATGTTTAGCGAATGACTTAATGGACCTTAAAGAAAGAATGGGAAATATACTTGTTGGATATAATCTTGATGGAGGCCCAGTATATTGTAAGGATTTAGGAGTAGAAGGGGCTATGGCATTATTGATGAAAGATGCTATTAAACCTAATCTAGTTCAGACCTTAGAAAATACTCCAGCTATAATACATGGAGGACCTTTTGCAAATATAGCTCATGGGTGTAATAGTATATTAGCTACCAAAATGGCTCTAAAGCTTGGAGATTATGCGATTACAGAAGCTGGATTTGGAGGAGACTTAGGGGCAGAAAAGTTTTTGGATATAAAATGTAGATATGGTGGTTTAAATCCTGACTGCATAGTTGTAGTTGCTACTATAAGAGCATTAAAGCATCATGGAGGAGCAGCAAAAGATCAATTAACAAACCCAGATGTTGATAAGCTTGCTAAAGGAATAGGAAATCTTGAAAAGCAAATAGAAAACATGAAAAAGTATGGAGTTCCTGTAGTAGTTGCTATAAATAAGTTTGTAACTGACAGTGAGGATGAGATACAATATATAGAAAAATTCTGCAAAGAACTAGGAGTTCAAGTGGCACTAACAGAAGTGTGGGAAAAAGGCGGAGCTGGTGGACTTGAATTGGCAGAAAAAGTTTTAGTTGTATTAGAAAATGAAAAAAGTAAATTCAAATGCTTATATAGCACAGAACTTACAATAAAAGAAAAAATGAATATTATTGCAAGAGAAATATATGGAGCTAATGGAGTAGCTTATGATAATGGAGCGGAAAAGCAAATAGCTGATATAGAAAAACTTGGATTAGATAAGCTGCCTATATGTGTGGCAAAAACCCAATATTCCTTATCAGATAACCCAGTTCTTTTAGGAAAGCCAAGTGGTTTTGAGATAAATGTAAGAGAAGTGAGAGTTTCTAATGGAGCAGGATTTATTGTTGTATTAACAGGAGATGTAATGACTATGCCAGGACTTCCTAAAGTTCCAGCAGCTAATAAGATGGATATATTAGAAGACGGTACAATAGTAGGTCTTTTCTAAATTAAGTTTTACTTGACAAATTATCACTAGTTGTTAAAATTAAAGTGTTATAAGTATACCATGTTATTTGACTATAAAGAGCAGTGTGATACTGCTCTTATAATTTTATTAAGGAGTGTATTATAGTGATATTTGTTTTAGATGCAGGAAACACAAATATTGTATTAGGTATTTTTAAAGAAAAAGAACTTATCCTAGAATGCAGAATAGGTACTGATGCTAAAAGAACATCTGATGAATATGGAATTCAAGTATTAGAATTATTCAAACATAATAATATAGATCCTAAGGATATAGAAGGGGTAATAATATCTTCAGTAGTTCCAAATATCATGTATTCTATAGAGCATATGATAAGAAAATATTTTAAAATAAACCCAATAGTCGTAGGGCCAGGGGTAAAGACTGGAATAAATATTAAATATGATAATCCTAAGTCTGTTGGTGCAGATAGAATAGTTAATGCAGTAGCAGCACATGAAATATATAAAAGACCTTTAGTACTAATAGATTTTGGTACAGCAACAACCTTCTGTGCGGTAACTAAAAAAGGAGATTATTTGGGAGGATCAATTTGCCCAGGAATAAAGATTTCAGCTGATGCACTATTTGAAAAAGCAGCAAAACTACCAAGAATAGAACTTATAAAGCCTTCTCATGTAATATGTAAGAATACTGTTTCGAGTATGCAAGCAGGTATAGTTTACGGATATATTGGGCAAGTAGATTATATAGTCTCTAAGATAAAGGAAGAGATGGTGCAATTAGGAGAAGAAGAACCTTATGTTATAGCAACTGGAGGATTAGCAGGACTAATTTACCAAGAATCTACAACTATTGATGAAGTTAGTCCATTTTTAACTTTGGAAGGTCTTAGAACTATATACGAAAAAAATAAAGAGTAGGTATTTTATGAAAATAGGAAATCTAGAATTTAAAAACAATGTGTTTTTAGCTCCTATGGCTGGAGTAACTGATATTGCATTTAGAGGGTTATGCAAAGAAATGGGATGTGGACTTGTATATACAGAAATGGTAAGTGCTAAAGCACTTTACTATGATAGCAAAAACACAAAAGAACTACTTAGGTTAAGTGAAGAAGAGAAGCCCGTGGCAGTTCAGATATTTGGAAATGATCCTGCGATTATGGCAAAGGCTTGTGAGAGCTTTAATATAAATAATGATATATGTTTAGTGGACATTAATATGGGGTGTCCTGCTCCTAAAATAGTTAGAAATGGTGAAGGGTCTGCTCTTATGAAAAGTCCTAAACTGGCAGCTGAAATAGTAAAAGAGATGAAGAAAGTATCTAAAAAGCCTGTAACCGTAAAGTTTAGAAAAGGATTTGATGAAATACATATAAATGCTGTAGATTTTGCAAAGGAAATGGAACAGGCAGGAGCAGATGCTATAACTTTGCATGGAAGAACAAGGGCTCAAATGTATGAAGGAAAAGCAGACTGGGATATAATTAAAAAAGTAAAAGAAAGTGTATCCATACCAGTTATAGGGAATGGTGACGTTTTTTCTGCAGAAAATGCTTTGCAGTTAGCTCAATCTACAAATTGTGATGGGATAATGGTTGCTAGGGGATCAATGGGTAATCCTTGGATCTTCAAACAGATAAATCAGATTTTGAATAATGAAACAGTTACTTTCCCAAGTAATGAAGCAAAGATAGATATGTGTATTAGGCACTTAAAGCTTGCAATTCATTATTATGGAGAAGATAGAGCTGTAAGAGAGATGAGAAAGCATATTAGCTGGTATATAAAGGGAATGAAGAATTGTACTGATATTAAGAATAAAATTAATGTAGAAAGAAGTAGTGACAATGTGTTGAAAATATTAAGTGAATATAAAGATGAATTGTCACAATAATATATAGAGAACCTCTGTAATTTATTATGTAAAAAAGGAATAGACTACTATATAAGTAATAAATGAGAGGCAGTCCATGAACAAAGTTATTTATGTTGATTCTGTATTAAGAAAGGCATATAAAGATGATGGTATTTGGGGAAAGATAAAGGATAAGTTATTTACAAGATTTGAAGGAAAAAGCTTTATAGAGGAGCTTGATACAACAATATATAAAGTAAGACTTTCTCCTAATTTTAATGAAAATGCATTTAAAAGAAATATATATAATATAAATAAAAAAATTGGAAATAACAACTATTGTGCTCTAGCTTTGAGAACCTGTAGATATCTAGACTATATGTTTTACACGGAGTTTCAAAAGAAAGTATTAGCTTATAGTGTTGTAAAGAGTATACAATTATTACTCATGCTTAGAAATAAAAGTATAAAAAGAGATTACATAGCTATATACGACGCAGCTGATGATATTAATAGACATATAATTTTTGAATTATCTCAAAAAGGAAAATGTATTATATTAGTATCGAATAATTTAAAAAAAATTAGGGGATTATGTGATTATATAATTAGCAATTATGGAGTTTCACCTATAGTAACTGACAATATTAATTATGTTATTGAACATTCGGATTTCATAATTTCTTCAAGACCTTTAAATGGGAGTGTGAAATGCCCTCTATGGTGTTTAGATAATATGTATATACCTGAAAATGCAGAAGATATAGTAGTTAATAAAATTACTTACAACACGCCATGGAACTTAATGGGATTAGAAGTAACTTCTGAATTAATAGGTGGCATATTTGATAGAAATAGTGATAAAAATATAGATGAACTTCTAGAGAATAATGGTATTTTATTAGACGAGGCAAAGTTTGAAAATCATATAATATTATGAGATATGGTTGTGTGGAATAAAAAGGAAATGCGTGTTGACATAAGAAAGTTACTGTTTTATAATAACTTAAATAACTAGGTGTTAGAAATATATTTATTTAAATAAATTATGTTTAAAGGGGAGTAGAAAATGAGTGAGTCAAAAAAGTATATAATGACTGCTGAAGGTGTAAAGAAGTTAGAGGAAGAGTTAGAGTACCTTAAAACTGTTAAAAGAAGAGAAATAACTGAAAAAATAAAGGTAGCACTTTCTTACGGAGACTTAAGTGAGAATTCAGAATATGATGAAGCTAAAAATGAACAAGCGTTTGTTGAAGGAAGAATAGTTCAACTTGAAAATATGTTAAGAAATGCTAATGTAGTTGATGAAAGTGAAATATCATTAGAAACTGTAAGTGTTGGTTCTATTGTAAAAGTTAAAGATTATGATTTTGACGAAATAGTAGACTTTCATATAGTAGGTTCTGCAGAAGCAGATCCATTAAAAAATAAAATTTCAAATGAATCACCAGTAGGTAATGCTCTTATAGGAAAGAGAGTTGGAGATATAGTTGATGTACCTGTTCCTGATGGAATCAGCAAATTTGAGATTTTAGAAATAAGAATCTAGTAGAATAAATTCATGTAAGTTACATCTGAGTAAACGGAGGGATGCGCTAATGTCGGAAAAGCAATTGACTAAGGAAGAAATAAAACAAATGAAGTTAGAAGCTAAGCAAGAAGCTGAATTTAACGTACTTATTAAAGAGAGAAGACAAAAACTGGCTGCATTACAAGAGGCTGGTAAAGATCCATTTGATGTATATAAAGTAGAAAGAACTCATACATCATCTGAAATTAAAGAGAACTATGATGAGCTTGAAGGCAAAACAGTAACAGTCGCTGGTAGACTTATGTCTAAAAGAGTACATGGAAAAGCTGGATTTTCAGATATTCATGATAGATATGGAAAAATGCAGCTATATATAAAGATAGATGACGTAGGTGAAGAAAAGCTTAAAGAATACAAAACTTTTGATATAGGTGATTTTGTATCCATAACAGGTAATGTATTTAAAACAAAGACAGGAGAAGTAACTTTACATATTCTTGATTTTCAACTTTTAACTAAGTCTTTAAAACCACTTCCAGAAAAGTTCCATGGATTAAAAGATCCAGATTTAAGATATAGACAAAGATATGTAGACTTAATAATGAATGCAGAAGTAAAAGAAACTTTCATAAAGAGAACTAACATCATTAAAGCTATTAGAGAATTTTTAGATAATAGAGACTTTTTAGAAGTTGAAACACCAATACTATCACCTATAGCTGGGGGAGCTGCTGCAAAACCATTTATAACTCATCACAATGCTTTAGATATAGATATGTATCTTAGAATAGCAACTGAGCTTTATTTAAAGAGACTTATAGTAGGTGGATTTGAAAAAGTATATGAAATAGGTAAAAATTTCAGAAATGAAGGTATAGATATAAGACATAATCCAGAATTTACAGCTATTGAACTATATCAAGCCTATGCAGATTATAGCGACATGATGGAAATAACTGAAAATATGGTAGCTTATGTATGTGAAAAAGTTAATGGAACAACTAAAGTTCAATACGAAGGTACAGAAATAGATTTTACTCCACCATGGAGAAGAATAACAATGGTGGATGCAGTAAAAGAATATGCTGGTGTAGACTTTAATGAAATTAAAACAGATGATGAAGCTAGAGAAATAGCAAAACAAAAGGGTGTAGAGCTTAAGAAAGAACTTACAGATTGCACTAAAGGTGATATATTAATAGCTCTATTTGAAGAATTTGGAGAGGAAAAATTAATACAACCTACTTTTGTATGCGATTATCCAGTAGAAAATTCTCCTCTTACTAAGAAAAAAAGAGGAAATGGAGAATTAACTGAAAGATTTGAAGGCTTTATATATGGTAGAGAAATCTGTAATGCATATTCAGAGTTAAATGATCCTATCGTTCAAAAGGAAAGATTTATGCAACAGCTTAAAGAAAGAGAACTTGGAGATGACGAAGCATATATGATGGATGATGACTTTGTTAATGCTTTAGAAATAGGTATGCCTCCAACAGGTGGACTAGGAATAGGGATAGATAGATTAATAATGTTCCTAACTGATTCTCGTTCAATCAGAGACGTTATATTATTCCCAACAATGAAGCCAACAAAGTAGTATTTTATAAATAGAAGAGAGTAAGTTATAAAATTACATTATAGCTTACTCTTTAATTTTAACTTTAATAGTTTGAAAAATTTCTATGACCCCCTTGTATTTTTTAGTAAATGTGTTATAATAATAGCGTACTAAACGTTCCGCGATAGCTCAACGGTGGAGCACTCGGCTGTTAACCGATAGGTTGAAGGTTCGAATCCTTTTCGCGGAGCCATTTTTATTTTTTGAAAATTTATCTTGACATGTGTTCATATTCTGATAAAATACTTTTAAGGAAAACATATAAGTGCATGATGATAGAGAAGAGTAATAATAAGTTATTTTTTAGAGAGGTTGTGGATGGTGAGAACAGCTAAAGGCTTATTATGAAAGGAGCTTTTGAGTGCAGTGGTTTATAAGGAGGGCTATTTGCCAAGAAGGGTGGAACCGCGGAATTAATTATAAATTTCGTCCCTTTTAGGTAGTTTAGGTCTTTTTTTTATACGCAAATTTAATATAAGGAGGTTATAAAAATGAGTTTTGAAAAAACTATGGATAAAGTAGTTGCACTTTGTAAAGGTAGAGGTTTTATATTCCAAGGATCAGAAATATATGGAGGCTTAGCTAACTCATGGGATTATGGTCCAATGGGAGTAGAATTTAAGAATAATGTTAAAAAGGCTTGGTGGAAAAGATTCATACAACAAAGTCCGTACAATGTAGGATTGGATTCTGGTATACTTATGAACAAAGAGGTCTGGGTAGCATCAGGCCATGTTGGTGGTTTTTCAGATCCATTAATGGATTGTAAAGAATGTAAGGCAAGATTTAGAGCAGATAAATTAGTAGAAGAAGATATGGCTGCTCATGGTATAGATAATGTTAGTGCAGATGGTTGGACTGGTGAGGAACTTTTAAATTACATAAATGAACATAATATAGTTTGCCCTAAATGTGGAAAGAAAAACTATACTGACATTAGAAGGTTCAACTTAATGTTTAAGACTTTCCAAGGAGTAACAGAAGATTCGTCATCAGAAATATACCTAAGACCAGAAACAGCACAAGGTATATTTGTTAACTTTAAAAATGTTCAAAGAACTTCAAGAAAGAAAGTACCTTTTGGTATAGGTCAAATAGGTAAATCTTTTAGAAATGAAATAACTCCAGGAAATTTTACTTTTAGAACTAGAGAATTTGAACAAATGGAATTAGAGTTTTTCTGTGAACCAGGTACAGATTTAGAATGGTTCAAATATTGGAAAGACTATTGTTGGAAATTCTTACTTGACTTAGGCATGAATGAAGCAAATTTAAGGTTTAGAGATCATGAGAAAGAAGAATTATCCTTCTATAGTAATGCAACTTCCGACGTAGAATTCTTATTTCCGTTTGGATGGGGAGAACTTTGGGGAGTAGCTGATAGAACAGATTACGACTTAAAACAACATATGGAGCATTCAGGACAGGATTTAACATATTTAGATCCAAGCACTAATCAAAAGTATGTCCCTTATGTTATAGAACCATCATTAGGAGCAGATAGAGTTGCACTTGCTTTCTTAGTTGATGCATATGACGAAGAGGAACTTGAAAATGGTGAAGTTAGAACTGTGCTTCATTTGCACCCAGCACTAGCACCATTCAAAGCTGCTATATTACCACTATCTAAAAAATTATCAGATAAAGCATTAGAGGTATATGAAAAATTAAGTAAAAAGTTTAATGTAGACTATGATGAAGCAGGAAGTATAGGAAAGAGATATAGAAGAGAAGATGAAATAGGTACTCCATATTGTATTACAGTAGACTTTGATACATTAGAAAATAATACTGTTACTGTAAGAGATAGAGATACAATGGATCAAATAAGAATAAATATAGACGAATTAGAAAAATTCATTGAAGAAAAAATAGAATTTTAGACATAAATAAAAGCTGCTGATATATCGCTGGTATATCAGCAGCTTTTATATAAAATTAATATAATAGATAATTTTATAATTTACTATAGAATAAAAAAACACCGGAAATCTAATCCGGTGAAAATAAGGTTTAATTATGGGGATATGTTATGTGTCTAATTAAATTCGGGGAATCACATTATTAAATGCTTATGACACGTTGAAAGTATAGCATAAACGGGTAAAAAAATTCAATAGATTATGTTAAAGTCTTTATTTTAAATAAATTCAAACTATTTTGAAGATAAAAAAAGAACCAAAAAAACAATAAATATATACAATGAATTATGTAAAGTGTTATAATTGAAAAGAAATATAACGTGACAGAATATTAAAGTGTTTTGGGGGTTCCTTGTATGATGAAAAGAGATTTTAATGAATTTAAAAAATTTATAAGAGATAAAAAAGTAGCAGTAGTAGGTATAGGAATAAGTAATATTCCTTTAATTCATTTTTTGGTTAAGTTAGGTGCAAAAGTAACTGCTTTTGATAAGAAAGATGAAAAGTGTTTAGGGGAAACTGGTATAGAGTTTAGAGAAAAGGGAATTAAACTGGAACTTGGAGAAAACTATCTAGAAAATTTAAATGGATTTGATGTGGTGTTTAAAACACCTTCAATGAGAATAGATAATCCTGCGCTGCTTAGGGCAAAAAAATCAGGCGCTTATATAACTTCTGAAATGGAGGAGTTTGTAAAATACTGCCCTGCTAAAGTATTTGGTATAACAGGAAGTGATGGAAAAACAACTACTACAACTCTGGTTTATAATATGTTAAAAAGCCAAGGATATAAAACCTGGATAGGAGGAAACATAGGAAATCCACTATTCGCCAATATTGAAGATATAAAGAAAGAAGATAAAGTAGTTCTAGAACTTTCAAGCTTTCAATTGATGACAATGAATGTTCATATAGATTGTGCACTAATAACTAATATAACACCAAATCATTTAGACATTCATAAAAATATGGAAGAATATATAGAAGCAAAGAAGAATATATTTAAATTTCAGCAAGTGGAAGATACATTAGTTTTAAATAGAGATAATGAAATAACTAATTCTATAGCAAATTCAAACGAAGCTAAGGGAAGAATAATGGAATTTAGTATAAAAGAAGAAATAAAAGATGGAGCTTATTTTAAAGATAATGAACTTATGTTACTAGGAAAACATGTATGCCAATTAGAAGAAGTTAAGCTAAAAGGAATGCATAATGTAGAAAATCTCTTAGCAGCATTTTGTCTTGTTTCTGAAGATGTAAGCATAGACGTAATGAGAGAAATTGCAATTAGTTTCAGTGGTGTTGAACATAGATGTGAATTTGTAAGAGAGCTTAATGGAGTTAAATATTACAATGATTCAATAGCTTCTAGTCCAACAAGAACACTAGCTGGATTAAAAGCCTTTGAAAAACCTGTAATTCTTATAGCAGGAGGATATGATAAGCATATACCATTTGAACCACTAGCTGAAGAAGGATATGACAAGATTAAGTATTTAATTTTATTGGGGGCAACAAAGGAAAAAATAAAGGAAGCTTTTGATAAAGTAATGGCGGATAAGAATATAGAACTTCCTATTATAGCTGTAAATAATTTTGAAGAAGCTGTATATAAAGCTAAAGAAATAGCAAAAAAAGGAGATATAGTAACTTTATCACCAGCTTGTGCTAGTTTTGATATGTTTCCTAATTTCGAAGTTAGGGGAAATAAATATAAGGAGATAGTTTTTAATTTATCTAACTAATTTTTATGATTAAGTTCTATAAGATTTGAGACTTTAAATCTTATAGAACTTATAGTTTTATTAGAGAGATATACAGCTATAATTTAAGTTTAATTAGGCAGCATATTATATAAATTTAGTTAAATTCATATATACTTCTCCTGGAGTATCATTATAAGAAAAACAAAGAAACATTGAGATATTTGAAATATATGAAGAATAGATTTGATAATTAGACAATATAAAGTTTACATAGGTAAATGCATTTTGATATTATAGACCATGTCGCTACGAGCTAGCGATGAAATATGGTTTGCAAGAACTCATAAAAAGTTCGAAAAAAGTGTTGACTAAATTAATTAGTCATGATAAAATCAAAAAGTCGTTGTAAGAAGTGACGTAAGAAAATGGTCTTTGAAAATTAAACAGAATTAAGGTAAAGAAATGCCAGTCAATAAATTTGAGTAAGATTAAACTTTTAAATTGAGAGTTTGATCCTGGCTCAGGACGAACGCTGGCGGCGTGCCTAACACATGCAAGTCGAGCGATGAAGTTCCTTCGGGAA
The DNA here is from genome assembly GCF_053901425.1 of Clostridium sp. JNZ J1-5. Taxonomy (NCBI): domain Bacteria; kingdom Bacillati; phylum Bacillota; class Clostridia; order Eubacteriales; family Clostridiaceae; genus Clostridium; species Clostridium sp. JNZ J1-5. The sequence goes on along the minus strand of NZ_CM132773.1, from coordinate 1,749,130 downwards.
TGGATTAGCGGCGGACGGGTGAGTAACACGTGGGCAACCTGCCTCAAAGTGGGGGATAGCCTCCCGAAAGGGAGATTAATACCGCATAACATTATCTCTTTGCATGAAGAGATAATCAAAGGAGTAATCCGCTTTGAGATGGGCCCGCGGCGCATTAGCTAGTTGGTGAGGTAACGGCTCACCAAGGCGACGATGCGTAGCCGACCTGAGAGGGTGATCGGCCACATTGGAACTGAGATACGGTCCAGACTCCTACGGGAGGCAGCAGTGGGGAATATTGCGCAATGGGGGAAACCCTGACGCAGCAACGCCGCGTGAGTGATGAAGGTCTTCGGATTGTAAAACTCTGTCTTTGGGGACGATAATGACGGTACCCAAGGAGGAAGCCACGGCTAACTACGTGCCAGCAGCCGCGGTAATACGTAGGTGGCAAGCGTTGTCCGGATTTACTGGGCGTAAAGAGTATGTAGGCGGACATTTAAGTCAGATGTGAAATCCCCGGGCTTAACCTGGGAGCTGCATTTGATACTGGGTGTCTAGAGTGTAGGAGAGGAAAGTGGAATTCCTAGTGTAGCGGTGAAATGCGTAGAGATTAGGAAGAACACCAGTGGCGAAGGCGACTTTCTGGACTATAACTGACGCTGAGATACGAAAGCGTGGGGAGCAAACAGGATTAGATACCCTGGTAGTCCACGCCGTAAACGATGAATACTAGGTGTCGGGGGGTACCACCCTCGGTGCCGCAGCAAACGCAATAAGTATTCCGCCTGGGGAGTACGGTCGCAAGATTAAAACTCAAAGGAATTGACGGGGACCCGCACAAGCAGCGGAGCATGTGGTTTAATTCGAAGCAACGCGAAGAACCTTACCTAGACTTGACATCTCCTGAATTACTCGTAACTGAGGAAGTCCCTTCGGGGACAGGAAGACAGGTGGTGCATGGTTGTCGTCAGCTCGTGTCGTGAGATGTTGGGTTAAGTCCCGCAACGAGCGCAACCCCTATTGTTAGTTGCTACCATTAAGTTGAGCACTCTAGCGAGACTGCCTGGGTTAACCAGGAGGAAGGTGGGGATGACGTCAAATCATCATGCCCCTTATGTCTAGGGCTACACACGTGCTACAATGGCCGGTACAATGAGATGCAATCCCGCGAGGGGGAGCTAAACTTATAAAACCGGTCCCAGTTCGGATTGTAGGCTGAAACTCGCCTACATGAAGTTGGAGTTGCTAGTAATCGCGAATCAGCATGTCGCGGTGAATACGTTCCCGGGTCTTGTACACACCGCCCGTCACACCATGAGAGCCGGTAACACCCGAAGCCCGTGAGGTAACCGTAAGGAGCCAGCGGTCGAAGGTGGGATTGGTGATTGGGGTGAAGTCGTAACAAGGTAGCCGTAGGAGAACCTGCGGCTGGATCACCTCCTTTCTAGGGAGAAATGAAAGCACTGCTTTCATAGACTGGTTCTTAATTCTGTTTAATTTTGAGAGACTATAAGTTTCTCTAAGGACGTTGAACACTAACGTGTTTAGCGATTTGTTCTTTGAAAATTGCACAGTGAATATAAAGATTAAACCTAGAACTAAGTAAAACTTAGTAAAAGATTAAATGAAACTCACTCAGCACAGCTGAGGAGTACTGATTTGTTAACAAAATCGAAGATTTTGACAAATCAAGCATGATCAAGCTACAAAGGGCGCACGGTGAATGCCCTGGCACTAGGAGCCGATGAAGGACGTGATAAGCTGCGATAAGCTGCGGGTAGGCGCAAATAGCCTGTGATCCGCAGATTTCCGAATGGGGAAACCCATCTAGCTAACGCTAGATACTATGTACTGAATTCATAGGTGCATAGAGGAACACCTGGGGAACTGAAACATCTAAGTACCCAGAGGAAGAGAAAGAAAAATCGATTCCCTCAGTAGCGGCGAGCGAAAGGGGAAGAGCCCAAACCAGAAACTTTGTTTCTGGGGTTGAGGATAGATCATAACGCCAAAGTTTCTTTAGCCGAATAGAACTGGAAAGTTCAGCCGCAGAGGGTAATAGCCCTGTAGGTAAAAAGGAAATGAGGCAAGATCTAATCCAGAGTACCACGAGACACGTGAAACCTTGTGGGAAGCAGGGAGGACCATCTCCCAAGGCTAAATACTACCTAGTGACCGATAGTGGAGAAGTACCGTGAGGGAAAGGTGAAAAGAACCCCGGGAGGGGAGTGAAATAGAATCTGAAACCGTGTGCCTACAATCGGTCGGAGCACGTTAATGTGTGACGGCGTACTTTTTGTAGAACGGGCCAGCGAGTTACGATATGTAGCAAGGTTAAGCACTTATGGTGCGGAGCCGAAGGGAAACCGAGTCTGAATAGGGCAACTAGTTGCATATCGTAGACCCGAAACCGGGTGACCTATCCATGGCCAGGATGAAGCGAAAGTAAAATTTCGTGGAGGTCCGAACCACGTTGGTGTTGAAAAACCATGGGATGAGCTGTGGATAGCGGAGAAATTCCAATCGAACTCGGAGATAGCTGGTTCTCCTCGAAATAGCTTTAGGGCTAGCGTCGGGTAATAAGTAGTGGAGGTAGAGCACTGAATGGGCTAGGGGCTGACAACAGTTACTGAACCCTATCAAACTCCGAATGCCATATACTCGTACCCCGGCAGTCAGACTACGAATGATAAGATCCGTGGTCAAAAGGGAAACAGCCCAGACCATCAGCTAAGGTCCCAAAGTGTAAGTTAAGTGGTAAAGGATGTGGGATTTCTAAGACAACTAGGATGTTGGCTTAGAAGCAGCCACTCATTGAAAGAGTGCGTAATAGCTCACTAGTCGAGAGATCCTGCGCCGAAGATGTAACGGGGCTCAAACTTACCACCGAAGCTATGGATGTGTCTAACGACACGTGGTAGAGGAGCTTTCTGTACAGGTTGAAGCCATACCGTAAGGAGTGGTGGACAGTGCAGAAGTGAGAATGCTGGCATAAGTAGCGAAAAACAGGTGAGAATCCTGTTGGCCGAATATCTAAGGTTTCCTGGGGAAGGCTCGTCCTCCCAGGGTTAGTCGGGACCTAAGCCGAGGCCGAAAGGCGTAGGCGATGGACAACTGGTTGATATTCCAGTACCACCAAAATGCGTTTGACAAATGGGATGACGCAGGAGGATAGGATGTGCGCACTATTGGATGTGCGTCTAAGCACTTAGGGTGTTGAGTAGGCAAATCCGCTCAACTGAGCCTGAGGTGTGATGGGGAGCCTATTTTGGCGAAGTATCTGATTCCACGCTGCCAAGAAAAGTCTCTATGGAGCAAATTGGTGCCCGTACCGCAAACCGACACAGGTAGATGAGGAGAGAATCCTAAGGCCGTCGGAAGAATTGCTGCTAAGGAACTCGGCAAATTAACCCCGTAAGTTCGCGAGAAGGGGTGCCTGCGAGAGCAGGCCGCAGTGAACAGGCCCAAGCAACTGTTTATCAAAAACACAGGTCTCTGCTAAAGCGTAAGCTGATGTATAGGGGCTGACGCCTGCCCGGTGCTGGAAGGTTAAGGGGAATGCTTAGCGCAAGCGAAGGTGTGAACTTAAGCCCCAGTAAACGGCGGCCGTAACTATAACGGTCCTAAGGTAGCGAAATTCCTTGTCGGGTAAGTTCCGACCCGCACGAATGGCGTAATGATTTGGGCACTGTCTCGGCAGCAAATCCGGTGAAATTGAAGTGCAAGTGAAGATGCTTGCTACCCGCGGTTGGACGGAAAGACCCCGTAGAGCTTTACTGTAGCTTAGCATTGAATTTCGGTATTGTCTGTACAGGATAGGTGGGAGACTTAGAAGCGAGAGCGTCAGCTTTCGTGGAGTCGTCCTTGGGATACCACCCTGATAGTACTGGAATTCTAACTGGCGGCCATGAATCTGGTCACAGGACATTGCTAGGTGGGCAGTTTGACTGGGGCGGTCGCCTCCTAAAAGGTAACGGAGGCGCCCAAAGGTTCCCTCAGCGCGGTCGGAAATCGCGCGTAGAGTGTAAAGGCAGAAGGGAGCCTGACTGCGACACATACAGGTGGAGCAGGGACGAAAGTCGGGCTTAGTGATCCGGTGGTTCTGTATGGAAGGGCCATCGCTCAACGGATAAAAGCTACCTCGGGGA